>NZ_QNUF01000098.1 GCF_003385455.1 Chryseobacterium rhizosphaerae | reverse complement strand
ATTCATCACATAAGCATAAGGAGAATGAGAATAATAACTTTCTGCTAATTGGTCTATACCATTCCATCTGGCAATATCCGGCATATATTCTCTCCAGCCGTAGCTGTACATTCCGGTTTCCTGTAATTCTTTACCGTTGTATTTATTGCTTTTATAGCTGCCTTGCGCAAAATAGGAATTCCCGGTTTTTAAATGATTCATCCCGAATGGGTAGTAATCATTGGCATCTGTAATCTCAAGAACTCCTGTGCTGTTTCTTCCGTAAGAAACCCTTACATTTCCAAGCTGGTCTATGTATTGGTAAATA
>NZ_QNUF01000097.1 GCF_003385455.1 Chryseobacterium rhizosphaerae | reverse complement strand
CGGGACGGTCAAAGGTTCGAATCCTTTCGCGCTCACAACGAACTCACAATTTTTATTGTGAGTTTTTTGTTTTATATTAGTTTCATGTGTTGCTGCTACCTACTTTATTCTCAATCTTTAGAAAATTACTACATTGGCCATTCTTGTGAAGATATACAGGAAAGGCTAAGAAAACATCTGTCTGAACATAAAGGATTTACAGCAAAAGCCAAAGACTGGATGATCGTTTATCATGAAGTTTTTGATTCTAAATCTGCGGCATACAAAAGAGAACGAGAAATAAAGGCTTGGAAAAGCAAATCTAAAATACAAACACTCAT
>NZ_QNUF01000096.1 GCF_003385455.1 Chryseobacterium rhizosphaerae | reverse complement strand
GGCTAAAGCCCATTTCTATTGAATAATGAAATGAGTCCCAGAAATAATAAATGAGGAGTGATAAGTTATAAATAGCGAATGGTCAATGATTGACTCCTGGTTTAAAAGTCTGTTTATCCAGGATATGGATATTCAATAGGGATAGGCTTTAGCCCGTTCTTTGTAAAAATAGAAAAGAGTTGATAGTTAGCAGTTAACAGTGTCCGGCATTACTTTATCATACTCCCCCTCCCTTGTCATCCCGTAGGGATCTCAGTATTGGACTTCAATATGTGTTCTAATGAGTAATGAATAGTGAATAGTCAATAATTGACTCCTGATTGGAAAAATTAGTTTATCCAGATATGGATATTCAGTGGGGACAGGCTTTAACCTGTTCTTTATAAAAATAGAAAAGAGTTCAGACTTGAGTGCTAAGGGCTGATAGTTAGGAGTTGAGG
>NZ_QNUF01000095.1 GCF_003385455.1 Chryseobacterium rhizosphaerae | reverse complement strand
TTTTGTAATCATCCATTTACCCTGGGCACGTAAGTTAATGTCCTGTGAAAGAATGGGCCTGCCAGCTTTATCATAGACTGTATATTCCCAACCTTTTCCTGGTAGCTTCTTTTCAACTTGCCGATTCCGCCCGTCATAGCGATATTGATAGCAAAGTTCATTGAGAATGGCCGGACTGATTACATTGTTGTTCTGCTCTATCTGTTGAACTGCCTTTGGAGGAATTACAAAGGCTAATTGATCATATTCGTTGTAAACATAGTATGTATCAACATTTTGTACCCCATCCGTTTTTCGGATCAGTAAAGTTTGCCCACGCTGATTTTGAAATTGAACTATAGGGCTTCCGTCTTCATCGGTTACCGTATTTTTATACAGTGTGCCCGCATTATGAAAACCACTGCCAGTTGCCAAAGCTATAGAAGTAACTGTATTTGAAACACTCCCT
>NZ_QNUF01000094.1 GCF_003385455.1 Chryseobacterium rhizosphaerae | reverse complement strand
CAAAGAAAAAATTAGAAGCTTGATCAATAAGGTTGCAAAGGATTGATTAATTGAAATTAATCTGATGAAGCTTATGTGATATAGGATAGATGTATTTAGCCAATTTTTTAACCACAAATTACACTGATATTTTCACAGATGACACTATTAATGCAGTTTGTATTTGTGGTATTCGTGCAAAAATATTTGTGTTATTAGTGTTTGCTTAAATGTAAGTCAAAGTGAGATTTGAAATTCAATAGGAGTGGGCTTTAGCCCGCTTGTTTTTTAGATTATATCCATTGGCTTTAGCCTAAACTTGTTTAAAATTTTCTCTCGCAGATTGAGCTGATTTGGCAGATGTTTATGTAACCGTTTTATAATTCCTCTTGTCCTTAAATAGTAAAGTAATATTTTTTTAACGCAAAGAAAAAATTAGAAGCTTGATCAATAAGGTTGCAAAGGATTGATTAATTGAAAT
>NZ_QNUF01000093.1 GCF_003385455.1 Chryseobacterium rhizosphaerae | reverse complement strand
CCGAAGAAGTAAAGGGAGTCCAGCTGAACTACTCAGATTATTACAGCTATAACGGCCAGAGGTTGATTTTAAAATCCGGAGAATATGGCAGGGATGGTGCAGAATATGTGACGGAGAAATATTCCAATATCAAGATTAAATCTGTAGGAGCTGCTGCCGGATGGTATGGTCCGGAATATTGGGAAGTGACTTTCGAGGATGGCTCCCAGGCATGGTATGGCCGTGGTGCAGATGCCAGAATTCCAACTGAGTATAATATAAGTGAGTGGAAAGATCCACAGGGAAATTACATTTCATACAGCTATATCCAGGGAACCCGTGTTGCCATGATCAGCAGCATAAGCTGGGGTGGCAACAAGGATATGAATACACCTCATATGAACACCATACAGTTTGTTTATAACGAAAGGGAACTGAAAGAGGAATCTTACATACAAGATCTCAAATCTTACCAAAGCAAAA
>NZ_QNUF01000092.1 GCF_003385455.1 Chryseobacterium rhizosphaerae | reverse complement strand
GCCAAATGTAATAAATATTTTTTGAACTACATCCCCGTATTTTTACGGAACGTATAAATTCATTGATGAGAAACAATCCCAACTTGCACAAAATGAGAATACTTTATACTTTTGTAGTGTGGCAGAAGAAAAAAATAGGATTAAATTACCTAGCGAAACAAACGTATCTGCAAACACCTTTCTTTCAGTAGGAATGGATGGACAATCAAAAATAGTAGTAACGATTACTATAAACAATATGTAACCTATTAAAAAATCACAAATGACCTACGAAGAAGCTTTAGCCGAAAAAAAAGGGGCAGAGAATGAATTTGCTGAATGGCAGCCACCCGTGAAGATTATTATTACCCCACAATTAATGAGTGACCAGAAAAAATTCATGGAATTTTATACTGAAGATAATTATAAAGATGACCTTTGTCTACTATTTTCAACAGATGATCAGTATACTGTTCTAATAACCATTAGATAATAAAATCCGA
>NZ_QNUF01000091.1 GCF_003385455.1 Chryseobacterium rhizosphaerae | reverse complement strand
TCCGCTTGGATCATTATACATCAGTGGATTATTCATCACATACCCATACTTATTATAGTTTTGGGTATTCATAGGATCCTGTATATTTTCATCAGCATTCAGGAACCTTCTGAGTAGCGGATCATATAACCTGCCATTCATATGAATGATTCCCACCTGCGCAAAATGTTCATGGCTGGTATAGCCCCTATCTATTAATAAAGCAGAATTATCAATGGTGTTTTTATCCGTGATCACTGCTCCGTCATTTCCAAATGACAGGGCTACCAAGCTGCCCCATGCATCATAATGTCTCTGCTCAAGCTTGTTTCCCACTTCATCGCTGATGGCAAGAATACTTCCTATATAGTCTTTATGAAGAAATTTATAAGAACCGACAATCTGACCAAAGTCTTTCAAATATACAATATTAGATTCATAAGGACTGCCACCAATGTATAAAATATGTTTCTCTTTGCCTATGCTATTGTCTTTTACTACTTCAAAGCTACCGTCTTCACTATAAAATTTG
>NZ_QNUF01000090.1 GCF_003385455.1 Chryseobacterium rhizosphaerae | reverse complement strand
TCCACCTCCACCGTCGTAAGGAGGGAAATACATTCCTCCCCCACCTCTCGGAGGTCCAACTATAATTTCAGGGATATCAGTATTACTACCACTGCCTACAATACCTCTGCTATTTACTCCTGAATATTTATCTGCTAACTTCTGAAAAGAATTCACTGCAAAACTATACTGATCATATGTAGCAGCTATTTCATAATACCTGAGATAAGTCTCTTCTTTCTCCAAAAGTCCTATCATAAGCCCAATTACTTTATTACCTTTTATGACGGGGAAAAGCATTGCCTTGTCTCCGTTGTCCGCTTCCATAAGCTGGGAGTGGAAGCGAAAATCTGTATAAGGAGAATCTTCTGCTGTATTCCTGTTTTTTACAGGTGCATCTTTGAGCTCATAATATCGGTTAAAGAGATATTCAAAAGCTTTTGGGAAATTTACTTTCTCATTTCCTTGTTGGGTAAAGGCCGCAAATTTGTTTTGAGGTTCTTTGGTGTTTTGAGTGACATCATCTTCAATCCGGCAGGAAT
>NZ_QNUF01000089.1 GCF_003385455.1 Chryseobacterium rhizosphaerae | reverse complement strand
AGCTACGGCATTTACCGGAAAGCAGACAGAAACTATTGTCTCAGGATTGACCACCACTGTTAAGGAAACAAATCCGGCAGACTACGGAAGGACAACTTCTCAGACGATGGACGCTTTAGGAAATGTTATCGTATCTACAGATAAGGGAGGAACCGTAAAGTTCTCTTACAATGCAGCAGGGCAGCAGGTCCAGGCAGAATATGAGGATAATATGGTGGTCACAAACTATGATGAATGGGGAAATAAGATAGAGGTAGCAGATCCTTCTACTGGTACATACCTGTACGAATACAAAGGTTATATGGGCGCATTGTCCAAAATTATAAGCCCTAAAGGAGAGAAGAGATATATGTATAATACCCTGGGCCAGCTGATCAGCCAGGTGGAGAAATCAACTACAGGAAACGATACGGATAAAAACATCAATTTTGCTTATAACAATAAAGGAAGACTTATCTCAAAAAAAGGAACGTCCAATGGAAAAGTGTATACCTACACGATAAAGTATGATCCTCAGGGAAGGGTGATCTC
>NZ_QNUF01000088.1 GCF_003385455.1 Chryseobacterium rhizosphaerae | reverse complement strand
TCCTGACAACGTCTACCAACCTACCGGAATGAGCCTGAATACTGACGGAATCCAGAACTATAATAATGACCTGATCCAAAGTATTACATACAACGAAAATAATGATCCGGTGTTCGTAGATGGTGAAAAAGGGGATGCTGCCTTCCAGTATGGGCTTACTGCTATGAGACAGAGGGTTACTTATGGAGGGAATTTCAGCGGTGGCAGTGACGGGAAATTCACCAAATTATACAGTGAAGAAGGAAGCTTTGAAGTGGTAAAGGACAATACAACCGGGAAAGAAAAACATATTATATATATCGGGGGATCGCCATATGATTCTGATATTGTATATTTGAAAAGCTTTGAGGCAACTAATGGTGGTTACCTGTTGCTGCATAAGGATTATCTGGGGAGTATTCTGGCCATCAGCTCTTTAAGCGGCAAGCCGCTCGAGCGCAGGCATTATGATGCATGGGGCAATCTTACTCATCTTCAGCTGGCTGGCGGTCCTGTTATTACGGATAAGAATATACTCAACACTACTCCGTTATGGGTG
>NZ_QNUF01000087.1 GCF_003385455.1 Chryseobacterium rhizosphaerae | reverse complement strand
CCATGATGGCAGCACTTCTTTATTTGCAGAGAGTATCGTTAAGGGCATATAAGCTCCCAGCCCCTGGAAAATACCAAAATTATTGGTAGGACGGGGAGCTGGAAAAGGGGAAACATTACTGGCATTATTGGGATATCCATAGTAATCAACATTCAGACTAAATCTTGCCGGAAGCTTTTCCAAACTGTAATAGCTGAAATCTGTACTTGTATTCTTAGTGACATTTTTCAATGATTTTAGAAAGTGCCTGTTTCTGGTAGAGGTTTCATTAGAAGGGATCCCATAATAAGTAGCTGCACTTTGGGCTTGTACGTCCTGGTATTCCAGGTTATATTTTTCTACCAGTGAATTCCCGTTTTTTATTTCAATAGAGGTCAGAAGATTATTTTCAGCATTGCTGATAAATAAATCATTTCGTGCTTTTCCATAAATGAAAGACACATTCTTATTATCTTCTGAAATACTAATAAGTCTTGGTTTATAGGATTGCTGGCTTAGTTTGTTTTTAACAATATCACTGTAAGTATAGGGAGCTCCCGCTGGA
>NZ_QNUF01000086.1 GCF_003385455.1 Chryseobacterium rhizosphaerae | reverse complement strand
TGTGCCCGCATTATGAAAACCACTGCCAGTTGCCAAAGCTATAGAAGTAACTGTATTTGAAACACTCCCTCCCGTATTGATGGATGTGCTTGTTACAAACTGTTTTACTTCATTTCCGGCGTTGCTTTCATATTTGTACTTTGTAGTATGTCCTGATCCCAACTTCCAAACATCGCCTGCCTGTCCTTGTTGGAGCACCCTGTCTAAAGGTGAGTTTTCCAACTGCTTTTCTGAATAGGCATTGGTAGCCCCATAATAGGAGTTGGCTGTATTTTCATCTGTTACTCCTGAATGGATGGATGAATTTTGTGTAGCTATGGGAACCGGCAGTATATCTTTGGTTTGCCTACCGAATATATCATAAGTAATGGGCGTAACGAGGTCTTTTCCCGTTGTGGTGGCTTTTACATTGATGATCTGCTTGGCTCTTCCCAATCCGTCAAAATAAGTAATCATTTCTGATTTTTGCGTACAATCCCCATTGAGACAGGTTTTTGACTGGATATAGTTTTCTGTTTGGGTTTGTGAATAGATTGATATGGTAGATATAGACA
>NZ_QNUF01000085.1 GCF_003385455.1 Chryseobacterium rhizosphaerae | reverse complement strand
CTACCTGATCATTTTCCATGATTCTTCCTTTAACATCATAAATATTTTGAGAATTCTGTCCTGTTACCGGATTGGTCCAGTTGATCAGTCGGTTATTATTATCATAATCAAAAGATTCTGTAATACCGAAATCTCCTCCGGTCCCTCTTGTCTTCAGCTCATTCTTTATGGCGTCGAATGAGTAAGTGAGTTCAAGAATACCTGCCATTACCGGTGAAGAATGATTAACGTTTGTAAGGAAACCATTAACATCATAGGTATTACTGACAGCTGTTGTACCCAGACTGGCTTTTACTACCTGCCCTTTGGTATTGACTTCTTTCAGTTCCCAGAGAATTTTTCCAGAGCTTTTATCTTTCATCTGGTAGAGATCACCGTTCCATGGGCTGTATACGTTTTCTACCATAACTTTAGTTAAAGCTCCCGAAGACTGTAATTCTTTTTCATAAGAAACCACTCTTCCTTTATCGTCGTAGGTGATGCCTTTCTGCGTGTAGGTTTTTCCATAGCTGCTCTCTACAGAAGATAATAACCTTCCCTGAGGGTCATAGGTGAATTTATAAGTAAGT
>NZ_QNUF01000084.1 GCF_003385455.1 Chryseobacterium rhizosphaerae | reverse complement strand
CGGTGGAACATCAATAGGTAAAGTAAATTGTAACTGTCCGCCTTTGGTAACCTCGATATCCCCTTTGGTATCGTGAAAATTCGGTCCTGTCTGTGAAAATCCCAATATTGAAATACAGGATATTATAATGGAGAAAAATAATTTTCTTTTATTGTTATTGTATTTCATGGCATTATCTTTTAGTGATGTTTTTACTGAAAGTCCTTCCGTCCTTTAGCGTAAAGCGCAGTACATATACGCCCCAGTCATAGCCTGTCATATTAATTTTCAGCTGCCTGTAAAGGTCAGGTAAATTCTGTTGCTGAAATTTCCAGTGGACGGTGCTGTGCTGGTATAAAGAGACGGATTCTATGAGTCCGTCTGCTTTTTCTGTCCAGTCGATCGTTAGAACATCGTTAACCGGAACAGGATACAAACGAATCTGTTCCCAGAATGTTTTTTCATCCATCAGCTGTGATCCCGATAAAGAAGATGTTTTGGATTGTTCAGAAGCCTGTTTGGCTGCAGAGTCAGGACCCCGGTACCGTTGATTCCCGGCCTCGTCATACTTAAAGTAAACTTCTGTTACCTGG
>NZ_QNUF01000083.1 GCF_003385455.1 Chryseobacterium rhizosphaerae | reverse complement strand
AAAATGTAGTCTATGACAGCAAAGGAAAAGTAATCTCCTATGAAAAGGAACTACTTTCTTCAGGAACTGTAACAAAGGCCTCTATTGAAAACCTGTACAACCCGTGGAACGGGGAGCTTGCCCAGGTAAAAGACCAAATTTCCGGAAAGGTGTTATGGGAGCTGAAAGAAACCAATGCCAGAGCACAGGTACTCAAAGCAATGCTGGGAACTTCAGAAGTAAAAAATACCTATAATGATGCCACAGGGATGATTCGGGAAATTAATCATGTAAATTATGTGGGAGATCCTTTGGTCAATATTCAGTATACCTTTAATGCTGTCAAAAATGAATTGAGATCCAGAAAAGTACTGGGGAATTTCAATATTATAGAATCCTTTGATTATGATGATAATAACCGTCTTATCAACTGGACCAACCCGGTAACGGGAATAAAACCGACTTCCAACAGGAATACCTATGATATAAAAGGAAGGATCTTAAAGAATGACCAGGTAGGAAAAATAAAATTTGACAATCCTGACAACGTCTACCAACCTACCGGAATGAGCCTGAATACTGACGGAATCCAGAACTATAATAATGACCTGATCC
>NZ_QNUF01000082.1 GCF_003385455.1 Chryseobacterium rhizosphaerae | reverse complement strand
ATTAAAAAATCGTAAAATAGATTAATCATGTATAATAAAGAAATTAATGAACTTATTTATAAGTTCCAAAATTTAGGGCTTGCAAACTCGAGCGATGGTGCTATGCTAATAGGCCACGTACCATTTAAAGGTTCAGAAGCCTATCTAAACATTATTTATCCAAAACTAGATATTGAAGAAATAGCTTCATTGGAAAAAGAGCTACATACTACAATTCCAGACGAGTATAAGCATTTTTTAATGAATTATAGTAATGGTACAAATATTTTATCTTCGACTTTAAGTTTATATGGATTAAGAAGGCAATTAACTAGAGATCCTAAAGCAAATTCAAGGCAACCTTTTTCTCCAATTTCAGCTAATTTATATGAGCGTCCCGATAATGCAAAAGATAGCTTTTTTTTTATTGGAAGCTATCAGTGGGACGGCTCACGGATGTACATAGATAAGGAAACTAATATTGTTCATTGTTGTGAAAGATGGGATGCAACATCAAAAGTTCAATGGGATTCTTTTGAAGAAATGTTATTGTCTGAATTGAAACGTTTGTATACTTTATTTGATGATGAAGGAAGAGAAATTGACGAAGATGTTTCAACGCTTCCCTATTAAATATTAAAAACGAATTAGCGTATTAATTATGATACGCTAATTTTTTTAAT
>NZ_QNUF01000081.1 GCF_003385455.1 Chryseobacterium rhizosphaerae | reverse complement strand
CAATTATGCAAAATTTGCCAAACAATACTTCTTTTCTGTTACCGATATGAATAAAGATGGAAAATCCGATATTGTTCAGGTTTTCTCCTACAATCAGATTAATACTTTATATGCAAACGGGTACAGAGATTTCGGATATGTGGTCAGTGCAAAAATGGCCAATGGTTCTGAAACTGACGGAACACCGAATTTCACTGCTAACTGGCTATTTCAAAGCCCTGTATATGGCACACCGGATATTACAGACCTTACATTGTTTTCCCCTATCACCAGCCCGATAAAATCCGGGAATAATTATTACAATGTTTTTTTATACTGGAAACAATACCTTAAAAAAATAAAAGGTCCTACCGCGGTTTCCGAACTGGCCAGGATAAGTTCAATTACCCAGGGAGGGGTGACTACCTCGGTAAAGTATCTGGAAATGATTCCGGATAATACCACGAATGCCAGTTTTTATAAAAAAGAGAAGAAAGCATTTTATCCTTATTATTCTTTAAGCAGAGTAGACCAGCTATATGCTGTTTCCCAGCTTCAGCAGGAAGACAGAAAGCAGGACTTCCGGTACAGGGGGCTCACGGGGAACCTGCAAGGGAAAAAAATGATCGGTTATCACCAGACCGCACAGTCTTCCTGGTATGCTGATGGATTCGAAAACACCAAAATCTGGTCAGGATCAGAA
>NZ_QNUF01000080.1 GCF_003385455.1 Chryseobacterium rhizosphaerae | reverse complement strand
CAATTATGCAAAATTTGCCAAACAATACTTCTTTTCTGTTACCGATATGAATAAAGATGGAAAATCCGATATTGTTCAGGTTTTCTCCTACAATCAGATCAATCCTTTATATGCAAACGGGTATAGAGATTTCGGATATGTGGTCAGTGCAAAAATGGCCAATGGATCTGAGACTGACGGAACACCAAATTTCACTGCCAACTGGCTATTTCAAAGCCCTGTATATGGCACACCGGATATTACAGACCTTACATTGTTTTCCCCTATCACCAGCCCGATAAAATCTGGAAATAATTATTACAATGTTTTTTTATACTGGAAACAATACCTTAAAAAAATAAAAGGTCCTACCGCGGTTTCCGAATTGGCCAGGATAAGTTCAATTACCCAGGGAGGGGTGACTACCTCGGTAAAGTATCTGGAAATGATTCCCGATAATACCACGAATGCCAGTTTTTATAAAAAAGAAAAAAAAGCATTTTATCCTTATTATTCTTTAAGCAGAGTAGACCAGCTATATGCTGTTTCCCAACTCCAACAGGAAGACAGAAAGCAGGACTTTCGGTACAGGGGACTCACGGGAAACCTGCAAGGGAAAAAAATGATCGGTTATCACCAGACCGCACAGTCTTCCTGGTATGCTGATGGATTCGAAAACACCAAAATCTGGTCAGGATCAGAA
>NZ_QNUF01000079.1 GCF_003385455.1 Chryseobacterium rhizosphaerae | reverse complement strand
AAAACATCACCATAGATCTGGCATAGTTTAGCCTGAAGATCAGTTTGGGGAGCAATATAATCTTTGCTACCCGTAAACTCAGGTTCAGGAAGTTGTCTTCTGTCAAGCTTTCCATTGATCGTTAAGGGCAAGGCTGTTAAATGTACAAAAGCACCCGGTACCATATATTCCGGTAAGCTCTCTGAAAGATGTTCAGAAAGAAGGTTGGAATCAACCTCAACATCGGATACATAATAGCCTGCAAGGTATTTCATCCCCGCTTTGTTTTCTTTAGCTAATACTGCGGTCTGACGGATACCAGGGTAATGAAGCAGGGTATTCTCAATCTCTCCTAATTCAATTCTGTACCCTCGGATTTTTACCTGGAAGTCATTTCGACCTACATATTCCAGCTCGCCATTAGCCAGCCAGCGTACTAAGTCTCCCGTTTTGTATAAACGGTTGTTTTCTCCTCTTCCTTTTTGGGATAACGTCTGGAATGGGTTTTCAAGGAAACGTTCCTCAGTTAAATCCGGACGGTTTAAGTAACCTCGTGCAATTCCGGATCCTCCTATATAAAGCTCACCTACAGCTCCAACCGGAACTGCCCGCATATGGTTATCCAGCACATAAGTCGTCATATTACCAATCGGACCTCCGATATTCAGCGGATTACCATCTTCCTTGTAATAATGCAGCGTTGCACAAACTGTCCC
>NZ_QNUF01000078.1 GCF_003385455.1 Chryseobacterium rhizosphaerae | reverse complement strand
AAGTGCTACAAGTAAAGCTGCTTCTTTTGTTGGATCAGCAGCATCTTCATTCGACTTGGCTACAATTTCAGAGATAAAGCTTTCAACCTGACTATAGGTCGCTCCAACGACCTCTGCAATTGGCTTAGTTTTATTATATCCCCAGACTATACTCACTGGAGTACCATCCTTTTCAGTGTATTGCAGAATATTCCCTCTATCATCATATTTATCAAAACTGACCTCTTTAGAATTTGCGTTGTTTAGATTATCGTAACTTAAAATAGATACAGGAAGTACCAGGTTTCCAGTGGCAACATGTGGTAAAACCGTTGGATAAATGGTCTCTGTTCTGGAAAGGGTTTTACTCACATTATTCACCGTCTGCATCGTTTTGGTTTCCAAAGGGATACCAATCATATTTTTGCTAATCATCAGTGGGTTTCCTTTTTCATGGGCATACTGGTAGCTTGTCTCCTGAGTAGAACCGTCCGTAAATACAGTTTTTGAAGAGGTTAGCTGATAGTGGCTCGGATTACCATAACTGCTGAAGCTGGTGGTAGTCACCACAGAATTATCCGGTAGATATTCTGTAGTTTTTACTTCCGTAGGATTATAAAATCCATAATAGTTGTCATAAAACCCATATGATATATTGAGGAGCTGGTCCTGGGCAGGATCTGGAAAATAGGCAAAGTTTTCTTTAAAGACATAGTTTTTAAGGCTTTTTAGCTGGCTGTAATCATAC
>NZ_QNUF01000077.1 GCF_003385455.1 Chryseobacterium rhizosphaerae | reverse complement strand
ATCGTAAGTATATTTTGTGACCATACCTACCGGTTTGAAATTTTCAAGTGCTACAAGTAAAGCTGCTTCTTTTGTTGGATCAGCAGCATCTTCATTCGATTTTGCCACAATATCGGAGATAAGGCTTTCAACCTGGCTATAGGTCGCTCCAACAATCTCTGCAATTGGCTTAGTTTTATTATATCCCCAGACAATACTCACTGGAGTACCATCCTTTTCAGTGTATTGCAGAATGTTCCCTCTATCATCATATTTATCAAAACTGACCTCTTTAGAATTTGCGTTGTTTAGATTATCGTAACTTAAAATAGACACAGGAAGTACCAGGTTTCCAGTAGCAACGTGTGGTAAAACCGTTGGATAAATGGTCTCTGTTCTGGAAAGGGTTTTTGTTATATTATTGGCCGTTTGCACCGTTTTAGTTTCCAATGGAATACCAATCATATTTTTGCTAATCATCAGTGGGTTTCCTTTTTCATGAGCATAGCTATAACTTGTCTCCTGAGTAGAACCATCCGTAAATACAGTTTTTGAAGAGGTTAGCTGATAGTGACTCGGATTACCATAACTGCTGAAGCTGGTGGTAGTCATGATAGTATTATCCGGCAGATATTCTGTAGTTTTTACTTCTGTAGGATTGTAAAACCCATAGTAATTGTCATAAAACCCATAGGATATATTGAGGAGCTGGTCCTGGGCAGGATCTGGAAAATAGGCAAAGTTTTCTTTAAAGACATAGTTTTTAAGGCTTTTTAGCTGGCTGTAATCATAC
>NZ_QNUF01000076.1 GCF_003385455.1 Chryseobacterium rhizosphaerae | reverse complement strand
CTTGTATTGTATATATATTAATCTCAAAAACTATATTTTTGTACTTATTTCCAAATGATGAGATTTATATTTCCTATCCTTCTATTGTTGGGTAATTTATTTTTTGCTCAAAAGAATATGGTTGATACTTTAAATGAGTACAATTATGAAGAACTGAAAATTAAGTTTAACAGCTATTCTGATAATGATAAAGTTTTTCAATCTAAAGTAATTGCTCAATATTATTTGCAAAAAGCAAAAAAAGAAAAAAACAATCTTCAAATAGCAGAGGGATATAATCTTATCCATTTTAATGAGGATTTCCCACAAGCAATGAAATATATTGACAGCATATCTCTAGTTACAAAAAATGTAAAAGGAAGCCAATATTATTCTTTAGTCTACAGAATGAAAGGAAATTTATATTATAAATATAATAATTTAAAAGCCGCATTAGACAATTATATTTTAAGTTTAAAATATGCTAAAGAGCAAAAAGATGAAAAATTAATTGCGTATTCCAATCTGAACATTGCTTATATTAATAGTTATATGGGTAGAAATTCGGAAGCTGCTAAAATATTCAGGTATTATTACTATAATGAAAAAAAATTTCTTAAGTCTGAACATAATCAAACACGTATAAATCTTATTAATTGTTATATTGAAATTAACAAACTAGACTCCGCAAATATTCTTATCCAGCAAGGACTAAAATATTCATTTGAAAATAAAAATAAATACAGTATTAGTCAGTATCAGTATCTATCTGGATTATTTAATCTTAAACAAAAAGAATATAAGAATGCTATAGTAGAACTGTTAAAAGCATATCAATATTTTTCCAGTATCAATGATAATAATGCCAATTATGTATTATTTAGTTTAGGGAAAGCCTATGATGGCTTGGAAAACAAAGAAAAAACAGTACAATATTTTAGTACGCTAGATTCGAATGTTCAAAAAACAGACATTACATTTCCTGAGCTCCGTGAAGTATACACCTATCTTATAG
>NZ_QNUF01000075.1 GCF_003385455.1 Chryseobacterium rhizosphaerae | reverse complement strand
GGTATTCAGGAGAAAGGGGAAATTGAAGGGGTTTATTTAGCGAATAGCTTACAGGAAGGCTTTGTGTATCATGCGTTGAACCAGGGAGATAAAGATGATGCCTACAGGGTACAGTTGATCTGGGACTACCATAGTAAAATAAATGAAGAGAAGTTAAAAGATTCCTGGAAACGTACCCAGGCCGCTTATCCGTCGTTGAGACTTCGTTTTGACTGGAATGGTGAGATCGTACAGGTTATTGATAAAGAAGGCGAGGTAGACTGGCGCTACCAGGATATCAGTGGAATGAGTAAAGAGGCTCAGGAAACCCTGATCGGAGAAATCACACAGAAAGATCGCTTTGAGGTGTATGACCTTACTCAGGGAAGTCTTTTCAGGGTGTATCTATTCAAAAGAGGAGATAGCCACTACAGCTGTTTATTCAGTAACCACCATGCAATTCTGGATGGCTGGAGTATGCCTATCATTCTCAATAGCATCCATGACCATTACCTGGGTCAGCTTAAAGGAGAGGCTCTCTCTCCGGCAGCAGATTCTGCCTATGCTTTGACCCAGCAGTACCTTCAGTCCCACAAAGAGGACAGTGCAGAGTTCTGGAATACGTATATGGGCTTACTGGAAGACCAGGAAGATCTGAGCAGTTTAGTAAAAGAAGACCAGCGTCATATTGACTTAGGAACTTACCGTCATATCCAGGATCATCAGCATATAAAAATGCAGATTGAGGGTGTTCAGTACCATACATTGAAGAGCTTTACCAAAGAGCATGGCTTTACGGTGAATGCCGTACTTCAATACTTGTGGCATAAGCAGCTGAGTATTTACAGTGGTTTAGGGACGAGTGTTGTAGGGACAACGGTTTCAGGAAGAAGCTTACCGGTTGATGGGATAGAATCTTCAGCGGGATTATATATCAACACGCTGCCATTGATTGTGAGCCATGAAGATGGCCGGGTTGTGGATCAGATCACAGAGATTCAGAATAGAATAAGTGAGCTCAATACACACAGTGACATCAACCTTGCAGCATTGCACCATGATGGACGCAGGATTTTCAGCAGCTTATTTGTGTATGAGAACTATCCGGTACCTAAGGGAGGTGAGGGTAATGAGTTGGGATTTGTATTCATGGACTCTGTAGA
>NZ_QNUF01000074.1 GCF_003385455.1 Chryseobacterium rhizosphaerae | reverse complement strand
GATATATTGAGGAGCTGGTCCTGGGCAGGATCTGGAAAATAGGCAAAGTTTTCTTTAAAGACATAGTTTTTAAGGCTTTTTAGCTGGCTGTAATCATACTTATAAGCTTTCGTAAGCTGCTTCTTATAAGCCAAATTTTCATATTGATAGCTGTTTTCCTCCAGCAGTAAATAAGATTTCTCTTCTCCATAATTGGTATCTGCAGTATTATAAATCGCAGGTGGCCTTCCAATATTATATCCTGTATTGGGAACATAGCTAAACTTTTTCTCCACCGCACTTTTATTTTCTATAACCTCCGTGATATCGGTATAGGTCACCTTATTTTTTCTATGGTTAAAATTAGGAACCAAATTGTCCTGGCTGGCTGTATAGATATTGACTATATCTACAGATGGAAATGTACCAGACAGACATGACCTTGAAGTTTCACGCAGCGCTGCTCCTATATAATTCAGGTTATAGTCGGCAACCGAAGTCTGGGTGCTGGCCATATTGGCTAGAGGATTATAATAAAACTTCCGGGTATAGCTATGCCCTTCTACATCCGATTCTTTGATGGAGGAAACCCTGCTTCCTCCAAAATATACAGGTTCATACGTTGTAACGTCATGGGCATTATAGGTAACACCAGCTGCTCCGGATACTGCCCCGGTTCCCCCAACGCTGTATTCCACTTTATAGGTATGTCCGGCTACTGTATTTACAGGATAATAGGTTCCTCCCGCTTCGGAATCCATATATTCAGATGCCTTACGACTAGCTGTATAAACTACGGTTGCCGTTGTTTCATCCCTGATGGAGAAACTATGCCTGTCCCTTACTGGATCTGGCTCGCCACATGCCTCTACGGGATCATAAGATGCCGATGCAGAAAAATGGATAGGCTTTCCATTGGAAACAAACGTAAATGATTTCTTAGGATAATTATGTTGTGCATTACAGGGGTTATACCGGGCTTCCATACCACCTGTTTCTTCGACCACCCTGGTGATGGGGCCAGCGCTTGAATTGGGATCATAAAAAATCTCGGATATCCCTTTCGTAGAATGGGTAATCTGTTTTAAATTACCCACTGAAGCCCATGATGGCAGCACTTCTTTATTTGCAGAGAGTATCGTTAAGGGCATATAAGCTCCCAGCCCCTGGAAAATACCAAAATTATTGGTAGGACGGGGAGC
>NZ_QNUF01000073.1 GCF_003385455.1 Chryseobacterium rhizosphaerae | reverse complement strand
ATTATAAAGCCAAATACTTTCTTTTATTAATGAACTTAAGTGGTGCATATTTTTTGTTTTACAAAAAAGAAACTCCTGCTTTAATATCCCATTAATTCTTTCTGCCAGAGCATTTTGATAACAATCATAACCATCAGTCATAGATGGTTTTATTCTATTTTTCTTAAGCATCTTCTGGTAATAGCCAGAGCAGTATTGCAGCCCTCTATCTGAATGATGAATCAACGGGGTATGGGAAACTCTATTTTTTACGGCCATCTTTAAGGCTTTGGCCACATTCTCCGTATTCATATTTGAGCTTAATGAATACCCCATTATTTTTCTGCTGTAAGCATCTGTTACTAAAGATAAATAGCAGGTAGATTCCCTTGTTTTAACATAGGTTATATCGCTTACGAAAACCTGTTCTGCTTTTTCGATCTTTAATTCTTTCAATAAATTAGGATGTTTCCTAAGCCAATGCTTTGAAAAAGTTGTCTTAACATATTTTTTTTGAGCACGCACCAGCATATTCTCTCTTTTTAAATAAGCAAATAAAGCATCCCTGCCTATTTTGATTCCTTCATTTTTGAACCCTTCTTTAAGAAGGTAATAAAGCTTTCTGGTTCCAAGTCTAGGCATTTTCATTCGTACTTTTTGTATTAATATCCTTACCTTCTTTAATTCATTTTCACGAATTAAACTTCTTTGTTTGCTTTGATAAATAGCCTGGCGGCTTATCCCAAACAATCTACACAGCCTCGATATGCTTACTCCTTGTCTGTGGAGTTGGAAGATTGTTGGGAGGAAAACTTTTTTCTGATTTGGGTACCATACTGCTTATCTGAGATATCTATCATGGTATTAAGAACCTTGGTTTTTAGCTTTTCATCAGCTAATTCTTTTTCTAGACGCTTAATTTTTTGAGCCGGAGTTTCTTTAGAGTTGTGCATAGTATAAAGTTTAGGTTTACTCCATTCTAAGTTACCATATCTTCGCAACCAAACCAAAACAGTACTTCTGCCTTGGATTCCATACTCTTTTTGGGCTTGTTTATAAGTGTAATCGCCGTTTTCTACCTGAGAAACGATTCGTAATTTAAAGCCAATACTGTAATCTCTTTGAGTACGCTTTTCCTTTTTTAATTCTTGATCTTTCATAATATAAGTTGAGTAATTGTCAACTTATTTCAGGACGGGACAA
>NZ_QNUF01000072.1 GCF_003385455.1 Chryseobacterium rhizosphaerae | reverse complement strand
ATCTGATTGTAGGAGAAAACCTGAACAATATCGGATTTTCCATCTTTATTCATATCGGTAACAGAAAAGAAGTATTGTTTGGCAAATTTTGCATAATTGCCGTTCATTTCTTTCTGTAACTTTCTATAGGTAAAAAATTCTTTCTTCAGGAAAGGCTTAAATCCTTTTTCTGTTCCCATATAAAACCTCCAGTCATCAGGCTTTCCTACAGCATAATCTGTGATAGGAATAGCAAAATCAAGCTTGCCGTCCCCATTATAATCCCCATACAATACCGGAAATTCTGAATCTTTAGTTTCAAGCAGAAGCCCTGAAAACCGTACTTTCTTCTCATATTGGATATTGGGGGTGTTGCTTTTTACAAATTCAAGGACGGCATATTGAGAACCCCATACACTGATAACTTCCACCTTTCCGTCTCCGTCAATATCCATATATTTCTGATCGGGATACGAGTTTTCATTAAGAGCCGTAACAATGCTGCCCAATGGTGTACCCGGAGATTTAAGGTCTACGAGATATACTGTTTGAAAAGCAGCTGAAGCATTATCCCTGATAAAAAGGTTGGGAATACCATCCCCATCAATATCACCTACATCCAGCGTAAGATTGTCATCACATGTAGGTGAGCATGGTATATACAGATTTCTTTCAAATATCTTTACAAAAGCATTATTTCTAAGGATATAGCCGAAAACTTTACCGTTTTTATATTCAACAACGCCGTTTCCATTATATACCTGGCCTTCTTCATCCAATAAAGTGCCGGCTACTTTAGCATTAGCACCAAAGACCTGACCTGTACTAATGGTTGTAAAAGTCTCATTAAAAGCCCCCAGCTTCACCGTACCGTTGTTCATTATGAAATCCAGATAGGAATCACCGTTAAAATCTCCCACCAATTTTACGTTATCAAAAGGATCAGGCTCAGCGACATACTCTGCATAGGAAGAATTTTCCATAGCCGGATAATTCAGGACAATTGGATTGGCAGGTTCATTATTAGCATTGTATTCAGTAATTTTATTAGCAAACTGGTAATTGGTTCCATTGCCTGTATACTCTATGCTGTATCTCTTAAACTGATTATTATTAGTAAGTACCTTGACCTCAGAAAGGATTTTGCTTTGGTAAGATTTGAGATCTTGTATGTAAGATTCCTCTTTCAGTTCCCTTTCGTTATAAACAAACTGTATGGTGTTCATATGAGGTGTATTCA
>NZ_QNUF01000071.1 GCF_003385455.1 Chryseobacterium rhizosphaerae | reverse complement strand
GAAGTTGTCCTTCCGTAGTCTGCCGGATTTGTTTCCTTAACAGTGGTGGTCAATCCTGAGACAATAGTTTCTGTCTGCTTTCCGGTAAATGCCGTAGCTTTTACTTTGGCAGGGAATACAGTGTCATCATAAGTGAATGTATTCCACTGGCTTGCAGTTTGTCCTTCAAAATAAGGCTCCGATTCTTTAATTTTTCTTCCCAATACGTCATACTGGGTTTCTTTGGATACATACTGTCCCTGCCCGAAAGCTTTGGCAGAAGTTTTATATTCCTGCCCCAGTTTGTTCGTGAACATTCTGGAAATATCACCATCGGGATCATTCCGGGTAGTGGTTACATTGTACTGGTTGTCTTTTTCATACTGATAAGTGGTCGTTCCCAGCAGACTTGAAGCTTCATTAACCTGTTTTCCCCAGACATCATAGGTGTTGGTTAAGGTATTGCCATCAGGATCTGTTTGAGAGAGTACCTGCCCCCAGTCATTATAAGTGATTTTTGTTTCCAATCCAAGGTTATCCGTTTTCTTAATGAGAAACTTTCCCGCCGGGTCATATTCAGCTTTTTCAGTTTTTGAATTGCCATCGATTCCTGATGTTGTTTTTTTAGCTGTAATATTTCCAAATCCGTCATAAGAATATTCTTCTACCATAGCATTAGCAGAATTAGATCCCGGGAAAAATCTGCTGCTTTTTAAAAGATTGTTTTCATAAGCATATGAGGTAAAGGTTTTCTGTGTATCACCATAGCCCTCCGTAGTTTCAATCTTGTTTATGGGCCTTCCCATATAATAATTTTGTCCTGTTCCGCCTATATTATGTTCGTAGTTGAAATCAGTGATGGAAACACCATATCCATAATTGGTATTGACTTCTATTCTGGATGGGAGGTAATAGTTTTCGTATGTCGTTACTTTTTGAATAAATGTCCCGGTTAAAAAATCTTTAGTCCTTGTAAACTTAGGAACAATGGCAGAAACAATTCTGGATTGAGATCCTGCTGGTACAGAAGTAACTACCTGGCCATTCAGTAGTTTATCTGCTTTATAGTCTACGGATTCAAAACTTAACAGCTGGGTATTATTCTCTGAAATATCTGCCGGGAAAATATTGTTTTCACTGTTTGTCCTGATGCTCCATTCTTTTACCGGAGCTCCATCCAAAAGAGGATCAATTTCTGATCCTGACCAGATTTTGGTGTTTTCGAATCCATCAGCATACCAGGAAGACTGTGCGGTCTGGTGATAACCGATCATTTTTTTCCCTTGCAGGTT
>NZ_QNUF01000070.1 GCF_003385455.1 Chryseobacterium rhizosphaerae | reverse complement strand
TCTAAACCCTCAATCCATCTACTCCTGCGCTCCCATATTGGGACTGCAAAGATACAAATCTTTTTCACTTTCGCAACTTTTATTTTTAAAAAGTTTTGATCACGTTTTTTAGAATTATTATCTTTTAAAGTATATCGTTTCTGCTTATCTAAAAGCTCTTCTGCGCTTACTGAATATCTTTCGTTTTTCAGTGGGGCAAAGATAGAAACTTATACCATGCCATGCAAATCTATTTAACATAAAAATAGGCAAAGTGGATAAACAGTCCCGTAATTAATTATTTATCATAGAGTTAACACCGCATTATAGTTATCCACAATGACTGTTTATAAATAGCCATACTGAAAATAATGCTGCAGACCCCTGATCTATCCTTTAAAACATCTACTAATTCTGTGGTAAAAGGATAACCGGATCATTTAAAATGGAAGCCATACTTGGAAAAAAATAAGGGAAGGGTGATGAATGGGCAATGCTTGACTCTTGATTGGAAAAATTAGCTTATCCGGGATATGGATATTCAATAGGGACGGGCTTTAGCCCAAACATAAGCCAATATAATTATCTTGCGTACGTTGCCATTCTTGAGTTTGGGCTAAAGCCCTATTGGAGAATCGTCTTTTGTAAATGGGCTAAAGCCCATTTCTATTGAATAATGAATGAGTTCAGAAATAATAAATGAGGAGTGATGAATGTAAATAGCGAATGTTCAATGATTGACTCTTTATTGGAAAAATTAGTTTATCCGGGATATGGATATTCAATAGGAACGGGCTAAAGCCCGTTCTTATAAAAATACAAAAACAATCCATTGGCTTTAGCCCAAACATAAGTCCGTATAATTATCTTACGTACATCGTCATTCTTAAGTTTGGGCTAAAGCCCAATTGGAAAATCGTCTTTTGTAAATGGGCTAAAGCCCATTTCTATTGAATAATGAAATGAGTCCAGAAATAATAAATGAGGAGTGATGAGTTCCAGGAAAGCATCTAAAGATTTTTATAAGTTGAGACTTGACAATTAGGAGTTAACAGTGTCCGGCATTACTTTATCATACTCCACTATCCTTTGTCATCCCGTAGGGATCTCAGTATTGAGATTTCAATATATGTTCTAATGAATAATGAGTTAAGGGTTGAGTGCTAAGGGTTGATAGTTAGGAGTTGAGGGTTGACAGTGCTATCACCTATCATCTATTACCTAAGTTGAGTATAAAGCAAAAAAAAATCCTCTATCTTGCGATAAAGGATTTTTTAAAAATAAAATAAAAACTGGCGGCGGCCTACTCTCCCGCGTTAGCAGTACCATCGGCGCTGGT
>NZ_QNUF01000069.1 GCF_003385455.1 Chryseobacterium rhizosphaerae | reverse complement strand
TGACTAGTCCTGAAAATCCGATACAGATTAAAGGACAAAAATAAATAATTAAACCAGAGCAAATTTGTTTTTGCTTTGGTTTTTGTTTTTATAGGTTTTCATTTTGATTTCCTTTTGTTTATGCATTTGATTTGGGGTTAAATAATGATTCGAAAAATGAGGTCGTAATTCATTATAAATTCCAATAGCTTCATTTACTATTTTTCTTCTGAGCGCAGTTTGAATATCATATTTATCAATATCAAATTCTTGTTTTAAAATACCATTCACTCTCTCTGCAATAGCATTTTCATAAGGATCGGAATTCTGAGTCATACTGCATTTTAATTGGTATTTTTTCAAAATCCTTTGATACTCATTTGAGCAATATTGTAAGCCTCTGTCAGAATGATGAATCAGCGGCTCTTTTTCAATGTTATTGTTCTTTAATACCTTTCTCAATGCTACGAGGCTGCTTTCTGTATTAAGGTTGTCTGCAACATGATATCCAACGATTTTCTTGGAATAAGCATCGGTTATCAGACTTAAATAACTCGGCTGTTTTCTGCTCCCAATATAAGTAATATCTGCGACCCAAACCTGGTTGGGTTTGTTTATACAATAATTCAGAATCAAGTTTTTATGCTTTCTGAATCGATGATGAGAATTCGTGGTGATATAATAGCTCCTCTTGGGTATTATGAGCAGATGATTAGCTCTCAAAATATCAAAAAACTTATCCCTGCCTATTTTAAAGGATCTTAAAGGTTCCTTTAAAAGAAAATACAGCTTTCTGCCTCCTAATTTTGGCATTTTTATGCGAATATCTTCTACGAGTTTTATCACTTTTGAAGCTTTGCTTTGTGAGTTTTTATATCGTTTGATACTTCTGTAATAGACTTGTCTATCCAATCCGAACAATTCGCAGGTAAAGATTAAGGTTTCTTTCTCTTCACTGCGGAAGCTGGTGATTGTTCGGGTGGTAAGTTTTTTCTGATATCAATATCATATTCTTTCTCGGCAAGATTAATCATCATATCGAAAAATATGACCTTTTTATCTGCAATGTAAGCCTGTTTCTCTAAAAATGCTTTCTGTTTTTCAAGCAATTTAACTTCGGCTTCCAATTCCATAATGCGCTGTTCTGGAGTCTTTTTCATGGTAAATGACCTTTGGTTTTCCCAATCAAAGTTACCATATTTTCTAAGCCAACTCACAATTGTAGAACGTGCTTGTATACCATATTTTTTCCGACAGTCGGTAATTCCTGATTTTCCCGCTTCAATTTCTTTTACAATTTGAAGCTTTAAACTCAAATTGTAATCTCGCTGTGTACGCTTGACGTACTGGGTTTCTAAATG
>NZ_QNUF01000068.1 GCF_003385455.1 Chryseobacterium rhizosphaerae | reverse complement strand
TCTAAACCCTCAATCCATCTACTCCTGCGCTCCCATATTGGGACTGCAAAGATACAAATCTTTTTCACTTTCGCAACTTTTATTTTTAAAAAGTTTTGAACGCGTTTTTTAGAATTATTATCTTTTAAAGTATATCGTTTCTGCTTAGCTAAAAGCTCTTCTGCGCTTACTGAGTCTCTTTCGTTTTTCAGTGGGGCAAAGATAGAAACTTATACCATGCCATGCAAATCTATTTAACATAAAAATAAGCAAAGTGGATAAACAGTCCCGTAATTAATTATTTATCATAGAGTTAACACCATATTATAGTTATCCACAATGACTGTTTATAAATAGCCATACTGAAAATAATGCTGCAGACCCCTGATCTATCCTTTAAAACATCTACTAATTCTGTGGTAAAAGCATAACCGCATCCTTTAAAATGGAAGCTATACCTGGGGAAAAATAAGGGAAGGGTGATAAGTTCTTGATAGAAAGTTAAGAGTTGAGGGTTGATAAGTTAAGAGTGATGAGTTAAAAGCTGAGAGTTAACAGTGTCCGGCATTACTTTATCATACTCCATTCTCCCTTGTCATCCCCTAGGGATCTCAGTATTGAACTTCAATATATGCTCTAACGAGTAATGAGTGATGAGTTAAGAGTGATGAATAATGAATGGTCAATGATTGACTCTTGATTGGAAAAGTCAGTTTATCAAGAATATGGATATTCAGTAGGAACGGGCTTTAGCCCGTTCTTATAAAAATACAAAAACAATCCATTGGCTTTAGCCCAAACTTAAGCCCGTATAATTATTTTACGTACATCGTCATTCTTAAGTTTGGGCTAAAGCCCTATTGGAAAATCGTCTTTTGTAAATGGGCTAAAGCCCATTTCTATTGAAGAATGAAATGAGTCCAGAAATAATAAATGAGGAGTAATGAGTTCCAGGAAAGCATCTAAAGATTTTTATAAGTAATGAATACTAGAGATTGTGTTCTGGGTAGATAGTTTTTTGTATGTATAAAATAAAAATTTTTCAGGAATTTAATCCGCTACTATCATACTCCACTCTCCCTTGTCATCCCGTAGGGATCTCAGTATTGAGATTTCAATATATGTTCTAATGAATAATGAGTTAAAAGTGATGAATAGCGAATAGTCAATGATTGACTTCTGGTTGTAAAATCAGTTTATCCAGAATATGGGTATTCAATAGGGACGGGCTTTAGCCCGTTCTTATAAAAAACACAAAACCATCCATTGGCTTTAGCCCAAACATAAGCCAGTATAATTATCTTGCGTACATCGTCATTCTTAAGTTTGGGCTAAAGCCCTATTGGAGAATCGTCTTTTGTAAATGGGCTAAAGCCCATTTCTATTGAATAATGAAATGAGTCCCAGAAATAATAAATGAGGAGTGATAAGTTATAAATAGCGA
>NZ_QNUF01000067.1 GCF_003385455.1 Chryseobacterium rhizosphaerae | reverse complement strand
TTTAGACTGCCCCCAAAAAGTTAGACACTTTTTAGGGGCATTTTTTATGGGACAATCAAAATATAGTTTAGAATTTAAAACAGATTGTGTTGTTAAGGTTTTACAAAGACATCATTCGATTTCCGTAGTTGCTAAAGAATTAGGGATCAGTAAATCTTTAGTGAAACAATGGGTTAAATACTATATTCAACATGGATCTAAAGGTCTTCTTCGCATCCGTAACAGAGTTTATGATGTCAAGTTTAAGCTGAAAGTTTTACACTCCATATCAGAAAGTCACCTTTCCATTAAACAGGCATGCTTAAAGTTTAATATAGGTGCAGAGTCCAGTATTTTAAATTGGCAGCATGCTTATGAGAAAAGTGGTATTTTAGGGTTAGAAAATAAACCCAGAGGAAGGCCTAAGATAATGAGTGATAATAAAGATAAAAAAAGAAAATCTGATAAAGTTTTAACAAGAGAGGAAGAACTTTTACTTGAAAATGAAAGACTCCGTGCTGAAATTGATTATCTAAAAAAGTTAGACGCCTTAGCTCTAGCCAGCAAAAAGCAAAAGCCATCGAAGAGTTAAGGCCAAAGTATAATTTAGCAATATTGCTGAATTGTTCTGGTATGGCAAGAAGCAGTTTTTATTATCATCTGGCTCGGGGTAATGTCGGAGATAAATATGTTCATATTAAATGCTTAATACAATTAATTTATCAAAAACATAAAGGAAGATTTGGATATAGAAGAATCACTCTGGAACTAAAAAATCAGGGTGTAATTATCAATCATAAAACAGTTTTACGATTAATGAAAAACTTGGGCTTGAAAAGCTTAATTCGTGTGAAAAAATATAGATCTTACCGTGGAGAACAAGGAAAAATAGCACCAAATATTCTGAAAAGAAACTTCAAGACTAATCATCCGAACCAAAAATGGGCTACCGATATTACAGAATTCAGTGTTTCTGGAAACAAGCTATATCTGTCTCCTATCATCGACTTATTTAATGGAGAGATTATAAGCTATGAACTTTCAGAAAAACCTGTTTTTGCACAAATTATTAATATGTTGAAAAAGAGTTTTAGAAAAACACAGAATACACAGAACCTAATTCTTCACTCAGACCAGGGTTGGCAATATCAAATGAGGCTGTATCAAAATATTTTGAAACAAAAGGGGATTATCCAAAGTATGTCTAGAAAAGGGAACTGTTTGGATAATGCTATAATAGAGAATTTCTTTGGAACATTAAAATCCGAAATGTTTTATCTGAAAAAGTTCAAATCAATACAGGAATTAAAAGACGAAATTCATCAATATATTGACTATTATAATAACGACAGGATAAGACTTAATTTAAAAGGAAAGAGTCCGATAGAATATCGAACTCTTTATTATCAAAAGATTATTTAATTTTGTCTAAACTTTTGGGTGCACTCTAT
>NZ_QNUF01000066.1 GCF_003385455.1 Chryseobacterium rhizosphaerae | reverse complement strand
ATCATCTTTATCTCCCTGGTTCAACGCATGATACACAAAGCCTTCCTGTAAGCTATTCGCTAAATAAACCCCTTCAATTTCCCCTTTCTCCTGAATACCCAATAGCTGATCCTGTTCTACAATATAGTCTATATCCGATGGAGTCAGTATGCTTTTACTTTCCTTTGAAAGCTGATCTACAATAGTCTCTATATTGGCTTTCAATCGTTCTGAAAAGCGATTAATCTCTTCTTCACTCAGGTAGCCTGCAACACCAAATTTAAGCTGTCCGTCAACAACAGCTCCATTGATGCTGATCTGATTATTATCTTTATTTCTTTTTCCAACACTCAATCCACTATCTTCGGCAACAATAGTCCAGTTTTTCTCACCAAGTTCCTGATCCAACTGCCCCAGATAATTAAAGCTGACCTTAGGTAATTCACGTTCTGTATAGCCTATCAGGCTGCCATACCCTATTCCGTTGTTCGGTATGATTCTCAAAGACTCTTTGGTGGAAACAATAGTATCTCTTAGATTCTTTCCTCTCCTCAAAAGCAATGGATACATCGTGGTAAACCAACCTACGGTCTCCGTAATATCAAGATTACCCGATATTTCTTCACGACCATGACTTTCCAATAAAACAGGATGAATATCTTTCCCACTTAATTCTGAAAGAGTAACGGATAAAGCGGAAAGCAATAAATCATTGATCTGCGTATGATATGCATGATTGGTTCCTCTAATCAATGTTTGAGTAATCTCTTTGGATAATTGCAGCTCACTGTAGTGTTGATCTTTAAGCATGAACTGATCCAGCCCTTTGTTATTTTCTTCTACATGATCCGCTGTTGTATTCCAGAATAAAAGTTCCTGAGCCCGAGATTCCGGATTTTCTGTTTTATAGCTTCGCACAGCTTCCACCCATTGTCTGTAGCTCGTTCCTTTTATATGACCCGTAATATATTCTGTATCTCCTTTTTCAAGAGACTGGTAAATATTTTTTAAGTCTTCGGTAATAATTCTCCAGCTTACGGCATCAATAATCAAATGGTGAAGGGCAAAGTAAATCCTTGCGCTGCCATCTGCATAACCACTGATATAACCGATCTGACACAATGGTCCGTTTTCAATATCAAAGCCGGACTGCCACTCTGTAAATACATGAGAAAGCTCTTCTGGATTTAATCCGGAAGCATCCAGATAATTGACTGAAGGGATTTCTGGTTTTCCATATTGCTGAATGGACTTTCCATCTTCTCTACGATATTGAAGTCTAAGTGCATCATGTCTTTCGATCAGGTACTTCACTGATTCTTCCAGAAGCTCCTTCTTTAGAACAGGTGCATAAAGTAAGAAGGCCTGATTCCAGTGATTGAAATCTACCAAATAGCCCGCTTCTTTCTGACTGAAAAACCATTCCTGGATTGGAAGTAACGAAACTTTTCCGTCTAATATGCCTTGTTCTGCCAAAATACTGATTTCTTTATTTTGACTTTTCTCTTCGATAAGTAAAGACAATGAAACAATAGTCCGGGTAGTGAATACTTCTCTAACCGTCAGCCTGATATTTAATTGTTGTCTGATTCTTCCTACCAGCTGGATACTGATAATACTGTCTCCTCCTAAACGGAAGAAATCATCTTCGATACTAATCCCTTCAGCATCAAGCCCTAAAACATCACCATAGATCTGGCATAGTTTAGCCTGAAGATCAGTTTGGGGAGCAATATAATCTTTGCTACCCGTAAACTCAGGTTCAGGAAGTTGTCTT
>NZ_QNUF01000065.1 GCF_003385455.1 Chryseobacterium rhizosphaerae | reverse complement strand
ATCATCTTTATCTCCCTGGTTCAACGCATGATACACAAAGCCTTCCTGTAAGCTATTCGCTAAATAAACCCCTTCAATTTCCCCTTTCTCCTGAATACCAAATAGCTGTTCCTGTTCTACAATATAGTCTATATCCGATGGAGTAAGGTAACTGCTCTGTTCTGTTGAAAGCAGGGTAATGATAGATTCCAGGTGACTCTTAAAGCCCTCAGACAGTAAGGTAATCTCTTCTTCACTCAGGTAACCGGTAACACCAAAACGTAATTGTCCATCCACAACAGCTCCATTGATGCTGATGTAATGACTGTCACGGTTATTGCTTCCTACACCTAACCCGCTGTCTTCAGCCGCGATAAACCAGGTCTTCTCTCCAGAGACATCTTCCTGGTCTAACTGGCCAAGATAATTAAAGCTGATCTTAGGTAAGCTTCTCTCCGTATACCCAATCAAACTGCCATACCCTATTCCATTGTTTGGAATACGTCTCAGCGATTCTTTGGTCAATACTACTGTATCAGAAAGTCCTTTTCCTTTCTTCAACAGTAATGGATACATCGTGGTAAACCAACCTACCGTCTCCGTAATATCCAAATTCCCAAAAACTTCTTCACGACCATGGCTCTCCAGCAATACGGAATGGCTTTGCTCTCCGGTTAATCCTGAAAGCGAAAGGGATAACGCTGAGAGAAGAAGATCATTGATCTGGGTATGGTATGCATGATGCGTCTTTCTGATAAGTAATTCGGTCATTTCTTTGCTCAGGATAAGATGACCATGGTGGTAATCTTTGCCTATGAAACGACTCAGCGTAGTATTGTTAGATTCTACGGTTTCCGCTGTAGCATTCCAGTACAATAGTTCCTGAGCCCGGGATTCCGCATTTTCTGTTTTATAGCTTCGCACAGCTTCCACCCATTGTCTGTAGCTCGTTCCTTTTACATGACCCGTAATATATTCTGTATCTCCTTTTTCAAGAGACTGGTAAATATTTTTTAAGTCTTCAGTAATAATCCTCCAGCTTACGGCATCAATAATCAAATGGTGAAGGGCAAAGTAAATCCTTGCGCTTCCATCTGCATAACCACTGATATAACCGATCTGATACAATGGTCCGTTTTCAATATCAAAGCCGGACTGCCACTCTGTAAATACATGAGAAAGCTCTTCTGGATTTAATCCGGAAGCATCCAGATAATGGATACCCGGTACGGCTTCCACACTGCCATATACCTGGATATAAACACCATCTGCTTTTGGATAATAAAGTCTGAATGCATCATGTCTTTCCACTAAATGGTGGATGGAGGTTTCCAGTAACTCTTTATCAAGCTCTGGCACATTGATCAAAAAGGCCTGATTCCAGTGATTGAAATCTCCAAGATAACCCTGTTCTTTCTGACTGAAGAACCAATCCTGAACAGGAAGTAAGGAAACTCCCCCTTCTAATATGCCTTGCTCGGAAAGGATATGGTCTCCTTCTGTCTGTTTCTTTTCTTCTATGAGTAACGACAATGATGATACGCTGCGGGCCGTAAAGACTTCTTTTACACTTAGCCTTACTTCTAATTGTTGTCTGATCCTTCCTACCAGCTGGATACTGATAATACTGTCTCCTCCTAAGCGGAAGAAATCATCTTCGATACTGATCCCTGCAGCATCAAGACCCAAAACATCACCATAGATCTGGCATAGTTTAGCCTGAAGATCAGTTTGGGGAGCAATATAATCTTTGCTACCCGTAAACTCAGGTTCAGGAAGTTGTCTT
>NZ_QNUF01000064.1 GCF_003385455.1 Chryseobacterium rhizosphaerae | reverse complement strand
TATTTACCAATACATAGACCAGCTTGGAAATGTAAGGGTTTCTTACGGAAGAAACAGCACAGGAGTTCTTGAGATTACAGATGCCAATGATTACTACCCCGCTATTGCAAGACGTTTTGGTTATTCTTTTGAAAAGATAGCAAATGGAGTGATTTTACAAAAAACAATAAAATAATTATGAAAGATAAATCATCAATATATGTATCTATTTTTAATAGAAAAGGAGGAGAGGGTTTATACACAAAAGTTATTAATGAAAATAATAAAAAGAGTTATGAAGATTTATTTAATGAGCTTGATGAAAAAGAAAAGGCACTTATAATTTACTATAAAAACACTTTAAATTGGCTGTTATTTACTAATTTTAATATTTTAGTTTGTACAGAAGGTGGAAGGTTTATTATTAATTTAAGTGAGATCATTGAGGTTCAATTAGCTTTGCATGAAGAGTATGAGGATAGGATAACAGATAAAGAGAAGTTTACCCGTCTAAAAATAAAAACAAAAAATAAAGATTGTTTTATTTTAAATGTAGAAGAAGGTAAACCATATCAAGGTTTATATCAAGTTTTGCATTTTATAGTCAGTAATCGTTAAATGGTCTTAGTCCATGGCTATATGCTAAAGAAGTTTTAGTGTATTAGAATATACTTTATATTTATTAACTGTTTGAAAAAGGGAAAGTATTCATTGGCAATAAATTAGAGTATTGAAAACCAATACTCTAATTTTAAAATATTATGGCAAGGAACTGCAGGAAACCGGAATGTACAGCTACGGCTGGTGAGAATATATGCCGGACATTGCTAGATGGAATGGCATCGACCAATTAGCGGAAAGTTATTCACCGGGTTGTAAAAAAATAAAGTTTATGATATTTTATTCAAATAGAAAATTTAAAATGTGGGGTTATATTGCAAGCCACTCTTCATTGCTATTGCGTAGTGAAATGAAATATTCCGATGAAGATGATTATTCAGAAGATAATTCTTATAATATTGATTTCGAATTTTGGGCAGTAAATTACATGAATATTCCAACTTCTCTTTGCGAGATTACTATTAAAGAAATATCAAAAGATAAGTTGCTTATGGAAATTGATGAAGATTTATTGAAATATGATATGAAAATTTTTGAATTAGAATCAATGGGTAGAAAATATTACATTATTGCAGGAGGCCTCTTAATTGGCAAAAATGCATGGGGAAGCCAAGACAGAATTTTTGATTACAATCTAAATCTAAAGCATGATGAAATAATATTTCAAAGCACATAATGAAATACATAGGATTTATAAAAGAATATAATAAGATTCCAGAATCTTTTTCATTAAATGAATACAAAAGCAAGCAAAATTATGCTAATGAAGAAAAAGAAAAGATCCTTCATTATTTGAAAAAGGGTGATGTAATATTGACTTGGATGGGCGTCTTTTTGGATTTGGATAATAATAATTTTATTGGCCCTCAAATTTATTATACGGATGGAGAATGGATTTGGCCCTTATATCTAATATATTATTTAGAAAAAGAAATATTTTTCGATTTAGAAGAAGAGTTTACAAATTATTTAAAAGAAAGAAAATATAAATTGAATATTCTTTCAGAAGAAAAGTTACGTGAAATTGAATATGATTTTTCCGACAAATTGGAAAGATATTTATAGCTTGATAACAAATCTTATTTAGATTTAAAAGCGAGAAAGGGGGCAAACAGGTTCTTATATTGCTACACTTGGAGGAGAAACAGCAGCGAGTTATTTGCCAGGAGTTTTAATAAGAGGAGTTACTGCAACAAAATATAAAAGGAAGTATAGACTGGAATAGGTATTAATGCATTTGTAGGAGGAGATCCGGTTTTTGAAGCGGTTAAAGTTGGTAGGCTAAATTACAGGGGCAATATACTTAATAACTTATGATGGTCGAAAAAAGGATTATGGATGGTATTGGCATTAATAGTGCAAAAGCACTAACTAGTATTTTTGGAATGGGGGTAGGAAATTATAATGGTTTAACAAATGGTTACTTTGCTACCTGGAGCTTATTTTAATATAACAGATATTGGTATAGAAAATAAATAAAAAAATGAAAAAAATAATTGAAAAAAAATTCCATTTGATTTTAATTTCCATACTCGTCATTGTAATTGGCTACTGGTTTTTAAGCTCTTTAAATGGTCTTAAGAATGTTTCAAAAAGACAAAAATATACAGTAGCATTGGTAATAAGTGGTTGGCATCATAAAGACACTCATGGAATAGGTGTAGACTACGAATATTTTGTAAATAATAAGAAATACTCTAATACAATAAATTTAGATTTAAAAAAGGAACAAAAATATCTTTTAGCTTTTGATTCAATAG
>NZ_QNUF01000063.1 GCF_003385455.1 Chryseobacterium rhizosphaerae | reverse complement strand
CAATAAATACAACGGTAAAGAATTACAGGAAACCGGAATGTACAGCTACGGCTGGAGAGAATATATGCCGGATATTGCCAGATGGAATGGTATAGACCAATTAGCAGAAAGTTACCTTGCTACCAGTCCTTACGCATACGTACTGAACAATCCTATTAATATGTTTGATCCTGACGGTAGGACTTCAGAGCCATTTAATTGGCGGGAATCATGGGATGCTACACCTGCTGGTACGAATTCATATTGGTTTAATAATGGTTCTGGTTTTACTAGTTATAATGGTGGTCCAAGAGGGGCAGGTGGTAGTGGCCTTGCATATGGCACAACAATTAATACTGATGGTACTTTTACAGACCCTAATGGAGCTGGAAATTCTAAATCAAGTTTATGGCAAGCTCTGGGTAATTTATTTAGTAGTATTATTAAAGGGAATAAAGGTGCAGGAATTACAACGTTTGTGCCGGGTGCTACTGTGACAAGAGCTACTACTGGAGTTTTAGAAGTTGGAACAGCAACATTTGAAGGAATTATTGAAGGAATTGAAGGAGTTATTGAAGGAATTGAAGGAATTGCTCCTACTTTAAATTTTAAAGCTCTTATCATGGGTATTTCAAGAGTAGGCGTATGGTCACTACCTTTATTATTAGAGGGTGATATGCAAAAGAAAGAGCAAGAACTTACACTATTTAGAGGAGTTCATGGTAAACACCCAGATTTAGCAAATGCATATAGAGGAATGGCTATTCCTTGGGGAGGGCCACGTACCGCTGAAGAACATAATTTTGGATTAAATAATAGTATGTACACTTCTTGGTCGACAAATATTCATGTAGCAAATTATTCGGCATCCAGAAGAGGTCCCGGAGGAGTGATTTTAAAACAATCATTTCCTATAAGCAGGCTTTCTTTTTATGATAGACATGGTGAAGGTGAGGTACAAGTATTTGGTCCTGTAGTTGGAGCTAAAATAATTAAACCATGGAATGGTGGAACTTGGACACCATATATAAAATAATAAATTATGATTGATTTAATAATAAATAATCTATATAATGTTAGAAACAATATAGAGCAGACTGAGGTACTTGTTACCAGTATAAAAGAGAAAGAACGTGTTTTTAAATTTTCATCTGTTGAAACTAAAGATCATTTGTATAATATTTATAATGACCGATTGGATTTTAGTATTTATCGAGGGGATCATTTTGAAGGATTAGCTGAGGTTGTAGAAGAGATGAAAAATTCAGACTTAGAAAATATACGATTATCTTATATTGATGGAATTAAGAAAAGTTGTTCTATTTTTAGTAGTGAAGATTACAGTATTATTCTGGGAATAATTTTTTATGATAATTAATATAGATAGAAAAGTCGAAGTAATAGCATTTTTTATGAACCTCTAGCTGCGCAAAGTTTATAACTTTGAGCTAATATACCAAAACCTCACTTTTGTGAGGTTTTTACATTTTAAAATGATTGATTTGCATTCTAAAGAGAACTTTAATCCAGAAATGTTTTTAAGTTTATTATTGGGTGTTATGAAATATTTATATTTACTAGTACATAGACCAGTTTGGAAATGTAAGGGTTTCTACGGAAGAAACAGCACAGGAGCTCTTGAGATTACAGATGCCAATGATTATTATCCATTTGGGATGAATCATTTAAAAACCGGGAATTCCTATTTTGCGCAAGGCAGCTATAAAAGCAATAATTAGAAGGTAATCATAATTATTATGTTTCTGAGAAAGAGGTCTTAGTGTATAATAACAGCGGAACTTAGCAAAAATAGTATAGAATTAGTGAAATTTTTAAAATGATAAAAAATATAAATATTGTTAGAGCTAAATTTAAAAGAATTAAGAAAGATTTTTTTAAAACAGATTTGTATGAAAACTTAGATGAAAATTTACAATATCAGATAAATAATAATATTTTATTTTTAGAAAATGAAATACCTATTCTTGGTTATTTTGTTTCTGCAAATAACTACTGGTTATTAACAGATATCAGACTAATAACAAATAACTTTATTATTCCTCTCGATGATATCGAAATAATTAATATTCCTGAAGTTTTCGACGAAGGAAGGCGGAATTCAGAATGTGATAGTTTAGAAATTGTTAAAAAAGATTCTGGGGTTTATATGTTAAAACTAGAAAAGTTAACATGGTATGTAATTTTTAATGTTCTTACTTTTATTATAAGACATTAAGTTTAAAGAGAAGCAACACTAAGTGCTTTTCCTGAGGAAAAGTTTTACATTAATCTATGGAAGCAAAAGAATTTAAGAGTTTAGTACTTGAAGTCACTTTAAAATGTGTGGATAGAAGACCTGAAGATTGGTTTACATTTAATGATAAAATGAACACTCATTTTGTTAAAGATAACTATCAGCCACAGAATATAATAATGGATAAAGATGAGTTACCCATTATAGAATGTGATTTGGATGATTCATATTTTTTGATAACCACAGATAGAATAATTAGTATAAACGATGGAATATTTGATAGTGTTAATTTTTTTAATATGTTTGATTTTTGTGGTACAAATGAGAAGCTTAATTATAGGAACACAAATGAAGAACTACCTAAAATAGATACTCTTTGTATTAAAAAAGTAGATGGGGGGAAACTAATAGTTAAAATAGATTCACATTATCCTGCTTTTTTTACTAAAATATTAATATACAATATTTTAGTATATAAAAAGGAAGGGAGGTGGTATCTTAATCCTGGCAAAAGGGATTATGAATAATATTTGAAAAGTAAATTAATATTGAACAACGAGGTTGGCATTTTGCTAATCTCTTTTTTCAATTCTTAGCTGAAATGGGAAATGTCTATAACTGTAAAGTAGAAGATAATCATAGTAATAAATCTAGCAGCGCAAAGTTTATAACTTTGAGCTGCTATAACAAAACCTCGATTTGGACATCATGGACATCAGATCCAAATGTAGCACGAGATTTTGCAACAAATTATGGAACATCATCTGGTGTTGTATTATCTAAAAGATTTAAAGTAGGTGTTAATGCCATTCCAAATGTATCACCAACAGGGAATTCGATGCAAGAAAGAGAATGGTTGATTTTTGGGCCAGTGATAAGAGCTGGTGTACAA
>NZ_QNUF01000062.1 GCF_003385455.1 Chryseobacterium rhizosphaerae | reverse complement strand
ATGGAATATTATCATAATTATCTACATTAAGATTCAAAATATATTCTATTATTTCAGCAACTTCAGTCTCTGGGCATTTTTTCCCTTCATTACAAATATTATGTACCAAAATCCCTTTCTCAGAAACATAATAGGTTACCTTCTACTTCAAATTTGTGAACTTTTAAAAAGAAAGAAGCCGTCTCATTTCATTGAGTCGACTTCTTTTTATCTAATGTCGATTTTTTAGTTTATCAAAAATATTATCCCGAAGTTTTTCTACTGACTCTTTACGATCAGACCAAGCTTTAGAATTTAATACATAATTATCAGCTTCAGAAATTTTTAATTTAAATTTTAAAACTAATAACATTGTTGATTGCATCATAGATAAATCATCTTCTAATTTCATTTTTAATATTAAATCTTCAATATTAGTGATCGTGTAATCTTTATATTTTTCCAATAACTCTGTATTATTCATATTTTATAATTTAAAAAGTTGATCGAGTTTTGGTATAGCAGCTCAAAGTTATAAACTTTGCGCAGCTAGGCTATTACCTAATTGGTAAATCTGGTAATTTAAAATCATTTCGATAACTTATAATTAAGTTGTCTCCACCTAGCCCCTTTATGCAGCTAAAATTTGCATAGTGATTAATTAATAATTTTTCATTCCCTATATCATGAAACCTATTCTTTTTTTGAAAGGTTATATAATCAAAAAAATTAAATTTTTCAGTTGGAATAAAAAAAGTGCAACTGTAAAAATATTTCCAAACATCAAAAAGAAAATTATATGTATGATCATTTATGTTAATTCTACCAACACTATCAAAGCGAGAACTATCAAGTTCTTTAAGTATAATATATTCTCCATAGTCCTTAAAACTTTCAAGTATCCTAACTTTAAGTTTTTTAAGTTCTTTCTTGTCAGTTAAGTTCTCTTCCCTGCGGAAAGCAAAAAAAAGAGTATTACTATCAGAAAACAAACATTTATATATTCTTTTTAAACGAATTAAATCCTCAAATATATCTAAGTCAAAATCTTCAATAGAAAGAAGATTTATATCTTTATTTAAAACACTATTATTGATTTCCATTTATATTATTTTATAGGTTGCCCCCAACGAAATGGATTTACACTTCTATGAGGAGAATTAGTATATCCCCAATAATTTGTATGAAAATGTAAAGTTTTACCTCTATTTAATGATGGTAATCCATGATAATCTAATCTAAATTTTTTGTTGGTTGAAGATACATATGAAAATATTGTACCCCCACCAACACTTGGATTAGAATATAAAAGCTCTACTCTTCCAATTTTAAATCCATATCCCCCTCTAAATGCAAAAGGATTTATTTGAGATGCTTCTTTTAATATTATTGCTTCAGCAGCTTTTTCTGTTAAGTAACCTGCAGCATATGAGTAATCATTTGCTGTATAATTAGGAACGTTACGAGTAGCATCTATTAAGCTATTAATCGTTTTTACTGTTCCATATGCTCCTAAAGTAAAAGTATTAGCTAGCCCATCCCAATAACTTTCACCGTAAAATTGTCCTTTAATATAATTCCAAGATGACTGAGCCCCTCCTAAAAAGCCATCAAAATAACTATCAATCAAAGTTGTATTTCCATACTTCTCCATATGACTTCTAAACTGATCTGCCCAACCGGATTTTTTTCCTACAAGAGGAATACTAGGAACAACGATATGAGGTCCATCACTCTCATCATTTGGATTCTTCTTACCAACTCCATTAACCATATTGCTATATCCATTGTAATTGGTTGGGTTTCCGTCATAATCCATCTGTCCTCCCCAATTATTGGTAAAGCCATTTCCTGTGTTTGTCCACGTAGTTCCGTGAGGAGCGTCCAATAGTTCATCTATAAATGCTTGGGATACCATTCCGTTGGGATCAAACAAATTGATCGGATTATTCATCACATAAGCATAAGGAGAATGAGAATAATAACTTTCTGCTAACTGGTCTATACCATTCCATCTGGCAATATCCGGCATATATTCTCTCCAGCCATAGCTGTACATTCCGGTTTCCTGCAGTTCCTTGCCGTTGTATTTATTGCTTTTATAGCTACCTTGCGCAAAATAGGAATTCCAGGTTTTTAAATGATTCATCCCAAATGGATAATAATCATTGGTATCTGTACTCTCAAGAACTCCAATACTGTTTCTTCCGTAAGAAACCCTTACATTTCCCAGCTGGTCAATGTATTGGTAAATATAAATATTTCATAACGCCCAATAATAAACTCAAAAACATTTCTGGATTAAAGTTCTCTTTAGAATGCAAATCAATCATTTTAAAATGTAAAAACCTCACTTTTTGTGAGGTTTTGTTATATCAGCTCAAAGTTATAAACTTTGCGCAGCTAGAGTTATTCTTTATAAAATCCAGAAATTATATTTTCCTCTGTTTTTAAAGATTGAAGCTTATTAATTATATCACTTTTTGTAATAGTCTTTAAAAGCAAAAACCTATTTAAAACAAAAGCAATTTCATTGGGATAATAGTCAAAATATATATCTTGAGATCTTTTATTAGTAGTCTCAATTAAATAATCCATTGTTGAATATGTCCAGTAATATTTATTATTGCTCTCTTTCGCAATAGCTTCAATCATTATAATATCCAGATCTTCTTTATCAATTTCATAATTTGCATAAAATTGAAAATTCTCATTCTCTGTTATTAGAAATTTATTTTTTAATTTAAAGAAAAACATTCCATTTTCATTAATCTCTGTTGGGCTATATAAGATCACATTTTCATCTTCATAGGTATAATAGTTTTCTTCTTCCTCATATACTAATAGATCACAGATAAATTTATCTTTATATTTATATCCTCTTATTATAGATTCTCCTCCTAAAAAGTTTGTAAATTCATAGGGTTGAAACCCAAAAAGCTCTTTATTTTTCTTTATTTTCATGTTCATATTGTAATAATTTATTATCTACCCAAATATGGATGTAGACTTCTAATACTTGTTCCCGCCTCATTCATCCATATTCTTACTTGAGTACTTGTTCCCGATTGATTTATTACTCTTCCATAATCTAATATTATTTCTTTTACTCCTTGTGCAGATGTACCAAATGTGCCTTCTCCTCTACCAATACGCATAGCAGCTTCTTCTAATACATCTTTATATGATAAGCCTTTTTGAAACATTTGAGATAAAGGCCTACCACCAATATTAAATTCCCCAGCAAAGAAATGTTCAGAAAGATGTGATGTCATCCTTGAAGCCGAATTCTCTAATGTATTGGTAATTGCGTTAGCCCATTCACAGTTATTATGCACTAAAATTCCTTTCTCAGAAACATAATAATTATGGTTGCCCTCAACTTCAAAGTTATAAACTTTTACTTTCTCATCCAAAAATGTAATAGATTCTACAGGAGAAATTTTTCCGTCTAAAGTAGTAAGAGGCATTCCTTTGGTAAGGTCTTTAGCTTCTATCCAGCTTCTACTTACATAAAATGGATGTTCTGGTGTACAGCTAATTTCTGTATCATTTACAGAAATTCTCACCAATGAAGAAGAAGTATTACGAGATAAGGCTATCACTCTTTTTAATTCTTTTTTGCCTGTTTCTTCATTGTAACTCCAGACAAGGTCACCTTCTTTAATGTCTTCAATCTTTATATTTCCGTTTTCTGCTACCACCAGTGTACCCTCTGTAAAACAGATCTTTATCAAACCAGTGGTAAGTCTTCCAAGAGGACCACAGATAATTTTACTTAGTCCGGCAGCCCTCCAACCAGCAGATAAAAGTTCACCTCCCACAAAAGAACCAGGTAATTCCAAAAACAGAAACCTTTCAGCAGCTGATACCGACTGTCCTACTTTGGTGTTCTCTATGGCATCATAAAGCAATGAATTATTTTGATCAAATGTAAATTCTCCTAAAACTCCGGTAAACTTGCTATACATTAACAAGCTGTTCTCTCCAATATTTTTATGATTACTCCATCCTGACATACCTCCCTTGGCCTTAATAATAACTTCAGGAACTTCGAAGCTAGGTCCATCATTTGGATTCTTCTTACCAACTCCATTAACCATATTGCTATATCCATTGTAATTGGTTGGGTTTCCGTCATAATCCATCTGTCCTCCCCAATTATTGGTAAAGCCGTTTCCTGTGTTTGTCCACGTAGTTCCGTGAGGAGCGTCCAATAGTTCATCTATAAATGCTTGGGATACCATTCCGTTGGGATCAAACAAATTGATCGGATTATTCATCACATAAGCATAAGGAGAATGAGAATAATAACTTTCTGCTAACTGGTCTATACCATTCCATCTGGCAATATCCGGCATATATTCTCTCCAGCC
>NZ_QNUF01000061.1 GCF_003385455.1 Chryseobacterium rhizosphaerae | reverse complement strand
TTTATAGATCCCGTTAGAAGGGTCATTAAATTCTGATTTCCTTCCCCATGCATCATATTTAGTACTCACTGTATTTTCTTCATAAGCAGCTATTGTTTGCTGTCCGGCAGCATTATATTTGAATTTAACAATTCCTCCCTTATCTGTTGAAGAGATCATATTTCCTAAAGCATCAGCAGTTTTGGAAGTTGTTCTTCCATACCCGTTAATTTCCTTAACGGTCGTTGTCAATCCTGAAACAGTGGTTTCCGTTTGCTTACCAGTAAATGAAGTGGCTGTTACTTTGGCAGGATATACAGAGTCATCGTAAGCAATAGTATTAAATTGACCCGGGCTCTGCCCGTCAAAATAAGGCTCAGATTCCCTGATTTTTCTACCTAATACATCATAAAAGGTTTCTTTAGATACAAATTGTCCCTGCCCAAAGGCTTTAGTGGTTGTTTTATATTCCTGCCCCAATTTATTGGTGAAGACTTTTGATATATTACCATCAGGGTCGTTTTGAGTAACTGTTACATTGGCATTAGCATCCCTTTCATAGGTATAGCTGGCTGTTCCCTGTAAATTGGTTGTGGAAGTGAGCAATTTGCCCCAACCGTCATAGATATTGATTAGGGTATTTCCTAACGGGTCTGTCTGGGTTAATATCTGCCCCTGATCATTATAGGTAATCTGGGTTTCTAATCCAAAATTATCTGTTTGTTTAATGGCAAACCTTCCTTTGCTTTCATATTCTGTCTTCGTGGTCTGGGTCCCGGCATCTGTACTATTGCTTATCATTTTCTGGGTGAGATTTCCGAAACCGTCATAGCTGTAGGTATCCAATATATGGGCTGTATTATTTTCATTCCATTTTTTTATCGTTTTTATACGGTTGTTTTCATAAGTATACTCCTCTTTACCTGACTTGGTATCATTATATGCCTTAATAACCTCAGTTTTGGATGTTGGGCGTCCTATATAGTAGTCAGCTCCGGCACCAGAAGGATTGTTATTATATTCATAGGTGGTGGTCGTTTCGGCAAGACTGGAGTTAATCTTCGAGAGACTTTGTACCGGAAGATAATATGCTCCATACGTAATGGTGCTCTCGGCAGTAGCGTTTGTTAAGAAATCTTTTCCTTTGCTTGTTTTTGGAACAATCGCTGTTACCACTTTAGCTTTATCGGCATCAGGCACAGTTGCTACAACCTGACTGTTTAATAGTTTATCAATCTGATAGGTTGTAGACTTAAAGCTTAATAACTGGGTGTTGTTTTCTGAAACATCTGCCGGGAATATTTTAGTCTCGTCGTTAGTTCTGATTGACCATTCTTTTATCGGAACTCCATCATTCACAGGATCAGTTTCAACTCCTGACCATATTTTTGTATTTTCAAAACCATCAGCATACCATGACGAGCGGGCTGTTTTTCTGAAACCCACCATACCTTTTCCAAGGATATTGGAGGTAAGCCCTCTATACCTGAAGTCCTGCTTTAATTTTTTATCCGATGTCGTGCTCCGGGTAAGACCGGAAACAACATAAATTCCCTTTGACTGGCTGATTTCCACATAGGGATAGCTTTCTGTTTTAGCGCCATCATATAGTCCCGGATTTGCCTTTTTATCCAATTGTTTATAGGTGATATCCGTGATAACTCCTCCTTGCGAAATACTTGTGACACGAGCATTCATGGCAATGTCAAAATATCGGCGGTATACTACGCCTTGTTTCTCTTCAACATTATTATTGAGGGGTAGTGCAGAAGCGAAAACAAATCTTCCCAACATAGCACCGGTCCATACATCTACGGTTAAACCCATCCTATCGTTTGAACTTGGAGCCAATTCCGCATCAATATTACCGGAATTAAGGTAAAGAATGCTATAATCGTCACTAAAATAGCCGGTTCTTTGAAATGAAGGATTATGCCCTCCTCCGACAACAGTCCAAACATCAGCCCACGAATTCAAATATCTTGTGTATCTTACTGATTGGTTGTTGTCCTGAATATTGCTTTTTTCATAGTATCTACCTGATTCGAGAAGTATAAGCTCTGTCTTTCCATCATTATTAATATCAAAAGCTACAAAAGTCCGGGGATTGTGGATTTTGATATTGTCACCATCCTTAAATACCCTACGGGTTTTTTCGGGCCGCTCAAAAACTTTCGTTTCTTCCTTGAAGCCATTCCCTTTTGAAGTATACAGGTACCAAATGGCAGAGGTGCTTGTCCCAGGCATCATAATATCACTTAGTCCGTCCCCGTTAAAGTCTCCAACCAGGCTGTCTTCCCAATATCCCTTTATGGTCTCGTTGCTCGTAGGATTAAAATATGCTATGCTAGAATCGTACTTACCCTCAGCATTTTTCTTAAAAGTAATCAGTAGTGGTTTTTTATCCTGACTTAATTTCAGGAAATCAAACGTGCCATCTCCGTTAAAGTCACCCGCTCTATAAAGGGTAAACAGATCTTTATCTCTGTCTTCATAGTCCTCATAAAGATAAAGAGGATAATACCACCCGTTATTTTGAATAGATTCGTCAGGATCAATAACATAATACCTTCTGCTGTTATCACATGTAGACGGCAATCTGGCAGGTTCAACCGGAACTTGTGTACATGTTCTGTCACTGAGCTGCAAAACAAGTTCACTCAAACCATCCCCATTGAAATCAACATTTTTTAACCCTAAAACTGTTGTTCTTGTTCCATTATAGAAAGTTCCGACAGATTCGTCATAATCTGCATTGGGAATGGTCTTTTTATAATCCAGAACCAGTTGATTATCTTCTGAAAGGCTATAAAATGAAAGCTCCAGATCAGATTTGGATGTAGAAGGATTGGTAACCTTTTTTTGTGTGACAAATCCTTGTCGGTTACGGATAAGGCCATTCTTTTTTAAATTGACTACCACAGCATTGTACAAATCTGATAAAGAATTTCCTATGAATACAGGACCTTCACGATAAGGCTCAGTCTCATAAAAGTTACTATACAGGTATAGGCCTATTTGTGGTATTTTGGCCGATGTCGTTGAATGGTATCTTATGAGATCAAGATTACCATCACCGTTAAAATCGCCCACTACATCAGTACTACTATCAGGCCTTAATGTACTAGTATACCTCCAGCCACTATTTAATGATTGCTCATAAGTAAAAAGAACCGGATTCGCTTCCTCATTATTACTGTTTACAACCGTTATTTTATCCACATATCTGTATGCAGTTTCCTGAAGGTCTTTTTTATAGGATATATTATACCTTTTGTACATCGTGCTACCTATCCACACCACGACAGATTCAAGCAGTTTTGGCTGGGCAAATTCAACCCCTTTTATATAGGCTGTTTCAGGTATTGGCCTATCTCCAAAAAGAAACTCAATTTTATTAGAATGTGGAGTATTTTTTATTTCATTTCCTCCCCATTCAACACTCCCTATCAATGAAATATTTCCATCGGCAATATAACTATAAGTAACATAGTTTCCATTGATATCTATTGACTTTACAATATTATAGTCTATGGGAGTTCTTGCCGGGTTGTTCCCTGGAGCGGTGGCTCCATACCAGGCCCGGGACCCATCAGGGGAGGTAACTTCCCAATATTCAGGGCCCTGCCACGGTTGTCCTGAAACTGACCCCACAGACTTTATCTTTACATTAGAATACTTCTCCGTTACATATTCTGCACCATCTTTTCCGTATTCTCCGGATTTTAAAATGAGCCTTTGTCCGTTAAAGCTGTAATAGTCCGTGTAATCAAGCTGTACTCCTTTTGTAACGCCATCTTTTTCAAGATTTTTTCCAACCCGAGATATTGATGTTGCTCCCGAGACATTCCAAGCATATCCTGCCAGGCCATTTCTGGCCCCACTTACATAAGTCAGACTGATATTGGGTGCCACTTTTTGAACTCCGGGAGGAGTCTCAATCGCTAATGTATATTGAAGCTGCCCCGCCTGGGTCACTTCTATATTTCCTTTGGTATCATGAAACTTCTGTCCTGACGCCGTCTGCGAAAATCCTAATATTGAAATACAGGATACTATAATGGAGAAAAATAATTTTCTTTTATTGTTATTGTATTTCATAGCATTATCTTTTAGTGATGTTTTTACTGAAAGCCCTTCCGTCCTTTAGCGTAAAGCGCAGTACATATACGCCCCAGTCATAGCCTGTCATATTAATCTTCAGCTGCCTGTTAAGATCAGGTAAATTCTGCTGCTGAAATTTCCAGTGGACGGTGCTGTGCTGGTATAAAGAGACGGATTCTATGAGTCCGTCTGCCTGCTCTGTCCAGTCGATCGTTAAAACATCGCTGACCGGAACAGGATACAGGCGAATCTGTTCCCAGAATGTTTTTTCATCCATCAGCTGTGATCCCGCTAAAGAAGATGTTTTGGATTGTTCAGAAGCCTGTCTGGCTGCGGAGTCAGGACCCCGGTACCGTTGATTCCCGGCCTCGTCATACTTAAAGTAAACTTCTGTTACCTGGGCATACGATAGTCCCAGGGAAGCGCATAAGAGTGATGCGCTTAAATAGATCTTTTTCATTGTGTTAAATATTGTGTTAATATAAAAAGTAAAATAAATCCCTATAAAGAGAATAATATTTTATGCAGTTTTGCCTACAGGATATGTTATCCTGAATGATAGAATACTTTCATACAAGCTTATTTTTGAAAAATGGTGTTTAGCCTGATTAAAAAATCAGGTTTTGCAATCGATAGTCTTTAGAGACCTTAAGGCTTTTAAAGCCCTGCACGAAATAAATAAGGAGACTCCTTACGCCGTACATACAAGAAATTAAGTGTAATAACCGAATTTCTTTTTCCTCATTTGTTATTGTTTTTTTCCTCAGGTGAACTTACACATTGTATAAGAACTCTGAAATACGTAAAATCCCTGTATTCTACATCCGGGGTTTTACGGATAAAGTCAAAATTGTATTCATACTTTTTCATTTCGTGTCTTTAATTTTTCAATTTCTTCTCTTAAAAGCAAAGTTATAATTGCATAGCGTCAGAACCTGTCGTATTTATCACCAATTGTTCTTCGGGAAAATTTAATATTGGAAAAGCAAAAGGCGCGGAACTGAAGCCAATCCGACAAAGAGGTACTGCGAAGAACCCTGTATCCAGAAAGACTCAGCCCGCGCCCGTATAAAGGCACGGGCGTAAGTCTATCTTTTTTGGATACATATAGAAGATTCGCAGTTTTCTTTGTCCAAATCGATAGCTTACGCTTGTGTTATCGTAAAAAATTATAGGCCAAATGTAATAAATATTTTTTGAACTACATCCCCGTATTTTTACGGAACGTATAAATTCATTGATGAGAAACAATCCCAACTTGCACAAAATGAGAA
>NZ_QNUF01000060.1 GCF_003385455.1 Chryseobacterium rhizosphaerae | reverse complement strand
ACCATCGCTCGAGTTTGCAAGCCCTAAATTTTGGAACTTATAAATAAGTTCATTAATTTCTTTATTATACATGATTAATCTATTTTACGATTTTTTAATTGGCCTGTAGTTTCATTTCTAAAATTTCCGTTGTGCCGATCCAGATGCTCCTTTTGTGTTACAAATTCAATGTTATTTGGATCCCCTGCCTTGTCAGGATGATGTTTGACATTGTTAATATGATGTCCTTTCATACCTTTAACTTTGCCAGTCTCCTTAAGCTCTTTCAATTCTGCCTTAGTCCATTCTCTTGTACCATCTTTTCCATTTTTCACCATATTTTGTTCCTCTTTCCACGCTTTTCGAACAGCCCCCTGCCGTTGGCTCGCTATGCTTGGTATTTTTGCGGCAGCCTTTACCTCTTCAATAGCTTTTAAAGCCGGAGCTTTTCCTCCCTGAGCTGTTAAAGCTCCTTCAACACCTCCAAAGGCAGCCAATCCGATAGTGGCTAAATCAAGAGAACCGTTTACCACTTTCTCTTTAAAGGATTCTCTGGGAACTCCTGTCATCAAAGTTAGTGCTCCATTACCCTCAACCTCATACTTATTTCTTACGGCATCATTGGTAAGAACGTTGATAGTTCTTCCAACGCTATTTGCAACCGCAGCTCTTACACTGTTGATTCCTCCACCAATAAATTCAGCAAACTCCATTGGATCAGCTGGGAGGCTACTTCCATTTACCTTCTTAGGTTCCAGACCTTCAAGCTCTCTTGCATCAACCACTCTGTTCCCACTAAAAGCATATGTTGACCATGTATTATAATCTTCTGCAAGCGGGTCAACATTAAAGAACCTCCCCATCGCAGCATCATAATTCCGCCATTTATAAGAACTCCATTTTGTCTCCCTTTGGTTTTCCTGTCCCTGGGAAGAATATCTATAATTCGGAGTAATTGAACCTGAGGTGCTTAATTCTCCTCCAAACTCTAGCCCGAAAGGATAATAATGGGTGGTTCTGTCTACTTGCAGGCTTCCGGAAGTATCTCTATAATACACCAGTCTGATTTTCCTACCTGATCTTACCTAAAAAATAGCACGGATAGTAAGCCGTGCTATAAAATTCATAAACATTTGTTATGATAAATAATCTTTTCTTATTTACTCTAAATTTGTAGGAGCAAGAGCTTTACAATAGAATAAATAATAGCTATATAACTGACTTTCTATTAATGTCAAATATATCAATGTCTTTCTCTTGAAATATGTCTTCCAATGCAGATGTTCCATTTTTCATTCTGAATTCTAGCTCCTTATCAGAAATTGGAGTACCTAAAAGCCAATGTACAGTCTTTGTTTCAAGGTGCAGTGGCTGCAACTTATCTTCCCACAGAAATGGTGATACAAACATAATGTGTTTCATTTCTGACTCTTCATAATACATGTCAACAATTCGCATAAAGACTGATCCCGGTTGGCAATCCCACCTTTTCTTAGTAATATAAAATCCTGCTGTGGATAAAATATTTGGTAACATATCAAACTCTTTATATCCAGCAATAAGAAGCTCAATAGGAATATTTTGAAAATTACCATCTTTCATTTCAATTCTATTGGGGTGGTCAGACACACCTATTGTTCCGAATATTTTTATGTTGGGATAAATAGGATCATCACATGTAAAAATATCAATAAAATTTATAGTAGCCTCATCCCAATGACGGTCAATCTTTTCATTAATTCCCACTATAGTTGTTATATACTTAGCCAGATTTTTATTTTCCATAGAGATTTTCTAAAACATGAAATTTAGTTTCGATAAAAATAAAATATTTTGCCAAATTTACAACGAAACAGACGGCAAATTCACCCCCCACTATCTCTGCAGATAATCGGATTAAAATTTCTACTTATAGTAATAAACCCTCATCAAACCATACATCTTCATACCCTTTACTATCTATCAAAAATCTGTTTCCGGCTGGAAGTCCTAAATATTTAACAACAAAAGAAGCCTTATCTAATAAGTGATACTATGTGATGGGCTAAAAAAATCAAATTCTTCTGGATTAAAATCTTCACGTGACCATGTATACCAACCACATAAAGCTTCTGCACAAGGATGTCTTAAAACATTTATCTGAATAGATGAGTTAAGATTTCCTTGTCCAATTAATGAGTCTTAACTAAGTATCAATAATCAGTTTCATTTCTTAATGGCGTTATTATTTACAAACATATACGCCTTTGACATTGTCAGAATAATATAATTTATGATTAGGAGGTAGGATAAAATTATCTACCTCCATCGAGTAGGTATTTCCATCATTTTGATGAGGAACAGTTAATTTAGACATTACAATAGCATATTTTCCACCTTTATTAATCTTTGATCCACTATTACATGTATCTTTTTTGTAGGAAAAAAAATAATCTACTTTTCTCGTTTCTAAATTTTTAAATTTAAAAACATACGATTTCTCAAATTCAATGACTTTTTTTATTTTGATCTCAATCTTTTGTTGGCTATAAAGAAATGAATTTAAAATAAGTACTGGAATTAATGTTAATTTCTTCATTTTTTTTTAATTTCTTAATCTAATATCTTTTGCAGTTGCAACAGGAACCTTAGTAACGCTTGTGACTGTTTTTCTCTTATGTGGTTCGCCATTACTTTTAATTAGTGGCTTTGTTTTTGTCACATTAATATAAGTTGACACTGTTCCAAATTTAGTCCCCCCTATTGTAACATCCACAGAATCTATTGTTTGTGATACACTATAATTATTATGAGTAGGATCTAATCGTTTTGCTGCATTATGTGCATTAAGGTAAGGTTTTTCACTCAGATCTCCTCCAATTCCGAACCCAGGCGTTCCGGGGTTATTTACCCCTGCAATATAGGATTCCAGAATTTCATGTAATACAGTTCCTCCTTTTGGCCGGCCAGTAGCATTTTCAATTATTTCTGCTTGATTCGGATTCATAATCTGATTTGTTTGAACAATACCATTGTTGTCAATTTCACTTCCACCAAAAGCTCCTCCTAAAATCGGTGTATTATCAACACTATTTGAACTTGTAGCCTCTAAATTGACCATAACAGAGGAGTCCTTTGTTGCATCTAGCAACTTTAGTTCAGCAGCTGACGCTGTGGCACCGTTTTTAATACTTCCTGTAACTTTCCCCTTTGAATCCATTTGTAGATTAAGATTTCCTGCTTTTGCTTGAAGCTGTTCAAATGCTTTATCTTTAAGATCTCCAGAAAGTATTACATCTTTGTTTTGCATACCATCAGGATCAATAAATCTTATAGGATTATTAAAAGCATAAGCGTACGGACTCCAACGACGAGAAGTTTCCGCCAGTAGGTCAACAGTTCCCCATCTTCCAATATCTGGCATATACATTCTCGCTCCAGAATCACTCCATCCCGTCTCTTGCTGTTTTTCTTTTCCATTGCTGGAATAGGTATAATTTGGAGTAATAGAATTAGAGATATTTAATTCCCCTCCAAACTCCAGCCCAAACGGATAATAATGGGTGGTTCTGTCTACTTGCAGGCTTCCGGAAGTATCTCTATAATATTCCAGTCTGATTTTCCTACCTGATCTGTGTAGTTGTAAATATAAAGGTTTTTCTACAGCAAGAAAAGGAAGGTATATCACAACTACATGATGTGGGTTGAGAATCGTTTAAACGAAAACCCCTCTCGTATAGGGATACAGGAAAATTTCATAAAAAAGGCCGTTTTCACGAGTTGTGAGACGGCCTCATTCTTTTTAATATATTAATTTAATAAGGAAGTGTTGACACATCTTCATTTATCTCTTTTCCTTCATCATCAAATAATAAGTACAAACGTTTTAATTCTGATTGAAGCATTTCTTTAAAAGAACTCCATTGAACTTTTGAAGTAGCATCGTCTGGTGCACAGCAATGAACAATATTGGTTTCTTTATCTATATATAATAGAGATCCATCCCATTGATAACCGCCAATGAAAAAATAACTTTTCAGAGCATTTTCTGGTCTTTCATAGATGTTCGGTGTTATAATCGAAAATGGTTGCCTTGAATTTGCTTTTAGATCACGGGTTAAATGTCTTCTTAATCCATCAAAACTTAGTGTTGCAGTTAGAAGTATTAAACCATTACTGAAGTTTTGTAAAAAGTCCTTATATTCTTCTGGTATACTTGTATCTAGTTCATCTTCTAAGCTTTCAATTTCACTTTTATCTAATACAGGGAACATTTCATTAAGCCAAGCTTCAGTACCTTTATGTGGCACTTGACCTATTAACATTGCTCCATCGCTCGAACTTGCTATTCCTAAATTTTGAAACTTATAAATAAGTTCTCTTATTTCTTTATACATAATTTTATTCTTTACGATTTTTGAGAGGTCCTGTAGTTTCATTTCTAAAATTCCCATCATGTCTTTGTAAATGTTCTTTTTGAGTGACAAATTCAATATTGTCTGGATCTCCAGCTTTATCAGGGTGATGTTTAACATTGTTAATATGGTGTCCTTTCATTCCTTTTACTTTTCCAGTTTCTTTCAACTCTTTTAATTGAGACGAGTTCCATCTTCTTGTCCCTCTTCCTCCTGTTCTTTCCACCATATTTTTTTCCTCTTTCCAAGCTTTTCTAACAGCTCCTTGCCGTTGGCTAGCTATGCTTGGTATTTTTGCTGCAGCTTTTACCTCTTCAATAGCTTTCAGAGCTGGAGCTTTTCCTCCCTGAGCTGTTAAAGCTCCTTCAACACCTCCAAATGCGGCCAATCCAATAGTAGCAAGGTCAAGAGAACCATTTACCACTTTTTCTTTAAAGGATTCTTTGGGAACACCTGTGCGCAAAGTTAACCCACCGTCATCATCAACAACATATTTACTTCTTACGGCATCATTGGTAAGAACGTTAATGGTTCGTGCTACGTTATTTGCTACCGCAGCTCTTACACTACTAGCCCCTCCCATAATAAACTCAGCAAACTCCATTGGGTCGTTACCAGGAAGGCTCACTTCATTTACTTTCTTAGGTTCTAACCCCTCTAGTTCTCTAGCATCCACCACCCTGTTTCCACTAAAAGCAAAGGTTGACCACGTGTTATAATCTTCTGCAAGCGGGTCAATGTTAAAGAACCTCCCCATCGCAGCATCATAATTTCTCCATCGGTAAGAACTCCATTTTGTCTCCCTTTGGTTTTCCTGCCCCTGGCTAGAATATCTATAATTCTGAGTAATTGAACCTGAGGTGCTTAATTCTCCGCCAAACTCTAGCCCGAAAGGATAATAATGGGTAGTTCTATCTACTTTCAGGTTTCCGGAGGCATCTTTATAATACGCCAGTCTGATGTTTCCTACCTGATCTGTGTAATTGTAAATATACTTATTTTGAATAAAATCATAATACCCTTCTGAAGTAGGCACAAAACTTAGGTCATTAAGCCAATATTGGAACCCATCCAGATAGTCTGTTGTCTCAACAGTTTCCATATTG
>NZ_QNUF01000059.1 GCF_003385455.1 Chryseobacterium rhizosphaerae | reverse complement strand
TCAAAACTTTTTAAAAATAAAAGTTGCGAAAGTGAAAAAGATTTGTATCTTTGCAGTCCCAATATGGGAGCGCAGGAGTAGATGGATTGAGGGTTTAGAGAAGGGGTTAAGGTTACAAAATAAACTTTAAATTTTCTTCAAAAAACATTTGGTCAATTAGAAATAAAGTTTTACTTTTGCACTCGCAAATATGAAGCGCCACTGACAGAGAAGAGTGCTTCATTACAAAGCGAAAGATATAAAGATCATTGACATACAATATAACAACCAAGTAAGGAAAAACTAAAGCGTCACAACTTTGAGTGAGTCAGACAAACATACAATGGAGAGTTTGATCCTGGCTCAGGATGAACGCTAGCGGGAGGCCTAACACATGCAAGCCGAGCGGTAGAGATTCTTCGGAATCTTGAGAGCGGCGTACGGGTGCGGAACACGTGTGCAACCTGCCTTTATCAGGGAGATAGCCTTTCGAAAGGAAGATTAATACCCCATAATATATTAAGTGGCATCACTTGATATTGAAAACTACGGTGGATAGAGATGGGCACGCGCAAGATTAGATAGTTGGTAGGGTAACGGCCTACCAAGTCTACGATCTTTAGGGGGCCTGAGAGGGTGATCCCCCACACTGGTACTGAGACACGGACCAGACTCCTACGGGAGGCAGCAGTGAGGAATATTGGACAATGGGTGCAAGCCTGATCCAGCCATCCCGCGTGAAGGACGACGGCCCTATGGGTTGTAAACTTCTTTTGTATAGGGATAAACCTAGATACGTGTATCTAGCTGAAGGTACTATACGAATAAGCACCGGCTAACTCCGTGCCAGCAGCCGCGGTAATACGGAGGGTGCAAGCGTTATCCGGATTTATTGGGTTTAAAGGGTCCGTAGGCGGATCTGTAAGTCAGTGGTGAAATCTCACAGCTTAACTGTGAAACTGCCATTGATACTGCAGGTCTTGAGTGTTGTTGAAGTAGCTGGAATAAGTAGTGTAGCGGTGAAATGCATAGATATTACTTAGAACACCAATTGCGAAGGCAGGTTACTAAGCAACAACTGACGCTGATGGACGAAAGCGTGGGGAGCGAACAGGATTAGATACCCTGGTAGTCCACGCCGTAAACGATGCTAACTCGTTTTTGGATTTTCGGATTCAGAGACTAAGCGAAAGTGATAAGTTAGCCACCTGGGGAGTACGTTCGCAAGAATGAAACTCAAAGGAATTGACGGGGGCCCGCACAAGCGGTGGATTATGTGGTTTAATTCGATGATACGCGAGGAACCTTACCAAGGCTTAAATGGGAAATGACAGGTTTAGAAATAGACTTTTCTTCGGACATTTTTCAAGGTGCTGCATGGTTGTCGTCAGCTCGTGCCGTGAGGTGTTAGGTTAAGTCCTGCAACGAGCGCAACCCCTGTCACTAGTTGCCATCATTAAGTTGGGGACTCTAGTGAGACTGCCTACGCAAGTAGAGAGGAAGGTGGGGATGACGTCAAATCATCACGGCCCTTACGCCTTGGGCCACACACGTAATACAATGGCCAGTACAGAGGGCAGCTACACAGCGATGTGATGCAAATCTCGAAAGCTGGTCTCAGTTCGGATTGGAGTCTGCAACTCGACTCTATGAAGCTGGAATCGCTAGTAATCGCGCATCAGCCATGGCGCGGTGAATACGTTCCCGGGCCTTGTACACACCGCCCGTCAAGCCATGGAAGTCTGGGGTACCTGAAGTCGGTGACCGTAACAGGAGCTGCCTAGGGTAAAACAGGTAACTAGGGCTAAGTCGTAACAAGGTAGCCGTACCGGAAGGTGCGGCTGGAACATCTCATTTTAGAGCGTCTTAAAGACGATAAACAAAATAAAGGTACTTCAATGTACCATGTACTTACTTAAAGAGAAGCTTTAGTTTTTTATTTGGTTGCTATATATATATAAAAATACAAAACCCACTAGAAATTAGTAAAAAGGGATTGAGACGAGAGGCAAGATAGAAGAAGAAGATCAGTCTGATATCTAATATCTGAAGTCTGTTAGTCTAACAGACAGTCTCGTAGCTCAGCTGGTTAGAGCGCTACACTGATAATGTAGAGGTCGGCAGTTCGAGCCTGCCCGAGACTACTAATTAAAGCGGATAGCAAATAGCGACTGGCTATTGGCGAAAAGCCAACAGCAAGAAGCCATAAGCTAGCAGCAACTAGAGGGGGAATTAGCTCAGCTGGCTAGAGCGCCTGCCTTGCACGCAGGAGGTCAAGGGTTCGACTCCCTTATTCTCCACAGTTTTGGAAGACTGATTTAAAAGTTACGAATGGAGCCAAAAACAACATTTGTTCATCAGTTTGAAAAGAAGACATTAAGATCATTGACATTAACGGTAAAGACATCACAAAGAGATAACCGAGCACTTTCGAGTGCCGAGTTTATAAAAATATCGATAAATTAAATTTTATCAAAAAATACTGAACTAATTAATAATTAGGAAAGAAATCGTTAAGGGCGTATGGCGGATGCCTAGGCTTTCAGAGGCGAAGAAGGACGTGGTAAGCTGCGAAAAGCTGCGGGGATCGGCACACACGAATTGATCCGCAGATGTCCGAATGGGGCAACCCGGCTGGTTGAAGACCAGTCACCTAGTAATAGGAGCAAACCCGGAGAACTGAAACATCTAAGTACCCGGAGGAAAAGAAATCGAAGAGATTCCGTAAGTAGTGGCGAGCGAAAGCGGATTAGCCCAAAAGCTGATATATGTTTAATAGAATGTTCTGGAAAGAACAGCCGTAGAGGGTGATAGCCCCGTAAATGAAAGGCATATTTGAGTGATAAATGAGTAGGGCGGGACACGTGAAATCCTGTCTGAATATGGGGGGACCATCCTCCAAGGCTAAATACTCCTGAAAGACCGATAGTGAACAAGTACTGTGAAGGAAAGGTGAAAAGCACTTCGAATAGAAGGGTGAAATAGAACCTGAAACCGTACGCCTACAAGCGGTCGGAGCACCAATCTGGTGTGACGGCGTGCCTTTTGCATAATGAGCCTACGAGTTAATTTTACTAGCGAGGTTAAGGTATTAAGTACCGGAGCCGGAGCGAAAGCGAGTCTGAATAGGGCGGTTAGTTAGTAGGATTAGACGCGAAACCTTGTGATCTACCCATGGGCAGGTTGAAGCTCTGGTAACACAGAGTGGAGGACCGAACCGGTTGACGTTGAAAAGTCTTCGGATGACCTGTGGGTAGGGGTGAAAGGCCAATCAAACTGGGAGATAGCTCGTACTCTCCGAAATGCATTTAGGTGCAGCGTCGTATATAAGTTTATTAGAGGTAGAGCTACTGATTGGATGCGGGGGTTTCATCGCCTACCAATTCCTGACAAACTCCGAATGCTAATAAATGTTCTACGGCAGTGAGGGCATGGGTGCTAAGGTCCATGTCCGAGAGGGAAAGAACCCAGACCAACAGCTAAGGTCCCAAAATATATGTTAAGTTGAAACAACGCGGTTGGACTGCATTGACAGCTAGGATGTTGGCTTGGAAGCAGCCATTCATTTAAAGAGTGCGTAACAGCTCACTAGTCGAGCGGTCCGGCATGGATAATAATCGGGCATAAACATATTACCGAAGCTATGGATTTATACCTTTAGGGTATATCTGGTAGGAGAGCATTCTATTTGCGCCGAAGCAGTATCGTGAGGTATTGTGGAGCGGATAGAAAAGAAAATGTAGGCATAAGTAACGATAAAGCGGGCGAGAAACCCGCTCACCGAAAGACCAAGGCTTCCTCAGCCATGCTAATCAGCTGAGGGTTAGTCGGGACCTAACGCGAACCCGAAAGGGGTAGTGGATGGACAATGGGTTAATATTCCCATACTTGCTCACACTAAAAAGGGGACGGAGTGCCGTACTTACTGGAGACTGACGGAATAGTCAAGGCCTAGCCTTCGGGCGAAGCTGCTGTAGGGAAAGTGCTTCCAAGAAAAGCCGAAGTGAAGCAACCCGTACCAAAACCGACACAGGTGGTCGAGGAGAGAATCCTAAGGTGCTAGAGTGAATCATGGTTAAGGAACTAGGCAAAATAGTCTCGTAACTTCGGGAGAAGAGACGCCATCAGCAATGGTGGCCGCAGTAAAGAGGCCCAGGCGACTGTTTATCAAAAACACAGGACTCTGCAAAATCGAAAGATGCAGTATAGGGTCTGACACCTGCCCGGTGCTGGAAGGTTAAGGAAGGTGCTTAGGGTTAAACCGAAGGCATTAACTGAAGCCCCAGTAAACGGCGGCCGTAACTATAACGGTCCTAAGGTAGCGAAATTCCTTGTCGGGTAAGTTCCGACCTGCACGAATGGTGTAACGATCTGGGCACTGTCTCAACCATGAGCTCTGTGAAATTGTAGTCTCGGTGAAGATGCCGAGTACCCGCAATGGGACGAAAAGACCCTGTGAACCTTTACTATAACTTCGTATTGACTTTGAGTAAGTAATGTGTAGGATAGGTGGGAGGCTTTGAAGCAGGCACGCTAGTGTTTGTGGAGCCAACGTTGAAATACCACCCTTTACTTACTTGGAGCCTAACTTCTGAATAGAAGGACATTGCGTGGTGGGTAGTTTGACTGGGGTGGTCGCCTCCAAAAGAGTAACGGAGGCTTTCAAAGGTACCCTCAGCACGCTTGGTAACCGTGCGTAGAGTGTAATGGCATAAGGGTGCTTGACTGTGAGACCAACAAGTCGATCAGGTGCGAAAGCAGGACATAGTGATCCGGTGGTTCCGTATGGAAGGGCCATCGCTCATAGGATAAAAGGTACTCCGGGGATAACAGGCTAGTCTCCCCCAAGAGCTCACATCGACGGGGAGGTTCGGCACCTCGATGTCGGCTCGTCACATCCTGGGGCTGGAGAAGGTCCCAAGGGTTGGGCTGTTCGCCCATTAAAGTGGCACGCGAGCTGGGTTCAGAACGTCGTGAGACAGTTCGGTCTCTATCTATTGCGGGCGTTAGATGTTTGAGAGGGCTTGATTCTAGTACGAGAGGACCGAATTGAACAAACCTCTGGTGTATCAGTTGTTCCGCCAGGAGCACCGCTGAGTAGCTACGTTTGGAAGAGATAAGCACTGAAGGCATATAAGTGCGAAACTCGCCTCAAGATGAGACATCTTTTAAGGGTCGTTGGAGATGACGACGTTGATAGGCTACAGGTGTAAAGACAGTAATGTCATAGCCGAGTAGTACTAATTACCCGTAGATTTATAGCCTAATATGGCGCACGAAAGTGCAGCAAGGTTAGCTCTTTGTGAAAGTTTTTATCGAATTAAAACTTGTATAATGTAGGCTGTATAAAGTATAATGTAAATACATTGTACCTGATACACGTGACATTTTACAATATATACCTTATTTAGGGTGGTTTTAGCGGTGGGGCTCACCTGTTCCCATTCCGAACACAGAAGTTAAGCCCACCAGCGCCGATGGTACTGCTAACGCGGGAGAGTAGGCCGCCGCCAGTTTTTATTTTATTTTTAAAAAATCCTTTATCGCAAGATAGAGGATTTTTTTT
>NZ_QNUF01000058.1 GCF_003385455.1 Chryseobacterium rhizosphaerae | reverse complement strand
ACCATCGCTCGAGTTTGCAAGCCCTAAATTTTGGAACTTATAAATAAGTTCATTAATTTCTTTATTATACATGATTAATCTATTTTACGATTTTTTAATGGACCCGTTGTTTCATTTCTAAAATTTCCGTTATGTCTGTCCAAATGCTCTTTTTGTGTCACAAACTCAATATTATTAGGGTCTCCCGCTTTATCAGGATGATGTTTAGAAGACATTTTTCAGGAAAAAGACATAGACACATTCAATATTAATAGAAAATCAGTCATTTAATGGTAGTTTGTTGTATTAATAGGCAGGTGGATTCCCACCTGCCATAATTTATTTGCATTATTTAATGTCTGGAACATTACCTTCTCCATGGAGTATCAGTATTTTCTCTGTGAGCTTCTGCACCCAATGGTAAATCTGCCACATCTAAAATTGTTTTATCAATTGAAATAATTTCCTCAAGTGAAACTATACGAAAATCTTTATCCTCCAGATTAGTTTCTTCACCAGAAAATTGCCAACTTCCATCATCCTCATAATGGAATACATATAAGATTGGAGATTTTCCTTCTAAAACAAATTTTGTAGTTATCACCGCTGTATTTAGATCCTCTTTAAATGTCTTCATATTATTTATTTGATTTTTTTATGTTTTCTTCTTTTGATAATACCTGCATATTTCTATTACTATTTGAACCTTCTTTCGAACGGGCTTTTATATGATCTATTTCAGCCTGATTCATATCTGCCTTTTGTCCTTTACCAATTTTTTTAGGCATGTTTAAAACCCTTCCATCTCCGTCACTAATAAGTTGGCCATTATTTTGTCTCATATTTTCGGCTAAAATTCTTTTTCTCTGTGCAGAGGTTGTTTTTAAGCCATCACCTATTGTTTTAGGTTCTTTCAAATGTGAATACTTTGCAGCTGTTTTTATTTCTTCGACGGCCTTAATAGCAGGAGCTTTTCCCCCTTGTGTCATAAGAACACCTTCAGGACCTCCAAAGGCTGCCAGTCCTATCGTCGCTAAATCAAAAGCACCATTAACAGCTTTCTCTTTAAAAGATTCTTTTGGAACACCTGTGCGCAAAGTTAACCCGTCGTCATCATCAACAACATATTTACTTCTTACGGCATCATTGGTAAGAACGTTAATGGTTCGTGCTATGTTATTTGCTACCGCAGCTCTTACACTACTAGCCCCTCCCATAATAAACTCAGCAAACTCCATTGGGTCATTACCAGGAAGGCTCACTTCATTTACCTTCTTAGCCTCCAAACCTTCGAGCTCTCTTGCATCAACAATTCTGTTCTCAGAGAAATTATAATGTGACTGATAAGCATACTTTTCACTTAATGGGTCAACATTAAAAAAATTAGCGTATCATAATTAATACGCTAATTCGTTTTTAATATTTAATAGGGAAGCGTTGAAACATCCTCGTCAATTTCTCTTCCTTCATCATCAAATAAAGTATACAAACGTTTCAATTCAGACAATAACATTTCTTCAAAAGAATTCCAATGAACTTTAGATGTTGCATCATTCAGTTCACAGCAATGAACAATGTTAGTATCTTTATCTATGTATAAAAGTGATCCATCCCATTGATACCCACCAATAAAAAAGAAATTTTTCATTGCGTTTTCTGGTCTTTCATAGAGATTTGGTGTTAGAATAGAAAATGGTTGTCTAGAATTTGCTTTTGGATCACGAGTCAAATACCTTCTTAATCCATCTAAACTAAGAGTAGATGAGAGAAAATTACCACCATTACTATAATTCATTAAAAAATGTTTATAGCTTTCAGGAATAGAACTATTTAACTCTCTTTCAAGTGCAGCTATTTCTTCTTCTTTAACCTTTGGATAAATAATATTTAGCCAAGCTTTGGGCCCCTTAAATGGTGCTCTACCAATCATCATAGCCCCATCACTTGAACTATCCAATCCTAAATTTGAAAACTTATAAATAAGTTCATTAATTTCTTTATTATACATTACCCATACTACATTTACAATTTATAGGAAAGAATTTCTTTAATTTCCTTATCACCTAAAATTTGGTATTTGAATTGATTTGAATAAAGATCTTCTATATTAATAATTACTCTAGGACCATCTGAACTATCGGTTACAATGATTTCGTCATTCTCGATCAAAATATCTTTAAACATTTTCTCAAATAGAATTTCGTCCGGCTCGGTTTTCATAATGATTTCTCTAACAATCTCCTTTTTGCTTGAAATTTGATTTATGGTAATAATTAATTGAAAATAATTTGTCGTAAATTCACAAGACAATATTATTTGCAGGTTATGATTTTTGAAGTTTTTCTTTTTATGTAACCACTCATTTCTGCACCCTCCTTTTTTGAATTCTTTTAGTAGACTTAATAAAACGTCTACGGGGACTGATTTAAATTTATTCGCTTTTTTAAACCCTTCTTCAAATAATTCTAAATAATAATCGCACTTGTCGCTACCCTTAATTTTTTCATACTTTGACTTATCAAATAACAAATAAGTTTCAAGTACATCAAGTGCAACGATTTTTGTATCTTTTATTTTGTCAGGCAAAAGAGATATTGAGAGCATGTTAAAAGTTCCATCCGTCTGAAATTTATGTTTTCTTATTTCTTTGGATAGATAATTAGAAATGTATCTGGTATGCAATTGAAATTCATACCGCAGCTCATTATTCATTTTACTGTAATAATCATAATCTAATCCTAATGCTATGTATCTTAAATTCATATCTATGGTCTTTTATGGTATCTTGGATCTAATGTTGATCTATTTTTATTTGCATTTCTTTCTTCTGCTTCTAAAATATTCTTTCTTGCATTTGGACCTGCTGGCTCAGTCTTTATTATTCTTGAATCAACAACATCTTCACCCTCTGCTTTATTAATTTTATTGACCTGACTTGTAGCTCTATAAGATTTACCCGCCTGGGATACTTTTCCGCCACTAACACCCGTCTTAACAACATTATTATTTGAAGTAGTAAATATTTCGTATAAGTGTTGTGACTTCCCACTGAACTTTGAGTTTCCATTTACAGCCTTTGCAGCATCTTTTATTTCTTCGATGGCTTTTAAAGCCGGAGCTTTTCCCCCTTGTGTCATTAGAACGCCTTCGGGGCCTCCAAAGGCTGCCAGTCCTATCGTCGCTAAATCAAAAGCACCATTAACAGCTTTCTCTTTAAAAGATTCTTTTGGAACACCTATGCGCAAAGTTAACCCGCCGTCTTCATCAACAACATATTTATTTCTTACCGCATCATTCGTAAGAACGTTAATAGTTCGTGCTACGTTATTTGCTACCGCAGCTCTTACACTACTAGCCCCTCCCATAATAAACTCAGCAAACTCCATAGGGTCATTACCAGGAAGGCTCACTTTATTTACTTTCTTAGCCTCCAAACCTTCGAGCTCCCTTGCATCAACAACTCTGTTCTCAGAGAAATTATAATGAGACTGATAAGCATATTTTTCACTTAACGGATCTACATTAAAGAACCTACCCATCGCAGAATCATAATTTCTCCATCGGTAAGAACTCCATCCTGTTTCTGTCTGTTTCTCCTGTCCCTGAGAAGAATACTTATAGTTGGGAGATATTGAATTTGAAGTTCCTAAGTGATCTCCAAACTCTAACCCAAACGGATAATAATGGGTAGTTCTGTCAATTTTTACATTTCCGGAAGCATCTTTATAATACGCCAGTCTGATGTTTCCTACTTGATTGGTAAAGTGTTTTTATTAAATTTAGGGTATTAGTTTTTAATACCCTAAATAAACAACAAGTTTGTAAATTGATCTTTTATTGGGTTTTGCAAATTTCAGAAGAGAAAACATCTCCTTCAAATTGGGTCTCAATAATAGCACATTTTCCTTCTATCTTTTTGATTGTACAAAGATACCCACCATGAGAGTTAATATACTTGTCAGTTTCGTCATGCTGGCTTTTGGCAAGATCTAATGTTAATATAAATTGGCAGTCACTCTTCCATAATATTTTATAGTATCTATCCTTCCGTATCTTTTTATTTGTAGATAGATCAAAAACCTCTTCTTTCTGAAGGTCTTGGGATTTTTGTATGAGATACTTTTTATTTGTCTTTTTATTTATTAATGTAAACTTTCCATTTTTAAAATCTCTGCAAAATAGTTTTCCAGAAACAATTTCTTTTGGATTAGCCAGTAATAACAGAACAAAGGAAAATAATATTAGAAGCTTCATAATTTCTTTAGAACTATCGTTAAGAAGTAAGAATTTTAATCATTTCATCATCTCCAATTTGTTTTGCAAAATCTAAAGGAGATTTATTATTGTTATTTCTCGAATTTGGATCTGCACCAAATTCTTTTAATAATTTTACAATATTATAATAACCTCTAGCATTAAAGACTGCAACCCAAAGTGGATTATTACCATATTTATCATTCTTATTGATTTCGATAAGCTTATCGCCTAATAGCAATTTAGTTGATTCAAAATCATTATGAGCAGCGCTAAAGTGTAATGGAGTTTTTCCATTTTGATCAGAATGATTAATATCTATTTGACAATTTAGTAAGAACCTTACAATATCAATTGCTTCAAAGGCAATTGCTTCTTGCAGAAGATTTTCGCCAAAATCATTAATAAATTCATTAACATTAAAAGAGTTAATTTCACTCTCAACACTATCCAATTCGTTAAGTCTTACAAATTGAAAAACGTTATCTATTTTACTTTTTTTCATACTTATGACTTCTGTTTGCTGATTTTGATTCTGGTTGATAATTTTTCGCGTTCCTATATTCCTCTAAAAACTTTTCTTTTGAAATCTTACCATCCATATAATCTCTATGTAAATTTCTATATTCATGACCAGGTTTATGCCCCATGTCCCATGATCTTGGCTTTATTGTTTTATCCCATGTTAGCTCTTCACCTGTATTCGGATCATAAACTTTGTTATCTTTTTGTTTGCCACTTTCCCAAACTTCCTCCACTTGATCTTTTCCATAAGATGGGCGGCTTTTACTGTATAGTTTTTTTGCTGCTTTAGTTATAGCTTTTGCTTCTGCCTTTGCTTCCGCCTTTAATACTGTAGCAGCTGCTTTTACTTCTACTTTCGCTTGAGGAACCAGATTTAATGCTAATAACTTTCCTGCATCCTTCCTACTAGCAGGGTTACCATCAAGATCACGACCGGTAGCTATTGTATAAAGCTCCTCAATAGGAGTTACTAATTTAATAACAGCCATGAAAGCTGCGCTATTGGCCTCCTGATTCGCTTTCTCTGCACTCCATTGGACACCACCTTTTTGCTTCATGGCCATCCTGAAACGGAAATCTTCTCCTTCTAGGCCTTCTAGCTCAACATTATCAACAACTCTGTTCTCAGAGAAATTATAATGCGACTGGTAAGCATATTTTTCACTTAATGGGTCAACATTAAAGAACCTTCCCATTGCAGCATCATAATTTCTCCATCGGTAAGAACTCCATTTTGTCTCCCTTTGGTTTTCCTGTCCCTGGGAAGAATATCTATAATTCTGAGTAATTGAACCTGAGGTGCTTAATTCTCCTCCAAACTCTAGCCCGAAAGGATAATAATGGGTAGTTCTATCTACTTTCAGGTTTCCGGAAGCATCTTTATAATACGCCAGTCTGATGTTTCCTACCTGATCTGTATAGTTGTAAATATACTTATTTTGAATAAAATCATAATACCCTTCTGAAGTAGGCACAAAACTTAGGTCATTAAGCCAATATTGGAACCCATCCAGATAGTCTGTTGTCTCAACAGTTTCCATATTG
>NZ_QNUF01000057.1 GCF_003385455.1 Chryseobacterium rhizosphaerae | reverse complement strand
TGATGAAGGAAGAGAAATTGACGAAGATGTTTCAACGCTTCCCTATTAAATATTAAAAACGAATTAGCGTATTAATTATGATACGCTAATTTTTTTAATATTGATCCTTTAGCAGAAACCTATAACACCTGGTCTACGTATGTCTTCAGCGGAAACAGAGTTGTTGATTCCCGTGAGCTGGAAGGACTGGAACCAGCGAGTACAAAAAATGAAAGTGCTCTTCCGTCCGATCCAATGGAGTTTGCTGAATTTGTGCTATAACAATAGATTCGCTACAAATTAAGAGAAGGTTTTCTTAGCCATAAAAGATACCGGAAATAAAAAGAGGAGACCTTTTTGGGTCTCCCTTTCCGTATATCTAAAAGCCTATTGCTGGTAGGTTGCTCCCCAGCAGAGCCTACTTCCTCTTGGGCTTTGAGACTAAATTAGTATTTTTTTGTCTTATGTAATTTAAATACGTATAATTTCTGGGCAATATTTCTTCATTTGAGTCCCAAAATTTAGCAGTAACATCAGGCTGAATAGGGATAAGATGTTCCAAAGACTGTAATTTTTCCCAAGGCGTTTTTCCATTCAAAGAAGAGCGTGGTCTTTTCTTATTGTAAAACTCCTGCCATTCAATAGATAAAGTATTTAAATTAAGATCTGGATCAGATAAATCCACCAGTGACCAGAATTCGGATTTGTCAGTCTGTTGGGTTCTTTCTACTTTACCATTTAAATGAGGGGATCTGGGCTTTATAGGTCTGTATTTGATAAAATGTTCATGCAGCTCATATTGGAAGGAGTAATTAAAAAATTCCGTACCCCAATCGGTTTGAATATGCTGTATAGGAAAATAGAATGTATCCAAAATTTCACCTAAAAAATGTATCGTACTTTCTGCTTTTTTATTAGGGTAAACTCTAATAACTTTCATTCTTGTGCAGTCATCAATAGCTGTAAATTGATAAGCCTTACTCCTGATTTTAGTAACATCCAGCTGAACTCTATCCCCTGGAACTTCTTTGCTGTATCTTTTGTAATCAGATTTTTTACGTCTTTTTACTACAGGATTAACTTTGTGTTTAAAGAGTACCCGCCAAACAGTCATGGCAGATAATGAAGTTCCCATTCTGAGTAGATGGGTTGAGATTCTTGCAGCTCCCCATCTTTTTTTCTCTCTTAAATCGAGGATAATAGATTCAGTTTCTTTTGTAACCTTAGTATTGGTAAGGGTCTTAGGACGTCTTGACTTATCTGACAGTCCTTGTTCTCCTTCTTCTTTATACCTTTTTATCCATCGGTGAAGTGTTGATCTTGCAATTCCACAACGTAAAGCTGTTTTCGTTACAGATCCCGATTCTAAATAGATTTTAAGCCAATCTTTGCGAGCCTTTATTTGCTGTTGCTGTTTATTCATGGATAAAATTTTTGAACTTTACACCATAAATTTAAGTCATTTTTGTAGCGGATCTATTGATACTTTACAATTAAATAAAATTTATTTTTCTCCACTTTGCTACAGTATTCCTGCTTAATTTAAAGTGTATTGCTAACTGAGAATTATTAAGAGCATTTTTCTTTTGATATTCTAAAATTTCCTGAATTGTTGAGAAGTCATAAGATTTGTGTTGTTGATTAGCTATAGTTGTTTCTTTACTCTCCTCATCAAATAGTAAAGAGTTAATTTTAATAATATCTAAAGTTGATAATTCTTGTTTGCACAAAATTGAATGACATTGTTTTATTTTGTCTGGATACTTTCTATTAATAATATCTTTGTAAATCTTTTTATAATTAGGAGATTTTAATTTTTGCATAGGTCTATATATAATTTCTACTGTTTATATTATGAAAATTCTATATAGGGAAAAATTATGTCTTCTAAAGAAGACCGAAGTGTGGCTAATCTTCGGCAACCTAAATTAAACAATTAAAGTCAAAAAAATAATTAATTATTTTCTTAATCATCCTATATTGAATATCTATTGCGAATATGGTTTGTTTGTTTGTTTGTTTGTTTGTTTTTTCAAAAAAAACAGATGTTACTTAGATATTACAAATAGATTTTTTTTAGATTTCAATACTATTGATATTTTTCATCCAGATGTAAATATCAATATCGGAAGGGATATTCAATTTTTTTCTCAATCTATGTTTTCTGGTTTGTATAGATTGAGGTTGTACAAATGTGTAAGCGGCTATATTCTTAGTAGAAAAATTAAGAAATAATAAGGCACAAAACTTTAATTCTGTATTCATCAGCTGTGGTTCTATTTTCAATAATTTTGGAAAAAATTCGGGGTAAACCTCTTGAAACCGAATAAGAAATTCCGGATCATTATTTTTTGCCAATTGTATAACTTCTTCAAAAGAAACATTTAGCTTTTGATTTAATAATTTAGTTTCCTCCTCTTTTACATTTAGAATTTTATTTTTTTTACGTATTCTTCTAATGGTAAATACAACAAAAATAATTACACTAAAAATTCCGATCCATATCCCGTAAAGTAAAAACTTATTTTTAGCTTTTACCTTGTTTTCTTTTAGGGTAACTAACTCTTGTACTGTGTTTTCAATAGCAGGTTGTTTAGCTTTTCCCAAACTGTCCTTAATGGTAATATACTTTTGAAAATATTTTGTCGCGGAATCTTTCTTTCCTATTTGCTGATAAACTCTGGAAATATTATTATAAAGATCTTGTATTTTTATAATATTACGGACATTTTTAGCAAGATAAATTGCATTTTGATAATTAAAAACAGCTGAATCATATTCTTTTTTATGCTCATTAAGCATTCCTTTTACTTTATATAATTGAAAACTATTATTTCCCAAAATCCATTTTGAACGAGACTCTATTGTTTTAAGACGTATTTCTGCTGAATCGATTTTTTTCTCCATAATATCAATTTCTACTAATCCCAAAGAATAAAATACAAACAACATCTCTAGCTTAGTAGTTCGCTTCTTTTTATATTGCAAAACATTGTCAATTCCTTTTTTCAAATACCATCTACATGAATCTAACCTATTTTGCTCTTTATAAATAACTCCAATTTCACAGTATGCTCTGGATTTATCAAATATTCTTAAAGTATCTACAGGAATTTCATCAGCTAATATCACATTCTCTTTTACTTCATGCATAGCTTCACGATAAAGTCCCATATTATAATAATTCGAAGCCAACTGTCTTTTAATTCTAATTTGAAAATCCGGATTATTTCCGGTATATTCTTCTTTCATAGCAAGCTTTAAATTTTCTAACTCTTTTTTATAGTTTTTTGAATTTGAGTAATAAGACGCGATATGTATATATCCCAAAGCTATTCCTTTAGAATAATGAATCTTTTTAGATTCTCTTAGTATAAAAGCACTTCTTTCCAAATATCCACCATTCATTGCCTTTCCTTTCAAGCCCACAATATCAAGTTTATCAGATTCCTTGTCAATGTACTGAGGAGTTATTTTTTGCTGAGCAAATAGAAAAACCGGGAAAAATAGAATAAAAAACTTCATCGTGTATAATGTATGTAGTTAGTTGTAAATACAATAAATATAATAGCAAAATTTAATTATATTAATACAAAATTACAAGCTCAGCATCAAACTCAATAATTTAATTTCTATTACTTTCAAAAATCCATTTAATTAAAGATGAATTTTTAATAGATATATAAGCTTATTATATTTTAATGCAATAATAAAAAAAATACAAATATAGATCTTGTGAAAAAGATATTACATAGATATTACATGGTAGATTTTATAATATTTTTATAAGTTTTATCCTTTCCAATGGCGTCAAGAATTATACTTTGAGTAATAAATTTCCCACATCTTGAAAATCGGGTTGTTAAAAATATAAACTGATAATCAGTGCGTTAAATTTTTGTAATATCTATGTCATAGGTGATTTTTTGTAAAAAAGCTGCTCATTATTATAATATTGCAAGATTAAAAAAGATCAAAAAATTTTAATAAATACATACAAACATGAAAAAAAAATTCTTTCTATTAATTCTTCCGGCATCTGTAATTACTTATTCTCAAGTTGGGATTAATACATCCACTCCACAAAAATCATTACACGTTAATGGATCTTTACAAGTTGTCAATGAGATCAATGTAGGTGGTACGGCAAATACTGCTGGTTCTGCCGGTATCACAGGACAAGTACTTACTTCAAAAGGGACTGGAGTAGCACCAAGTTGGTCTACTTTAGAAGATACAGGAGTTGTAAAGCTTTCTACATTGGCTTTAAAGAATAGTACATATTCCGGTAACTATGCAGCTTATAATTGGTTTACTGTCGTCTGGGAAACAGCACCAAAATTAGACAATACCAAGCTAACTTATAATTCATCAAATGGAGTTTTTACAATTGTGAAATCGGGATATTATCAAATTCTTGCTTCAACACATATTAATATGAGTTTAAATGGTGTTAACGAGACTTCGGGAACAGCTCATACTAGTATTAAAAAAAATACTTCTACAATTGCAAATGTAAATAGCGGTCACTTAGAAAGAACCGACAATGTTTATCACACTATTGCAGGAGCAAGTTATTTTAATTCAGGAGACACTTTGTATGTAGAAGTGACCATGACTCGGAACTATAGAATAGCAGGGGGGGACTCTTTTATCTCAATTACTTATTTGGGACAGTAAGAACATATAATTGAGAGAGATGCAATAGCATTTATGTTTAAAAACAAATTTTGATGTGTGAACATATCCTATACTTCATACAAGAAATGTTTAATCTAGTATTTTCGTTATGTTTTTTAAAAATATACACATTGGCAAACTCATACACATCAGAATAAAGGAAACTAATCTTTCGGTTGAAAGGCTTATGAACTTTTTACAATGTAGTGAAGAAGATATTGAAAACATATATCATAGGAAATCTCTAGATTCAGAAATATTGCTGAAATTAAGTAAAATATTAGAATATGATTTTTTCCGTATATATTCTCAGCATCTTTTATTGTACTCACCACCAGCTTCTAATTCTCCAAAACCAAAACTTAAAATAACAGAATTACCTAGATTCAGGAAAAACATCTATACAATAGAAGTCATAAAATTTATTTTAGACCTTGTAAGGTCTAATGAAAAAACAAAACAACAAATAATTGATGAATACAGAATACCTAAAACTACACTCTATAAATGGCTTAAAAAATATTAATTATATAATGCTGTTGCAACATAAATGATGACAACTATTATAGATGAAATTTTACATTCTCTTTGTACATTTTGTAAAAATCATGTCATCTTTTCTGTGATTCTATTTACACAAATGAGTTTAAATATCTATACAGGGCTTAATCGCCCTGTATTAAGATATGAATGACCATAATTAAATGAGCTTATTAATATCATGTTAGATCTTTATGTATTCAAATTTATGTCTTCGTTTTTCTGAATTGCCATTGAAGGAGATATGAAAGCTACTCGATTGTATCTGGAATGTATCGGAGCTTTTAAAAATACCTCATTGAGTAATCAAATAAATAATCTCAATAATAATACACTGATCCAGAACCAAAATAATCTCATTCAGATCGGAGGAACTGTATTAAATCAGGAAACTATAAAAAATATGAGTCCTGAACAGATCAGTACCATTGAGGGAATACTAAAAACTATTGAGGTAAAAGAAATCGATGAAAGTTTGTAACATTTTCGTGCTTTCTCTACTAACTTAAAGAATAAAATTTTCATTATTGTGTTTTTAGACCTTCTACATAAAGTAGAAGGTTTTTTTTGAAAAGTTAATACCTATTAATTTAATCATTTAATTTTTAAAAAGATTTTCTCACTACCTTAAAATTCCTTAATAGTCAGAAATAATATCATTTAAAATAATTTTAGATCAAAGTAATACCAAAAAGAATTAAACTAATATATAATATTAGATAATTATTTCAACACTAATCTAGGTCCTTCTAATAAATATTCT
>NZ_QNUF01000056.1 GCF_003385455.1 Chryseobacterium rhizosphaerae | reverse complement strand
ACGCAGGATTTTCAGCAGCTTATTTGTGTATGAGAACTATCCGGTACCTAAGGGAGGTGAGGGTAATGAGTTGGGATTTGTATTCATGGACTCTGTAGAAAAGCTTGATTATCCATTGGGGATAGTAGCCTATGAGCGAGGAGAAGAAGTTTCCATGACTCTGAATTTTGAAGGCTATCTTTTTGATTATTCTGTGATGGAAAGGCTTATCGAAGGAATGAAAACAATCCTTACCCAGCTCTTGAAAAATCCAGAAATCGAACTGAAAGACCTGTCTTATATTACCGCGGATGAATCTGTAAAAATAATGGAAGAGTGGAATGATACAGACTTTTCCTATCCGAATACAGCTACAGTTCCTGAACTATTCGAGATGCAGGTTGAGAAGACACCTGACAATATAGCGTTACTATATCAGGAGATTAAATTAACCTATCGTGAGCTTAATGAAAGAGTAAACCGTTTGGCAAATTATCTGATCAAGAGATATGACCTTCAGCCGGATGACTTAGTTCCACTATGTTTGGAACGATCTGAGGATATGTTGATTGCTATTTTAGGAGTAATAAAAGCAGGAGCAGCCTATGTTCCAATAGATCCGTCTTCTCCTGTAGACAGAATAAAATACATATTGGATGATACAGATGCCAGAGTCGTTTTAGCTCAGCAGAATACCATAGACAGGATACAGAATACAGAAAATTTAGAAGTTGTATCCCTAGATGGAGAGGCATTCAAAAAAACGATTAAAAATGTAGACTCCGGAAACCCGATCACAAAACTTACCTCCCGCAACCTTGTCTATGTCATCTACACAAGTGGAACAACGGGCATGCCGAAAGGAGTGATGGTGGAACATAGGAATATAATAAATCTGATTAAGGATGTATATTCCCGCTATCAACTGCGAGAATCAGATGTTATTTTCCAATTTGCTAACTATGTATTTGATCCATCCATAGAACAGATATTAATGGCTGTTTTAAATGGAAATCCTTTGTTGTTTATAAAAGATAAAACTTTTTTAAATGAAGAAGTATTTTTGAAAATACTTAATGATAATAATGCCTCCTATATCAACCTTACGCCTTCAGTATTACAGAATATTGATATTACCAGGGTTAAAAGCCTTACAAGATTGGCGTCTGGAGGAGAGGCTCTGACCAATGATCTGTATGCCAAATTGGTAAACAAGCATTTTACGCTAATCAATTGCTACGGACCTACGGAAACGACAGTTACCTCCATAATTAATATGGATCAAAGTATGAACAGTATTGGCCGTCCTATCGGAAATATGAAGGCTTATATACTTGATAGTCATATGAATCCAGTTCCTGTAGGGGCTTTGGGAGAGCTCTACATTGGGGGAGCAGGTATCACAAGAGGGTATTTGAACCGTCCGGAACTTACCCAGGAACGCTTTATAGTAAACCCTTTCCAGACAGAAGATCAAAAGGCTAAAAATACAAATGCCAGACTTTATAAAACAGGAGATCTTGTTCGTTGGCTTCCGGCTGGAAATATAGAATATATTGGTAGAAATGACTTCCAGGTAAAGATAAGAGGATACCGTATTGAATTAGGTGAAATTGAAAACAGACTTCTTCAATATCCGGGAATTCGCCAGGTAGCAGTTCTTGCAAAGGAAAATAATACCGGATTGAAATATATTGTCGGATATTATGTAGCTGATTCTATAATTGATTCACACCTGCTTTCAGAGTTCCTCTCAGAGACCTTACCTGAATATATGGTACCGGTGGCTTTTGTACATCTCGTAACCCTTCCTGTTACTGTTAACGGAAAACTGGACAGAAAACAGCTTCCTGAGCCTGGATTTATCGGAGGGGGAGAATATACCGCTCCTGAGAATGAGCTTCAGCAAAAGCTTTGTCAGGTTTATGGGGAAGTCCTGGGGATTAATGCAGAGCGTATCAGTATCCATGATGATTTCTTCCGTCTCGGAGGAAACAGTATCATGTCCATCAAACTGATCAGTAAAATTAAACAAAACCTTGCGTTACAGGTAGATGTAGCCATGGTATTCACTAATAAAACAGTCGCTTCTCTGGAAAAAGTTCTGAGAGAAAATACGACCTATGAACAAGTTATTATCACTCCTGTAGCCATTGATTCTCCGGAAGAGCAGCGATTATCTTTTGCCCAGGAAAGACTTTGGTTCATAGAAACCTATGAAGGAGGAAGTAGTGCGTATAATATTCCAATGACAGCACTTCTGGATCAGAAAACGGATATTCCGGTTCTATGCAAAGCTCTTGAAGCGGTTATCGTACGCCATGAGATCCTTCGTTCGGTAATCCGAACTACAGAAGACGGAACAGGGTATCAGGTGGTTACGGATCTCATTCCGGAATTCAAAATAACGGAAGTAGAGACAAGAGAAGAATTGGATCAATACATAAACAAATGTGCCAATAGGATCTTCCGCCTGGATGAAGAAATCCCTGTAGAGATCAATATCTTCAAACTCAAGGATCAGCACTATATGTCGATGGTAATCCATCATATCGCTTTTGACGGATGGTCTACTGATATATTCCTCAAAGAGATACAAACGATTTATAGATCTCTGATTAATAAAGACAATGCTTCTGAGCTGCCTGCTTTACAATTCCAGTACAAAGATTTTGCCTTATGGCAACGTCATTATCTTGCAGGAGAACTTCTTGATCAGCAGATTGGCTACTGGAAAGATCAACTTGGTGATTTCCAGAACCTTGATTTGGCTACGGATTTCAAGAGACCTTCCCAAATTTCTTACGAAGGAGAAAACCTGTACTTCAGTCTGAATACAGAGCAAGGCGAAAAAATAAAAAAACTCTCAAAAGAACTTGGGGTCAGTCTGTACAGTGTAATGCTTAGTGGATATTACCTGATGCTTTCAGCGTATTCCGGACAGGATGATATCGTAGTGGGAAGCCCTATTGCGAACCGTCATCATGCCGGTCTTGAAGACATCATCGGGTTCTTTGTCAATACCCTTGCGTTAAGAGAAAAAATTGATGCAGAACAGAACCTTAAAGACTTTATTTTACAGGTATCAAAATCCGTGACAGAGGCGCAGTCTCATCAGGACCTTCCATTTGAGAAGCTGGTAGAAGAATTAGGAGTAGAGCAGGATACTTCCAGACACCCTGTTTTCCAGGTGATGTTCGGACTGCAGAACTTTGGAGGAGATGCTTCTTCTGAAAATAACGGAGATGCTTTATTTTATCCTTTTGATGGGGAAATAGATTATCAGGTTGCGAAATTTGACCTGACTACCATGATCGACGATGGTGGAGAAAATATACATGGAATGTTCAATTACGCTAAAGCGATTTTCTCAAAAGAGACCGTCGGTAATATGATCCATTCCTATGAATTTTTACTGAATCAAATAGCGGAAACAGAAGGACAGAAAGATATCAGGCTTTCAGAACTCAATTTTATTCCACAGGAACAGTATAAAAAAGTAACGGAAGTATGGAACACCACCCATGCGGAGTATCAGGCAGAAATGACGGTACATCAGTTATTTGAAAATCAGGTGTTGAAAACTCCGGATCAGACAGCATTGGTATATCAGGACGTTCAACTTTCTTACAGAGAGCTTAACGACAGATCAAACCGCCTGGCTAATTATCTGATCGAAACGTACAATCTACAACCTGATGATATTATTCCTTTATGCTTAGATCGTTCAGAGCATATGCTGATTGCGGTTCTTGCTGTAATGAAAGCGGGAGCTGCTTATGTGCCAATGGATCCTTCGTATCCTGTGGACAGAATAAAACATATCCTTCAGGATACTAATGCTACAATAGTTCTTACAGAAGAAAAATCTGCAGAAAAGATAAGTGGTTTAGAAAATATCGGGCTATTATCTCTGGATAATGTCAGTCTTAAAGCACAGCTTGAAATAGCAGAGTCTAAAAACCTTGTTACTAAAGTGAATTCCGGCAATCTGGCCTACGTCATCTATACCAGTGGAACAACAGGACTTCCGAAAGGAGTAATGATTGAACATTCCGGAGTGATAAACCTTATAGAATCAATGATTAAGGCTCACCGACTTGAAGAATTTCAGGAAGTGGGTTGTTACTCAAATTATGTATTTGATGCTTTTGTGTATGAGGCCTTCCCGGTCTTGTGTAATGGAAATACATTATGGCTTTACAGCAATGATCTTAGAACATCAGTAAGCGGGCTTAATGAGTATATTAAAGAAAATAATATAGAAGTTTCATTTATTCCACCGGTTTTATTGAGAGAAGTGGTAGACAACGGAACCAACCTGAAGCTGATTTTTGCCGGAGGAGAGAGTTTCCCTGCTTTGGATAAAAATATAGAGGATATCATTCTTGTTAATGAGTATGGACCTACCGAAGGAACGGTCTGTGCTACATTACATTACTACAAAGAAGACAACAATCCATTGAATATCGGTGGCCCTATAGCAAATGCTACAGCATATGTTCTTGACAGCCAACATCGTGCTGTTCCTGTGGGTGCTGTAGGAGAGCTTTATATAGGGGGAGCAGGTATTGCCAGAGGCTACTTAAACCAGCCAGAGCTGACAGAAGAACGCTTCCTTGACAATCCATTCCAAACGCTAGCGCAAAAAGAAAAAGGAGAAAACAGACGTTTATACAAAACGGGTGACCTAGTACGCTGGTTATCCAATGGCGAACTGGAATATGTGGGTCGAAATGACTTCCAGGTGAAGATCAGGGGGTATAGAATCGAGCTAGGCGAGATTGAAAATATATTGCTTGATTACCCAGGTATCCGTCAGACCGCAGTATTGGCGAAAGAAAACAAAGCAGGATTAAAATACCTGGCAGGATACTATGTATCAGATGCTGAGGTTGATTCCAATGTACTCTCAGAACACCTTTCCGCGAGCTTACCAGAATATATGGTCCCGAGTGCTTTTGTTCATTTAACAGCCTTGCCATTAACGATCAATGGAAAACTGGACAGAAAACAACTTCCGGAACCGGAGTTTACAGGAAGCAAAAATTATGTTGCTCCTGAAACCGAATTACAGACTAAACTATGTTATATCTATGGCGAAGTATTAGGTCTTGATGCTGAAAGTATCAGTATCCATGATGATTTCTTCAGATTAGGAGGAAACAGTATCATGGCCATAAAACTGATCAGTAAGATCAAGCAGGTGCTGGATATAAGAGTAGAAGTAGCCATGATTTTCAGCCATAAAACAATTGCTTCTCTTTCCCATATTCTGGCAGATGAAAACAACAGAGGAGAGCAGATTACGATTACTCCCGTAGAAGTTAACACTCCGGAAGAACAAAGGTTATCTTTCGCACAGGAAAGGCTTTGGTTTATAGAAAATTACGAAGGAGGAAGCAGTGCTTACAATATCCCGATGATCTTCCGTTTGGATGAAAAAGCAGATATTTCAATACTGTGTAAAGCTCTAGACGCTATTATAATGCGCCATGAAGTACTTCGTTCAGTTATTCGTACTACCGATAACGGAATAGGATGGCAGTCTGTGGTAGATGATATTCCAGCTATACATCAGCATGAGGTGAAGACAATGGCTGAGCTTGAAGAAAAAGTAAGCAGTGTAGCCAATAAAATCTTCCGTTTGGAAGAAGAATTACCGGTAGACATCAATATATTTAAATTAGAAGAATCTTACTATCTGTCTATTGTTATACACCATATTGCATTTGACGGATGGTCTACAGAAGTATTCTTAAAAGAATTAGTCCATATTTACAATGCCATTACAGAAGGAAGACCGCATGAGCTTCCTGGTTTAAAAATTCAATATAAAGACTTTGCTTTATGGCAGCGTAATTATCTTACAGGAGAACGTCTTGATCAGCAGATCAGCTATTGGAAAAACAAATTGAGCGGATTCCAAAACCTTGATTTAGCAGCAGATTTCAAGAGACCATCCCAAATATCTTATGATGGAGAGAATCTGTACTTTAGCCTGGATGCAGAGCAGACCCTAAGGTTGAAAAACCTTTCGAAAGACCTTGGAGTAAGTTTATACAGCATAGTATTGGGTGGATATTACCTGACGCTTTCAGCCTATTCCGGACAGGACGATATCATAGTAGGAAGCCCTATTGCCAACCGACACCATGTAGGACTTGAAGATATGATCGGGTTCTTCGTGAATACTCTTGCATTAAGAGAAAACATTGATCCGGGCCAAAGGGTAAAAGATTTCATTCTACAGGTAGCTCAGTCGGTGACAGAGGCCCAGTCTCATCAGGATCTTCCATTTGAAAAATTAGTGGAAGAGCTGGGAGTAGAACAGGATACCTCCCGTCATCCGGTTTTCCAGGTGATGTTTGGTCTTCAAAGCTTTGGTGAAGATGTTGCTTCATCTGAAAATGAAAAGACGATACTTCATCCTTTTAACGGAAATGTAGACTATCAGGTGGCTAAGTTTGATATTACCACCATGATCAATGATATAGGGGAGACTTTACAGGGAATGTTCAACTATGCTAAAGCTGTTTATTCAAAAGAAACAGTTAAAAATATGATGAATTCTTATCTGTTCATGCTTGATCAGATCGCAGGAATTAATCAGCAGGAAAACCTTACATTATCTGAACTCAACCTTATTCCTCAGGACCAATACACCCAGTTATCAGGGTTATGGTCTACAGAAAGTGATTATGCGAGTGACACAACGATTCAGGCATTATTTGAAGCCCAGGTTGAAAGAACTCCGGATCACATAGGCATAGTATATCAGGATGTAAGGATGTCTTACCGTGAGCTTAATGATCGTTCGAACCGTCTGGCTCATTACCTTATTGAAACTTACGACCTTCAGCCTGA
>NZ_QNUF01000055.1 GCF_003385455.1 Chryseobacterium rhizosphaerae | reverse complement strand
ATAATACCTGAGATAAGTCTCTTCTTTCTCCAAAAGTCCTATCATAAGCCCAATTACTTTATTACCTTTTATCACAGGGAAAAGCATTGCCTTGTCTCCATTGTCCACTTCCATGAGCTGGGAGTGGAAACGAAAATCTGTGTAAGGAGAATCTCCTGCCGTATTCCTGTTTTTTACAGGTGCATCTTTGAGCTCATAATATCGGTTAAAGAGATATTCAAAAGCTTTTGGGTAATTTACTTTCTCATTTCCGTTTTGAGAAAAGGCCGCAAATTTGTTTTGGGGTTCTTTGGTATTTTGAGCTACATCATCCTCTGTACGGCAGGAATGTACAGAGAAGACTGTGACCGCCAGCAGAGCCAGCCGAAGAATTATTTTTTTTGTCATAAGCGTTTTTTTAAGTTGTTAAATATAATATTTTTTATTTACCCACAAAACTGTGAAATATTTATCAATCTACAAAACCTATTTTTGCATAATTCTACCCCTTATCCGGGTAATTTTTTGAGGAAATTATTTTTATATTTGTCTAAAATAACAAAGCATGACTAACAACGTTGCAGAGAAAATAAAAAGACTTCGAAAGTCCAAAGGATTCTAGGAAGAAATGGCTGAAAAATTACACATTTCCCAATCTGCCTACGCCAGAATTGAAACAGGGGAAAGCCACTCTTGGGCAGCACATATAGAAAAACTTAGTGAAATTTTTGAAATAAAGCCTGAGAATTTTCTTTCAGATGAAACCAATAATCTGGAACAGGAAAATACTGATCAAAAAGGAGGTATGGCTTTTCAATTTGTAGGAACAATTAATACCATCAATTCTCTTTCTGAAAAATTAATAGAACAATATGAAGGGAGAATCGAAGAACTGAAAGCCCAAGTAAAAGAACTTAAAGAAGAGATAAAAATACTGAAGAAATAATTTTATCGGAAATATTTAAAAACAAAAAAACCTCCCAAAGCGGGAGGTTTTAGTATGTACAGTTTAGAAATTACAGTAACAATGTTAATGGATTTTCTAAATATGTTCTTAATGTTTGTAAGAATTGAGCACCTGTAGCCCCATCCACTACTCTATGGTCACATGCCAATGATAGTTTCATTGTGTTTCCTACTACAATCTGACCGTCTTTAACAATTGGTTTTTCAATAATTGCACCTACGGATAGAATGGCAGAGTTTGGTTGGTTGATAATACTTGTAAATGTTTCGATTCCGAACATTCCCAGGTTAGAAATAGAGAATGTAGATCCTTCCATTTCATTAGCTTTAAGACCTTTATTCTTAGCTCTTGAAGCCATATCTTTCACTGATGCAGAAATCTGAGTGTAGCTCATCTGGTCTGTATTCTTCAATACAGGAACTACCAATCCGTCAGGAATAGCTACTGCTACACCCACATTGATATTTCCTCTGTGGATGATCTTATCACCTGCCCAGCTTGAATTTACCTGAGGGTGTTTTCTTAAAGCAATCGCAGTTGCTTTAATGATCATATCATTGAATGAAATTTTAGTATCTGGTAAAGAATTGATCTCTTGTCTAGCTACAATAGCTTTATCCATATTGATCTCAACCATCAGATAATAATGAGGGGCAGAGAATTTACTTTCAGAAAGACGTTTCGCAATGATATTTCTTACCTGTGAGTTTGGAGTCTCTGTATCTTCTCCCTGAACGAAGTTTACTGCTACTTGAGCAGCAGCACTTGCAGCCGGAGCTGAAGCAGCTGGTTTCGCCTGAGATGGCTGATAGCTTTCAATATCTTTTTTAACAATTCTTCCGTTTTCTCCAGAACCCTGAACACTGTTGATATCAACACCTTTGTCCTGAGCCATTTTTTTAGCTAATGGAGAAATTGCAACTCTGTCAGAAGATGAAGAATCTGCAACCGGAGCTGCTTTTTCTTCTGTCTTAGTTTCTGCTTTTTGTTCAGCCGGTTTTTCTGATGACTGAGCAGCAGCTTTTGGAGCTCCTACAGCTGAAACATCTGTTCCTGCAGGGCCAATCATTGCTAATACGGAATCTACCGGAGCTGCACCACCTTCTTCTACACCTTGCTTCAATAATACTCCATTGAATTCAGATTCGAAATCCTGAACCGCTTTATCTGTTTCAATTTCAGCAAGAAGATCTCCTTCTTTTACTGTATCTCCTACATTTTTATGCCACTTAGCTACTTTACCTTCTGTCATAGTATCAGAAAGTCTTGGCATTGTAATAATTTCTACTCCTGCCGGAACTTCTGCCGCAGCAGGCTCAGCAGCAACCGGAGTTTCTGATTGAGGTTGTTCTTCTGATTTTTTTTCTTCAGAACCTGCACTGGAAGCAGCTGCTCCACCTGTTAATCCTGAAATATCTTCTCCTTCATTACCGATGATCGCCAAAACAGAGTCTACAGCAGCAGCATCTCCTTCTTGTACACCCACGTATAAAAGAGTTCCTTCTATTTCAGATTCGAAATCCTGAACTGCTTTATCAGTTTCAATTTCAGCTAAAATATCTCCTTCTTTTACTTTGTCGCCTACTTTTTTATGCCATTTTGCCACTTTACCTTCCGTCATAGTATCAGAAAGGCGGGGCATCGTAATTACTTCTGCCATAATTTTTTTTAATTTGAAAATTTAGTCACCTGAAAATTTGAAAGGACCAATAATGATCGCTGGTATTTTCAAATTTTCAGATTAACCTATTATCTTTTTAGTTTTCTAATTTATCTAAGAATGGATAATTTTCCTGAGAATATACATACTCATAGATTTTTTCTGTATCCGGATATGGAGAGTTTTCCATGAACTCTATACATTCGTCCACAAAGTCTCTAGACTTGTTATCCATCACTTCCAATTCTTCTTCTGTAGCCCATCCGTTGGATAAAATTCTGTGTTTTACCAATTCAATAGGGTCATCATTTTTGTGAACGGCAACTTCTTCTTTTGATCTGTAAGGCTCTGCATCAGACATAGAGTGTCCTCTGTAACGGTAAGTTCTTGCTTCGATGAACGTTGGTCCGTCTCCTCTTCTAGCTCTTTCAATTGCTTCGTAAGCAGCTTCAGCTACTTTTTCAGGATCCATTGCATCTACAGCAAGACAAGGCATTTCATATCCTAATCCTAGCTTATAGATATCTTCGTGATTGGCTGTTCTTTTTACAGAAGTTCCCATTGCATACTGGTTGTTTTCCACAACAAATACTACAGGAAGTTTCCAGTTCATCGCCATATTAAATGTTTCATGTAATGAACCTTGTCTTGCAGCTCCATCTCCAAAGAAACAGATATTTACAGCTTTTCTGTCAAAATATTTATCTGCAAAAGCAATACCAGCTCCTAAAGGAATCTGTCCTCCTACAATACCATGACCTCCATAGAAACGGTGTTCTTTACTGAAAATGTGCATAGAACCACCCATACCTCCGGAAGTACCAGTTGCTTTACCGCAAAGTTCAGCCATGATTCTCTTAGGATCTACTCCCATCGCCATTGGATGGATATGGCATCTGTAGGCAGTAATCATACTGTCTTTCGTTAAGTCCATTGCATGCGTGAATCCGGCAGGGATTGCTTCCTGACCGTTGTACAAATGTAAAAAGCCTCTGATCTTTTGTTTTAGATAAAGAGAACGGCATTTGTCTTCAAACCTTCTCCACATTGTCATATCTTCATACCACTTCAGGTATACCTCTTTAGAAAATTCTTTCATGTGTTAGCTCTTGCTTTTTTATGATGAAATAGTTGAGCAAAATTATGAAAAAAACTTTGTTTTTATTGTATACATATCAATTGTTTTTTTGGTTATAGTGTTATATTTGACTTTTAAACTTAAACATGGAAGAAAAGAACTCTTCATTGACGCACAAAATTTCAAAGATCATCTCTGATTTTTTCAATCCTTTGGTCTCCCTTTTTATCTTTTTCATCTATATGAGTATACAGTCATATACGCTAAAAGATTCCTTAGTATACTTCCTGCCTATTTTATTATTGATTATGCTTCCTGTGATTATCTGGCTCGTATGGAATGTAAAAACAGGAAGATACACCAATATGGATGTTTCGAACCGGGTACAGAGAAAGACACTCTATATATTTATTGCTGTATGTGTACTTGCCTATATTCTTTTTAATTATCTCAAAAACGGATATGTGGATTTCATCATGCTGTTTATCCTTATTCTTCTTTTCGCTTTACAGATCAGTAATCTTTATATTAAAAGTTCTATGCATACAGCCTTCAATGTATTTGTAGCAGCTTTGTTTTTCTCATTAAACTGGAAGCTGGGAATTCTTTGGCTGGGTATTGCTGCTTTAGTGGGGATTACGAGAATTATTCTAAAAAGACACACCATTAAAGAAGTATTTATGGGCGCAGGAATAGCATTTTTAATATCTTTTATCTATCTTTATTGCAATATACAATTTCAACATTAGAAGAATATATGAAAATAAATCATCTTACTGCCGCAGAGGAAAACTTTATGAAGCTGTTTTGGAAGTTGAATTCCTTTTATCTTAAGGATGTTATGGAACAACATCCAGAGCCCAAACCACACCAGAACACGGTCTCTACATACTTAAAAATATTAGTTGAAAAAGGCTATTTGTCTACTGTAAAAGAAGGCAGGATTTTTAAATATTCAGTACTTGTTCCTTTTGAAGAATATAAAAAGTTTCTACTGAAAGAGCTTTCCCATCACTTTTTTAATGATTCCGGAAAAGAGATTCTGGAATTTTTAATGAATGAAAAGCTAATTTCACAGAACGATCTGAAAGGATATTTTGATCTTAAAATTGAAATAAAACCTACCAAAATAGAAGAACCGAAATTTGAGTTCGCTGATGAAATTCTAAGTCCTAAAAAAGAGAAGAAAACAAAAGTAAAAGAAAAGGATAAAGACAAAAAGAAAAAGAAGAAAAAAATATAAATACCGAGGCTTATGAAAACAAAATTTCTTGAGATAACGGGAAAAGCCAAAGAAGTGATATTTCGTTATCCGATGGTCCTCTTCATGGCTCTGTTAACTTCTTTTGGGGCGATCTATTTATATGAGACCACAAGATCAAGAAATGACTCTTTCACATGCTACATGTTCACTATCTGTTCCGGCTTGGGAATATCATTGATGTTTGCATTGAAAATACTTTCCCAGCGAATAGGAAAACGGTATCTTCTAGAATCTGCAGGAATTATCGGCCTGGTGGGATTTTTTTTTATTCTACCCGGCAACAAGAAAGATTTTAATGAAGTCTATGGATATATCATTGCTGTAGCATTCATTCTTTCTCACCTGCTGGTTTCTTTTGTAGCCTTTTTAAACAAGGACAGGGAAATTAGTTTCTGGCAGTATAACAAAAATCTATTTGTCAATATTGTACTTACGGCTATATTCACAGGAGTGCTCACAGCCGGAGTAGAACTGGCTATTTTAGCAATTGACAAACTTTTTGATTTTCAGTTTAATGATAGCGTTTACTTTGATGTATTCTTCTTTCTGGCTATTGCTGGAAGCTGTCTGATTTTCCTGATCTTTAATGAAAGAGGATTGCCAGACCTTGAAGAAGACGGCAAATATCCTGTTGTTTTAAAATTTTTCACCCAGTTTATTCTGATTCCGCTTCTTTGTATCTATGCTGTTATTCTTTATTTCTATTCATTTAAAATACTGATCAATTGGCAACTTCCAAGGGGTTGGGTCTCTTATCTGATTCTTGCTTACAGCATGGTAGGAATTCTTGCTTTATTGCTTGTGCATCCATTAAAAGAGGATCATACCAAATCCTGGGTTAAAGTATTTTCAAGATTATTTTACTATACGGTTATCCCTCTGGTTATCCTCCTTTTTGTTGCTATTTTCACCAGGCTTTTAGCATATGGATATACAGAGCCAAGATACTTTGTTTTACTCCTGGCTTTATGGCTGACAAGTTTAGTGGTTTATTTTATTTTCAACAAAAAGTCAAGCATAAAATTTATTCCTCTGAGCTTATTTATATTGGGGGTATTTTCACTTGTTTTTCCTTACCTAAATGCTTTTAGCGTAGCCAAAAGAAGCCAGAAAAATGAATTGATTAAGCTATTAAAAGAAAATAACCTGCTTACTGGGAGTACAATAGATTTCAATAAAAAGATATCAGATTCTGTGATTGATAAAATGTCATCACAGTTTGAATTTTTAATAAAAAGAAAACAGGAAAGTTTTTTGCTTACTCTCGCAGCCCCTAAAGTTCGGGATAAATGGTCAAAAGATTTTGAAGAACCCTATTACTGGGCAATCAATAACAGCCTTAGAAATTCTTTTACTTATGCTGATAAACATTCCGGAGCACCTGCGTATGAGCAACTGACGCTTGAGTCAGAAACAGATGTAGTGAATATTGAAAATTATAAGTATTTAATTAAATTCCAAAGCTATAGCCAGGAATCAAAAGAAATCAATGGAGATCTGTTTCTTATCGACAACAAGACTGAAAAGATCAAAGTAATCCTGAACTCAAAAGAAGAAGTAGATTTTACTCCGGCTATTGATAAGCTATTTAAAGATAACATCCATAGAAGCGGAATAGTAAAATTAAAAGAAGTGGCTGTAGAAAGTGATCTGGGTAAATATCATATTAAGATTATTTTCCCTACGGTCACAACTCAAAAAGATACTTACAGTAAAGGCGGAAATATTTACTATAATGATGCCTTATTCCTGATCAGAGAAAAATAAAGACATAAAAAAAGCGGCTTAAAAGCCGCTTCATATTTTTTACCAACGTTTTCCACCGCCGTTGTTTCCTCCGCGATCACCTCCGCCACGGTTATTTCCATAGCTTCCGCCACCTCTGTTGTTTCCATAACCACCACCTCTGTTGTTATCGAAACTTCTTCTTGGCTTCTCTTCTCTAGGTTTAGCTTCAGATACGTTAAGCTCTTTTCCGTTGAATTCTTTCTGATTAAGAGCTTCGATAGCTTGTTGTCCTTCTTCATCACCCATCTCTACAAAACCGAAACCTCTTGAACGACCAGTTTCTCTGTCTGTAACGATTTTAGCTGATGATACATCACCAAATTCTGCGAATAGATCATGCAACTCATACTCTTTAGTTGCGTAATTGATGTTTGAAACAAAAATGTTCATTTTAAATAAAATTAAAAAATTAATAAAAATTTGGTATATAAAAGAAAAGCAACATAAATTAATGAACAAATATTGATTCCAAATATAAACGAATGCAAGATACAATAAAAAATCTAAAATCAAAATATTTTTTACCTCCCCTCCGTTTTCAAATG
>NZ_QNUF01000054.1 GCF_003385455.1 Chryseobacterium rhizosphaerae | reverse complement strand
GGGTAGTAATCATTGGCATCTGTAATCTCAAGAACTCCTGTGCTGTTTCTTCCGTAAGAAACCCTTACATTTCCAAGCTGGTCTATGTATTGGTAAATATACTGATCTTTTGCATAATCATAAAATCCTTCTGCAGTGGCAAAGAACTGTAGATCGGGAGTTTTAGGAGTAAGCTTTCTTGTTACATCCGGGGAAAAAGCCTCCGGCTCCATTGCTCTGCCAGATAAAGAAAGCATCTCTAATCCTGTACCACCCCCTGTATCTACATTTTCAGTGGTCAGATACTGAAAGCCATCCAGGTAATCTGTAGTTTTATTCGTAGTAGTAGATCCTACAACTCCTGTTATACTGGTACTGCTCTCTTTTCTTAACTTTGTTCCATCTGCCCTATATAAAGTCTTTACAGCAACAAGTTCATTACTGTTTTTGGTCATGAGCATTTCAGCAGGAAGATCAAGGAAATTATATTTAACAGACTGTATTCCCTTATCCAGCATGGTAAGCATATTTCCATTTGCATCATAAGTGATGGGACCTCCACCCCCTTCATAGCCGGCAAAGTTTTGAGAATCATCGGTAATCTTTATTACCTGATTTCCCGTATAGGTGTAGCTTAGATTGTCTATTACCGTAGCGGTATTGCTTCCGGATGCTATTACCGAAGTCCTGTACAGGCTGTTGATATTCCCATTCAGGTCATAGTCTAAAGATTCCGTATTCTCTTTACTGTAAGGATTATTCGGGTTTTGGTAATATCCTGCCTGAATCCTGTTCATACTGTCATATGAATATCCATATCTTTTTGGAGTTAAGGGTGGATTTACCCCTATTGTTTCTACAGCTCTCCAATCGATCTCCGCAATGCTGCCGTCGTATTTCGGAGTCACATTCTTTCCTGAGAACTGAACCTGATCGGGATTATCAATCCCTTCTTTTTGGCCGTATTTGATTCTGTAAGCAAATAACTTCCCACCCAGATCAGCTAGCCCCATCTGGTTTTTGTTAATGTCTGTCAGCCAGCCCCGGATATTATAGGTATAATCAATACTCTGCAGATTGTTTCCTACTTTCTTGTTGATCAGTTGAGAAAGCTCATTATAGGTATTTTCTGTCAGCAGCTCCTCTGGATTAGTGTTTACCTGATGATAATGCTGTTTAAGTCTTTTCTGTGCATCATAGATGAACCGTTCTTTAATGGTTACCCCCGGTTCATTTGCTTTACGGGCATGATAGGTAAAGGTTTTTTGCGGTGTTCCGGAAAAATCCAGTTGTACTTCGGTCTGTGTAGACCCTCCTAAATGATTGTTACCAAAGGTTCCAATTACCCTTCCTACCGTGTCATACCAGACAAATGAAGACGACCAGCTGTCATTCTCTATGTTCTTGGTATAGCTTGCAGTAGGAAGTGTTTTTGTGCTTCTCACTGAGCTTAATCCGTTAGAAACAATAGTTGTCGGAACAGATGCTAAGGTGGTTTGGTTTTGTATTAGTGCCGGTTGGTCTGGTGATCCTACAGGATATTCATCATAATAATCAACACTCAGAATCGTCATACTTTCTGTTGGGAAAGCTGTTTTTGTATAGTAAATATCCATCCCGTTAAGGGTAAATGGAGTGGTACTTTGAATTTCGTTATTATTGGCATTGGCAGACATATTATTCAGTGCAGCCTGCATTGCAGCTCTTTCCGCTGTATTAGCAAAGAACCCGGTATACACTGTTCTTCCGAATTTGTCGTACTTAGTAAACAGCCAGCCTCTTTTGGTGAAATTATTGCCTGTCGTTCGCAGATTAGCATCCTGAGAAAGCACAACGCGGCCCTGCTGATCGTATACCAGATATTCCCAGCCCCTTCCAGGAAGTTTCTTTTCTACAACCCTGTGGTATTTGTCATATTTATACTGGTAGCAGAGCTGGTCCTGTAAAGACAAAGTTAATGCTGAGACTGAAGCTTTTGGAGGAATCACCAGCGAAAGATTACCAAACTCATCATATACATAATAGGTATCCAGGTTTTCTGTCGTTCCATTGGCTTTTTTATTAATCTTTCGCGATAACAGGGTTTGTTTTCCTGAATTAATAAATAGCTGGGTTTCATTATCATTCTCATCCTTAGTAACCGTTTTATACAATGTATTGGCATTATAATATCCGTTGGTGGTATACGGGTCATTGGGAGCTGTAAGGATAGAGACATCATTGATTTGAGCCGATGCATTCCAGCTGGTTACCGCTTTAAATCTTTTAACCTCACCTGTATTGTTGGATAGATACTCTAACTTCTGGGTATGGGTTCCGTTCATCTGCCACTCAGCTCCGGGAGCGGCTGCTTTTACCGCTCGGGATAAGGGAGACTGTTCATACTGAACTTCCGAATAGGTATTGGAAACGCCATAATATGTATTTACAGAACTTTCTCCTATGCCCGGAATATAAGCTCCATTTTGGCTATCTACTGGCTGAGGCATAAAATCTTTGGTCCTCCTTCCTGACTGGTCATACATAGTAGGAACAGCTAAATCTTTGCCATTGGGAGATGCTTTAATAGCAATGCTTTGGGTAGTCCTTCCCAATCCGTCAAAATACTGGACTCCTTGGATCTGTGCAGCACCAGGCTGTTCTGAAGTAACAGGCTCTAAATAGGTCCTGCTGTATATATAATTTTCTGTAGTTGTTAAACTTTGCGCATGAAACAAAGCCACAACAAGAAAAGATATGATTGATATTATTTTTTTCATAGCTGATTAATTGTATAAATTATTATAGCTGCGGCTTTGTATTGTACTTGTAATCTTTAATAATATTACCGTTAACATCCACTACTGAGATTAATCTTCCGTTCTTATCATATTTATAGATTTCTCTTAATCCAGTGGCGGGTGTTACCGTTGTAATACCAATCATAGGATCATAGGTATAGGTAGTAATGATGAAATTCTTTACACCAGGGTTATTTCTGAAACTGTCTAACGCATTCATGAGAGTGACTTCAGAAGAAGCATCTACATCTGCATTGGACTTTAAAACAATATCGTCGGCCAGGGTTCCGATATCAGAAAGTTTTGCCCCTTCAATTTTGGCAATAGGAAAACTTTGATTATACCCCCAAATGATAACCGACGGATTTCCTCCTGCAACATCAGGATTGGAGGTCATTTGCTTTATATTTCCTTTGGAATCGTATTCGTCATACCTAACCACTGTTTTAGTACTATTGTCATTCGGATTGACAGCGATCACGGAAGATGGATATACTCCAATCGTTCCATTGTATTTCACTTCTGTTCTTGAAATGACCTTACCATTATTTTTTATTTCGGTAATTACAGGAACTCCTATCATATTAGCATTCTCAAGATTTTGATATCCTGCTAATCCTATAGGATAGCTTATGTATTTTTCTGAAATACTACCATCCGACGATGTTTCCTTTACAGATGCCACTCTAAAATTCGTGGTATTAAACTCAGTTTCTACTTTGTTTTCTACATATCGGTTATTATCCTGATAATTCTTAGTGGTAATTTTTGAACTTTTCAGATAAGCCTTTTTAGTAAAACCTCCATCCACAGCTATATCCGGGAAATCATTTAACGTTTCAAAACTAAAATCATAAAGAGAGGCTGAAACTGGCTTATTCTGGGCATTATATGCTTCGTTCTTTTCCTGCACACCCGCTCTGGTTATATTGTAGTAGGGCCAGAAACTTACATTGCTCCCATTATGGGTATATGGAAATTTAGGATAATCATTGGGCGTTTTGAAATAATAGTTGACATATCCATTGTTTCCACTATTCGTCACTTTTACATTTTTATATAAAACAAAAGGAGTACCTACAGTCGATGAACTTTCTGTTTCAGGGTAAAAAATAGTACCGCTTACACTGTTCGGATCGTTGAATACATTGTAATTATAGTCAGTTGATTTCTGTAAGGCAGGATTGAATTCAGAATTGTAATATTTCACATTCTTTATACGGATTCCCAATTGGCGATTATTATTGCTGGCATTCCTAAAAGGAGCCGGAATATTTTTTATTTCCTGAATCGTCATCTCTCCATGTCCTCCGGTACCTGACATGGTAATCGTATAAGTACCCGGGTATAGGTCGAAGTTTTTTAATGACCTTGCATTTCCTTCTAATTCAGGATCATTATAGTTATAGCAGGTATAAGTAGATCCAGATCCTCCAATACTATAATCAATAAAAGAATCATCAGCAAAAACAGGTTTATACTTCGTAGCTTCAAAAGTTATATAGATCTTTTTTAATACTCCCGGATCTCCTGTCACCTGAAAAGTATAAGTATTGGTTTGCTTGGTATTAACAGCTATGCCTTTAAATGTACTCATATATTGCACACTGGGATCTCCAAAAGAGCCGGGTGTTGCATAACCTGGAAGATTTTTATTGGTATAATATTCATTCGCATCGTAATTATACTCTACCATTCCTCCTGTCGGCATAACAATCTTATTAAGAGTTTTTACAGCGTATCGAGCTAAATTTACTCCCTCTGTAGCATTACAGGGGTCTCCGGGACCATAACTGTTTTCAGGTGAGAAATAGGGCAGCTGGCTATAAAGCAGCTTAGTGGTTTCCAGTGGTGGCCCTGTCAGGTTTTCTAAATTTATTTTATGAATACGCGTGAGAGTCCTCTTGTTTGCTGTTTCGATAGATCCAAAAATACTGTACCCCATCATCATGTATTCAAAACCATATTGCCCTATTATATTTCCAATACTATTTTTAAGAGAAACTTTCGTAATACTATACGGGTCATTCATTGTGTTTTCCAACGTCTGATCATAATTATAATCAATAACAATAGACCCCAATCCCGGAGATGTAATATTCTTTACCTTACATATCTGATATAAAATATTAGTACTTCCCGGTACCATTTTATTCTCCTTTTGGTATTCAAAGCTAAGCAGTGCTACATTGGCAGCATTTTTAACCTGAGTAAGATAAAAAGCTGATTTATACAAGGTCCCACTCGTAATGGCATTTCTATAACTTCTACTCTGACCGTAGTCATTGAATAAATACTTAAAACCATTGCCATCAGTTATAGTAAAGGAATTGATAATTAAAGTAGCATTATTGCTATTTCTGGTATACTCAATCTTAATATTATTAGGAGTTAGATTAAGTACTTTAAAAGTATTATTATCTGTATTTCTTTCTATTTTGAATTTACCAGATATCCCCGGAAGATTGTAATAATAAACGTCATTAAATTTATTCTTTTGATAATACTGCCAACTGGCATCATCGTATCTTTCATCCAATTCATCAACTATTTCTCTTGAGATTACTCCTCCGGAAAACATCGTCCATCCCATACCAACTTCACTACCGGCCTGTGTTTCATCCATATTTGCCGGATGATACTGAAGCAATAAATTCGCAGAAATGCTCTTATCATTGGTTAGCAGTGCTAGTAAAGGATAATTAATATCCGGTATTCCTGTTGCCAACGAAATAGGTGATTCAGTATAAGTAGGTAATGAAGATACTGAGGGAACAGGTCGTGGCAGATCTCCAAAATTAATATCTCCCTGTTGAGCATTTACGATAATGGACATCATAAAATTTATGATTATCCCTTTCATTAAAATAGAGTTCCTTCTCATTCTGTTATTTTTTAATCAATTTGGCATTCGCCGTTTTATTCGTATCCGTTTTGATGGTCACCAGGTAAGCGCCTTGTACAAGAGCCTGTGTATTGATTTTGGTAACATTATTCTTTGTTTTCAGACTTTGAAGCTGTCTTCCGCTCATATCATACAGCATAATATCTGCTTCTTTAAAATCAAAGCCGATTTCTACATAAGCATAATCGGATACAGGGTTCGGATAAATCTTGATATCATGTTTTTCTATTAACTGATCCACCTGTTTGTCTCCCAGTTTCACGATTTTCCAGTTCTCTTTTCCTAATTCCTCAGCACTGGTTCCTGCCAGAATAATTGAGCCATCTCTGTTAAGTCTCAAATCTGAAAGTCTCTCCTCTCTTTTTCTCGAGTCTCCACTCACATGTTTTCTCCATTGTTCATTGCCGTTTCCATCCAGATATAGCATCCAGAAAGTCTCATCATCCTTCTCTATTCTTCCTTCCGCCTGGGTATACCCTCCCAGCAATATTCCTTTTGTGGCATCTTGGTTTCTGGATCCTGACTCTTGACTCTGTATCACATTCATTCCCATCAAAATATCCCTGTTCTTGAAATTGTAAGATTTCTGCCATTGTTCATCTCCTCTTTCATTCAGTGAGATCAACCAAAGGTCTGTGCCTTCTTCAATACCTACTGATTTGTTTCCGGATCTCTCGGATCTGGACTCTCCACCGATGATAAAACCGTTTGAAGTTAAAGCCAGGGTTCTGATATGATCATCGCCTTTCCCGCCAAAGTTCTTTTCCCATTCTACTTTTCCGTTTTTATCCAGCTTTACGATCCAGTAGTCACCTTCGCCAAAATTGCTGCTGGCTTTTGGCATTTGGCTAATGGCTATCGAGGCAGCTGGTCTTTCAGTCGAAGGTTTAGTCTCAGGATTTCCAACCCCGGAACCCAGAACCTCGGAGCTCCTTGAATAGATTCCTAACAATGCTCCGCCGTCTTTCGTGGGTATCATTTTTTCTACTTCATCCAAGCCTCTTCCGCCGAGAATAAGCTGAGACAATTCTTTTCCGTCTTTATCCAGTCTGGTGATCCAGACATCTTTTGAACCGTAACCTTTGGATGAGTTTTGAATATTTCCGGCCACAAAAAAGCCTAAGTTGGTGGTTTGAATCACGGCTTTGGCTTCTTCATCTGAGGAAGTTCCCAGGGTTTTCTGCCACAGTTCATCCCCAAATTCATTCAGCCTGATCAGCCAGATATCCGATCCCCCTTTGGAATCATCTTTTTTATCCAGTCCTTTTCCGGAATAGGAAGTACCGGAAACCAGAAATCCTCCATCCTGAGTGGTCACAGTTGCGGATAAATAATCGTGGTTTTGTCCGGCAAAATATTTCTCCCAAACCTGCTCGCCCTGCTGGTTGAGTTTTACCAAATGAAAATCGTAACCGTTATTGAGCTTTTGGCTATTGGCAGCTAAAGACTGGCTTTTAGCCTGAATGCTGCTTCCTGTGATAAGATATTGCTGGTCAATGGTTGTGATTACCTGATTGAGAAAATCCTGAGTGGAAGATTTGATGTCCTTCTGCCAGATGACTTCCTGGGCAGAGAGGCTCAGAATGGTGCATAAGGTAAATGCACCCATGTAGAGTTTTTTCATGGATTGTGTAATTATCATTATTTTAATTCGATTGCAAAAATATCCTTTTTATGCCACTGCGAAAAGATTTATTTTATTGTATTGATTATGGATTTTATTACAACTTGGTATTTTTATTTTTCACTATTAATTTCTGTAGC
>NZ_QNUF01000053.1 GCF_003385455.1 Chryseobacterium rhizosphaerae | reverse complement strand
TTTGACAGACAACGAATTATTGGGAACTATATTGTTGATTTCTATGTGAAAGCATTAGGATTGGTCATTGAAATTGACGGTTCAAGTCATGATGAGAAAAAAGTTTATGACGGAATCAGACAGGAATATTTAGAGTCTTTAGGACTGTTGGTTTTTAGGGTAGATGATTTTGATATCAGAAATAACCTTAGTATAGTAATGAGAGAGCTCGAAGAATTTATTATTCTGAATTACGGAACCACCCCGTCTTCCAAAATTCTGTAAATTTTGAAATCCACCCCTCCAGAGGAGGGGAATCTGAGTGTTTTATTTCAATATGTGTAACAGATGTACCTTGTCGTCTTAATTTCAGTAAGATTTTTTATTTTTATACTCAACACTTTGTTTTCTGAGAAAGAAATTCCCCTCCCTTGGAGGGGTGGCTTCGACTGAAAGGAGAAGATGGGGTGGTCAAAAAGCATACAAGAGATAATAGATGTAGCAAATCTAGTCTTTCACGCTTTTACTTTACCCTTATTCAGCTTTTCCCCTGTTTTGTTGCAGATATTTTATAATTTGAATATCTTTAAAACTTCAAACATTGTTTAAACATAGAACTTTAAATAGCAATATGACATTTCAAGAACAAATACAACAAGGTATACCTAATCAGCTGCCACAGCCAAAACCATACGAAACAAATATTAACCATGCTCCGAAGCGTAAAGAAATTTTAGGGGAAGAAGAAAAAAAACTGGCATTGAAGAATGCCTTACGTTATTTCGATCCCAAGTTTCATGCAGCATTAATTCCCGAGTTTAAGCAGGAGCTGGAAGACTACGGAAGAATCTATATGTATCGTTTCCGTCCGGATTATGAAATGAAGGCGAGGCCGATTAGTGATTATCCTGGAAAATCTGAGCAGGCAAAAGCAATCATGTTGATGATTCAGAATAACCTGGATTATGCGGTAGCTCAGCATCCACATGAACTGATCACTTACGGTGGAAATGGGGCTGTTTTTTCAAACTGGGCACAATATCTTCTGACCATAAAATATTTGTCTGAAATGACGGATGAGCAGACCTTAGTGATGTATTCAGGACACCCGATGGGATTGTTCCCATCCCATAAAGATGCTCCAAGAGTGGTCGTGACCAACGGAATGATGATTCCGAACTACTCAAAGCCGGATGACTGGGAGAAATTCAATGCACTGGGGGTAACTCAGTACGGCCAGATGACAGCAGGAAGCTATATGTATATTGGTCCACAGGGAATTGTTCATGGGACAACAATTACAGCTTTAAATGCTTTCAGAAAAATAAATAAAGAACCTCAGGGAGGACTTTTTGTAACTTCAGGTTTAGGAGGTATGAGCGGTGCTCAGCCAAAGGCAGGAAATATTGCAGGATGCGTTACCGTATGTGCGGAAGTGAATCCAAAGATTACAAAAATACGCCACGACCAGAAATGGGTGAATGAAATTCATGAAAATCTGGATGAACTGGTACAAAGAGTAAGAGAAGCTCAGCAGAATAAAGAAGCTGTTTCTTTGGCCTATCTTGGAAATATCGTTGATGTCTGGGAAAAATTTGATGAAGCAGATTTAAGAATTGATATCGGTTCAGACCAGACTTCACTTCACAATCCGTGGGCTGGAGGATATTATCCGGTAGGACAAAGTTTTGAGGAATCGAACAGAATGATGGCTGAAGATCCTGAGCTATTCAAAGAGAAAGTACAGGAAACTTTAAAGAGACATGCTGCAGCTATCAATAAACATACAAAGAAAGGTACTTATTTCTTTGATTACGGAAATGCCTTCTTACTGGAAGCCTCCAGAGCAGGAGCAGATGTAATGGCTGAAAATCCAACATTGGGAAGAGAGTTTAAATATCCTAGTTATGTTCAGGATATTATGGGACCTATGTGTTTTGACTATGGTTTCGGACCGTTCCGTTGGGTATGTACCAGCGGAAAACCGGAAGATCTGCAGAAAACAGATACTATTGCCTGTACAGTATTGGAAGAAATGATCAAAAACTCTCCTGAAGAAATTCAGCAGCAGATGAAAGATAATATCCAGTGGATCAAGGGAGCTCAGGAAAACAGATTAGTAGTAGGTTCCCAGGCAAGAATCCTGTACGCAGATGCAGAAGGAAGAATGAAAATTGCTGAGGCTTTTAATAAAGCGATTAAAAATGGAGAGATCGGACCGGTAGTATTGGGAAGAGATCATCATGATGTATCAGGAACAGATTCTCCTTACAGAGAAACTTCCAATATTTATGATGGTTCCAGATTTACAGCGGATATGGCGATTCATAATGTTATTGGTGACAGTTTCCGTGGTGCTACCTGGGTTTCTATTCACAATGGAGGTGGTGTAGGCTGGGGAGAAGTGATCAACGGAGGTTTCGGAATGTTGTTGGATGGAAGTGACGATGCAGACAGAAGATTGAAATCTATGCTGTTTTGGGACGTTAACAACGGAATCTCAAGAAGAAGCTGGGCAAGAAATGAAGGCGCTATGTTTGCCATTAAAAGAGCAATGGAAATAGAGCCGAACCTGAAAGTGACGCTTCCTAACCTTGTAGATGAAAACTTATTATAAATAATATACATACCATTGGCAACTATTAATAAAAAACTGTTTTCACACCTTAATGTAGAGGATGATGATCCTGTTTGGGAAAAATTTGCCAGGGTTGAATTTTCAAAAAAAAACAGATTTCCGGACAATAAAGCCTTTCTTGTAGAAGCGGGGCTGGTCCGGAAATTTTATATCAATACAACATCGGATATCGATACTGAAATATCCGCAGAATTCTTTTTTGCCGGTGATATTTTCACTGTGGAAGAAAAAGGATCTGGTGTTGTCTATGAATCTTTAGATAGAGGGCTTGCCTGGGAAATCACTTTGGAAGAGGTAAAGGAAATGTTTGCCGTTAATCCTGAGTGTCGTTTTGTTCAGAATTACTACCTGAGCAGGAAGCTGAATGCAGCCATGAAAAGGGAAATGCTTTTGCTGAAAAATACTCCACAGGATCTCTACGAATACTTATTAAAAAGTAAACCTCATTACATTCAGCATATTCCCCTGAAATATCTGGCGTCTTATATCGGGATTACTCCGATTTCTCTGAGCCGGATCAGGAAGAGAATTAATTAACTTTTGTTTATTGTTTGACCTTCCATAAGTCTTTTCCTTTGTTGAAAAAAGAATATGGAAATACAAAAATTAAACTGGGCAGGAATAAAACTGATATCTGAGGATAAAACAATTTTAATTGATGCAGTGGAAGACTTTTCTTATTACAAACCTGTGTTAGGGGAGGCTGTAGACGAAGTGATCAGGTTTACAGATGAGGTAGAGGCGGATTATATCCTATTTACCCATATGCATCTGGATCATTTTGATAAAAGTGTTTTGAAAAAATGTCTGAAAAAGGAGGGAAAACTGATTGTATATTCAGGGTTAGAGCCTGTTGTCAGAAAGGTGATGGATGATATTGAGATGATCGTTCTGGATCTGAATGAAACCTTCACAGAAAACAATATTACCTTTAAGCCCGTATTTGCAATGGATGGAGTAGGAGAGATCCAGAGCTCATGGATTGTAGAAGATCTGCATACGAAGATTTTTCATGGTGGAGATACGATCTGGCATAATCAGTTCTGGAAATTGGGACAGGAAAATAAGAATATAGACTATGCATTTTTGCCCGCCAATGGGGTTGTGGTGAATTTTGAAATGATAGGATTGGAATACAGCCCGGTACCTGCTTCACTCAATCTGAAAGAAGCTTTTGCCGCGGCACATCTGTTACATGCCCGAAAGCTGGTTCCTATACATTACGGATTATTTGCCCATGAGAAATTTTATATTCCTGAGCTATTTGACCAGGAGGATTTACAAAAAACTTCCAAGGACGTAGGGCAGAAATATCTTGTTCTGAAAGATGGAGAGGTATTGATGGATTCATAGACTGTCATTTGTTTTTAACAAACAGACTAATACATTAAAAAATGAAAAAAATAGGAATTATAGGTTGTGGTTGGCTAGGCAGTCATATTGCAGAGAAATTATCCGGGCAATATGAGATTTTTGCAACGACCACATCAGAGTCTAAAATAGAAGATTTATCTGCTAAAGGATACCATGTGACACAGGTCAGCTTTCCGGACGATGATATATCCGAAACAATGCAGGAGTGGGCTATGGCACCAGAGCTGGATGCGGTAATCATCACGGTTCCGTTTTCGGGGATAAGGGGTGCTGAAATTCCGTTGCATGAGAGAGCTCAGAATTTACTGGCATTTCTTGGGGATTATAAAGGCCAGGTCTATCTGATGAGCTCTACGGGAGTTTATCCGAATACTGAAAAAGAATTTACAGAAGAAGACCGTCCTGCAGATGAGGTTCCAAGTGAGAGCATCATAAAAAGCAGATTTCCTGAGGTTAATATTTTGAGACTGGCCGGATTAATGGGAGACCAGAGACTGTTGAAGAATTATAATATATCCAATCTGGATCTGTTGGTCAACCATATTCATTATGCAGATATTTGTTCAGTGGTTGAAAAAATGCTGAAGAATCAATCCCAATCCAAAGTTTATAATGTAGTGGCGCCTGTGCATCCTAACAAAGAAGAGATTATCAATGCACAGAAAGATCTGCCGTATTTGGGTGACCGTACTACCCAGGGTAGAACAATATCCCCCTCAAAATTAATTTCAGAACTGGATTTTGAATTTCAATATCCGGATCCACGATATTTTCATCTTACGACTGGTTCCTAATGATGATGTTTTAAAAAAACAGAAACCTGCTGTGAGGCAGGTTTTTTTATTCAATTTTCATGTATATGTCACTGTATTTTTAATCCTGATAGTCTATGATTTCATATGCAATTTGTTCTTTCTCTAGGTAGATTTTCAACGCATCAAGATCTGTCCACACATAAGAAGAACCATACCGGCAAATATAAATGCCATCATTTTCAAGAATAATACTGCTATTTGGTAGTTGACCAGTGTTTTCTGCATGTCTGAAATCCCGGAACAGCTGATTGGCATATTCATATTTTTTCTCAAAAAGATCAGAGCTTTCCAGCAAATCCTGAATTTCTGCAGTCTGTTTCTCTGTAAGCTTTGCTTTTAATTTATATTCAAATCCCATTTTAATTGCTTCTGTATTCGCAATTTACCAATAATAAAAATGAATGTTTGACCTTTTTTGTTGGAAGAACGCATTTCCCAATGAAGAATACTAACTTCTTTGATCTTTGTTGGAGTGTTTTACCCCACCTTCTCCTTTCATTCGAATCTACCTCTCCGGAAGAGGAGAATTTCTTTCTTAGAAAACGAGGTTTGGGGTATAAAAAATGTACTGCATTTGAGCGTGAAAGATATAGTTACTATTCTTTTCCAACCTTTTCTATCCTCAGAGCATCTGTATAAGAAAAGATCCTATGAAAATTACCATACCAAAACCCTGTCATGAAAACTGGGGAAATATGCCCCCTGAGGAGAAAGGAAGATTTTGTTCCGTTTGTTCTAAAACAGTCAGAGATTTTAGAAGTTCTTCTGATGAGGAAATTATGAATGCTTTTTCCGGTCCTTCCGAAAATATTTGTGGAAATTTTAATGAATCACAGCTTAACAGGGAATTACAATATTCTTTTGTCAATTCACTTTTTGCAAAATTTGCGGTTGGTTTTATTTTGACAACGGGAGGATTTGTTTCTGTCAGTGCACAGCAACATATAAAGAATGATACTGTAGAAATAGCAGAATTAAAAGATGTGGTAATGCCGGAAGTGCGAAAAGACAGTATAGCCCGTGGACGGATGAGACTTGGAGGAGGGAAAGTAATTAATCGGAAAGATATTGAACCGGTATATGTTGTAGACGGGAAAATAATTGATTATAAATCATTTTCATCCCTTGATCAAAACTCAATTAAAGACATGAAAATTGTAAAAGGCGATGAAGCAACTGCTTTATATGGTGAGAAAGCTAAAAATGGAGTAATTGTGATTAGCACTAAAAAGAAAATAAAGAAATAACAGTAAACTTTGAAATAATATTTAAACTTTTGATTTTACTATGAAACAAATAAATTTTTAAATAAATTGTATCCTAGATTTATAATACTATGCTTTCAGCTGAAACTTTAGAAAAAATAATAAACATTAGCCATACAATTGCTTTAAAACGCAATGATTATTTTGTAAAAGAAAATGAGATTTGTAATTATGTAGGCATTGTGAAAAAGGGTACTCTATATTCTTATTTTGAAGATTCGGAAGCCAATATGCTTGTCAATGAATTATATAATGAGCAATCTATTATAACATCATACAGAAGTTTTTTAACTGGGATTCCATCACCTGCTTTTATAAAAGCCTATTCGGATACAGAAATTTATGCAATTGAAAAAAAAACATACAATGAATTGATACAACATCAGGAATGGAGTTTGATATTTAAAGAAGTTGCAGACGAATTATTTATTAATAAATGTTTTAAAGAAACTTCATTAATTAAATTAAAAGCCAGAGAACGTTATTTAGCATTAATACATGAAAGAACTCGTCTGGAACAGTATTTTCCTCAACATCTTATAGCTTCTTATCTTAAAATTCGTCCCGAAACTTTATCGAGAATTAAAAGTCTTGACATACATCAAGATAATAAGTAATTATTCTTTCTGATTTTTGTATTGTAACAAAATAATAAATACAATGCCTTTAGTAAGAATTACTTTATCCGAAAACTATTCTGAGGAAGAATGTAACCAAATTTCTCAGGCTATTCATTTAGCATTAATCGAAGATTTTAATATTCCAACTGATGATTATTTTCACATCGTTGAGAGAGTGAAGCCTTCTCAGCTGTTTTTTCCAAACCAATATTTGGGAGTGAAACACGACCAGGGAATTCTGTTTCTTCAAATTATTGCAGCTATTGGTAGAAGCAAGGAGCAAAAAGAAAAACTGTATAAAAATATCGTTTTAAAAATTTCAGAATCTACCAAGATAAATCCACAGAACATAATCATTACTTTGCTTGAAAATTCAAAAGAAAACTGGTCATTCGGCAATGGTGAAATGCAAAACTTTAGTCATATATAAGATGCTGGAGATTGTAAATGCTAAGCAATTGTTGGAAAACAGTCTTGAAGACCAAATGTTGAATCAAAAAGTAGTTTTTCTTACAGGTGACGATGATAATTCTTTTTTTATTATAGAATTACATAAAGATCAAACACTATCAGGGCATTATCATAAAGAAAAAATCGAGATATATTATATTCTGGAAGGTGAAGCTGAAATTATAACGGCTCAATTTGATGACCGGAAAATAATGGATCGATTCGTCCAAAGTGTTAAAAAAGGAGATACTTTTTCTATAAAACCTTATAAGGTGCATCAAATTACAAACACAGGAACAGAAGTACTTCAGATTTTAGCTATTGCACCCAAAAGTCATAGTGCAGAAGATCGGTACTTCGTCTCCTTACATAATGAAGAATAATGAGAGTCCCAATAATTATAATAGCTGTCGTTTTATCGCTGTGATAACTGATATAATTAAAATCTCCGGCGATCGAAGATCGCCGGAG
>NZ_QNUF01000052.1 GCF_003385455.1 Chryseobacterium rhizosphaerae | reverse complement strand
TTCTCATTTTGTGCAAGTTGGGATTGTTTCTCATCAATGAATTTATACGTTCCGTAAAAATACGGGGATGTAGTTCAAAAAATATTTATTACATTTGGCTTATAATTTTTACGATAACACAAGCGTAAGCTATCATTTGGCTACAGAAAACTGCGAATCTTCTTAATGCCCAGATTGATAGACTTACGCCCGTGCCTTATATTGGCGCGGGCTGAGTCTTTCTGGCATTAGGTTCTTCGCAGTACCTCTGTAGCAGATTGGTTTCAGTTCCGCGCCTTTTGCTTTTCCAATATTAAATTTTCCCGGGGAACAATTGGTGATAAATGCGACAGGTTCTGGCGCCATGCTACTGTAGCTTTGCTTTAGTTACGAGACTGAAACACAAAAATTTAAAACCATATTTTTATGAAAACACTCTTTTTATCAGGGTAGATATAAACTACCGTAAAAACCCCCATATAAAAATGGGATTTTCCACACTAGTGGGAATTATTTCTAATTTTTATCTTCACATTAAATTTTTTAACACAATGAAAAAAATCTATTTGAGCGCATCACTCTTATGCGCATCCCTTGGGCTATCGTATGCCCAGGTAACAGAAGTTTACTTTAAGTATGACGAGGCCGGGAATCAACGGTACCGGGGTCCTGACTCCGCAGCCAGACAGGCTTCTGAACAATCCAAAACATCTTCTTTATCGGAATCACAGCTGATGGATGAAAAAACATTCTGGGAACAGATTCGCCTGTATCCTGTTCCGGTAAATGACTACTTAACCATTGATTGGACAGAAAAAGCAGACGGACTCATAGAATCCGTCTCTTTATACCAACACAGCACCGTCCACTGGAAATTCCAGCAGCAAAATTTACCTGACCTTAACAGGCAGCTGAAGATTAATATGACAGGCTATGACTGGGGTGTATATGTACTGCGCTTTACGCTAAAGGACGGAAGAACTTTCAGTAAAAACATCACTAAAAGATAATGCTATGAAATACAATAACAATAAAAGAAAATTACTTTCGTCCTTTGTGCTGTTTTTCATCTCCATGATGTATTTTGCACAAACAACTCCGACACAGAAGTTTCATGATACCAAAGGAAATATTGAGGTTAATGGAGCCGGACAGCTCCAGTTTACATTACCCATCGCTCTACCGCCGGGTATAAAAAACGCAGCCCCGCAGGTAAATCTTGTCTATAACAACGGCGCATCCAATGGAATTGCTGGCTATGGATGGAATATCGCGGGTACTAGCTCAATTTCAAGGATCGGAAAGAATATTGAAAGAGACGGAGAAGTGAAAGGTGTTCAGTTAGATTATACCGATTATTACAGCTTCAACGGACAAAGGCTCATTCTAAAATCGGGAGAATACGGCAAAGATGGTGCAGAATATGTAACGGAGAAGTATTCTAATATCAAGATTAAATCTGTGGGGGCAGTTTCAGGGCAGTCCTGGCAGGGTCCCGAATATTGGGAAACTACTTCGCCTGACGGATCTCAGACCTGGTATGGAGCAACAGGTTCAGGTGATAGTAACGCCAGAACTCCTTTGGAATATAATATTATGAAATGGAAGGATGCGCAGGGAAATTATATCACATATAATTATACACAAGACACAGGAACTCATGTCGCGGTAATTTCTTCCATTAAATGGGGAGGAAACGAAACTTTAGGGAAGACCCATTTTAATGAAATTGTGTTCAATTATAATGTAAACGTGACACGGGGTCTCATAGAGCAGTCTTATATGAATGGTATATCCTTTATTCAGGATAAGCTGTTAAGCAATATTGTGGTAAATACCAATACCTCACAGTATAAAAAGTATGATATAATATACAAGTCTGACAATACAAAATATCAATTTGTAGACAAAATACAAGAATATAACTCAGAAAATCAGTCGGCAAATCCAATTGAATTTTTTAGAACAGAGAATAACCCCAATAATACCTATGTTAATACCGGAAATTGGACAAATTTCTATGAGCTTACTTTGAGTGGTGATTTTCGCGGAACTCATTCCACGGATTTTATCATATATAAAAAGGTATCTGCAAGTAATCCTGAAGGTTATTATTTACATTATGGGGGCAATGTACCCGATTATTATTTAGGTCCGGAGAATGTTTATAAGGGTGCGGCTCCATTAAATATCAAAGATGCTAATAATTTTGTCAGCAGTAAACAGGGATTTGTTTCTTATTCGGTAAATCCAACAACAAGAGACTTAACCCTTAATTATTATCTTATTGATTTAACAAAACCTATCAATTATTCAACTCAGGCTTTTCCTAATGCCTTATATTTAGCAGGAACAAAAGTTATTACCCGTAATCAATGGGATGAAAGTGGAAGTAATTACCCTCCTGATATTTACTATTCATATTCAAAAGTAAGTAATATAGTGAAGCTTATTCCCTATGATATCGAAGGGGATGGCATACCGGAAGTCCTGATAGCAAAAAATAACTCTGTTAGAACTAAAACATGCCCACATTTGGACGGTCAACTACCACAAGAGGGAGATTGTGAGATCACAACTTATGAGGAGAATAAATACATTGTGGTCAAACAGCAAGACAATTCCTTTCCTTTTTTCCAATTTGATTTTTACAAAAATGAAAATCTTCTTTTTGGAGATTTTAATGGGGATGGAATTGATGATATTGGGAGATCTGATCTTTACTCGAATACTACTATAAATGGGGAGTCCGTACCTGAAAACATATTACGGGCCTATAATCTGAAAAAAAATAGCCAGGGAAATTATAGCTTATCTGAAGTGTTTTCTGCGAATTATTCTGGCCTTTCTTCACAGGTACAGATGGGTGATTTCAATGGGGATGGAATATCAGATTTATTTGTTCGTACAAATAGTAATAATCATTATATTGTCAACCTAAACACAGGAAAAAGCTTCTTAAAAACTCCTGATTTCAATGATTTTAATGGAACTGAAAGCAATACAGGTGATAAAAACGGTTATTATTACACAGCCAAAGTTTTAGACATTAATGCAGATGGGAAGTCTGATATTATAGATTTTGGTACCAGCTATAGTATTACTTCACCTACTTCTGCAAATACCTCACTTACAATAAAAGTTCATGAAAATCAAGGGTATTTAAATGGGAAAATTCAATTTGGTGCCAACCAGCCTGTTACTACTAATTATAATGTTCCCTATATTTTTAGAGATATTTTAGGATTAAAGCAGAATGAATTATATGTTTATACGCCTACTTCAAATCAAAATCTTGGCAGAATAACTAATTTTCTTCATTATTCTAATCTTCCAAACTCATCAATTAACAGAATTGTACAGGGAGAAGTGACAAGTTTAATCACTTATGGTGGCACAAATCCCTACTATAAACCAACAAAAAATGAACAATATCCATTAATGGAACTGGGAGAAATAAATTCACAAATAGTTTCAATGATTACAACCAATAGTAGATTTAAAAAATTCCGGTATCGTGGGCTTATGATAAATCTGCACAATAAAAAGACTATTGGTTTCAGACAGCTGGCAAGCTCTTCATGGTATGGGGCTGGTTTTGAGAATACAATCATATGGTCCGGAACTGAAGTAGATCCTCTTAATGAAGGAGTACCAGCTAAAGAATGGTCCATCAGAACTAACGACGAGACTAAAATTTTCCCGGCGGATATTTCTGAAAATAATACCCAACTATTAAGCTTCAAGTCTACATCCTACCAAATTGATAAACTTTTAAACGGTCAGGTCGTGGCAACTGTTCCCGATGCCGATAAGGCTAAAGCCGTTACGGTGATTCTCCCTAAAACAAACAAAGGAAAAGATTTCTTAACAAACGCTACTGCCGAGAGTACCATTACATATGGAGCATATTATCTTCCGGTACAAAGTATTTCAAAGATCAACTCCAGTCTTTCTGAAACAACCACTACCTATGAATATAATAACAATCCTTCCGGTGCTGGAGCTGACTACTATGTAGGACGCCCAACATCCAAAACTGAGGTTATTAAGGCATATAATGATACCAAGTCAGGTAAAGAGGAGTATACTTATGAAAGCAACCGTATAAAAACCATAAAAAAATGGAATGAAAATAATACTGCCCATATATTAGATACCTACAGCTATGACGGTTTTGGAAATCTCACCCAGAAAATGATAAGCAATAGTACAGATGCCGGGACCCAGACCACGAAGACAGAATATGAAAGCAAAGGAAGGTTTGCCATTAAACAAACCGATAATTTAGGATTAGAAACCCAGATTACCTATAATGATCAGGGCCAGATATTAACCCAGACAGACCCATTGGGAAATACCCTAACCAATACCTATGACGGCTGGGGCAAATTGCTCACTTCCACAACCAATTTACAGGGAACAACCAGCTATACCTATGAAAGGGACTCTAATGCCAACACAATAGTTACCCAGAGCGATCCAGATGGTAATATATCAAAAGTCTTCACCAATAAATTGGGGCAGGAATATAAAACAACCACCAAAGCCTTTGGACAGGGACAGTTTGTTTCTAAAGAAACCTACTATGATGTATTAGGTAGAAAACTTAGGGAATCTGAGCCTTATTTTGACGGGCAGAGCCCGGGTCAATTTAATACTATTGCTTACGATGACTCTGTATACCCTGCCAAAGTAACAGCCACTTCATTTACCGGTAAGCAAACGGAAACTACTGTTTCAGGGTTAACAACGACCGTTAAGGAAATTAACGGGTATGGAAGAACAACTTCCAAAACTGCTGATGCTTTAGGAAATATGATCTCTTCAACAGATAAGGGAGGAATTGTTAAGTTCAAATATAATGCTGCCGGACAACAAACAATAGCTGCTTATGAAGAAAATACAGTGAGTACTAAATATGATGCATGGGGAAGGAAATCAGAATTTAATGACCCTTCTAACGGGATCTATAAATATGAATATAACGGACTCGGCCAACCTAATAAGACTATCAGCCCGAAAGGAACAAAAGAATACAAATATAATAATTTAGGACAGCTCATTTCTCAGAAAGAGCTTTCTACTACTGATGGTGGGCAGGCAACCAATAAAACAATTAGTTTTACCTATAATAATAAAGGGTTGCTTTTAGGAAAATTATGTGTAGCAAAAGGTCAGATACTTACTTATAAATTCACCTATGACCCTCAGGGAAGGTTATTATCTTCTGTAGAGAGCAGCTATGGAAAAACCTACACGCAGAAAGGCATCACCTACGACGATAAAGGAAGAGTGGTTTCTTATGAAAAAGAATTACAGTCTTCGGGAGCTTTAACTAAAGTTATGGTAGAAAACGTATACAGCCCATGGAACGGTGATCTCTACCAGATGAAAGATAAAAGCTCTGGAAAAATTCTCTGGGAACTGAAAGAAGCCAATACCAAAGGGCAGGTAGTAAAAGCCAGTCTGGGTACAACAGCTGTCAATAATACCTATGATACCAATGGTTTCCTTACAAACGTTAATCATTCTTCACCGGTAATGGCAGGTATTCTTGAACTCACTTACTCATTCGACGCCATAAAGAATGAGCTGAAGACAAGAGGGACCGGAGGAGATTTCGGTATTACAGAATCTTTTGATTATGATAATAATAACCGACTGATCAACTGGACCAATCCGGTAACAGGACAGAATTCTCAAAATATTTATGATGTTAAAGGAAGAATCATGGAAAATGATCAGGTAGGAACAATGAAATATGAAAATGCTGCTAAAATCTACCAGCCTACCGGAATGACCCTCAATGCTGCCGGAACACAGAACTATAATGGTGATCTGATCCAAAGTGTTGTGTATAATGAGAATAATGACCCGGTATTTATTGATGGAATGAAAGGGGATGTGGCCTTTCAGTATGGGGTTTCAGGTATGAGACAGAAGGTTAGTTATGGCGGTAATTTTGATCCTAAGGGAGAAGGAAAATTTACCAAATTTTATAGTGAAGACGGTAGCTTTGAAGTAGTAAAAGACAATAGCATAGGCAAAGAGAAACATATTTTATACATTGGTGGCAGTCCTTATGAATCCAATATTGTATATTTGAAAGACTTTGGTCAGATTAGCGGTTCTTATAAATTTCTTCACAAGGATTACATAGGAAGTATTCTTGCCATCAGCGATGAAGCGGGAAACAAGCTGGAGCAGAGACATTATGATGCATGGGGCGGCTTAGCAGCCGTGGCATTTGGGAATGATGGAGTGGTAATAACCGACAAAAATGTTATTAATAACGCTCAATTATTAATAGACAGGGGCTATACCAGCCATGAACATTTTGCAGAGGTAGGGATTATCCACATGAATGGAAGGTTGTATGATCCGCTCTTAAGGAGATTCTTAAATGCTGATGAAAATATACAGGATCCTATGAATACCCAAAACTATAATAAGTATGGGTATGTGATGAATAATCCACTGATGTATAATGATCCAAGCGGAGAGTTCTTAGCATGGTTTTTTGGGGCTATGGTAGGAAGTTATTTCAGTGGAGTTCAGGCTAATCATGGAAATTGGAATCCTTTAAAATGGGATTGGAAAAACACCTGGACTTCTGTAGTAGGAGGAGCATTTGCCGGAGCCGCTCTTGGTCAGGGGATAAGCAACATTAGTGTATACGGAACAAAATTTATTCAAAATTCCGTAGTAGGAGCTGTTGGAAGTATATTTAATGGACTCGCCAATGGGCAAAACATTTTTAAAAGTGCATTAACAGGATTCTCTGGAATAAATTACTCATTTAATTTAGCGGGGAATAGTATGACCTCTACAGGAGTCGATGCAGGATATAAGTATATTGTTTCTCCTGATTATAATGAAACGGGTGAAACTGAACAATATTTCCAAATGGCAGGCTTCGCTCAGTATGGCGCAAGTGGAGGTATAAAACCTCCGTTTGATAAAATGGAAATAGGACAATTAGCTTCTGCGGGAATAATCTCGGCAGTGACTGCAAGGATATTGATAGGAGCAATTGGCGCGGAAGTAACCGGTGCAGGCGTTATTGGAGCAGGTGGTGGTCTTACTTGGTCATCGATGGCAAGTACTGGTACAACTATCCTGGCAAGAACATTTGCCTTAGGCTTATTATTATCTGTAAGAGGTGATAGTTCTGGACCGCCTAAAGCGTATGTTTATACGATAATGGGCAAAGATGATATAGCAAAATTTGGAATTACGAGAGCAAAGGACCCAGAAAGTAGGCCATCAAGACAAATTCCAGGTTTGAACAAAGGAGAATATTCGAGTTTTGGACCTCATAGTTGGATGTATTTGCACCAAGGCGTATCTGAAAATGAAGCTTTTCTGTATGAAAAATATTATGTATGGCAATATTGGCAGGCTCATAACAGAATGCCATATGCGCAAAAGTATCCTAAAGAAGATGCTGTAACAAAATTTTTGTATAAATACCTTAATTTAAAATAATGAGAAATATTTGGTTTACAATCTATTCATCAACTAAAGATGATAATAAATACATTGGATTGAACAATTACAGGACATTGCTTGAAATCTTACTAATACCTGCAATTCAGGATAAAATTAATAGGGAAAAAAAAGCGCAAAAGATAATGTTTTGCCTTATTCCTCAATTAGAAAAGGATTTAATAGATAATTTTAAAAGTAATTATGTAAATAAAAAAATAGTCAATGGAGGAATTATTAATCTGGAGGCATCTTCAAAAGGTGTTGATTGGAATGACATTTCAGATCAGGAAAGAAAAGATTTTTTAATTGAAAAATGGAAAGTTCTTTTTAACAACTTGTCTGATGACTATTTCGTAACTGATAAATCTGAGGTTATTGCATCTTTAGATGAACTTAAGAATAAGGATTGGAAGATCACAAGGTCACCATTCAAAAGGAAGGTAAAATATAATAAAGAAAACTATGCTGTAGTGTTGGACGTTACAACAGAACGGGCTCAGTTGGCTTTAGTCAGGGACTCGGATAATAAGTGGTTTGTACTTAGAATTTTTGAAACCTCGAAAATTCAGACTGATGCCAATTTCAAAGGCTTCCAATTGGATGGAGATACTTTGAAATTTATCTACAAGAATCCTTTCAATGCAATGTTTGAATCTCCTGTTATATTCAGTTTAAAAGAAATAATTAATTAAATTTTTGAGAACAAAGTAGGAAATCTTCCTACTTTGCTTCTTTTCAAATAACTTAAAATACACCTATGAAAAAATTTATTAATACCTTAACGATTTTTAGCTGTCTATTATATTCTGAGGTATGCATGGCCCAATCTTCTCCAAAGTATTTAGAAATTGAATGGAAAAACGGCAGCGAAGTTGCAAAGAAAATAATGAAAAGCAACTTTTATTATGATGTACTAGATGCATGGTCCCCCTTTGGAAATGATACTGGAAATGATACATACTATTTGTATTGT
>NZ_QNUF01000051.1 GCF_003385455.1 Chryseobacterium rhizosphaerae | reverse complement strand
AGATGTGTATAAGAGACCAGAACTAAATCTCAGTAATTATGGAAAATATAAAATTTGAAGTATCTCCTTATCAGGATGAATTGCAGCTCCTCATTGATGAAGAAAAAGTGGGTTATATGTCCATAGAGATCGACGGAAGGTTACTGATCGTATATTATACCAAGCTTGATGAAGCACGCGAAGGCCAGGGATATGCCAAGCTGTTATTGGATGAATTGGTACGGTATGCGGAAGAAAAAGATTTACTGGTAGACCCGGAATGTGATTTTGTACGTCAGCAGTTTGAGAATCATCCTGCAAGGTATAAAGATATCTGGCATGCATAATCAGTCTTCCCACCACGCGCTAAACTGGTGATCTGATTGATTCAGATCAACGACCTCTCCAATTCTTGGAGTAAGGATAGATAAGTTTTTTTCTTTTCCAAGACTTGTTATTTTCTGTAAGGGTTCGTTCCAGGGATGAAGAGCCAGTGCAAATTTAGCAGCATGTACCGGAATAATATGTTTTGCTTTTACGTCAATACTCGCCTGAATTACGTCTTCAGGTAAAGTATGAATATATCTCCATGCTTCACCATATTGTCCATTTTCAAGAATGGCATAGTCAAAAGGTCCATATTTCTCTCCTATCATTTTAAAGTGAGAGTCGTACCCACTGTCACCTCCTAAGAATATCTTTTTCGTTGGGGTTATCAGCACATAAGATGCCCAGAGTGTATCATTCTGTTTTATTCTTCTCCCGGAAAAGTGTCTTGCCGGAGTGAAGATGATTGTAGCATTATTTTTTAGTTTAATCTCAGTACCCCATTCTTCTTCAATAAGTTTATTTTCCGGATATCCCCATCTTTCCAAATGTGCTCCTACGCCAAGTGGTACAATAGCCATACCTGTTCTGTCTTTAATAGATTTAACAGTAGGATAATCCAGGTGATCAAAATGATCATGGGTAATAATCAGATAATCCAGCTCGGGAATATCTTCCGGCTTAAAAACATCAGCTCCTTTAAAGGCTTTATTGAAATATTTAAAGGGTGATCCATACAAGCTGAGAACCGGATCAATTAAAAAAGAAATTCCATCAACCTGCAGATAATAGGAAGAATGTCCCAGCCAGACCATTACATCCTGATTTTTATCAATGCTTTTTAAATCTGTATGAATGGAAGGAATATCTTTCAGGGGCTTTAGTAAAGGATCTTTCTTACCCAGAAAAAAGTCATAAGTAACTTTTGACATTTTGTAGCCCTCAGCAATTGATGGAGTGTGGCTGATATTCTGAAATTGTTTTTTTCTGTAAAGTTTTGATTTTTTGATACGCTCCAGCCGTTTTCCTTTGGGTACAGCTCCAAAGGCTTTCCCATTGATCACTACATAAAAAACAGCAAGCAGTACAGCTATCCCTATAATAATCCAATACATCATCTGTTATAATAAAGATCAAATGTATTGACTTTTCATTTTAAATAAAAATATAAGTAATAAAGCTCTATTTTTTTAACTAAATTTATAAAGTCAATCCAAAAATTTATCATTCATTTAAGTGATGATTAATTTAAATCTTTCTATTTTAGCAGCTTAAAAAAACTCAAAGACATTGAAAAATTATTCGGCAATATTGCTTTTAGTTCTATTATCGTCATGTTCTTCTATCAGAAAACATAACGAACAAAGAGCTTCATGCATTCCTCCGGAACAGCTTAAAGAAGATGTAGACTATGCTTATTCAAAGCTTCAGCAGATGCATCCTCAGTTATACTGGTATATCCCTAAACAGGAACTGGACTATAAATTTGACAGCCTTAAGCAAACTATTACCGAACCCCTTACTCCCCTTCAATTTTATTTCAAATTCCAGCCTGTCATTGCAAGTATACGTGAAGGGCATCTTTCTTTAAGAATTCCCAGAAAGAAATTTACAAAGCAGGAAATCAAAAAACTAGAACATACAAAAGGGTTGTTCAGCCGTTTTGAATACTATATCGATGATGACCATATGTATATTGTTCAAAATAAAGATGCTATCGAAGATATCAAACCGGGAACGGAAATTGTAAAGATTGACAATATTGCAGTTTCAGACTATATCAAAAAATACAGAAGTCTGATCAGCAGTGACGGATACAATACCACTTTTCATTCTTATTTTTTAAAGGATCTGTTTTTTAACTTTTATACTGCAGAAAACGGTCTTTCTAATACAGCCACTATCGAAACACTTTATAAAGGTGAAAAACACACGTATACATTAACCAGGGAATCCAAATCAGAAACTGATCTTGATAAGGATAAGGAAATGAAAAAGAGGACTCAGGAAAAGAAGGTCAATGATTATGTAGCTGCCAGCAATTCTTACAACAGGAGTTTTAAATTCCTGGATAAAGACAGCAGTATTGCCTACTTACAGGTAAAAAGTTTTTCCCGGGATTATTCTGATAAATTTTACAAGGAAACTTTTGCTAAAATAAAAAATGCCAAGTCTCCTTATCTTATCATTGATGTCCGCAACAACTATGGAGGTTCTCTTCACGAGATCAATAATCTGTATTCTTATTTGACCGACAAGCCTTTTACGCTAATAAAGCCGTCTCAGGTGACTTCGAAAACAACTCCTTTAAGAACCAATTATTTCAGGAAAAGTACTCCTTTAGAATATGCTTTCAAAAGTATTGCCTATCCCAGTTACTTTTTTGCCCAGGCTTTCAGTACTTATAAAAAGGATGGAAAGACCTTCTATAAAATGAAGGTAGACAAACCTACCAAACCTAATAAAGAAGCTTTCAACGGAAAAGTTTTTGTACTGATCAACGGAGGAAGTTTTTCGGCCTCCTCTATCATTACAGCAAAACTTAAAAGTGATAAGAGGGCAACCTTGATTGGGGAAGAAACAGGAGGTGCCAACGATGGAACGGTGGCCGGATTTTATTCTTACCAGCAACTTCCCAATAGCCAAATAAAGTTTCCCATAGGATTACTTCTTGTACAGCCGAATATCGACTTCCAGGACAGTAAGAAAGGAGTAACCCCCGATATTGTCATTAAAGAAAGCATGCAGGATATTATTGATAAAAAAGATCCGCAGCTAGACTGGATAAAGAATGAAATAAATCTGGAAAAAGAAAAATCTTCCCAGTAAAAATGACTTCGGCGGGCTTTCAGCCCGCCGAAGTCATTTTATTTCTTTAGTTCATTTAAAAGACCTTCAATACGTTGGATATGCCTTCCATAATAACGGTGAAACCACAGTCTTCCGGATAAAAACAATACAAATAACCCTATAATGACCGAGCCTATCAATATAACAGCAATTTTTGTCTCGCTTAAAGGTTTGGGCCAGGGGATAAACTCCAGGACGATAAGTATTTCGCACACCAGAAAAGGAGCAAAACTGATATAATAAGAAAGGTAATACTGTTTATTTAAATTAAACTGGGTAACCAGATCTTTCAGGGCATCATAGGTCTTCAGTTCCGTATTGCTTATCTCATTGTATAGTTTAAAAAATTTACTAAAAAAGAAAACCGTGACAATAAGCATAGAAGCAATTAATACGGTAATATACAACTGAAGCTTAAAAGGTCGGCATACCGAGCAAACCATAAAGGCAAAAATAAAAATCCCTATTATCCACCAAAACTCCTGACGCATATTTTTACGCATTTTTTCAAGTGGAAGATTAATTTTATTTCTTTGCTCAATGCTTATCTCCGGGGTCTCCTCTGTAATATCATCATTCCAGGTATTTTTCAATTCGTCTATATTCATTGGTTTGTTGATTTAATGATTATTTAAATTTAATTTGAGCCTAAAATATCTTTAAGTTTATTTTTTGCTCTGTTCATTTTCACCCTTACGTTTCCTTCAGAAATACCCATCTGTTCAGCGATTTCTTTTCCTGAAAAATCTTCCAGATAATAAAAAATAAAAGCTTTATCAATAGGATTCAGCTGATGAATCGCTTTATACATTTTAGCTAATCTTTCCTCTTTATGATAGTCATACTCCTCCTGGGCTATGATATAATTGGAAAAGTCATTATTAGTAATAAAACTTCTTCTTTTCTCAGATTTAAGGAAAATAATAGCGGTGTTTAAAGCAATCCTGTAGAGCCAGGTTGAAAATTCACTATGCCCGCGAAAGCTGGGATATGCTTTCCAGAGCTGGTATGTAATTTCCTGAAAAAGATCATCCCGGTCTTCTTTTTCAGACATATACATCTTAGAAATCTTAAAAATGATTCCTTTATGTTTTGTTATCTTATTCAAAAACTCTTGCTCTAGTGGGGCCATAGCTTGTTAGTCTACAGAGTTAGTTTCGGTTTAAAAAAAATGTTACAGAAATTTAGAAAAAAATAAAAAAACCTGACAGAAATTCTGTCAGGTGCCTCATTGTGTGTGTTTTTTAATCTTACTCAATAGCTATTTGTTCCAATAGTATCTTGTCCGAAATAATAATTTTCACAGTTAGTAGAAAAAAAACGAAAATGTTACATTTTTTTTCTAAAAATCTACCATAAAAACCTTAATACATTGATTTACAACACTTACCATTTATTGATTTCGGAGAGAAAAAACGTTAATTGAGCTGGTCTAAAGCTTTTTGCAAGGTATTCACATTAATAAAATCAAGTTTTGCACCTATAATGATAAAGACTAAAAGAACAAGCGTCAAAAACAAAATAATGAATATATAGACTGATACAAACCAAATTACTGTATTCAGAATGTTTCCTTTAATTCCAAACTTATTCATAAAAAATCTCTGAGAACGTTCAAACCACGATTTTTTCTTCTTTACCGCTATGGGAACATTATCTATTCCGTTAAGCTCATCGATCAGCTGTATAACATCTTCTATATACCTTCCATACATATAATAGATCCAATATTTGATAATAAAAAAGACCAGTAAAAGGGTAATAAGAAAACTGATCCCGAAAATAGCCAGGTTATACTCCATATCAAAATGGAAATTAACTTTAATCAGAGATAAAAGGAAGGCCAGCGGGATATAGGAGATATAGTATGAAATATAAATTTCCTTTGATATTAAAAGCTGAGCTTTTAAATTAAAAAGATCATAATTGGTATTGATACTGTTTTTTTGTAATAATTTGTAAAGTATAAGAAAACGGGAGTAAAAATAAACAATAAAAGCAACCGTCAAAACAGTGACGAAAGTGGATATCGTTTTAATATTAGAATCAGGAGAAGCAAAAGGAAAACTGGTCAATAGCATGGGCAATGTAATAACCATCAGCCAAAATTCAGTTTTCATATTGATTTTCAACATTTGCAACGGAGAATGGATCTCACGCTGTTTTTCCAAAGAAATTTCAGGCGGTTCCTGCCTGTTATCTTTACTCCAAAGATCTTTAAAATTGTCTAGCTCCATGTTATTACGGTTTAATTTGAACCAGATTGCTGTTTACCAATAATCTCTTTTAATTTCGCTTTTGCTCTTTTAAGTTTTACTCTTGCATTCACTTCGGTAATTCCTAATTGAAGGGCTATTTCTTTTCCGGGAAAATCTTCCAAAAAGAAAAAGATCAAAGCTTTATCAATTGGACTCAGCTGATGAATCGCTTCATACATCATCTTCATATTCTGGTCATCTGTATCATTATAAGGCTCCTGCTGAGCCCCTAATCCATCCACATTTTGGTTCCTGATAAAACTACGCTTTTTTTCACTTCTCAGAAATACAATAGCCGTATTAAGCGCAGTTCTATACAGCCATGTAGAGAAATCACTCCTTCTCTGGAAATCTCCATATGATTTCCACGCCTGGTAAATGATCTCCTGATAAAGATCATTCTGGTCGTCCCAGTTATCCATATACATTTTAGAGATCTTGAAAATAACACCTTTATGTTTTTCAATTTTCTCTAAAAATTCTTTTTCCAGTGAAGACATGATTTACAAACTAATCCTTAAAGTAACATTTCAACAAAAATGCAACTTTCATGTAACACAAAAACTAAAATTCCAGCCTTTAAGTTAAAAAATCCTTAAAAAATAAAGAAGTTTATTAAGGATTTTTATTTTATGTTAAATCAGGATCAGAATTTCATCTAGAAAATATAATCTGTGCTTAAAAAGTTGGAATCATGATCTCTAACAATAGTATTGAGTAATTCTTTGTTGGATTCCGTAAGTTTTGCTGCTACCAGAGATCTTATGGAGAATGAACGAAGGGCATCAAAAACTGAAAGTGTACCTTCGGCACTGTCTTTTCTTCCGGTAAAAGGAAAAACATCGGGTCCACGCTGTGCCTGACAATTGATGTTAACACGGCTTACAAGATTCACAAATGGATCAATCAATCTGGAAACTTCCTGTGGATCTTCACTGAAAATGCTCACCTGCATCCCATGAGAAGCATTCACCTGATATTCTATAGGTTCTTCAATCTCTTCAAACGGTACTACAGGAATTATAGGTCCAAATTGTTCTTCATGATACAGTTTCATCTCACTGTTCACAGGATAAACCACCGCCGGGAATACAAAAGATTCTTCGGTATAGCCTCCCTGTGTATTTAAAACTGATGCTCCTTTTGCCAATGCATCATCAATACATTCTTTTAAATAAGGAGGTTTATTCACTTCAGGAAGTGGAGTTACCTTTACATCTTTTTCCCAGGGAAGTCCCGGCTTTAGAGCAGAAACAGCCTCACTTAGCTTGGCCGTAAACTCTGCTGCAATTTCTTTCTGAACAAATATCAGTTTTAATGCAGTACAACGTTGTCCGTTAAAGGAAAGTGCCCCCAGAATACATTCACTCACGGCCACGTCAAGGTTAGCATGTTTAGTAACAATAGCGGCATTTTTAGCATCCAGGCTTAGAATAGCCCGTAAACGGTTAACTTTCGGATGTAATTTCTTCAATCCATTCGCTACTTTACTGGAACCAATGAAAGCCAGTACATTCACCTTTCCGCTTTCCATAATCGGAGTGATGATTTCCGAACCCTTTCCATACAGCGTGTTCACGGTTCCTTTTGGGAAAGCTTCTTTAAATGCATTCAACAGAGGATAATGAGCCAATACTCCATGTTTCGGTAACTTAAATAAGATTGTATTTCCCATGATCAGGGCAGGAATCAGTGTAGTAAAAATCTCATTCAAAGGATAATTGAACGGCCCCATACTCAAAACAACACCCAATGGTGCTCTTCTGATCTGCGCGATCGTTCCTTCAGCCTGCTGAAAACGGGAAGACTCCCTGTCAAGATCTTTTAATGCATCAATCGTCTGGTTGATATAATCTACAGTACGGTCAAATTCTTTGGTAGAATCAGCCAAGGTTTTCCCAATCTCCCACATGAGTAATTTAATGACCAGATCACGCTGCTGAATCATCAGGTATACGAATTTCTGCATACATTTTATTCTTCCTTCCACAGACATGGTAGGCCACTCTCCTAATCCGTTATTATATGCTTTTACACAGGCATCAAGAACTTCCATTGCTTCTGCCGGTCCTATATTCGGAATACTTCCCAGCAGCTTCCTTTCCAATCCGTTTTCTGTGGGAATACAAACCGGCGAATAGATATTCTGCATTTCCCCTTTCCATTCTACCAGTTCTCCATTAAGCAGATATTCCTTCTGATGGATCTCGGGAACTTTATATTCTTCGGGAATTTCATTTTCACTTTTAAAAATATCCTGAAATGACGATGTGCTGTTCGAGTTCATATTTTCTAAAATTTTAATAATTTGAATGTAATTTTTGAAGAATAAAGGTAGATGTAAAAAACGATTTTAGAATCTATGGTTTAATAGATTTGTTCTATTTGCAAGCTGTTTGAATGAAAATTAACCCAGCCAACTGAAAAAAACAATATTTTTGTTAAAAATAAATTTTCAATGTTTTCAAAAATAGTTTTCAGTACGTTGTTCTTTTTCTCAGCAATTGGTTTTGCTCAAAAATCTAAAGCCATCAATACTGTTTTGTTAAAAGGAACGCCAGTTCGTACTTACTCCAAGTTACCGGATGTACACAAACCGGCACCCAAATTCACCCTTACGGATGTTAATATGAATGACCAGAGCTTGGATGCTTATAAAGGGAGGTATGTGATTCTGAATATTTTTCCAAGTGTAGACACGGGAGTTTGCTCAGCATCTGTTCATCATTTCAATGAGGAAGCAGGAAATCTTCCCAATACGGTAGTTCTTTGTATTTCCAAAGACTTACCTTTTGCTCAAAAAAGATTCTGTGGAGCTGAAGGGATCAACAATGTGGTGATGCTTTCGGATTTCCGTTCAGATTTTGGATGGAATTATGGGGTAGAGATGATAGAATCTTCTATGAAAGGACTTCTCAGCAGGGCTGTTGTAGTGATTGATCCTTCAGGAAATATTATTTATGAAGAGCAGGTACCGGATATTTCTCAGGAACCTAATTATGAAGC
>NZ_QNUF01000050.1 GCF_003385455.1 Chryseobacterium rhizosphaerae | reverse complement strand
ATATATAGGGAATAAAATGATATAAAACACTTACATTTAATGATAATCTTTTATTAAAAACTATAAATATTTATCATTCTAAGTGATTTACTGCAAAAAAAGATCATTCCCAAAAATGTTGGAATAGCAACTCCGCCTTCTCCGTCTATTTATTTTACTATTTTTTTTTGTTAGATTTGTATTGAAAATCATCTAACATTTTGAAAACAACACTCACAGAAGAAAATTATTTGAAAGCACTGTTTCATTTAGTTGACAATGAAGGAAAAGTAACGATTAATGAGCTCAGCAAATTTTTAAATGTAAAAATGCCGAGTGTCAATAATATGATGAAGAAGTTCGCAGAGAAAAAATGGGTCATTTATGAGACCTATAAACCTCTGATTGTGACAGAGAATGGAAGACGTGAAGCCGCATTGGTAGTCCGTAAACACAGGCTTACTGAAATGTTTTTGGTGAAAAAAATGAATTTCGGTTGGGAAAATGTTCATGAGATTGCGGAGCAGCTGGAACATGTACACTCTCAGATTTTCTTTGATAAAATGGACGAAATTCTGGATTATCCAAAATTTGATCCTCATGGAGAACCTATTCCGGATAAAAAGGGAAATATCATTGCTCAGGATCTGCAGAGATTGAGTAACTGTGAAGTGGGTGAAACTGTAATTTTCGCCTCAGTTACCCTTTCCGATGATGCTTTTTTAAGCTACCTTACCGAAAGAAAACTTCTTCTCAATACCAGAATCAAGATTCTTAAAATTGAAAGCTTCGACAAATCTGTAACTATAGAGATTGAAGGAAAAACAGAAGTACTCAGTAAAAAGGCTACTGAGAAAATACTGGTAAAAAAATAATCATCGGTATAAAGATCAAATAGGTAACCAAGACTTTCACATCCTATGAGTCTTATTGGAAATTGTTAAAAAACGGTTAAATACTTTTTTACGAAAACTTTGGTGCTTTAAATTTATTAGGTTTGCAAAACTTTCTGCTTGCCACTTCTTTCGTCAAGCAATAAAACATTAATTATTACCCTAAAAATTATGAAAAAAAGCATTCAGTTTTTTATTATTTCCATGTTGCTAAGCCCGCTTGCCAATGCTCAGGTAAGAGATTTTGTTATAGAACCACCTATTAAACCCAACCTGTATATTTACAAAACATTTGGAGTATTTGGGGGAAAGGAATATTCTACCAATGCAGTGTATCTTATTACCAAAAAAGGAGTCGTTTTATTTGATGTTCCATGGCAGAAAACACAGTACCAAAGCCTGATGGACACCATACAAAAGCGTCATAATCTTCCTGTGATTGCTGTATTTGCAACCCACTCACATGAAGACAGAGCCGGAGATTTAAGTTTTTATAACAACAAGGGTATTAAAACCTATGCTACAGAAAAAACAAATGAATTTCTGAAAAAAGACGGCAAAGCAACATCAACTGAAATCATAAAAACAGGGAAGCCTTACCGTATAGGCGGAGAAGAATTTGTGGTAGATTTTCTTGGAGAAGGGCATACTGCCGACAATGTAGTGGTATGGTTTCCAAAATATAATATTTTAGATGGCGGATGCCTTGTAAAAAGCAGAAATGCTGTAGATTTAGGGTACACAGGAGAAGCTAATGTAAAGCAATGGCCGCAAACAATGGAAAAACTAAAGGCTAAATATTCTAAGGCTATTATGGTTATTCCGGGACATGATGAATGGAAAGGAGGTGGACATGTAGAACACACCCTTGACCTTCTGAATAAAAAATAAGATTCAAAATTATAGAAAAAGACCTGACAATTAATTGTCAGGTCTTTTTCTTTTTATATTTGGTTACAGCTTCAGCATTGCAGACACCTTTTCAATTTCCTCCATTGTATTAAAATAATGAGGTGAGAGGCGTATAGCCTGATCTACATTTTTTAAGGTAAAGTCAATTAATGCACCATTTTTATTATTTACTTTAAAAATAATATTATTCTCCTTTATTATTTTTTGAATGGTGTCAATCTTTCCATCCTGCTCACAGAAAGTAATAATACTGCTCAATTGATTTCCTTTGTCTAAAATTCTGAACCCATTATCCAGAAGATGGGTTCTCAACGTTTCAGACAGTTTTCTGTTGTAGTTTTCAATATTGATCATTCCTATCGCATTGGCATACTTTAAAGCTACCGTAAGCCCGAGTAATGAAGCATTGGATCTTTCAAAAAACTCAAATCTTTTTGCGGTTTCACTGAGCTGATAATGATCAAATGCAGTCCATTCAGCACCATTACTATCCAGAAATAAAGGGGCCATTTTTTGAGCTAATACATAGTCCGAAACATATAAAAATCCCGTACCTCTCGGTCCCCTTATAAATTTCCGGCCAGTTGCCGTTAAAAAGTCACAATTCATCTTTGTAACATCTACAACCAGCTGTCCTACCGACTGGCAGGCATCTACAAGATATAGGATATCATACTGCTTACAGAGCTTCCCTACTCCTTCCACATTTTGAATTAACCCTGAGTTGGTAGGAATATGAGTCACCGCAATTAATTTGGGGCGGTGCTTTTGGATTAAGTGTTCAAAATACGCAAGGTCCAGCTCATTATCCGGCATATTGACCGCTCTGATCACTTTGATACGATATCTCCTCTGTAAAGAAATAAAAGCAATATGGTTTGATATATAATCATCATTGGTGGTAATGATACAGTCGCCATCTTTAAAAGATATACTTGACAGTGCTTTTGCATACCCATCGGTGGCACTATTCGTAAAAGCAATGTTGGAAGGTTTACTATTAATCAGCTTCGCAGCCTGTTCATAAAACGCATTGATTGGCTCAATGTTTTTCTCTGCCGTGGTATGCCCTCCCAGCTCCTGTTCTTCATATAAATATTCCACTATTCTTTCAACAACAGGCTTAGGCATCAGGGATGAACCGGCACTGTTTAAAAATATCTTGTCTGAACACCCGGGAGTGTCCCGTCTTATTGCATCTAGATTCATTCTATAAGTCGTTATAAATTTGAAAAGTAGTGACTCGGCAAATAGTTTTAATTCGGATAATCAGCATTCACAAAAAATCCCGAATTTTCATCCGGGATTAATATTGTATTACATTAGATGATGTTAATCTAAAACACTCCATCCTCTCTTCGGATTGGTGTTGGTAGAAACTTCCTGTTCATTAACGATAATATTCTCTTTTCTCTGACCAATATAATCAAGTTCGCTTAATTTAGAGAAAATAGTCTCTAAACTTCTTAGCATCTGCTGGATGTAAAGCAAAGGCTCTCCGCAATTGTGGTGGTCATAATTGGTTTCAGCTACAATAGAAAGCTGGTTCAATAAAGTATGGGGTGCAATTTCGCTCCACTCCAAACTATAATTCAGCATTTCTTCCAGCTCTGCAGGAACCAGAAGCTGAGTCGCGTTGTATAAATGAAGAGCCAGTTTGGCAAAAGACTCAATCAAAAATACTGGGGGCTGCCAAGGGGTAATATTTCTAAACTGGAAATACATATCTCCAAAAGTATTAACCATTGTACTGCATAGAAACTTAACATTCTGTGCCAATGCCGTATTCTGGTTTTTATGAGAGGTCTTTTGAATGATCTTAAATGCATATTGCTGCAGATTTCCAATAGACTTCGCAAAACTGCCATAATAATCTACTAAAGCCGGATGACTCTGAACAGAAGTACATGGAGGAATGAAATTCGAATCTACCTGTGCAATATTTCCTTTCAAATCAACTTTACCAATGATCAGATAATTTCCTCCGGAATAACTGCTGTTAAGCGATGTTACAGGAAGTAATTCCAGATGGTGATTCGGTTGGGCATTAGGATGACGTGGTGGAATCTCCTCAGGATCAATATCTCCGAAAGGTACTTTATCAAAAGGGTTAACGGATATCAAAATATAATAATCTCCGTCAGCCTGCTCTTCATTCATCGTTTTGGCCAACGACTTTACACTTATTCTCCTATCTGTCAGTTCAATACGATATCCCGCCATGGTCACCGCACTGCATCGCTTGATGACAAGCTGTACATCATTGGTGGCCGTATTATGAACATCAAAAATAGTGCGGTCTGTAATCTCTGTGGAGATAGGTAAAAGTCCGTAATTATATGTAGTAATTCCAAGTGAATTGGAATCTCTGATAGTGTCAATTAAGAAATTATCCTGATCATTAAGGTGTCTTTGGGAAACTTTCATCCCATCTACCCAATTGATTGCAAAATGTTTTATAGGCTGTATCATGTTAAATACTTTTTAGTTTTTTGTGATTATGGTTTTCTTAAAACTCCTTCCTCTTCATGCTGAATGACTCTTTTACAGATCACCACTTCATTCTCAGAAATGCTGTTTGTAGAAATATCCTGGTCAAAATCTATATATTTTCTAAAGCTGAAAAATGATTTCTTGGTATAAAAGATCCAATAATAAGGTTCAGCTTCCTGATCTGAAAGATGGATCACAGAACTTGGGTTTTTGTGGTTGTAATCATCTACCACTCTATAAAACCAATCTCCAAAAGTAACTCCTGTCGGAAGTGTTTTGGCTTTAATTCTAAACCTGTTTGTATCTTCTAAATTCTTACTTAATTCAACATTCAGGACCATTAACCTGTCAAAATCGGCACCTTCAAAATCCGGCAGTTTCTGTTCCGGAGAATATCTCCATGTCTTATAAATATCAAAAGGAATACTGATAAGCTGCATATAACAGTAATAGAATACCATTGGAACAACGAAGATCAGTATACTGGTAGCGGCCATCACCGCATATCCTGTACCCTTACTCATCCAGTTAAAAATCAGAGTGAACAGGAATCCTCCAAAAACTATACACGTTAATGAAAGTATAGATTCAAATAAAATGCTCATGGCCAGAGAATCTATATGTTTTTTGAAATATTTGTGCAGGAGATTAACGTGAATAATCCCTAAAATAAGGTAAACAACCTGTGCAATCAGATACCAATACGGATTAAATAAATTTCCGGCAAATCCAAAAACGCCCGGAATAGCCAGACATAAACTGCACAGAAGTACGTATACAATAATTACTTTAATTTTTATCGCAGGTTTGTTTCTCCTGATTATACCGAGTATAACCATCATAATAACTGCGATTAAAGGCATTAAAATATACCTAAAAAAAATACCCTTTACTGAAGAAATTTCCATTTGTTTCTTTTCGAATTTATACTTTGTTGGTAGTTGTAAATATAATAAAATAATTTAGAGAAATGTAGAGTATCCAAGGCGATTGGCATTTCTATCATCATCTTCCAGACTGAATGAATATTCTATTTTTTCTGTAATAAAATTCTCTTCTACATCTACGGTGACAGGCAGAAAATAATCATACAGAACCTGCAGCACTTGTCTGAAAGGATTGCCAGGGATATATTTTTTCATCTCCAGATAAGGAATAGGTCCTATATTGACTACCCAATTCCGTTGACCGTCCATATGTTTTCCACTGGGAATATAGGTTACTCCCAATCTTGAGTTCCCCAATAACATGGAGTCATCATTTTTCTCCAGTCCATCAATGATATTGGGAGAAAAAGTCACTTCTACCGGTACCTGCAGAAAAGCCGTCATACATCTTTCAAACCATTTTTTATCTCCTCTGATCTGATGAAAAAAGGGTAAAATATGCATGAATATATAAGCATTCTGTTTATCCAGCATATTGATCAGTGGCCAAAGCTCACTTACTGTTTCCAGTAAAGCATCTGTATTGCTGGTGATCTCAAATTCGGCCTCTTTAAGCAATGCGCTTATTTCCGTAAAGAATACCTCCAGCTCAAAAGGACGGAAAAACTTCCGTGCATCTTCCTCTACCCTTTTCTGTTTACGGATTTCCCGTACTACCGTATCAACGTTCTTTCTTGACGCGCCCAGAGACGGTGGATGGAAAAGTCCTTCCGGAAGGTAATCATAAATACCTTCCCTATAGCTTTCTATAGTAAATACTTCTTCATCAAATCCTAAATAGCTGCTCGAAATACTTTTAATATCTTTCAGATAGGCACGGTCATTTACTCCGATCCGCTCAATAAATATATTGCTTACAGCCCTGTGATATCTCAAAAGATTAACTGCCACTGCTTCAGCCTTAAAGTCTGTCTGCAGCTTATTGTAATTCATATCTACAATATTATTCTCATGCATAGTGTTTCCTGTGATTATGACTGGTAAAGATAATATATCTCATAAGTTTGAAAAAATATTTTGCTAATAATTTTATCCTAAAAATACTAATTTATTGACATTAAAAGGAATAATATTAAGTAAATTCCGTAAAAATACGGTAAACACTCACTTCACTCCCTTCTTAGATTTTTAAATTGGTAACTTATAATCAAAGACTTAAAGCCTGCATACTCCTTATTACAGGATATACCACACAAAAAAACAAAATATCCAAGGTCTGATATACCCACCTCTTTTATTTAGGTTCAACTGTATTAACAAATATTATAGAATAATTTTTCTATTATTCCATGTTCATTCGGAAACCGGCCGTATCTTTGCAGCCTGAAAATTGTTATTTAAAATGAAAAGTATTTATTCTAAAATTCTGATTTTAGCATTCATCTCTTCTTCACTTTATTCTTATGCGTGGGGATTGACGGGTCACAGAGTTATTGCAGACATCGCAGAAAACCATCTTTCGAGAAAAGCAAGAAGGGAAATCAAAAAAATAATGGGGAAAGAGCGTCTTGCTTATTGGGCAAACTGGCCAGACTTCATTAAATCTGATACTACAGGTACCTGGAAGCAAGCTTCATCATGGCATTATGTAAATATTGATCCACAGGCTGATTTCAAAGCTTTTGATCAAAATTTAAAACTTCAGGCAGGCCCAAGTCTTTATACTCAGGTCAACACTTTATCCAGCCAGATCAAGGATAAAAACACATCTGAAAAAGACAGAAAGATTGCATTGATCTTTTTAATCCACATTATGGGTGACCTTGCTCAGCCTCTGCATGTAGGAAGAGCTGAAGATTTAGGTGGAAACAGAATCAATGTTACCTATTTCGGGGATAAAACCAATTTACACTCAGTTTGGGATGGTAAACTGGTAGATTCACAAAAATACAGTTATACAGAATATTCAAAACTTCTGGATATTAAATCTAAGGAAGAAGTGGCACAGATTCAGTCTGGAACACTGGAAGACTGGTTGTATGATTCTCATAAAATTGCCAACAAGATCTATGCACAGACTCCTAACGATTCGAAATTATCTTACGAGTACCAGTACAAATTCAATGAGACCCTTGAAAGACAGCTTCTGTACGGAGGTTTAAGACTGGCGAAAGTATTGAACGAACTGTTTTAAGGTAAACTGAGAAAATGATCAGGAGTACATCTTAAAAGTCAATTTTAATGATTCATCCTAAATAATAAAAGCGGAATTATAGTTTCGCTTTTTTGTTTTTTTAAACTCAAATCTTATTCGGATCTACTAAAATACAGTTCAAATAAAAAACATAAAAATAGCGTTCCAAGCCGTGAGAGGCACAATTTACAACTAATTTTTGAATCTCAATTTAAATAAATAAAAAATAATTGAAAAAGGTGTAACCTTTTTATATGTTGAAACGTATAATATATAGTAACTCTTTTTTGAGGAAAAAATAGATGAGACAATTAAAAATCACCAAGCAGGTTACCAACAGGGAAACTGCTTCATTAGACAAGTATCTGCAGGAAATTGGTAAGGTAGAACTAATCACGGCGGACGAAGAAGTAGAATTGGCACAAAGAATACGTGCGGGCGACAGAGCTGCACTTGAGAAATTAATCAAAGCCAACCTTCGTTTCGTAGTTTCTGTATCTAAGCAATACCAAAATCAAGGTCTTTCTTTACCCGATTTGATTAATGAAGGTAATTTAGGATTGATGAAAGCGGCAAAAAGATATGATGAAACCAGAGGTTTCAAATTTATTTCTTACGCAGTATGGTGGATCCGTCAATCAATTTTACAGGCGTTGGCTGAGCAGTCAAGAATTGTAAGACTACCGTTGAATAAAATTGGTTCCATCAATAAAATTAATAAAGCTTACGCTCACCTTGAGCAGGAAAATGAAAGACCACCTTCTCCGGAAGAATTGGCTGAAGTTCTTGACATGAGCGAGGAGGATATTAAAGAATCGATGAAAAACTCCGGAAGACACCTGTCTATGGATGCACCTTTAGTAGAAGGTGAAGATTCTAACCTTTATGATGTATTACGTTCTGGAGAATCACCAAGTCCTGATAAAGATTTGATGCTTGAATCTCTTCAAATTGAGATTGAAAGAGCATTGAATACTTTGACTCCAAGAGAGGCTGACTTAGTAAGATTATACTTCGGACTTAACGGAAAGCATCCAATGACTTTAGAAGAAATTGGAGAAACTTTCGATCTTACAAGAGAGAGAGTTCGTCAGATCAAAGAAAAAGCGATCAAAAGACTAAAACACAATACCAGAAGCAAGATTTTGAAATCTTATTTAGGTAAATAATTTTAGAATTATAAAATTCTATAGGCGGAGTCTGTTTTCAGGCTCCGCTTTTTTATATTAAGTTTGTTTAAACTTCACCACAAATCGAAGATTCGATGTTCTGTTTGTCATTCCGTAGGAATCCAAGCGTAGTAGATTAGGACTTTGTTGTAACCACAAAAGTCACAAAAGTTTTTAAACACTTAAGTTATTAAAGTTTCCAGCTTTGCGCATATAAAGTACACTGAAGTTTTAAGAAAATCTTTGATTTTCATCTTAAATGCACTTACTTATGCACTATTATTTTAAACTTGCTAAAGTGCTCTAAAGTGTTTTAAATATTTGCAATGTTGAGATTTATATTAAGTTTGTTTAAACTTCACCACAAATCGAAGATTTGATGTTCTGTTTGTCATTCCGTAGGAATCCAACCCTAGTGGATTAAAACTTTCTCGTAACCACAAAAGTCGCAAAAGATTTTAAACACTTAAGTTATTAAAGTTTCCAGCTTTGCGCATATAGAGTACACTAAAGTTTTAAGAAAATCTTTGATTTTCATCTTAAGTGCACTTACTTATGCACTATTATTTTAAACTTGCTAAAGTGTTCTAAAGTGTTTTAAATATTTGCAATGTTGAGATTTATATAGAGTGATGTATGATAGTGTTCTGTTTGTCATTCCGTAGGAATTCAACCCTAGTGGATTAAAACTTTCTTGTAACCACAAAAGTCACAAAAGTTTTTAAACACTTAAGTTATTAAAGTTTCCAGCTTTGCGCGTATAGAGTACACTAAAGTTTTAAGAAAATCTTTGATTTTCATCTTATATGAACGTAATTGTGCGGCATTCCTTTAAACTTTCTAAAGTATACTAAAGTGTCTAAAAAATAAAAACTTTGATTTATATTCAATTATATCAACTGCGTAACAATGTTCAACCTTCCATCAACTAATTAAAATCATGTCCGGCAATCTTCATGAAAAGGATTTAAATGTTTACTTTTAATTGTTGAGATCTGATGTAACAATTACGATAACCCGTCACTTAATACAATATATTATGAAAAAAATACTTTTCGCTTCTACCCTGGCTCTGTCCATACTTTCCTGTACAGAAAATAAGCAGCAAAATCCTCCTCTTGTAGAAAATGCTGTTGATAATGCAGAGTCATCCGTTTCAGGCTCTTTTAAAAGCTATCGTGGAAATAGCACAAGTGTAGACAATATCTATTCCGAATTAATTAAGAATGATAAAAATCTGACAGCTCTCAATTCCAGAGTAGTGAAAACCTTTGAGGAAACAGAAAAAGCTTTAGCCGTATATAAAAACATACTCGACACTTCTGAATCTTTTTATCAGGATGCCCATTATCAGACTAAGGCCATTACAGACTCACTGGTAAAACAGCAGATAGAAAAAGAAATTACCTCCAGCTCTGACCGGTACAAGCTTACAGTAAAAAATATAACGGAACGTATCAGTCAAATCACTAAAAATAATGAAACACTGACCAGTACATATACTGCATTCAAAATCAGGAAAACACTTCCCGAAATTGAAAAATACCAAAAAGCTCATCCTTTAAAAACTGATAGTCTGGATAGTTTCATTACCAAGCAGAATCAATTGCTGGAAGAATTAAAAAAATTAAAATAATACAATCTCTCATGGAATATAAGACACAATGGCTCACCGATAAAACCCGTATTGAGGAACTGGTAGATTTTTTTATTACCCATAAAACAGATTCCTATATCTCTCACAGTGAAATCATGTATGGCAGAGCTTTAGATTCCCAGCATTGGAATCCGGACCTCAAGGCAGTATTTACCGAGCAGCTTATGAGCGATTATGACTATGATGGTACTTCAAAATTACATATTTTAATCGTTGAGGACAGCGAAGGGAAAATTGTCGGCATGCTGGTTTTTAATGTGATCAGCAGTCCTTTTAAAAAGTACGCGATTTTAGAAGATATGCTTTTAGATAGTACAGTAAGGGGGCAATCACTGGGCAGTAAACTTTTAGAAAAAGTGATAGAAGAAGCAAAAAACTGGAATATCAGTTTTATTATGCTTGAAAGTGGGGTCAATAATCATGGTGCCCATCATTTTTTTGGCAAATATGGATTCCAGAAGGTATCGGAAAGCTATATGCTAACATTATAACCTAAAGGTGTTTTTTCAATAAAAATTAAATCCGATGAATACTATTTCAATCATAGGAGCCGGTATTGGTGGCCTTACCCTTGGAAATGTACTGAAACAGCATCTCAATAATTTTACAATCTATGAATCTGCTCAGGAAATAAAACCTGTGGGAGCAGGCATTATGATGGCTGTCAATGCCATGCAGGTATTTGACCGGTTAGGCTTAAAGGAAAAAATTGAAAAAGCAGGAAACAAAATCCACAGAATCACCATTGCTAATGAATCCCTCAAACCTATTTCAAAAACGGAGATCCTGGCACTGGAAAAAAAGTATAATTCCTGCAATGTCGCTATTCACCGGGCAGAACTTCAAAGGATTCTTGTAGAAAATATAGGACCAGAACATATTCAGCTCGGCCATTCTTTACTGAAAATTGAAAAGAAAGAAAACTATGCGCTGACGTTTGAAAACGGAATTCAAAAAGAAAGCAGGATCATCTTTGGAGCTGACGGTATAAAATCTCAAATCCGGAATCAGATCTTTAAAACCGGGACTATCCGGAATTCCGGGCAGAAATGCTGGCGTGGTCTGGTAGACTTCAATCTTCCGGAAAAATACCACCAGGAAGCTTTTGAAGTATGGGGAAAAGGGAAACGATTTGGATTTGTAAAAATTTCTGAGAAAAAAGTCTATTGGTATGCCTGCATCAATGAGAAAAGTTTTGACCCCCATATTACGATAGCTGATATTTTCAGTGACTTTGACCCTTTAATTTTAAACCTTATCGGAGCTACTGCTAAAGGAGATATCATCTGTAATGTCATCACCGATCTCACTCCTATTCCTCAATGGTATACAGACAACTTATGCATGATTGGAGATGCTGCCCATGCTACAACTCCTAATATGGGACAAGGTGCCTGCCAGGCTATTGAAGACGCTTATATCATCGGAAGATTACTGGAAAAAAACAACGATTTTAATGCTGTTTTTGAAGAGTTTCAAAAGATCAGAAGAAAGAAAGTAGATTATATCGTCCATACAAGCCGCAGTATTGGAAAAGTCTCCCAATGGCAACGGGGAAATTCACTGCGCAATTTTTTAATGAGTCTGATTCCGGAAAGCATCAATCAAAAAATGGCAAAGAAAATTGTAGAATTGGAAATATAGTATTTTAAAGAACTTCCACACAAGATCTAATAGAATAAAATTGGGAAGGTCTAAAAGTCTTGGAAAAAGTAAACTGCCCACATATAAACTAAAAATAGAAGCTCAGCTAAGAAAATGATTTTACAAAAAAAATTGATTGCTGATCGCTATAATATACTCCCACAGGACTTCAGAACTAGATTAAGAAAAATAAATTAGATTCTATCAGTAAATAGAAATATCTTTATCTGGATAATTATCAAACTGTTTTAGGTTTGAATGGGTGAAAGGCAGAGAAAGCCAACCAAAGAAGTATATTGAAAAAAAATCACAAGCTGAAACCAGACAACAAAGAGAAAATATTTTTCCCGTATTGGCCGTTAAATTAAATACATATAGCGCATGAAGAAAACATTTTTTTTATTTTTCGCCATTTTTTCTTTGAGCGTCAAAGCGCAGAATACATATAAATTTTCAACTGATATTGTAAAGGAAATCAATAATGATAAAAGTGGGGATGATTCTAACAAATATCAAATTGGAGCAATGAGGTATTCTATATCAAATTATTATTTTAAGGGATTACAAACCTGGGATAAACTAGGGCAGAAAGAAAAAAAAATATCTAAAGATTATAGTTTGAAATTTATAAATCATAAAGTTGAAAATGCTAACGATTATATCATAAATAAGTCAAAAAAAGAGGAAATAGTGATTCTCAATGAAGCACATCATTATGCAAATCATAGAATGTTTGCGGCATCTTTATTAAAAGGACTTTATGAAAATGGCTATCGTTATTTAGGTATTGAAGCTTTAGGTGATGATTCAATAAACATTAGAAAATTTCCAACAACACAAAGTGGTTTTTACACTTCAGAACCACAATTTGGTAATTTGATTAAAATTGCTTTGGATTTAGGTTTTACATTATTTAAATATGAAGCAGAACAAGGAAAAAATGGGAAAGAAAGAGAGATGGAACAAGCAGAAAATATC
>NZ_QNUF01000049.1 GCF_003385455.1 Chryseobacterium rhizosphaerae | reverse complement strand
TCTAAACCCTCAATCCATCTACTCCTGCGCTCCCATATTGGGACTGCAAAGATACAAATCTTTTTCACTTTCGCAACTTTTATTTTTAAAAAGTTTTGATCACGTTTTTTAGAATTATTATCTTTTAAAGTATATCGTTTCTGCTTATCTAAAAGCTCTTCTGCGCTTACTGAATATCTTTCGTTTTTCAGTGGGGCAAAGGTAAGCCAACTTACCTATACCAAACAAGTTTATTTAACTTTAAATTCATATTATATTCATATTTTATCCTAACCTACTGGTAGGCAAGGGAGAAAATTTTAAACAAATGTTTGAAGCAACGCCTTGGAATGTGGGAGGGAGCTGAGATGAGGAGTAATGAGTGATAAGTGATAAGTGATAAGTGATGGAAGTTATACATATATATAGTAGGGTATTCTTTTATAGGATAGAATATCTCAATTATGTTTGGGCTAAAGCCAGGGCAGAGGCTGATTTTATTTGAGCGGGCTAAAGCACACTCCTATTGAATATGCATTTCCAAAAAGAATTGATTGGCAGCTGGCTATTGGCAGCTAGCGACTGATGGCTGGCTATATTGACTATTGACTACCAGTTATTCATCAGCCTATATTTATAATCTATATCTACTCCCCTAGCCCCGATAGAAACGGATACCCCACAGCACAGGCCGGAAAGCGCAAGGATTACAGCACTGGAAAGCCTTGGCGCGAGGAGTATGAGTGGATAGCGGGAAAAAGCTACTTATGAGTTTGAAAGTTGGAGGGTTGGAGAGTCTGAGAGTTGGTGGGTTCTAGAGGTTGGGAGTTGAGAGAATGGAATGAAGCTGTATATTATTATATAGTGGGCAATTGGTATACTCTACTATCCCCTGCTGTATATTTATAATAGGTTATATACTTTTACTCTTATTCACCTTTTCAACTACAATAATAGATGTAATAGTCATAAAAAAGGGGAAACATTTTTTTTGATTGCTTACATTTGTAGTACATTCTGAATTTTAAAGAATGAAATGAGTTTATCTATGATTGACAAGAAATATAAGGAAACAGTTCATACTGATACCAACCTCTACGAATATACTACGGTAACCCACGATGAAAATAAGGTAAGAATCTACATGCTGAAGAATGGTTTAAAGGTTTTCCTTGCCCAAAACTTTGATGCACCAAGAATTCAGACTTTCATTCCGGTAAGAACGGGAAGTAATAATGATCCGGCAGACAATACAGGGTTGGCTCACTATCTTGAACACATGATGTTTAAAGGGACTTCTAAGATCGGAACTCAGGACTGGAAAAAGGAAAAAGAACTTATCGATCAGATTTCAGAACTTTATGAAGCCCATAAAGCAGAGCAGGATGCTGAAAAAAAGAAAGAGATCTATAAAAAAATAGACCAAATTTCTCAGGAAGCCAGTCAATATGCTATCGCGAATGAGTATGATAAAGCTATTTCATCTTTGGGTGCAAGCGGAACCAACGCCCATACCTGGTTTGATGAAACGGTCTATAAAAATAATATCCCCAACAACGAGCTTGAAAAATGGCTAAAAATAGAGAAGGAAAGGTTTTCTGAAATCGTATTACGCCTTTTCCATACAGAGCTGGAATCTGTGTATGAAGAATTCAACAGAGCACAGGATAATGATTCCAGATTGGTGAACTATGAATTGATGGATGCTTTGTTTCCTACCCACCCTAACGGGCAACAAACTACTTTAGGTAAGCCGGAACATTTAAAAAATCCTTCTATGGAAGCGATTCATAAATATTTTGATGAATATTATGTTCCTAATAATTATGCAATGGTATTGGTGGGAGATTTTGATTTTGATGAAACAATCCAGTTAATTGATCAGTATTTCGGGACTATTCCTTATAGAGAGCTTCCTAAAAAAACTCCGGTTATAGAAAAACCCATCACTGAGATTGTTACCAAAACGGTAAAAAGCCCCACTACCCCAAGGGTTCAGATGGCCTGGAGAACTGACAGCTATGGTACAAGAGAGGCTATGCTTGCTGATATTGTAGCTAACATCCTTAGCAACAGAGGGGAGGCCGGTTTATTGGATCTCCATATTAATCAGACTCAAAAAATGCTTTGGGCACAGGCTTTTTCTGTAGGATTAAAACAATATGGTTATTTTTCTATTGTAGCTGTTCCCAAGGAAACACAGACGCTGGATGAAGCGAAGGAAATGGTACTGGAAGAAATTGAACTGATCAAAAAGGGAGATTTCCCCGACTGGATGCTTCCTGCCATTATAAACGATTTCAAACTTCAAAGAATGAAGGGGCTTGAAACTGCGGAAGGCCTGGCCACAACTCTTTATGACACATATATAAAAGGAAGAACCTGGGAACAGGAACTGAATGAAATGGATGAATATTCCAGTTTCACCAAGGAAGATGTCATGAATTTTGCCCTTACATTCTTCAAAAACAACTATGTTGTTGTTTATAAAGAAAAAGGGATCAATGACAAATTGGTACGGGTAGAAAATCCGGGAATTACTCCTGTTAAACTCAACCGTGATGCACAATCTGAGTTTCTACAAGAGATTTTAGCTGATCAGCCTGAAGATATAAAGCCTGAATTCATCGATTACCAAAAAGAAATCGCTACTGATCATGTTCAGGGTAAAAGGCTGAGTTTCGTTAAAAACAACTATAATGATATTGCCCAGGTACATTTCATTTTCCCTTTTGGTAGCGATAACGACAGGGATCTGGGAATTTCAACCCAATTTCTGCAGTATTTGGGAACTCATAAGTTTTCTCCTGAAGATTTAAAGAAAGAATTTTTTAAAATAGGAGTCAGTAATGATTTTAAGACAACCAATAATCAGCTGTTGATTACGTTAAGCGGATTGGAAGAAAATATTGAAAAAGGGATCGGTCTTTTACAGCACTGGATGTATGAAGTAAAACCTGATCAGGAAATTTATACTCAATTTGTAGGTACTATCCTGGAAAACCGTGAGGCTGTAAAGAAGGATAAAAACCGAATTATGACCGCCTTAACCACCTACACCAAACTTGGTCATACTTCCCGCTTTCTAGATGTTATCTCTAAAGAGGAGCTTGAAAGCAGTAAAGCAGAAGTATTTACTGACCGTATGAAGAATCTGTTCAAATATCCATATCAGATTTTTTTCTATGGAAAAGATTTTGAAAATTTCAAAGGATATATTGGAAAGTATACGGAAGCTGAAAGTCTTCAGATTCCTGCACCTAAACTTTATCCTGAGCCTGCTACAGGAGGAAGTGTATTTTTCATCAATTATGACATGGTTCAGATGGAAATGAGTAAGGCAGGAAAGGGAAATCCTGTCAATCCATCCAATTTCGGGAAAGTTAATGTCTTCAATGAGTATTTTGGAAGGGGATTATCCTCGATTGTTTTCCAGGAAATCCGTGAAAGTAAGAGTCTTGCTTATTCTGCATATGTTTCTTACAGTGCCAATTCGGAACTGCATCATCCTGATTATGTTACTACTTATATTGGTACTCAGCCAGACAAGCTGATGATTGCTGTGGATACGATGAATGACCTGATGAATGAGCTTCCGGAAGTTCCCACTCAATTTGAAAATGCAAAGAATGCGGCTTTAAAACAAATCGCTTCAACGAGGGTGACAAGGACTAATATATTTTTCAATACGCTAAGACTGAAAAAACTGAATATTAGTCATGATTTCAGAAAAGACATCTATGAACAGATCCAGGTGCTGAAGTTTGAGGATATCAAACAGTTTTATCAGACAGACATCAAACCGGTACATTTTAATACGGCTATTATCGGTAAAAAAGAAAACCTTAATATGGAAGCCGTAAGTAAAATGGGAACTTTTACAGAAGTAAGTTTACAAGATATTTTTGGACATTAATATCTCCTTTATACTTAATAAAAAAGAACGGAAATATTTCCGTTCTTTTTTTATTGATATTTTGCAAAAGATTTTTTCACAATCTCTTCGGCATTCTTTTCTACATTCTGATAGGAATAGAACCCATAAATTGTATCAAAACTGATTTCTTCAAATCGCTTTTCAATTCTTTTAATTTCATTCTGCGGGAGAGGAATTCTGTTCGGATAGCTTCTCATGGTAGCAAAGTGCTTCATGGATGGGGATAAATACATTGTATCTCCAATTAAAAGCGTTCCTTTTTCACTCATCCAGGGAATTTCAATAACAGAACTTCCATCAAAATGTCCACCTATATTATGAAGTCTTATCTGATTCCAAAGCTTCATATGATCTCCCGTCCAGTATTCTACAGAGTTTCCGGCATTCACCACCCATTCTTTATCTTTTTCGTGGATATAGATTTTACAGGTAAAGGTTTCTGCCCACATTTTCATAATCGAGTAATAGTGAGGGTGAGAAATTGCAATCGCTTTTAATCCTCCTTTTGATTTAATAAATTCTATCACCCCTTCATCCAGTAATGGGATACAATCCCATAGTATATTTCCATCTTCTGAAATGACAAAAAGAGCACGCTGGCCAATGGAAAACCGAGGGTTTACCACAAATTCATAAAGATTATCATTGATTTTCTTTATTTCTACACTGTGCTTTTCTAAAAGCTTTTCGTGGCTCGTCCAGGATTGTCCACTTTGTGGTACCGCCTGTCTTTCATCTTCACATATAATACAGGTATTATCCGTATGACTTTCCGGATATTGTGTACCACATTCTGTACACATTTTAAGTTTATTATCGTTCCCGTTCATAAGATTTTTTTATTTAAAATTACATAGATATAATGTATTGCAATTTACTTTATCCATAGAATTAACCTATATATAAAATCTTAAATTTTTCTTCCCCATTAGAAGGTTACAACAGTTTTATGCATAAAAAAACCTATTTAATTTTTGATTAAATAGGTTCTTATCATTATTGTTTATTTGATTACTTTCATTTCATCAACAAGCCATTTGGAATCGGCAAATTTTTCGATGATGAACAGTATATATTTTGTATCCACCATAATGTTTCTGCTGAAACGGGGATCATAATTGATATCACTCATTGTGCCTTCCCATTGTCTGTCAAAGTTAAGACCAACCAGGTTTCCGTTAGCATCCAGCGCAGGACTTCCTGAATTCCCTCCGGTTGTATGGTTTGTTGCTGTAAATCCAACAGGAACATCACCGGTCTTATCTTTATAGATTCCAAAATCTTTCTTGTTATAAAGATCGATCAGTTTTTTAGGAACATCAAATTCATAATCTCCCGGAACATACTTTTCCATTACCCCAGCCAAGTGCGTCTGATATCCGTAAGAAACGGCATCTCTTGGTGCAGAGCCTTTTACTTTTCCGTACGTTACACGAAGAGTGGAATTGGCATCCGGAAAGAATTTTCTCTCCTTATCTGTTTCCATCTGTTGTGCCATAAACTTCTTCTGTAAAGCATCAATCTTAGCCTGAAGCGAAGTATATTGCGGATCAGCAGTTTTCATGTAAGTCTCTTTCATAGAAACATACAATTGATAAACAGGATCTTTCTTTAAAGTTCTGATCAGTTTATCCTGATTAGAGAATCCTTTTTCAATATCAGCAGTTAGTGCTGCTCCGTTTACCGCTGTTCTTCCCGTGATGATAGAGTTTTTAGACATCTCTTCCACTACAGGGATGTTTGCGTTTTCGTCTTTAAATTTATTAAATCCTGCCGGTAAAAACTGTGGTGCTGTTTTGTTAGCATATAAAGCCAATAACTTTGCCGTTACCCTGGAATCAAGTTCTGCACTGTAGTCTTTATAGAAAGAGGATAATTTTGTTTTTAATTTTGCAAGTTCCTTTTCATCCATTCTCCCCGCTTCTACAGCGGTTACAAAGTCATAATAGTCACCTGCAAGCTTCAATGTCTCAGCATTTTTTACAACTTCAGTATAATAGGCATTGTTTAATGCGTAAGGAGCCTGATCATTGTAAAATTTGTTCAGTTGATCTAAAGTGGATTTGATCTCAGGGTTTTTAGCAACCAGAGAACCTTCATACATCACTTTCTTTTCTACGGCATTGGATTTTTTCAATCCTTCTACTTCACCGATCCATTTTTTCCAATAATTGGCTACTGATGCATATTTTGAAGCATATTTAATACGTGTTTCACTATCGACACGCATTTTTTCGTCCAATGTTTTTAAAGCCACATCACGTACAGCAATTCTTGCAGGATCAATATCCTTCATGATCTTCTCCACAGCTACTGCAGGAAGATATTCTGTAGTTTTTCCCGGGAATCCGAATACAAAAGTGAAGTCATTTTCATTTTTGTCTTTTATAGAAACCGGTAAATAATGCTTGGGAACATAAGGAACGTTATCTTTTGAAAACTCTGCAGGCTTGTTGTTTTTGTCTGCATAGATTCTGAACATAGAGAAATCTCCGGTATGTCTCGGCCAAACCCAGTTATCTGTATCACTACCAAATTTTCCTATGCTTTGTGGTGGAGCCCCTACAAGACGGATATCCTTATAGGTCTCGATGGTATATGCATAATACTTATTTCCATAGTACATTGGCTTTACCAGGATCGATTGGTATGATTCAATTTTCTGAGAGTTTTTGTAAACCTCAATATTGTTATTGATCTTTTTAGTAAGCTCAGGCTCAGTAAGGTTATCTGTACCTTCCAACACCTGGTATGTCACTTCTTTTATATCTACAATGAAGTCTACTTTTACACCTGGATTTGGTAATTCACCAGTCATATTTTTAGCCCAGAAACCATTTGAAAGAAGGTCATTCTGAACTGTAGAATGTGCCTGAATCTGCCCATAACCACAGTGGTGATTAGTAAGCAACAGCCCTTTAGGCGAAATGATTTCTGCGGTACATCCACCGTTAAACTGTACTACTGCATCTTTAATACTCGGCTTCTGAGGGTTGAAAATGTCTTTGGCAGAAATCTTCATTCCCAAATCCTTCATTTCCTTCTCATTCAGTTCTGTAGGAATCCACATTCCTCCATATTGTTGTGCAAATGCCATTGCAGCCGGCAAAAGAAATACGGATAAAAGTATCTTTTTTGTCATAATCAAAATTTTGCCCGAATTTACGAAGAAAAATACGAACAGGCTTCATAAAACGGGGGTAAAGTTGGAATGGCTGTTTTTAGGAGATGGAGACATTAGATTTCAGAGGGCAGATTTTAGCGTTTTTAGATTGATATAGAACTATAGTATTGAATATAGCCATGCCAATTGTGAATTTTTTACTCCGCCAAGTCCATGGTGAATAATGGTTCAGGTTTACAGGGAATTCCCTATCATCTAACTAAACTACGAAAGCCCAATCTGGAACTCATTCTCACCGGCTCTCCCACTTTATATGGCTCGGTTTTTGTTCGTTAGTAGTCAGTTTAAAATTAAAAAATATTTAGATTAATTATTATGATGAAAAACAAAATGTTTATCCTGGGATTCGGTGCAGCTTTATTTCTTGCTTCTTGCTCAAAAAAAGAGACAACAGCTGAAACAATAGGTTCTACAACAGATTCTGCCAGTGTTCAGACACCTTCTACAGACAGTATTTCAAAAGCCACTCCTACTGCTGCGGGGGATACTTCTGAAAACTCATTGGATTGGAATGGTACTTATGAGGCTGTTGTACCGTGTGCAGACTGTCCCGGTATCAAGACTTCTTTAACGTTGAATAATGACAAAACATTCAGTATCAGTGAGGAATATCTTGACCGAAATTCAAAGAATCAGGATAAAGGATCTTTTGAATGGGATACCACAGGAAGCATCATCACACTGAAAGGTAAAACAGCCAATTATAAATATAAAGTGGGCGAAAACATACTTATCCAACTGGATATGGACGGAAAAGAAATTGACGGTCCTAATAAAGATTTATATATCTTCAAGAAAAAATAAAGGCTCAGGCCTTTATTTTTTTATGTATCAAAACTGATAAGCTATGATTTTCTCATCATCCATCAGGCACCTGATAACTTCTTCATGATGGTTATTTTTTCCTGTAAGTCTCCATGTAACGGATAAATTCCCTTGTGTATACTGTTGTTTGATCATCATATATTTCAGATGATGTTCTTTGAAAATAGTTTCACAGTGTTTTATATTTTCAGAACTCGCTACTGCAATCTTATACTCTCTGATCTTATGATAATTATCGATAAAGGTCTGAAGATAGGTAAGAGAACTCAAAATCAAAAGAACAAGCACTGTTCCTAACAGTGAAAAATAGACATATCCTGATCCTACCGCCATTCCTATTGAGGCTGTAGCCCAAATTGTAGTGGCAGTGGTGATCCCATCGATCTTGTTATCACCTTTAAAAATAACCCCGGCTCCCAGAAACCCAATTCCTGTAATAATATTGGCTGCAAGGCGGTCCGGATTGGCAACTCCTATTTTAATGGAAAGAATGGTGAACAAACAGGATCCGAAACAGACTAAAATAAATGTACGAAGTCCTGCCGACTTATTGCGGTATTCACGTTCAGCACCAATCAGCAATCCAAGGATAACTGAAATAAAAATCAGTACGAGTTCGTTTTTAACGGTATAATGGTCCTGAAGAAATTCCATTTACAAAAAATTAAGTGTAGAATAAAATTACGACAAAAAAATTTACGGAACTATTTTTGACTCCCGACTTTATCAGATTAGTAAAAGTTCTGTTTTAACGGAAAACTTTTGTAATATTACAGTCTCAATATGAAATCCCAATTATAGTATGAGCCCTACTTTTTTTGCCACAAAAGAAGAATTCAGAGAATGGTTGGAAAAACACCATACCGAAGAAAAAGAGCTGTTAACAGGATTCTATAAAACCGGAAGCGGAAAACCTTCTATGAGCTGGTCTGAATCTGTAGATCAGGCTTTGTGTTTTGGCTGGATCGATGGCGTAAGAAAATCTATAGACCACGAAAGTTATTCTATACGGTTTACCCCAAGAAAATCCGGGAGTATCTGGAGTCTTATCAATATCAAAAAGGTAGAAGAACTCTCTAAGGCAGGCCTTATGACCCCATCAGGCCAACAGGCATTTGCTCTTAGAAAAGAAGAAAAATCCGGTATTTATTCCCATGAAAACGAGAATATACCACTGGCTCCTGTTTATAAAGATCAGTTTATGGCTCATGCAACTGCCTGGGATTTTTTTGAAGCCCAACCTCCTTCTTATAAAAAGGTAATCATTCATTGGATTATGAGTGCAAAACAGGAAAAGACAAGGCTTTCAAGATTGGAAAAAGCGATTGACAAAAGTGGTCAATTAAAAAGATTAGAATAAAATTACAATACAAAAAAAATAATTTATGGATAAGGAAACTTCTCACTTCTGGCTGGGATATTTTAAAAATGAAGAAGACTTTTATGACTTTGTAGAAGAGGATGAAAATTTTTATATAGAAGAAGAAACTGATGATCAATATGTTTCAAAATTTGCAGAATCACAGAATATAAAATGGTTTGATGATGATTTTATAGAATATGGTTTTGAGAATGAAAATCTGGGGATCTATGAAAAGTTTTCAGAATATTCGTATGCAGATCAATGGCTTCCTATACTGGAAAGCAAGCTTAATGAACTTAGTCTGGACACTCCCGTAAACGCTATTATCTTTGCCAGCAGATTTGTGATCCCTAACCCTGTTTCTGTAGAGCAGGATGATAACAAACTGTATTATATTGGTGAGATTGAGTTTGACGTTTAAATTACAACATAGGTTTTCACATCATTTCTTATGAACAGGAAATTCATACTTATTAATATCATCTTGATTCTGCTCATTATAGCGGTGTATATTTTTGAATATTATATAGAGAATTATCCTATGATGTTTAACCTCATCAATAGTATTAAAGAATGTGGAATAGAATACCTGGCTGTAATACTAAGTTTTACAGCTTTGGTTTCTTACCTGATAAGCAGCCTGAATATTAAAGGTTTAAGTTTCAAAACTAAATTCTTAAGAATCCTTCCGGTAGTCAATTTTCCGGTTCTGGCATTTTTCGCTTATTTATCAATCAACGGATGGGCAGAAAAACAAAGAAAAGTCTCAGCAATAGAAAATAGGTATGCCCAACAGGCTGCCGAAGATATTAAAAATGATCTGGTTACTATACAATTTGGCGGAGGGTTTCCATTATTGTTACATGACCGTGCAACGCTCAATAAAATTGACGGTATTCGGAAAAGGTATGGAGTAAGATATATCAATACCGGCTGTGTGATTGATGGTTTTGAAACTACAGGCCAGGAAAAATATTCAGAAATAGTATATCCCCATCTTACCAGGAGGAACGGTAAAGGATGGGAGGACAGAATGCAGAAAGAGATTGATCATGTAGAGAAAAATTCCCACCCTTAAAGCCATCCGGCTCATAACCCTATCTATTTTGAACAACACACCCTATTCTAAAACCCAAAGATTATTTTCTTTTATAAAGAGGTTTTCCACCAGTATAGCTATCATCTTCACGAGCACTTATTTGCAGATTTACTGGTCTATGGGACAGTTTTCCGACCATACCTCAAGTAGTTGTCTGGAGTGCAGTCTTTTTGAAGATAATATTTACATGTCTGCTGTTACGAGTGTATTCTTATCGGCTATTTTCCTTTTATTTTCCTTTGTAAAAAAAACGTTCATTAAGGCAGCTATTGAGTTTCTATTATTAATAAGTCTGTGGATCTTCTGGAACTATAGTGTTTTTGTGGATAGAGAATCTTCCTGGAGTACATATGACTTTAAATCAGAACTTCATTATACACTATCTCTTTCCTCTTTGCCAGTTATTATTCTTGGATGTATCTGCATTTTAGTATTACATTATAAAGAAATAAGAGCCAGATGGATAGTTTAAAAAAAACATAAACTTTAATTATCAAAGTACGGCAAACCGTAAATAATTTTCAAATGTTCAAAATATTTTTGTACATGAAAAAATTATAATTATGTCATTAACTAAATGTCCCCAATGTCAAAAAGACATAAATTCCACTGCTCTTTTTTGTCCTCAATGTGGCTATTCAATCAAAACTGATCCCAAACAAAAAAGCTCAGATATTCTCCCCCCTCAAACTCCTAAAAAACAAAATAACGGATGTGGTATTGCTTTGTTATTTATAGGGATATTGCTTATAATATTTTTAATTAAAACATGTTCTGAAACAGAAGATCATTCTAATTCTACAAGTGAAACAGTTAGCCAATTCTCTAAAGAGGACAGTATTAAAAATAAAGCAAAAATTGACAGCATAGATCAACAACAAAAAATTGAAAATGAAAAATTCTTAAAAACCAAAGCCGGGAAAATTCATAAAAAACATCCTGAATGGTCAAAAGAAGACTGCATTAAAATTTCTGAACATAAAATTTGGATTGGAATGCATTACGATATGCTGGTATATATAAGAGGCAGACCGAATAACATAAATACTTCAAATTATGGAGATGGTCCTAACTATCAGGCTTGTTGGTATGATTATGATCCGTCTTGTTTTTATTTTGACGAAAGCCAAATTATTACCTCTTATAATTAAAAAGGTGAGCTGCTATCAGCTCACCTTTTTAATTATTTATTAGAATGGAACGTCTATTAGTGCGCTTCCAGCCAGTTATCTCCGACTCCAATTTCCACCAATAAAGGAACCTGTGTTTTTAAAGCATTTTCCATTTCTTTTTTTATCAGTTTTGAAGCCCTTTCTACTTCATCTGTAGGGGTTTCAAATACCAATTCATCATGTACCTGAAGCAGCATCTTTGTTTTTAGCTGCTGTTCTTCAAGCTCTCTGTCTATTTTGATCATAGCAATTTTTACAATATCTGCTGCACTTCCCTGAACAGGAGCATTAACGGCATTTCTTTCTGCATGTCCTCTTACAACAAAATTGTTGGAATTGATATCTTTTAAATGGCGTTTTCGTCCCAGAATCGTTTCTACATATCCCATTTCACGGGCTTTATTCACCTGTTCTGCCATGTATTTCTTCAGCTTGGGATAGGTTTCAAAATAAGCTTCGATCATCTGCTTAGCTTCTGTACGGGACAATCCGGTCTGTTCTGCCAAAGCAAAAGCTCCCTGTCCGTAAATGATTCCAAAGTTTACCGTTTTTGCCTGGCTTCTCTGTACTTTGGAAACTTCTTCCAATGGAATTTTAAATAGTTTCGCTGCTGTGGAAGCATGAATATCTTCTCCGTCCTGGAAAGCTTTGATCATATTATCCTCTCCGGAAATTTCAGCAATAAGACGAAGTTCAATCTGTGAATAATCGGCTGAGATTATTTTCTTTCCTTCTCCTGAAACAAAAGCCCCACGAATCTGCTGTCCTCTTAATGTTCGGATCGGAATATTCTGCAGGTTAGGATTCACACTCGCCAAACGACCTGTAGCCGCTGTAGTCTGTGAGAAATTGGTATGTACCCTGTTATCTTCTTTCTCAATCTGTGAAGGAAGAGCATCTACATAGGTAGATTTTAGTTTCTGATAGGTTCTGTATTCCAGGATATGTTTGATGATTTCGTGTTTTGAAACCAACTTTTGAAGCACATCTTCTGAGGTGGCATACTGTCCTGTTTTTGTTTTTTTGGCTTTAGGATCAAGCTGCATTTTCTCAAAAAGGATTTCCCCCAGTTGTTTGGGTGAATTCATATTAAATTCTTCTCCTGAAAGTTCAAAGATGGTCCTTTCAAGCTGCTTCAGGTCATTTTCAAGGTCAATACTTTCCTGTGCCAGCCACTTTTCATCCAAAGAAATTCCGGACAGTTCCATTTTCGCCAACACTTCCATCAAAGGCATTTCAATGGTATAGAAAAGTTCTTCTAAATTTTCTTTTTTCAGCTGCGGCGCAAACAGTTCATACAGCTGAAAGGTAACATCAGCATCTTCTGCCGCATAATCTGTCTGTGTTCTAAGATCAGCATCTCTGAAAGTTCCCTGATTTTTACCTTTTTTTCCGATAATGGTTTCAATAGAAACCGGTTTATAGTTCAGATACACTTCTGAAAGATAGTCCATACCATGTCTTCCATCCGGATTCAACAGGTAATGGGCAATCATTGTATCAAACACAGCACCTTGAACGGTGATGTCGTATTGTTTTAATATTTTATAATCGAACTTTAAGTTGTGAGCAATTTTCAGCAGATCTTCTTTCTCAAAAAACGGTCTGAAAATCTCCAGAGTCTGCAATACTTCTCCTCTATCTTCAGACAAAGGAATATAATAAGCCAGGCCTTTTTTATAAGAAAAACTCATTCCTACCAGCTCTGCCTCCAGTTCATTTAATGAAGTGGTCTCTGTATCAAAACAAACGGCTTCCTGCTTCAATAAATTATTAACCAATGCCTTTTGAGCTTTTGGGTTATCTACAAACTGATAAAGATGGTCATTCTGCTCAATAGTTGATTTTGTAGAAGTTGCCTGATCCAGTTCTTCAAAATTGGCAAAAAGGTCTAGCTGCATTGCCTGTCCTTTTATTTCAGTACCTGTCGGAGTTTGCTTTACTTCAACTTCACTTACCACTACAGTTTCTGCAGCGGCAGGTGCAAAAGCTCTGTATAGATTTTCATAAAGTCTTCTGAACTCAATTTCTTCAAAAACTTCTTTTACTTTTTCAAAATCCGGGGTTTCCAGGTCATACTGTTCCTGGTGGAACTCTACTGGAGCATCACAGATAATAGTAGCTAGCTTTTTAGATAAAATTCCCCGCTCTGCAGAGGCTTCTATCTTTTCTTTTAGTTTTCCCTTCAGTTTATCGGTATTGGCCAATAAGGTTTCAATATTTCCGAATTCTTTCAGGAACTTCATCGCTGTTTTTTCTCCTACTCCTTCCAGTCCCGGGATATTATCTACAGCATCACCCATCATAGCAAGGAAATCGATAACCTGTTTAGGGTCTTCAATTTCATATTTTGCCTTTACCTCATCTACTCCCAGAATTTCTATATCTCCGCCCTTTAAACCGGGCTTATAAATTTTAATTTTGTCTGTCACCAGCTGTGCAAAGTCTTTATCCGGTGTTACCATAAAAGTGGTATAGCCTTCTTTTTCTGCTTTACAGGCGATAGTTCCTATTACATCATCCGCTTCGTAACCCTCTACTCCCAAGATCGGAATATGCATCGCTTCCAAAATCCTGTGAATGTATGGAACAGCAATTTTGATGGCTTCAGGAGTCTCACTTCTGTTGGCTTTATAATCTGCAAAATCATCAGTTCTTACGCTTGCCCTTCCTACATCAAAAACTACAGCCAGGTGGCTTGGCTTTTCTCTTCTGATCAATTCAATCAAAGAGTTTGTAAAACCAAAGATGGCAGAAGTATCCAATCCTTTGCTCGTCAATCTCGGATTTCTGATCAATGCGTAATATCCTCTGAAAATCATCGCATAAGCATCGATGAGAAATAGCCTTTTATCTTGTGTTGCGTCCATATTATCTATAATGAACAAATATATGAAAATAGGAACAAAATTCGAGATATGAGTTGTAAGCTTCGGGGTGTGAATTTTTGGTCTCTTTTTTTTAATTTAAAATAAAAGCTATCATTATTGACTTCTATTCCTGATCTTGTAACCTGCATTTCGCACCTCATATCTTGCATTCCCTTAAAAATTTTAGCAATCGTGGTTTTCGTAATTCAGCTGCTCCATTTTGTTTCGGTATGATTCCAGCTCTTTACTGCTTACTGTCACTTTTTTCAGCTGTACAGGAATTTGTTTTTTACCATCCGGGCTTATCCAGGTACCATTCATCAGATCGCCTTCTTTTTTTAAGATCATCAGACCCGTAAAGCCTTCTTCTACCATAGCAAACTGTTGTTTTACTCCTTCGGTAACATTAAGTTCTAACCAGTTGCTTACTTTTTCATAACGGTACATCCCGTTATAATATGGATCACCGCCACATCCATTTTCTACAGATTGCAGAAACAGAGTTACCGGCATTTTCCCATTAACAGTACCTTTAAATAAAGTGGAGCTGTTCTGAGCCTGTAAAGTCATAAAGCTCATGGTGAAAGTTAACATCAATAGAAGTTTTCTGAACATTTTATTTTTTTTAATAATTAAAATTAATGGAAAGCACAATGTCATAAAAGGTTTATAACACTTGCGGTATTGAAATACAATTTGATGGCAAAAGTAAAAAATTCCTTTAAAGCCATAAAAAAACAGCATACTCAATGAGTACACTGTTCTGTATTATTTTGTTGGTATACGGCTTATTTACCTGGCCATAATCCTGCATATTGAGAAGTACCGTAGTCGATTGTTTCAGCGCTTACTACGAAGCTGATCAACATACTGTTGCTGTCTACTGCATCGAAGTCTACTTCGTGCTGAATTACATATCCGTTTTCCCAGTTCAAAGTAATCAATGTTCCTTCTTCGTGAGATTTGTTGAATGTAATTTCTCCTTTAGTTGGCTTGTACTTTCCGTTCAATAAACTTTCAAGGATATCAGAC
>NZ_QNUF01000048.1 GCF_003385455.1 Chryseobacterium rhizosphaerae | reverse complement strand
TCTTTAAAATTCAATCTCTTCTAATTATTATTTTAGTTCAATAATACAATAATTAAAAATAAAGGCTGTCTTTTTTGTGAGACAGCCTTAAGTTACCTTTTCTAACAATTAATGATTAGGCACGCATCTTAAAAATGTAGGATCTCCATTAAGTGCCTGACAATAGCACTCGTAAAGATAATTTCCACATTGTTCTCCTACTTTACTGCAGTAAGATCCACAGCTATATGCAGCTGCTCCTCCCTGTAACTTTTTCAAATCCATTCTTGAGATTTTTTTCAGATTTTTCATAGTATGTACGTTGTAATAAGTTGGTATCTCAAAGCTAAAAAATAAAATTCCCTACCTCGTGAACTCCAGTTTAATTTTTGGTAAACGCAAGTTTATTTTTTAACTTCGTTTAAAAATAAATCGGCAGATCATCTTTCTTTGCAACCCTTAGTAATCCAATCTCACAAAATGAATACAATACAACCGGAAACACTTACATTTCTAAAAAAGCTGACCAACAACAATAACCGCGAATGGTTCAATGAGAATAAAAGTCTCTATACGGAATCACAGGAGAATGTGATTTCTTTCCTGGAAGATTTAATCAAAGAAATGTCAGGTTTTGATGAGAATCTGGCTAAAATAGATCCTAAAAAAGCCATGTTCAGAATTTACAGGGACACCAGGTTTTCAAAAGATAAAGTTCCTTATAAATCCAACTTCGGAGCCTCTTTAGGAATGGGTAAAGGAAGCCAGAAAGGAGGATATTATCTTCATATTGAACCCGGGAAATCATTTCTAGCCGGTGGAATTTACATGCCTGAATCTTCTGTTTTGAAAGAAGTAAGAAAGGAGGTTTCTTTGTATGGTGATGACTTTCTCAAAATTTTAAATCATAAAGATTTCAAAAAGCATTTTCCAGAACTTGATCAGGGTGATAAACTTAAGAAAGTGCCTCAGGGTTTTGAAAAGGAAGATCCTATGGCAGAATATCTGAAACTTAAAAACTTTATCGTACTCTACCATTTAAAAGATGAAGAACTACTGGATAAAAAAGCGGTGCAAAATCTGACAAAGATCTTTAGCCTCATGAAACCTTTTAATGATTTTCTGAACACACCTTTTGTATAACCAATCCGGAAACTGCATGATAAAACAGTTCTGTTAAATTCTTACAGATACTGCAAAATTCTCTTTACCTCCCATTGATATGCCTGACAGGTAATATTGGGGAGAAAAAACAGCTATGCTTTATCATTTTATGCTGTTCCAGAATCTTTAAAACAAGCTGTTTATTAGCCAGAGCAGTCTCCCGGACAAAGGAAAAACCTGTTATATCTCATTTTTCCTCAAAACTATCCGGAAATACTATCCACTGAAAATCAACCTATTATATTTAACATTTTTTAAGATAAGTTTTACATTTTTGCTTATCTTTGCTGTTCGTCAAAAAGCTAAGGATGTCTTTATACCAAAAAATTGCAGAAAAACTACAATATATAAGTCCGAATTTCTACAAAAAAAGATATTTTAAGACCTTAAACAATCTTAATAAAAATAATTTTTCGGAACGCAATGTAGAACCGGAACTGGTATGGATCAAGGAATACCTTCCAAAGAATGCTGTAATTCTGGATATTGGTGCGAATGTAGGAACTTTCCTTTATCAGTTGGAAAACAAGTTGGATCATGAGCATATTTATGCTTTTGAACCTAATAAAAAGCTTTACCAGCGTCTTAAAAGACTGTTTCCCACGATGCAGATTCTTCCGTTGGCCCTTTCTGACGAAAATACGACAGCTGAATTTAAAGTTCCTGTCATTAATGGAAAAACAATTGCTTCCCGGGGAACCTTAAATACTTCTTATAAGGAAAAAGGGGAAGAAAAAAGCCTTACTGAAAAAGTGAAGGTTATTAAATTGGATGATTGGGCTGCCCTGGAACATTTTGACAAACTGGATTTCATCAAAATAGATGTTGAAGGAAATGAGATAAAGACTCTTCTGGGAGCAAAAGAAACCATCAGACAGTTCCGACCGACCTTAATGGTTGAAATGGAACAAAGACACCACCAAACGCCTATATGGAATGAAATCTCTGAAGTGCAAAGCTGGGGATATGAAGCTCAATATCTTAACAGAGACAGCTTTATACTGCAAACACTTACAGAGGATATTTTACTGCAAAATACAAGTGACGAAAAAAATAAAACTCAGTATATCAACAATATTATTTTTATACCTAAAAACATTTAAAACAACTTTATGAGCGTAGTAGCGAGACAAGGCTTCAAATATTCCATTATCGGTTATATTGGTTTTTTGCTGGGCACGGTTTCCGCAATATTCATCTTCCCCAATGACTTTGAATTTTACGGAAAACTTCGCTATATCCTTCCTACTGCCGAAATGTTGGTTCCTTTTGTAGTATTGGGTATTTCTTATTCTAATGTAAAGTTTTTTCACTCGGTAGAAAAAGACGGTAAGAAGCAGAATATGCTTTCATTATCACTGCTCACTGTTTTTGTTAATTTTCTCATTTTTTCGGCAGTGTTTTTTGTACTGCCTTACTTTTATCCAAAGTTCAGACACTCGGAAGCATGGAAGATCAAAGAAATGATTCTTCCATTAATTTTGATTCTTTCGTTCTGCGCTATCTTCAATAAGTACACTTCCAACTATAAAAGAATTGTAGTTTCCAATATCTTTGATAATCTATTTCCCAAAATAGCCAATCTGGGCGCTTTTTGTTTATTCTATTATTTTGCTCTTTCTCAAAAAGTTGCTTTTGCCTTCTTTTTCGGAATCTTTACTTTAATGCTTTTTGGGTACATCTATTATACGAACAAGCTTGAAAAGATACATCTCGATTTTAATACAGATTATTTTAAGAAAGATGATTTATGGAAAAAGTTTTTCAACTACAGCTTTTTCGGATTTCTGGGGACTTTCGGAAATTACCTGGCCATCAACAGTTTTATGATTGGTGAATTTATGGGAATGGAAGAGGTAGGAATTTATTCTGTACTGTACGCCCTTATTTCACTGATTTCTATTCCCCAGTTGGGATTATTTAATATTTCGGCCCCTATTATCAACAAAACACTTGCTGACGGAGATATGGAAGAGCTGGACAGGTTTCACAAAAAAACCTCGCTCTCTTTATATTTTTTAGGAGCAGTATTATTCTCATGCATTATGGTGGGATTTCCTTACCTGACTCAGTTTATGCCAAAAAACGGGACTATGTTAAGAGAATATGAGCCTGTAGTCTGGATTTGGGGATCTGCCGTTTTAATAGATCTGGCAACCGGCTTCAATGGAAATATTATTTCTCTCTCAAAATATTACCGATTCAATATTCTGGTAATGCTTTTATTAGCAGGATTAACCATTGGGCTGAATTATTATTTCATAAAAAATACAGATCTGAAACTCATTGGAATTGCCCTATCTACCGCTATTTCATTATCTGTTTACAATATCATTAAAATCATCTTTAATTATATCGTGTTTAAGGTGTCACCTCTGACTATTGAGATGATTTTCGTTTCCATTATCTGTACTCTGGCAATTACCGTAGCTATTGTTCTTCCTAACTTCAATAGCAATCTTATCAATCTGATTTATAAACCGACCGTTGTATTGATATTGATTTATATAGGAAACTATTTCACCAAGATATTCCCTATTGAAGATTATCTGAATATGAGGTTCATTAAGAGTGTTTTCAAATTTAAATAGAAAGGCTAAGATATAATTTTAGATACAGCACAGCTTAAAAAACAATGCTACAATATCAGGAATGTCAATCTTCTACTTCAATTAAATCCAATACTATCATATAAAACAAAAAACGCTCCGTCCGGAGCGTTTTTATTTATTTCTGAATGCATCATCTCTGCGTGTTATTGAGCGGGAAGTTCAGGGGGCCTCATTTTATATTTATAGCTGTTAAGTGTTTTCAAAAAAGCTACGATATCAAAAACCTCATCATCTGTAAGGTTCAGCTTGACAATCATCCCTGATTTATGAGGGAATTTCGGATCGTTCACCTGATTGGCTTTAGGTATTTCTCTTCCCATTCCAGCATTATACATCATCACAACATTGGCTAGTTCCGGAAACAGACCGTTATGCATATAAGGTTTATTGTCTGTAACCTCTCTCAGGGTAGGTGTTTTAAATTTTCCTACATCTTCATTTTTCAGGGTTTCCGTATACCTTCCAAGATCTTCATATTTTCTGCCATAATACGTAAGACCGAGATTATGAAATTTCTGATCTGAAAAGTAAGGGGTATTGTGGCAATTGATACAATTCGCTTTAGTACGGAATAGATGAAGTCCGTTGACCTCAGCATCGGTAAGTTCATTTTTCTTTCCTCCAATAAATTTATCAAAACGGGAGGCAGGGCTCACCAACGTTCTTTCAAAAGTAGCAATCGCCTGGGAAATCCTGTCTTCAGTAACATCCTTAGTTCCGAATGCTTTTTCAAAATAAGTTCTATAACCTTTTATCTTACGTATATTTTTTGTCGCCAGCTTATAGTGAAGATTCATTTCTACAGGATTTTCAATCGGAGATTTCACCTGTTCTTCCAGTGTCATTGCTCTTCCATCCCAGAATAGGGTTTTAGCATACCCTATATTCACCAAAGTAGGAGCATTTCTGGTTCCGGTCTGCCTGTTATGACCAAAAGAGACCCTGCTACCATCGGCCCAGCCCAGATCCGGATTATGACAGTTGGCACAGGAAATCTGCCCGGAGCCTGATAAACGAGGATCAAAAAAAAGCATTTTCCCCAATTCTGCTTTATCTTCAGAATAGGGATTATCTGCAGGAAACTCCATTTTAGGGAGCGCTCCTATATCCTGAAATCCTTCTTTAGCCTCATCAAAAAGGGAGAGCTTAGGCCATAAAGCCTGATTTCCGCTTCCATACATTTCGCGCAGTTCTGTAACCGTATACCCTGTGGGGTCATTCGAAGTATAGGCAGACATTATCATCACTGATGCAATAGCGAGTATTGCCAGATATCTTTCCTTCATTTTAATAAAATACTTTCAGTGCAAAACTAGCAATAAAGTTCGCATTCCCATTATAGCCTGATACCGCTTGTTTATATTCATTGGCAGCAAGCCAGTTTTGTGTTAAAACTCCTTCCATTTCATATCGGATCTTCCCTCTGTTCATTTTATACTTCAGATTAAGGGTAAGCCCCAGCTTTTCAGAAGCATCATAAGCATAATCCGGAATAGCAATTTTCTGTACAAATATATTTTCTTTATTACTTTCATAAGGAGTGTATACAAAGTTTTTATGAACAGGAAGATAGAGATACTGATCCACTCCTACTGCCAGTTTATCATCAGCATTGATTCGGAATTCCTTTTCATACCCTGCACAATATTGGAAATAATTAATCTCCCTGTTCAGGACAACCGAAATATCCTTCACATTATTCCGTCCATACAACAGATCCAGACGAATTTTCTGAGATTCATTTTTTGAATTAAACCAACTCACACTATTATTCCATCCCAGCTGGTATTGATGCAGCCTGTAAGTTCTGTACTTAAGTTCATAATTAAAATTATCATCCAGCTGATCCCAGAAATCAAATCTCGAAGCCCAGTTACATCCATTAAACCGCCCTAAAAAGTTGGCATACACACTGTGTTTATCAGTTCTTAATCCTGAATACTTATCATAAACTCTGTAATTCTGATTGTCAGTATCTTTATAAGTATATACTTTATAAAACCGCTCAATAAAATACTGATAATCATATCCGGCACTGAAATGAATATTTCTGTTATTGAATGCATACTCCCCTCCCCAGATATAACCATCAGACTTATACTCGGTGGAAGAATAAAGGGTTCCTTTGTACTGGTTTCCATATCCTTCATTATAACGGATATATACACTGTCACTGGAAGGAACATTGGTATTCAAATTGACGTACATAATGTCGTTTGCCCTATAATCATTAAAATATTTTCCTTTTGCAAAAAGGCTATGCTGTTTCCAGTTCAGACCAATTTTTGAAAATATATTATACACATAATGGTCTGTTTTCGGGCGGGGATCAGCATCTCTATACGCTTTTATAAAGTTACCCTCCACTCCCAACTGGGTAATCAGAAAATTAACAGGTCTGTATGCCAATACTCCATAAATATTATAATCCTGTTTCAACCAATCTGCTGCCCGTGGAGCATAAAAATAGGACGGATTATGGATAAAGGACTGATTGGTGGTTCTTTCTTCCGTTAAGATAAAAGGAACGGCGTGTTCTTTTTCCCGAACAGCATTAAGTCTTCCGGAAAGCGCCACCTTCGGAGAAAGCTGAAATACACCTTGTGAATTGAAATTAAAACCTTCGGATTTCTCAGGGGACTGAACTCTTTTAAATCCCTGTTTATTAACCGAATAATTAAAAGATGTCGCAGAGAAATCCAATGGGTGAAAGAAACTCAGGTATGGATTTTCCAGCCTGATATTTTTTTCTACTGTGCTGATATCGATACTATCGAGCCTGGTATCCTGGGAGAATAAGCTTTGATTCGTTATTAACAACAGGAGTACCATTAGGTATGTATTGAGTGATAGTCTATTTTTATAATTATTGTGCATTTCCTCGTGGGTTCGCTTTTATAGTTGTAAAGTCATTTTGTGAGTTATTGGTGTCCATCAGAACCACTCTGCCTTTGATAATTTCTTTTGTTTTACGAATGATGGAATAAGAACTGTAATCCGGATAAGGTGATCCTGCATCATTTTTTATGAAAGCTCTTGTAGCATCGATACTTACCGGTAGATCTTTCGGAGCTTTCTGCTCTTTATCTGTAGTATCTACCCCATCAATAATAATCTCTTTAGGAATTCTTACGAACAATGCTCCATTTAAATTTTTAGGACTCGGTACTTTTGTAAAAGAAGCAATCTCACCCGGTGTAGCTTTAAAAACAATAAATGCAGGTCTTGAAGTAACTCCCAGCAGCATATCCTTGGAATTCAGTGCCCAATGCACAATTTCCATATCCGGAACCATTATATTCTGGATGTCATACAAATAAGGAGTTCCTCCATTAGCTGTAAAATAATCTCCAAGATAGGTTTCAAAATCCGCTCCACTAAGATCTATAGTCTCTTCCGGTTTTTTTATGCTCACAGACTGTCCTTTAATATCATCATACGGAGCCTTATGATTAAGTGCTGTCTGGGCAATCACAATGCTTTTTCCCGGAAGAATAGGATGCTCTTTTCCACTTCCCGGAACTCTGATGATGGTACTGGCATATACAAAATCTGTATTAGCACTTCCTCCGATAGTGTTTCCTGTGGATTTACTCCAGTCATATTGCCCGTTAGGTAAAGTATACGAAGTAACATTACTGTTTGTATTTCCTTCCAGAAGTCCCACATATAAACCGTCAGCATATATCATTTCGTTAGAATTATTATAAATTTCCAGGAAATGGTCTCTGAAACTTGCCGCTTCCGTGGTGGAAGAACCCGCATAATACACCTGCTTGATGACAAGATCTTCTATCCTGCCTGAAGAAAGGGTGATCACTGCTGCAGAAACATTGACATTAACAATAACTTTTTCCTGCATTCCACCGAAATACACTTCCGGATTGATCGTAGGGATTTCAAACGTATCTTCATAATCCTCTTTAGACATCGTCATGTCTGCAGTAATGGTATAGGTTCCGGGAAGAATAGCATTAAATTTCAATTCTCCGTTGACATCGGTTTTTCCAATAATTTTATCTCCCGTAGACGTATTTTCCAGAATAATATTGGCATTCACAGCTTCTTTACCTGACAGCTTTGCATCATATTTAGCTGCTATGGTAAATGGTACTGGCTGAAGATCACTTCCACTACCGAAATCATCTTCTCTTTTACATCCTGTAAGTATAAGAAGAGGTAAAAACAAATAAGTTATTATATTTTTCATAGTACAAAAAGTCTTTTATTAAAATTTATATGAAATATTAGCTCCGAAAGATGCAGGGCTAAAGTTGGTATAAAGCGTTCCGTATTCATTGTATGCCTTAAGGTTGAAAACATTGTTGACGTATATAGAAATTCTGAAACCGCTTAAGAAATCTTTTGTAACCCGAAGATGCACATTGTGTAGTGTTTTCTTCCCCAAACCGGATAAAGATTCTTCAGAGGCTTTTCTGAAAAGGGTCTGATATTTCTGGTCACTTCTTTCTCCTTCCGGAATCATCACGGTGTTAAGCTGCGGATCTATATATCCGATAGGGTAAATACTTCTGCCGGATGTTATTCTTTCATCGATTAAAAAGTGGTCTGTGCGGAGCCCTATAATCAATCCGGAAGATGGCAGGTGGTAATCAAAACTAAAGCTGGCTCTTGCCATATTGGCATTAGAATAGGCATCATTATACAGTCCATACTGAAAGGCAGGATCCGGAATAGGCAGGGCTGCTATTGTCGGTATACCTTCATTCTTTTTACTCTTCGTTTTTACATAAGAGGCATTAAAACCTGTTATCAGGTTCAGTGCTTCTATCTTTTTAAAAGATACCATAAGCTCTAATCCTTTATCGGTAGATTCATAACCGTTGGTAATCCTGTTTTGTAAATAATAGAATGTATCCTTACCCACGATTTCAAAAGTAGGGACATCAGTTCCCACTGCAGTTATTTCCACTTTGGCTTTATCCATCATTTTTGCTACGGATATAGTGCTGAAGCCATCAAAAAGTTTATTGTAATATCCGGTTAGGTTTATGGTAGCAAAAGGCAGTCTGTAATCTATTCCAAATTCTGTTTTCCAGCTTTTTGAAGGTTTAAGATCTACATTATCTCCCGGAGTTACCACTGTCTGCATAATTCCAACGGTATAATACCCCGGAATACGGTAATCTCCCAATAGCATATCAAAATACCTTGGTCCTGTATACAGCTGGTTCAGTGAAGGAGCTTTGGATGTCAGTCCTACTCCCGCACGAAGGGTAAGATCCCCCATCTGATATGAGGTATTTACTCTTGGAGACAGGGTTGATTTTCCATTTTGAATATCATAACGCAATCCAAGGTTAGCCCTTATTCCATGTTTGTTGTTTAATCTTTTAAAAATATTATCCTGCACATAAAAGGCATATTGAGTAGTAGCCAATACATTATCCTGATAATTATAATCTCTTACTCCGTTTGCCGTTCCTCCGGCAGAGGCAATCGTAGAGAATTGCCCGGCGGTACCATATTTTCCTTTTCCAAGGTTGTCTCCATATCTGAAATTAAATCCCGCAGAATAGGAATGAACCCATTTTTTAGAGGTAGCATATACGCCATCAGCACTTGCATTGAGGTAAACATTTATCGGTTTCCCGTCCACGTAGGTCATGTTTTCATAACTTGGCGGAGTATAAGGAGCGTAGTAGACACTATTTTCCATGGCATTACCATAGGGGCGGGCTCCCTGATTCAGAAAATACTTTCTTTCTGTAAGCTGAGTGGCATAGCTCAGTCCCATATCGGCTCCAATACTTCTAAATATTTTTTTATTGCCTTTAAAAACATATTTAAAATTATTACTTAATGAAAAGCTCTTATTCTTACTGCTGAGTACAATGCCCTGAAGATCGTCAGGATCTTTTTTCCCATTACTCGTATTTTGAGAGAAAGCAAAAGAAAGTTTATTTTTTATGTTGGATGTATTAATTCCCCAAAGAATATTACTGCTAAATCTATCATAGCCTACCAGGCTTGTCCTGGGATCAACAATAGAATTCATATAGTCTGCCGACACATTCAGGGCCTGATCATTTTTCAGAGAAAATCCACGGGTAAGCCCCAGCTGATAGGTCCCTTCCCTGATGGAGGCATCCAGACGCAGAGGAGATCTTTTGGCAAATGTGGTTACCTTAATCAGCCCGGAAGTCAGATCTCCGTATTTAGCATCAGGAATTCCCTGGATGACTTCTATACTTTCAATATTTTCTGTGGGAATTTCACGCAGGTCAACTCCAAAATTGGGTTGTGCCGGAGTCAAAGTACCTGATTTTCCGGCTGTCGTGGTAAAACCAATTCCGAATGGTGAGCCATAGGCAGAATTATAGCTTTGCATATTTTCATTATTAGACAATGCAATGTCATTCACCATCACCTGTACCCCAAAAGCTTTGTTTCCGGCCTCATCTCCGCTTAAGGAAGTAGAACTCGATGTTATCGAAGCTCCACTCGCTGTACGAAAGACAATATTTTTAAATTTTGCATTATCAAAAGGCTGTATATACTGTCCCGGCAATTGCTGAAGGACATCACCAATAGAAAATGACTGTATATTCTGAAGAGCCTCCTGCTTGATTTCTATTTCAGAGAAGTTTTTCTTTTTCGCGGTAAGTTCTATTCCATCTATTCTAATATCTGAAACAACATCTGTGTATACTATCGCCGCTTTCTTGTCTTTAACAACAAGTTTTTCATTCTTCTTTAAAAAAATAGTTTTAGGAGCTTGCCCAGGTTGCTTTACAATGATTTCACATCCACCGGTGTAGGTAATATCATTTTTATTGGCGTAGATCATTCCGCATTTCTTAACTTCAAAAGTCCCGGCATTCAGGTCAATCTTCCTCTCCTGACCATATAAAATCGTAACAGACCCTATAAATAGGGCTGCGCTTAATACAATTCGTTTCAATTTTTTATAATTAGAGCGCGAAGTTATTTATAATTTTTCTAAATAAAAATAATTAAACATTGAAATTTATCATTTCTGCAATAATTACAATAAAAAAATTCGATTTAATCAATTAATACACTACGCCGTGAAAAACCATATTATATACTAAAAAAGAAGCTCTACCGTAAGTGAGAGCTTCTTTTTGTATGCAAATATTGTTACCAGATCGGGTTATTTAGAAATAAGCCTGAATAAAATTTGTTCTGTTTTTTTCTGAATTTCTATTTTGTTATAATATTTCTGAAAATCAAAATGAAGATGCGTAAGTTCATTCAGCTGATCCAGAATATTTTCTTTTTCAGGAATAATAAAATCGAGTTTTGAGGGATAACCGGAAGGAAAAACAGCCCATTTCCCGTAGGCTACAGCATCCCCTAGATTACCCGTCATTTTTGTGACTCCGTAGGTTTCTTTTAGGCTGAAGAATTCAGTATGTTCCTGAATGGGACACCAAAGGACATCTGCTTTCTGCATCCATTTTTCAAAATCTTCAGCAGAAACTCTTTCTGAAAAGTAAGTAATGCGGATATTTTCCGGTAATTTTTGTGACAGTTTTTCCAACTCTTTTAATTCACTGTCTTTTGCTTTTCCAAGGAATACAAATTCGCAGGGTTTGTTGGTTTCAGAATGTTGAATTGTTTTAAAAATATAACGGTAGTCTCTTCTTTTCTGCGATACACCGCCGGGAATAACAACAACCCTATCCTGGTTTTCAGCAGCACGATAATCCTTTGTATAAAAAAGGGATAAAAACTGATATTTTTCGGAACTCATAGCCTCATCCAGGACCAAAAGCGCTCCTGAGGTCTGATATACTTTAGAAGAATAGAACAATCCTTCTTTCAGCCATAACTTGAGCCTGTAAATCACATCTTTTTTAAAGACACTTTTTACCAGATCCAGCTTTGAGGCTTTGCTAAAGTTGAGATTGTGAGCAATAACTGCTGTATTGTATTTCTTTGTTATGGCCAAAAATGTATTAAAAAAACGGTGAACCGTTCCAATAATAATCAGATCATATCCTTTATCCTTCAATTGGTCTAAGATCATGGAGCTGTCTGACAGAAATACAGCCTCATCATTTTTACTGATCTGGTCCTTAATTTTTTTTGAAAAATAATAATCTACGGTAAAATCCTTAGTATCCCTCATGATATCCATGAAAGCCTGTGCTATTTCTGCGTGGGTATCAATTTCTATATAGGCTATTTTTTTCATGAATTGCTGGAGATCTTTTTAGGTTTTAGCTAAAGCGGGTGATTTTTCCTTTTTTTATTACACAGGCTATATCCTGTTTCTATTGAATATATCTTTTTACTTTACATTTTAAGCCATTTCTTTTTCAGCATTTTCCAACGCTGATCATTTACGGCTTTCTGTTCTTCTTTTGTGATCTTCAGCTCCATTTTTTTTGATCTGCAGTTTTCGTAAGATGAAATAATATCAAAGAAAAATGATGGTGATTTACTTTTCATCGCCTCTTTGGAGGAAGCAATATAGGCAAGGAATCTGTTTAAACCCAGAAAATAAAAATATCTCCCATAGTAATCGGCAGGCCGTATGGTATAGTCAGCTCCTTTCACTTTAATAAGTTTTACCTGAAGCTCCGGAAGAACTACTTCCTTCCATCCAAGGTTATCAAGAAGTATAGAATCTATATTATCCCAGCCTAATGTTTCCCTTAAGCCACCGATCTGAATAAAACATTCTTTTCGGTAAGCCTTCATAGGGCCTCTTACATGATTTTTATTGGAGTTCCCTTCATATATCCAGTGTCCGTCTTTCTCCACATACAGTAAGCCTCCTATCAATCCGTAAGCAGGATTAGCGGCAAAGGCTGTTTCCAGTGTTCCCAGATAATTTTCAGGAAGAATAATATCTGCATCAAATTTACAGATGATATCAAAATCATCCATAGACTGTTTCTGCAAACCGTTTTTAAAAGCATGAACCACTTTAGAGCCCGGCTGATGCTCAGATTTTTGAAGATTAATGGTTTCAAAGCGGGGGTCAGTCTCAGTATATTTCCGGATGACCTCAGCAGTACGGTCTGTGGAACCGTCGTTAACCACAACGACTTTAAAATCTTTACTGCCTTGCTGCTGTAAAGAATCCAAAGTAAATGAAAGATTATTTTCTTCGTTATGGGCAGGAATGATGATTAAAAACCTCACTACTATTTTATAAAAAATGAATAATAAGTGATAAATGATTGCGATTGTTTCACATCATTTATCACTTATTGATTGATATTATTTGTTATGCGGTTTCAGCATATTTTTCGGATCCAGAATTTCATCTAACTTTTCCTGAGAAAGAATTCCTTTCTCCAAAACAAGATTATAAACGCTGTTTCCGGAGGATAATGCTTCTTTAGCGATCTCTGTAGACTGCTTATAACCGATATAAGGGTTAAGTGCTGTTACGATACCGATGCTGTGTTTTACCATATTTAAGCACACTTCTTTATTGGCAGTAATTCCTACTACACACTTATCACGAAGTGTATCCAAAGCATTGCAAAGGAAATTGATATTCTCCATGATTGCATGCGAAAGTACCGGCTCCATTACGTTAAGCTGTAATTGTCCTGCTTCTGCGGCAAATGTTACGGTAAGATCATTTCCAAATACTTTAAAGCATACCTGATTCACAACTTCCGGAATAACAGGATTTACTTTACCCGGCATAATAGATGATCCAGGCTGCATTGGAGGAAGGTTGATTTCAAAAAGACCAGCTCTTGGTCCTGAGGAAAGCAATCTTAAATCGTTACATATTTTTGACAGCTTCACAGCAAGACGTTTCGTTGCTGATGAATAAATCACATAAGAACCTGTATCCGGTGTAGCTTCTACAAGATCCGGTGCCGAAATAACCGGGAACCCGGTAATCTGAGCTAAATTCTTAGCACAAAGGGTTGCATAGCCTACCGGAGCATTTAAACCTGTTCCAATTGCTGTAGCTCCCATATTGACCTCTACAAAAAGACTGGCATTGTTATTCAATTTGGAGATATCTTCTTCCAGCGTAGCTGCATAGGCTTCAAATTCCTGACCCAAAGTCATGGGTACAGCATCCTGAAGCTGAGTACGTCCCATTTTGATGACATCCTGGAATTCAACTCCTTTAGCACGGAAAGCTGCTACAATTTTCTCTAGTCTTTCTACCAGACCGATATTCATGTGCAATAATCCCATTTTAATGGCTGTAGGATAGGCATCATTGGTGGATTGGGAAAGGTTGATATGATCATTTGGAGAGCAGAATTCATATTCTCCTTTATTTTTTCCTAACTTTTCCAACACGATGTTAGCAATTACTTCATTCGCATTCATATTGATTGAAGTTCCTGCTCCACCCTGGATCATATCTACCGGAAACTGATCATGATATTTCCCACCAACAATTTCATCACAAGCTTCTGCTATTTTGAAATATAGGCTTTCATCAAGAAGTCCCAATTCATAATTGGTTTTTGCCGCTGCTTTTTTTACAAAAGCTAAGCCTTTAATAAAATCCGGGTACGAAGACAAAAGCTGCCCCGAAATTTTAAAATTGTTGATTGCTCTTTGTGTCTGAACCCCATAATAAGCGTCTAAAGGTACATTCAGTTCCCCTAACAGATCGCTCTCTTTCCTGAAATTTTCCATTACAGATATTTTACTGTTTTTGATGGTTTAAAGATAGCAAAAACGCATCTAAACGATGCGTTTTAATTTGACTTTATTTTACGGGATATTTTTGAATTAATGCCTGAAGTATAGACCATGTTTCAGCGTCCATAATTCCGTCATAATTTTGAGGACGGTAATGGTACTGGAAAGCTTCAATTGTTTTCTTGGTTGCATCATCCCATTTTCCGCTAAGATCTAAAGCGTAACCAAATTTCTGCAATGCAGTCTGGGTCTGGAAAATAAAAGTAGGGTCGATGTATTTTGTTGCAAAATCTGCCTGTGCAATACTGAAGAAATTCTGTTTTGCCGTTTCATCGTACCACATTCCCAGCTGATACTCATCATAAAGCTTTTTCCATGGAAACATAGGTCCCGGATCCTGTTTTCTGGTAGGCGCGATATCCGAATGAGCCAGCACATTGGTGGCCGGAATCTGATATCTGGTCACAATGTCTTTTGCCAAAGCAGCTACTTTTCTCACCTGCTCATCACTGAATGTTGCAAATATTCTTTTCCCGGTTGCATCTGTAGTGTATCCGGCATTTACAATCTCTATTCCTATGGAGGTATCATTAAGGTTTTTATCATTTCTCCATGCACTTACTCCTGCATGATAAGAACGTTTGTTTTCATCTACCAGCTGATAAATCTCGTTATCTCCGGTATTGTTTACCAGATAATGTGAACTTACAGCTTGCTGGGTAAGCACTGTAATCGACTTATCATCCGGAAGTGCTGTATAATGTAATATTAAGTAACGTTGTCTGAAATTTTGTGCAATAGCAGGGAAATAAGTCTTTACCACTTTATATCCAGCCGGCTTTGCAGAAACAATTGAACCGTAACTTGCCGTATTATCATTTTTTGCAGGGTCTGCTATATTAGTCGTAAAAAAATCTACCCCACGGTCAGAAACAATTTTTGGTTTTGGAGCTTCCGGACTTGTTGTTTTAACGACCGGTTTAGGCTGTGATACGGGGGTTTTCGGTTTGTAAGTATTTTTTTTCACATTTTGCTGAGAAGTACATGAAAAAACAAAAGTGCTTAATCCGATGATATATAATGTCTTACGCATTTGTTCAGTTTTTTAATGATTTATTACTTCAAAAATACATAAATTTTTCTTGAATTTTATTTGGTAAATAAAGAAATCTATTCTATATTTGCACTCGCAATAACGGAACAACGATCATTAAAAAATAAACAAAAAGGAGGGTTGCCAGAGTGGTTAATGGAGCAGTTTGCTAAACTGTCGACGCGAAAGTGTCGCAAGGGTTCGAATCCCTTACCCTCCGCACTCTATATATCTCGGGGCGTAGCGTAGTCCGGTCATCGCGCCTGGTTTGGGACCAGGAGGTCGCAGGTTCGAATCCTGCCGCCCCGACTTTTTAATGAAGCTTATTCGATAAGCAAAATCAACTTTTAAGGGTGCGTAGCTCAGCTGGATAGAGCATCTGCCTTCTAAGCAGACGGTCAAAGGTTCGAATCCTTTCGCGCTCACAACGAACTCACAATTTTTATTGTGAGTTTTTTGTTTTATATTAGTTTCATGTGCTGCTGCTGCTACATACTTTATTCTCAATCCTTAGAAAAATATTACATTGGTCATTCTTGTGAAGATATACAGGAAAGGCTAAGAAAACATCTGTCTGAACATAAAGGATTTACAGCAAAAGCCAAAGACTGGACGATCGTTTATCATGAAGTTTTTGATTCTAAATCTGCGGCATACAAAAGAGAACGAGAAATAAAGGCTTGGAAAAGCAAATCTAAAATACAAACACTCAT
>NZ_QNUF01000047.1 GCF_003385455.1 Chryseobacterium rhizosphaerae | reverse complement strand
CATAGTATATCAGGATGTAAGGATGTCTTACCGTGAGCTTAATGATCGTTCGAACCGTCTGGCTCATTACCTTATTGAAACTTACGACCTTCAGCCTGATGACCTTGTTCCATTGTGTTTAGAACGTTCAGCGGATATGCTGACGGCTATTCTGGGAGTTCTAAAAGCCGGCGGAGCGTATGTTCCTATGGATCCGTCATATCCTGTAGAGCGAATCCGTCATATCCTGGAAGATACCGGGGCAAAAATAGTGCTGGCCCATAGCATTGCGGCATCAACGGTTCAGGAAGCCTGCAGTGGAATTGCTACCTCAGTACTTGTGCTGAATGATGCAGAACTGGAAAGAACCCTTGCTGAGAGCAGTGTTTCCAATCCTGTTACCGAGGTAGGTCCTGACCACCTTGCCTATGTGATCTATACGAGTGGAACGACAGGAATGCCAAAAGGTGTAATGCAGATTCACCGAAACGTAGCGCGTTTGTTCAGTGCTACCGATCACTGGTATCATTTCAATGACCAGGATGTATGGAGTTTATTCCATTCCTATGTGTTTGATTTTAGTGTATGGGAAATCTGGGGCGCCTTTTTCTATGGCGGAAAACTATTGGTACCATCCTCAGAACAGACCAAAGACACAAATTTATTCTTCAGTTTATGTCTGAAAGAAGGTCTTACGGTGCTCAACCAGACACCAACCGCTTTCTATCAGTTTATCGATACCGCACTTCAGCGTGCAGAAGATCTAAGCAGTCTTCGCTATGTTATATTCGGAGGCGAAGCCTTAAACCTGGCCTCCTTAAAACCTTGGTATGAACGCTATCGTTCCGCACCAACGCTGATGAACATGTATGGTATTACAGAGACCACAGTCCATGTAACCTACAAGAAGCTGAGTGTAGAAGACTTAGACAGAGCATCTCTGATCGGAGAGAATATTCCGGATCAGGGGATGTATATTTTAGATAATCATCTTCGGGCAGTTCCTATTGGAGCTGTAGGAGAACTGTATGTGGGAGGAGCCGGAATTGCCCGAGGCTATTTAAACAGACCAGAATTAACAGCCGAACGTTTCATTGCGAACCCTTTCCAGACTTTGGAAGAGAAAGCTTCAGGCAAGAACGGAATCCTGTATAAAACGGGAGACCTTGTCCGCTATCTTTCCGATGGGGAATTAGAATACATTGGCAGAAATGACTTCCAGGTTAAGATCCGAGGTTACAGGATAGAATTAGGAGAAATCGAAAACAGACTTCAGGAATATGGTGAAGTAAGACAATCCGTAGTGTTGGCTAAAGAAAACAAAGCGGGGATGAAATACCTTGTAGGATATTATGTATCAGATACTTCTATAGACACCGGTCATCTTACGTCTTTCTTATCGGAAGCCTTACCGGAGTATATGGTTCCTGCTGCGTTTGTCCATTTAACCTCTTTACCATTAACGATTAATGGAAAACTGGACAGGAGACAACTGCCTGAGCCTGAGTTTACGGGGGGCAGAGAATATACGGCACCAGAGAATGAGCTGCAGGAAAGACTGTGTCAGATTTACGGAGAAGTTCTGGGTCTGGATGCAGGAACAATCGGAATCAATGACGATTTCTTCAGATTAGGAGGAGATAGTATCATCAGTATACAGCTTGTCAGCAGAATACGACAACGTCTGGATATAAGAGTAAGTGTTAAAGATGTCTTTACTTCAAGATCCGTATTGAAGCTTTCTGAGCTGATCGAGATCAAAGAAAAAGAAGAGCAGACCCATATTCTGACAGAGCAGGGGACGTTGACAGGAGAATTATCTTTCCTTCCTATCCAGGAATGGTTCTTTGATTTGGTAGAACAGGGATATGTAGGAGACCTTAACCATTGGAATCAGTCCTTCTTGATTAAAGTTCCTGAGTTAAGTACAGAATTACTGGAAGAGAGTGTGAGATTGCTCATTGAAATACATGATGCATTCAGGATTTATTATCCGAAAGAAAATGGAACTTACACCCAGCAGTATGGAATAGAAAGAATATCAGATATCAAGTATCTGGATGTATCAGGACTCCCATCAGAAGATCTTCCGGGAATATTGACGGAATGGCAGGCACAATTTAATATAGAAAAAGGACCATTATTCCAGATAGGATATATTAAGGGCTATGAAGACGGAAGTGCAAGAATTTTCTTTGCTCTTCATCACCTGATTATTGATGCGGTAAGCTGGAGAATTATTACCGAAGATCTGAAGAATTTGTATCAGACTCTTGAGAAAGGAAATACAGTGGAAACTCCTTTGAAAGGAAGTAGTTACCGCCAGTGGATTGATGCCATAAAAGGATATAAACAGGATAACCCGGAATCAAGAGAAAAGGAACTTACGTATTGGAATCACACGGTGGATACTGTGGGACAGACTAATAATGCCCTGGCAGAATTATCTTCTTCTGAATATCATTTTGCCAATCTTATGTTGGATCATGAATATACAGAGAAATTAATCAGAGAAGTACATCACGTCTATCATACACAGATTAATGATTTGCTATTGTCAGCCCTTGCTTCTGCTCTTTCAGATCTTACGGGAGAATCCCGACATGCTGTCCTTCTTGAAGGGCATGGTCGTGAAGATGTTTTTAATAATCTTGATATTACAGAAACTGTAGGATGGTTTACTTCTATGTATCCATTATTACTGGAAACAGGTAATGATGTAAAAGACACGGCTATTCTGACTAAAGAATCGTTGAGAAGTATTCCAAACAATGGAATTGGTTACGGTAGTCTTGTAGGCTATACAAAATATGCTCTTCCAAAAATCAGTTTCAACTATCTTGGACAGCTTGACCAGGAGGAAAGTACCGGAGAAAAAACATGGTTTATTTCCGGAGAAAATAGCGGAAGTTCCATGGGAAGTCAAAACCGTGATAGCTATATTATCAGTATAAACGGGGCAATTGCAGATGGTCAGCTTCGTTTTGGACTCTCAGGATATCTGTCACAAGATCAGATTAATCTGCTGACAGAAAGATTTAAAGAATATATAAAACAGACGGTTGATGAACTTCTGGCAGAAAACAGAAGCTGGCTCACTCCATCAGATACAGAAAATATTGTTGGGAAAGAACAGCTGATGTATATTCAGGAGTCAGGAGCTATTGAAGGAGTATATCTTGCCAACAGTTTGCAGGAAGGATTTGTATACCATGCACTCAACCAGGGAGATAAAGATGATGCCTACAGAGTACAGCTGGTGTGGGATTATAAGGCCGGAATGGATTTGAATAAGCTTAAAGATGCATGGATATACACGCAGGAACAACTTCCTACCTTACGATTAAGATTTGACTGGAGTGAAGAGATTGTTCAGATTATCGATAAGAAAGGAAACCTGGACTGGCGTTATCATGATATCAGTGATATGAACGATGAAGATCAGGAAAACCTGGTCAAAGAAATGACTCAAAAAGACCGTTTCGAAGTATACGACTTATCTAAAGGAAGCCTCTTCAGAGTGTATATTTTCAAACGTTCAGAAAGCCATTATAGCTGTCTCTTCAGTAATCACCATGCCATTCTTGATGGGTGGAGTATGCCTATATTCCTGACACTTATTCATGAGGCCTATCTTAAACTTGTTAAAGGACAGGAGCTTTTACCTGTTCCGGATAAAGCGTACGCCGAAGCTCAGAAATACCTTCAGGAAAACAAGGACAGTAACAGCAGTTTCTGGAAAGATTATATGGGACTTCTGGAAGATCGTGAAGATTTGGGAAGCCTAATCAAGGAATCTCAAAAACAGATTGACCTTTCAGAGTATAAGCAAATAGTAGATCACCGTTCGATAAAAATGTCGATAGTAGGTGAACAGTATCAGGAACTGAAGAAGTTTACATCCGAAAACGGATTTACAATCAATGCTGTACTTCAGTATTTATGGCATAAACAGCTTGGTATCTACAGTGGAGGATCCACAACGGTAGTAGGAACTACGGTATCCGGACGAAGCTTACCGGTGGATGAAATAGAATCCTCTGTAGGACTTTATATTAATACTTTACCTCTTATTGTGAACCATACAGAAGGTAAAGTGGTAGATATTATATCTGAGATTCAGCATAGAATCAGTGAGCTGAATACCCACAGCAGTGTGAACCTGGCCAGCCTTCAGCATGATGGACGCCGAATTTTCAGCAGCTTATTTGTATATGAAAACTATCCCGCTCCAAAAGGAGGAGAAGACAATGAGCTATCATTTGTCTTTAAAGGTTCAGTAGAGCGACTCGACTATCCATTAGGAATAGTGGCCTACGAAACCGGAGAGGAAGTGACATTAAATATCAGTTATGAAGGATTTTTGTTCGATGAGAAGATGATCAATCAACTGATCGGAGGAATGAATACTGTTTTAGAACAGATTCTTGAAAATTCTGAAATTTCATCTGATCAATTATATTACCTGACCAAAGACCAGCACACTCAGTTATCAGGGTTATGGTCTACGGAAATTGATTATGCGAGTGACACTACAATTCAGGCGTTATTTGAAGCCCAGGTTGAAAGAACTCCGGATCACATAGCCATAGTATATCAGGATGTAAGGATGTCTTACCGTGAGCTTAATGATCGTTCGAACCGTCTGGCTCATTACCTTATTGAAACTTACGACCTTCAGCCTGATGACCTTGTTCCATTGTGTTTAGAACGTTCAGCGGATATGCTGACGGCTATTCTGGGAGTTCTAAAAGCCGGCGGAGCGTATGTTCCTATGGATCCGTCATATCCTGTAGAGCGAATCCGTCATATCCTGGAAGATACCGGGGCAAAAATAGTGCTGGCCCATAGCATTGCGGCATCAACGGTTCAGGAAGCCTGCAGTGGAATTGCTACCTCAGTACTTGTGCTGAATGATGCAGAACTGGAAAGAACCCTTGCTGAGAGCAGTGTTTCCAATCCTGTTACCGAGGTAGGTCCTGACCACCTTGCCTATGTGATCTATACGAGTGGAACGACAGGAATGCCAAAAGGTGTAATGCAGATTCACCGAAACGTAGCGCGTTTGTTCAGTGCTACCGATCACTGGTATCATTTCAATGACCAGGATGTATGGAGTTTATTCCATTCCTATGTGTTTGATTTTAGTGTATGGGAAATCTGGGGCGCCTTTTTCTATGGCGGAAAACTATTGGTACCATCCTCAGAACAGACCAAAGACACAAATTTATTCTTCAGTTTATGTCTGAAAGAAGGTCTTACGGTGCTCAACCAGACACCAACCGCTTTCTATCAGTTTATCGATACCGCACTTCAGCGTGCAGAAGATCTAAGCAGTCTTCGCTATGTTATATTCGGAGGCGAAGCCTTAAACCTGGCCTCCTTAAAACCTTGGTATGAACGCTATCGTTCCGCACCAACGCTGATTAACATGTATGGTATTACAGAGACCACGGTCCATGTAACCTATAAGAAGCTGAGTGTAGAAGACTTAGACAGAGCATCTCTGATCGGAGAGAATATTCCGGATCAGGGGATGTATATTTTAGATAATCATCTTCGGGCAGTTCCTATCGGAGCTGTAGGAGAACTGTATGTGGGAGGAGCCGGGATTGCCCGAGGCTACTTAAACAGAGCAGAATTAACAGCCGAACGTTTCATTGCGAACCCTTTCCAGACTTTGGAAGAGAAAGCTTCAGGCAAGAACGGGATCCTGTATAAAACGGGAGACCTTGTCCGCTATCTTTCCGATGGGGAATTAGAATACATTGGCAGAAATGACTTCCAGGTTAAGATCCGAGGTTACAGGATAGAATTAGGAGAAATCGAAAACAGACTTCAGGAATATGCTGAAGTAAGACAATCCGTAGTGTTGGCTAAAGAAAACAAAGCGGGGATGAAATACCTTGTAGGATATTATGTATCAGATACTTCTATAGACACCGGTCATCTTACGTCTTTCTTATCGGAAGCCTTACCGGAGTATATGGTTCCTGCTGCGTTTGTCCATTTAACCTCTTTACCATTAACGATTAATGGAAAACTGGACAGGAGACAACTGCCTGAGCCTGAGTTTACGGGAGGCCGAGAATACACAGCACCCGAAAATGAGTTGCAGGAAAGACTGTGTCAGATCTATGGAGAAGTTCTGGGTCTGGATGCAGGAACAATCGGAATCAATGACGATTTCTTCAGCCTTGGAGGAAACAGTATCATGGCGATAAAATTGATTAGCGGTATCAAACGTACGTTGAATACTCAGGTGGGAGTTGCTGTAATATTTGGTAATAAAACAGTAGCCTCACTTTCAAACGCATTAGCCAATCAGAATAATGATGAGCAGGTAAGTATTACCCCTGTAAAAGTCAATTCTCCGGAAGAACAGAGGTTATCCTTTGCCCAGGAAAGACTTTGGTTTATAGAAACCTATGAAGGAGGAAGTAGTGCCTATAATATTCCGATGACCGTTCGTCTTAATGAGAAGACAGATATTTCAGCCCTTTGCAAAGCGCTGGAAACGATCGTAATGCGTCATGAAGTTTTACGAAGTATGATCCTTTCTACAGAGGAAGGCAAGGGCTATCAGCTGGTGACAGATCGTGTTCCGGAAATGCATATGCATCATGTAGAAACAAGAACGGAACTTGATGAGGAGATCAACAGAATTTCAAATAAGGTTTTCCGTCTGGATGAAGAACTTCCTATAGAAGTTAATATTTTCAGGTTAGGGGGTAATCATTACCTGTCTGTGGTCATCCATCACATTGCTTTTGATGGTTGGTCTACCGATATATTCTTACAGGAAATACAGACGGCTTACGAAGCTCTTATCAATGGAAAATCACCTCAGCTTCCGGAATTAAAGATTCAATATAAAGACTTTGCTTTATGGCAGAGAAATTATCTGACAGGGGATCGATTGAATAGCCAGCTTGGGTATTGGAAAAGTAAACTTGATGACTTCCAGAATCTTAACATGCCGGCAGATTTCAAAAGACCGCCTCAGGTATCCTATGAAGGAGAAACTATTAATTTTACGGTAGATCCAAAAGTAGCTCAAAGCCTTAGAAATACATCCAGAAAACTGGGAGTGAGTTTATACAGTGTCATGCTGGGTGGATATTACCTGATGCTTTCTGCCTACTCGGGACAGGATGATATTGTAGTGGGAAGTCCTATTGCCAACCGTCATCATGCAGGACTTGAAGACATTATCGGTTTCTTTGTCAATACCCTTGCATTAAGAGAAAATATTAATCCTGAACAGAACCTGAGAGACTTTATTCTTCAGGTATCAAAGTCGGTAACAGAAGCCCAGTCTCATCAGGATCTTCCATTTGAAAAGTTAGTGGAAGAATTAGGTGTGGAGCAGGATACATCCAGACATCCGGTCTTCCAGGTGATGTTTGGACTTCAAAGTTTTGGTAGAGATACCCATGATGGAGAGGCTTTATTTTCTCCTTTCGAGGGAGAAGTAGATTATCAGGTCGCGAAGTTTGATCTGACGACTATGATTGATGATGGTGAAGAAACGATCCGCGGAATGTTTAATTATGGCAAGACTATTTTCGCAAGAGAAACGGTCAATAATATGATCGGTTCCTATCAGTATATTCTTGAACAGGCTTTTGGTGTTCATGAGCATACACTTGAAAATGTTAAGCTTTGTGACCTTCCTCTTGTACCAGCAGATATTCATAAAAAAATAACTGAGGACTGGAATGCTACAGCATCTGCATATGAGGAAGAAACCATTCATACGCTATTTGAAAATCAGGTTTCAAAGACTCCTGATCATATCGCTTTGGTGTATCAGGATGTTCAGTTATCCTATAGAGAATTGAATGAAAGGGCAAATCGTCTTGCGAATTACCTTATTGGAACTTATAATATTCAGCCTGACGATATTATTCCTCTGTGTTTAGAACGCTCTGAGAATATGCTGATTGCAATATTGGGAGTTTTGAAATCGGGAGCTGCCTATGTACCGATGGATCCGTCTTATCCGGTGGACAGAATAGAACATATCCTTCAGGATACAGGAGCAAGGTTGATTCTTGGTCAGGAAAGTACAGCAGAGAAAGTACAAAATCTGGCTGTAGAATCCATTTCCTTAGATGATATTTCCTTTAAAGCACAACTTGAACTCACAGATTCAAATAATCCGGTTACTTCAGTTACACCTGAAAACCTGGCCTATGTCATCTACACCAGTGGAACAACAGGACTTCCAAAAGGAGTAATGGTGGAACATAGAAATGTAGCTAACTTAATACAACAGGAAGCTAAAGAATTTGGGTTGATTTCTGACGGGCCTAAAAACTGTCTTTGGTATGCTAATTACGTGTTTGATGCCCATGTATGGGAGTTGTACCCTGTGATTACTCATGGTCACAGCATCTATATTTTAGACAAAGAAAAACAGACTGATATTGCTGCTTTACAACAGTATATAGAAACCAATCATATCCGTATTGCCACTATACCGCCTGTTCTTTTAACCAAAGATTATATTCTGCCTTTAGAAAAGCTTGTCGTAGCTGGAGATGTAACAAATCCACAATTGATGGCTCTTTATCAGGCTGAAGGAGTAGATATCATTAATGCTTATGGTCCTACGGAAGGAACCGTTTGTGCCACACTGCATCACTATAATGAAGATGGAAACCCATTAAATATCGGAGGACCTATCGGAAATATGACAAGTTATGTACTGGACAACCATATGCGGGCTGTTCCGGTTGGAGCTGTAGGTGAACTTTATATAGGAGGGGCTGGTATTGCCAGAGGCTATTTAAACAGACCGGATTTAACCGAAGAACGATTCATATTAAATCCGTTCCAGACCGAAGATCAAAAGACGGGAGGTCAGAATGAACGCTTATATAAAACAGGCGATTTGGTACGCTGGTTAGCCAATGGCGAGCTGGAATACATCGGAAGAAATGACTTCCAGGTAAAAATCCGGGGCTACAGAATTGAATTAGGGGAGATTGAAAATACCCTGCTTCATTACCCTGGAGTCCGTCAGGTAGCTGTTTTGGCCAAAGAAAATAAAGCAGGCTTAAAATACCTGGCAGGCTATTATGTCTCAGATTCAGTGATTGATTCCAATCTCCTTTCTGAACACCTTTCTGCAAGTTTACCGGAATATATGATACCGGGTGCTTTTGTACATTTAACAGCCTTGCCATTAACAATCAATGGAAAACTGGACAGAAAACAGCTTCCTGAACCAGAGTTCACGGGAGGTAAAGATTATATTGCTCCAAAAACCGATCTTCAGGTTAAATTGTGCCAGATCTATGGTGATGTTTTGGGTCTTGATGCTAAAGGTATCAGTATCGAAGACGATTTCTTCCGTTTAGGAGGAGACAGTATCATCAGTATTCAGCTGGTAGGAAGAATCAGACAGCAACTGGATATAAGACTAAGTGTTAAAGAAGTATTTACAGCCAGAACTGCTGCTGCTTTGTCTTTACTTATCGAAGAGAAAAGTCAAAATGAAGCAATCCATATTTTGGCAGAACAAGGAATATTGGACGGAAAAATTTCATTACTTCCGATCCAGGAATGGTTCTTCAGTCAGAAAGAATTAGGATATTTGGTAGACTTCAATCACTGGAACCAGGCCTTCCTGATCAATGTACCTCAGCTAAATAAGGAACTTTTGGAGAAAAGCGTCCGCCTGCTCATTGAAAAACATGATGCATTTAGAATCCATTATCCAAAAGAAAATGGAATGTATTCTCAGCAATATGGATTAGAAGCCACTCCGGAAATCAACTATCTTGATACTTCAGGGAAGACAATGGAGGAGCTTTCCCAGCTCTTTACCCAGTGGCATGCCCAGTTTGATATAGAAAAAGGACCGCTGTACCGTATTGCGTATATAACAGGATATGAAGATGGAAGCACCAGAATCTTCTTTGCATTCCATCACCTGATCATCGATACAGTAAGCTGGAGAATCATTACCGATGACTTAAAGAACATATATCAGACTCTTGAAAGAGGAGAAGATTTTAAAGCAGCCCAAAAAGGAAGCAGCTACCGTCAATGGGTGGATGCTGTAAAAGGATATAAAAAAGAAAATCCGGAAGCCAGAGATAAAGAACTTGTTTACTGGAATAAAACGACAGAAATAGTCCATGGAATTAATAAAACATTGGAGGCCATTTCTATACCGGAAAGCAACCATGATATTCTTCTTTTAGATAAAGAAAATACAGAAAAGCTTATCAGAGGTAGTCATCATGTATATCAGACAAGGATTAATGATCTGTTATTATCGGCACTAGCTTCAGCTCTTACAGGGCTTACGGGAGAATCCCGTCATGCGGTTTTACTGGAAAGCCATGGGCGTGAAGATGTCTTCCCTCATTTAGACATTACAGAAACACTGGGATGGTTCACTTCAATGTATCCGTTATTACTGGAAACAGGGAAAAACCTCAATGATACGGTAGTATTGACTAAAGAGGCATTAAGAAGCATTCCGGATAATGGGATTGGTTATGGAAGCCTTGTGGGATATACACAATATGAACTTCCCAAAATAAGCTTCAACTATCTTGGACAGCTTGACCAGGAAGACAGTTCTGCTGAAAAAACATGGTTTATTGCAGCGGAAGACAGTGGACTTTCTATCGGAACATCCAATAAAGAAAGCTATATCATAGGAATTAATGGTGCTGTTGTAGACGGTCAGCTTCGCTTCAGTGTTTCTGCACATCTTCCTCAGGATCTGGTGAAACAGGTTACTCAGAAGTTTAAAGAGTATATCATTGATATTATAGACGAACTTTCCAAAAATACACGAAGCTTCCTTACCCCTTCAGATATAGAGAACATTGTAGACAAAGAACAGCTTGACGCCATCCAGGAAAATGGAGAAGTGGAAGGAGTATTCTTAGCTAACAGTTTACAGGAAGGGTTTGTATATCATGCTTTAAAACAAGGGGATACAGATGATGCGTACCGGGTACAGCTGATTTGGGATTACCTTTCTGAAATGAGTGTTGAAACGCTTAAAAAAGCGTGGTTCCATACTCAACAACAGTTCCCGGCATTGAGGCTCAGATTCAACTGGAGTGGAGAGATTGTTCAGATTATCGACAAGGAAAGCCCACTTGACTGGAGATTTGAGGATTTAAGTCGAATGAAGGAGATCCAACAGGAAGAATTGATCCGCGATCGCACTCAGAAAGACCGTTTTGAAGTATATGACCTGTCAAAAGGAGGACTGTTCAGAATATACCTGTTTAAGCGTTCAGATAAACATTATACATGCCTCTTCAGTAATCACCATGCTGTTTTGGATGGATGGAGTATGCCGATCGTGCTCAAAAGCATCCATGATATCTATCTGAATCTTATTAAAAAACAGGATCCGGACTTTGTGCTGGATCATGCCTACATCAATACTCAGAAATATCTTCAGCAACATAAAGACAGCAGCCGAAGTTTCTGGAATAGCTATATGAGTCTGCTTCAGGATCAGGAAGATTTAAGCAGTTTGATGAAGGAATCTCAAAGGCATATTGACCTTGGAACTTACCGTCAGATACAGGATCATCAGTTTGTAAAAATGACGCTGGCAGATGATCAGTACCAACAACTGAAAAAATTCACTACCAAAAATGGATTTACAGTGAATGCTGTTCTGCAATATCTGTGGCATAGCCAGCTTGGTATGCATAGTGGAGTGGAAACAACAGTGGTGGGGACTACAGTCTCCGGACGAAGCCTTCCTGTTGATGATATAGAATCATCTGCCGGGCTGTTTATTAATACGCTTCCACTTATTGTAGAGCATACGGAAGGTAAAGTGGTGGATATTATTTCTGATATCCAGCAGAGAATCAGTGAGCTTAACACACACAGTGATGTCAGCCTTGGGGAGCTTCAACATGATGCACGACGCATGTTTAGCAGTTTATTTGTGTATGAGAACTATCCGGTACCAACAGGAGGAGATGACAGTAATGAATTAGGATTTATTTTCAAAGGTTCTGTAGAAAAACTGGACTATCCGCTGGGAATAATGGCGTATGAACAGGGAGAGAGCGTAACGATGAAAATCAATTACGAAGGCGTTCTTTTTGAGACGCAAACCATGGAGCAGCTGATGGAAGGGATGAAGTCTGTTTTAGGACAGGTATTGGATAACTGGGAGATCACTTCAGACCAGCTTTTATATGTTTCAGAAAATCAGTTGAAAGTTATAGAATCCTGGAACCATACGGTTTCTGCAGAGTCTTCAGATAAAACGATTCATGAACTGTTTGAAAACCAGGTTTCAAAAACTCCTGATCACATTGCATTGGTTTACCAGAATGTTAAGTTATCCTATAGTGAGCTGAACAATAGAGCTAATCGACTGGCCAATTATCTGATCAGGACCTATGATCTTCAGCCAGATGATCTGATCCCATTATGTTTGGAAAGATCGGAACATATGCTTATAGCAATATTAGCCGTATTGAAGGCCGGAGCAGCTTATGTACCAATGGATCCTTCATATCCTGCAGACAGGATAGAGCATATTCTTCATGATACAGGAGCAAAACTGGTTCTTGGAGATGAAGAAACAATGGACAGGGTTCAGAAGATGGATGTAGATGCCGTTTCCCTGGATCAGGTTGCTTTCCAGGATGAGGTTAATAGAGAATCTTCGGAAGCTCCTGTTACTACAGTCACATCCGATAACCTGGCTTATGTAATTTACACCAGTGGAACAACAGGACTTCCCAAAGGAGTAATGATAGAACACAGAAATGTAGTCAACCTAATAGAACAGGAAGCTGGAGAATTTGGATTGAAATCTGATGGAACGATCTATAAAAACGGTTTGTGGTATGCAAGCTATGTATTCGATGCCCATGTATGGGAGTTGTTTCCTGTAATTACTCATGGGCATAGCATCTATTTGCTGGAAAAAGAAAAAAGAATTGATCTTTCCGAATTACAGGAGTATATAGAAGAAAACAATATCAGTATAGCGACTATTCCGCCAATTCTTTTGACGGATGAGTATATCCTTCCTTTAGAGAAACTTGTAGTGGCCGGAGATGTAACGAACCCTCAGGTAATGGCTCTGTATAAAGAACATGGGGTAGATATCATCAACGCCTATGGTCCAACCGAAGGAACAGTGTGTGCCACATTACACCATTATAACGAAGACGGTAATCCGTTAAATATTGGAAAAGCCATCGGAAATATGACGGCTTACGTATTGGATAAGAATCTTCGTCAGGTTCCTGTAGGGGTAATAGGAGAGCTTTATATCGGGGGAGCAGGGATTGCCAGAGGATATTTAAACAGACCGGAACTTACGGAAGAGCGCTTTATGCTGAACCCGTTCCAGACTACAGAGCAGAAGGAAAGAGGTGAAAACGGACGATTATATAAAACCGGTGATTTAGTACGTTGGTTATCTCATGGAGAATTAGAATATATTGGACGTAATGACTTCCAGGTAAAAATCCGAGGGTACAGAATTGAATTAGGAGAAATTGAAAACAGATTGCTTCAGTATTCTGATATCCGTCAGGCGGCAGTATTGGCAAAAGAAAATAACGATGGGATGAAATATCTGGCAGCCTATTATGTGTCAGATTCATCCATAGATCCAGGTCTGCTTTTTGACTTCCTGTCAGAAGTTCTTCCGGATTATATGTTGCCAAGTGCTTTTGTTCATTTGACTGTTTTACCATTAACAATCAATGGGAAGTTAGACAGAAAGCAGCTTCCGGAACCTGATTTTACAGGGAACAAAAAACAGATTATTCCGGAAAATGAATTACAGGCGAAACTATGTGATATTTATGGTGAGGTACTGAAGATTGATCCGGCTAGTATAAGCATCCATGATGATTTCTTCAGATTAGGAGGAAACAGTATCATGGCTATAAAACTGATCGGAAAAATTAAGCAGGAACTAAAACTTCAGATAGGAGTTACTGAGGTTTTCAATCATAAAACGATTGCTTCTCTTTCAACTGTTTTAGCAGATGAAAATAATACAGGTGAACAAATCATCATTACTCCTGTAAAAGTAGACTCTCCCGAAAAACAAAGATTATCTTTTGCTCAGGAAAGACTTTGGTTTATAGAGTCTTATGAGGGTGGAAGCAGTGCTTATAACATTCCTATCACGACAATGTTGGATAAGAATATACAGCTTGATCTTCTTCAGAAGTCTCTGGAATTGATCATTATGCGCCATGAAGTGCTGCGCTCGATGATCCGGACTACAGAAGACGGAATGGGGTACCAGGTGGTTACTGATCTTATTCCTGAATTTAAAATCACAGCAGTAAAAACGAGAGAAGAATTAGAAGAGAATATAAACAGGTGTGCCAACAAGGTATTCCGTGTAGAGGAAGAACTTCCTGTGGCAGTAAATGTTTTCAGTTTAGAAAACAATCATTATCTGTCTGTTGTCGTTCATCATATTGCTTTTGACGGATGGTCTACAGATGTCTTCCTGAAAGAACTTGCAACAATGTACTATAAGCTTTCCGGCAGAGAAATCGCAGAGCTTCCTCCGTTAAAGGTTCAGTACAAAGACTTTGCTTTATGGCAGCGTAATTATCTTGCAGGAGAACGTCTTGATAAGCAGATTGACTATTGGAAAAATAAGCTTGATGATTTCCATAATTTAGATTTACCTACGGATTTCAGACGACCGTCTCAAATTTCTTACGAAGGGGAAAATCTATACTTCAGTCTGGATGCAGAACGAGGAGAAAAATTAAGAAACCTTTCAAAAGAATTGGGAGTAAGTCTGTACAGCTTGATGCTGGGAGGCTATTATCTGATGCTTTCTGCCTATTCAGGACAGGATGATATCGTAGTAGGAAGCCCTATTGCGAACCGTCATCATGCTGGGCTTGAAGACATCATTGGTTTCTTTGTCAATACATTAGCACTAAGAGAAAGTATTGATCCTGAGCAAACCCTTAAAGACTTCATTCTTCAGGTTTCAAAATCAATCACAGAAGCGCAGTCTCATCAGGATCTTCCATTTGAGAAGTTAGTGGAAGAATTAGGAGTAGAGCAGGATACCTCCAGACACCCGATTTTCCAGGTGATGTTTGGCCTTCAAAGTTTTGGAGGAGGAGATGCTAAAGTAAATGATGAAGACATTTTATTCTATCCTTTTGATGGAGAAGTAGACTATCAGGCGGCAAAATTTGATCTGACGACAATGGTTGATGACCATGGAGGAGATCTCCGTATCATGTTCAATTATGCAAAATCTCTGTTTAAAAAAGATACAATTGTCCGTATGGCCGGATCTTACCAGCTTCTTTTGGATCAATTGATTCAGGTTGATATTCATGATACAAGAGTTTGCAGCCTTTCTCTGCTACAGGAAGAAGAATATAAAATGACCGTGGAAAGCTGGAATGATACGCGGGAAGAATATGCAAAAGACCTGACAGTTCATCAGTTATTTGAAAATCAGGTGTTGAAAACTCCGGATCAAACCGCAGTAGTATATCAGGATGTCAGACTTTCTTACAGAGAGTTGAATGACCGATCGAACCGTTTGGCCCATTATCTTCTTGAAATATACAAACTTCAACCTGACGATATTATTCCTTTATGCTTAGATCGTTCAGAGTATATGCTGATTGCAATTCTTGCTGTAATGAAAACAGGAGCAGCTTATGTTCCAATGGATCCGTCCTATCCTGCAGACAGAATAAAACACATCCTTCAGGATACCGATGCAAAACTTGTTTTAGGGCAGGAAAGCACAACAGAAAAGTTGGAAGACCTGGGGGTAGATTGTATCGCTTTAGATGAGGTAAACATTAAAGCACAGCTTGAACTTACAGATTCAAATAATCCTGTTACCCAGGTAAATTCAGATCATCTGGCCTATGTCATCTACACCAGTGGTACAACAGGACTCCCTAAAGGAGTAATGATTGAACATTCCGGGGTGATAAATCTTATAAAATCAATGATTAAGGCTCACCGACTTGAAGAATTCCAGGAAGTGGGATGTTACTCAAATTATGTATTCGATGCCTTTGTCTATGAAGCTCTTACGGTATTGTGTAATGGAAACACTTTGTGGGTTTACAGCAATGACCTTAGAACATCTGTAGGAGAACTTAATGAATATATTAGAGAAAATAATATAGAGGTATCGTTTATTCCTCCAGTTTTATTGAGAGAAGTTGTAAATAATGGAACCCATCTGAAATTGATTTTTGCCGGAGGAGAAAGTTTCCCTGCTTTGGATAAAAATATAGAGAATATCATTCTTGTCAATGAGTACGGACCTACGGAAGGGACAGTTTGTGCAACGCTGCATTATTACAAGGAAGATGGTAATCCGCTGAATATCGGAGGTCCGATTGGTAATATGACGACTTATGTGCTGGATAAC
>NZ_QNUF01000046.1 GCF_003385455.1 Chryseobacterium rhizosphaerae | reverse complement strand
AAAACCTATAAAAACAAAAACCAAAGCAAAAACAAATTTGCTCTGGTTTAATTATTTATTTTTGTCCTTTAATCTGTATCGGATTTTCAGGACTAGTCAATAAAATTGTAATCAGATTGATTATAATACTCTTAGTCCTGCTCTTGCACCTGATGTCGCCACTACGGACTGCATTCTTGTTTTTTGCCCAGATGAGAACATAAACATAGAAGCATCATTTACATAATCCATGTAATTCATGAACATAACAGATCTTTTCACACTATTACAAGTATTGTATAACGGGTACGTTGGTGCACCCCCATTAGATGTTGTTTGTGTAGGAGTATCATCCACTAGGTCATTTCCACACATTGCATCTCCCCAGATATGTCTGAGATTTAAATAATGTCCTACCTCATGAGTAGCCGTTCTGCCCAGGTTGTAAGGAGAAGAAGCGCCTGTTTTTCCAAAGAATGGGGCGGCAATTACCACTCCATCAAGCCATAGTCCAGCAGATTCTGGAAATTTAGCATAACCAAGAATGCTTTTTCCCTGAGAAGTCATTTTACTTACCACCCAAATATTGAGATAATTAGTTGGGTTTGTAGCGTCTATGCCGCCAGATGAGGCTTGTTTCATGGCGTCATCTGTTTTCCAGCTTGCCTTGGTTGTGGATTTTCTTATAGTATTGACTAATCTGAATTTAATTTTTGTATCCCCTGCGTTTACAGGCTGAAATTCTGTAGGTACTTTAGAGGCATCAGTGTTTGTTCCTGAGTAGTCTGCGTTTAATACATCTATCTGTTCTGTAATCCTTGCGTCGGAGACATTTCCAGCTGCATTACTATAGACTACATTTACCACAACAGGAATTTCTACAGTTCCGTCTGCCAATACTCTTCCGAGTTTTTTGTCATTTACAAACCTTGCTGTATTTGCTTCCAGATCAGCATACCTTTGTCTGAGTTCAGGACTGTTTTTTAAAGCTTCCTGTCTTAATTCTTCTGATGGGCAGCTTCTTTCCATAGCTGCTGTTGAAGCTGCTGCAGGGTCTGCTGCTTCTTCATTTTGATTCGAAATGTTGTCGCTGTTACAAGCTGACATGAAGCTTAGCACAATAGCTCCAAATAATAGTTTTTTCATATCGTTTTTTTGTTTGAGGATGTGAAATTATATTATTTGAAATTGATATGCAAGTTATTTTGTAATTTACTTAACAAATTACCATTTAATCATACTTTTGATTGGTTATTTTATATCTAATTTGATTTTTTGTTGAATTTTAATTAAATTTTAAAATGTAAGTTTTCTATTTCATGAAAATAGAAGCTTTAAATGTAAATAATTACAATAATTATTTATTTTATAGAATATTTTTAATTTATATTAGCCTCCAAAACCATTTTTGATCGCAAAAACGGCAAGTCCTACACGGGTTTTCAAATCCAGTTTTTCACATAGCTGATCACGGTAGCTTTCTACTGTCCTTGGGCTGCAGCACATTCTGTCTGCAATTTCCTTGTAACTGAGCTCGGTAACCGTGTATTTCAGGAATTCCTTCTCCCTTTCGCTAATTTTTATAGTGATTTCTGAGCTCATATCTTTATTAAGCGTAGAGAATATAATTTTTGAAGCCCAATCCGGATAGAAGAAGCCGTCGGAATTTAACCTTATAAGTGCTGTTTCAAGATCTTTTGGATGTGTGTTTTTTAGCAGATAGCCTTTTGCGCCACTTTTAATCATTTTAATGACACTATTGTCATCACCCTGCATACTGAGGGCCATTATTTTGATATCAGGATGGTTTTTCGTAAGCCAGCTAGCGGTTTCAAAACCATTCATAATGGGCATACTGATATCTAACAGTATGATATCGGGGATTTTGTTGCCTTCTTCAAATTTCTGAATCAGGTCTTTTCCGTTTTCACAGACATAGATGACCTCAAACTCATTAAAATTACCAATAATACCTTCCAGTGCTTTGGCAATAAGTATATGGTCATCAACAATTACAATTGTTTTTTTCATGATTGCTTTTTTAAAATGATATGAAGATACGTTCCTGTGTTTTTCTGGCTTTCAAAATGAAAGTCGGCACCGATGATTTTTGCCCTGTTTTTCATGTTGGTGAGGCCAATCCCATTAGATGCTGTCTGGCTGGTGTCAAATCCAATCCCATCATCATGAATGGAAAGTTCCCAAAGGATATCTTCGGAAGTATTTAATGTAATAAAAATATTTTTACAGTCCGAATGTTTTATACTGTTCTGAATAAATTCCTGAGTGATTCTGAGCAGTACATTTTTGTGAACAAAACCTAAATCAAGCTGATCAAAGTTGTAGTTAAAACTTACCGTACATTTTTTAAAAGAATTAGTAATGTCTACCTCTTCCTGGATTAATGTTTTTATTTCTTTTTGGTTGATATTATCATCCGTTAATGTTTTGGAAAGGCTGCGGAGATCCTGTAAAGACTGGTTGATAATCTGGGAAACCTGCTCAATCCTTTCACTGGCTTCCGGAACTTTATTCTCATAAAGCATTTGCTGGGTATAGAGACTTACCAATGTCAGTTTTTGACCGATATTGTCATGAAGTTCTCTTCCGATCTGCTGCATAGTGGCCTGTTGGATTTCCAGCTGGGTAGCCAGAAGCTCCTTTTGATGGATCTCATTTTTTATTTCAATTTCATTCAGATATTCTTTTTTACGCTGCCTGTAATTTCTGATATAGATAGCCACTGCAACGATAAACATCACAAAAAATATATTAAATAAAATAATGACGATTAAGAGTTCTGTTTTCCCCATATAAATGAACTTGCAAATAAAAGATACATCACTACACCTGAGATCAGAAAATAACTGAAATAAATATTCCAGATTTCCATATAATTAATCAAAACAGAGAACAGGGCCATGAAAGGTAATGTTCCAATATAGGAAAGTGTTACCCCCAGGTTAATATAAAACATCCTGTTTTTACTGAAATTAAGAATGTCCTGTGAATTAATTTGCTTATAATATTCCATCACTACAAGAAGCATTAAAATAAGACAACCAAAGGTATAATTAAATGCAAATACTATTTTACTTCCCGAAAAATACAATTCGTTGGGGATAAATGAAAGCAGGTATAAAACGGATAATATAAAAAATAATTTGGGCTTTCCTAAAGATTTTGCGGCATATAACCAGTAAAAAAATATAAACTGGATAGGCATCAAAAAGTAATTATAATAGTAGGATTTGGAAAAGTAGGGGAACTTTCCCCATCTGCCATAGGCTTCTCCAAGAAAAATAAAAACCAAATAGAATATGAAGAAAATCCAATACTGGTTTTTTACACGATTATAATACAAAAGCGATACCACCGCAGCAAGTCCTTCGGCCCAAAGCATACTTTTGCTTACAAATTCTTGGAAATCGGTCATATTCTATAAAATCATCAATTAAGTATTAAAAATATTCAGCTATTGGATTGGATGGAGGAATAAGTTGTCCGTTATTTTCTCCAATAGGATCTTCCTCTTTACCCCCTCTTCTGGCAGTTAATGCTAAATTGATAGATTGATCCAAGGTATTGAAATCATAGTGGTGGATTTCTCCTTCTTCATCTGTTTTCTTTACCGTAGGAATCATGACCAGGGTATGTCTTCCGGCATACTCTTCAGATACGGGATGGGATTCCATTATATTCCAGTTTTCAAGCTTTGGATAAGCGGCATAATAAAATCTGATTCCTAAATCTTCCTCAGTTGCATCGGGAGTCTTTTTCATGGCTTCTTCTTCTATCATTGCAATGAACTTTTTTAATTTAGGAAGGTCAAACCAGATTGAATGGGCATCTTGTATCCCCAAAGTCTCGTTAATTGCACTCAAATGATTCTGGCGGTAATTCTCTATTAAAGTCTTAATTAAACCATTTGACATTCTGCCGGATTTTGGTCCATATTCATTAGTAGATTCTGCTTCCATAACTTAGTATTTATAAAAAATGTTAGTGTATCTGCAAATTTCGGAAAAAATATGGTAGAAAAAATACTAATAAATAGGGGATTATACTGTTATTTTTACCGGGTTTTTACGGGTTGCATATGAGTGATACTATGCGTAAATAAATATCGAAGTTCTCATAGGGGTACAAAAAAAACCGGAGGTAATCTCCGGCTTAGATTTATATACAAGGATATTTCGTTCGGTCCTTGCAAACCAGTCCTGCCGTGCAGCATAAACCGGTAGGGCAATTCCAGAATTCGTCACACATGATGATGGATGTAAGGACTCCACCGTCAATTTTCTTTAATTCATCTCTTTTTAATTTTTTCATGTTGATTTTGGTTTAGTTAGATTATTATGGTAAATGTAATGATAATTCACATTGTTTGGATAAAAATAAACAAAAAGATGGTTTTTTGATCTTTCCCTGTGATTTTACAAGAGGCCAGGTTTCTGTTTTCCCCGTATCAGCGAAACTGAAAACAGAATGTACATGATAATAAGAGAAATTTGAAAATAAGAATAATAAATATCCCAGATTTCTTTATACTGCCTTATCTGAGCATAAAAAGTCCAGAATGGCATGGTTCCGATGTAGAATAAAGTAACTCCCAGATTGATGTAAAACATTCTGTTTCTGCTAAAGTTGATAATCTCGGAAGAATTCACCTGATGATAATATTCCATAATCACAAGAATCATTAAAATAAGACATCCCAGCGTATAATTGATGGAAAATATTTCCTTCTTGGTATCAAGAAAAATTTCATTGGGGATAAATGACAGCAGGTAGAGCAGAGATAGGATATAAAAAAGTTTGGGCTTTCCAAAAGTCTTTGCAGCATAGAGCCAATAAAAAAATATAAACTCCAGGGGAATCACAAAATAATTATAAAATTTTGGACTGTCGTAGTCTATAAAACGTGGACTGTATTTTCCGAACACCTCACACAGGAAAATGATGATAAGATAGAGGCAAAAATACTTCCAATGCTGCTCTTTTTCACGATGATAATAGAATAGTGCGATGAGTGCCGTGGCTCCTTCTACCCAAAGGATGGTTTCATAAAGTATTTGGGGGATTGTCATGTATGATGTGAAAATATTTTACAGATTCTTAGATTGGGCTTAAATTAATCATTAGTATTTGGTTGTTGAAGATAATAAAATTAGATCAAAACCAGGATAAAAAAATAAGTGCTGCAGAGAATTCTACAGCACTTACTTACAAAAATAATGTATATGAAAAAAAACTACTTTATTGTTCGGTAGGTCTGAAAACAAGACCTGTTTCTTCAAAGAAATCTAATGTGATTCTATCTCCGTCATTTACATTTCCGGCAAGGATCTCTTTAGATAGTTTATTCAGTACATCCTGTTGGATAACTCTTTTTAGAGGTCTTGCTCCGAAAGCAGGATCGTAACCTTTCTCCATCAGATAATCAACCGCATCCTGAGTAAATGTCATGATGATGTTGCGTTTTGCCAGCATGTCATTGAATCCTCTCAGCTGATACTGAACGATTTTTCCGATCTCTTTTTTTCTTAGAGGCTGGAAGAGTACGATTTCATCAATTCTGTTCAGGAATTCTGGGCGTAAAGTTTGTTTCAGTAAATCAAATACCTCGTCTTTCGTTTTATCTACAATTTCGTCCTGGTTTTCCTCTGTAATATTTTCAAAATTCTCCTGGATCAGATGTGAACCCAAATTGGAGGTCATAATGATAATAGAGTTTTTAAAATTCACTACACGGCCTTTATTATCTGTAAGACGCCCATCGTCCAAAACTTGTAACAGGGTATTGAAAACATCAGGATGTGCTTTTTCTATCTCATCCAGAAGTACTACAGAATAAGGTCTTCTTCTTACCGCTTCTGTCAGCTGTCCTCCTTCATCATAACCTACATATCCCGGAGGCGCTCCCACTAATCTTGAAACACTGTGACGTTCCTGATATTCACTCATATCAATTCTGGTCATGTTGTTTTCATCGTCGAATAAGAATTCTGCTAATGCTTTTGCCAGCTCAGTCTTACCAACACCTGTGGTTCCTAAGAATAAGAATGATCCGATAGGTTTTTTGTCATCGCTCAATCCTGCTCTGTTTCTTCTGATGGCATCCGCTACAGCCTGGATCGCTTCATCCTGACCTACAACTCTATGGTGAAGTTCAGCTTCAAGATTCAATAATTTAGCTCTTTCCGATTGTAACAGCTTGGTGACAGGGATTCCTGTCCATTTTCCAATGACTTCAGAAATGTTTTCAGCGGTGACTTCTTCTTTGATCAGCTCATTCTGATGATTCTGCATTTCAAGTTCCAGTTTTTCCAGCTGCTCTTCTTTTTCACGGAGTTTTCCATATTGTATTTCCGCTACTTTTGCATAGTCTCCAGTTCTGGATGCTCTTTCCGCTTCTAATTTTAAAGATTCAATCTCTTTTTTAACCTGAGTTAAATCCTCACTTTTCTGCTTCTCTTTCAGCCATTTGGCATTGATTTCATTTCTCTGTTCAGAAATTTTAGCAATATCCTCTTTCAAATGATTGATTTTGGTCTCATTGCCTTCTCTTGAGATGGCTGCCAATTCAATTTCCATCTGCATTAATTTTCTGTCCAGTACATCCAGTTCTTCCGGTTTGGAATTGATCTCCATTCTCAATTTAGCAGAAGCCTCATCTATAAGGTCGATTGCTTTATCCGGTAAGAATCTGTCTGAAATATATCTTTGAGACATTTCCACAGCAGCAATAATCGCTTCATCTTTGATTCTTACCTTGTGATGCGCCTCATATTTATCTTTAATACCCCTAAGAATGGAAATTGCAGATTCTGTATCCGGTTCTTCTACCATTACCTTCTGGAAACGTCTTTCCAACGCTTTATCCTTCTCAAAATATTTCTGATATTCATTTAAGGTAGTGGCTCCGATAGCTCTCAATTCTCCTCTTGCCAAAGCCGGTTTCAGGATATTGGCAGCATCCATTGCGCCTTCGCCACCTCCGGCACCTACCAATGTGTGGATCTCATCGATGAAAAGGATGATCTGTCCGTCAGATTTGCTGACTTCATTTACTACAGATTTTAAACGCTCTTCAAATTCACCTTTATATTTGGCTCCGGCGATCAATGCTCCCATGTCCAGTGAAAATAATGTTTTATCCATTAGATTTTCAGGGACATCACCACTGATAATTCTGTGAGCGATCCCTTCAGCAATGGCTGTTTTACCAACTCCCGGTTCACCGATAAGGATCGGGTTATTTTTTGTTCTTCTGGAAAGGATCTGTAAAACCCTTCTGATTTCTTCATCACGTCCGATCACAGGGTCCAGTTTTCCTTCAGCTGCTAATTCATTAAAGTTTTTAGCATATTTATTTAAGGACTGGTATGTTTCTTCCGAGCTGGCAGAAGTAGCTTTGCTCCCTTTTCTTAATTCTTTAATACCTCCTTCCAGCAATTTTTTGGTAACACCCATATCCTTCAACATTTTGGATACTTCCGAGCTTGTCTCTAAAAGAGAGAGCCATAAATGTTCAATGGTTACATATTCATCGTCCATTTTTTTAGCGATGTTGGGTGCGTCAAGCAATACTTTATTTGCAGATTGAGAAAGGTAAATGTTTCCTCCCTGTACTTTGGGAAGTTTTTCTAAATTTTCACGGTTACGCTCTCTTACCAGATTAGCATCTGCTTCAGATTTTTTTAGTAAGAAAGGTGATATATTTTCATCTACCTGAAAGATCCCTTCAAGTATATGCTGAGGTTCGATACTTTGATTGCCTAATTCCAGAGCAACTTGTTGAGCTGCCTGAATGGCTTCCTGTGATTTTACAGTATATTGGTTTAAGTTCATATTCTTTATATATTTTTGGTTGATTCGTTTAAAGTTAAGTTTTAAAAAACATCAAGAAACCAAATTTTAAGGCTTGGCTTCTTAATGCCATCAATTATTTAATCATTTATTCGATGACTGTATCACAAAAATCGTTCAATTATTAAATTTACAAAAAAATAGGACAAAATTTCCGAATTCGGCATTTTTAACGTAAAATTAACTTGACAAAATTTCCGATTCTTCATATTTTTCTTTGGAATGGTGAACAATACGTCATACCGGGAGTGGAATATCTTTAAAGATCGATGGGGAAATCTACTTATTTATCCGATGTCTGTGTTAAATTCCGGCGTATTATTTTGAGAATAACTACTTTTGCATTTTACCAGATGGAGCTTAAAGAAAAACAAAGAAGAATATTAAACGTAGCTGTAGAACTTTTCAAAGAGAAAGGATATATGGGCAGTTCAGTAAGAGATCTGGCTACAAAACTCAATATTAAGGCCGCATCACTGTATGCACATATCCGTTCAAAGGAAGAAATTTTGGAATGGATTTGCTTTGGCATTGCTCAAGAATTTTTCGATGAGCTTCAGGAAGTAAAAAATACAAATATTCCTCCTAAAGAAAAGCTTAACCTATTTCTGGATAAACATTTGTCGGTGGTCCTGGAGAACCGTGATGTGACCCATATTTATTCCAACGAATGGAGACATCTTGAAGAAAGACTTCCTGAGTTTGTGGAATTGAGAAGAAGCTATCAACAGGAAGTGGAGGAACTTATTTCTGAAATTTACCAGGCTGAAAACTGGGAGCTGAAATCTCCGTCTTTTACTACGAGATTTATTCTTCATACCCTCAACAATTCTTATTTCTGGTTCAAAAGAAACAGCGATTCTACCGATGCAATTATAGATGAAATCAGAGAGAAGATACTTTTTGGGCTATTAGGTAACCAGAAACAATAGTTGTCCTTTATTTACATATTTGATCAACGGATCTTTGTAACTCTACAGGAGTTTAGAGCTGGAAAAAAATAGGCGATAAATTCCGTCTTTCTACTCGTTTCGCTCTGAATAGCAATATTTATTTTACTGATCCTTATTTTTTTTAAGCTTAAGTGTTCTTCTCAATAGTCCTATTTTGTCTTGATAAAGCTTTAATATTCAAAACTTCTGTAATTTTTTGGTCTAAATAAAGGGAATCATTCGTGTGTTGTTATTTAGAATCATTCAAAATATGATAAAAATCATAAAAATTTTGTCAGCTGGCAAAATCTTTTTAAATTTACACCTAACAAATGTTAGTTAGTTTTATGGGTTTTTCAGTTGAATATCTGGAGCTGGGTCAGTTGAGACAGCTTCAATCCGACCGGTTAACAGGGTTAATGGGTTATCTTGAGGAGAAGTCAGAATTTTATAAAAGAAAATTCGATGAATTAAAAATATCTCCGCAGGATATAAGGACAATAGAAGATATCACGAAACTTCCTATTACGTACAAACAGGACTTGAGAGATCATTATCCGTTTGGATTGTTTACGGTTCCTAAAAATGAACTGCAGAGAATCCACTGTTCAAGCGGAACTACAGGAAAACCTACTGTTGTGGGGTATACCAAAGAAGATGTAGATCTTTTCAGTGAGGTCGTAGCAAGATCTCTGTATGCTGCAGGTGCCAGACCAGGGATGCAGTTGCATAATGCATATGGGTATGGGATTTTCACAGGAGGGCTTGGCCTCCATTATGGGGCTGAGAAACTGAGAATGAGTGTTCTTCCCATTTCAGGAGGAATGACAGCCAGACAGGTAGATCTGATTATGGATTTTAAACCGGAAGTAATCTGTTGCTCACCATCTTATGCACTCACTATTGCTGATGAATTTGCCAACAGGGGAATATCAGCCGAGGAAATCAGTCTTCAATATGCGGTGTTGGGTTCAGAGCCCTGGACAGAAATTATCAGAGGACATATTGAAGAGAGGTTAGGAGTTCATGCCACGAATATTTATGGGTTAAGTGAAATTATAGGTCCCGGAGTTTCAATGGAAGATTTTGAGGAAAAAGGAGGTTCTTATATTTGGGAAGATCATTTTTATCCTGAAATTTTAGATCCGGTGACCAAACAACCGGTTCCATTCGGTGAAGAAGGAGTATTGGTGATTACAACGTTAACGAAAAAAGCAATGCCTCTTTTACGCTACTGGACCAATGATATTACAAGTCTTTACTATGATGAAAATGCCAAAAGAACAATGGTGAAAATGAAACCAATTGTTGGCAGGGCAGATGATGTGCTGATTGTAAGAGGGGTAAATGTTTATCCAAGCCAGATTGAAGATGCATTTTCATATGTAAAAGGAGTTGTTCCCAATTATTATCTGACCCCTATTGAAAAGGAACATATGTGCGTAGCACTGGATATTGATATAGAAATTGATGATGACTTTGTAAAAGATCAAAGATTAGAAACAAATACCGATGAATATTTTAAATTTGTCGGGACCTTTGGAAGAAATATAGAAAGCGAAATAAAAAAACGGGTAGGGATTACTACAAAAGTAAAAGTTCATGCCCAGGACAGTTTGCCGAAGTGCGAAGGTGGAAAAATTAATAGAATACTAAAAAAATAATGAATTCATTTTATAAACTTAAAACAGTTAGAGTTCAGAAAGATACTCCGGAAGCCGTCAATGTGGCTGTGGAAATTCCTGAAGAACTGAAAGACAAGTTCAGATTCAAACAGGGACAGTACCTTAATTTCCGAATGGTGATCAACGGAAACGAAGAAAGACGTTCTTACTCTATCTGTAATGCTCCAAGTGAAAAAAGCAATACGCTGGAAGTTTTGGTGAAATTATTAGAAGGCGGAAAGGTATCAGGATATTTCAACGAACATCTTCATATGGATGAAATGCTGGAAGTAATGCCTCCGATGGGTGGTTTTAATACTTCTTATCATCCTACCAATGTGAAAACCTATGTAGGTCTTGCAGCGGGAAGTGGGATTACTCCTGTTTTATCCAATATTAAAGAAAGCCTTTATCAGGAACCTAACAGTAATGCCTATTTGTTTTACAGTAACAGAAGCATGAATCATGTTTTGAGAAAAGGGGAAATAGATAAATTAGTTGAACATTTTAACGGAAGACTTAAGGTCGTTTACCTGGTAAGCCGTGAGAAGCATGAAGATCCCGTTTTTGAAGGACGAATTTCTGCCGAAAAACTAGATCAGTTATTTGAGAGATACACCGATATTGATGTAAAAGAATCCACTTATTTTATTTGTGGACCCTCAGAAATGATCAAAGGGATTGCGGATTACCTTAAAAAAGATAAAAAAGTACCTGCTATCCAGGTTTTATTTGAATACTTCACGGCTCCTGACGAAGAAAATACGGAGGAGATGAGTGACGAATTTAAGGCTATTGCCAATATTGAAAGTATGGTAACGGTCATTATCGATGATGATGAATATTCGTTCCACTTAAATTCTAAAAAAGAGAGTATCTTAGATAAAGCATTGAAAGACAATCTTCCAGTACCTTTTGCTTGCAAAGGAGGAGTTTGTTGTACGTGTAAGGCGGAAGTCTTAGAAGGAGAAGTTTTCATGGAGAAAAACTACGCGCTTACCGAAGATGAAGTAGCCCGAGGTTACGTTCTTACCTGTCAATGTCACCCGACAACGAATGTGGTGATGCTTAATTATGATGTTTAATTTTTTGTAAAGTGTAAAATGTATAATGTAAAAAGTAGATCGAAAATACATTGTACAGCTGACATTTTACTTTAGTACAAAAAACAAAAGATATGGACTTAGAAAAATTTGTTCAATACGTTCACGACGAAAATAAAGTAGAACCAAAAGACGTAATGCCTGATGATTACAGAAAATTATTGGTTCGTCAGATTTCACAGCATGCCCATTCTGAGATTGTTGGAATGTTGCCGGAAGCCAACTGGATTTCCAGAGCCCCTTCATTAAGAAGGAAAATGGCTCTTTTGGCTAAAGTTCAGGATGAAGCAGGGCACGGTTTATACCTGTATTCTGCCACTGAAACATTAGGAAACGGAACAATCCGAGCGGATAGAGATGCTACTTACGAAGATATGTTGGAAGGGAAAGCGAAATACTCAAGTATTTTTAATTATCCGACGTTGAGCTGGGCAGATATCGGTGCCATCGGCTGGTTGGTAGATGGTGCAGCCATTATGAATCAGGTGATGCTGATGGGAAATTCTTATGGTCCCTATTCAAGAGCGATGGTGAAAATCTGTAAAGAAGAATCTTTCCACCAAAGACAAGGATATGAGATCCTGATGGCGCTTTGTCGTGGTACCAAACAACAGAAAGAAATGGCTCAGGCTTCGCTAAACCGTTTCTGGTGGCCGGCTTTAATGATGTTTGGACCGAATGATGACAGCTCACCCAACTCTAAAATCTCCATGAACTACAGAGTAAAGAGAGAAAGTAACGACAACCTTCGTCAGAGATTTATTGATGTTACCGTTTCTCAGGCTGAATTCTTAGGATTAACTATTCCTGATAAAGATCTGAAATGGAATGAGGAAAGACAACATTACGATTTCGGAGAGCTTCCCTGGGGTGAATTCATGGAAATCTTAAAAGGAAATGGGCCTTGCAACAGAAAGAGGCTGGATACCAAAGTAAAAGCTCAGCAGGAAAACCTTTGGGTAAAAGAAGCAGCGGCAGCTTTTGCAGAAAAACAGGAAAACAAAATATTATAATATAATGAGAGAATTTGAAGATGTGCTAATTGAAAAATTAATTAACGCATTAACGAATTTTCAAATTTTCAAATTTTTTATTTGACTATGGCAAATTTAGATATGTGGGAAGTGTTTATTCAGACTAAACCGGGATTATCTCACAAACACGTTGGAATAGTACAGGCACCAACAGCAGAAATGGCTTTGCAGAATGCAAGAGACGTTTATACAAGAAGAAAAGAAGGAACTTCTGTTTGGGTAGTTCCAAGCAAATATATTGTCACTTCTGAAGGGGTAGATAAGGAAGCTTTCTTCGATCCGGCTGACGACAAATTATACCGCCATCCGACTTTTTATGACATTCCTAATGATGTAAAGAATATGTAATTAAGACACGAGATTAGCAGATATGAGATAAGAGACTTTAAAATCTCTCTGTCTCCGGTCTCTTTGTCTTTAAATCTAAAACAAAATGAACCCATTATATAATTATTTATTAAAACTGGCAGACGACAGTTTCATCATGGGGCAGAGGTTGTCTGCATGGTGTGGTGAAGGTCCTTATTTAGAGGAAGATATTGCATTGACAAATATTGCATTGGATGAACTAGGTCAGGCCAATAACTTTTATGTTTACGCTTCAAGAGTGATTGATAACGGTAAAAGTGAAGATGATCTGGCATTCTTAAGATATGAGCATGAATATCTAAATGCCCACTGGACTGAACTTCCTAATGAAGATTATGCTCAGACCATTCTTAAAGTTTACGTGTTCGCCGTATATCAAAAACTGATGTATGAGGCTCTGTCTCATTCTGCAGATGAAGAGCTTTCTGCAATTGCTCAGAAATCTTTGAAAGAAGTAAGGTATCACTATACCCACGCTGCTTCATGGATGAAAATTTTTGCTCAGGGAACCGAAGAAAGTAAAACCCGTTTAGAAAAAGCGATTGGAAATATCTGGGAATATTCAAAAGGATTATTTGCAAAAGTAGAAGGAGAGGATGATTTAGTTATTTTAAATATTGTTCCCAATGTTGATGTACTTTATGATGAATTTCTTTCCATTACACAAAAAGATTTTGCAGAATATGGTTTAGAATATCCTACGAATCCTTTCATGCAGCCAAAATCAAGAACAGGATATCATACGGAATATTTCGGATATATTCTTTGTGAGCTTCAGTATATGCAGCGCGCGTATCCGGGATGTACGTGGTAGAAAACAATGAGGTAATTCTCAAAATTAATAATGAACGATTTATTAAACTTATTAAAAACAATCCCCGATCCGGAAATTCCGGTCATTGATATTGTGGAATTAGGAATTGTGAGGGAGGCCAGCATCACAGGTGAAAATACTTGTGAAGTGACCATCACACCAACTTATTCTGCTTGCCCTGCAATGTTTACCATCGAAGAGGATATCATTAAAATGATGAAGGAAAACGGCTGGGATGCGAAGGTGGTTACCAAAATGTTTCCAATATGGACAACAGACTGGATAACAGATGAAGCGAGAGAAAAACTCCGTGTTTACGGAATCACACCTCCTGAAAAAGGAGCAGATGAACATCATATCGGAAAGCCTAAAAAATGTCCGCGTTGTGGCTCCGAGCATACCAAACAGATCAGCAGATTCGGGTCTACTCTGTGTAAGGCTTCTTACCAGTGTTTAGACTGTCTGGAACCTTTTGATTATTTTAAATGTCATTAATTAATGAATCAATTTAGCAATCAATCTACTCATAAAAATGCTTTGTGCATCGTAGTTTATAAGGTGTGATCAGTTTTATCAGAACTATTTTATTTGTTGCATTGTTAAACTGTTAGATTGTTACGTTATACTAGATTGTTAGATTAATTTATATTGTTAAATTAGAGCATTATTAAATAATAAATAAAAAAACTATGTATACACAACTTGATATTGAAACGCATTTTGACGGGAAGCTTAAAATCGCCTATCTTAATCAACCTGAAACAATGAATGCCCTTACAAAACCTTCTTTATCGGATTTGAAAGATTTCATTAAAGAATGTAATGAAGATCATACTGTAAGATGTGTAGCGATCTCAGGTAGAGGAAGAGCGTTCTGCTCAGGTCAAAATTTAGATGATGCCTTTGTACAAGGTAATGAACACCATGATAACGACATCATCAGAAAAATTGTAGTAGATTACTATAATCCTTTGGTTACAGAAATTACACATTGTAAGAAACCGGTGGTAGCATTGGTAAATGGTCCTGCAGTAGGAGCCGGAGCAATGCTGGCCCTAATTTGTGACTTTGTGTTGGCTGTAGATAAATCATATTTTGCTCAGGCATTCTCCAATATCGGATTGATTCCTGATACAGGAGGAACTTATTTCTTACCGAAACTTTTAGGTAGACAATTGGCTAACTATTTAGCATTCACAGGTAAAAAACTATCTGCTGAAGAATCTAAATCGTACGGTCTTGTTGCTGAGGTTTTCAATGAAGAAGAATTTGCTCCAAAATCCATGGAAATTCTTGAAAAAATGTCAAATATGCCAACAGCAGCACTTAAGCTGACTAAAAAAGCTTTTGCACAGTCTTACAATAATACTTTGAAAGAACAATTGGAGTTAGAAGGAGATTTACAGCAGGAAGCTGCAGAAACAGAAGACTTCATTGAAGGAGTAAATGCCTTTTTACAGAAAAGAAAACCTAATTATAAAGGAAAATAAAGAATATGTACAATGTAGAAAGTAAAATGTACAACGTACGGTTAAATACTTTTTACATTGTACATTTTACATTGTACGAAAATGAAAAATATTGGAATTATTGGGGCAGGAACCATGGGCGTAGGAATAGCTCAGGTAGCTGCCACAGCAGGATGCAAAGTTGTTTTATTCGACGCTAATGCTCCACAAATAGATAAAGCTCTTTCAGGCTTAGAAAAGACACTTCAAAAACTGGTTGAAAAAGGTAAAATTTCTCAGGAAAAAGCCTCTGAAATCAGAAACAATATCGTAAAAGGTGAAGTGCTTCAGGATTTAAAAGATTCAAACCTGGTTATTGAAGCAATTATTGAAAACAAAGAGATTAAAACCAAGGTTTTTACAGAGCTTGAAAACTATGTTTCAGAAGACTGTATCATCGGTTCCAATACTTCATCTATTTCCATCACTTCCCTTGGGGCAGAGCTCAAGAAACCGGAGCGTTTCATCGGAATTCACTTTTTCAATCCGGCTCCCTTGATGCCTTTAGTGGAAGTTATCCCTTCTCTATTAACAGAACAAACATTAGCGGAAAAAATATATAACCTCATGAAAGAGTGGGGCAAAACACCTGTTATTGCTAAAGATATTCCGGGGTTCATTGTGAACAGAATTGCCCGTCCCTATTATGGGGAAGGGTTAAGAATCGTTGAAGAAAATATAGCCACACCGGAACAGGTAGATGAGGCAATGAAAACATTGGGTAACTTCAAAATGGGACCTTTTGAACTCATGGATCTTATCGGTGTTGATGTTAATTTTTCAGTAACGACAACGGTTTACAAAGATTATTTCTATGATCCGAAATATAAGCCTTCTTTACTTCAGCAAAGAATGTCTGAAGCCAAACTCCATGGCCGAAAAACTGGAAAAGGGTTCTATGATTATACTGAGGGGGCGCAAAAACCAGTTGCACAGAAAGATGAGGCATTGTATGAGCATATCTTCTTAAGAATTATTTCAATGCTGATCAATGAGGCTGTTGAAGCAAAAAGATTGGGTGTTGCCAATGATGATGATCTTGAATTAGCTATGCAGAAAGGAGTTAATTATCCGAAAGGACTGTTAAGCTGGGGGAAAGAAATTGGATATGCAAAAGTTTCAGAAATCCTACAGAACCTTTACGAAGAATACCAGGAAGAAAGGTACAGACAGAGTCCTTTGCTTCGTAAAATATAAAGAAATACGGCAAAGTATCGGTTGTATCTAAAGGGACAACCGATACTTTGTTCAATTATGATAGTAATGAATTAATGAATATAGATGAATTCAGAGCCGAATTGGAAGTGAGGCTTTCAATCGAGAAAGACTATTTGATCCAGGAAGCTTCTTCTATTGAAGATCAGGAAAGGCTGGAATTATTGGGGAAGTTTAATGAGAAATATAAAGAGCTGATCAAAAGATTGGCCAATGAAAACGGAATTGATTTAAATGCTTCTTATCAAAATGAAAATTCATCAGATTCATCAAATCTCTCATATGAGCAAATAATTCTTGGTAGAACGATGAGTGTTTACGATAGATTATCTGACGAATTATATGAAGAAATAACAAACGTACAGTAAAATGAATCCAAGACAGATAGCAGATTATATGTTCAATCAGGATTATTTTTCCCAGTGGATGAATATCAAAATGATTGAGGTAAAAGAAAATTATTGTTTAATAGAAATGCCCATTAAGAAAGATATGATCAATGGGCTTAAAACAGTTCATGGTGGGGTTACATTTGCTTTTGCTGATTCAGCGCTGGCATTTTCGTCCAATAATACGGGGGATGCTGCTGTAGCTTTGAATTGTATCATCAATTTTACCAAAGCTGGAAAAGAAGGCGACATTTTCAGAGCCGAAAGTATCTTGGTAAACGATACCAGAAAAACAGCTGTTTATGATATTCAGATTACCAATCAAAATCAGGAGCTGATAGCAAAATTTGTAGGAACAGTTTACAAAATCGGGAAAAAAGTAACAGAATTATAAAGAATTTGAAAATTTGAAGATGAGGTAATTTGAAAATTATTGAACACCTTTAATTTTACTTACCTGAAATTTTCAAATTCTCAAATTGACTCATTTTCAAATTAAAATTATGAACAACGTATACATCATAGACTATGTCAGAACTCCCATCTCAAAACTGCAGGGAGGATTATCAGAAGTAAGAGCCGATGACCTGGCTGCTATTGTTATTAAAGAAGTCGTAGCAAGAAACCCTGAAGTTCCTGTGGAGGAAATTGAAGACGTTATTTTCGGATGCGCCAATCAGGCGGGAGAAGATAACAGAAATGTGGCAAGAATGGGACTTTTACTGGCAGGTCTTCCTTACAAAATTGGAGGGGAAACCGTTAACAGGCTATGTGCTTCAGGGATGTCTGCTGTAGCAAATGCATTCCGTTCCATTGCAGCAGGAGAGGGTGAAATCTATATTGCAGGAGGAGTAGAACATATGACACGTTCTCCTTATGTGATGTCAAAGCCAAGTGCGGCTTTCGGAAGAGATAGCCAGATGTTTGATACTACTTTCGGATGGCGTTTCATCAATCCTAAAATGAAAGAATTATACGGGGTTGACGGAATGGGAGAAACTGCAGAAAATTTAGCAGATATGCATCAGATCAACAGAGAAGATCAGGATAAATTTGCTCTTTGGTCTCAGCAGAAAGCTACGAAAGCTCAGGAAAGCGGTAGACTGGCAGAAGAAATTGTAAAAGTTGAAATTCCTCAGAGAAAAGGTGATCCAATCGTTTTTGAAAAAGATGAATTCATTAAGCCTACTTCTTCAATGGAAGGGTTGGCAAAACTTCGTCCGGCTTTCAGAAAAGAAGGAACAGTAACAGCAGGAAACGCTTCAGGAATGAATGACGGAGCCGCTGCTTTGATTTTAGCAAGCGAAGAAGCTGTTAAAAAATATGGATTAAAACCAAAAGCAAAAATATTGGGATCTTCTGTAGCAGGTGTTGAACCAAGAATTATGGGAATAGGACCGGTAGAAGCTACTCAGAAACTATTGAAAAGACTGAATCTTTCTTTGGGGGATATAGATATCATTGAACTGAATGAAGCATTTGCTGCACAGGCCCTGGCGGTGACAAGAAGTTTAGGATTACAAGATGATGATGCAAGGATAAACCCTAATGGTGGAGCAATCGCTATTGGACATCCACTGGGAGTTTCCGGAGCAAGAATTATTGGTTCTGCAGCGATGGAACTTCACAAACAAGATAAAAAATATGCATTGTGTACCCTTTGTATCGGTGTTGGACAAGGCTATGCAATGATCATTGAAAAAGTATAATCAATTTGAAAATGGGATAATCTGAGAATGTGAAAATGTTTATTGGAAAATACTCCGGAAAGAGTAGCTGCTTTGTAGGACTTTAGATAGTATAGTCAAAAGACAAACATCGAAAAACAGAAACATTATTTAATTCATTTTCAAATTATCCCATTTTCAAATTTTCAAATTAATAAATATGAACATCTACTCATACCATGGTATCCGTCCCATTATAAAAGCTTCTGCTTATATCCATCCACAGGCGGTGATTATCGGGAACGTGGAAATCGGTGAAGAAGTATATATCGGTCCTAATGCGGTCATTCGTGGTGACTGGGGGAAAATTATCATTAAAGATGGGGCTAATGTACAGGAAAACTGTACCCTTCATGTTTTCCCAAATATAGAAACCATCTTAGAAGAATCTGCACATATCGGCCATGGCGCTATTGTTCATTCCGGACATATCGGAAAGAATTGTTTAATAGGGATGAATTCTGTGATCATGGATAAAGCTTATATCGGTGACGAAAGTATTGTCGGTGCTTTAGCTTTTGTGCCTGCCAATTTCAGATGTGAACCCAGAAAACTGATTGTCGGAAGCCCCGCAAAGATCATCCGTGATGTTTCTGATGAAATGATCCACTGGAAAACAGAAGGAACAAAACTGTATCAGGAACTGGCAAGGGAGGGGAAAGAAGCCATTTTACCTTGTGAACCTTTTACAGAATATGTACAGCAAATCCCTACAAAAATTGTTGATTACAGCATTTGGGATGATGTAAAATAATAACTATTCGAAATTAAATATGATTAAAAAAGCTTTTATTATCTGCAGTATCCTGCTTGCTGCCAACTTTACGGTATCAGCACAGACTGCAACAGTAAAACCGCTTACTGTGGGAGAGGTAAGGACCATTAAGTCTAAAACTCTAAATGAAGAAAGAACTTTAAATATCTACCTGCCTCAAGGTTTTGATAAAACTAAATCCTACCCGGTGATCTATCTGCTGGATGGAAGTATGAATGAAGACTTTATCCACGTTTCAGGATTAGTACAGTTCTTTAATCAAATGTATTCCATGCCGGAAACAATTGTAATAGGAATTGCTAATATTGACAGAAAAAGAGATTTTGCCTTTCATACGGATTTAAAAGATTTACAGAAAGATTATCCTACGACAGGACATTCTGATAAGTTTATTGCTTTCCTTGAAAAAGAACTAAAGCCCTATGTTGAAAGTCAGTTTAAAACTACGGACAAATATTTGTTTGGTCAATCTTTGGGAGGGCTTCTGGCAACAGAAATACTTCTGAAAAAGCCGGAAATGTTCAACAATTATTTTATTATCAGTCCAAGTTTATGGTGGGATGATGAAAGCCTTTTAAAACAGGCTCCACAACTACTTTCAAAATCTCCGGATACTAAAAAGTTCGTTTATGTTTCTGTAGGAAAAGGAGAGCATCCGGTGATGATAAAAGATGCTGAAGCTTTCTATGATGTTTTGAAAAAAGCAGGAAAGAAAAACTGGACATTGGAATATAAAATGATGGAAACAGATAATCACGCAACTATTCTTCACCGAAGTTTATATGAAGGATTGGTGAAAATGTTTCCGTACCAGGAACCGAAGTAACAGATTGATTACAGGTTCAAACCTTATAGGTCTTAAAAACCTATAAGGTTTAGATAGCTTTGTTAAAAATAATTTAAGTAAAAAGTAAAAAACTATATGGAAAAACTAAAAAACTATATCTACGGAGAATGGGTAGAAGGATCCGGAAACGGAGTCCCTTTGTACAACGCCGTTACAGGAGAACAGGTAGCTGTTTCCGATACAGAAGGACTTAATTTTGAGCAGGCTCTTGATTACGGAAGAACAGTAGGATACAAAAACCTTTCTTCCATGACTTTCTATGATCGTGGGGAAATGCTGAAAAAAGTGGCACTGTATCTATTGGAGAGAAAGAAAAAATATTACGAATTATCATATAAAACAGGAGCTACTCATGTAGATTCATGGGTAGATATTGAAGGAGGTTTCGGTACTTTCTTTACCTATTCGGGATTGGCAAAAAGAATGCTTCCCAATACTCCATTTTGGGTAGACGGAGATACACAGAAAATTTCTGCAAACGGAACTTTCCTGGGAACTCATATTCTGACTCCAAGTGAAGGAGTTTCCGTACAGATCAATGCTTATAACTTTCCTGTTTGGGGAATGCTGGAGAAATTATCAACGTCATTATTGGCAGGAGTTCCTTCTATTGTAAAACCTTCTCCTTTTGGTTCTTATTTGACAAACGCTGTTTTTCAGGATATGATTGAAAGCGGAGTACTGCCTGAAGGAGCCATTCAGCTGGTATGTGGGGAACCGGGAAATATCCTGGATTATATTAAAGATGGCGATTCCGTATTGTTTACAGGCTCAGCTCATACAGGCCGAAAATTAAAATCCCTCCCTTCAATTGCCGGAAATGCAGTGCGTTTCAATATGGAGGCAGATTCTCTGAACTGTTCAATCCTTGGATTGGAAGCAAAACCAGGAACTCCTGAATTTGATTTATTTATCAAAGAAGTCCGTAATGAAATGACAACGAAAGCAGGACAGAAATGTACGGCGATCAGAAGAATTATTGTTCCTGAGCATTTGATGGGTGACGTTCAGAGTGCTTTGTCTAAAGCTTTGGATCAGACAAAAATAGGAAATCCTTTAAGCAGAGAAACCAAAATGGGTTCTTTGGTAGGAAGACAGCAATACGAAGAGGTAGTAAGAAAAGTAAATATTTTAAAAACAGAAACAGAGCTTGTGTATGACGGAAAGCATGAACTGGTAGATGCAGATTATGAAAAAGGTGCATTTATGAGTCCTAAACTATTCCTGAATGATAAGCCTTTCGAAAAAAATATCTCTCATGATGTAGAAGCTTTCGGGCCGGTATCTACGTTAATGCCATACAAAGATGCTGAAGAAGCAGCTGCATTGGCAAAGAGAGGAAAAGGAAGTTTAGTGGGATCCATCATTTCTCATGATGAGAATTTTATTGCGGAAACGTCATGGAAAATGGCTTCTCAGCACGGAAGAATCTTTGTCCTGAACAGGGATAATGCCAAAGAAAGTACAGGACACGGTTCACCACTTCCTACATTGATGCACGGAGGACCTGGTAGAGCAGGTGGAGGTGAGGAAATGGGAGGTCTGAGCGGTCTTCATTTCTTCTTACAGAAAACAGCAATTCAGGGATCTCCGGATGTATTGAAAGCAATTACCAAGATTTATCAACAAGGTGCAGAGAAGAAATTCTCGGACAAACATCCTTTCCAGAAATATTTTGAGGAAGTTGAGGTTGGTGATTCTTTAGAAACAGCAGGAAGGACCGTTACCGATGCAGATATCGTTAACTTCTCTAACGTTTCATGGGATCATTTCTATGCTCATACGGATGCAACAAGCTTAACGGGAACTATTTTTGATAAAACTGTTGCTCATGGATATTTTATCCTTTCAGCAGCTGCAGGATTGTTTGTATCCGGTAAAAAAGGTCCTGTGATTGCCAACTACGGATTAGAAGAATGCAGCTTCTTTAAACCTGTATATGCCGGTGATACCATTACCGTATATTTAACAGCAAAAGAAAAAATTAACAGGGGAGTAAAAGGCAGAAACATTCCTTCGGGTGTTGTTAAATGGCTGGTTGAGGTCGTAAACCAAAGAGATGAGATCGTATGTGTTGCTACAATTTTGACATTAGTAGCGAAACAATCTCCTTTCATCGACCTGAATGTGAAAAATGTTCAGAAAATATTAAATGGCTTAACCGAAACTACTCCATCCCAATGGGGGAAAATGTCTCCACAACAGATGATAGAACATCTCGAACAAGGAGTCTTAGTAAGCCTTGGAGAACCGGAGGCCGAAAAATGCTATACTCCGGAAGAGAATATTGAGAAATATCAGGACTCTCTTTACAATCACAGAGCAATGCCAAAAGAATTTATTGCTCCATTTTTACCACAGGATGGCTCACTTCCTGCACCAATACACAAGAATCTGGATGCAGCAAAACAGTCATTCATTGATAACCTGAAGCGATTTGTAATTTATTATAAAGAAAATCCACAGGCAGAGCACATGAACTTTGTATTCGGAAAACTGAACAAGGAAATGTGGGAACTGATGCATAAAAAACATTTTACCCATCATTTTGAACAGTTTGGATTAATTTAATTCAAAATATAAATTTATAGTCCCTTTAGGTTTTTACTTAAAGGGATTTTTTTAACCGTGTCAAGGTTCAAAACCTTGACACGGTTAAATTTAAAAGTTTTTTTTATCTTTCTAAGAGTAAATTAAAAACACAAAGATGGCAGATATCAGAACTACTTCAATTGAAGCAGACTGTTTTTACCATATTTATAATCGTGGTATTAACGGAGAACTTATTTTTAAATCAGATCGAAATTATTCATTCTTTTTGAATAAAGTAGTTGAATTTCTTACTCCCGTCTGTGATGTATATGCATATTGCCTTATGCCTAATCATTTTCATCTTTTAGTTAAGATTAAATCTGATCTTGAATTGAGTAGCCTTGTCAAGGCTACTCAAACAGGACTTCATTCTCCTCAGAATATTTTCTCAAAACAATTTGCCGGACTTTTCAATTCTTACTCCCAATCTTTTAATAAGGAATACAAAAGACATGGTGCTCTTATTGAATCTCCATTTAAAAGAAAATTGATTACTTCGGATAAATATTTAATTAATATGATAATTTATATTCATCAAAATCCGCAAAATCACTCTATCGTGCATCAGTTTTCAAAATATAATTTTTCCTCTTATCGATCCATTTTGAGTAAGTCACGCACTCTTTTAAAAAGGGATGAGGTTATTGAATTATTTGGTGGTGTAGAAAATTTTAAACTGTCTCATCTAAGGACAATTAACCTTAAAGAAGAGTTTTAGTTTTTTATCCGTGTCAAAGTTTTAAATCTTTACACGGATAATACCTTACCTTTATATTACAAAATCATTTATTGAAACAATATGGAATTACAATTTTTCAAAGACTTTGACTTTACAGGTTTCTGGGATCAGAGTACTTATTCACAAAGAGATTATATCGAAGATTTTCCAAAAGACGAAATGATTGCTTCAGTAGAAGAAGAACTTGGTTATAAACTTCCTGCTTCTTATATCGAATTGATGAAAATTCAGAATGGAGGAATGGTAGACAGATGTTGTTTTCCCACTACAGAGCCTAATTCCTGGGCTGATGATCATATCGCCCTTACCGGAATTATGGGAATTGGAAGAGAAAAGACCTATTCTGTATGTGGAGAATTGGGAAGTAGGTTTATGATGGAAGAATGGGGCTACCCTAATGATGGAGTTTATATCGGAGACTGCCCTTCGGCAGGACATGATATGATTCTTCTCGATTATACAAAGTGTGGAAAAACGGGGGAACCGGAAGTTGTACACGTTGATCAGGAAGATGATTACAGAAAAACATTTCTTGCTAAAGACTTTGAGACCTTTATTAAAGGGCTGAAAGATGAAGATGATTTTGACAATTGATGAAATAAAGAAGTACTTTTAAATCCTAATATAAACTATAAATATAAAATTATGAATGAGGCCTGGATGCAAAAATGGGAAGAGGTAAAAGATAGACTTATATCTCCTGTAGATATTGAAACCTATTTCACTGCTGATGAAATTATGGATCAGAAAATGGAAGTGATGGAAATAGGAAATGTTTCCCTGCCTTCCGGAAAAGTAATTGTAAGAGATCCTTTAGTCTATTTAAATGCAAAGGAGAAACCCTATTTTGTTGAAGTACCCAAAGGTAATTTTCCTGTTAAGATTGCTGTTGCAAAACTAGAAGATTGGGGAGATCGTTATGCTGCTGTAAAAGTAGAATTTACAAAAGAAGAGGCTGTTGTATACAGAGAGGCATTAATAGGAGAAGAGGAACTTGGAGATTCTGAGGAAGAAGATTATTTTGGCTTTGTAGTAGACGCGGGGTTGGCATGTATTACGGATTCACAGGTCGTACCTTACGTGGATAAGTTTATTTCAGAACTTGACGTGGAGAATATTTATGATGATTATTTTGCAGAGCTTTTTGCTGAAAATTACAGAGAAAATCCAACAAATCAGAGAGATTTAGGAGATTGGATCAATTGGAAAGTGCCCAATACAGAATATCAGATTCCAATATTTGCAAGTGGTTTAGGAGATGGGGTATATCCTGTTTACTTTGGGTATGATGCTAAAGAAGAGATCTGCAGTCTTTATATTCACTTTATCGATATCGAAATGGAATTATCCGAAGTAGAAGAGGACGAGGACGATGATGATGAAATTTCAGAGCAGCCAGATAATTTCGTGTTTTTAAAATAGTTTTCCAATGAATAAAACTTTTGCAGAGCAGGTTATTGCATTCAATGAATACCTTACTTATTCCGGAGAACTTCCGGAAGGGTTTGTAGTTTTGAATCCGTATCTTGATAATCCTGAAACTATGGAGGTTATGCAAAAGTTTTATCACAAATATTATAATGACTCCCACAAAAGAAAGTTTATCATAGGGATTAATCCCAGTCGTTACGGAGCAGGAGTGACAGGAGTTCCATTTACAGATACCAAACGTCTGGAGGCTGTATGTGGAATAAAAATGGAATCGGCCCGTACTCATGAAGTATCTTCAGTTTTTATATATGATATGATTGAAGACTACGGCGGAGCAGATATATTCTATAAAGAGATGTATATCAATTCTCCATTTCCGCTAGCTATCGTAAGGAAGGCCAAAAAAGGGTGGGTTAATGCCAATTATTATGATGATAAAAAACTGTTTGAAGCAGTAAAAGACTTTATGATAGACTCACTGAAGAAGCATATGAGTCTGAATCTCGATCCCTCAGAGGTTTTTATCTTAGGAAAAAAGAATGCCGATTTTATTTCATCATTAAATAAAGAAGCAAAGCTGTTTGATAGAATGACTGTCCTGGAACATCCCAGGTATATCCAACAGTATAAATCAAAAGAGAAACAACTGTATATTGACAAATACGTCCTGGCTCTGAAAAAGTAAAAAATCCCTTAATCAATTGATCAAGGGATTGTCATTCATGTATTAGAATCTTTATCGGGGGATGACTGTGTCTGAGCTATTAATTTTTAATAATTTTAGAGCTTTCTGTGGATGTTTTGAGTATATAAGTTCCTTTTGGAAGCTCTGAAATATCGATGTTATTAATTCCTTTTGTGATAGGGAGTGTTTTTACCAGTTTCCCGTCCATACCATAAACCTGAGCATCTGTGGCTTTCTCTGTTTTAATGGAAAGAGGACCACTTGTAGGATTAGGGTAAATACTGATTTCTTTTTTAGAGGACTTGACCTCGCTGGCAGCAAGTACAATACCACTATCTTTTACCCAGGTGAAAGCATCGAGGGCTATATATTGGTAAGATCCTCCTAAAGTCAGCTGAATCTCATCAACAATAATATTGCTGTAATTCTGCCCGTTGAGGTTCGTAAGGTCAATCAACGTATATCCGTTTGTTGGGGAAATAGAAGTTGTGAAACCTGAACTTTTAGTCTGAGTAAATTTTGTTACACCACTTAATTTCCCTGTAACAGTTAATGTTCCTGCAACGGTCAGGTCTAAATTTGCAGCAGAAACATATACCCAAAATTTGTTTGCTTTAAATAAATTGGATGTTGTTTTTATGCTGAATGATGCAGCTTCCGACTGATTTCCTGTTCCTGAATTGTCAATATATCGATTGTCATTGGCCGTACCATTCCATCCTGTTTGCGGATAATTGGCCTGAATATCAAAAATCATAGTGTGGGAAATGATATTGAAAATCACACCGTTATCAGTGAAGCTGGTGCTTCCATGTGATTCTGTTTCAAACTGTTCTGTACTCGTCTGTCCAAATGAAGTAATCGCTATGAAAAGACTGCAGATCGCAAAAAGTATAGTCCTTTTCATGATGTAATTTTTTAAGTTTGTTTATAATGTCAAAGTATTAATCTCTTGGAGGGTAAATTCCTGCAACACAGATAATGTAGTTTAAAGCCGAAAAAGGCGGCATATTGTTTACAGGAAGGTTCTGTCCTATATAAGAGATCGATTGTGTATTGATCACTGTGTCCGGAGCTGCATTTATATAGCTGGGAACCGCTGTAAAGTCTCTTCCGCTTTGTGTACCTGTGACAGCAAAAGAAGATGCTGAACTAGGTACAGAAGTAGTAGCGTTTGATTTGGATACCTTGAGCTGAAGGCCTCCAAAGCTTGGTAAATTGGATTGGAGAAGTGTATTTTGATCCGTTCCTGCCACCATACCTATCGGATATGATTTTCCGGTTTGTGTTCCTGCTCCCAAAGCCATACGCCCAATGAGGTTAGGCAATGCAAAAGTGCTAATCCCATCGCCGCCGTATATTGTTCCCAATAAAGAAAACAGAGCGGAATTCTGGGCGATACTCAGGAGTCTGCCATCACAAAGCATCCAGCCTCTAGGCACAAAACTTCCTGCAAATAGTTTTACAATTCCCATGTATTCTTCCATAATAATAGTTTTTCAGTTTTAAATTTTCCTACTCTCTTCCCGGCTTTTCGGATTCGGCCTTTGATTGTTTATTTTCTTAAGCCAAAGGAACAACTAATGATAAGGCAAGACTAGAGTATAAAATACCAAATTTCGCAGTCCGTATTTATACGTAATTTGGGTTGGTTGTTATAGAGAAATTTTATAATTTAAAATGAGGATTTAATGCAGAATTTCTATCATTTAATTTTCTTTAAAAGCCTTCTATTTAGTATTTTTGTAAGAATCCAATAAAAGTAAAAATGAACGAATTCGTAGCATCAGAAATTAAAAACAATATTGCCGAAATTACATTCGGAACTCCAAAAAGTAACGCACTTCCCGGTGCTATTTTAGAAAAGCTGGCTCAAACTATTTTAGAGGAAGCCGCAAAAGATGAGGTAAAGGCTATTTTAGTAAAGAGTGAAGGAGAAAAAGCATTTTGTGCGGGGGCAAGCTTTGATGAATTATTGGCTATTGAAGAACTGGAAGCTTCTACGCAATTTTTTGGTGGGTTTGCTAAAGTTTTAAATGCAATGAGAAACTGCGGTAAAATTGTTGTGGTAAGAGTTCAGGGAAAAACAACAGGCGGTGGAGTAGGAATTGCATGCGGAGCAGATTATTGTTTTGCCACAAAAGATTCTGCATTGGCTCTCACCGAAATTAATTTAGGAATAGGACCTTTTGTGATAGGCCCCTATGTAGAAAGAAAAATAGGGAAGTCACAGTTCTCTGCTATGGCAATTGATGCAGATTTCAGGTCTGCTGACTGGGCAGAACAGCATAATGTTTACCATTCTGTTTCCAATACTATTCAGGAAATGGACGAAAAACTGGAGAAATTTTTACAGACATTAGCTTCAAGAAGCAGCGATGCCTTAGCTTTAATCAAAAAGGTTTCCTGGGAAGGAACAGATCATTTTAATGAATTGATGCCAGCAAGAATCCATATGAGTGCAAGCCTTATTTTGGAAGATTCTGCAAAGAAAAATATTGAAGCCATTAAAGAAAGATTAAGAGCAAAATAAATAAATGAGTCGTCCTAAAATAGGTTGACATAAAATTAAACAATATTTAATCCGGAGATGCATTTGTTTCTTCGGATTTTTTATGGACTGTATCTGGTGTTTGCATATTAAGACTTAGATGTGGTCTTTTCGTATTATAAAGCCAAATACTTTCTTTTATTAATGAACTTAAGTGGTGCATATTTTTTGTTTTACAAAAAAGAAACTCCTGCTTTAATATCCCATTAATTCT
>NZ_QNUF01000045.1 GCF_003385455.1 Chryseobacterium rhizosphaerae | reverse complement strand
TTTTTAGATTTATATGGAAGGAATGAATGATTTAATAATAAATAATTTATATAATATTAGGAACTATCTAGATCAGGTGGTTTCCTACGTTGGCCAGATTAAAGATCAAAAAGATATTTTAGACTCTTTTGTTCAAACCAGAGAACATTTATATGATATTTATAATGACCGATTAGATTTTAGTATTTATCAGGGTAATTATTTTGAAGGATTAGCTGAAACGGTAAAAAGAATGAAATATTCTGATTTACAAAATGTAAAATTATCAGTCATTGATGGGGATAAAAAAAGTTGTTCTATTTTTAGTAGTGAAGATTACAGTATTATTTTGGGAATAATTTTTTATGACAATTAAGATCAATAGAAAAGTCAAAGTAATAGTATTCTTTATGGCCAGGAAAAACAAACAACCTGAAAATGCAAAGGACATATTTAAAATAATAAACTATGTAACTCTAAAAAAGATTGACGAGTTTAATCACTCAAGCTTCGGTTTCAAGGTAAAGTATAAATAATGTCACCAAGCGCATTTTAATTTGTAAATAATGTGAAATGAATGGATTATGTTTTTATATTTGAAAAATATGTATATTGGGAGTACCAAATTAAAGCGTAATCCGAAAAGCATATAGAGTAGGAGAAAAATCAAAAATTAAGACTATGAAAAATCTAAGAAAACTTTCAAAAAGAGAATTGAAAACAGTTCAGGGAGGAATCCCTATGTGTCTGCCAGGATACTTTTGGTGTTCATTTGTAAAAAAATGTATCTCAGTAGGATCACCATGTGGACTTATTGATTAATTTGATTCATGAAAATAAGGTAAAGAACGGGGCTGTCTCAGAAATGGACAGCCTATTTTATGTCCTATCCACTAATCGACTTAGGAACCAGGAGCGTTAAGAAAATTTGATTGTAATCCGTTAAAAAATTTCCGCTTAGCATGGGTTATAATATAGAGCCGAAGCAGAACCGTATGATCCATGGGAGTTTGGAAATTTTAGGAGTACAACCAAATTTTTAGCGGATGATTCCCGTCTTGAATTTTTGTATACTTTTGCTTCAAGGCAAAAGTATAAATGAAATCCTTTATCTTATTCGGAATATGGTTTAAAAATCATAAAAACAGGATTTTCATCTCTCACTGAAAAACCGTATTTTTGTACATCTAAAAGTAAAAGAAAGAATGAATTCCTACAAAAATCCATTGGAAGAGCGCTATTCCAGTGAAGAAATGTTGTTTAATTTCTCACATAACAATAAATTCCGTACCTGGAGAAAGCTTTGGATCGCTTTAGCTGAGATTGAAAAAGACCTTGGTCTTGAGATCACAGATGAGCAGATTGCAGAGTTGAAAGCGAATGCTGAAAATATCGATTATGATAAAGCAGCAGAATACGAAAAGAAATTCCGTCATGATGTAATGGCTCACGTTCACACCTATGGTGATGTGGCGCCTTCAGCAAAGGGAATTATCCATTTGGGAGCTACTTCAGCTTTTGTAGGAGATAATACAGACTTAATTCAGATCCGTGACGGACTTTTGATCTTAAAGAAAAAGTTAGTGAACGTCATGAAAAACTTAGCAGACTTTGCTATTCAGTATAAAGACCTTCCAACCTTAGGATTCACACACTTCCAGCCGGCTCAGTTAACGACAGTTGGAAAAAGAGCAACCCTTTGGTTACAGAGTTTGGTTCTTGATATTGAAGAACTTGATTTCTTCCTTGAAACACTTCGTTTCAGAGGGGTAAAAGGAACTACAGGAACTGCTGCAAGTTTCCTTGAGTTATTCAATGGTGATTATTCCAAAGTAAAACACTTAGATAAAGAACTTTCAAAAAGATTCGGTTTTGAGAAAGTTTTTGGTGTTTCAGGACAGACCTATGACAGAAAAATTGATGCTAAAGTGGTGGCTTTATTAGGTAACATCGCTCAGTCTGCCCATAAATTCACTAATGACTTACGTTTACTTCAGAATCTTAAGGAAATTGAAGAGCCATTCGAGAAAAACCAGATCGGTTCATCAGCCATGGCATACAAACGTAACCCGATGAGAAGCGAAAGAATCGGAGCTTTGTCAAAGTATGTAATGTCTTTGACTACAAGTTCTGCCATGGTAGCTTCTACACAATGGTTTGAAAGAACACTGGATGATTCTGCAAACAAGAGATTAACCATTCCACAGGCGTTCTTAGCAGTAGATGCTATTCTACTGATCTGGAACAATATTATGAACGGAATCGTAGTCTATCCAAACAGAATCAATAAACATATCGAAGAAGAACTTCCTTTCATGGCAACAGAATATATTATCATGGAAGAAGTGAAAGCGGGGGGTGACCGTCAGGAAATCCACGAGGTAATCAGAGTTCATTCTATGGAAGCTTCGAAGAAAGTGAAAGAAGAAGGAAAAGAAAATGACCTTATTGAAAGAATCTTAAACGATGATTCTTTAAAATTAGATAAATCAAAATTAAAAGAAGTTTTAGATCCTAAGAACTTTGTCGGTTTTGCACCGATTCAGACGGTAGAATTCATTCAGAATGAAGTTCAGCCGATTCTGGACCAAAATAAAGACTTAATAGGATTGGAGGCTGATCTTAAAGTATAAAGCAGTATGCAGCCTTTCGGGCTGCATATTTTTTTCCTGCCCGTTGTATGAAAAAACTACTACTGACCATTTTACTGACACCCATGATTACTTTTTCTCAGGAAAAGGAAGTCTTACGGTATTTTAAATCCAAAGATTCCCTGGTTGGAGTGAAAGATAAGGCAGGGAGAATAATCGTTCCTGCACAGTTCAAAGTCTTTTCCTACCTTAAAGATGGAGATCCCGTAGAAGGAGAAACCATTTTTTTTGATGGGAATAAAGAAGGCGAAAAACCGGAGAAAAATGCTTGGGGAAATGTATATGACAGAAATGGTACTTTCCTTTACAAACCTTTTCTTTATGATAATGGAGCGGATTATTTCTCTGAGGGACTAAGAAGATTGGTTAAAAATGGTAAAGTAGGATTTGCAGACCGTAACGGTAAGATTATTATTGAAGCTGAGCATGATTTTGTATCACCTTTTAATTACGGATATGCTGCATTTTGTGACGGCTGCGATTGGGAGAAAACGAATGACGAACACAGGTCTATTGTAGGTGGCAAATGGGGGGTGATGAATATCAAAGGACAAACCGTTCAGTCATTGGCAAACCCAACAGCTCAGGATGTTGAAATAGATGGGAAATATTATCCGAACCCATTTCAATACAATGAAAAAGAGAAGAGTATCCTTCAGTTTTTTGAAAAACGGGAGAAAAAACTTTCAGATCTTTATTATGTGAATTTTTACAATAAACTGTCTGAAAATGAAAAGAATCTGTTTTTTGAAATTGTAGAAAGACCAAAAGAAAACTTTCCGTATTATCAGGTAAATACCTATAATCACAGAAAGAAAGACTTGGATATGCTTTATCGTTTCAAGTTTCTGGTCTCAGAAGATGGAAAAACATTTTATGGGATAGAGGATTTTAATGAAAAGAAGATTCCTTTTGAAAACTGGTTGAAAGCAGAAATAAAAAGCGCAGAAGAATTTCAGAAAGAACATAAGGATAATCCGAATAAATTTATAAACAAATAAATTGGAAATTCCAGGGCTCAAATTTGAAGAAGATAGCCTTATTCCTTTAAATTTGTACGGAATAATGGTTGAAGGAAAAATCTCTTTCAAAATTTTCCAATATAGACGGATTTAAAGAAAAAAACTTTAAATTCTGAAAAAGTAAAAAAGAAAAATAAATCTAATATTAAAATCTGGCATCTAATGTCTAATAACAAAAGAATTTTCGTAGAAAAGAGAGGAATTTTCGATGTGGAAAGTCCAAAAATTTTTGATGAAGTAAAAGCGGTTGTTCCAGCGGTTCAAAGCGTGAAAGTATACAATGTGTATGATATTTTCGGTTTGAATGACGGAGAATTTGAAAAAGTAGTGAATAATACTTTTGTAGACCCTGTTACTGATATTTTACACACAGAAAACCCTGCAAAATCGATTCACTTTGGAATGGAATTTTTACCGGGCCAGTATGATCAGAGAGCAGATTCTGCCCAACAGTGTATTGCATTATTGACAGAAAATGAAAAGTCAAAAGTAAGAAGTGGTAAACTGATCGAGTTTGAAGGAGTTTCTGAAGCTGATCTGGTGAAGATCAAAGACCTTTTGATCAATAAAGTAGAATCTCAGGAAAAAGATCTGTCTATATTGGATATCCCTGCAGATGAAATACCGTCAAAAGTTTTAATCCACGAAAATTTTATCAATTTTAATGATGCCGAGCTTGAAGGTTTCTATAACAATCATGGTTTTGCACTGGGATTGGATGACTTGAAATTTATTCAGGATTATTTTAAAACAGAACAGAGAAATCCTACAGAAACTGAATTGAAAGTTTTAGACACCTATTGGAGTGACCACTGCCGTCACACTACGTTTGAAACAGAATTGTCAGACATTCAGTTTGAAGGCCAGTTCAAATATACATTGGAAACTATTTTCAATGACTATATCGAAAAAAGAAAATTCTTAGGCCGTGAGCTGAAGCCAATCTCTTTAATGGATCTGGCAACAGTATGCGGTAAATATTTCCATAAAACAGGTAACCTGGATAACCTGGTGATCTCCGATGAGATTAATGCATGTACCATCCAGATTGAAGCCGAATACGACGGTAAAAAAGAACCATGGTATTTGCTGTTCAAAAATGAAACCCATAACCACCCGACAGAGATTGAGCCTTTTGGAGGAGCTTCTACGTGTTTGGGAGGAGCAATCAGAGACCCATTGTCCGGAAGATCTTTTGTATTCCAGGCGATGAGACTGACGGGAGCTGCCGATGTTTTAGAACCGGTAGATAAAACATTACCAGGGAAATTACCTCAAAAAACCATTACAAAACAGGCTGCTAACGGATATTCATCATACGGGAACCAGATTGGTTTAGCAACTACCATGGTTTCAGAAATCTATGATGAAGGCTATAAAGCAAAAAGAATGGAAGTTGGTTTCGTTACCGGAGCCGTTCCTGTAGACTGGGTAAGACGTGAAAAACCTGCCAATGGAGATTCTATCATCATTTTAGGAGGTGCAACAGGTCGTGACGGTGTTGGTGGAGCCAGTGGAAGCTCAAAAGAGCAGGATGAAACCTCTATTCACACGATGAGCTCTGAAGTTCAGAAAGGAAATGCTGTTGAAGAACGTAAAATCCAGAGATTATTCAGAAATCAGGAAGTGACAAAGCTGATCAAAAAGTCAAATGACTTTGGAGCAGGAGGAGTTTCCGTGGCTATCGGTGAAATTGCAGACTCTTTAGAGGTGAACCTGGATGTACTACCTTTAAAATATGAAGGATTAAACGGGACAGAACTTGCCATTTCCGAATCTCAGGAAAGAATGGCTGTTGTAGTAGATCCAAAAGATAAAGAACAGTTCATTAAATTCTGTGAAGCGGAGAACATTGTTGCTGTAGAAGTGGCAAAAGTGACCGATTCAGGAAGAATGCAGATGTTCTGGAAAGGAGATAAAATTGTGGACCTTTCAAGAGAATTCCTTGATACCAATGGGTGTTCAAAATCTCAGGAGGTGAAAATTAATCACCTTGAAGAAGTAAAAGAAGAAACTAAGGCTTTCACAGAAGAGAACTTCCTGAATACCCTAAAAGATAAAAATGTAGCCTCTCAAAAAGGATTACTGGAAATGTTTGACTCTTCAGTGGGAGGAACTACAGTAGCAATGCCTTTAGGAGGAAAATATCAGCAGACTTTAATGGAAGGAAGTGTTCAGACACTGCCTGTTTTAGGAGCGAAAGATATTAAAACCGTTTCTCTGGCAAGCTGGGGATTTGATGCTGAAATTTCAAAACAAAACTCATTATTGGGAGCATCTTATGCTGTAGTAGAAAGTGTTGCAAAGATTGTGGCTATGGGTGGAGATTATAAGAATATCAGACTTAGTTTCCAGGAATATTTTGAAAAATTAGGGCAAAGCCCTGAAAAGTGGGGGAAACCTTTAGCTTCCCTGTTGGGAGCCTATGACGCTCAGATCAACCTTGGTTTAGCAGCCATCGGAGGGAAAGATTCCATGAGTGGAACCTATCAGGATCTGAATGTTCCGCCTACATTGATCTCTTTTGCTTGTGCTAATGGAGAAAAACAGAATATCATCTCTCCTGAATTGAAAAATGCAGGAAATAAACTGTATTTCTTCAACCATATTCCACAGGAAAGCGGTCTTCCGGACTATAACAGCTTAAAAGAAGTTTTTGAATTTATTTTTGAAAATATCAAAGCCGGGAAAATTGTTTCTGTAAAAACGGTGAAAGAAGGAGGTATCGCAGTAGCTTTAGCAAAAATGAGCTTTGGAAACAGATTGGGTGCTGAAATCAATGCAGATGAAAATGCATTATTAGCAAAAAATATCGGTAGCCTGATCATTGAAGCGAAGGAAGAGCTAAGCTCAGCAACTCTTCAATTGATTGGAGAAGTAAAAGATTCCGGAACGTTAAAGATTAATAATCTTGAATCTGACATCCTGGGTCTTGTATCTGCATATACAAATACTTTCGAAAACCTTTTCCCGACTGTAGAAAAAGAAAAGATAACGGTTGAAATAGATGAGCAGTCAAACTCTGTCAATCCAAGAAATATTATCATTAAAAAACACGGAATCGCTCAGCCGAAAGTGTTTGCTCCGGTATTCCCTGGAACCAACTGTGAATATGACACGTTGAATGCATTCCAGAAAGAAGGAGCTGTTGTGAGCAGTTTACCGCTGATCAATATCAATCACCAATTGTTGGAAGAAAGTATTGATGCATGGGTGGAAGAGATCAGAACATCACAGATTTTAGCATTCTCAGGAGGGTTCTCCGCAGGTGACGAGCCTGATGGTTCTGCAAAATTCATTGTAAACGTTTTAAAGAACGAGAAGATGAAAAATGCAGTTCATGAATTATTAGACAGAGACGGGATGATTATCGGGATCTGTAACGGATTCCAGGCCTTGGTTAAATCAGGATTGTTACCATATGGAAGAATCAAAGATCTGGATGAAAACTCTCCGACATTGGCTCATAATGCCATCAGAAGACACATTTCTCAGATGGTAACTGTGAAAGTGGTGAATGACGAAAGCCCATGGTTAAAAGGAATGAAAGATCAGGTCTTTACTATTCCTATTTCTCACGGTGAAGGTCGTTTCATGGCTTCAGAAGAAGAAATCAAGAAGCTTTATGAAAACGGACAGGTAGCAACCCAGTACATAGATTTTGATGGAAACATCGCCCATGGTATGCCATTTAACCCTAATAATTCATTATTCGGAATTGAAGGAGTTACCAGCCCATGTGGAAAGATCTACGGAAGAATGGGACACCCGGAACGTTTTACCGATGGCCTCATGAAAAACATACCAACAGCGAATTATCACAATATATTCAAAAACGGTGTTGAATACTTCAAATAATAATACAAGAAAAATGATCGTCATCAATGGCGGTCATTTTTCGTCTTTAGCAGGTTTCTATGAGGAAGTCTCAGATATTCTGATGAGTGGTGCCGATTGGAAAGTAGGAACGCTTGATGGGTTTAATGATATCCTGTATGGTGGATTTGGAGTATTTGAATATCATGAAGAAATAGAAATCGTTTGGAAAGAATCAGAAAAATCGAAAGAAGACCTGGGCCTGAAAGCAACTCAGGAATTCTACGAAAATAAAATCAGACAGGGAAAGCCTTTCAATATAGAATTGATGCAGCAGAAACTGGAGAATTTGATCGCCGGAAGTGGGCAGACGTTATTTGAAATTTTGGTGGAAATTATAGAGTCGCATGGGGATATTACGTTGAGGTTAGATTGATGATTTAAGAGTTAAGAGTTAAGAGTTAAGAGTTAAGAGTGGGGAAATGATTGATGGTTTGAATTTTACCCTTAGCTTAATCGAATTAGCAGGTTGATTCTATCTTTGTTTCTTAAAGTCTACGGAATGTATACTAAAGCTTTACGTTAAAAAAACAGCGTGATTTTTAAACCATTAAGAACCGTGACATTCTTAAGATTACATCTGTAATAAAAAAATATCCTGCAGATTTGTCGGATTCGGCAGATTTTATCTTACTTTGAAAAATATTTGAAAAGCTTCTGAGAAGCAAAACCAAAAGAATTAACTGAATGAAGAAAATAGTGTATGGACTGTTCTTTGGGGACAGTATAACATATGGAGAATATGATAGTGTTTTTGGAGGCTGGGTAGATATTTTAAAGAGATATGCCCTGCAAAAATTCCATGAAGGAAACGGTGATGAACTGATTTTATTCAATTTAGGGATCGGTGGCGAAACTACAGAAGGTTTATTGAAGAGAATGCCTGTAGAATTAAGTGCAAGAAATTCAGCTGATGGAAATCTGGTTTTCCTAAGTTACGGAGCTAATGACCTTGCCATAAAAGAAGGAATACAGGTCGTAGAGCCTGAAAAATTCAAAAATAATATCATAGCAGCGGTCCAACAGGCGAAACAGTTTTCCAACGATATATATCTGGTAAGTATTCTTCCGGTTTCTCAAAAAATAGATGGAGTGGTCGTAGGATCAGGAAAGTTGAGAACCAATAGGGAAGTGGTTGCATACAATGAGATCCTGAAAGATATTGCAGCAGAATATTCCCTGGGGTATATTGATTTTTATGCCGCATTGTTTGATGATAAAGAAGTCCTGCTTTCTGCAGACGGAGTTCATCCCAATGAAAAAGGCTACGGAATGATGGCCGAAATTGCAATTCCAGTCATTGAAAAATACTTATAATGCCTCATTTATTTTCTTACGGAACCCTGCAGAAAGAGCAGGTGCAGCTTGAAACATTCGGACGGATTTTACAGGGAGAAAAAGATATACTTTCCGGATATACACTGGGGATGATTGAAATTACAGATCCTGAGGTAGTACGTAAAAGCGGAGAACAATTTCATCCTGTTTTAGCCCCTTCCGGAAATGAAGAAGACTGTGTAGAAGGAATACTTTTTGAAGTTACAGAAGAAGAAATCCTTCAGGCAGATGAATATGAAGTAGATGATTATAAAAGAATAGAAACCGTTTTCAGATCAGGAAAGAAAGGATTTATTTATGTAGGAAAATAAAACGGTCTGCATTTATCCATAATGAGTGAATTTTTTTAGTAGTTTTAAGCTGCAAAAAAAATTACTATGAAAAATTTAAAAAAAATTAAAAGACAGGAGTTAAAAACTGTAAAAGGTGGAGGAAAACCATCTCTGATTATTTATCCAAAAGATGAAAACGGAAACTGCAGCACTTCACCATATTACTACTATTGTTCAAAATATGATGGCTGTATGACTGGTGAATCATGGGATTACTATTGTACTTTATAAGATGAAAATAATCTAATGAACAGAACGTTTCTGAAAAGTATTTGATTTTCAGAAACGTTTTTGTTTAAAAATCAATACCATCTATAGAAACGGGCTTCAGCCCGTTTTTTTAATTAATCCATCGTCATCTGACTTTAGCCAAAACCTAAAAAATACAGCTTGCAGATTACAAAGATTTTTTGAAATCTGAGGTAGAGCATATATGAGTATGAGACCATAGATAAGTTTGAATAATCTATCAAAAACCGATATGATCTATTCATTTAATTAAGACATTTATTCAATAGAAACGGGCTTCAGCCCGTTTTTTAAATTAATCCACCGTCATCTGACTTTAGCCAAAACCTAAAAAATACAGCTTGCAGATTACAAAGATTTTTGAAATCTGAGGTAGAGCATATATGAGTATGAGACCATAGATAAGTTTGAATAATCTATCAAAAACCGATATGATCTATTCATTTAATTAAGATATTTATTCAATAGAAACGGGCTTCAGCCCGTTTTTTTTAAGTAACCCATCTCCATTGGCTTTAGCCAAAACTTAAAATATCCAATCCCTGCTGACATACGGTTGTCACAATCCAACATTATCTTTGATGGACAATAAAAAAATAGTGAAGAGATGAACAATGTACAAACAGAGCCTTGCCAGGTTATCGGTATTGCGGTAAGAACTACCAATGAAAATAACCAGGCCGCTACAGATATCGGGGCATTATGGGGAACGTTTATGAATGAAGGTATTCTGGAGGCTATTCCGAACAAAATGGATACTACGGTTTATTCAATCTATACAGATTACGAAAAAGACCATACAAAGCCTTATACCACACTTCTTGGATGCAGGGTGAACAATCTGGATCATATTCCTGAGGGAATGGTTGGGTATTCTTTTGACGGAGGAAATTATGTGAAATTTACAGTGAGGGGAGATCTTACAAAAAACCTTGTCATCAATCAATGGTTGAAAATCTGGGAAATGGATCTGGGAAGAGTTTTTACTGCAGATTTTGAGGTATATGGAGAAAAGGCACAAAATCCATCAGATGCAGAAGTGGATATTTTTATTGCTGTATAATAAAAGCAGGTAAGGAAGCATTGGAATGAAAGAACGGGATATTTCTTAAGTAAAAATATATTTCCAATACACAAGTACCCCAACAATGACTGAAGCTATAGCCAGCAATACAACAGCACCGGCAGCAATATCTTTAATAAAGCCAATTCTTTTATCAAAATCAGGTTGGATGATATCGCAGATCCTTTCAATGGCTGTATTGAAAATTTCAGCACTTAAAACAGCAAAAGAAAGGAAAATAACAATGGCTGCATCGGTGGCGGACAGGTGTAAATAAAAGATGAAAAATAAGTTGGCAAAAAAAGCCAGCAGCTCAATCTGAAAATTTCTCTCCGTTTTGATCATCAAAAAAACTCCACGGAAAGCATTCAGAAAACTTTTATGAAGAGGAGGCTTTTGCATGAGTTGTTACTTTTTTAACAAAGATAGGTTTTGTATTTTGATTGTTGCGGATAATCTGTTATATTTGAGAGTAGATAGTGGCAGTGTGAAAAAACAATTCGTAATAATGTGGGTTTCCCCGTTAATAGTGATGTTTTTAAAAGAATGTAGGGGATGGTACAGCTTGTATTTTTGAAGCGGAAATAAATGCCGGCAGAAATCCATGCATAATGTCAGCTCTGAAAACAGAATGTTGATGTTTGTTAAAAACTCCTAGGGATTATTTTTTTCTTTGTTATATCTATTTATTATATTTGTAGAAACTTATTTTTAAATCTATGAAATTTATTATTTCAAGTGGTGAACTGCAGAAGGCTTTGCAAACTGTAAGTGGCGTAATATCAAGCTCTCAATCGAGACCTATTTTAGAAAATTATCTTTTTGAACTAGACGGAAATAATGTTACCATTACAGCATCTGATGGCGAGACAACTCTTGTTACTTCTTTAGACGTGAAGTCTGATGATACAGGTAAATTTGCTGTTCCTGCTAAAATTTTTCAGGATTTTATCAAGACATATGGCGAACAGCCTTTAACATTTGCCGTAAAGGACAATGCTGAAGGAACCGGAAGCCAGCTTGAGATTTTAGATGAAAAAGACAATTTTGCAGTAGCGTTAGACAATGCGGATGATTATCCGGAATTGCCGGAATTTGATGCTTCTCAGAATGTGACAATGCCAGCGGGAGTATTATCTGAAGCCCTTACCAATACACTTTTTGCAACAAGTAATGATTCCCTTCGTCCGGTAATGACGGGAGTTCTTTTCCAGTTTGGAGAAAATGAAACGAATTTCGTTTCTACAGATTCTCACAGATTGGTTGTGTATAAAAGAACAGACCTGGTGAATGCCGAGCCTATGGAATTCATCATGCCTAAAAAACCTTTGAACATTTTCAAAAATATCCTGGCAAGCTCTAATGAAGACGTTAAAATCGATTTCAATGAGAATATGGCCAAGTTTACTTTTGATAAGCATATCTGGATCTGTAGACTGATCGACGGAAAATATCCAAACTATACAGCGGTAATTCCAAAAGAAAATCCAAATGTACTGACGATCAACAGAAACCTTCTACTTGGAGCTATCAAAAGAGCATCTATCATGTCTAATAAATCAACCAATCAGGTAAGATTTAAACTTTCGGGAAACATCCTTCATCTTCATGCAGAAGATACGGAGTATGCAAACAAAGCAGATATGCAGATTCCTTGTGACTACAACGGGGAAGATATCAATATAGGGTTCAGTTCTAAGTTTTTAACTGAAATGCTGACAATTCTTGGTTCTGATGATGTTACTATGAAAATGTCTCAACCAAACAGACCAGGTATCATTGAACCTCTTGATGGTCTTGAAGAAAACGAAAATATCTTAATGTTATCAATGCCGGTAATCGGATTGTAAAACAAAGATTAAAATACTTTAATAAAAGCCGGAATTTTCCGGCTTTTGTTTTTTATGTACAGACAACATCATAAAGAATATTTCAAAATACCAGTTTAAAAAGGATCAACAAAGTTAATTTTATCTTGGTTTCCTCAAGGTAAAGTATTTGGTTATTATAATGTTATGTTTGATAAAATACTAATTACACAAATTCTTTACACAAAGGTCATGAATATGATCATGAACGATCATGATCTAGGTCATCAGTAAAGCAACCGGGCTGGAACACCAGTTTAAAAATAGTCAACAAAGTTGATTCCATCTTTGCCCCCTTCAAATATATCATTTGGCTATTAAATCTTTGCGTTTAAGAAAATACTAATTAGGGAAAAGTCACGGATTGAAATACAAAAATGATAAGTATAAAGCAGATCATGGTGAAAAAGATGGGAATCATTTATAGTAGAAACTTTATTTTTCCGAAGTTTGTACTGCTATTTCAATGATCAAACAGATATTTGCCCCTTTAATTATGGAAGTAAAAATACAGTCATATCATACCTCCGGTTTCCCTGGAGAATTTTCCACTGAAAATTATACGGTTGTTTTATGGAAAGGTGCCGGTGTTTATGCTGTAGATGATATCAATTACTCCTATAAAGGCTATACTATTTTATTTCTTTCGCCCTGCCAAAAACTGAAAATGGCTTCAGAATCCGATGAAGAGGTTTCTGTGCTTCTTTTTCATGGGGATTACTACTGTATAGAATATCATAAAGAAGAGGTGGCCTGTAATGGGCTTCTATTCAATAATATTTACCTGAATCCGGGCATAGAGCTGATGAAAGAGAACTATGAGTACATTCTGGAACTTTTTAATCATATTAAAAAAGAAAATTCTGAAAATCATCAGTTTTCAAAATCGATTATCAAAACATATATACAGCTTATTCTTGCCATCGGCAGCAAACAGAAAAATACAGTCAGCAACGGACCTGTTTCCAACGAAAAGCTCCCTAACAAAAATGCAGCAGCATTTCAGAAACTGCTGGAATCTTATTTCAGACATGAAAAGGAACTTTCATTTTACAGTGATCAACTCAATATTACCAACAATACTTTAAGCAAGGCTGTTAAGAAGGAATTTGCTAAAACACCCAGCCAGCTGATTAATGAAAGAATTATTCTGGAATCTAAAAAGCTTCTTCACCTGACCTATCGGTCTGTTAAGGAGATTGCTTCAGAACTGGGATTTACTGATGAGTTCTATTTCAGCAGGTATTTCAAAAAATCGGTAGGATGTTCACCCAAAAATTACAGGGAGAAAGTAGGGATCTCCATAGTGGCAAAAATGTCCATGTAATGTCCTCAAATATCTATTCCCGGGAGGTTTGTATCTGAATACTTTTGTAAGAAAAAGTAAATCATATGCAGAACAACAAATTATCCGCTTACTTATCAAAGCTGGACGCTTATTCTTTTAATTTTCTGAGAATTTCAATATTCATCGTGATGGCTTGGATTGGTGGGCTTAAGGCGTTCCAATACGAGGCAGACGGTATTGTTCCGTTTGTTGCCAACAGCCCTTTAATGAGTTTTTTCTATAAAAATGCAGGAAATAAAGTCCTTAATGAAGATCAAAAACCGGTTTCAGAATATACCTTGTATAAAAATCCGGAAGGGAAAACAGTACAGAAAAATATAGAATGGCATACGCAAAATGGGACTTATATATTCTCATATGGTCTGGGAACAATGATTGTAGTGATTGGGAGCTTGGTACTGCTTGGAATCTGGTTTCCTACAATAGGAGCCTGGGGTGGGGGACTGACCTTTCTGATGTCTTTGGTGACTCTTTCATTTTTAGGGACTACTCCTGAAGTCTATGTTCCTAATCTTGGCGGAGATTTTCCAACCCCTCAATACGGATTTCCTTATCTGTCGGGAGCAGGCCGTTTGGTACTGAAAGATATCATCATGATGGCAGCAGGACTTCTATTGTTTTCCGACAGTTTAAAAAAGGTGGTTAAAGCATCAGATGATAAGAACTCAATATTGGGATAGGGGCCTGAGAATCTTTTGACTAAAGTGAGACCTGACGCCTGAGCCGTTTCTTTAACCTGTGAAAGTGGAATTAACGAAAATTTATTATCTTAAAGTTGATTCTAAATTTCTGTATTTCTCAAAAAAACACGACATTTGTACGCTTAAAACTGTACGACTATAATCGTGCAAAATTCAAATAAATTTTTGAAAATATACTCAGATGAAACCATTAAGGGGGCACCTGACTTTAGAAAAAATAAAATTATCAGATGAAAATATCAAACAACTGGCTGAGAGACTTTGTGAAAACGGAATTAAAAACTGAAAGAATCGGTGAGTTTCTTACAGATATAGGTCTTGAAGTTGAAGGGATAGATAAATTTGAAAGTGTAAAAGGCAGTCTGGAAGGAATTGTTGTAGGGAAAGTGTTAACCTGCGAAAAACATCCGAATGCTGATAAACTAAACAAAACTACAGTAGATGTAGGAAACGGAAAAGTATTGAACATTGTTTGTGGGGCTCCTAATGTAGCAGCAGGACAAACAGTGCCGGTAGCTGTAGTAGGGACTAAAATCTATGATAAAACCGGAAACTTTTTTGAAATCAAAGAAGCAAAGATCAGAGGAGAGGTTTCTCAGGGGATGATCTGTGCAGAAGATGAGCTTGGCCTTAGCGAAGATCACGGAGGGATCATGGTGTTGGATGAAACAAAATATGAAGTAGGGAAGAACTTTGCAGACTATTTTGAGCTTGCTAATGATGAAGTTTTCGAAATCGGTTTAACACCGAACAGAACGGATGCCATGTCTCACTACGGGGTGGCAAGAGATCTTCACGCTTATCTTTCTACAAATCAGTTGAAATCTCAGTTTAATAAAGTTGCTTCTGAAGCTTTAAATAACGAAGGGACAAATGATTTCAGTCTGGTCATTGAGGATGCAGAATTATGTCCAAGATATATCGGAGCGGTAATTGAAGATGTAAAAGTAGAAGAATCTCCGGCTTGGTTAAAAGACAGATTAAAAGCCATCGGATTAAGCCCGATCAATAATGTTGTAGATATTACAAATTATATTCTTCATGGATATGGGCAGCCGCTTCACGCATTTGATGCCGATAAAATTGCCGATAAAAAGGTGAAAGTAGGAGTGGTAAAAGAAGGAACAAAATTCACCACATTAGATGGAGTGGAAAGAACCCTGAACGGTACCGAAATCATGATCAAAGATGGTAAAGACACCCCTATGTGTATTGCCGGTGTTTTTGGTGGTGCTACCTCAGGAGTATCTGATGCTACCAAAACCATATTCCTTGAAAGTGCATATTTCAACCCAATTGCGGTAAGAAAAGGTGCAAAACTACACAGTTTAAATACCGATGCTTCTTTCAGATTTGAAAGAGGAGTAGACCCTAATATTACAAGAACAGCAATCACTCATGCCATAAAATTAATTCAGGAATTAGCAGGAGGAAAATTAGCAGGTGATTTGTTGGAAGAATATCCTAAGAAAATTGAGGACAGCTATGTGATCCTGAGATTCTCTAAAATTGAACAGATTTTAGGAACAAAAATACACAGGGAGAAAGTAAAAGAAATCTTAAAAGCGTTGGAAATTCAGGTTTTAAATGAAATTCCTAATGGTTTCGAAATCTCAGTACCTGCGTACAGAGCTGATGTGACCAGAGAGATTGACGTTATTGAAGAGATTTTAAGAATCTATGGATATAATAAAATTGATGCTCCGCAAAAAATTTCGTTCACACCTGTTAAATTAAGTGCAAACGATCAGGATGAGCTGGAAAACAGCTGGGCAAGAACTTTACAGAGCCTAGGTTTCAACGAAGTAATGAACAATTCATTGACTTCTGTAAAAGATGAAACTGATGCTGTAAAGCTGTTGAATCCTTTAAGCGGTGATTTGGCATTCATGAGAAAGTCTTTATTGGAAGGGCTTCTTGAAAATGCTGTTTACAACATCAATAGAAAAAATCAGGATATTAAGTTCTTTGAATTCGGAAAGATCTACCATAAAAAAGATAAATACGAAGAGAGAAAGCAATTGGCAATCCTGGTAACGGGAAGAGATGTTGCAGAAAACTGGTTACAGCCTAAATCTGCCGTAAGTTTCTATAACCTTAAGGCATATGTAAAAGTTTTATTGGAAAGACTTGCAGTCAGCTATAAAGAAATACCTTTAACTGATGAAAGATTCTCTGATGCTTTAGCGTATGAAGCAGATGGTAAAACTTTAGTAAGAATTGGAAAAGTAGCGCCTGCATTGTTGAAAGATTCAGATATCGATCAGGAGTGTTTCTATGCTGAAATTGAACTGGAATGGGCTCAGGAATTACGTTCCAAGAATGAGCTGAAGTTCCAAGATATTCCAAAATTCAATAAGATCAGAAGAGACCTTGCTTTACTGATTGACAAGCATGTAAACTATGAGGATTTATACCAGACAGCAAGAAAGAATAAGTCTCCGTTTATTAAAGGGATTAATCTATTCGACGTTTATGAAGGTAAAAACCTTCCGGAAGGTAAAAAATCCTATGCAATGAGTTTTGAGCTTTTAAATGAAGCAAAAACACTGGAAGAAAAAGAAATTGCAGAAGTAATGGATTCTTTAATCAAATCTTTCCAGAAAGAATTCAATGCTGAACTGAGATCTTAATCGTAAAAAAACGATATTTGATATAAAACAGAAACGGACTTTTTAAAGTCCGTTTTTTTGTTTTATCCGATTTTCAGGACGACTTATAAATATTTCCTTCCCGCTTTATCTTTGAGTCTTGTCATTCTCCAGAAATCTTAACCGTATTGGTATGAAGAATGGCTTTGATTTTCCAGTAATAGCCAATATTATTGTAACTAAAATATCTCAGATATCAACTGTTAATGAATAATAAAATTAACCGTATCCCGTTTAAATAATATAAAATCCGTAAATTTGATTAATTCAAAAAGAAAAAAATGAAAAATCTTTTTTTAAGTATATGTACAGCAGCAGTATTGGCATCATGTGGAACCATGACCAGCCCTTCCGCTTCTAAAGTAGGAAAAGCCCAGCCGGCTCTTGCCAATACAAAATGGACATTGGCTGATAATGTAAAAGGTAAAATTCCAACACTGAATATTGAAGGAGAAAAGATCACAGGGAATGCAGGTTGTAATAACTATTTTGGAACAGCTACAGTAGATCCGTCTTCAGGAGGTTTCACTGCAGGCCAAATGGGATCTACAAAAATGATGTGTGCCAATATCAGCGTGGAGCAGAACTTTATGGATATGATGGCAAAAGCAAACAAATATGTAATTTCAGGAAATACCTTAGAATTGTATAAAGACAATCTTTTATTATTGAAATTCAATAAAACGGAATAAAAAAACAAAAGGAACTCAATTGAGTTCCTTTTTTATGTTTAGATTGTTATTAATCTTCCTCTTCTTCGTCGTACTTAGCCAACTCTTCATCGCACCATTTGAATGCTGCTTCTACCACTTTCGTAGCCTCGTCTGCCATAGTTTCTTCATCGTCACCCTCAAGATCATCTAACCACTCAACTTCTTCTTCCTCAACGTTTAAGATAAATCTTGGATATTCTGTGTGAACTACGAATAAATCTTCTGGAAATTCCGAATTATCTGCTAATAAAAACTTTGGTAATTTCATTTTTTTAATGTTTTAACTGGTTCAAAGATAAATAAAATTATTGACTTAAAATTATTTCAAAAACATTTTTGAAACTTTTTCGGCTTTTTTACTTTCAGAATAATCGTAGAAGCCTTCCCCTGATTTTACGCCCAGTTTCCCTGCTGTTACCATGTTTACAAGCAATGGGTTTGGAGCGTATTTAGGATTTTTGAAACCATCATACATGACATTCAGGATCGCAAGGCATACATCAAGCCCAATGAAGTCTGCCAATTGAAGTGGACCCATAGGATGTGCCATACCTAACTTCATTACTGTATCGATTTCTTCTACTCCGGCTACCCCGTTGTAAAGAGTTTCAATAGACTCGTTAATCATAGGCATCAAAATTCTGTTGGCCACAAAACCGGGATAATCATTCACTTCCACAGGAACTTTACCTAACGATTTACTCATTTCATAGATCGCATCAAAGGTTTCTTTAGATGTAGAATATCCTTTAATGATCTCTACCAGTTTCATAATAGGAACCGGGTTCATAAAGTGCATTCCAATAACTTTATCAGCTCTCTTGGTAGCTGCTGCAATTTTAGTGATGGAAATGGAAGAGGTGTTGGTAGCCAGGATACAGCCTGCAGGAGCCAGCTCATCCATCTGACCAAAGATCTTTAATTTCAGATCAAGGTTTTCGGTAGCCGCTTCTACCACAAGGTCAGCTGCTCCTACCGCATCATTAAGTGCTGTAAAAGTACTGATGTTTCCTAATGTTTCCGCTTTTTGCTCCTCAGTAAGGTTTCCCTTTGCAATTATTCTGTCAAGATTCGTAGTAATGGTTTTTAATCCTCTGTCTAAAGCTTCCTGAGATACATCTACCAGGTTTACTTTAAAACCGCTTTGTGCGAAAGTATGTGCAATACCATTCCCCATGGTTCCTGCTCCTATAACTACAATGTTTTTGATCATTTTCCTTTATTTTTTATAGATAGTTAGATTTTTAGTATTGATGTCTTGTTGCTTTACTGTGATTTCTGAATTAAAATTTACAAGACCATTGTCTTTTTGTTCCCTTCTGTTGTTTTGATTGGAAACGGTAGCCATAAGGCCTCTTATAAGACGGCTCTTTTGGTTGACACTAAGATAATCGGTACCTACGTACACATTAAATTCACCTTCTCTTCCCATACCATTCTGTATCAATATTTCCAGAGATTTTATCTGATTTTTTTTCTTAAACTCTTTGAGATAGCTGATGACAGGCTTCTCGGAAGGTGGGCCACAGCAGACACTCGCATAGCCGATTTGCAGATAGTTTTGATTCTTTTGAGAATAAAAGAATGTGAAACAAAATAGGGCTGCTGTTAGTATTATTTTTTTCATGTTAAATTGACTCTAAAAATAAGCTTAAAATTTTATTTATTAAAATAATCCCAAACCTCCTTTGAAATGTCCGAGATCATTTTGCAGTTTACGGCATCTGTTTCCATTGAATTGCTGACAAATACAGCAATTGCGTAATGTTTGCCATTGGGCAAAGTGATGATTCCAATTTCGTTTTCAGCACCGGTTAAGCCGTCTTTATTTTTTCCGGAAGCTCCCGTTTTCCTGGCTACAGGAGTATTTTTGGGAAGCTGCTCAACCATTTTGTTTAATCCGGTTGAAGTCGAAAGCATCACCTTCATCAGATAATCCGTAGATTTTTTTGATAATAGTTTTCCGTCATAAAACTTTTTCAGAACATCCACTGCCGAATTGGGAGTACTGTAATTTTCGTACTGAACATTCCAGTTCTGATGCATTTCCGCTTCGTTATACTTGATCTGGAAACCCTTTATCCCTTTAGAATCCATGAATTTTTGAACAGTTTGGGGGCCGCCCAATAATTTCAACATGATGTCACAGCCATTATTATCACTTCTGGCCACTGTAAGCTCAAGAATTTCACTTAAAGGAACTTCAATATTCCCATTAGGGTATTTATCGCGAAGTGGAGACCACGTGTCTTCCAGTAAATTTGATGAATCCAGCAAAACTTTCTGATTCAGCGAAAGCTTCCCCTGATCTACAAAATTCAAAATAGCTGCTGCGATGTGAAATTTGAAAACACTCTGCATCGGAAATTTTTGATCTCCATATTTACTATACCTGAATTTATTGTCAAAATCAAGAACAGAAACTCCCACCGTGGCATTTTTACCTTGGGTGACAGTGTTTATTTTTTGTTCCAATATTGATTTTTGTGCTGATATAAATGCCGAAATAAAGAGAAAAATAAATGCTATTTTTTTCATAATAATAGAATTAAAAAGATCCCTTTTAAAAAACTAAAAGGGATCTGCAATTTAAGATAATTATTGCTATTTTATTTCAAAATAATTGAGATTGGCGCCACCGTTTTCGAAGAATATCCTGATTTTGTTTTCTCCTTTCTGAAGGCGGATATTTTTTACAGATACTGTTTTCCAGTTTTCTTTTCCTCCACTGGAATCTAAAGGCACAGAAGCCAGTAGCTTTCCTGAAGCGGTTTCAATTTTTATGTTGGAATTGCTCTCAGCAGCATATCGGATGCTAAAAGTATAATTTTTGTCAGCTTTTGATGCAACTGTATACTGAAGCCATTCTCCGGATTCTGTTTTACCTACATAATACTGATTTGTGATCGCATCAGTACACTTATAGAGATCTACACCATCATTTCTCATCTGCTGGCCGGAATTCCATTCTGATCTTTTGGCTGGATCACTTACCCAGAGATTGATAAAGTCCTTATCCAGATAAGCAGCGCCCATTCTTCCCAAATCATAATCTGAAGCGAAAATTCTTCCCGGAATCAGGTGATTCTTAAACGGTTTTGTAGATGGATCGGTTACCTGTCTGAACATGGCATCAATGACATCATTTTTAATTTCGGTATTGCTCAACTTATAATTCTCGGCAATCTGCATTAATGCCTTTTTAGCATAGTCTTTAGAAGGTTTTTCACCTCCGTTTTTCCAATACTCCAATAGTTTTTCATATTCAGGAGTGGTTTTCACATTGGTGATTCCTGCAATATTATCTATCTTTTTCATGGGCCAGAAGGCATATCCGATATTATGTTTGTCCAAAAGCTGGATCAGTTCTGTAAACCAGACATTTGAATTTTCGCCGGTTTCCCCAAGCCAGATCGGCATATTGTATTTTTCTCTAAGATCTAAAGCAAATTTCAACGTTTGGTCATCATTATAGTTCCAGTACTTATGAAAGCTGAAAACCATATTGTCATCCCAGATGGGTGTCAATCCGTTATAATTGTTGCCCCAGCCATTTCCTTCAATAAAAATAATATGTTTCTTATCTACTTCCCGGATGGCAGTGGTGATATCTTTCTGCAGTTTCCAAAGCGGAGCGTTTGACATTTCGTCTGTTCCATTGGGATTTTTCCCTGTAAAGTTAATATTAGGCTCATTGATCAGATCGTAGCCCCCAATCCAGGGACTGTCCTTATACCGATCAGCCAGTTTTCTCCAAAGAGCAATAGTTTTCTTTTGGTTTTCTTCATTTTCCCAAAGAGAGGGTTTGGATTTATCATTATCAGAAATATTGACATCGTTCCCCTGACCTCCAGGTGCCGCATGAAGATCAAGAATCAGGTATATCTTATTGGCTGCACACCATTGAAGGAGATCATCTGTCATTTTAAAACCCTCTTCCAGCCATGTATTTTTACCTTTTACAGGTTCTTTTTCAATAGGAAGTGTATACAGATTATAGTGCATCGGAAGACGTATCGAATTGAAACCTGCCTTTGCTAAAAAATCGATATCCTGCTTAGTAATTCCATTTTTCCAATAGGCTTTATAGAATTCATTCATCCCATCCTCACCAATGAGTTCGGCAATTTTTTCCTTTATTTTGTATTGAGGACCTGCAAAATCAGCTGTTTTCAGCATATACCCTTCCTGAAGCATCCAGCCGCCAGGGCCCAGCCCCCTCAGCTGAATATTTTCACCTTTATCATTAACGATTTTCTGCCCTGAGGTTTTTAATAATTGCGATGTCCCAAATTGAGACAATAATAAGGCGGAGAATAGAATGGTTTTTTTCATAGTAGTTTTTGATTTTAAGGAATATGTTAGAATTTAATCATAATAAATGGTGACATTAAAATAAGAGTCCACATTCAGTCCATTTATTTTGCCGGAAATCCATTGAGTCTGTAAAACAAAATCTTTTAATTGTTTGTTGAATTGTTCTTCAAATATATTGTTTTTTTTGTTTTGAAAATGACTTTTTACTGATAAATCTTTAATTCCTCCGTTTTTAGTGATGATAAAAGAGCAGGAAGTGTAAGAGTCGAAATCATTGTTTTTACCAATATATTTTGCAGGGGAAGGGTAGCGTGAAAAATAATCTGTTTCAATTCTCTCAAATTGATGATCTGCTGTAGAATTAGGATAACGTGATACTTTGTCACAATGTTCATAAGAAAAAATTTCTTCAGGATGATTTTTTGCAAAATCTTGCTTTGCAATATACCGTAGAGAATCGATGAAATTTTTCCCGAACTTTTTCTCAATAAGCCTGTTCATCTCAATTTCTCCACAATTTTCATACCTCTCGTTAGGACTTGGGATACAGGTTATATGAAGTATTTTTGTTTTAATCTGATTTTGACTCAGACGTTGTATGAACTCTTGCTCGCCAAGATAGTCATAGCCCTGTCCGGAAAAAACAGTCCATGTATAATTTTGATAATTGAATTGATTCTGAGCCTGCTTTTTTTGATCATTACAATCTATCTCGTAACCATTTTTCTTCTGATTACAAGATAGTATTGTAATAGCTGCTAATGTAAACAAAGCAGATTTTATCTTCATTCTTTAACTGATCAGTCTTACGATCTCTAAAGCGACTTTCAATGCCTCAGTTCCGTCCTCAAGAGAAACTTCCACATTTTTATCACCTGTAATAGCATCTGCAAAAGAATTTAATTCATCCAAAATGGCATTATTGGGTTCAATGTTGGGATATTCAAAAAGGATCTGATTTTTTTCTCCATCTGCATTTTCAATAATCATATCAAATGGAGTGGGGTTTTCAGGAGCATCTTTCATTCTGATGACTTCAGCTTTTTTCTCCAGAAAATCAACAGAGATATAAGCATCTTTCTGGAAGAATCGGCTTTTTCTCATAGCTTTCATAGAAATTCTTGAAGTGGTAAGGTTGGCCACACATCCATTTTCAAATTCTATTCTGGCATTGGCGATATCCGGAGTCTTACTCACCACACAAACACCACTTGCATGGATGTTTTTTACCTTGGATTTTGCCATACTCAATAAAATATCCAAATCGTGGATCATAAGGTCCAAAACCACAGAAACATCCGTTCCTCGCGGATTAAACTCTGCCAGTCTGTGGATTTCAATAAACATTGGATTTTTGATATATTCTTTAGTGGCAATAAAAGCGGGATTGTATCTTTCAACATGTCCTACCTGTGCTTTAATGTTGTTTTCAAGACATAATCGTAAAATCTCTTCTGCCTGCTCAAGCGTTTGTGTAACAGGTTTTTCAATGAAGAAATGCAGTTTTTTTTCAATGGCTTTTAAAGCATAATCATAATGATAAACCGTTGGTGTAACAATGTCCAGCATATCAATCTGGCTCAGTAATTCCTCAAAATTTTCAAAATATTTATATCCGAATTCGGCCTCTATTTTTTTTCCGTTTTCAACATCTTTATCGTGGAAACCTACAAGCTCATATCTATCTGATTGATTAAGAAGTCTTAAATGTATTTTCCCCAAGTGTCCGGCACCTACCAAACCTGCTTTTAACATAGTTGTAATATATTTTTGTAAAGATAAGAAAGAAGTTAGATTGTTGAAGCCAGAAATTAGTTTTTTGTGGATAATTCTTTGTAGGAATCTCTGAAATCTAATTTCTAATTTATTACTTTTGTCAAATGCAGGATTCGTTTGTACATAAAGGAAAAAGAAAGATTTTAGTTGAATATCTTCAACGGAGAATTGGAATTTCAGATGAAAATGTACTCCGGGCAATGAGTGAAGTTCCGAGACACCTTTTTATCGAAAGCATTTTTGAAGATTTTGCCTATGAAGACCGGGCTTTCCCGATTCTGGCACATCAGACCATTTCGCACCCTTCAACGGTAGCGGAACAGTCGGAATTGCTACAGGTAAAAACAGGAGAAAAAGTACTGGAAATAGGTACGGGATGCGGATATCAGACCGCCGTCTTACTGGCAATGAAGGCCCATGTATATACTGTGGAAAGACAAAAAGACCTTTTTGATTTCTCTAAAAAGAAACTTAGGGAGATGCACTTGTTTCCAAAATTTCAAAGCTTTGGTGATGGTTTTGCAGGACTTCCAACGTTTGCTCCTTTTGATAAAATCATTGTGACCTGTGGAGCATCAACCTTACCTACAGAATTGTTGAAACAATTGAATGTAGGCGGTAAAATGGTTATTCCTCTGGGACCAACAGACGAACAGGTATTGTATAGATTCACAAAAATAGGACCTACTGAGTTTGAAAAAGAAGAATTTGGAGCTTATAAATTTGTTCCTATGCTGGGAAGCACCAATCAATAAGAGAAATGGAAGTAAGAGGAGATGTCTTACCCCTCAATTTTATACCATTTAATCAAATAGAAACGGACCTTAGTCCGTTTTTTTATGCAATACAATGCATAAAAATTTAAAATATTTTAACGCATTTCGGAATGAAAATTGGACTTCTTTAGAACCTAATCACTTAAATCTTATTATTATGGACACGAATAGATTCAAGGCATCACACGATTTCAGTAATCTTCAGAAAAATTTGCATAATAACCCGGGATATAGTGTAGAAAGCTATTCTCAGCAAGTAAAAGATTACATCAACGAGATGAAAGGTAAGAATCAGGAAGCAACCCAACAAGGTTTTATGTCTCACGCGCAGAAATCAGCAAAAGAAGTTTGGGAAGAGATTCAGGAAATGGCTTCAGAAGCCTGGGAGAAAAATAAAAACCATCCGGATGAAAAGAAATAATTTTTAATATTAAAGTTTGACCTTACTTGTAGCAGAGTGAGGTTTTTTATGTAAACTAATAAATGATATAATGAAAGTTTTTGTAAATAAAAGAATTCCTGAAATAGGGATCAAACTACTGGAACAGGAAGGATTGGAGGTAGTATTTCCAAAGAATGAAGTCCTTTCTCATGAAGAATGGCTAAGCTATTGCCGGAATGCAGATGCATTCTTAAGCATAGGAAATGATTTTAAATATAATAGGGAATTTTTTGAAGCATGCCCCAATGTTAAAGCAATAGCACTCTATTCGGTAGGGTTCGATCATGTGGACATCAAAGAAGCGACTCACAGGCATGTTCATATAGGCAATACACCTGATGTGTTGAGCAGAGCTACTTCCGATGTGGCTTTTTTACTGATGCAGTCGGTAGCAAGAAGGGCAAGTTACAATTTTCAGAAAGTAAAAGAAGGAAAATGGGAAGGCTTTGATCCCTTACATGCTTTAGGACAGGAGCTGTATGGAAAAACTTTGGGAATCTTAGGATTAGGGAGGATAGGTTTTGAAATGGCTAAGAAATCTCAAAAAGCCTTTGATATGGAAATCATCTATCATAACCGCCACCGAAATGAAGAAGCGGAAAAAGAGTTGGGAGCAGCGTATGTTTCTTTTGAAGAACTCATTAAAAGATCTGATGTATTGAGCATTCATGCTAATTTTACTCCCGAACAGAAAGATCTTTTTAACAGTTCTGTTTTTGAAAAAATGAAGTCTAATGCTATTTTTATCAATACAGCAAGGGGAGGTTTCCAAAATGAAAAAGACCTGTACGAAGCACTGGCCTCAAAACAGATCTGGGGAGCCGGCTTAGATGTTACCAATCCCGAACCTATGTCTGAAAAGAATCCGCTTTTGGAGCTTTCAAGTGTCTGCGTACTGCCACATATAGGTTCTGCCACTATAGAAGCCCGAAACGGAATGGCAAGGCTGGCTGCCGAAAATATTATTGCCTTTTCAAGAGGAGAAAAAATGCCACATTGTGCCAATCCTGAAGTTTATTCTGATACTATATAGCAACTTGGAATTATTTTTGTTCTTATGATGTAAACAATAAAACCTAAACATTATGGCACCTGAAAACAATATTAATGAACAGAATAAAAGGCTGGAAAGCATGGACTATGATCCCAACGAAGATATATTTAACAAGGAAAAACATATTTCGCTCGATGGAGACGGAAATCCTATATTAAATGAAGAGGACGATGATAAAATTGATAAAGGACTGGATATCCCCGGAGTTGAAGATGATGATGATATGGAAGAAATAGGAGCGGAAGATGAAGAAAATAACTATTGGAGTCTTAGTGATAATCAGGACGATCATGAAGAAGAAAATGATGATGTCTTAACTTAAGTTTTGAAACCCAAGATACTAACCTTACTGATTTTCAGTGAGGTTTTTTGTTGCCATGAATTTATTATTCTGAATTATGGAACCACCCCGTCTTCCAAAATTCTGTAAATTTTGAAATCCACCCCTCCGGAGGAGGGGAATCTGAGTGTTTATTTCAATATGTGTAGCAGATATAGCTTGTTGTCTTAATTCCTGTAAGATTTTTTATTTTTATACTCAATACTTCATTTTCTAAGAAAGAAATTCCCCTCCATTGGAGGGGTGGCTTCGACTGAAAAGAGAAGACGGGGTGGTAAGAAAGATTACTATAGTTTATTATTCTGAATTATGGAACCACTCCGTCTTCCAAAATTCTGTAAATTTTGAAATCCACACCTTCGGAGGAGGGGAATCTGAGTGTTTATTTCAATATGTGTAGCAGATATAGCTTGTCATCTTAATTTCAGTAAGATTTTTTATTTTTATACTCAACACTTCATTTTCTAAGAAAGAAATTCCCCTCCATTGGAGGGGTGGCTTCGACTGAAAGGAGAAGACAGGGTGGTAAGAAAGATTACTATAGTTTATTATTCTGAGTTATGGAACCACCCCGTCTTCCAAAATTCTGTAAATTTTGAAATCCACCCCTCCGGAGGAGGGGAATCTGAGTGTTTATTTCAATATGTGTAACAGATGTACCTTTGTCGTATTAATTCCGGTAAGATTTTTTATTTTTATACTCAATACTTCGTTTTCTAAGAAAGAAATTCCCCTCCTTTGGAGGGGTGGCTTCGACTGAAAGGAGAAGACGGGGTGGTCAAAAGAAAAAACACAATAATGGAACAAATTCTAACACACATACGGAACATTCCAATTCAGAGAAATTTCGTGGAAAATTTACCCTTTAATCCTCATTTGATAATCTTACTGAAAGAAAAACGGAAAGCAGGCATTCTTGGAGAAGTACTTTTTTGGAAAAAAGTTCGTGCGAGAGTATTTCACAATATTGATTTTGACAGACAACGAATTATTGGGAACTATATTGTTGATTTCTATGTGAAAGCATTAGGATTGGTCATTGAAATTGACGGTTCAAGTCATGATGAGAAAGAAGTTTATGACGGAATCAGACAGGAATATTTAGAGTCTTTAGGACTGTTGGTTTTCAGGGTAGATGATTTTGATATCAGAAATAACCTTAGTATAGTAATGAGAGAGCTCGAAGAATTTATTATTCTGAATTATGGAACCACCCCGTCTTCCAAAATTCTGTAAATTTTGAAATCCACCCCTCCGGAGGAGGGGAATCTTAGTGTTTTATTTCAATATGTGTAACAGATGTACCTTTGTCGTATTAATTCCTGTAAGATTTTTTATTTTTATACTCAACACTTCGTTTTCTAAGAAAGAAATTCCACTCCCTTGGAGGGGTGGTTTCGACTGAAAGGAGAAGACGGGGTGGTAAGAAAGATTACTATAGTTTATTATTCTGAATTACGGAACCACCCCGTCTTCCAAAATTCTGTAAATTTTGAAATCCACCCCTCTGGAGGAGGGGAATCTGAGTGTTTTATTTCAATATGTGTAGCAGATATAGCTTGTTGTCTTAATTCCGGTAAGATTTTTTATTTTTATACTTAACACCTCGTTTTCTGAGAAAGAAATTCCCCTCCCTTGAAGGGGTGGCTTCGACTGAAAGGAGAAGACGGGGTGGTCAAAAGAAAAAACACATTAATGGAACAAATTCTAACACACATACGGAACATTCCGATTCAGAGGAATTTCGTTGAAAATTTACCCTTTAATCCTCATTTGATAATCTTACTGAAAGAAAAACGGAAAGCAGGCATTCTTGGAGAAGTACTTTTTTGGAAAAAAGTTCGTGCAAGAGTATTTCACAATATTGATTTTGACAGACAACGAATTATTGGGAACTATATTGTTGATTTCTATGTGAAAGCATTAGGATTGGTCATTGAAATTGACGGTTCAAGTCATGATGAGAAA
>NZ_QNUF01000044.1 GCF_003385455.1 Chryseobacterium rhizosphaerae | reverse complement strand
CTATCCAATCCGTCATACTGATAATTGTATCTTCTGAATTTTCCATCATCCGCACTTGCCCAGTCGATCTCTGAAATATTTCCATTATATTTTCCTGCAGAAATATTGGAATAGGTGGGATTTTGGTATTTGATTTCATAGGCGAAGAGTTTTCCATTTAAGCTGGAAGGATCGTTGACCTTGGTAAGCCAACCCCTGATATTGTAAGAAAGATCTACAGACTGTAATGGAGTTCCTGTAGTATTGCCTGTCTTTTTATTAACAAGCTGCCCGATCTCATTATAAGCATTTTCTACCAGCAATTCTTCCGGGTTGGTATTCACCTGGTGATATTGTTTGATAATTCTTTTCTGATTATCATATACAAACCTTTCCTTGATTTTTACTTCCGTGTCTAAAGGACTTTTAAGGTGCCAGGTGTAGCTTTCTTCCACCATACCGGAAAAATCAATCTTAAAATCTTTTTTGGTATATCCACCAAGATGGTTCCAGCTCTTTTCGCCAACTTTTCTTCCCTTTGTATCGTAATAAAAGTACGTTTTGGTCCAGTTGTCGTCCTCAATATTCTTTACATAGGAAGCAGTGGGCATACCGGAAGTGGAGACCCCACCATTAGAAGTAGCGTCGGCATTAATTACAAATTGATCAAGAATTTTGGAAGGCGGAAATTCTTTCGTATCCCTTGGATAGCTATCGTAATAATTGACCGTTAATACTGCAGACATTGCCCCTGTAAAATAATTATCCGTATAATAAACCATGATCCCATTCTTATTAAATCCGGAGGTAGTGGGTGTTTCAGTAATAATCATATTATTGATCATATATTGGTACACTATCCTTTCTTCTGCCCCTGTTAATAATCCAGTATAGGCCACCCTGCCCAACTGATCGTATTTTGTAATCATCCATTTACCCTGGGCACGTAAGTTAATGTCCTGTGAAAGAATGGGCCTGCCAGCTTTATCATAGACTGTATATTCCCAACCTTTTCCCGGGAGCTTTTTTTCAACCTCCCTGTCCTTTCCGTCATAACGATACTGATAGCATAGCTCATCCAGAATCGACTGGCTGATCACATTATTATTTTGTTCAATTTGCTGTACTGCTTTGGAAGGAATTACAAATGCCTTCTGATTATACTCATTGTAAACATAGTAGGTATCTATATTCTGTGATCCATCATTCCTCCTTATAAGTAATGTCTGCCCACGCGCATTTTCAAACTGAGTCACAGGGTTTCCATCTTCATCGGTTACCGTATTTTTATACAGTGTGCCCGCATTATGAAAACCACTGCCAGTTGCCAAAGCTATAGAAGTAACTGTATTTGAAACACTCCCTCCCGTATTGATGGATGTGCTTGTTACAAACTGTTTTACTTCATTTCCGGCGTTGCTTTCATATTTGTACTTTGTAGTATGTCCTGATCCCAACTTCCAAACATCGCCTGCCTGTCCTTGTTGGAGCACCCTGTCTAAAGGTGAGTTTTCCAACTGCTTTTCTGAATAGGCATTGCTTACTCCATAATAAGAATTAGCTGTATTTTCATCTGTTACTCCTGAATGGATGGATGAATTTTGTGTAGCTATGGGAACCGGCAGTATATCTTTGGTTTGCCTGCCGAATATATCATAAGTAATGGGCGTAACGAGGTCTTTTCCCGTTGTGGTGGCTTTTACATTGATGATCTGCTTGGCTCTTCCCAATCCGTCAAAATAAGTAATCATTTCTGATTTTTGCGTACAATCCCCATTGAGACAGGTTTTTGACTGGATATAGTTTTCTGTTTGGGTTTGTGAATAGATTGATATGGTAGATATAGACAATAAACCTGTTATTGCCAATAACTTTTTAATAAATTGCTTTTTCATAATTGGTGTTAAGGTTTATAGTTAAACGTAAATTGCTTAACGGTTCTCATGATATAATTTCCTGAAGCGTCTTTTTCCCTGACTTTTACTTCTTTGAGCCTGTTTCCAGTATCATAGATATATTGCTCTCTGATACCGGATGGTGGGATAATATGAGTTACCCCCACCAAAGGATCGTAAGTATATTTTGTGACCATACCTACCGGTTTGAAATTTTCAAGTGCTACAAGTAAAGCTGCTTCTTTTGTTGGATCAGCAGCATCTTCATTCGACTTGGCTACAATTTCAGAGATAAAGCTTTCAACCTGACTATAGGTCGCTCCAACGACCTCTGCAATTGGCTTAGTTTTATTATATCCCCAGACTATACTCACTGGAGTACCATCCTTTTCAGTGTATTGCAGAATATTCCCTTTATCATCATATTTGTTATACGTTATATCGGTAGATGAGGTGTTATTCAACTGATCATACGATATAACCGATAGGGGCAATACCAGGTTTCCCGTTGGGGAAGTCGGTAATGAAGCAGGATACAGCGTTTCTGTCTTATCCAATGTTTTAGTATTGTTCTCTATGCTCAAAGTTGTTGTCGTTTCCAAAGGAATACCAATCATGTTTTTTGAAACCATGAGCTGATTTCCTTTTTCATGGGCATAGCTGTAAGAGGTTTCCGTAATAGAATTATCCGGAAATTGAGTCTTGGATGAAGTTAACTGATAATGATTAGGATTATTATAGAAATACTGGGTTTCCGTTTTTACTGGAACTCCATTTAAATAATCTGTAATTTTTTTGGATTTTAAGTAAGTAAAACGGCTGATGTTTTTATAATATACCGCATCTAAATTTTCGAAATTATTCCACGTTCCGTCGTTTAGAACAGGTTCAAATATTTTTCGTCTTGTAATTGCTCCCATATAAGATGTCTTTGAGGTATCTTCTGAGAAGTTATATTCAAACTTTTTAAGAATTGTATTGGCATTGTCTTTATAAACTGTCAGGATCTCTTTTCCATTGTCCCATCCTGAATTAGTCCACGGAGCTGATATAATTGAACTCCCCTTAATTGGATTTCCCCAATAATCTGTATTTGAGCTAAAATAATGAATTGTTTTACCTTTTCCTTCTATTTTCTCTTCGACAGTGTCATAAAATATATTAGGATTAAAAGAAAATAATCTTCCGATATTTGATGAAGTTATCGCTGTATAATTTAGAATAATAGGTGCTACTGATGTCAAAGCTCCTCCTACGCATACAGAACCAGCGGTTCTGTTTTCCTTAAATAAAGGCTCTCGTGTCTGATGAATGGAATATTCTCCATTATCATTTATATAGTTATATTTTCTTGTAATGGGAAGCCCGTCAGAGGGAGCATCAACAGTTGAAGAAACTCTGTATCCTCCTAATAATACATCCTGCAAAACATACTCATCGTCCTTATTATAGTAAGTTGTTGAAGCATATGCATCTGCACAAGCAAATAATGCTGTCAAAACTATCTTAACAGGCTGATTTTTATTAACATTAACAAAAACTTTTTTACTCGTGTTCAATGATGCTTCAGTTGAGGTTCCAAGAGGAAGATAGGTATTATACAGTGAGCTGTACTCCAATAAAGTTAAAAGGTTCCCCATCTGATCAAATACTTCTAAACTGGCTTTCTGCTTATTTGTCTGTAAGGCAGGGCTATTTTTACAAGTACCATATGAGTAGAGATAGCTTGATAACCCAATTTGAACGAGTCCTGTCTTTTGTGGAATTACAATAGTTTCTTTTTTTGTTTCGTATGTGCCCAAAGGATTAAAAGTTGAAATTCCTATATTGGCTTTAGTAGCAGGAACCAAAACATTATCTTTCTTTTTGTGATTCTCATAGTTTAATAAGGTATTTCCACCAGTAGGATAAATTATGGTTTTTAGCAGTCCGTATTGCCCAAAACTAGGCGAAATGCTTTGATCAGCTCCATTATATTGTGGAGCAGAAGTGTTATTGCTATCGAAAATCTGAGGAATAAGAGTACTATTACTCTTACCATTATAATACCCCCACATATCTCTGGAAAAACTCAATCTCGAAGGGAAGTTCTCTGGATTATTATATGAAAATTTATGTGAAGAATTGTTTTTATTATTATAGATTTCGGCCAGGAATAATCTTGAAGAATTTGTATTAAGATAATTAAAAGTAATATCATCTATTACTACATCATTATGATTTTTTTTAATCCCGGTCAGTTTTGAATAATCTCCATTTTGTGCTGAATAGGTAAAAACAATTGAGTTATTGTTTGAGTCATATATCTTTTTAATCTGTTTTCCCGATACTTCCTGTTGGGAATCTGCTATGAGACCGATGTTATTTGGCGGTAATACATAATCTACCATTGGGCAGTAATTTCCTCCATTTGGACCTGATCCTATATCTCCGTATTTTTGTTGTGTCCCTGTTGTATAAGTCATGCTTTGAGACTGTGAAAGAGTATTGGTATAGTTGACATCCTGATATTCAAGGGTGATGATTTGTCCGTTGGTTGTGACTACCGAAGTAAGATACCACGATTGTGGGTATTGTAAAGGAGACTGATGTCCTCCTGTATTCAGGCTTCTGTTGAGTATATTTTCTACAGCATTAAAATTATATCTTACCCCGTTATCCAGAATAATTGAAAATAAGTTCCCATTATCATTCCTTTTTATTTTGTAATCTTTTTGATCAATCATTAAAATGTTTCCACTTTTATTAATCAGAAATTTTACATTATTACCAGCAAAATTGGCAGTGTATAAATCTGGTTCAGAATCAAAATTTTCTACTTCACAGAATTTCAGATATTCTGTCATCTGTGCAGCCGGGCTTTCCAATAACGGAACATCACCACTATTATAGCTGCTTTCTTCATCTGGTTTATCCCTTATTGTTCTTGTGATTACTCCACCTGAAATAAATGTCCAGCCCAGACCTACAGAGCCGTTCATTTCATCAATATTGATACCGTTTGAAGCGTAATTTAAAGAAATAGGAATGCTTACCCCATCTACCGATAATTCTGTAATGGGGATATTGATATTAGGAGACCCTGTAAACATTCCAATGGGAATATTTCCATACTGGCTAAATTTAAATGATTCGGGAGTAGATGGTGATATTTTGGGAATATGCTTTCCTGCATTATTGGTATTGGTAGTATAATCTTGGTTATTACTCTGGGTATAGATCAATCCTGAAAGAACAATCCCTGCTAATGTTACTATTTTTTTCATTTTTGTTATTTTTTAATCAATTTAGCATTCGCCGTTTTACTGTTATCCGTTTTTATGGTCACCAAATAAGCGCCCTGAACCAAAGCCTGAGTATTAATCTTAGTAACATTATTCTTTGTTTTCATCTGCTGTAAAAGCTTTCCGCTCATATCATAAACTGAAATATCAGCTTCCTTGAAATCATTAAAGCCGATTTCTACATAAGCATAATCTGAAACCGGATTCGGATAGATTTTGATGTCATGCTTTTCAATTAATTGATCGATTTGCTTATCTCCCAGCTTCACAATCTTCCAATTTTCCTCACCAAATTTTTCAGCGCTCGTGCCTGCTATAACAATGGAGCCATCCCTGTTGAGTTTCAAATCTGAAAGTCTCTCCTCTCTTTTTCTAGAGTCTCCACTCACATATTTCCTCCATTTTTCAATCCCTTGCTGGTCAATATAGAGAAGCCAAAAACTTTCGTCATTTTTTTCTATCCTTCCTTCAGCCTGCGTGTAGCCGCCCATCAACACTCCTTGCGTGACGTCTTGATTCCTGGCTCTCGGCTCTTGACTCTGTATCACATTCATTCCCATCAAAATATCCCGATTGCCCAAAGTATAGGATTTCTGCCAGATCTCTTCACCTCTCTCATTCAGCAAGATTAACCAAAGGTCTGTGCCTTCTTCTATTCCAACTGTTTTAGATCCTGATCGTTCGGATCTGGATTCTCCTCCGATGATAAAACCGTTTGAAGTTATAGCAAGGGTTCTGATATGGTCATCGCCTTTTCCGCCAAAGTTCTTTTCCCATTCTACTTTTCCAGTTTTATCCAGCTTTACAATCCAGTAGTCGCCTTCACCGAAATTGCTGCTGGCTTTTGGCATTTGGCTAATGGCTATTGAGGAAGCAGGTCTCTCAGTCGAAGGTTTAGTATCAGGATTCCCAACTCCCGAACCCCGAACTTCGGAACTCCTTGAATAGATTCCTAACAATGCTCCGCCGTCTTTCGTGGGTATCATTTTCTCTACTTCATCCAAGCCTCTGCCTCCCAGAATAAGCTGAGACAATTCTTTTCCGTCTTTATCCAGTCTGGTGATCCAGACATCTTTTGAACCGTAACCTTCGCGAGAGTTTTGTACATTTCCGGCCACAAAGAATCCTAAATCTGTAGTTTGGATGACTGCTTTGGCCTCTTCATCTGCTGAGGTTCCCAGCGTTTTCTGCCAAACCTCATCTCCAAATTCATTAATACGGATGAGCCATATGTCTGAACCTCCCTTAGATTCATCTTTCTTATCCAAACCCTTGTTTGAATAGGAGGTACCAGCAAGCAAAAACCCTCCCTCTTCGGTTGCTACAGTAGAAGAGAGGTAGTCATGGTTATTTCCGGAAAAATATTTTTCCCATATCCGATTCCCTTCCTGGTCAAGTTTTATTAAATGAAAAGAGTAACCGTTGTTTTGCTTTTGGCCCTTGACAGCTTCCGACTGGCTTGTAGCCTGAATGCTGCTTCCTGTGATCAGGTATTGCCTATCAATAGTGGTGGTCACCTGGCTTAGAAAATCCTGCGTATTTGATTTAATATCTTTCTGCCAGATGACTTCCTGGGCTGATAGCCCTAAGACTGTGCATATGGTAAATGCACTCATGTAGAGTTTTTTCATATTTGTTTTTTTAATTTGGTGAAGATAAAAATAATTTTTATTTCCAAAAATAGTGATTTATACCACAATACCATACCCTATTTTCGGGAATCGTTGATCTATTTTCGGATATTATTCATTACAGAGTTCATTTTTCTTTTTACATTTGCTGAAAATACAATCCACTATGAATACACAGATAGGTAATAAGATAAGAAGACTACGGGAAAACAAGGGCTTTTCACAAGAAGAAATGGCTGAAAAATTGCAAATTTCACGCTCTGCCTACAGTAGAATAGAAGGTGGAGAGACAAATTCTTGGGTAAATCACATCGAAAAACTGTGCAAAGAACTTGATATGAAAGTTGAAGATCTACTTATCAATTCGGATAACAACATCAATACGAATCAGGACAATGCTTCTGCTGTACAGACCAATACTCATCAAGACACTCACATCACAATCAACCATCTTTCAGAAAAAGTAATAGAACTCTATGAAGAGCGCATCACTGAATTGAAAGAAAAAGTGAAGCAACTAGAAGCTGAATTAAAGAAATACAAAGATTAAATGACCATTATCATCACAGGAACATCGTCAGGAATTGGTTTTGCATTGGCCGAATATTTTGGTAAAAAAGGGAACAAAGTATATGGTTTAAGCCGAAAACATACGGAAAGTCAATACTTCAAGTCTATTCCAACGGATGTTACCGATAATACAGCTGTTCAGAATGCTATTACAGAAGTTTTAAAATCAGAAACAAGAATCGATGTTCTGATCAATAATGCAGGAATGGGAATGGTAGGCGCGGTGGAAGATTCTACCAAAGAGGATATTTTAAAATTATTCAGTCTGAATCTGGCAGGCCCTGTTCAGATGATGAGCGCTGTTCTTCCGAAAATGCGTGAGCATCAATTTGGAAAAATCATTAATGTTTCCAGTATCGGAAGTGAAATGGGACTTCCTTTCCGTGGTTTTTATTCAGCATCAAAATCGGCATTGGATAAAGTAACTGAAGCGATGAGGTATGAAGTTTATCCATGGAATATTGATGTTTGTTCTCTCCATTTGGGTGATATCAAAACCAATATTGCGGAGAACAGGGTGATGGCTCAGGTTTCAGAACCTTATGCAACTGTATTCGATAAGGTATATGCTTTAATGAATTCTCATGTCAATGATGGAACAGAACCTGTGGAAGTTGCAGAATATATAGAAAAGCTTTTAGGAAAAAATAAATGGAAAGCTCATTATTATTTTGGTAAATTCGGGCAGAAAATTGGAGTTCCGTTGAAATGGATTCTTCCCCAGGGAGTTTATGAGAATTTAATGAAGAAATATAATAAACTGGACTAGTTTCAGTTATTAAAAAGTTATTTATATTTTAAACGATTAAGGTATATTGAGTTGTTAAGAATGAGGATAAGTTTCGCTTATCCTGTTAATTTACTAAAGTCAGAGTGACTGTCTGTACCTCAAGATAATTCTTAATGATGTAAGCCCAGCTAAAATTGAAGTTATTTCTGAAAATATTTTTTGTACTGTTCTGCGTTTTTATCCAAGCGCAGAAAAAGCATTATTGGCTTATTGACACGGAAACAAAGGTTAAGAAAAAGGTCAAAGACTCGGCATCTGCTGTAAAGTTTCTGGATTCACTGGCACAGAACAATTATTTCTTCACGCAGCTGAAAGAGGTAAAAATAAAAGGAGACAGCACTGAAATTTTTTTCGACAAAGGCAAGAACTATAACGAAACTTATGTTGACCTCTCCGATTCTATCGTTCAGAAGCTAAAGGTTCAGAAAGATTTCTTCACCAAAAATTTAGATTCGACCAAAAAAAGCATCAACAAAAAATATATTGATGACGGTTATTCCTTCAGCAGGATTAAATCAAAATACAAAGGCAAAAAAAATGGATTTCCCGTTATAGAACTGGATATCAATAAAAATGATAAAAGAACGATTGACGGATTTGTAGTCAAAGGTTATGAAAGGGTTCCGAAAAGATTTATTAAAAATCTGGAAAAAGAATTTAAGGGAAAAACCTATGACGATAAAAACCTTATAGCTGTCAACAAAAGTTTTCAGAGCCATCCCTTTGTGACATTAGAACGCCAACCTCAGACTTTATTCACCAAAGATTCTACGAATATTTACCTGTTTCTGGAAAAGAAAAAAACCAATACTTTCGACGGGGTAATAGGTTTTGGAAATGATAAAACAAATAAGTTTACCTTAAACGGAACCATGAATGTGAACTTCAGAAATATGTTCAATGGTTTTGAAGCTATTAGCTTATACTGGCAGAGAAACCCGGATAGAGGGCAGACTTTTGACCTCCAGGTTGATATTCCTTATCTTTTCAAATCCAATATCGGACTGAATACAAAGGTGAATATTTACAGACAGGATTCTACTTTTGCCAATGTTAAATTCCTTCCTGCCTTTTATTACCACCTCAATAACCGGAATAAAGTCGGTCTGCGTGGAACTTTAGAAACTTCAAGTATTATCGATTCTTTATATACCCAGGGAAAGGATTATAACAAAAGAGGGATAGGAATCTGGTATGAGATGACAGAGCCTACTGACATTGATCTTTTCCTTTATAAAACAAAGATCAGTGCAGGATATGATTTTTTAACAACAACCTATACAAAAGATAACATCAAAGCGACCCAAAACCAGTTCTACTTTTATGGGGAGCACAATTACCATATTTCCGGAAATCATTTTCTTAATATAAAAGGTGAAGGCCGGATGATGGATTCTAAAATGGAATTTTCCACCAATGAATTATTCCGTTTTGGAGGCTGGAATTCCATGCGGGGTTTCAATGAGAACTCCCTTGCAGCAGATTATTTCTATTATGGAGGTTTAGAATACCGGTACTTAATTGGTAATCAGGCATTTTTCGACCTCTTCGGACAGTACGGACAGCTCAACAATAAATCACTGAATGTAAAGCCCAAACTCTATAGTGTCGGGCTTGGTTTTAATTTCTTTATCCCGATAGGACTGATGAGTTTCCAGCTTTCCAATGGTAATGAATTTGGAAATCCCTTTAAGTTCAACGATATTAAAATTCACTGGGGAATCCTGAGCAGATTCTAAAAATTCCTTTTTCCTTCGTTTTCGGAACTCTTTAATAAATAAAATAAAGTGAAAAATATCTTCTAAATATTGCTTCTTATTTTACCATTTTATTAATTATTATTGTTAAAAAATATTAAAATCGTATTTTTAATTTAACATAATATTAAAATACTGGTAATAATGTCAGGGTATATTTGCCTTCAAAAAAATGAAGAAGACTTTAGCTACTTTTGCAATTTCTCTGCTTCCTCTTTACTTTACAGCTCAGGAAATTAATATTTCAGGAAATGTAAAATCTGAAAACGGAACAAGTGTTTCCGGAGTCAATATCACTGACAAAAACACCGGTAAGACGGCAAAAACCGATGATCTTGGTAATTTCACCATCTCGGCTAATCCCAAAGATATTCTTGAATTTTATGCTCCGGACTTTTCTTTATACACTATAGAAGTTTCTTCAAAAAAACAGTATGCGGTGACCCTGAAAAAAGTAAATGAAAAACAACTTGAAGGTGTTGTTATCACAGCTTTGGGGATTGCAAAGAAGAAGGAAAAGATTGGGTATTCTACTCAGGAAGTAGGCACCAAACAGTTTGAAACGGTTACTACACCAAGTATAGGAAATTTATTTTCCGGTCAGGTAGCCGGTCTTAATGTATCCAATCCTACCGGAATGCAGCAGGCTCCGGATTTTACTTTAAGAGGAAACTCCAATCTGGTTTTTGTGATTGACGGGGTAATTGTAGAAAAAGAAGTTTTTCAAAACCTGGATCCAAACAATATTGAAAACATCAACGTTCTGAAGGGAGCTACCGCATCTGCATTATATGGTTCCAGAGGAAGGTATGGAGCTGTTCTTATTACCACTAAAAGTACTAAAAAGAAAGGCTTTTCTGTAGAATTCTCACAAAACACCATGATTACCGGAGGCTTTACCAATCTTCCGAAAACCCAAACTGAATACGGAAACGGATCCCATGGAAAGTATGAATTCTGGGATGGAGCAGATGGTGGTGTGAATGACGGAGATATGATCTGGGGTCCAAAATTCACTCCCGGACTTCAAATCGCACAATGGAACAGCCCTATAAGAGATAAAGTAACAGGGCAGATTGTCCCTTGGTATGGAGCCGTGACAGGAACCCAGTACAATGATAAATCAAGATATGAAAGAGTTCCCATCGACTGGAAGTACCATGATAATTTAAATACATTTCTGAAGCCGGCAGTTATCAACAATAACAACTTCTCTATAAGCTATAAAAACAATCAGGATATATACAGACTTTCGGGGAATTTCATGAATTATGATGACCGGGTTCCCAACTCTTATCTGCAGCGTTACGGTGTGAATTTTTCTTCGGAAAATCACTTAGGGGAAAAGCTGATCTTCAATACAAAATTTAATTTCAACCAGACCTTTACGCCGAGTACCCCCAATTATGACTACAATCCAAGCGGACATATGTATACCATTCTGATCTGGATGGGTGGTGATGTTGACGGAAATGCACTGAAAAATCATATGTGGGTTCCTGGAAAAGAAGGTACTTCACAGGCAAACTGGAATTATGCATGGTACAATAACCCATGGTTCGGAGCTGAATATTATAAGAATAAGAACAGAACCAATATCATCAATGCTCAGGCCGGTCTGGAATATAAGGCTACAAAAGATTTCTCCGTAAAAGGTAAGATATCTATTGTTGAAAACCACAATAAACAGGAAAAATTAAGTCCTTATTCTTATTTCAATTATGATGCTCCAAGAAGTGGAGGGTATATCCTTAATGATTCCAAAACATGGAACCTCAACTATGATGTATTGGCTACTTATAAGAAAAAGATATCTGAAAACTTTGATTTTACCATCAATGCCGGAGGTTCTACATTTTACTATAAAAATAATATAGACAATAAATCTACCGATGGACTGAAAGTTCCGGAACTGTATACGCTTGACAACTCTATTGGGGCTATAAAATATTACTCCTATCTTAAAGAAAAACTGATTTACAGTGCCTATTCAACCATTGATATCGGGTTATATAACGCCTTTTTCATCAATATTTCCGGGCGTAATGACTGGTCTTCTACGCTGCCTAAGGCTAACAGATCTTATTTCTATCCGTCAGCTTCCGTTAGTGCTGTCATTTCCAACCTTGTCAAAATGCCTGAAGCGATTAATCTCTTAAAGCTTTCCGCATCATGGGCAAAAGTAGCGTATGACTTTAAACCTTATTCTACCAGAAACTATTATGCAAATAACGAAGGAATTACCTTTAATGGAAATCCCACCTTTTATTACCCTACTATTCTTAATATTGAAAACTCTTTAAAGCCTGAACAAACCAAGTCTTATGAATTGGGAGTAAGCGCAGGGTTGTTCAAAAACAGGGTTAGCTTGGATGTCACGTATTTCAGAACTCTGGATTATAATAATATCCTTAAGTTCCCAAGTGCCCAGTCATCAGGTTTTACCTCTCAGTATGTCAACGGGAATGAATATACAACAAAAGGACTTGAAATTTCATTAGGATTAGTTCCGGTAAAAACCAAGGATTTCACTTGGAAATCACTGATCAACTGGAGTACTTATGAACAAAAGCTGACTTCCATTTATGATAATATGCCCAACTACAACAATATCAAGCTTGGCGAAAGAATGGACAGCTACTATGATTATACCTGGCAAAAATCTCCGGACGGGAAAGTTATCCTTGATGCAAAATCAGGTATGCCAACGAGAGCAAATGCACCGAGCAACTTAGGGCACTTCAACCCGGACTGGACTTTCGGATTTAATAACAACTTTAAATATAAAAAGATATCCTTAAATATTGGAATCGACGGAAGTATTGGTGGGATAATGAGATCTCAGGTAGTGGAAAAAATGTGGTGGGGAGGAAAACATCCTAACTCTACTGCTTACAGAGATCAGGAATATGCCAACCCGGGAACTTACTACTTCGTTCCGGACGGAGTGAATTATAATCCAACTACAGGACTTTACACCCCTCATACCAAAGCAATCAGTTTCCAGGATTGGGCACAAAATTACCCTTATCAGGCAAGAGTTACCCAGGATGAAAGTGATGTATTTGCCAATGTCTTTGACAGAACTTTTATCAAGCTAAGATCTGTCGTTCTGGAGTATGATTTTTCATCGTTACTCAATCCGAACGGAGTAATCAAAAGCTTTACCGCAAACATTTCGGCTTATAATCTGGCGATGTGGAAAAAATCTAAAAACCTTTATTCCGATCCTGACTTCCAGATCAAAACAGGCAGAGAAGGTGACATCAGTAATGATATCCAGGATCCTTCAAGCAGATGGTTTGGAATCGGATTTAATCTTAAATTTTAATTAAAGTACAGAATACAATGAAAAATAATATAAATGGTATCACTAAAACTGCATCGCAAAATGGTAACACTGCGAAATGGTTCACTCTAAAATCGCTGCTTATTGCCGGAGCTCTGGCATTAGTATCATGTGAATCCAGTCTTGATACGATCAATGAGAATCCAAATGATAAGGCTAGCGTAGATCCCAAAGTACTTCTGACCTATGTTTCAAAAGATGCTTTTCAGATAAACGGTGATAATATGTATGCTTCCCGAATGATGATCGGAACGGATGGCGAGAACACCTACCAGTATATGAAATGGAATGATACCTCTTTCGAAGTCTATACAAAAGGGCTTTTGAACACGGTAAAAATGATGCAGGAAGCTGAAAAAATCAACAATAAAAATTATGTGGCCATCGGTAAGTTCTACAGGGCCTATTATTTCTTTACTTTAAGTTTAAAAGTTGGGAGTATTCCTTACAGTGAAGCTATAAAAGGAGAATTTGGAATTACCCAGCCCAAGTATGACAGCCAGGAAGCTGTAATGTCCGGAATTTTATCTGAACTGAAAGAAGCCAGCAGCCTTATCAATTCCAATGATAAGATCGAAGGTGATATTGTCTATAACGGAGATGCTGCCAAGTGGAAAAAGCTGATCAATGCTTTCCGTCTGAAAATACTCATCACAATGTCTAAAAAAAGCACGGTTGGAAACTACAATATCGCCACAGAGTTTGCTTCTATTACAGGAAGCCAGCCTTTGATGACCTCCATTGCCGATAATGGTGAACTTAAGTTTGCAGATGCTGCGGACAGCCTGTACACTATGTTTAACAACAGTGGTTACGGATCTAGTTTATACATGGCTGATTATTTTATCAATATGTTCAAGACCAGACAGGACCCACGTTTGTTTACATTCGCAGCTCAGACTACCGGTGCAAAAGAAGCAGGAAAAGCAATTACTGATTTCACAGGATATAACGGAGGAGATCCTACCTCTTCTTATTCTGATAATGCAGCATTAATCACAGCAAAAAATATTTCTAAGGTAAATGACCGTTTTTATAAGGATCCTACCAATGAACCATCATCAGTTTTAAGCTACTCTGAACAGGAGTTTATTCTGGCCGAAGCTACAGCAAGAGGCTGGATTTCCGGATCGGCAAAAACACATTATGACAATGCCATTAAAGCAAGTTTCAGTTTTTACCAGACCTATGTAAAAAATCCTACCCAGTATTTTGCAGGGTTCAATGTGAATCAGTATTTGGCAACTCCATTGGTAGTTTACGATGATGCAGCTCCTCTACAAAATCAGCTGGAAAGAATTGTCACTCAAAAATACATGACCATGTTCCACCAGGCACAATGGACCTCGTATTATGATTATCTGAGAACAGGTTATCCAAATTACCCTCTGAAGACCGGAGTTCCTGCTCCATTCAGGTTCAGATATCCACAGTCTGAGTACAATTACAACAGTTCTAATCTAAAGTCTGCCCTTTCGGCACAATATGGAGGAAATGATAATATTAACTCCAAACCTTGGTGGCTTCAGTAAGATTTTAATTATTTTTATATTCAACAAGAAATCGCAGGAAAATCCTATTAACTTGCGGTTTCTTTCTTATTACGATTGAACATGAACAGAAGAGAATTTTTAGAAAAATCGAGCCTTTTATTGGCCGGATTAGGAACTTCAAGCGTTCTTCATCCTTCTATCTTAAAAGCTTTAGCCATTGAACCGGCGGCACTGTCTACTTTTTATGATGCAGAACATATTGTCATCCTGATGCAGGAAAACCGTTCTTTTGATCATGCTTTTGGTGCTCTTAAAGGAGTAAGGGGATTTTTAGATCAAAGGGCTTTTGTAAAACAGGACGGACAGTCTGTTTTTTTTCAAAAGGATAACAACGGAAAATATGCCGCTCCTGCCAGGCTGGATCTTAAAAATACAAAATCCACATGGATGAGCTCCCTACCCCATTCATGGTCTGATCAACAAAAAGCCTTAAACAAGAGAAAATATGACCAATGGCTTCAGTTCAAAGCCTCAGGAAATAAAGATTATAAAAACATCCCGCTTACTTTAGGATATTACAACCGTGAAGATCTCCCGTTCTATTATCAGCTAGCCGATGCATTTACTATATTCGATCAGTATTTCTGTTCTTCACTTACCGGAACTACTCCCAACCGTCTCTTCCATTGGTCGGGATCTCTTAGGGAACAGCAAAATGGTAAGGTAAAAGCCAATGTTTATAATGACAATATTGATTACGATAAGGCCAGGCAAGCCAAATGGAAAAGTTTTCCCGAAATTTTAGAAGAACAAAATGTTTCATGGCGGATTTATCAGAATGAAATAAGCCTGCCAAAAGGAATGTCCGGGGAGCAGGAAGCATGGCTAAGTAACTTCACAGATAATCCTATTGAATGGTTTTCAAATTTTAATGTTAAATTCTCAAAGGGGTATTTTCAAAATATTCCCAATATCATCAGCTATCTGAAAAAAGAGATTGAAAAAAATCCCGATCAGAAAATAAGACTTGAAGCTATCATTACTGAATTGCAGGAAGATCAGGTAAAATATCATCCTGATAATTATTCAAAACTTTCCCAAAAGGAAAAAAATCTTCACGAAAAAGCGTTTACCAACAATTCTAATGATCCTGATTTCTGGAATCTGGAAATTGGAAAAGATGAAAACGGAGAAAGATTAGTCGTTCCAAAAAGTGATGTCCTGTTCCAGTTCCGAAAGGATGTAGAGGAGAAAAAACTTCCCTTGGTCTCATGGCTGGTAGCGCCTGAACATTTTTCCGATCATCCGGGATCTCCATGGTATGGGGCATGGTATATTTCTGAGGTTTTAAATATTCTGACCAAAGATCCTGAAACCTGGAAAAAGACCATATTCATTATTAATTACGATGAAAACGACGGATATTTCGATCACGTCCTTCCTTTTGCGCCACCCGTAAATCCGAGTCAACCGGTTGATATGAATGGAAAAGAAGGAGTGGAATATGTGGACAAATCTCAGGAATATATGTCTAAGCTCTCATTACAGGACCATGAAAGAATTGAAGGTACCGTAGGTCTGGGATATAGAGTTCCTATGATCATTGCTTCGCCATGGACAAAGGGAGGTTTTGTGAATTCAGAAGTGTCGGATCATACTTCTGTACTGCAGTTTCTTGAAAATTTTATCAAGAAAAAATTCAAGAAAGATGTTCATGTGGACAATATCAGTGACTGGAGAAGAGCTGTTTGTGGAGATCTTACTTCTGCTTTTAACTATCTGAATCAAAAAGCTCCTCAAATGGACTATCTGAATCAAAAAGATTTTGCAAAAACCATTAATGCAGCCAAAAACAAACCAGTTCCTGATTTGAAATGGTATTCTGAAAATGAACTTAACCGTAATTTACTTGAGATTCAGGAAAGAGGTTTGAAACCATCAAATCCGCTTCCTTATCATTTCCATGTCAATTTAGAGGGAGAGCAAATTAAAATGACCAATTTAAAAGACAATGGTGTTCCTTTGCTGTTGTATGACAGAACCCAATTCAACAGTACAGATTATCATTTTTCATATGCTTTATATGCCAAACAGGAGTTATCGCACCCTGTACGTGCTGCTATCTATGATTATGAAGTTTTCGGTCCTAATGGATTTTTCAGAAAATTTAAAGGAAATTCCAACCCGGAAATAGAGGTTATGCTCATCAATCATACTCCCAAGAACCAGGTAGAGCTGATTTTCAGAAATAATCAAAAAAGAAATATTTCGATACATTTAGAAGACCTGTATGAGAAAAACAAGAAAACTATATCCCTGCATCAACCTGAAGAAAAAATACTGATTGATCTCAGTAAAAACAAAGGCTGGTATGATCTAAAAGTAACCATGGAAGATTATAGCTGGCATTTTGCAGGAAGAACAGAAACCGGAAAAGTTTCGATCTCAGATCCCCATTGGGCTTAAAATATTCTCAATAATTTCACAAAAATCCTGTACAAAACGTACAGGATTTTTTTCATATTACGCCTCACAAATTCTTTATTATTTCTCAATCATATTCAAATATTAAGATGTGGTATGTAATAATATAAAAAAACATATGTATTTTTTTCATAGTATGTTGAATTTTATTAATTTCACTCAACTAATTATTTACATCATGAAAAAATTAAAATTAACAATGACAATGTCTTTATTAGCAGTTGCTGTATCTACTACTATCAGTGCACAAGATACCAATACTGATAATCATACGATCACCATTTCAATTCCTGAAGTTGCCCTGGTTGACATTGAACCTGCTGCTACTAAAAACCTTACACTGGGATTCACAGCTCCTACTGAAGCCGGAAATCCTATTATTCCAAGTACTGCCAACACTACGCTTTGGCTTAATTATTCTTCTATCAAATCTGTTGCTGATCCTACACGTAACGTAACTGTAAGCCTTAATGCCATCATTCCTGGCGTAGATATTCACGTAACTGCAGCTGCAGCTACCGGATCTGGGGCAGGAACATTAGGACTATCTGCAGGATTATTAACATTAAGTGCAGCTGACCAAACTATTATTTCTGGTATTGGAAGTGCCTACACAGGTAATGGTGCCAATAACGGACATAATCTTACCTATGCTCTTGCTGCAGGAAGCGGGCCTGGGGGAGTCGCAGCTTATGCAGATTTACAGGCAACAGCCACTACAGTAGCTACCGTTACTTACACGATATCAGACAACTAGAATTTAAATAAAATTCAATTCTGTATTTCAAAAACAAGAAGAAATTGCCTGTCAGTTTCTTCCTGGTTTTGTATTATTTAATGATTTAATCCAAACTTTATATAATGATAAAGCGTATTCTTCTTTTTATCACCCTGATTTTGCAGTTTAGCTTTTTACATGCCGGCATTGTGATTCTCAACGGGCTTACGCATTCTTATAAAATAGAAAACGGAAAAGTTTACAAAGGGAAAATAGGTATCGAAAATACTGGAAATACGGCTCAAAGTGTAAAATTATTTTTGCAGGACTTCGCCTACAATGCCGATGGGACCACCCATTATACAGCATTACATACCAATAAAAGGACTAATGGTGACTGGATTAAACTGAATACAAATCTAATCACGCTGAAAGGGAAAGAAAAAACAGAGGTATTTTATGAAATCACCGTTCCTGATCAGGTGGTAGATCCGGGTAGTTACTGGAGTGTAGTGATCGTAGAACCTGTGGATGATATAAAGCCCAGTGATAATAAACCCGGAGTGAATATCACCTCTGTAATACGGTATGCTATTCAGGTCATCACAGACTATGAAACAGAAAAGGCCAAACCGGACCTTAAGTTTGAAAGTGTGAAAGTAGAAAAAGAAGATGGAAAGCAAACCGCAAAAATTGCCATAGCCAATAAAGGAAACCTTTACTGTAAACCAACAGCCTCTATTGAAATCTACAACCGTAAAACAGGAGAAAAATTGGGAACCTATGCAAGTTTAACAATGGGGCTACTCCCTTCTACCTCTAAAACATTTTACATCGATATCAGTAAAATACCACCGGATAAATACCGTGCTATGATAATGGCCACAGACGAGGAAGAGAATGCTTTTGCACTCAATGTGGATTTAGAAGTAAAAAATGATTAGAACTTGGACATTATTTATTACCCTACTCTTTTTCCCGGTATTTATTTTTTCTCAGAAGCAGTCAGAACGATTGATCAGTAAAAAAGATAGCCTAATGCCGGGAATGTCTACGTCTATTCCCTTTACATTAGAAAATAACTCGGATGAGAGCAAAATCTATGACATTTCAACTACTGTTTCAAATCCACTTATTACCCCAATTTTAGAAAAGGGAGAATTCCAGATTGCTCCTCATGAAACTTCAGTATATCTTGTTCCTTTACGCATTGCAGCAGAAACCGCCCAAGGTTTCTATTCAGTAACATTATATATTACAGACCGTCATACCGGAATATCCTTTGTAAAATCCTCAAAAATTGTAGTTTCCGGCAATAGAAAGCTATCTGTGACCGGATTAGATTCTCCCGAATTTATAAGGGCCGGGGAAACCATCCGTTCTTCTTTCCTTTTAAAAAATAATGGAAATGTAACTGAAGATATCATTCTGGAAAGCAAAAATGCCATTCTTGATCATGATGCATTACTGGTCTTAAACCCCAATGAGTCGAAGATCATTAGTATCCACAAAGTAACTAATCCGGAACTCCGGCAAAATGAGTTTCAAAACCTGAATCTGTCAGTCTATCCAAAAGGGAATCCTAAGGAAAATCAAAGTATCTACGTAAGTACTCAGGTTATCGCTGTAAAGCCCACAGAAAATGACATTTACCACAGACTTCCCGTGTCTGCCTCCCTATCCTTTATCGGAATGCAGAATATGGGTGTTTACAATGACGGTTTCCAGGGAGAGATTTATGGTAAGGGAACCCTGGATAAAGAAAATAAAAACCAGATTGAGTTTCGTGCCGTCACACACAATCCTATAGAATTTAATACCTTCACCCAATATGAAGAATATTTTGTAAACTATAAACGGGATAACTTTTTTGTTCACCTTGGTGATAAAACTTATGCTTCATCCTATTTAACGGAGTTTGCAAGATATGGCCGCGGAGCGGAAATCCGATATGACTTGAATAAAGTAAGTCTGGGTGGTTTCTATAATCATCCCCGGTTTTTCAGAGATATTAAAGATGAGTTTAATATCTATTCAGCCTTCAGGATCCGAAAAGAATCAGAACTGTATGTAGGATATCTTTATAAAACTCCAAGAGAAGGGGAAATCAATTACAGTAATGTAAAATTAGACTCTGACGCTCATCTTCCTTATGCTAAGGGAAAATTTAAAATTTCAAGAAACATTAACCTTTCCGGAGAGTTTGCCTACAGTACCACCAAAAAAACAGACGGAACAGCTTATATGCTACAGGCTGAAGCTATTTTTGAAAGGTTCAACGGAAATGTAATGTATATCAAAGCAAGCCCGGACTTTGCAGGGTATTTTACAAATACCGATACCTTTAACGGCAACATTTATTATAATATTTCCAAAAAGTTAAGTGTTTTCGTTAATTATATGCAGGATGCCAAAAATTTTCAGCGAGATACCTTGCTACTGGCTGCACCTTACAGAAAATACTTCCAATATGGAGTGCAATATAAATATCTTCCTACTGGTTTCATTGTGCTTAATAACGGATATCAAACCTATCAGGATCGTTTGGAACCCAGACAGTTTGATTATTATGAGCGATACTTCAAGGTAAGTATCAATCAGCAGATTGGCATATTTCAGATGAATCTTGAAGGGCAGTTTGGTAAAACGGATAATTATCTGACAGGGTTGAATGGGGATTCCAGTTTTTACTCCGCCAATTTCTCATTTCAAAAATTCAAAACATCTTTTAATCTATTTGGAAGCTATGCGATCACTTCAAGGTATCAGCTACAAAATCAAAAGATCTTTTATTACGGAGCCAGAATCTTCAGTCAGTTTTCTGATAAAACCAACCTAAGTCTTTTTTACCAGAACAATTATATGCCTGAAGAATATTTCAAAGACAGAAATTTATTTGAGCTTCTGTTCCATCAGCAGTTATTTTCCGGCCATGAGGTTGACCTTTCGGGAAGATATTCACTGCAAAGAGGAGAAATAGGAAATAAAGATTTTATATTTTCAATGCGTTATACCTGGCGTCCTAATATTCCAGTGCAAAAAACCGCCGAATACATTACTTTATCCGGAAATATCAGTAATCTGGGGATAAAAAAGACAGAGGGGATAAGATTAATGCTTGGAAGCTATTTATCAATTACGGATAAAGAGGGAAACTACTTATTTAAAAATGTGATTCCCGGTAATTATTTCCTGGAAATAGACCGTTCCACCACAGAAATTAATGATATCCCTACGTTGGCATTTCCAGCAGCACTTTCGCTTATTAATAAAGAAAATATCTTTAATTTCGGATTAACTACAGCAGCCAGTGTACAGGGTCATATTCAGTTTGTAGAAACAGCGGACAAAGACCAGACAGGTATTTCTGAATGGCTAGCTAAAAAAGATAGGAAGAAAAAGGAAAGTATCATTATAGAAGCGATCAGCAATGATCAGACCTACCGTAAAATCTGTTTTATAGGTGAGGATTTTGACTTTACTTATCTCCGCCCGGGTGACTGGACAGTGAAAGTGTATCGAAACGGTCTTGATAAGCTTTATAAAATTTCCACCAATAAATTCCAGTTTACTTTAAAACCTTCTGAAACAAAAAAGCTAAGCATTCACGTTGTCAAACAGCAGATAGAAATCAAGTATCAGCAGGAGTCCTTAAAAGTAGGTTATAATGAAATAAAAAAGAAGAAATGATGATGATCCGTTCCATAGCATTAATAACATTCTTTATTCTATCCGGTTCAGTATATTCCCAGACCGCTACCAGTACTGTTACCCTAACTTTACCTGTAGTAACGTTAATGGATGTTGAACCTACAGGAAATTTTACGTTGAATTTCACAGCCCCTACCGAGGCTGGAAATGCTCTGGGCAATCCGACTCCCAATACATCAAAATGGATCAATTATACTTCTGCTATTGCTCCCGGAGGACTTACCAGAAAAATTACAGCATCTGTAAGTAAAGTGATTGATGGTGTCAATATAAGACTACAGGCTGCTGCTGCTTCCGGAGCAGGAGGAGGAACATTGGGAACTTCTTCAGGCCAGGTTACTCTTACGGTCACACCTGTTACCATTATTAGTGGTATTGGAGGTGCTTACACGGGGAATGGGGCAAACAACGGTCATAGACTTACCATTTCATTAGTTACGGGTAATTATGCTCTTTTACTGCCACAGGCCAATACGGCGGTTACCATTGTTTATACCATCACTGAATAAAAATTGAAAAATGAAAATCAAGAGTCGCTTTCTCAGAGAAATACGCTTACAAAAATATATATACCTTACTGCTTTCACAATGAGCAGTTACCTGAGTGCGCAAACCATAAATGCCAGTGGAAGTGGCTGGACCGTAAGCGTACCTTCTATTACTGAAGCAGGAAATAATTATGCCGGAACTTATGAGAGTGCCACTAACATCACAACAATATCCGGATTTCTACCGGGATCTTTCTTAAATCTTCTTTCAAGTGGAGCTGCCAAGGTCAGTATGCATTATAATCCTGTTTCCTGGAACAGTGCGCTGCATCTTTACACAAGAAGAAGCGGAGGAAGTACTGTTATTAATGGACTTTGTATTCTTTGTACTGCAACGATCAACGGAGGAACTACTTATCTGGAAATCCCCCCAACAACGGATACATCATTTTTTACAATAAACTTTACCGGAGTTTTAGGACTTGGTAACAGTGTCAATTTCTCAGCAATTAATGTACAGTTTCAGATAAGCGGTGTTTCTGTAGTCATTCCTGCCAAAGCATATAGTGCACAAGTAGTTTTTACCATAGGTCCAAATTAATTTTTTTAACCCAGTCTTTTAATAACATATGTAGAAAGTCAGTCCTATAATTCTGATCGTTAATTATGAGATCCATATAAAAAAGTCCTTCATCAAATGATAAAGGACTTTTTTGTATATAATTTTTTATTAATGCTTCGCCCACCAGAGAGGTGTTAAAACAGCATCAGCTCCTCCAAGCAACTGCACTGCTTTATCATAACCGGTTTGGTCAGTATTTCTGAATGTACTAGGATATCTTAATCTTTGTGGAAAATTCTGAATAGAATTAGTCATATAGTTTCCTGAATTTAAATTAGGTAAATTCACCAATGGGGTTTCCACGGCCGGATTTTCAAAGAATGGCAATCCTAATCTCCTCTGATCATTCCAGGCTTCTAGCGGAAGCCAAGGTGTATTGGCTAAATATTTTTGTGTGATGATCTTCGTTAGCTTATCATTTTTAACTGATCCGTTTTTGTAAATAGTATTCACAGGATATTTAATATCAACAGAAACCAGATTACCCGTTGCAGGATCTTTATATTTCATGCTATGACTCGCTCCGGGTTCTGTTATATGAGTATAAGAAACAGAAGTTCCGTCACGGTTGTAATCTGTGGAAGCAATATACTGTCCATAGAATTGTGATACTCCATTATAAGTAAAGCTGTCCTGTATTCCTTTATTATAAGCAGCTTCGTCACTCATTGGAACAGACCATCCTTTTAAAGCAGCTTCTGCCATAAGGAAATACGTTTCCCAGCTTGCAAAAAATATCCTGGAGTTTTTACTTTCTCTGTATTGCTTACCTAATGCAGGCATACATCCCACGACATTTCTTAATGCATTTCGCTGTCCTTTTACCCCCCAGTTTCCAATGGTATAAGCATTCCAGGTATTCACGGTATTGATTGTGATTTTAGAATTATCTGCAAAAGTAAGATCACCATAATTGGTGGTAGCCTGGTTAGTGTAGGTTGGATAAAGAGAATAAACAGGACTTGTCAAATCACCCGGAATATAGAATGTTTTATAAGCTCTTGGGTCAATTTTATTAGGGAGCCCATCCAGCCAATATCCGGCACTAGGATCATTTGTCATTGTCGTAAACTGCTGATCATATTTTATTCCCACATAATCAGGGGCTTTCACAGCAGTATGCTGGGCTGAAGGTAGCTGATCCGTAGAATTAATTCCTCCTAATCCAATATACATATTATTGAGCGTCGCTGATAAGATCTGGGAATTCCATTCTCTGGACATTACCCCTGACAAAGGATCCCATCCTGTTTTTTCTGCTACGGTAAAATTATCTGTACTTGTAGCGATAATCATGTTTGAATTAGCTGCTGCTTCAAACTCAGCTTTTGCTTTTGCAGGATCTACTTCGGCAATTCTCATGGCAATTCTCATTCTCATAGAATTGGCATATTTTACCCATTTACTCCAATTAAAACCATATACCATATCATAAGCATTGGGATTATTTGGAACACCTTGATTGGTATCCATTTTAGCTACGGCATCTTTCAGTTCATCCAAAATAAAATAGTAAACATCCTTTTCAGAATTAAAAGTTGGATTTACTCCCTGAAATGCCTGGATAGGCTGTGGTCCAAAATTATCAGAAAATTCACTCATTAAGTAAGCTCTCCAAATTCTCGACATTTGAATGATATTGTCATAATAGGGTTTATTCTGTCCATTAGCCTTTTTTTCATTGGCAATCTGAATAGCCGCATTCACATTGTTCTGCCATTCGGAAATATATTTCCAATATTCAGAAGTCCAGGAATCGTCATATGATCCTCCGGCGATTCCTGTAGTCAGATGTTGTCTCGCTGCAGTTTTCCAATAAAGAACAAAAACGCGTTCTGCAATATTGGGATCCTGCTGCGCTCCTAAAATGGAGTTATTTAGAAAATATTCCGGTTCAGATTTACTGATATCAACAGAATATGGATCTTTATTAATGTCTTCAAAATCATTACATGCAGTACAACATGCAGCCAATGTTATTAAAGATAAAATATATTTTTTCATGATGTTAATTTTGAAAGTTAAAAGCCTAATGTAATAGTGAACAGGTAAGATCGCGTAGTAGGAAATGCCATATTTTCAAATCCTACAGCATTTGAATTGATGGCAAATACAGATTCCGGATCTATTCCTTTTGCTTTGCTGTATATCATCCATACATTATTCGCCGTGAACGAGACTTTAGCGCTTTGTAAAGCTAATTTCTGAAAAATACTTTTTGGGAAACTATAAGAGACCTGAATATTTCTTAACCTGATATTGGTAGCATCATAAATATTTTGCTCTGTGATTCCAAGATTACCGGTTGTAACAGCAGCCCAATAATCCTGCTGTGTAATTTCTTTAGTATTGGATGTATATCCTCCTCCGTTCTGTTGTACTACTGCGTCAACAACAAAATTGTCTCTCTTTCCACCTGGAGCAGTATCTTCCGCAAGACCAGCTCTCTGTAATGCAAATTGGGTCGCTGAGAAGAATTTACCTCCAATCCTTCCATCGATAAGAAAGGAAAGTCCAAAGTTTTTATATACAAAACTATTGGTAAACCCAAACAAAGCTCTAGGAGTCTGATCTCCTAAAAAATGTTGGTCAGAAGTACCTTGAGGTAAACCATTCTGCCCAACGATAAGTTTTCCAAAATAGGGACTATTAGGATCCTCTACCCTTAAAAACTTCGTTCCGTAGATAGCCCCATAAGGCTTTCCAACTGCCGAAAAGAAAGTAACATTATCAAATCCTCCTAATGGGTAATTTAAAACATCACCATTAATTTCATCAACTACACTCTTTAATTTTGAGAAATTGGCATTTACGTTCCACGTAAAATTCTCATTTTTAAAAACATCTGTATTCAGAACAAACTCAAATCCACTATTATTGAGTCCTCCTGAACTTATTTTTGCCTTTTCATATCCTGAAAGCGGGTTCATTGGCAAATCAATTAATTGTCCGGTAGCACTATTATGGAAGTAGCTAACATCTAAAGAAATCCTATTGAAGAATTTAAGATCTGTTCCTACTTCAAATGTTTTTAGCTTCTCTGCCTGTAAATTAGCATTATAAAGTATTTTTTTTCTGCTAAGTGTAATATGTCCATTGGGATCTGTAGAGAGTGCATAGTTATTGTATAATTCATAAGGCTCTAAAGAATTTCCTGTTACTGCATAAGCTGCACGTAACTTAGCAAAACTCAACATGTTAGAACTAAACCCATTCAGTTTATTTAACATATCAGTTAAAACCAAAGATGAGCTAATGGAATTGTATATGTAAGATCTATTCTCAATACTTAAAGTGGAAGACCAATCAGTCCTTGTTGTCGCATTCACAAACCAATATCCATCATAGTTGATCTCTGCTGCTGCAAATACCGAATTAATTTTCTTCCAAAGGTCAATTTCAGTATTAGCTGCTGCTGCATTATCACTTGTATTTTTTACATTAAACGCATTAGGAACTATAAGATTTTGGGTACTAAAATACATAGCCTTGGTCCTCGTTTCCATCATTTGACCATATATAGAAAATGATCCACCCCATTTTCCAAATAAATTATCTTTTTTAGCTGTAAGACTTGCTATATAATTATTTTCATAAAACTTTTCTTCACTGGTTGCATAAGAGTTTTTACGTGAAGATCCAGTCCAAACTCTGGCATCTGCATTTAATGCATAAAAATCAGTACCTAATCTTACGTCTCCACTCAACCAATCGTTGAACTGATATTTAAGATATCCATTTAACAAAAAACGATCTTTTTTATCAGCGTTAAGACTATTATAAGCAGACCAATAAGGATTAATACCATTAGGAGTAATCCAACGAGATGTTACTTCATTTTGAGTTTGTCCTTCACGATAATCTCTTATATTAATATTTTGGGGCATTAATAAAATAGCAGGATAATAATTACCATCTCCCTGTCCACCAGATGGTCTGTTATTAGCTTTTGTACTAATATATTGAACCTTCATTTCTGTTGTCCATCTTTTACTAGCACCGAAAGTAGAATTCATTTTAGCCGTAAAATTAAATCTCTCGTATTTAGAATTAGGAATCTGACTATTATCATTCAAATAAGCCGCAGAAGTATATAAACTTGTACCTTCCCCCAAATTTCCCTGAAAACTCAGATTGTGTTGTGAATTAACGCCTGTTTTAAAAAAATTATCAAGGTTATCATACCTTTGCATAGATTCAGTAAAAGCAGGTCCCCACGAGGTAGTATTATCACTATTTGCAGGGTTAGGCAGCCCATTACTACCCTGGGTGAAACTATGTTGCATTTTAGGTTTCATAAAAATGGTTTCAAATCCTAAGCTTGTAGAATATGAAATGCCCACTCCTCCTTTTTTCTTACCACTCTTCGTTGTAATCAAAATAACTCCATTTCCTCCCCTTGAACCATACAGTGCAGAAGCGGCCCCCCCTTTCAGTACAGAAATACTTTCAATATCTTCAGCATTAAGGTCGCTTAATCCATTTCCCATATCCAGATCCGGATTCCAAAAATCATTATTAAAGACTCCATCCTGTTGTTTTGGTTTCGCCCCTGTACTATTACTCAATGGCACTCCATCTACTACAATAAGAGGCTGATTATCGCCCTTAAATGAATTAAACCCCCTAAGGTTTATTTTAGAGGAAGATCCCGGCCCAAAGCCAGCCTTTATGACTTGGAGACCTGCAACTTTACCAACTAGAGCATTAGTAACATTCGTTTCTTTAGCCTCTACTAAGGTTTGTCCTTTTACGTCTTGGAAAGAATATCCCAAAGCTTTCTTCTCCTTTTTAACACCATAAGCTGTTACAACGATCTCATCAATTTTCGAAGCTTTAGTTGAGTCAGTATTCTGTGCATACAACCCATTAAAGCAAAAAAATACAGACGGGAGAAGTCCTATCTTAAATATTGTTCTGTTCATATAATACATAATGATTTGAACAAATATAATATTTTAACAGTATTTAATAGTATACCATTAAAAATTAAATAATATACATGAAAATAATATTGATTTAATGGGAGTTATCTAAATAAAAGTTAATGATTTCCGGGTATATATAAGGGAAAATTGAAGATTTATAAATGCGAAAAACGTTTGAGAACTATAGAAAATTAAGAAATTAAAAAAAGAAAAGAAAATTAGAGTTATCTAAAAAAATAGAAATCTATTTATTGATAATTGGAATGATGAATAATCAGTTGAAAGTTAAGAGTTAAGAGTGTGCGGTATTACTTTATCATACTCCTTTCCCTTGTCATCCCGTAGGGATCTCAGTATTGAACTTCAACATATGTTCTAATGAGTTAAGAATGATGAATAGTGAATGATCAATGACTGACTCCTGATTGGAAAAGTTAGCTTATCCAGAATATGGATATTCAATAGGGACGGGCTTTAGCCCGTTCTTATAAAAATACCAAAACAATCCATTGGCTTTAGCCCAAACATAATCCAGTATAATTATCTTGCGTACATCATCATTCTTAAGTTTGGGCTAAAGCCCTATTTGAGAATCGTCTTTTGTAAATGGGCTAAAGCCCATTTCTATTGAATAATGAAATGAGTCCCAGAAATAATAAATGAGGAGTGATAAGTTATAAATAGCGAATGGTCAATGATTGACTCCTGATTGGAAAGTTGCAAAAATTAGTTTATCCAGGATATGGATATTCAGTGGGGACAGGCTTTAACCTGTTCTTTATAAAAATAGAAAAGAGTTCAGACTTGAGTGCTAAGGGCTGATAGTTAGGAGTTGAGGGTTGACAGTGCTATCACCTATTACCTAAGTTGGGTATAAAGCAAAAAAAAATCCTCTATCTTGCGATAAAGGATTTTTTAAAAATAAAATAAAAACTGGCGGCGGCCTACTCTCCCGCGTTAGCAGTACCATCGGCGCTGGT
>NZ_QNUF01000043.1 GCF_003385455.1 Chryseobacterium rhizosphaerae | reverse complement strand
AAAACCTATAAAAACAAAAACCAAAGCAAAAACAAATTTGCTCTGGTTTAATTATTTATTTTTGTCCTTTAATCTGTATCGGATTTTCAGGACTAGTCATAGATCTGTTTATTTAAACTTATATCCTAATCCGATCTGGAAGAAATTCATCTTCAGCTTTTCATCATTAACAGGATTTTTAAGCATATTAGTAAGTCCAAAACTATAACGGGCATCTACAAATAATCCTTTATAAACATTATAATCAGCTCCGAAGAACAAACCGAAATCCGTAGACTTCATATTATCATTAAAAGCTCTTTCAAGGAACTCCTCGCCTTCTCTGATGGCTCTTGGATCTGCCATAGCTCCACTTACTTCTATTTTGGCTGTAGTATTTGTCTTAAAGCTTACATACGGACCTGCATAGATTCCCAACTCAGGTGTTGCATAATATCTTGCTGATATAGGAATTAAAATCCTGTTAAAATTAAGCTTTTCAGTCACTTTAATATTGGAAGGAAATCCTACTTCGACTTTTCCACCTAAATTTGCATACTCAACTTCTCCCTGAACAGCAAATTTATCGTTGAATTTGTGTTCAACCAAAGCGCCTACATAAAATCCGGATTTAGATTTTAAACTTCCACTTACCCCTTCAAATTCAGGATCTTCATTGGAGTTTAGTTTTGATAATGCATAACCGGCTTTTACCCCGAATTTTGTCTGCGCATTCAAACCTGCAACAAGCGCAAGCGCTGACACTAAAAGAATTTTTTTCATGATTATTATATTTTAATTTCTATTTGAAATAAAGCTCAAAAATAAACTTTTCCCGCTTTACTTATATTGTTTTGTTTTTTATTTTGCAAACACGTATTTAACTCCAAAAGTCACAGAAGATAAATCCAGTCCGAATTTATAACTGTTCCTACTGACAGCTCCCTCATAGTCTCCTTTATATCTATTATATCCAAATTCTCCCAGGGTAGCTTCAATACTCCAGTTTTTGTTAAGGAAATAATCTAGACCAGGCTTGATATTAACCCCGATATGAGTATAATTATTTTTCTGGGAACCAAAATAATCAAGAATAGGATCCCCTCCGTTACCAGAGCTGGTTGCTTCTATTTTAGACTGACCAAACTCCAACGGAACCTGTAATTGGCCAAAGATGTATAACTTTTCAGACAAAGTCCAGTACTTTCTAATAAACGGAGCTACCACAAATGCATTATCCGTGTCTTTAATTTCAAGTATATTACTTACACCAACATCCCCAACTTTATATTTTGTAACGGCACTTTTATACCCCACTCCTAATCCTACAGCCAGATTTGTATCGATGAAGTATCCTGCAGTGGGAAGAATTTTAAAAACATCATCCTTTCTCAGGTTGTTGAATTCATTGCTTTCATTGTGACGATACTCTACCTGTCCGGAAAGATAAGTTGTTCCCTTAGTAATTTGGGCATTAGAAAAGCTGAAAAGAGCGACAGCTCCTGCCAATAATAGTTTTTTCATGATTATTATATTTTAATTTAAATAGTAAAAAAGCCCCAAGAAATTCTCAGGGCTTCATTGCTATATGCTTTGTTTATTATTTTGCAAATACATACTTAACTCCGAAAGTTACAGAAGATAAATTCAATCCGAATTTATAGTCGTTTACTCTCTTAGCTCCGTCAACATCTACTTTAGAAGTATTGTATCCGAATTCACCGATAGTAGCTTCGATAGACCAGTTTTTGTTTAAGAAATAATCTAAACCTGGCTTAACGTTAACTCCGATAGAAGTGAAGTTGTTTTTAGTAGAAGTAGAGGTAGTAGCAGTAGTTCCTCCAACAGTAGTTGTAGAAGTTGCTTCATCTTTATTTTGACCAAATACCATTGGTACTTCTAATTGACCGAAGATATATAATTTCTCACCAACAGTCCAGTATTTTCTTACAAATGGAGCTACAACAAATCCAGAAACAGTTTCTTTTGCATCTACAGTAGTTGCACCAATTGTAGAAACAGTTTTTGTGTTATCATTTTTGTAACCTAAACCTAAACCTACTGCTAAGTTAGTATCTACGAAATATCCTACAGTTGGAAGAACTTTGTAGCTCTCAACTTTTTTATCTGTATTGTTATTTTCAGTTTGAGAATAACCTACTTGACCTGATAAATATGTAGTTCCTTTAGCAATCTGAGCGTTTGATAAACCAAAAAGTGCAACAGCACCCGCTAATAATATTTTTTTCATTTTAAAAAATTTTAATACTTTCTGAGGGCAAATTTACAGTGGCCTCCACGAATATTAAAATTTGTTAACGTGATTAATATCATTGTTAAATATTGATCTTTTGTAAACATAAATCATAGTCAACAAACCTTTTTGATTTTTTCACAATATTATGAATAAAAAAATTTCGATTCTTCAATTAGAGGTCGATATCTTTGCTCTTTATGATTTGTCATTTTTGTCAAAAATAATACCCCTGCAAGAATTTTTGTTAAAATTAATAACGTAAAATATTAACATATAATTAATTAACTCTTAAAAATTAAACAATTGTTTATGAATTTTTATAAAAAGTCCAACTCTCCTTTTGAGAATTATATTTAAAAAATTCACAATAACCCTCAGAAAGTAAGTTTAATAGAACTTTAAGAATATTTTATATATCACTGTATCCTGGAGCATTATTAATCAGAAGAAATAGACTTGATGATGAGAAATAAGAAACTCTGGCTTTTGGCCAGAGTCTGCTATACTGTTTTTAAACTTTCTTATTTCAAAAAGAAGTTGTATCCAAGGTTTACTGCTCCTACATTCCAGCTATAAGAACCCCATCCCACTTTTCTACTGTTACTGATTGACTGGTATCCTAAGTACAACTCTCCTTTAGACATTTGATATCCGAATTTTGGCTGTGCATAGAAACCTCCGTCCATACCATCCTTTGTAGAAATACCATATCCAAGATCTAACCCTACAAAGATAGGAGCACCAGAAAATTTATACTTACCGGATACTGCTACCGGAATAAATCCGAAATCATCAAAATTATCTTTTCCAAAGAAATGAGAATATCCTGTTGTAACTCCAAGGTCAAGACCTTTTGTAATATTCCACATATAAGCAGCGTCTACACCTAATGTAAATGAAGAAATATCACTTGCATCAGATACAGGAACACCAATATGTCCACCTAGTTTAAAACCTTCCTGTGCTTGAGCAGCACCTCCTAAAAGTGCAAAAGCACCAATTAATAATAGCTTTTTCATTTATTTGACTAGCGTTTGAATTATGGTGCAAAAATACTAATTATTTCTATGATAAACTAAACCACTAAGAATGATATTATTTAAAATAAAAAAAGCAGAACAAATTTGTTCTGCTTTATATCTTGATAGATTAAAATCTTAAAGAATTAGTTTCCTCCGAATTTGAAACCGATACCTACTTGCAGGAAGCTGTTCGTTAATTTTCCGTCTCCTGAATCTTTTGCCAGGTTAGAAACACCGTAGTTGTATCTTGCATCAAAGAACAATCCGTTTTCCAAAGCATATTCTGCACCGATGAAAGGAGCAATATTCAAAGTATTCACCTGATCTTTGATATCTACTTTATCTCCTAAACCAAATTCAGCAGCAAGCTCTCCCGGAATCTCCGCTCCTCCTGTTACTTCATATTTTGCTTTAGCAGTAAGGATAATACCAAAACTTGCACCAGCAGAAACAGCTAAATTTTCAGTAATAAAATATTTAGCAGATACAGGAATCAATAAAGTACCGAAAGTCGTTTTTGCTTTTACACGAACATTTCCGTCGAAATCTCCTTCAAATGCACCTGTTTCGTCTACTTTTCCTCCAAGTGGCGAATATAAAACTTCCCCCTGAATTCCGAATTTGTCTCCGAATTTATGCTCAACCAAACCTCCTACATAGAATGTATGCATTGGATCTGAACTCTCAGATTGGCCATCAGCCTTCATTTTCAACGTAGATAAAGAATATCCGGCTTTAGCTCCAAATTTTGTTTCCTGAGCGTTTACATTTGCTCCCATGACAGCTACTGCTGCAATAAGTAAAAGTTTTTTCATTGTAATTAGTCTTTAATTTTAGGTCTGCAAAACTAATTATTTTTTTCTATTAAACAAATTTTAAAGAATAAAACAAACGTTAATAGAAGGTTAATGGAAACTTTTTTACATGAAATTAGTCATTTCTCAGTCTTTTTTCCTCATCATTATATGCCAGGATAATTTTTCTTACCACAGGGTGTCTTACCACATCTTCTTCCGTAAGATGCACAAACCCAATTTCTTTTACTCCTCCTAAGATTCTCATTGCCTCTTTCAATCCGGACTGCTGATTTTTTGGAAGGTCAATCTGGCTTGGATCTCCGGTAATGATAAACTTAGCATTCATCCCCATTCTCGTCAAAAACATTTTCATCTGAGCATGCGTGGTATTTTGCGCTTCATCAAGGATAACAAAAGCTTCATCCAGAGTACGTCCTCTCATAAAAGCCAGGGGTGCTACCTCGATTATTTTTTTCTCCATGTAACCTTCAAGCTTTTCATGAGGGATCATATCGCGAAGTGCATCATATAAAGGCTGTAAATAAGGATCCAGTTTTTCTTTAAGATCTCCCGGTAAAAAACCAAGGCTCTCCCCTGCTTCTACTGCAGGTCTTGTGAGAACAATTCTTTTTACCTCTTTATCTCTTAAAGCCCTTGCAGCTAGTGCCACACTGGTATATGTTTTTCCGGTTCCCGCAGGACCAATTGCAAAAACCATATCTTTTTTCTCTGTTTCCTTAACCAGTTTTTTAAGATTGGTGGTTTTCGCTTTTATTATTTTTCCATTGACTCCCTTTACAATAATATCCTGATCAAAAATCAGTTGTTTCTCATTTTCGTCTTTAATATTGAGAATATTTTCAACATCTTTAAGCTGTATCGAATTGTTTTTAGAAATAAAACTGACGATATCATCCAGTTTTTGCTTCAATATGTCTAAAACCTCCTGATTTCCCATCGCAAAGATAAAATGATCTCTTCCTGTAATTTTAAGAGTGGGGAAGCTTGATTTTATTAAGTTGAAATATTGGTTACTAACTCCATAGAAGATTTTCAAATCAGTATCTTCCAAATCATAGGTTAATTCAAACATGCAGTATTTTTATTTTAGATTTTAAAATTAAAGCTTTTTTTCAAATTTATATCAAATTCTTTTCAACAATCTTTCGGGCATTCTTTTTATTTTAAATAACTTTGCAATACTTCACTATTCTAAAATTGCTCATGTCAATTATTACCCTTACTTCGGATTTCGGAAATTTAGATTACAGAGTTTCGGCTGTGAAAGGCAAAATTCTGTCTCTAAACCCTGAGGTTAATATTGTTGATATAACCCACGATATCCAGGCATTCAACCTTATACAAACTTCATACATTGTAAGAAATGCCTATAAATACTTTCCAAAAGGAACCATACATATCCTTGCGGTAGACAGTTTTTTCAACAAATCAAGAAAAAATATTCTTTACAAAGCAGATGGCTCTTACTTTCTGGCAGCAGACAACGGTCTTTTAAGTCTTATATTTTTTGACATCAAACCTGAAGCGATCTATGAGATTACGCTGAATAACCGTTTTGATGATATCATAGACTTCACCTCTACTGATATTTTTGTTCCTGCAGCCGTACATCTTGCAAACGGGGGACTCCCGGAGGTCATTGGACGGAAAATAGAAACCACTAAGCAGCTGATGTTCCCAAGACCTGTCCTTAATGAATCTGAGGGAATGATTATTGGGGAGGTTACCTATATTGATAATTTCGGAAATATAATTTCAAATATCAGCAAAGATTTCTTCGAAAGTGCAGGCAAAGCCTATACAAGTTTTACTATAAAATTCAGAAATCTCACCCTTTCAAGAATTTTTTCAAGCCATACGGAAGTCGTTTCCGATTGGGAAAGGGAGACAGAATTCCATGGGCAATCTGCTGCGATCTTCAATGACAGTCAGCTTTTGGAACTTACCATCTATAAAGGGAGCAAGAAAAATGGGGCCAAAAGCCTGTTTGGATTGAATGTAGGCGAGAATATCTATATTGAATTCTCCTAAAATTATATATTTCATAAAAAAACCGATTTTTTTTATATATTTGTCAAAATCTAAAAATCAAAAATGGCAGAATACAAATTATTGCTTCCTTCCATGGGAGAAGGGGTTATGGAAGCGACAATTATCACTTGGTTATTCAATGAAGGTGATAACGTAAAAGAAGATGACTCTGTAGTAGAAATTGCAACAGATAAAGTAGATTCAGACGTTCCGACACCAGTTTCGGGGAAAATTGTAAAAATTTTAAAGCAAAAAGATGAAGTTGCCAAAGTTGGTGAAGCCATTGCTATTTTAGAAATCGAAGGAGAAGGCACTTCATCAGAGGAAGTAAAAACGGAAACTCCGGCTGCTACTCCGGACACTGAAACATTAAAAACAATTGAAGAGCCATTACAAACTGTAGCTGCTTCAAATGTAGAATTCTCAGGAGACCTTTATTTATCTCCACTTGTAAAATCAATTGCACAACAGGAAAACATTTCTGAAACTGAACTGAAGTCTATCAAAGGAAGCGGTTTGGAAGGAAGAATTACCAAAGAAGATATATTAGCCTATGTAGCGAACAGAGGAAACCAGCCGGCTCAGCAAGCAGCTCCGGTACAGGCAGCTTCCGCTCCGAAACCGGCAGTATCTGCTCCGGCAGCTACAGTTCCGGTAAGCGCAGGTGATGAGATCATTCCAATGGACAGAATGAGAAAGATCATCGCTGAAAATATGGTGAAAGCAAAACATATTGCTCCACACGTTACTTCTTTCATAGAAACAGACGTTACCAACGTTGTAAAATGGAGAAACAAAAACAAAGCAATCTTTGAAAAACGTGAAGGTGAAAAACTGACGTTCATGCCTATTTTCGTGAAAGCGATTGTAAAAGCAATTCAGGACTTCCCGATGATCAACGTTTCTATCAGTGGAGACAATATCATCAAGAAGAAAAACATCAATATTGGTATGGCTACTGCCCTTCCTGACGGAAACCTTATTGTTCCTGTTATTAAAAATGCAGATCAGTTATCACTGTCAGGTCTTGCAAAAGCAATCAATGATCTGGCTTACAGAGCAAGAAATAAAAAATTAAGACCGGAAGATACACAAGGAGCTACATATACCATCTCTAATGTGGGAAGCTTTGGAAACCTTATGGGAACTCCAATTATTCCACAGCCTCAGGTTGCTATTTTAGCAATTGGAGCTATCGTTAAGAAACCTGCGGTTCTTGAAACAGCAGACGGAGATGTTATTGCGATCAGAAACTTAATGTTCATGTCTCACTCTTATGACCACAGAGTAGTAGACGGATCTTTAGGAGGAATGATGCTGAAACATGTACATGACTATCTTGAAAACTGGGATCTGAACACGGAGATATAAAAGCAGAAGATACTTCCTTTAAAATTTAACCAGAAAACAATAGTCTAACCAACACTTAAACAGATATTACATGAAAAATGCAACTCTAATTGCAATAATTTCACTAAGCCTCATTATTCTTATTGATCTTATTCAGTTTATTTCCAGTTTTTTTGAGTTTTACTCTATGGAGCTGTTTCGCGTTTTTGGTGTTTTAAATCTTATCTGTTTTATGGGAATTCTACAGTTTTTCGTTAAATTATACAATAAACAAAAGGAATGAATCGTGAGCTTAGGGAACTTTTTGAAATAAAACAGGACGAAGAAAAAAGTATTCAACCTACTGGCCAAAACGTAAAAAAACATATTTTGATACGTCTTGCAGTACTTATTTTTGGAAGTGTTGCTTTTTTAATTGCCATGAGCCAGGCCAAAGGCTGGGATGTTCTGGGTTACCTTTTCCTTATGATGATATTTCATGCTGTATGGCTGCTTTTCATCATTATTGAAATGGTCATTCTTCAGGGCAGCGAAAAACTTAAACTGAGGAATGTAAATTTAATTTTCACCCTTGTTCTCTTATTGATTTATGGCATAGGAAGTGCCGTCGTCTTCAGCGGATCTTAAAATAAACTACAACAGGCTTTCAAAAATGAAAGCCTGTTTTGTATTATAATGATATTTGTTTTTTATAGATACACTCTATCAATTCTTTCAAAAATTATTCTATTTTTGCACCAGACTTTAATTAAGACACCAATCGGTGTTTATATGCAATCTTTTCCCGATAAGGATTTTAGACTTGAAATTAAAAATACTATTTTAAGCATTGGGATTCCAAAAGAATTAAGTGTAAATAATACCCTATCTATCGCAAAGTTTTTAGAGGAAATATAAATCTCAAAATTTTACCGTAATTTCATCCCAGAAAATAGACAAATGCTGAAAATCCTTGCTTTTATACGGAGATCCGTTAAAAAATCTTTTGACAATATTCGGAATGAGCAGCTAAAATATAATCTGCTTCAAGCCATTCCCTTCTGGATAGGATCTGTTATTACCGGTTTTTTTGCTGTATTGTATGCCAAAATATTTGCATGGGGTGAAAACCTCATGAATTTTATCTTTAACTGGCATGCATGGATGATTTTCATTATAGCCCCTGTCGGATTCGTACTTTCCTGGTGGCTGGTAAAAGAATTCGCTCCTAATGCTAAAGGAAGTGGCATTCCACAGGTAATGGCAGCAGTAGAACTTGCCAATCCGAAGGAACATAAAAAGATCAGAAGCCTTTTAAGTCTTAAAATTATTTTTTTCAAAATCCTGTCTTCTGTCATTTTAGTGATTGGAGGAGGTGCCGTAGGGCGTGAAGGTCCCACAATTCAGATTGCGGGTTCTGTTTTCAGAAAAGTAAACGAATACCTTCCTGAATGGTGGCCGAAAATCTCCAAAAAAAATATGATTATGACCGGAGCTGCTGCCGGACTTGCTGCCGCCTTCAACACTCCGTTGGGTGGAATTGTATTTGCAGTAGAAGAACTTTCAAAAACCCATATCAATTATTTTAAAACGGCTTTATTTACAGCCGTTATTATTGCCGGCCTTACCGCACAAACATTAGCCGGATCTTATCTCTATTTGGGATATCCGAAAACACATGACGTTTCTTTACTCATTATGTTCCCTATTGTGCTTGTAGCAGCAACTGCAGGTATTCTTGCAAGCCAGCTTTCCGTTATTATGCTTAAAATCAATAGCTGGAAAAAGAAAAAACTGAAAACAGATAAAGCCACGGTGCTGTTCCTTATTATTTGCGCTCTGGTTATAGCCTCTATCGCTTACTTTATTAACAGGGAAATTCTGGGTTCAGGAAAAGAGATTATGGAACGTGTTCTTTTCACCAAAGATAAACATGAAGACTGGTATGTCCCGATTTTAAGAATGCTTGGCCCTGCCCTTTCTTTTACATCAGGAGGTGCAGGTGGTATTTTTGCACCGGCTCTCAGTGCCGGAGCAAGCATAGGTTCTGTAATCTCAGGAGCTATCCACCTAACACCCAACGAAACCAATGTTGTGATTCTCGCCGGCATGGTTGCTTTTCTGACAGGAATTACCAGAGCTCCGTTTACTTCAGCAATTATCGTTCTGGAAATGACCGACAGACATTCCTTAATTTTCCACCTTATGCTTGCCGGAATGGTATCTTCTATTGCCTCTATTTTAGTAAGCAGACATTCGCTGTATGATGTACTGAAGGTTAATTTTTTAACGGAAATCCGGGAAAAAGATTAGTTTAGACTTAAATCCTACACCCCTTTCCTCTCTTATCTCAACTTTTAGCCCCTCAATTATTTCACCTCTACTCTTGCATATTATAAATATATTTTCTAATTTTGCACCTCGAAATAATTAACAAATTCATTTAACATTATGAACAATTACGAAACTGTTTTCATTTTAACTCCCGTTCTATCTGAATCACAGGTAGAGGAAGCAGTGAACAAGTATGTAGATCTTTTAAAAGAAAAGAACTGCGAAATCGTTGCTAAAGAAAACTGGGGATTAAAAAAATTAGCTTATCCGATCCAATTAAAAAAGAACGGATTCTACACTTTAATCGAGTTTAAAGGAGAAGGAACTATCGTTGGCGATTTAGAATTAGCATTCAAACGTGACGAAAGAGTAATCCGTTACCTTACAACAAAACTTGATAAGCATGCTATTGAGTACGCTGTAACTAGAAGAACTAAAGTAAAAGCAGCTAAAGCTTAATTAATTAACCCTATTTTTTAAAACGACAAGACATGGCAATAGATGAAATGGCTAAACAAGCCTCAGCTGGAGGAGAATCAGAAGTAAAATTCCTTACTCCGCTTGATATCAATACAAAATCTGAAAAGAAATATTGTAGATTCAAAAAATACGGAATTAAGCACGTTGATTACAAAGATGCTGATTTCTTATTACAGTTCGTTAACGAGCAAGGTAAAATTTTACCAAGAAGATACACTGGTACTTCTTTAAAATACCAAAGAAAAGTTTCTGCTGCTATTAAAAGAGCAAGACACTTATCTTTATTACCATACGTAGCTGACTTATTAAAGTAAGATATAAAAGAAACAAGAAGAAAGAGAAAAGACTTCGGTCATTTTCTCTTTTTTTAAGTTGCTGAATAAATAATTAATTCTAACGATTTTTAGATTAAAGGAAAGAAATAATTTTTAAGACACCTGTCTTTTTTCTTTTTTCTTTGTTCTTTTCTCTAAAACTAAAAAACGGACAACAACAATGGAAATTATCCTAAAAAAAGACGTAGAAAACTTAGGACTTGAGTTTGATACAGTAAACGTAAAGCCAGGTTATGCTAGAAACTTCTTAATCCCTCAAGGATTTGCACTTTTAGCTACACCTAAAAACAAAGCTACTTTAGAAGCAACTTTAGAAGCTAGAAAAGAAGAAGAAGCTAAATTAATCGCTACTGCAAACACTGTAGTTGAGCAATTAAAGAAAACTTCTATTACTATTCCTGCAAAAGTAGGTTCTGGAGACAAATTATTCGGATCTATCAACAATGGAGATCTTTCTGCTGCTCTTGCTAAGGCTGGAGTTTCTGTAGAGAAGAAATACATCAAAATCCCAGGAAACACTATTAAAAGAACTGGTAAGGTTACGGCTAACATCAGATTACACAGAAATGTTGAATACAATTTCGAATTCGATATCGTTTCTGACGCTCCTCCTGCTCCAGCAGCTCCGGCTCCTGCAAAGAAGGAAGCTCCTAAAACTGAAGAAGAAGCTTAATAAGCCCATTTCTACATATACTAAACCACTTCATCTGAAGTGGTTTTTTTGTGCAGTATATCCAGCCTTCCTGTTCTGGGAACCGTTTACTTATCGCCTCTCAGTTTCTGTTGGTATTCCGTAGGAGGCACCCCTATTATTTTTTTGAAAATGTTACTAAAAGAAGATAGGCTATTGTAGCCCACCATCATCGCTATTTCATACATATTGTATTTTCCTTCCAGCATAAGTTCAAGGGAACGGGTAATCCTTAAAGCTCTTAAAAAACGGACGTAATTCATCCCTAAAATCTCTTTAAACTTCCTCGACAGGGTTCTTGTACTCATTCCGAATTCTTTAGCCGTAAATTCAATGCTAAGTGGCTTCTCAAGGTTGGCATGAATGTACTTTGCAATTTTCAGCAGTGTTTCATCTTTTGGAAAGGGATGCTGAACCGGAAATGCCAGTTTTTTATCAATAGTTTCGGAAAGAACACCCTTTAAAGCTTTAAGAAAATTATACTGAGAGCCATCATTTTTTGTGATTTTCCCATCCCATTCTTTTGTATATAAAATCATTTCCCGGAGTAAGTTATTAACCGAATAGATATTAATTTCATCAAAACGGCCATTCTCCTCCGCCTCTTTTTTAAAATAGAAATTATACAAATCCACTTTCGGACTGGTAGAGAAAATATAATGGGGTGTTCCGGCCGGAATCCACATAAAGCATCTTGCCGGAAGATACCAGTGTTTCAGTTCTGTGAAAACGTGTACAATACCTCCTTCTGCATAGATTAATTGTGCAGAACTGTGGTAATGAATATCTGTAGTCACATTTCCCGTAAGCACATGATATACATAAAATTCGGCATCTTCTTCTTCTACTGCTTTAAAATGACTGTCATTCATAGGGTAAAGGTAAGAAGAAATTTCAAATTGGCGCAAATGAGCAAATCTTTTTCTGTTTTCACAAATAGGGTCATATGCTAGTGATCGTAACTTTGCTGCATCAAAATCATTTTAGCAAAAATCCTTTAAATAAATTATGAATATGATATTTAACGCATGTAAATATCAATGCATCGCGTTGTGCTTATTATTGGTAAGCAACCTTTTACATACACAAATGATCGATTATCAGCATCTCAGCTTGCAACAGGCTGTAGGCATTGGTCTGAAAAACAACAAGAACATTCTGATCAGCCATTTAAAACAGGAAATGTCTGTTACCAAAGAGAAAGATCTTAAAATGGAAAAACTTCCGGACATTGAGTTTCATACCAGCTATAATCAGGTAACCAATCTTTTTCAGCATCAAAACGGTGTATTCAATGAAGCTACAAAATATGACGTCATCAACGGAATGTATGATTTTACCTTATCAGCTTCAATCCCGGTATATATGGGAGGAAGAATAAAAAATACGGAAAAGAAAGCAGCTATTGACACTGAAATTTCAGGTTTGAGAACTCATCTGGATGAAAGACAGCTTACCATGGAGATTATTACTGCTTTTCTACAGATCCACCATTTAAAAGAACAGCAGAGCCTTATTAATGATAAAATGAAAGAAGATTCTGTGAATATCAAACAGGTAAAAGCATTAAAGGCCAATGGTGTAGTTACGGTGAATGAGGTACTGAGAACTTCTTTACAACTATCCAACCACAAAATGAGCTGGACAGAACTTGACAATGATGTTCAGATTGCAGAACATAAGCTGAAAACCATTCTTTCTCTTCCGGAAAGCCAGGAAATGCATGCAGATACAGAAGATCTGATCTCTGATACGGTGACTATTCCTTACCTTGAAGAACTTACTGAAACCGCTTTACACAAAAATGAATCTGTAGACATTACACACAAGAATCTTTCTCTGAAAGAACTGGACCGGAAGATCACCAAAGCCAATTATTTACCTAAAATTACGGCAGGAGGCGAATATTTCTTAAAATATCCGAATATGATGTTTTTCCCTCCGGAACCCTATGCGTACCGTTTGGGAATGCTTGGAGTGAATCTCACCTACCCTATAGAAAACCTGTATAAAAATAAATACAGGATGCAGGAAGCGAAAGAGAATATTGACCTGGCAAAACTTCAGATTGAAGAGAATGATGAGAAGATCCGGCACAGTGTATATGAAGCCTACAAAAAGTTTGAAGAAACTGATCAGAAAGTAAAAATAGCTGAAGAGGCTATTGATCAGGCTAAAGAAAACTATCGTATTGTAAGGACAAAATATGCCAATAAATTAAGTCTGATCACCGAGCTCATTGATGCCGATAATACTTATCTGGAAGCTGAATCCAATCTTATTTCTGTGAAAATTAACCGACAACTAAAATACTACCAACTCCAATATACGATTGGAAACTTATAAAAACTATGGCAAAGAAAGAACTGACACAAAAGGAAAAAAGAATCAACAAGACCATTACTTTACTGGCCTGGATCCTGATCATCAGCGGAATTACCGGAATGGTGAGTTTTTATCTGTTTTCAAGGAAAAATGTAACCACCAATGATGCTCAAATCGAACAATATATTACTCCTGTATCCAGTAAAGTCTCAGGATTTATCAAAACGATCAGATTCAATGAAAATCAATTTGTACATCAAGGTGATACACTGATCGTGATAGACAACAGGGAATTTGTAAACCAGGTAAAAGTAGCAGAAGCCAATCTTCATACGACGACTGAAAATATTACAACCATTCAAAGTGGGGTGAGCACCAAAGAAAGCGATACCAAAATCATTGATGCCAAAATAGCTTCAGCCAAAATAGACATCTGGAAAACTGAACAAGACTATAAAAGATATAAAAACCTGCTATCGGAAGATGCTGCTACAGAACAGGAATTTGAAAATGTAAAGGCTTCCTATGAGCAGGCTAAAGCCAATCTCATGGCATTGGATCAGCAGAAAAATGCGGTCAGAGCCGGAGCCAATGAACAACAGACCAAGGTTGCACCGGCCAAAAGCCAGATCCAGCAGAGTTCTGCCAACTTAAATAATGCCAAACTTTTCCTTTCATATACTGTTATTACTGCACCTTACGACGGATGGGTGGGTAAAAAAACAATTCAGGAAGGGCAACTAATCAAGGAAGGTCAGGCCTTGGTACAGATGGTCAGCAAAGAAAAATGGATCATTGCCAATTATAAAGAAACCCAGCTTGGACAGATTGACCAGAAGCAGGAAGTGACCATTACAGCAGATGCGTATCCCGATATTGAGTTCAAAGGAAGGGTTGTTTCTGTTTCACCGGCATCAGGATCTCAATTTTCCCTGGTAAAGCCTGACAATGCTACCGGAAACTTTGTGAAAATAGAACAGAGATTTCCCGTGAAAATTATCCTTGATCACAATAAAGATAATGAAAAACTGCTTTCCGGAATGAATGTTCTGGTAAGTGCGAAGAAGATATAGTTTGAGAGTATTAGGGTTTGAGAATACTAGAGTATTAGAATGCAAAATCATACTTCTTTTTATTTTCCAATCATCATATTTCAAATTTTCAAATTAATGTTAGATTTTTTTAGCGAAAAGGCAAGACCGCAAAAATTACAGATCTGCTTATTTTTTTACTGAGCATATTTGTCATTTTACCTTTTACTTTTACACCTTGCTCTTTTGTCTTTTCGCTTTTTTTATTCCACAGAAAAAGTGAATGCACCTATCTGCATTCTCAGCTTTTCACCACTATTCTATGCAACACAATACAGTTTATCATCAATGGTTACCTCAATGGCTGAAACTACCACTTCTTGTACTGGCATTATTTCCCCATATCATGTTGTTGTCGCTGTTACATTCCAACAGTGCTTTCACCTCTTCTTTTATGGGGGTAGATTCCGATGACATTCAATACTTAATGATGTTGATGTATGGAACATTTGTCGTTACTCTCTTAGTTTTACAAAGGTTTATGGCCTATTTCAGTGTGAAATATTATGTCCTGCTGATGTCTTCTGTTTCAGTAATTCTTCTTTATATTTTATCTGTCACCAATGATTATCATGTTATTTTGGTCATACGATTTTTAGAAGGATTTTTTGGATTGTTGGAAGGCGCTATTTTCCTGCCTTTAATTATAGCCGAACTAAAAACCAGACACGCCAAAGTTATTGCTTACCTCTTTATGTATTCTCTTATGCTGACAGGAGGAACAGTAACAACAACCTTATTAAAATCAAGTATTCAGGATTACGATTTTCAACATATGATTTTAATGATGGCGTATTTTCACGTTTTTGTATTGATACTGGGAATTGCTATTTTCAACAGAAATCGATTTTTTCCTAAAAAACCACTGTACCAAATGGATCTTCCAAGCTGGTTTTTACTCTGGGTATGCCTGCAATCGGGAGCATATGCTATTATCTATGGAAAAAGACTGATGTGGCTTGAGTCCGATTCAATCGTTATCTGCTTATTTATATTTATGATTTCCGGAGGATTATTTATGCTTAAACAAAGATCCTCAAAACGACCCTTATTCCATTTTGAGGTTTTCAATTCAAAAAATGTGATTACAGGGATGATTCTCTTCTTTATTTTCTATATTATCCGCTCAGGATTGAATAATGTATACAGTATTATGGCGACTGTATGGAAATGGCCATGGGATTATATCGTTAATATTCAATATTGGAATGTAGCAGGAACACTTATTGGAGTTTTTGTATCAGGCATTTGTCTGGTTCGTGGAATTTCTTCCAGAATAGTCTTCTTTACAGGTTTCCTTTTATTGGCAATAGATTGCGCCTGGTTTACCTATACTTTTTATCCGGATACTACCCTTTCCACCATATGCCCGCCCTTATTTCTGCAGGGTGTAGCCCAGGGATTATTATTCACTCCTCTGGTATTCTTTCTGATCTCAGGAATGCCGGAAGAATATGTAGCGAATGCCAGTGCTATGGGAACTACTACCCGCTTCTGGGCAACAGCCAGCGGATATGCTTTAATGCAGAATGTAATGCTTTTTTTAACGTTAAAACATTCTGATGCTCTTAGTTTTACCCTTACTGACACTAACCCTGTCTTTTACAGCCAATGGAATCAGATTTTTGGAGGCCACATTTCAAAACTGCCGGTCAATGAATCTCTATCGATGACTGCAGGAGCTTTTAAAGCAAAAATAACGGCACAGTCCATTCTTCTTTCCAATATGGAAATTTTTACAGGATTATTCTGGCTAGCCTTGATAACAGCCCTTCTCTTACTGCTGTATCATCCCGTAAAAATAGCTGTAAGAAATATTATGTAATGCAGTAAAGAAAGGAAACTGGATGCAGCATTGACGTTTCAGTAATCCGTAATCCTCTTCCGAATCCCGTTTCTGAGTCCCTTTCAACTTTGGCCAGCTTATTGTTCGTTGATTAAAACGGCAATACTGAACAAATATCTACGTTTAAATACAAAGCATAGTATGGAAATTGAAAAGATTTTACAGGGACAAAAAGATTTTTTTAAAACACAGCAGACCAAGAATATTGCATTCAGGAAAATGTATCTTGAAAAGCTCCGAAACCTTCTCATAGCCAATGAGGACATGCTGTATGAAGCAATTAACAAAGATTTTGGAAAATCTAAATTTGACACCTTTACCACAGAGATTTCTTTTTTATTAAAGGATATTGACTATTATTTAAAAAACCTGAAATCTCTTTCTAAACCTAAGAAAGTAGGTACCAATCTTGTCAATCAGCTTGGAAGCAGTAAAATTTATTCGGATCCGCTGGGATGTATATTGGTTATAGGTGCCTGGAACTATCCTTATCAGCTGTCGCTCTCCCCTCTTATTGCTGCTATTGCTGCGGGTAACTGCTGTATTTTAAAGCCCAGCGAAATAGCAGAAAATACCATGATGGCCATGGCAACAATCATCAATGAAAACTTTCCTTCTGACTATCTGTATGTATACGAAGGAGGTATTGATGAAACAACAGCACTTTTACACTTAAAGTTTGATAAAATATTTTTTACAGGAAGTACTAAAGTTGGAAAAATCATCTATAAAGCTGCTGCCGAACATTTAACTCCTGTAGTCCTTGAATTGGGAGGAAAATCTCCTGCCATTGTAACTAAAGAGGCTAATCTTGAAGTTGCTGCCAAAAGAATTGTATGGGGAAAGTTTCTGAATGCCGGACAAACCTGTGTAGCCCCGGATTATGTACTACTTGAAGAGTCTATACAGGAACAGTTTATGGAAATGCTCAGGAAATATATCAAAGAATTTAAATACGAACCGGATTCAGAGCAGTATACAAGAATTATTAACCGGAAGAATTTTCAGCGACTGATCCATCTTATTCATCCGGAGAACGTATATTTCGGAGGTCATTTTGATGAAGAAAAACTATATATAGAACCCACCATTCTGAATAATTCAGATTGGAACGAAGATATTATGCAGGAAGAAATCTTTGGCCCGATTCTTCCGGTTATCAGTTTTCAAAGCTTTAACTCAGCCCTTAATTCTATTCTGGAGCTGGAAAAACCTCTTGCCGCCTATCTTTTTACCAATAATGCAGAAGAAAAAGAACTGTTTACCAGGAAACTTTCCTTTGGAGGCGGATGTATCAATGATACTGTCATGCATTTAAGTAATGACAACCTTCCGTTTGGAGGAGTCGGAAATTCAGGAATTGGAAATTACCATGGAAAATTTGGTTTTGAAACTTTTTCACATCAGAAGTCTGTTCTGGAAAAAACAACCTGGGGTGAACCTAATATTAAATACCCACCCTATTCTGAGAAAAAATTAAGCTGGATCAAAAGGTTTTTATAAGGTTCCAGAGATTATCCAGATTACGTTATAAAGATTTTAATTTCATGATTTTCAGTAAAATAAAAAAGCTGCTTCATTATTGAAACAGCTTTTTTTAGTTTTATCCTTTAGGAGCCCAGGTATTGAAAAAGTCTTTGACCTTTTCTTTACTGTATCCTTTTCCATCTTCAAAGACATCGCTCTGCTGAACTTTAATCATCTTTCCATTTTTATCCAATACAATAAATACCGGATATCCAAATTTTTCACCAGGATTATCATATTGAGCAAAAACTTTTTCGTTTTTATTATCCGGAGAATAATTCAGGTGATAATATAAATAGTTTTTATCTACCATTTCTTTTAATTCAGGAGTAGTCTGCACAAAATTATTAAAACGGAGACACCAGATACACCAGTTCCCTCCTGCCTGAATCATAATATTTTTACCTTCTTTCTGAGCTTGTGCCACCAGTTTATTAATATCTGCCTGAGCGTCAGCTTTTGGATTATAAGGCTTAGGAAGCTTAGCTTTTTCCTCAGCAGCCTTTTTCTTCGCTTCCAGTTCTTTTTGTTCTGTAGGAACTATAAGAGCTGTTTTCTGTTTACCTTTATCCGGTAAATTCTTTATATCCTGTGAAAAAGCAAAAATACTTAATCCCAGGAAAGCCAATATTGCTATTTTTTTCATAACATAAAAATAAAAAAATAATATTATCCTTCTGCAAAAATAGAACCATAATTTTATTATCACTAAATTTGCGTGTTTTATGAATTACCTGATCAAAATATTATATTTCATTTCCAAACTTCCGCTTAAAGTATTGTACGTTTTTTCGGACGTTATGTTCTTCTTAAACTATTATCTGGTAGGTTACAGAAAGAATGTGATTACTCAAAATCTAAAGAACTCTTTTCCAGATAAATCTGAAGAGGAGATTAGTAAAATACGGAAAATGTTTTACCGGAATTTCTCAGACTATCTTGTAGAAACCATAAAATCTTTCAGCATCTCTGAAACAGAGGCGAGAGTAAGAATGCAACATATTAATCAGGATGTATTTCATGAAGTTCAAAAGGAGGGTAAAAATATCATTCTCCTTGCAGGGCATGTTTTCAACTGGGAATGGATTAATGCATTGGCAAAAATTGTTCCTCAGGAGCACTGTCATCCGGTTTACAGAAAGGTGAATAGTGATTTCTGGGAAAACCAGATGAAAAAAGTCCGTAACAAGTTCGGTAATGAGGCTTTGGAAGCCAATGAAGTAATTCTTAATATTTTCAGGAATAAAAATGACGGGAATTCTATCTACATGTTTGTTGCAGACCAGACCCCGCATTCTTCTCATGTCAATTACGGATTGGAATTTCTGAATCAAAGGACCCCTGTTTTTATCGGATATGATAAACTGGCAACAAGAATGGATCTTGCTTTTATTTATTGCGAGATGAAGAAGGTAAAGCGAGGTTATTATCAGGTCAACTATCACAGAATATACCCGGACAATGAAAAATTTGTAGAGCATGAAGTTGTAAAAAAGTTTCACCACTTGTTGGAAAACACTTTACACAAAAATCCGGATAATTATCTATGGTCTCACAGAAAATGGAAATATCAGGATTCTATCAAAACTTTTGATTCTGAAAAAAAATAGATTGACATGCAGAAAAAACTGGCAGTTGCTATCTTAAACTGGAACGGCAAAAACTGGCTTGAAAAATTTCTACCGAATGTAGTTGAATTTTCTCAAAATGCAGATATTTACGTCATTGATAACCTTTCAACAGACGATTCTATAGAGTTTTTAAATATCCATTTTCCATCAGTAAAGATCATTAAAAATCATAAGAATTATGGTTTTGCAGGAGGCTATAATGAGGGATTAAAGGAAATTAAGAATGAATGTTACTGTCTTCTCAATTCTGATGTAGAAGTTACTGATAACTGGATAGAACCTGTAATGGAAATATTGGAAAAGAATTCTGATATTTCAGCTGTTCAGCCTAAAATACTATCCTATACTCATAAAAACTATTTTGAATTCGCAGGTGCCGGAGGGGGTCTGATTGACAATCTAGGCTATCCTTACTGCAGAGGAAGAGTATTTGATGACCTGGAAGAAGATAAGGGCCAGTATGATGATGAAACAGAGATTTTCTGGGCTTCAGGATGCTGTTTTTTTATCCGCTCAAAAGATTTTTGGGAACAAAATGGTTTTGATGAAAGATTTTTTGCCCATCAGGAAGAAATTGATTTATGCTGGAGACTCATTAACTCCGGGAAAAAGATTTTTTATACAGGAAAATCCAAAGTCTATCATGTAGGTGGCGGAACACTGAATAAGCAAAGTGCTCAAAAGACTTACCTGAACATCAGAAATAATCTTTCAATGATGCTTAAAAACCTTCCTTTTCCAAGACTGATCTGGGTGATATTTTTCCGGCTTTGTCTGGATGGTATTGCGGGAATCTATTTCGGATTAAAGCATGGTTTTCCTCATTTATGGGCAGTAGTGAGAGCTCATTTTGGGTTTTACGGTCAACTTCCAGGAACCCTGAAACTACGTCAGAAACACCAGAAGAATCAGTTTTATCAATCGAAATGGCTTATTTTTAAGCATTTTTTGGGTGGAAAGTAGCAAGTGATAGATGATAGATTCCAGGGAATAAGGAAAAGTAAATATCTGTACTATGATTAACTGGAAAATCTCTTCAGCCACCTTAAACCCACTCCCTAGAATATTTAATTCCAGACTATAGAATCAACACCCGAAACAAGTAACTAAATAATTAACAGTAACTTATAATTTATAAACAATGGATTTCTGTGCAATAGATTTTGAAACGGCAACTCACGAGAAAAGTTCAGCATGTGAGATGGGAATCTGCGTGGTACAGGATTCTAAAATTGTAGAAACGAGAACCTGGCTGATCAAACCTCCCAGTTTCCCCTATTTTAACAAATTCAATGTTGCTGTACATGGTATACAGCCCGAAGATGTAAAGGATGCTCCTACTTTTGACGAAATTTGGCATGAAGCTCAGGATTTAATGTACGGAACATTAATGATTGCCCATAATGCAAGCTTTGACGCATCTGTTTTAAGAGGCTGCTTTGAACATTACGGTATGTTTACGCCCAAATTAAACTATTTGTGCAGTATACAGCTCGCAAAAAAATCATGGAATTACCTTCCAAAATACGGATTAAAACCTCTTGCAGAATACCATCAGATCAATTTTAATCACCACAGGGCCGGAGCTGATGCTGAAGTTTGTGCAAAAATTGCCTTATTAGCATTTGAAAAATTAATTATCACCAGCAATGAGGAAATAGATGAATCTGTATTGAAAAAGTACGTAAAGAAACTATAGCTAAAAAAACTCCACCTTCTCGGGCATTCTTTATGGGATATACACGTAATTCTGTATAAAACCGGGAGGTATATACAAAATAAGGTTATTAGAGGGATAAACCCTATTGCATGAATAAAAGTTTACAATGCTGAAGGAAACTCATCCTTCAAAATTCCTCTCATTCCAGATAGAAGGCTCTATCTGCCTAAGAGTATTTATTTCCTAGAAATTAAGTATAAAGGTGGCATCAGCAGATATAAGTTTATTAAAAAAATAATTAATTACTTAAAACTTCGGAGAGCAGATTGAATTTGGGGATATCAATCTCAAAAGTTTCCTGGGTTTCCAGGTTTTTAACCTGATATTTCCCGCTCATATTCCCTACACCGGACCGAAGCATTACGTTTGAGAAATAAGCGAAATTTTCGCCTGTTCCTATTTCCGGAGTTAATCCAATTACTCCGTCACCTATAATCTCAGTATATCCAAAACCTACATCAAAAATTAACCATTTTCTTTTAAGTACTTTGATAGGAAAGCTTCCGTCATTTTCTATCGTAATATTATACTTAAAGACATAACGGTTCTCGGATGGAAAACTGTTTTTACTATCATATTCAGGTATTACTGAAACTTTGATATTGGAAGTCATTTTTGAAAACATCATTGTAGTATTTTCTTAACAGATACAAAAATCTCGCCTTTTTTAAGGCGAGATTATATATTTACATTATAATTTTATTAAAACTTATAATCCAAGGCCTTTTCTTTCGTCACCTCCCATTAATACTGCAACAGGATTATCGATACCTTCTTTTACGGCTACAAGGAATCCTACAGATTCTTTTCCGTCAATAATTCTGTGGTCATAAGACATAGCCACATACATCATTGGTCTGATTACCACCTGCCCGTCAACAGCAACCGGTCTCTGGATGATGTTGTGCATTCCTAAGATTGCAGATTGAGGAGGGTTGATGATTGGTGTAGACAACATAGATCCAAATGTACCACCGTTAGTGATTGTAAATGTACCACCTGTCATTTCATCAACAGTAATTTTTCCGTCTCTTACTTTTGTAGCAAGATCTTTGATGTTTGCTTCAACTCCGCTGAAAGTCATGTTTTCTGCATTTCTCAATACAGGAACCATTAATCCTTTAGGACCAGAAACTGCAATTGAAATATCACAGAAATCATAGTTTATTTTGAAATCTCCATCGATAGATGCATTAACATCCGGATACATTTCCAATGCTCTTGTAACAGCTTTAGTAAAGAAAGACATGAAACCAAGTCCTACTCCGTGTTTTTGAGCAAATTCTTCTTTATATTGCTTTCTTAGTCTGAAAATTTCAGACATGTCAACTTCGTTGAAAGTGGTTAACATCGCAGTTTCATTCTTTACAGAAACCAATCTTTGAGCGATTTTTCTTCTAAGAACAGAAAGCTTTGTTGTGGTTGTAGATCTTGCACCTGTAGCTGTAAGAGGACTTCCTCCTAATGCAGGAACTGCAGCCAATTCAGCATCAGTTTTAGTGATTCTTCCGTCTCTTCCGCTTCCTGAAACCTGTCCTGCATTAATTCCTTTTTCGTCAAGGATTTTCTTAGCAGCTGGAGATGGAGCCCCTGTTGCGTAAGTTTGTGGAGCAGCAACTGGAGCAGCTGGTTTTGGTGCTTCCTGTTTAGCCGGTTCAGCAGCTTTAGGAGCTTCTTCTTGCTTTGGAGCTTCAGCAGCAGGAGCGTTTCCTTCTGGTCTTGCAGCATCCATATCAATTAAACAAACAACCTGACCTACTTGTACTACATCTCCTTCTTCTGCTTTTAAAGTGATGATACCACTTTGTTCTGCAGGTAATTCAAGAGTTGCCTTGTCTGAGTCTACTTCAGCGATAGGTTGATCTTTTTCTACATAATCACCATCTTTTACAAGCCAAGTTGCAATTTCAACTTCTGTAATGGATTCGCCCGGTGAAGGAACTTTCATTTCTAAAACTGACATATCGAGTATTTTTTATTTTTTAATGGATATTATTTTAATTAAGCTGTAACAGGTCTTTTTGCAGGAGCATCATCTCTATCGAAAACTCTGTTGATCACTGCATTTTGGTTTTTCTCAAACATTTTGTGGCTACCTGGAGCCGGAGCACCGCTTGGTACAGGAGATACGACCTGGATTCCTGTATCTCTGAAGTTTCTCAGGATATAAGACCAAGCTCCCATATTTTCAGGTTCTTCCTGAGCCCAAACAAGCTGTGTTCTGTTGCTATATTTGTTGAAGATCTCTTCGATAGCATCTGTCTGAAGTGGATATAACTGCTCAAATCTTACTAATGCAATATTTTCACAATTCAGTTCTTCTTTCTTCGCTAATAATTCGAAGTACAGTTTACCTGAACAAAGAACTAGTTTTTCTACTTTTTTAGGATCTACTGTAGGATCGTCTAAGATAGGCTGGAATGAACCGTTTGCAAAATCTTCAAGAGGAGAAACCACTTTCGGGTGTCTCAATAAAGATTTAGGGCTCATTACGATCAATGGCTTTCTGAATGCCCATTTCAACTGTCTTCTCAATAAGTGGAAGTAGTTGGCTGGTGAAGTAATATTAGCGACTACCATATTTTCATTAGCACAAAGTGTTAAGAATCTTTCCAGTCTTGCTGAAGAGTGTTCTGCACCTTGTCCTTCTGAACCGTGAGGCAATAACATTACCAATCCGTTTTGAAGTTTCCATTTTTCTTCTGCAGCAGCTAAGTACTGGTCAACGATAATCTGAGCTCCGTTAACGAAATCACCAAACTGAGCTTCCCAGATGGTTAATGTATTAGGAGAAGCCATCGCATATCCGTAATCGAAACCTAAAACTCCATATTCTGAAAGGTGAGAATTGAATGCATCAAATCTGCTTTCTGATACGTGTCTTAATGGGATATATTCTTCTTCTGTATCTTCAGTTTTTACGACAGCATGTCTGTGAGAGAATGTACCTCTTTCCACATCTTCTCCGGAGATTCTTACATTATGCCCTTCTACAAGAAGTGTAGCATATGCTAACCATTCTCCTACTGCCCAATCTAAAGAGTTTCCTTCAATCGCTTTGATACGGTTTTCGAAAAGTCTTGTGATTTTATTGATGAACTTTTTATCTGCAGGAAGTGTTGACATTTTAAGAGCTAATTCCTTCAGCTTAGCGATATCATATTTGGTATCTACCGGAGCCTGAACTACACCTCTCTTTCCGATAGGATAGTTCATCCAGTCTTCAGCCATGAATAAATCCATAACATTTTTCTCGATCTCTTTAGAAGCATCAAAATCTTTATCTAATAAAGCTTTGAAGTCTACCTCCATCTTTTTGATGATGTCGTTAGAGATTACGCTGTCCTGGATTAATTTATCTTTATAAATTTCTCTTGGGTTCTGGTGCTTGGAAATCGCTTTGTACAGATTAGGCTGTGTAAATCTAGGCTCATCCCCTTCGTTATGACCATATTTTCTATATCCTAAAAGATCGATATAAACATCTTTTCCGAATTTAGCTCTGAAATCAGCAGCAAAATGGATCGCATGAACTACCGCTTCAGCATCGTCAGCATTTACGTGCATTACAGGAGATTCTGTAACTTTTGCAATGTCTGTACAGTATGTTGAAGATCTTGCATCAAGGAAGTTCGTGGTGAAAGATACCTGGTTGTTGACAACGATATGAACAGTACCTCCTGTTTTATATCCTTCCAGTGTCATCATCTGTGCTACTTCATAAGCAATACCCTGTCCTGCAATAGCTCCGTCACCGTGAATGATGATTGGTAAAACTTTAGAATAGTCTTTGTATTTATCATCTACTTTTGCACGGCAGATTCCTTCTACAAGAGCCGCTACAGTTTCCAGGTGAGATGGGTTTGGAGTCAGGTTGATACAAACTTCCTCTCCTGAAGCTGTTTTAATTTTTTTAGATGATCCTAAGTGATATTTAACGTCACCAGAGAATACATCTTCTTCAAATTCTTTTCCTTCAAATTCTGAGAAGATTTGTTTGTAAGACTTTCCAAAGATATTGGACAATACATTTAATCTTCCTCTGTGTGCCATTCCCAACACTACCTCATCTACCCCTAATTGGGAAGATCTGGAGATCAATTGGTCTAATGCAGGGATTAATGACTCTCCTCCTTCCAGAGAGAATCTTTTTTGTCCAACGAATTTTGTATGAAGATAGTTTTCAAACGCAACCGCCTGATTCAATTTCAATAAAATTTCTGTTTTTTCATTTGCAGAAAGGCTTGGGTGGTTTTCATTTACCTGAAGCCATTTTTTAATAAAATCTTTTTCTTCAACATTGTTGATGTAAGTATATTCTACCCCGATAGAATCACAGTAGATATTTTCCAGATGCTTGATCAAATCTGCTAAAGTAGCAGGTTCTTTCATTCCTGTTTCTACAGCACAGTTGAATTTTGTATTTAAATCCTCTTTAGTAAGACCGAAATTCTCGATATCTAAAGTAGGAGTATAGTGCCTCCTCTCTCTTACAGGGTTTGTCTTTGTGAACAAGTGCCCTCTTGTTCTATATGCCTCAATAAGGTTTACCACCTTAAATTCCTTTTTGATGTGCTCAGGAACCTCTCCATTTGATACCGCCTGAGAAATCTGTTGTACTGCAGGAGCAGCGTTGGCCGGAGCCTGAATAAATTGGATGTTATCGTCATCACCGTAGTTCTCCAAAGCAAAATCGAAACCTTGAAAGAAGGCTTTCCATGATGGCTCTAAAGAATCCGGGAATTTTAAGTACTGTTGGTATAAATCCTCAATTAACTGAGAATGAGCTGCGTTTAGGAATGAAAATCTGTCCATTATTACAGTTTATCTATTTATTAAAATTTATTTGTAGAATTAATCTTCAAATTTAATAAAAAAAACCGACTTAGAACAGTCTCAAACCGTTAAAAAAAATTAAGAAAAAAAAAATCATTTAAAGACTGATAATGAGAGCTTCATGTTCACCTCCTGTCCTTCCATCGGACGTTCAATGAAAGTCTGACGAATATCCCCAAAACGCATCTCATCCTTCTTTGCTTTCTGAATCAGCTGCTGAATGGCCTTAATTCTGCCGTCATAGCTCCCCTTATAGTACATCACATAATTTTGGGACGGATTTACAGTTCTGAAGTTGAAATTATTGTCTGTCACTCCAATTTTTTTAGAAAGTGGGATCCCCAGAAAGTAAGAAACTTCTTTGTCTTTATAGTTATCCGCATCCGTCATTAAGATAGGATACCCGAATTCATCGTCTTTTTTCCCAAGGTCCATGGTTACGAAATTATACATTTTGTTATAATTCATAACGATATTCTTGTAAAGCGCATCTTTTTTGTTGGAGGTACTCACATTGACACCCAGAAGCAGCTTATCTTCTTCATTTTCAACCATCAGACTGTCATATTTTATGGCAGCCATCTGATTGTCTTTCTCCACTTTATTTCCTAAAACATTCTTTAAATTCACCATACTTTTGGTAATGTTCTCAGCAAATCTGTCTTCCGTCCAAAAATTCCCCACTCTTTTCCATACAGAAAGTTTTGGGGTATGCACATACCATATGATTTTTGTTTTTTCAGCTGATACAGACTTAAATTTAACATCTACCAGGGTTGGATTTTCATTTTCATCTTCAAAAAGCTGGTATTTCAACGTCTTATTAGGATTTTCATACCGGATGAACATTTCTCCATCGGTATCATTCTTAGGATCTACATAGCTGATCGCACTTCCCTGTCCTTCATAAGGCATATAATAATCTATATCCATAGACTGTGAACTGGTGAAATAATTGTTCCATCTCGTAAAGTGCTGAAGATTATTAAACTGTCCAAAGACCTTATCTATAGGGTAATCAATTTCTTTTTCAATGGTGAAATTTTTACTCTCATCCACAAAATAGTACATGGAGGCAGCATAAGCTCCTCCTAAAAGAACAATAATAAAAGCTAAGATCTTAAAAATACGCATCACGCAAAAGTAATACAAATAAAAAAAGTGACCAATATGCTGATCACTTTGATGAATATTTTATTTTAATGATAATATTCTATTTTTCGAATCACTTATACAAGTCTTTTCCATTTATATCTCTTTTACATTGGTATAGCTTGGATAAGGATATAAACCAGTTTGGCATTCTGATAATTGTTTCAGTCTAATTGTTTGTGTCCTGCACGAAATAACTATTAAAAATAATGTGAGTATAAATAATCTGCTTTTCATTATTGGTATTTAAAGCCTCCGAAGAGGCTTTTATTTATATAATTGATCAACATATACTCCTTTTATTGGAACCATTTTGTTATTTTCTCTTTTATAATAAGCTTTAGGAAATCTTTTTCTTAGTCTTTTTTTAGACTTAATGATATAAGAAAAATTTTCTTCAAATAACATTGGCTGAAAGACAACTTTACTCATTAATTCTTTATCTAGTCTGATATCATTTCCTCTAAATGCCCATTTTCCATCAATTGATTTTGCAACAGTCTTATATTCATATTTTGGAAGATAAAAGCTTCCATCAGATGTTTTTTTAACAGATAAAAGGACATACTTAGGTTTAGTAAAATTAAAATCTCCATAATGATCAAAAGAGATAAATTCTATTGTATCACTATCATAGTTATCCCTTAATTTGTTTAAAATATGGTACTTTACTTTTATTGCATAATCGAGATAGACAACTTTCAAAGTATCATTTACTATTTTAGGAGGAGAATAACTTTCTTCAGAAATTTTTTCTCCTATGAAAACTATGCTATCTTTTTTTAACTGTGAAAAATTATAAATGCTCACAAAACATAGAAACAGATGTAGAATTTTTTGATACATTTTATTGCTTTATCAGTATCATTTTATCAGTTGGAAGCAATGGTATAAAGCTACTAAAATTAGGACATTTTGCAGGGTTTAGAAGACCATCTTTATCCTGAGAATAGAATAATGTCATTTCATTGGGATTGTTAACCTTTACCTCAACAAAAACATTACCGGATTCCAGACAAGCATAGTTACCTACAAAATGCATAACATAAGCCTTATTCTGGAAATTGCCTCCAAAAAAAGAAATATTTTGATCTGATTCATTCAATGAATTATAGATAATATTACCAGAATTATTTTTAATAACCATTCTACCAAAAATCCGATCCCACTTTATGTCTTCACCAAATTGAACTTTTTTTTCAAAATGTATTTCATATTGTTTGTTTTCAAAATTTCCTTTCCATATACCGACAAACTGATTCAATCTATTGTTAGTATCTTTTACATAGGTGATATTTTCCAAATCAGGGCAACCTTCATCTCGATTAGCTCTTTTTTGACATTCTTCAAATTGTTCCAATGTTCCTATTACCTGTGCTTTGCACGAAATAACTATTAAAAATAATGTGAGTATAAATAATTTGCTTTTCATTATTGGTATTTAAAGCCTCTTTGCAGAGGCTTTATGCTATTGTTTTGTCAATATCATTGTTTGGGTAGGCAAAAATGGAACATAAGTGCTAAAATTAGGGCATTTTGCAGGATTTAGGATACCATCCTTATCCTGAGAATAGAACAATTTCATTTCATTGGGATTATTAATTCTTGTCTCAATGAATACATTTCCAGCTTCTAAACAATTATAATTTCCTACAAAATACATAAGATAGGATCTATTTTGAAAATTATCTCCGAAAAAATAGGTATCCTTATCAGACTTGTTCATAGAATTATAAATAATATTTCCAGAACTATCTTTTATCAGGATTCTCCCAATTATTCTATCAAATGATCTGACATCGCTTGGGTCATCTTTATAATTAATTTTCTTTTCCAATTTTACTTCATATTGCTTTCCATTAGCTGATCCCTTCCAAGTTCCAACAAACTGATCAAGTCTGTTATTGGTGTCTTTTACGTAAGTTATATTTTCCAAATCTGGACAGCCATCTTGATCACGGTTTGGTCGCTTTGAGCATTCCTCGAATTGTTCCAATGTTCCTATTACTTGTGCTTTGCACGAAATAATTATTAAAAATAATGTGAGTATAAATAATCTGTTTTTCATTATTGATATTTAAAGCCTCTTTGCAGAGGCTTTATGCTATTGTCTTGTCAATATCATTGTTTCAGTAGGCAGCAATGGAACATAAGTGTTAAAATTAGGGCATTTTGCAGGATTTAGGATGCCATCTTTATCCTGAGAGTAAAACAATTTCATTTCATTGGTATTGTTAATTCTTATTTCTATATATACACTTCCAGATTCCAGACAATCGTAGTTACCTACAAAACTCATTTCATAGGCTCTGTTTTGTAATCTAGCTCCCCAGAAATAAGTATTATTGTCATTTATCTCATTTAATGTATTATACAATACATTTCCTGCATTATCTTTTACCATAAACCGGCCAATAATCTCATCCCACTTTACAGAATATTCTCCAAAATTTATCTTCTTAATAAACTGGAATTCATAGTTTTTTCCGCCATAAGAGCCTTTCCATGTTCCCACAAACTGATCCAATCTATTATTAATATCTTTAACATATGTTACACTTTCTGGAAGTCCATCAGGAGATTTAGAATACTCATAGGCTTGCTCCAATGAAATTACCGATTGTGCTTTACATGAAAAGCTAAGTAATATAATAAGTATTAATACAATATTTTTCATTTTTTTTGCTTTAAAATTGTTAAGGACAGTCATTCGAGTCCACTTTGTTGTTTGAATTTAATGTTTTTTTCTGTACAATGCCATTACTTTTTATCTTGTATAATTCTACGCCTTTTAGATTCATTTTCTCTTTCAAGAACCTTAAAAATTTAGTTTCCAATGTACCATTTTCTTTTTCGATAAAAGTTTTATAATTATTTCTCCATTGTTCCGTGTTAAATCCAGTTTTAATATCTGAGGCTGTACCGGTAAATTTAATGGTGTAGTTTCCATCACTGGAAACCATTGTACCATATAAGTCACCGTAATTTCCATCTGTAGAATATCCAGCCATAGTCATTAGGGTATTAACATCGGCAGGAGAAAACATCCTGATAGGTTGATTTATTAAAGGTTCATTATTGTCGGTATATTTTCCTGTTTCATAGTCATTCACATGAGTATGTATATACCCTTTAGTATCAGAAGAAACGGGCACTATCATCCCATCGGAGTTATTTGTAGAAGCCGAAGGTTGAAGCTGTGTAAAAGTTCCGCTTTTACTTTCAGAAAAACCAGTTTCTTTTTTTTGGTTGAGAACTGACGGTTTATCCAGTGCTGCTATTTTTTCTTTATAAGCTGTACTTGTCGTTTGTGCCTTTAGTTTACTACAAGGATCTTTCGTTGAAGTCGGCGGGGTATTTACAATACCACTTCCTCCACTGCTAGTACATCCTCCATATTTTGGGCATCCTCCAGAAGGTGATCCTTGATCTGGTGGGCAGGCTGTACATCCACCTCCACCTCCACCGTCGTAAGGAGGGAAATACATTCCTCCCCCACCTCTCGGAGGTCCAACTATAATTTCAGGGATATCAGTATTACTACCACTGCCTAC
>NZ_QNUF01000042.1 GCF_003385455.1 Chryseobacterium rhizosphaerae | reverse complement strand
TGATGAAGGAAGAGAAATTGACGAAGATGTTTCAACGCTTCCCTATTAAATATTAAAAACGAATTAGCGTATTAATTATGATACGCTAATTTTTTTAATGTTGATCCCTTGTCAGAATCCTACGATACATAGTCAACATATGCTTTTAGTGGTAACCGTGTAGTCGATGCACGGGAGCTTGAAGGTTTGGAACCTAAGAAGGTAAATAGAAGTAGCCTCCCAGCTGACCCAATGGAGTTTGCTGAATTTATTGGAGGTGGAATCAATAGTGTTAGAGCCGCGGTATCCAATAGTGTAGCACGAACTATTAATGTTCTTACCAATGATGCCGTAAGAAATAAGTATGAGGTTGGGGATGATGGAGCACTAACTTTAATGACAGGAGTTCCCAAAGAATCTTTTAAAGAGAAAGCCGTCAATGGTGCTTTTGATTTAGCGACGATAGCACTTGCAGCAGTAGGAGGGCCTGAAGGTGTATTAACATCTCGGGGGACAAAATCCACGGCAATAAAGGCAATTGACGAAGTTAAAGCCGAGGCTAAAGCTATTTCTAAGGCAGCAGTAGAGAAAAATGGAACTTTAAACACAGGGCCTTTTGCTGGAGAAGGTTATCCTGCTGTAAATGGGCACAGCAGAAAGTTCACGGCAACAGAAAGAAAAGCGATTAAGGAACAAGGTTATACCCTTGGTTGTCATACTTGTGGTCAAAAAAATCCAGGTACTAAATCGGGAAATTTTATTTTAGATCACCAACCTGCAAATGCTTTGGTTCCAAATGGCTGGCCACAAACTTTCTTCCCGCATTGCAAATATTGTAGTGCTAGTCAAGGGGGAATAATTTCAGGAATGAAAAGACAGGGTATATTACCGAAAATAAGTAAATAGAATAAATATATGATAACATACAAAGGAATTCAAATCGGTATAGTAGATAATCTCTATGTTGGAACAAAAGGATTAGATTCTTATATAACAAAAGAAATTAGAGTCATTATTGGTAATAATGAGCCCGAAAACTATATAGACGTTATTAAATACATGATAGATTATATTGTAGATAATAATCCTATTATTTCTGAAAACCAAAATATTGGCTATTATTCATGGCTTTTACAATTTCGACTAGATGAAGACAACTTCTATGATCTGTATGAAGTAAACCCTAATGGTAGTGGCTTTAATAAAGGTTGCGATACGGCAATTTCAGTTGTAAGGCAACAAGGGGAAATATGTTGTCAACAAAATCTTACTCCTCTTTTTCCAAATTTCAATCAGTCTGTTGTTATATCTGATGGTGTTTACGAAGGAAAAGATATAGAAGGAATTAGATATGACGCATCTCAAGATGAGAGTGGATGGTACCTTATCACAGATGATTATAATGACGATATTAAGTCATTAAAAATGGTGCATTTTTATCATGTTGCTTTTGCTCGTCCTGATATTTTGAAATATTTAGCTTTACCTTTTGGATACAGATTTTTAATGGACAGTGGGAATATTGAAATAATTAAGGATGAAGAGGAATGACTTTGGGATAACCCATGATCGTTGATTACACACACTTGAGAAGATAAAACAAAAACATTGCAAATGTGAGTTTATATATTTATAATACAGATTGCACTCTCTAGTGATAGAAAGAAGTAGTAAAGGCTATAGAAGATTTGGTAAGTTTATGGGAAGGTATGGATGATCAGATATTTTAAATGTTGATGTTTTTCCTTCCGTTAATTATGTTAATCTTCAAAAGTTTTTGGAGAAAATGCTATCTGAAAATACATTCGATTACAAAGAAGCTTGTCTTTCAGAAACTCAGCTAAGCAATCTATAAAATTCAGTAACAGTTAGTTTATTGGTTATAAGCTAACTGTTTTACTAAAAAATCTCCTTGCTTCTAATTGGTCCATAAAATATATTCATCCAAAATTTAATAGATGAAAATAGTAGAACATATAGAAAATCATATTGGTGAAATAACAAATGCAATAAATATTACGGATAAAAAATATGATATTACAATATCCTTGCATGAACAAACCCCATTTGATGGAGTACGAACATATTCAACATTAGGACTAAATCGTTATTTTATTGGCTATTATTTCGAATTTATTTTTGTGTGTGAAAATAAGTTTAGTAAAAATGAGATAGCTTCTTTCTTAACAAGTTTTTCCGAATTTTTAATTGAGCAAAATAAAGGAGTTAAACAGGGAGATGTTATATCATTTGATTTTACGATAACTTCGGAGACTAAAATGAATTCATTATACTTTACCTTACCCTTTTATTTTGATGAAAATTTACAACAGTTAGATTTAGACGAGAGATCAGTGATTTTCCCTCTTATAGTTCCAGTTTATTATGATGAAGCTCAATTGATAAGAGAAAAAGGGTGGAATAGTTTTGAAGAATTTTTGGAAGAAAATGAAATAGACAATTTATGGGATTTAAACAGAGAATCATACTCATGGTAATTTAAAAAATGAAAAATAGGACTAGAGTTTTTTTGTTCAGAAAATCAGTAAAAAACCTCGCTGACGCGAGCACCCTGCTCGTGCCTTAGAATAAATATAAACAGGCTGCCATTTTCAAAGCAGTCTGTTTTTAGTAGTATATTACAATTTTCCTCAACCTTAGAAGGTTATTTTGACTCATTCAAAATAACTATCTTTACAATTATACAGATCAGGTAGGGAACATCAGATTAGTGTATTATAAAGATGCTTCCGGAAACCTTAGAATTGACAGAGCCACCAATTATTATCCTTTCGGATTAGAGTGTGGAGGGGAATTAAGCACTTCCAATTCTATTACTCCTTATTATAGGTATTCTTCCCAGGGACAGGAAAACCAAAGGGAGACAAAATGGAGTTCTTACCGATGGAGAAATTATGATGCTGCGATGGAAAGGTTCTTTAATGTAGATCCGTTGTCTGAATCCTACAATACATGGTCAGTATATGCATTTAGTGGTAACCGCGTCGTTGATGCACGGGAGCTTGAAGGTTTAGAACCTAAGAAAGTAAATGAAGAAGCTCCTTTGTTAGATAGAACAACAAATGGATTAAAAACATTTTTTAGTGGAGTTACCAACTTTTTTAATGAAAAATTTAACATCAAAAGAGAAATGGCAATACAAAGGAATATTGGTTCTAGAGAAATAATGATGTTGGATAGATTGGCTGGAAAATCTGCTGCACTTGGTCAAATGGGACTAGGTCTTTCAGAAACTATGAAAGGAGGTGCTTATGCTTTAGGTGAAGTATTAGATAAAGGAGGAGAATACACTTCTAACGCAGCACTTCTTGCAGCGCCAGCTACTGAAGGAGCTTCGTTAGCATTAATACCACCTGCTGAAGCAGTATCTAATTTTGGATGGGGAATAAAGTTTGGAGTTGATTTTTCAGACAGTAAATATTCGGATTTAATGATAGAAGGCTCAAAAAAAATTATAAGTACAGGTATTGGTAAAATGGGGGAAGGTTTACTTAATAAAACATTTAAATTAAATCCTTCGATGACAAAAACTGAAAAGGCAATTCATGAAACTGTAATCGGAGGAACTACAAATGTTGTTTCAAAATCTGCCGAAAATATAATTGATAAAAAGACAAAAAAATTAAATGAATAAATCTGAATTTAAATCCGTAGTTTTTTATTATTTTTTAATAATACTACTTTCTGGACTTCTGTTATTTAATGTGTATTCTATTTCTGTAAGTAGTGATTGGTCTATTTTATTTCCAATAGCAATTCAATTGCTTCTATTAATATTAGTTTTTATTAAATTTTCAAGAATTAAGTTATTATTAAAAATCTGGAGTTTGATATTTTTAATAATAGCCCCAATAATGCAACTTTTAGGAAAACTTTTAAAAGATGCATCATATGATTATCAATTTTTTGATATAAGAATTTATATTGTACCTTTCATAATGTTAATCATGGGAATAATTGTATTCTATTTTACTTCGGTAGCTATTAAAACTAATGGTAATATTTAATTATATAATACATCAACTGAGGGACTTTTCATTCTTGCTGACAAAGTCTTGACTTTGAGTTGACAAGTTTAAAACCACTGCAATGCCAGTGGTTTTATTTTAGAAAAACAATTATCTTTACAATTTACCGATCAGGTAGGAAACATCAGATTAGCGTATTACAAAGATGCTTCCGGAAATATTAAAATAGAGAGGACAACTCATTATTATCCGTTTGGGCTGGAGTTTGGCGGAGAACTAAGCACCTCGGGTTCAATTACTCCAAATTATAGATATTCTTCCCAGGGGCAGGAAAACCAAAGGGAGACAAAATGGAGTTCTTACCGATGGTGAAATTATGATGCTGCAATGGGGAGGTTTTTCAATATTGATCCTTTAGCAGAAACCTATCATGCATGGTCTACATATGCTTTTAGTGGCAACAGAGAAGACTGGAATGAGACAATTATTGAAAAATTCCAACATGAAATATACGAAAATGATTTATTAATATTATCCAGAATAGAAATTCTTCCGGAGTATAGAGGAGTGGGAATAGGGCATAAATGGATAAAAGACTTTTATGTTAATTTCATCCAAGGTTGTGGCTTAATGGCTCTAAAGGTATTTCCATTACAATGTGAATCGGATCATACATTAGGTAGAGATAAAGATTGGTGTGATGAAATGGGATATGATAAAATGGAAAAAGGCAATGATGCTTTTGAAAGCTTATTACAATTTTATTTAAAAATCGGTTTTCAAATTTTTTCCGACATATCTAAAACAATCATTTTTATTAATCCATTGTTAAGAAATGAAAAATTTTAAATCCAATTTGATTGATAAGTTATTAAATTTGGGCGTCCACAGGATACAATTGTCGTTACAAATGTTGTTACAATTAAAAATAAAACAATATAACACATTGATAACCATAAATAAAAAGTAGTTCCTCCAATACAGCTCCTATTGTAAATGCCGGGAATAATTATACCATTCCTAAGAGTACTCCGTTTAAATTAACAGGCTCCGCAACAGATGCTGAAAATAATGGACTTACCTATTGCTGGGAACAAAATGATACGGGGCCGGCAGGAAACTGGAATGCTCCAGTCGGAAATGCTCCTTTATTCAGATCATTTATGCCTACTACTGTTCCTTACAGATATTTTCCTCAAATTACCGATGTGATCAATAATGTTTCTACCAGAGGAGAAATTTTACCATCCTATGGAAGAACTATGGAATTCAGACTAACTGTAAGAGATAATAATGCCGGTTGTGGCGGAGTTGCCAATGATGATGCCTCTGTTACTGTTGACGGAAATTCAGGACCATTCTTAGTAACAGCACCTGCTTCCGCTGTAAACTGGAATGGTGACACTTCTCAAACAATAACCTGGGATGTAGCAAATACAACTGCAGCTCCTGTAAGTTGTGCCAATGTAAGTATTTTACTTTCAACAGACGGTGGTCTTACATATCCTATCACGATCGCAGCTTCTACACCAAATGATGGCTCTGAAACTGTAACCATTCCTAATGTGAGCACGGCACAAGCCAGAATTATGGTTGCTGGAGAAGGAAATGTCTTTTATAATATTAACCCTGTTAATTTCACGATTAGTAAGGTATTAGGGGTTAACGAAACTAAAGGAAACAATGATGTATTTGTAGTATATCCTAATCCAAGCAAAGGCCTTCTGAATATCAAGTTTACCAATTCAAATGAAATCTATGATATTGCGATCTATGATGTAAGTGGTAAATTGGTATTGAGCAAGTCCAATAATAAAGCGGATCATGATCAAGTGGGTACCTTTAATTTAACCCACTTAGTTAAAGGAGATTATTTAATTAATGTTAAAACTAAAAATATGGATAAAACAATCAAATGGATTAAAGAATAAATACCATATTAATTATACAATAAAGGCTGTTTTACTTGTAAAACAGCCTTTATTATTTTTATTATTTATCAGGTTATTGAGCTAATACTGGCTCAATGAGTCTGGTTAAACCACTCTTAAATATTGTTTATCCTTTACCAGCCATAACCCGATAAACGTCAACAGTCCATTCAGAACAATCAGTTCTACACCAATCCGGTAATCGGTATAAGAAGTTACCGCAAAATTGATCAGATAGGTAAGGACAGGAGCTAAAATGGTTACGGTAAGAATAGAATATTTTCTTGATATTTTAAATTTGGTAAAAATTCCGAAAGCAAAAAGACCTAAAAGCGGTCCGTAAGTATATCCGGCAACTTCCATAATAAGATAGACAATCGATTTATCATTCATCGTTTTGAAAACCATAATCAGGATAAAGAAAACCACGGTGAAAATCAAATGTACTCTCATACGAAGGTGTTTTTTTTCTTTTTCAGATTTGGTTTTGTCTTCATTAAGATTTAAAAGGTCTACGCAGTAAGAGCTTGTCACAGCAGTTAAAGCTCCATCTGCTGAAGGGAATAATGCTGAAATTAAACCGATAATAAAAATGATGGAAATGGCCATCGGGAAATATCCCTGAAGTGATAAGGCCGGGAAAAGGTCGTCACCCATAATGTTTTTTATATTTCCTGACGCATCTTTAAATCCGAAAATATTGGTCACCGTTTCAGAATTTATCACTCCATATTCTGCTCCGTTTTGCAATGCAAAAAGATAAAGTAAACCGCCTAAAAATAAGAACGCAAGATTTACAAACAGAAGCGTTCCTGCAAAAGTCAGCATGTTTTTCTTCGAGTTCTTAAGGTTATCCACAGAGATGTTTTTCTGCATCATTTCCTGATCCAGACCCGTCATGGCAATCGTAATGAAGATTCCTCCCAAAATTGTTTTTAGAAAAAATGTCTTGGAATTGGGATCAAAATTGATAAAATGGGTATAGTTCTTCTGTTCCAAAATAGTATAGGCTTCACCAAATGATAAATTCAGATTGGATAAAATATAGACAATACACGCCACCAAACTGATGATCATAAAAGAGGTCTGTAATGTATCCGTAATCACAATAGTTTTTACCCCGCCTTCAAAGGTGTATAAAAGAACCATCAGCAAAAGCACAAGAGCAGTAACCCAAAAAGGAACACCTAATCCCTCAAGTAAAAATATCTGTAAAACATTCACCACCAGATATAACCTTGCAGTAGCACCTATAGCTCTGGATATGATAAAAAATATAGATCCTATTTTATGGGCTTCCACATTAAATCTTTTTCCAAGATAGGTGTAAATGGAAGTAAGGTTCATCTTATAATACAATGGAAGGAGTATGGCTGCAACAATAAAATACCCGATGAAAAAGCCAATCACCATCATATAATATTCGAAACCTCCAAAAATATATTCGGAGCCGGTCATTTTTCCGACTGTTCCCGGAACGGAAATAAAAGTAACCCCACTTAAGCTGGTTCCTATCATTCCAAATGCAACGAGCCACCATTTACTTTTTTTATTACCGATAAAAAAGGACTGATTATCAGAATTTCGGCTTGTGAAATAAGAAATCACTAAAAGGCCGATGAAATAGATAAAAACAAATAGCAAAAGGATAGTTCCGGAATTCATGCTTATATTTTAAATTTCAGCAAATATATAAAAAAGATCAGTCGTGAATGAGGAATTTACTTCACAGTCGATTTTTATAGGTTGATAACATGAAATATTTGCAGGTTTTGCATTTAAAACAGGAAAATAAAAAACCTTCCAGATACGTACTGAAAGGTTAATATGGTAAGGGTGGAGAATAGTGATTAATTCACTAAAACATCTTGTAATTCCTCACTCTTCTGGAAGCTTGCTTTAGCGAAAGGGCAGAGGGGGATAATCTTCTTGCCGTTCTTTCTGGCAAAATCTACAGCTGCCAAAAGCATTTCTTTACCTACTCCTTTTCCGTTGTAGGCTTCTTCCACTTCAGTGTGGTCAATAATAAATCTTTCTTCTCCTGCCCAAGTGTAAGTCATCATTCCTGCGCGTCTTCCATCTATGAAAGCTTCAAAACTTCCGTGTTTCTCGTCGTTGTTTTGTTTTACTTCGATCATGTTATGAGAATTTAGTTAGTATTTCTATATCGTTGGTTAGTATTTTATGAACAGGGCAGGCATCGGCAATAGTGTGCAGTCTTTTCATCTGCTCATCATCCAGAACTCCTTCAAAGGTAATGTCTCTTTTGAAAATTGCTCTTTTGGTCAGCGGATAATTTTCAAGCTCTACCTCTACATTGATGTTTTCCACATCCCACTCCTTTCTTTCGATATACATTCTTAAAGTGGCCGCTGTACAGCTTGCCAGAGAGGTTGCCAGAATTTCCATAGGGTTGAAACCTTTGTTCTGCCCACCTTTATCAATAGGTTCGTCAGTGATGATTTTATTATCACCAGCTGTTACCTCTGTATAATATTTTGTTTTTCCTAAACTAGCTTTTACTGTTACCGCCATTATTTTTGTGTGTTGAATTTATAACTTAATGCTCCTGACGGGCATTGATCTATTTGTTCTTTAAGTTCTCCAGGTGTTGCATTTTCTGCTTTTATCCAGGGTCTGTCTTTAGGATTATAGACTTTAGGAAGCATTTTTACACATACAGCCGAGTGGATACACTTTTGAGGCTGCCAGATGACAGTAATGTCGCCGTTGGGATATTCGTGTGTTTCCATATTAATTTTCTTTTAATGTTTTTTCGATTCTTCTGTCCGGAATCAGCCATATGAGAGCCACGATATAATAAAAACCTATGGCAATATAAGGATAAAAAAATGAAGTAGCGATTCCCAGAACGTAAAATATAATAGAGATGTATTCTTTATATTTCGAATGTATTGCTTCTTTCAGCTTTGAATTTTCTCCCTCACACCGGATGATGACATGCTCCAGAATGGTGTAGGCAATAGCAGCCATGATAAGCCCGAAACCATATGCGGCCACTGGATTTTTGGTAAAATGGGTTGTTCCAATCCACTCTGTTGCAATAGGCATCATAGAGAGCCAAAACAGAAGGTGAAGATTCGCCCAGAGAATACTGCCGTTTACTTTTTTTACCGTCTGAAACAGATGATGATGGTTGTTCCAGTAAATTCCTACATAGATAAAGCTGAAAATATAGGCTAGAAATTTAGGAAGAAGAGGCTTGAGACTAGACCAGTTACTACCTTCAGGTACTTTCAGTTCAAGTACCATAATGGTAATGATGATGGCTAAAACGCCGTCACTGAATGCCTCCAGTCTTCCTTTATTCATTAGCTTTTACCTGAGATTTAAAATTTTCTATCTTAGTTTTCAAATCATTCAGCATATCGGGATTGATAACACCGGTTTCAAGGTCGAAATTTTCATAAAACTTAGGCAATGAAAAAGTATCCTTGATATCTGCTGCAAACTGAGGGAAAAATGTCTTGGCTGTATTCATTACATTTCCGCCGCCATAACCGCCGGGAGAGGTACTCATCAAAAGCATGGGCTTGTTCTGAAATACCTTTACATTAATCCTTGAGGCCCAGTCGAAAACATTTTTAAATGCTGCGCTGTAAGATCTGTTGTGCTCTGCAAGAGAACAGATAATGACATCACAGTCTTCAATCACTTGGAGAAACTGATGCGCCTCATCCGGAAAACCTTTCTTTTCAAGATCTACGGAAAAAACAGGCATGCTGAAATTATTGAGGTCAATAAAATTGATCTCTTCATCCTGAAAATCCTTTAAGACAAACTTTACCAGTTCTCTGTTGATGGAAGTGGAAGAAGTACTTCCTGCAAATGCTAATATTTTCATGGTTTTTTATACTGCTGGCTGAATTTATTTTCTGTTTAAAATAGCTTTAGGAAGTGGAACGTATTCCTGCTCGTCACCAGGAACCAAAGGAAATGCCTCATGATTCTGATCGTTCCAGTTTACTTTAGCTTGGTCCAGCATCTCTTTATCAGAGTTTACAAAATTCCAGAATATAAACCTTTCCTCATCAAAAGGTTCTCCTCCGAAAAGATAAACTGTTCCTTTTTCACTCATCTCGAATTCACAAAGTGTTGTATCCTTTGCAATCATCAGCTGTTTTGATCCATAAGAGTTTCCATCCGTGGTTACTGTTCCATCCAGAACATACATGGCTGCTTCCCCATAAAGATCTTTTCCTATGCTTATTTTTTTTGCTTCTTTTGTTTTAATCTCAAGGAAAAAAAGTTTGCTGTGTACAGGAACAGGAGATGTTCTTCCAAATGCCTCACCGGCAATAAGTTTGTACTGAATTCCATCCTCTTCCCAAACTGGAATATCATTTTCTTCGATGTGGTGAAAAGTAGGTTCAGACTGCTCGAGATGCTTTGGAAGACCTACCCAGATCTGAAATCCGTGAAGCCTTTTATCGCTGTGTCTTAAATATTCGGGGGTTCTCTCAGAATGTACCACACCTTTTCCGGCGGTCATCCAATTAACAGCACCGGGCTTTATTTCAACCGCACTTCCTATGCTGTCTCTATGAAAAATAGATCCTTCAAGCAGGTAAGTTAATGTTGATAACCCGATATGTGGATGCGGTGGAACATCGAGATTTTGATAATCTTTTAGCTCCGAAGGGCCCATATGGTCGATAAAAACGAAAGGGCCTACCGCTCTTTTCTCACGGAAAGGAAGAAGTCTTCCTACCAGGAAATTTCCGATATCTGCTGCTTTTTCTTCGATGATAAGTCCAATATTTGACATTGTATAATGATACTTTTTTATGGTTTAATTTAATTGAAATACTTGTAGGATGGAATTAAAGTTGATGATATCCTTCAAATTTTTCATCAACAATACGCTTCCATTCCGGATGTTTTTTGATATAAGCGAAAACGTAAGGACAAAATGGTAAAAGTTTCTTTCCGCTTTCCTCAATAAAGTTCAATGTTTTTTCTACAACGGCTACCGCTGCCCCGGTTCCTGCAAGCTCAGGCTCGGCCTCCGTATGGATAAGTGCAATTTGATGAGTCGTTTCGCGATAATCAATGAATGCATAATGTCCGTTAAATTCTATTTCAAATCTTGTATCTGCTTTTACAAGAGGTATATTTTCAAATTCTGGTTTCATAAACTGTGGTATTAAAAAATGATAGGCTGAAAAATCTTCTCTGATGGATAAAAATGACTGATGACTAAACCTTACAGATTTCTGTAGTCTGTAAGGCCGTCAACAAATCATATATTATCTACTGTAATAATTTTTTAAATATTGTTTATTAAATACTGAGTCTATTAAATAAACATCCTATGGTTAACCTAACATTATATAAAGTTAGTAAAAAAGGAATAAGTAAAGATTAAGAGAAATTTAATTCTGCTAATCTTCCAGGTAACCGAATTTTCCGGTATTAAAATCTTCAAAAGCCTGCATGATTTCTTCTCTGGAATTCATCACAAATGGACCATGAGGATAGATAGGTTCACTGATCGGTTCACCGCTTAAAATTAAAACAACAGCATCTTCAGTAGCTTCGATCGTGAAAGTGTTGCCTTCATTCTTAAACAGTGCCAGATGATCTGCTTTTACTTTTTCTTCTCCATTGATGATGATACTTCCCTCAATCACCAACGCGGTGGTATTGAAGTGTGCCGGGAAATTAAATTCTGCTTTTCCCCCTGCTTTAAGTTTTGCATTCATCATGTTAACGGGAGTGAAAGTAGTGGCAGGACCTTTGTGTCCTTGATATTCTCCTGCAATAACTTCTACCAGTCCATTGTTCCCTAGATCTACTCTTTCCATGCTGGAATTTTCAATAGCCTGGTATTTTGGACTGCTCATCTTGTCTTTTGCAGGAAGATTGACCCAAAGCTGAACCATCTGAAAAATTCCTCCTTTTTTTGACCACTCAGTTTCGTGATATTCTTTATGCAAAACTCCTTTTGCAGCTGTCATCCACTGTACATCACCTTCACCTATAATTCCTCCTCCACCGGCACTGTCGTGATGTTCTACTTTTCCATTATAGGCAATGGTAACTGTTTCAAAACCTCTATGCGGATGAACTCCTACACCTCTGGGTGTATCTGTGCCGTTAAAATGAAATTTTGAATTGTAGTCAAGCATAATGAATGGATCCATTCTTTTCATGTCTAATCCATGTACTCCCGGTATAAAATTATGAACTCTAAAACCGTCACCTACAAAATGTGCAGGTCTAGGAGATACTACAATTTCTACTTTTTTAGTTGCCATAATATTGTTGATTTATATACACAAAAATACCATAGCTAAGACTAAAATACATTGATCTGTGTTAAGTTCGTAAGAAAATACAGGTGTACTCACAAAATGATCGCGAGATGAAAACTGCCGGGTAAATGAATGGATGCATGGAGATATTATATGGTTTGGACATACATCTTTATCAACCAGAAATGACAAAATGTTGAGCTTTGAATTTTATTTAAATAACAGATAATGTGTGTTATAGGTGCGTGTTTTCTTTTGAAAATGAATTAGTCTTCTTTCGATTTCATATTTTTACCATCCGAAACATGAAGCCTTCTGAAAACAAAGCCGGATAAAATAGTTAATATTCCTACGGTGAGAAAAGTCCAGCGGAAGGCATTGTGAATTTCACCATTGATAAGATCTGTATTTTCAAATATTTTTAAAACAATCAGCCCGAAAGCAATTCCAAAACCAATGGCGAGCTGTTGGTTGACAGATATTAAAGAATTACCACTGCTGGTCTGAAAATTTCTGAGATCTGCAATGGAAATTGTATTCATGGAAGTAAACTGAATAGAGTTAAAGAACCCCAAAATTGCAATAATAGGAACAAACCAGTATAAAGAAGTATGGATGTCAGGAATAGCCAAAAGACAGATCAGGGTTCCAATGATGAATGTATTGATCATTAAGGTCTGCCGATAGCCGTATTTATCAAGAATTTTGATGACTGAGGACTTTCCGAAAATTGCCGTTAAAGCCATTGGAGCAATGATCCATCCGGAAGTAACGGCGGACTGTTTATAGGCAATCTGAATCATCAGCGGAAGGAGTAGTGGCACCGAGCTGATTCCAAGTCTTGTGGCAAGGTTTCCTACAATTCCTACACGGAACGTTCTTACCTGAAATAAATTCAGAGGGAAAATAGGATTTCCTTCTCTTCTTGCATGTTTATAGTAATAATAAAGAAACAGGAAGCCCATAATGAAAACCAGAAGGACCGGGGTGATGTTCTGTATATCTCCAAAAAGTTCCAACGAAACCGAAAGCAACAGAGTAGCGGCGGCAAAAATTAAAAAGCCTTTTAAGTCGAAATCTACATTCTCAGATTTATAATTCGGCATAAATTTTAATCCCAAAACAATTCCTAAAACTCCAATGGGTATATTGATCAGGAATATCCAGTGCCATGAAAGATAATCAACCATATAACCACCCACCAACGGACCCAGTACCGGACCGATAAGTGCGGGAATAATGGCAAAATTCATCGCTTTAAGCAATTCATTTTTATCAAAGGTTTTAATGAGGGCCAGCTTACCAACAGGAGTCATTAAACTTCCCCCAACTCCCTGAACAACCCTTGATATCACAAGTTGTGTTAGATTCTGAGACAAGGAACAGAATAAAGAGCCGAGGCTGAATAGGATTAAAGAAAAAATAAATATTTTTTTTGTTCCAAACCTGTCTGCCAAAAATCCACTGGCAGGCATGAAAACGGCTAAGGTCAGAACATAGCTGATGATAGCATTCTGCATATTAAGCGGAGATTCATGAAGGTCTTTTGCTATGGAGGGCAGAGATGTATTCAGAATCGTTGAATCCAGCATTTGCATAAAAATCGCTGTAGCCAGGATCAGTGGAAGAATTTTCTTTATTGAGGTCTGTTGTGGAGTTGTCGCTTCTGTCATTTTATATAGGCTGAAATATCTAAAATCTTCCAGGCTTATTTATTTGAAGAAAAATGCTTGCTTTAAGCAGTTTGAATCTTTAGATAAAGAAATCCATATAAAATTAAAAAAGTCCTGCGAGATATCACAGGACTTTTTGATTTATTTTCTAGGTTTTTCTACTCCTTTCCACTCATCACCGGCTTTTCTGTACTGGCTTAGAATATAAGTTTTGAAATCTTTTGTTTTGTATTCAATATTATCGGTATTCTGCTCAAACGGCATGATATAATAATAATCTACGTCTGTTTTATCGGACTTGTTTCCTTTTTTTACAGAAGGAACATATTTGGAGAACTTATAACTTGGAAGATATTGTCTTAATCTTGTGTAGAAGGCCTTATCTTCTTTTTCGTTAGGGATGATGTCTACAATGTTGAAATCATCTTTTTTCTTATCAATCCAAAGATAGTATGTTTTCTCTTCTCCCATATTTCTGTTGTTAGAATTAAAAGCAAACAATTCTTTTGGAACCAGTTCTTTGATTTTTTCCGGATCAACTTTAGTGTAATATTGTCCCTTAGAAGGATCTACATACGTTTCAAGATTATACATTAAAACAGAATTGTTTTCAAATTTTTTATTCTTAAAATATTGATTCAATGATAATTCTGCCGTAGCTCTCAATTCTTTACTTCTGTCATCCAGTTTTTTAGTAGGGTTCTGAGGATTTACTTTCTTCACAAACTCATATAATACTGCAGGTTTTACATCTTTAAGGTGAGGATACGTTTTAAGCTGTTCTGCTTTTACCAGCCAGTAGAATTGTTGATAATAATCATCTTTATCAACATCTTTCACACTTTTGTAGGCTAAAGCCAGCTTTTTTGAATTCAGGTATTTGCCAAATTTTCCCTGTCCAAAAGCAAAACTTATAGATAATAAGGCAAACAAAACAGTAAGGTTTCTTCTCATTTTTTTTATAATTGATATTTTCGTTTTCCAAATATAATTATTTATTAGATATTATTTTTGATTGTCACCTAAATTCTGTCGATATTGTTGCCGTTAATTCAAAAGAAAATCCTGTATTGCTACAGGATTGATAAATTATTGCATTAGAAGTTAGATGATAGAAGGTGGAAGTTAAAATAAAAAACTTTCAAAATCAGGGTACATTCTGCTTTGCAAGTGAATGACGAATCAATATAATATCATAATTAATAAGTATGGATTTACCATTCACTCTGATCTGTCCTTATATTTCAAATTTCGATCACCTAAGCTCTAAACCTGTATCTTAATAAGATGTTTCATGTACTTTTACAGCTCTTCCGCTTGGGTCGTTCATTTTTTTGAATGCTTCGTCCCATTCCAGAGCAATAGGAGTGGAGCAGGCTACAGAAGGTACAGAAGGTACCGTTGCAGCTGCTGTTTCACTTGGGAAATGCTCTTCAAAAATAGTTCGGTAGCGGTATTCCTCTTTGTTTTGAGGCGTGTTCAGCGGGAATCTGAATTTTGCATTAGCCATCATTTCATCCGTTACTTCTTTTTCTGCTACTTCTTTTAAAGTATCGATCCATGAATATCCCACACCGTCTGAGAATTGTTCTTTCTGTCTCCAGGCAATAGAGGGCGGAAGAAGATCTTCAAACGCTTTTCTCAATACCCATTTTTCAATTTTACCTTCAGCGATATTGATCATTTTATCTTTTGGGTTAAGAGTCATCGCAATATCCATAAATTCTTTATCCAGGAAAGGAACCCTGCCTTCTATTCCCCAGCTCATTAATGCTTTGTTGGCTCTCAGGCAATCATAAAGGTGAAGCTTGCTCAGTTTTCTTACGGTTTCATCATGGAATTCCTTGGCGTTAGGCGCTTTATGGAAATACAGATATCCACCAAAAAGTTCATCAGAACCTTCCCCGGAAAGTACCATTTTGATTCCCATAGATTTGATGACTCTTGCCAACAGATACATTGGGGTAGAAGCCCTGATGGTTGTCACATCATACGTTTCCAAATGATAGATGACGTCACGCACAGCGTCAAGTCCTTCCTGAACGGTAAAGTTGACTTCATGATGAACAGATCCGATATGTTCTGCCGCTTTTTGTGCTGCTGCAAGGTCGGGGGATCCTACAAGTCCTACAGCAAAACTGTGAAGTCTTGGATACCATGCTTCCTGAGTGTCACCACTTTCAACTCTTTGTCTTGCAAATTTCGCAGTAATAGCAGAAATTACTGAAGAATCTAAACCTCCGGAGAGAAGTACTCCATAAGGAACATCGCTCATCAATTGTCTGTGGACAGCATCTTCAAGACCTTTTCTGATCTTGGCAATATCAGTGGTGTTATCTTTTACATGATCGAAACTTTCCCAGTCTCTTGTGTACCATTGCTGAAGTTCGCTGCCATCTTTGCTGTATACTAAATGTCCTGGTAAAAATGTCTCTATTGTTTTGCATACTCCTTCCAGTGCTTTTAACTCGGAAGCTACATAATAATTGCCGTTTCTATCCCATCCCTGATATAGAGGACAGATTCCCATATGGTCGCGGGCAATCAGGTATACTTCGTTTTCAGTATCGTATAATGCGAATGCAAAAATCCCATTCAGTTTTTCAACAAAATCTTTTCCGTATTTTCTGTAAAGGGCTAGGATCACTTCACAGTCGGATTGAGTCTGAAACTCATAATCAGGAAATTCTTCTTTTAATTCTCTATGGTTGTAGATTTCACCGTTTACAGCTAATACTACTTTTCCGTCTTTCGTAAATAAGGGTTGCTTTCCTGAAGTAGGATCCACAATAGCAAGTCTTTCGTGAGAAAAAACAACTTTCTCATCCTGAAATACTCCACTCCAATCCGGTCCCCTGTGACGGATTTTTTTTGACATTTCTAAAACCTGAGGTCTTAATATTTCGGTTTTTTGTTTGGCGTCAAATAGACATACAATTCCACACATGTTCTTATTATTTATGAAACAAAAGTAAATGTGTTGTTTATAAATAACAATAAAAAATGTTTAAAGGTTAATTTTTTTAATTAAATAGTTTTTGAAAAAGAAAAATATTAACTATTTGTATTGATTTATATGTTTTTGATTAATTTTTTTCGTTAGCCAGATGCCTCTAATATCCATATACAAAATAAAAATGACATATTTATTAATATATGGTAATTTATTTAATGAATTTTAACCCTTACTTTGTGGCTCGAAATAATTTTTTTTCATCATTTGTGTTTTTACCTTCTTGCAATTCTCATGCAAGAAGGTTTTGTTTTTATTGTACCCCTAGTAAGGTTCCGGAAACATTCCATGAACTGAAACTTGTTCCTTCCGTAGGGCCTTGAGGAATTTTAATCTGTATACTGTGCTTTCCTGCTTTCAGGTCGCCAAGAGGAATGAAGTTTGGGTTGGTAACCGTTCCGGGACACCAGTTTGACCTGCTGAGGTCTGAAGAAGAAAGGCCGTCCTGAAAATTTCCAGAGGCCGGATTGTATAAACGGTAAGAACCACAATCTGTTCTCCACGGCACAAAGGAAAAGACTGTTTTTCCATCCATAGAAATTGTATTGACTTTCGGAATAAATTCATCACCATTTTCCCAACCTCCATGTCCGGTTGTAGTGTATCTCAGTTGAGCATTTTTTATTTCTTTTTCTAATGTGAAATCAACCCAAAGACCCTGATCTTTATTAAACATCGTAGAATAATCCTGACCCGCCATCTCCATAATATTTAAGGTATTGAATAAAGGAATAATCACATTGTTCTTATGGACAGCCTGATCGCTTTTATGGATCGTGATTTCGAGACTGACTTTGTGTCCGCCTTTATCATAATTACCAATAAATACTCCTACCCAAAGTTCCTTTCCCGATAAAGAAGGTTTCAGTTCTGTAATATCCTGTCGGTAAGGATTTATAGTTTGCCAGGTTTTTCCTTTTAATTGGATATGATTAAACTGCTGGATTCCAAAAGGAGTAAAAAATCTCATCATTTCCACGGCAGGATTGTAATCTTTTGTAGCCGATACTCCGTAGTACTGTTTTCCGTTTCCATTGTCAAAGGCAGGAAGTGTTTTTATTCCTTTCTCTAAACCATCCAAAAAAGATAATGCTTTGTCTTGTGGAATAAAAAAAACAGTTCCGGTTCTGTCGTAGGCATCACCGTTCGATTGCTGCTTCAGGTCTGCAAAAATATTTTCGCCTTCCCCAATAGCAGGAAATTTAATCTTTTTAAGGATAATTGTTCCGTTGGCATATCTTTTTACCTTCTCATCAGATTTGGAGGCTTCTGAGAAATTGACCGTTTCCTGATCAAAAACTTTCAATGTTGTAAATCTGCTTTTCCACAGCAGATCTTTATATCCTAATACATCTGTGGACTGTATAGGGGTATTGATGATCTTTTCAATCCCTGTATTTTTTATTTTCTTGATAGAATGGGCGGTAATTAATGAATTTTTATTTCTCTCAACCTCTAATACCAACCCCAGATCCTGTCCTAAAGCAGAGGGCCCGCCTTTAAGGTTTAAATCGTTGGTATACCAAACTTCAATAGTATTTGAATTGACTTTGGTAATGGCTTTTTTACAGGTATAACCCAGGATCTTTTTGGTTTCGTCTGTGAGTTCGAAATTCTGTTTTCCTACAGACTCTGTGTCTGAACTGGAAATAATTTCTCCGGGTTTTAAAAAACCATAGGAAACAATTGTATTGGAGGGTCTTTCAATCTTGGTCACCTCAAAAGGATAACTGCTTTTCTGTTCTTTAATTGTGCTGTTTAGAATAAAGCTTTCTTTTCCGTTAACCCAAGCTATTATAGCAGGCTGATCGGATTGTAATTTCCCGTTATAGGAACTTTGATATTGGATTTCATAAGTCTGTGCAGAAATCAGACTCATTAAGAAAATGGTGACAATGGAAAAAATAATTCTTCTAAACATAAATACACGAATTTGCTACAAAGTTATTTTAACTTTCCGTAGCATCAAAACGGTTATAATCTATAGAATAGGTAGACAATAGAGCGGAAATGTTACATGCGTGTATTAAAAAAAGAAAAACTACTCCAAAATGGAGTAGCTTTTGTTTTTATAGGGTAGGGAAAACGACTAAGATAGTCTTTCAATCAAAGCCATATAGAATCCGTCATACCCTTCACTTGGCATTACTTTTTCGTCCTTGATCATTTTATATCCCGGATTATTTTTTAAGAATTCTTCTACCTGTCCATTATTTTCAGACGGTAGGATAGAACATGTTGCATATACCATTTTTCCTCCTACTTTAAGCATTTTGGAGTAATCCTGAAGGATTTGCTGTTGTTCTTTTTTAATTCTGTCAATAAAAGCCTGATCAATTTTCCATTTGCTGTCAGGGTTTCTTTTTAAAACACCAAGGCCTGAACAAGGTGCATCAATTAAAAGTCTGTCTGCTTTCTCGTGAAGACGCTTGATAACTTTATTATCAGCAATCATACGGGTTTCAATATTATGAGCTCCCGCTCTTTTTGCACGACGTTTCAATTCAGCCAGTTTCCATTCAAAGATATCCAATGCGACAATCTGACCTTTGTTTTTCATTAATGCTGCCAGGTGAAGTGTTTTTCCACCTGCTCCTGCACAAGCATCAATCACTCTCTGACCTTCTTTTACATCAAGGAAATAACCGATTTTTTGCGAAGATGCATCCTGAACTTCAAATAAACCTTCCTTAAATGCTGTTGTAAGGAATACATTCTTTTTCTCTTCCAGCTGAACGGCATCAGGATAATTCTTGATAGAGAAAGCTGTAACACCTTCATCAGAAAGATCAGAAATAAGTTCCTTAGTAGTTGTTTTTAAAGAGTTGGTTCTAAGAACTGTAGGGGCCTGTTCGTTCAAGGCAATCATTTCTCTTTCCCATTTAGCACCTAATTCTTTTTCAAGAGTTTCTGCTAACCATTCAGGGATAGAATGCTCTATTGCTTTTGTAGGAACTGTATTCTTTTTAAGTTTAGTAAGAATGTCAGCAATTTTAATACCGTCAAATTCTTCAAACTTTTTATAGTTGGTCTTGCTCCAAAGCAGGTATGCAATGATAAGTTTATAAATATTGTTGGGCTTTATACCTTCGCCCATATAGTACTCAAGGCGTTTTTTCCAACGGATAATATTGTAGAAAATCTCGGAAACAACGGCTCTGTCCTGGCTTCCCCATTTTCTGTTAGCTTTTAATAGTCTCTCGATTACTTTATCAGCGTATTTATTTTTCTCGAAAAATGTTTCTTGTAAAGCATCGTGAATTCCGATCGCTAAGTTTCTGTGAATAAGTTCCATAAGTTTGCTTCGCTGTTTTGAATCTGCAAAAATACGAATTAAAGTTGACACTTGAGGTGTCCGGGTTTCGGGTTACCAGATTAAGGGCGCTAAATTGAGGTTTTAAAATCCATGGAATAACGGATTTGCTTTACTGTCAATTATTCTTTTCGAATGTTCTGAAAATATCTTTTCCCTTACGTCTAATATTTAACATCTGACATCCGAAACCCTTTATCTTACTCATTGGTCTTGACTCTATCATACAAAAAGCTCTACCTTTGCAAAAAATTAAAATATGAGTGATACAGTACTTTGCCCAAAATGCAGCTCGGAGTTTACCTATCCAAGTGATAATATGATGGTATGTTCCCAGTGTTTCTATGAATGGAACCCTGAAGAAGTTGCTTCTGAAACAGCTTCGGAAGGAAAAATATTGGATTCAAACGGTAATGAACTTCAGGATGGAGATTCTGTAGTAGTGGTTAAGGATCTTCCTGTAAAAGGAGCACCAAAACCTGTAAAAGCTGGTACTAAAGTGAAAAATATCCGCTTAAGACCGGGAAGTGATCATAATATCGACTGTAAAATAGATGGATTTGGAGCAATGGCTTTAAAGTCGGAATTTGTAAAGAAAGCATAAGCCATTGATTTAAAAAAATTGATGCTTATCGCCCGGATATAAAAAAAGGAAAAGATTGGACAGTGTACTCTTTCAATAGACCTAATTGCAAGACTGCTAATGTCTGGTCTAGGAAGGCAGAAAGAGAATTAACCAAAAATTTCCTTATGCTGTGGAAATACAAATGTAAGAAAAAGTTTCATAAACAGTTTCTTATGTTTGTATTTTTTTTATCCACAAATTGTGGATAAGTGTAAGATTATCTTTGAGTTATATATTGATAAAGACTGCTGGTAAAGCAAAGGAGGGGGTGAATAACCAACAATAAAACTGAATGTATTTATTCAAATGCTATCGTAATTGTATCCACTAATTTTTCATCAGTATAGATAATCAGTTCCTTATCCTTCGCCATAATTTTGTTCCAATAATAATTTCCTGCAAAACGGCTTTCAAGCACATCAGCATTAAGCCCATCTTGGGAGATTCTTATTTCTTTGGGATAATAAGAAAACTTTGATAACCCAAACGTCTGAGCTTCATCTTCACTGAAGATATTCACTTCACCAAATAGCTTGGCAACATATGTGTTGTATGGATTTCTGTAAGTCTCTTCGGGACTGTCATTCTGAATTAGTCTTCCGTCCTGAAGAATAACGATCTGATCAAGCCATGGCATGATATCCTGAAGCTCGTGGGTAGAAATAATCAAAGAAATACCCTGTTGTTTTACATATCGGAAAAGTCGCTCACGAAGCTCAATTTTTCTTGGAAAATCAAGATTGCTGAACGGTTCATCCAGGATAAGCAGTTTGGGCAGTACGGAAAGTGCTCTGGCAATGGCAACTCTCTGCTGTTGTCCTCCGCTTAAGTTTTTAGGAAGTACATGAGCAAATTCCTGAAGTCCTACCACTTCCAGGAGTTCCATTACAGTTTCTTTTTTTTGAGTTAAGTTGATATTAGAAATGAATTTCCCTACATTTTCGGCTACGGTAGCATAAGGCATAAGGTCAAAATTCTGTGCTACAAATTTCATTTCAGACTCCCCGGGAACAAGATTTCCTTTGGGGCCTAAAAGCCGGGTTCCGTTAAAAATGATCTCGCCACTTCCCCAATCAAAAAGCCCATAAATAAGGCTGAGAAGGGTAGATTTTCCGCATCCGCTTTCTCCTGCAAGAGCAATAATTCTGTTCTCTTCAAACCTGAGGTTAAGGTTTTGAAACAGGGGATTATCTTTGGTGTAGGAGAAAAATAAATTGTTAATTTCTAATAGCATATTACAAATGTAAGGTTTTTATGAAAACACATTTTTTTTTATTATATTAGCGGGAGTAATAAAAATATATCAAAGATGAGAAAAAAACTGTTTTCATTAGCTATTCCTGCTTTATTTGTGGCGGCTGTTGTCATTTCTTGTAAAAAAGACAAACCGCTTACCAGTGAAAGTAATGAAGTGACCACTACCAAAGATGGTAGCCAGTATACTTTGGATACGCTAAACAGTAAAGTTGAGTGGAAAGGGTACAAGGTATTTAAATCTGAAAATACCAGCCATTTTGGAACGATCAAGTTTGAAAGTGGTGATGTTACCGTAAAAGATGGAAAACTGGAAAGCGGTAAATTTGTTGCTGATATGAATTCTTTAACTTCCGTGGATTTAAAAGACAGTCCTGAAGATTTAGGAAAACTAAATGGTCATCTTAAAAGTGGTGATTTCTTTGAAGTAGAGAAATTCCCGACAGCTTCTTATGAAATTACAAAAGTAACACCGTCTACAGAAGGTGATTATAATACGCTTTTAGATGGAAACCTAACCATTAAGGGAATTACAAAACCAGTTCAGTTTAAAGCCAATGTTTCTGTAAAAGAAGGCGAAGTGAGCGTAGCAACTGAACCGAAGGATATTAAAAGAGAAGAGTTTGGGGTGAAATTCCAGGCTCCGGCTGAAAACGGGGTTCTTAAAGATGAGGTAACTCTTCAGATCAGCGTTAAAGCTTTAGAAAAGAAATAATTTTTTTATTTAAGTGAAATAAGTGATTGAAGTCTGCCTCCCGAAAAAGAGGCAGATTTTTTTATGAGTCAATTAATTATTAAACTTAAAATCGTATTTTTGCAAAACATTTTGAAAGGGTAAAATAATGATAGAAAAGATAGAAGAACTACTGATCGAGGTAAACGGCTTCAATACTACATCTAAAGAAGAGATAGAAAACTTCCGTATTAAGTACAGCGGTAAGAAAGGAGTTCTTAATGATTTTTACGAAACATTAAAAGAAGTTCCTAACGAGCAGAAGAAAGATTTCGGACAGAAGATCAATACTTTGAAACAAGCTGTGGCTGTAAAATTGGAAGATTTGAAAAATGCTTCCGCATCTTCTGTTGTTATAGAAAAAGAAGATCTTACAAGACCTGCTTTTCCATTGGAATTGGGCTCAAGACATCCGATCAATCTGGTGAAAAACAGAATTATTGAAATCTTTAAATCGATTGGATTTGCAGTAGCGGATGGTCCTGAGATTGAAGATGACTGGCATAATTTTACGGCGCTTAACCTTCCGGAATATCACCCGGCAAGAGATATGCAGGATACTTTCTTTATTGAGCAGAATCCGGATATCCTTTTGAGAACGCATACTTCTTCCGTACAAACCCGTTATATGGAAGAAAATCAGCCGCCAATCAGAATTTTATCTCCGGGAAGAGTATTCAGAAATGAAGCCATCTCTTCACGTTCTCACTGTATCTTCCATCAGATAGAAGGTTTATATATTGATGAGAATGTAAGTTTTGCTGATTTAAAACAAACCATTCAGTTCTTTACAACAGAACTTTTCGGAAAATCTAAAATCAGAATGAGACCTTCTTATTTCCCGTTCACAGAGCCGAGTGCTGAAATTGATGTATATTGGGGATTAAATTCTGAAACCGATTACAGAATCACGAAAGGAACAGGCTGGCTGGAAATTATGGGGTGTGGAATGGTAGATCCTGCCGTTCTTAAAAATGTAAATATAGACTCTGAGAAATATTCAGGATATGCATTCGGAATGGGTATTGAAAGAATTACCATGCTTCTTTACCAAATGAGTGATATCAGAATGTTCTTTGAAAATGATATCAGAACATTGGAACAGTTTAAATCTTTATAAAAAATAAACCTCCGGAATTTCCGGAGGTTTTTGTTTTTAATTACTGACTTAAGAAACAAAACGTAATTAAAAACAGATCTTATTGAAAAATTTACACGTGTCCTGTTTGCTGTAAAGGGGGAATCTTACTTCTTGCTCCTTTATCAGTACAGCATCAGTATTTTCCTGCTGTTATAATAAAGACAATTGAAATCCGGGATATATTACATGGGGAAAATAAAAATGTCTGTAAAAAATTACAGACACTTGTTATTTAAAAAACTAAAGTTTATTTGCTAAACTTTAATGGATATTTTACATTTTTAAAATCATCAATACTTGCTTTCAGGGAACCTACAGCCAATTCCGCTTTCAGCAGCATAGGGATGTGATTAGAATCATTGGAAACCCACATCGTTACTCCTTCTTTTTCTTTAAATACCCTTCCGCTTTTTACAGAGGGAATAATCTTAAGACAGTTGATCGTCCCGAATTTTGTTTTCAGGTTTTCTGTTCCGGTAACTTTCAGCTGGAAAGGAAACATTTCGTCATCAATCCATACATTCATATTGATGACCGTTCCTACTTTTAATTCGTCCGGTGCTTTACTTCGCAGATAATAAAAAGAGGATAGCATATCCTGAACTCCTTTTACTGATTTTATAACCTTGGAGCCATTAGCAGGCTCTTTTTTATCAGTTAGTATCAAAGTATTGTTATCGTGATTAAAGGCGGTCTCAAAGTGCTGACGATAGCTTCCTTCCCGTACATTTCTTACATAAAAACTCGGAAGCCCCGTTTCTATATTGATGAAGCTTTCATATAAATCTTCCACCTTAAAAAATGCTTTTACAGCTCCAGTAGTTTTTCCGGTACCTTTTACATAGAGGTGAGGAATGTTTTTGTAGTTGGTTTTTTGGGTGGTAAGGTTGGCGCTACCGGCATTCAGAAAGCCATAGTGGATTCTGAAAGTAATAGATTCACCATCTGCTATATTGGTAAGCTGGGCAGAGCCCAAAACGAATATAAATACAGCAAAAAGATTTAAGATTTTCTTCATAGTTATGTCATTTACAAAAATATTGCCAAATTTAATATCTTAAAAGATAGTTATTTGACAAATCTCAGGTTTTTATTTAGAATCAATTAAATATGCTTCGCATTAAAATTAGTAAATTTGCAGTTACAAGTATAATTAAATTATCTAAACATTATGATAACCACTGATATATTGATCATAGGTGCAGGACCTACAGGACTTTTTGCAGTTTTTGAAGCTGGTTTATTAAAAATGAAGTGCCACATTATCGATGCGCTTCCTCAACCGGGAGGGCAATTGGCGGAACTTTATCCTAAAAAACCTATTTTCGATATTCCGGGGTATCCTTCAGTGAATGCTGGAGAATTGGTGGATAATCTTATGGAGCAGATCAAACAGTTCCAGCCTGGTTTTACTTTAGGGGAAACAGCTGTTTCTTATACAAAGGTTGATGATGAATGGTTTGAGGTGATTACAAACAAAGGGACTGTTCACAGATGTAAGGCTATTGCTATTGCAGGAGGATTAGGAACTTTTGAGCCTAGAAAACCAACATTCGAAAATATAGCTGATTATGAGGAAAAAGGACTTGAATATTTCGTTAAGGAACCTGAACACTTCAGAAATAAGAAAGTTGTTATTGCCGGAGGTGGAGATTCAGCTCTTGACTGGAGTATCTTCCTTTCTAATGTAGCCAGTGAAGTTACTTTGATCCACAGAAGAAATGAGTTCAGAGGAGCTTTGGATTCTGTAGAAAAAGTACAGGATTTAAAGAACCAGGGGAAAATCAAATTAATCACTCCTGCTGAGGTTATCGGTATTAAAGGTGACGGAAAAGTAGAAGGGATCACTGTACAAAAGGATGGTGAGGAAGCTTATGATATTGAAACGGATTATTTTATTCCATTATTCGGATTAACTCCAAAATTGGGTGAGATCGGAAACTGGGGATTACAAATTGAGAAAAATGCGATCGTTGTTAATAACGCTCTTGATTACCAAACCAATATTGATGGTATTTATGCCATCGGAGATATCAATACCTATCCTGGAAAACTAAAGTTAATTCTTTGTGGTTTCCATGAGGCTACATTGATGTGTCAAAGTGTTTACAACAGGTTAAATCCAGGGAAAAAATTCGTATTGAAATATACTACAGTAAGTGGAGTAGACGGATTTGACGGAAGCCGTAAAGAAGCAGAGAAGGCTGTTGTGAAAAAAATTGACTAATTTTGCAGAATTATGTCAGATGTTAATATTAAAATCACCGATAGAGAAGGTGTAACCCACGATGTTATTGCTCCTACGGATATGTCCATGAATCTAATGGAAATCATCCGTTCGTATGAATTAGCTGAAGAAGGTACTATTGGTGTATGTGGTGGAATGGCTATGTGTGCTTCCTGCCAGGTGTATGTGATTAATGATCCGGGCTTAGAGCCAATGGGAGATGAAGAAGATGCTATGTTGGCTGAAGCTTTCCATGTGAAAGATAACAGCAGATTAGGATGCCAGTTACATATTGCAGATGCAATGGAAGGACTTGAAGTGGAAATTGCCCCTTATCCTTAGAAAATATTTTTTAATCTTAATAAAAACCCGCCCGAATGATTTCGGACGGGTTTTGTTTTATATATCATCATCATATTATTCTGAATAACATGTATATTCATGTTTAATTATGGTGTCTTTTTTAATGATTTCGAAATAAGGTTGCCCCTCATTTTTTATAAAGTAATCACCTGGTTCTAGTTCATTTTTGTAGAAAGACCACCATCTATTGCCATCATAACATTCACAAGGCTGAAAAGTTTCAGGATCAATTCCTATTATTTTAAATGTTCCGATATGTTCGGTTTTTTCTACCTTGATTTTACATTTTTGCTTTTTTATTTTTTCAATCATTGTATTACAACTCTCCTTAAAGTAAGGAGAAAGAATGGAAAGAATAAAGAATAGAGTTATAAAAACAATAGTAACTCCAGCCATTTCTTTATTAACATTGTAGTTATTCATATGAAAGTTATAAAGTCTTTTTAATACTTCGCTCTATAGAAATTCATTTTCCAATCGTAGGAGGGTTGGTAGGGTCTCATTTTTTTTAAGAGTTCAGTATTTTGTATCCGGCTGTTTTTTATTTCTTAGCCGGTTGAAATTTCGGGTGTCCCACCTGCCATAATGCAAAAGCAAAAATATCAGCATATTCTTTGAAGACGACTTCAAGATCACTCGTGAAATGGCCATTTTCATAATTCGCATATAATAAAACAGGTTTACCGGAAGATGTACTGTTCTGTAATACGGCAGCAAATTTTGCAGGTTCCCAAGGGGTAATTCTAGAATCGTTCATTCCGGTACTGACAATAACAGCTGGATATTTTATCCCCTTTTTTACCTTGCTTTGAGCGTCCATTTCAATAAGGTGCTTGGTATCTTCAGGATCTTTTAAACTTCCGACTTCCGGAATCTGATTGGCTCCGTTAGCTGAGTTCTGTGAACGGAGTACATTGGTCATTCCTACTTCTGCAATAGCAACGGCAAATAAATCAGGTCTTTCGGTAATGGCTCTTCCGATAAGAACACCTCCCATACTGCCTCCATTTCCAATGAGTTTTGAAGGAGAGGTATATTTTTGGTTAACAAGATATTCCGAACAGGCAATGAAGTCTTTCCAGGTATTAGGCTTTTTAGCTTTCATTCCGTCTTTGTGCCAATTTTCACCTTTCTCACCTCCTCCTCTTACATGGGCTACAGCCACTACTGTACCTTGCTCAAGCAATACTGATAATCTATTGGAAAAACGAGGTGTAGAAGATATTCCATAACCGCCATATCCGGTAATGTAAGCAGGGGTACTTCCATCCATTTTTATGTTTTTGGGATAGATAATAGAAAGAGGAACCATGGTTCCGTCATGACTTTTTACTTCCACTTCTTTTACTTCGTATGATGCATAATAATCCGGGTAGTTGCTGTCTCCGTTGAAATACTTGCTTTTTATCGCTTTATCATTTTCAGGGCTATAATCGTAAAAGGTAGCAGGAGTAAGCCAATTACTGTTATAACATTGTAGATTGTCATTTTCACGGGCATTAAGAGCAACAGAATTATTGATTCCGCTAGGCAGAGGAGCTTTTTTTCTGGTCAGTGTTTTAAGATCTATCAGGTACTTATCCTGAATAATTCCATTGCTTAGTGAGTAGACTAAATAATTTTTAGAGCTGTGAATAGAGGTAATTACAGAACTGCTTTCAGGAACGATAACTTTAGCATTATCGAAATCGGGGTTTGATAGACTGGTTAATCCTATTTTATAATTTGGTGCATTCTTATGACTAAGGAAAAACAGTTGATCTCCGCTGATGAATGTTTGTACGATGTCATCCGATGGTTTTACGATTTGTTTCCATTTGATTTTTTTATCTTTAATGGAAGAGAAGGGTGCATAGAATACGGGGCTTTCTGATTTCGTAGAACCTATTCTTAAGATTATGGATTTATAATCATCACTAAAGGAAACTTCAGGAAACTGTTCTGTCAGAATATTAAGTTCAGGATATTCTTCTCTTGCTCCCAATACAATATCTTTGTCCTGGTTGGTACCGATCTGATGGATCATAGCCTTCATTTCTTTCAAAAGCATATTGCTATTGGGATCTCCTGTACTCATTTTAGTATAGGTTATATATCGCCCGTCGGGGGTGAACTCAAAATTAAACTCACTCCAAATAGGAGCCAGTACATCATCAAGGAATTTTTTAGTTTTTAAATCTAAAATTCTAAGCTCACAAATCTCACTCCCGGACTTAGAGAATAATAAGGCTATTTGATTCCCTTTGGTATCTACCGTGAAGTTAGTGATCTGTGCATCTTTTTTATAGGTTTCGGGATCAAAAATCAAAATTTCCTTTCCTGTAGAAACATCTTTGGCGTAAAGCTTGGAGAGCTTTTCATTTTTTTTCGTTTTAACATAGAAATAAAGATTTCCTCTTTGTGTTGCGTAACCGTAAGAGTCGCCTCCCATTTCCTGAACCTGCTTCATACGATTGTAAAGAGCATCACGATTGGGGATTTTATCAATAATAATATGGCTGTAGTCTGACTGGGCCTTAAACCATGTTTTTACTTCAGGACTTTTCAGGTCTTCCAGCCATTGATAATTGTCAGTAATCTTTGTTCCAAAATAATCATCCGTTGCAGGTTTTTCCGGAGTTTTTGGGTAATTAAATTGGGCGAAACCGATCTGGCTTAAAAATAGACAGCCTGTTAGAAATACATTTTTCATGGTATTATTTCTTTTGATAGTGATAAAAATTTAATTGCAAAAATACTAAACTATGTCTAAGAAATAATGATGGATCTATAAAAAGAAGGAATACTCCAAAAATATTCCTTCTTTTTATAATTAAACTTCCTCTTTAGAAATCCATTTTCCAACCGTAGGAGGCTGGTAGGTATTCATTTTTTCCAGCAGGTCATCAATCGTATTACTGATTAGAAGCATATCTTTGTTAACTTGTTTTAAAAATCCTTTATCGACCATATTTTGAACCAGTTTGATAAGGTCATCATAAAAACCGTCAATATTCAAAATACCAATGGGCTTTTTGTGAAGTCCGAGTTGTGCCCAGGTAATCATTTCGAAAAATTCTTCCAAGGTTCCGTAACCCCCCGGAAGAACGATCACCCCGTCACAGAGCTCATTCATTTTGGTTTTCCTTTCGTGCATCGTTTCTACAAGAATAAGCTCAGTGAGGTTCTTGTGCGCGATTTCCTTGGATTGCAAAAATTGAGGAAGAACCCCTGTTACTTTTCCGTTTTCACTTAAAGTACCATTGGCTATTGTTCCCATTAAACCTGTTTCCGAACCGCCATAAACCAATTGTATATTTTTCTTGGCTAAGGTTTGGCCCAGTAAAAAAGCTTGTTCTTCATAAATTTTATCTGACCCGAAACTTGAGCCACAGAAAACTGTTATACTTTTCATATTTTAAATGCTTTTTATAAAATTAAAAATATCCAAAATCATATGACTTTGGATATTAAATATCGTTTATATTACCGTTTTATTTTTGAGGAATATTAGCTAAAATATCCTTTAAAAAGCTCCAGAATTTCTGAGCAGAAGGAATATTAGCTCTTTCATCAGGAGAGTGTGCTCCTCTGATGGTTGGCCCGAAGCTTACCATTTCCATTTCAGGATAGTTGGCTCCGATAATTCCACATTCCAATCCTGCGTGGCAAGCTACTACATGAGGTTTCTCACTGAATTTTTCAGTGTAGATTTTCTCCATGAGCTGTACGATCTCTGATCCAGGTTTTGGTTTCCATCCCGGATAAGAACCGCTGAATACCACATCCATTCCGGCTAGTTCTGCTACAGATTTTAATTGCTCTGCTACAGAATATTTAGACGAATCTACAGAAGACCTTGTCAGGTTTAAGATTTTAAGTTCACCTCCCTTTAATTCAACTCTTGCTACATTATTAGAAGCTTCTACAAGGTCTGCCACATCCGGACTCATTCTGTATACTCCGTTATGAAGCGATTTCAATGTAAGAATTATTTTTTTTGAATCAGCTTCAGAAATAGCTTTATCCGATGAGGTGGAATTTTCAATATTAATCTGAATTCCAGGTTCTACTGAAGCGAATTCTTCTAAGATATCTTTTTTAAGAGCTGTAGCTTCTTCTATGAATTCCTGAGCGTTTCTTACCGCAATGATTGCAGCACCTTCTCTTGGAATAGCATTTCTTAATCCACCGCTGTCTATAGAGATCAATTCAATATTTTGTTTCTCTAAACCGCTGTAAAGAAGTCTTCCCAGAATAATATTTGAATTTCCGAATCCTTTGTGGATATCCATTCCGGAGTGTCCTCCCTGTAATCCTTTTACTTCAATTCTTACCGTTTGTCCTTTTGGAGCTTCCGTCGCATAGCTTTGAGTAATGGTAACGTCTACACCTCCTGCACAGCCTATGTCAATCTCATCATCTTCTTCCGTATCAAGGTTCAATAAAATTTCCCCTTGTAATTGACCTGGCTTTAAACCAATTGCTCCGGTCATTCCTGTTTCTTCATCAATAGTGAATAAAGCTTCCAAAGCAGGGTGTGGGATATCCGAGCTTTCAAGAATAGACATGATCGTAGCTACCCCTAAACCGTTATCAGCTCCTAAAGTTGTTCCTTTTGCTTTTACCCAGTCACCATCAATTTCCATTTTGATACCTTCTGTTTCAAAATCAAAATTAACATCATTATTCTTTTGGCAAACCATATCCAGGTGTGATTGCAACACAATAGATTTACGGTTTTCCATTCCTGCAGTAGCCGATTTTTTGATAATTACGTTTCCTACTTCATCTACAGTAGTTTCCAGTCCAAGGTCTTCACCAAATCCTTTGATGAAAGCAATTACTTTTTCCTCTTTTTTTGATGGTCTTGGAACTGCATTTAATTTGGAGAAGTTTTTCCAGATTATCTGCGGTTCTATATTAGATAATGCCATTGAAATTTATTTTTCTCAAATTTACGAAATTAAAAATGCTTCCGTAGGATACAGAAGCATTTTTTATGAATTGTAAATGAGCCAAAACCTAATTTGTGAATCGGCCTTTTACCCTTTTTGTTGTATTAACATCCACATTCTCCGTAGATAGGTGTCGTGAAAACCGTTCCATCCGGTTTTTCAATCGTCAGCGTGCCCTCAAACAGTAAAGCCTCTTCGCCTTTTATTTTTTTACCTTTTACAGAGATTTTATAATCACCATTTTCTATTTCTTTGGTCAGTTCTTCATCCACTTCCATATCGCTTGAAGAGATCAGGTTCATAGCCAGTCTTTTACCGTCAAGTTTCATATACGCTGTTTTGCCGGCATCATCAGCATAGATGTATTTTTCAGCTTCAAAGTCAGCTTTATTAACGGCAAAATAACATGAACATTCTTTAATTTCTTTTGGAAAAGGTATGTTTCCAACCAGAATTTTTCCTGAAGAAGTATCTGTTGCTGCAGAGTCTTTCACAATACTTAAAGAATCGGCTGGAGCGGTCCCTGAAACTGTTTCTTTATCCTTTTTACAGGCTACTAATAGAAACGCAGAGAAAAAAATGATTAGGTATTTCATTGGTTTGTGGTTTTATATTCTTAACCTCTTGCTCTTTCCAAAAGGGTCATCATCAATAATGAAAGGATTACTAAACTCTCTTCTTCATCATCAATGTCAATTAATCTATCCAGTTGGAATCTTCTTCCAAAGAATGAAGGCATTTTCTTTAATTTAAAATAAGCTTTCCCATCAATACCTGTTACGGTGTAAGAAGGATTAAGGAAATAACCGGTAAACATTCCGATAATAGGAAGTTCGCCCACAAAACTATCCCAGAATCTTACCCATGCACTGTCTTCCTGTACTTTAAATTTAGGCTGATCATTAGCATCCAGAACATCATAGCTTGCTTTCCATATAGAACGCATTCCTTTTCTTGCCAGTCTGCCAAAGTTTTTATTGTCAATAAGGTCATTTAAAGAATAAGAAGCATTGAAATCAATCCATTTATTAGCTCTGATTCTGAACAATTCCTTAGATTTAGTCTCGTCATTGAAAACAACAACATCTTCCTTTAGTTTAAACATTTTCTGACGTACATACGCGACATAATTTCCATTCTTGTCAGTAATGTTAAAGTCACTTGCTAATGTAGTGATTTTGAATTTGAAATCCAGTGGATAATTTAAGTTTTTAAGTACCATGTTAGTGTATTTTTTTCATATTAGGCCGCAAATATAGAGGTTTTTTTAGAGTTATAGGGTATAGGAGGGGAGTTATGTTTTGCTGTAGAATGTAAATAGGGTAGATAGATGGGATGGGCGTGGAAATTGAGAGTAAGGAGCCGGGTGTTAAGAGTCGAGAACCAAGAACCAAGAACCAAGAATAAAGAATAAAGAATAAAGAATAAAGAATAAAGACCTCAGATGTAAATAAAAAAGAATTTTTGAATATCAAATATTAATTATACATTATACATTATACATTATACATTATACATTATAC
>NZ_QNUF01000041.1 GCF_003385455.1 Chryseobacterium rhizosphaerae | reverse complement strand
CCTTTAAGACATACATATGTAAAATAATTTATTTATGAAGTATTTATTTATCATTGCTTGTTTTTTTTCTTTTCTTTTTTCTGCTCAAAAAAAAAATTTAGCTTCTTCAAAATCTGCTATCGATGAATATTTTGGGGTTAAAATATTAGATCAATACAGAAATTTAGAAAATTTAGAAGATTCCAACACGATTAATTGGATGAAGTCTCAAACAGCTTATACAAATTCTGTTTTAGACTTCATCCCAAATAAAAGCTATTATTTTAATAAAAGGCTTGAATTTGATAAAAGACAGAGATATTCTATATCTAACCTAAAAGTTACGAGTAATGATAAATATTTTTATTTGAAAAAAAACGATAATGAGAAAGTTGCTAAGCTCTATTATCAGAATGGATTTTTAGGAAAAGAAAAATTGCTTTATGATCCTATCAACTATAGAAGTAATGAAACAAATCATGAATTTGTTATTAATTATATAAATCCAAGTTGTGATGGTAGCAAACTTGCGATCTCAATGGCGGAAAAAGGCAAAGAGCTGGCAGAAGTCATTATTCTTGATGTGGAAAAAAAATATATTTATCCCGAAGTTATTACCCAGATAGAGCCTGTTAGTGGTGGTGGAGTAAAATGGCTGGATGATAATAGTGGTTTTTTCTATCTTTATTATCCTACTACAGATTCAAAGTCTGTAGATTTTTATAAAAATACAAAAACGGTTTTATATAAAATAGGGCATGATCCTAAAGAGATAGTAGATGTTTTTTCTGCTAAAAATAATCCTGACCTAAAAATTACTGATGATCAGTTTCCAATGATTGTGGATTTTGATACCGATGATCAATATTATATTGGAATGTTAGTAGACTATCCAACTTACAGAAAAACATTTATAATTAGTAAAAAAGATTTACTAGCAGGTAAAAAAGATTGGAAGCCGTTCTATGATCCAAGTGATAAAGCGAAGAATTTAGAGTTATGGAAAGATAAAGCTGTTTTTTTATCAGCATATAACACCTCTTTTAATAAACTTTGTAAGACGAGTATTAATGATCCGGATTTTAAAGATCCAGAAGTTCTAATTCCTGAAAAAAAAGATGAATTTATTAAAAGCTACAGAATTACCAAAGATGGTATCTACTATACCACAACCAAAAACGGAGTAGAAGCAAAATTGTATTTATATAAAGAAGGAAAAGATATTTCTATTAAGCTTCCATACCCTTCAGGAAGTATTAATTTACAATCTCAAGGAGAAAACTCTTCTGATATTTGGATAACTTGTTCAGGTTGGGCTAATGATAGTCAACGTTTTAAGTATGACTTAAAAACGAATACATTTGCTTCTGAGAATTTATCTCCTGTTACAGAATATCCTGAATTTAAAGACATTCTAGTTAAGGAAATTACTATAAAAGCGAGGGATGGTGCGGAAGTTCCCGTTTCTCTGATTTATAATAAAAATCTGAAGCAAGATGGTGAAAATTTGGTTTTGATTGATAGTTATGGATCCTATGGAGTTTCAATGAATCCACTTTTTTCTACTACCTATTTATTATGGGTAGATCAAGGTGGAATGGTTGCAGTAGCCCATGTAAGAGGGGGGGCAGAAAAGGGTGAGAAGTGGCGTTTAGCGGGACATAAAGAAACCAAACCCAATACCTGGAGGGATTTAATAGATTGTACAGAATATTTGATAAAGGAAAAATATACTTCAAAGGATAAAGTAGCAATTTGGGGAGGTAGTGCTGGTGGAATTACTGTAGGAAGAGCTATGACCGAAAGACCTGATTTATTTAAGGCTGTCATTGCAGAAGTTGGTGTTATGAATCCTATTAGAGATGAAGCAACACCTAATGCTCAACCAAAAGAGTTTGGAAGTGTAAAAGATCCAAAAGAATTTAAAGCTTTATTAGAAATGGATGCCTATCATCATATTAAAAAAGGAATTAAATATCCTGCAACATTTATAACAGGAGGAATGAATGATCAAAGAGTAGCAGTATGGGAACCTGTAAAATTTGCAGCCAAATTAATGGCTGATGACTCCTCTGATAATCCTATTCTTTTGAAAATAGATTTTGAAGGAGGGCACTCTGGTAATGTTCCTGTTGCACAGCGATATGCTAATTTAGGAGATATGTTCACATTTGCGTTATGGCAATTAGGCCATCCTGATTATCAGCCAAAAGAAAATACAAAAAAGTAAAATGTCTCGTTTTCCTTATCATTTTTTTGCTGAGTATGTTGTTCGGACTTCTTTGTTCTCACTCAAAGACTTTCGAGAGCAGCTTAATAAAGATAATATTTCAGATACGGAATTAAAGGAAATATGCAGCGATCCTGTTTTTCAAGAGGCTATCTATTTGGCTTCGCCAAATTTGTATGATGAGATTAATAAATGGCTTCGTTCGAAAAAACAATTTTCTTCTAAAAACAATCAGAAACTAAAACATACCATACTAAAGTATTATAGCCGAATGAGTACACGCTGTACTCCATTCGGCTTGTTTGCAGGACTAGGGTTGGGGAAGTTCAATATAGAGGTTTCCAACGTTGTCAGTAATGATCAATATTCAACTGACAACCTACTGCGAGATACCAAATTGGATATGTATTTTCTTGTTTCCCTTGCGCAGCATTTTGTGCAACTCCCGGAGATAAGAAATAAACTTTTATTTTCTCCTAATAGCAGCATCTATAAAGTAGGTAATAAAATTCGATATGTAGAATACCAATATGCAGAAGGAAAAAGAGAATACATTATTTCTTCAGCTCCACTTTCTCAAGAACTACAAAAGATATTGAATTTTTCAAAACCAGGGAAAACCATTAAAGAGATTGTAAATATTCTTCTCAATGAACAGATAACGAAAAGTGAAGCTAAGGAATTTATAGAAGAATTGATTGATAATCAGGTTTTGGTAAGTGAATTGGAACCTAATGTTTCAGGAAAGGACTTCTTAGATACTATTATTATTGTTTTAAACAGGATAGAAGTAAAAAAGGTAGCTGAAATTTTAATTTCAATTAAAAATAAACTGAATGAATTAGATCAAAATCTTAGTTATCCAATCTGCAAGTATACTGAAATTGAAGAATTAATAAAATCCTTTGCAATAGGGTATGAACCCAAATATCTCTTTCAGACGGATTTGTATTTTAAGGATATATTTGCTTTATCCCCTCACTGGAAAAAAAAACTTAAACAAGGGATTAGCTTTTTAAATAAAATTACTTTAGGGCAAAAGGAAAATGAATTTTCAAGATTTAAAAAAGCCTTCTATCAAAGATTTGAAATGCAGGAAGTTTCTTTATTGTACGTGCTTGATACCGAAATAGGTATTGGGTATAAACAAAATGTTTCTCTAAAAGGCATTCATCCTTATATTGAAGACCTGATATTTCCTGTTTCACAGAAACACATAAACAAAAACATCGAGCTTACTTCGGTTCATTGGGTTCTTAATGAAAAGCTACAGGAAGCTTTATTGGATAATCAATACAGTATTGAATTATCTGACGAAGATTTTAAAGATTTTGAAGAGAAATGGGATGATCTGCCCGATACGATTTCCATAATGACAGAGATCATTTCGGATAATAATCAGGACAAATTATTTTTAAACACTAGTACTGGGAGTAGTGCTGCTAATCTTTTAGGACGATTCTGTTCCGAAAAATCAAAAGTTCAGAATCTGACAAAAACCATTACCCAAAAAGAGCAAGAGCTTAGATCTGATAAAATTTTAGCTGAAATAATACATTTACCGGAAGCAAGAATAGGAAATATAGTAAGAAGACCGGCTTTAAGACAATATGAAATTCCTTATTTAGCTCAATCTATTTTGCCAATGGAAAATCAAATACCAGCAGAGGATTTGTATATTTCTTTAAAAAATGATAAAGTTGTTTTACGGTCAAAAAAATTGAATAAAGAGATAAGACCTTATCTTACAAACGCTCATAATTATTATACGAACACTTTGCCTGTTTATCATTTTTTGTCTGATCTATATTCCCAAAATATCAGATCCGGACTTCATTTCAACTGGGGTGGGCTAGAATATATTTACACATTTTTACCGAGGGTAGAATACAATAATATCATTCTTTCAAAAGCTCGATGGAAGATTGTAGAAAAAGATATAGCTTCTTTGGAATCACTACTTTCAGACAAAGAAGACTTTTTGCTGGAACTAAGAAACTGGAGAAACAAAAGAAAAATTCCTGCTTGGATTCAGTGGGCAAAGTTTGATAATACTTTAACCATGAATCTGCAAAATTATGATATGGCAACAATTTTTATTCAAGCTATAAAAGGTGAAAAATCGATTATTATAGAAGAATTCTTATATAGTGAAAGCGATGACTTTAAACGTGAATTTATCTTCCCAATGTATAAAGCAAAATAAAAACATTCCAAAAGTTAGTGACACTCTTAGTATTTCAGAAAAAGTGCCACGAAAACTTATGTAAATTATTGAATATCAATATATAGTTATGATTATCAACTTGACTGTTCTATTATTAATATTTTTCAAACAGGTCTCAATTTATTTTTTAAGCCTGAACAGATCAAAAGAATTGTATTGAGGATCGTAACCTGTTAAAAGTTTGGTCTTCTGGATATCAAGTCGTTTATACCTATTGTTGGAAATGGCATTTAGTATTTCAAATTTTATATTTTTAGATTCAATACACAGATGCAGGAGTTGATTTAAATCATCGGGATGCAGATAGGCGCTTAAATCCCGCGCGTTCATTTCTGCGAAATCCTCCGGAAATTCATAGGCTCCGATTCTAAGACATATGGCGCTTAAGTCACTGCTAAAACAATGGTAGGAAAGCAGGGCCTCCCCAAAACATTTAGAAACACCATATAGGTTTCCGGGCTTTATAGGCATCTCGGGATTAAGCTGAACGTCTTTGGGATAACCTTCTATCGTTTGTGCACTGCTTGCATAGATGATTTTTTTACAACCGGCTGCAATGGCAGCATCAATAACATTCTTTGTTCCAATGATATTGGCGTCCAGTATATCATCAAATGTGGCATCTGGATTGGCAATGCCACCCAGATGAATAACAATTTCCACATTTTCACAAGCCTTCATGAGGCTTTCCTTATCTGTAAGATTTCCTTGAAAATATTCAATGGATGCATCTTGAATTTTGGGTGGATGGAGATCAAAAATTCTAATTTCATATTGATCTGAAAAAGATTTGATAAAGTGGCTTCCAATTTTTCCGGAGCCACCAGTAATTAATATTTTATTACGCATACGTATTGTTGAGGAAATTATATAAGTGGTTTAAGATAGTGATAAGTCCATGGTCACTACATGGAAGTTTCTATGGACAAATAAGGGAAAGGTTTACTGGAGAACGAATTGTTTCTTAACGGGAAACAGTTCGTTGGTTATAAAATACCTAGCTCTGCTCACATGCAGGGGCAACATGTTTCAATTGTTTTGCCTTTTCATTTTCTGCAATACTTTTCGGAAAGGTTACAAAGCTCAGAATAAATGTTACCGTCAACAGCAAAATACTCACCCATAAAACATACTGAACTCCATAATAAGCACTTACTATTCCGCCGAGAAATGCACCTAAGGAAATCCCAATATTATAGGATGAAGTCAATAGACTGTTAACGAATTCCAGTGCATGATGCGGAATAGACTGTGTGGTCCGGATATTTGAAACCAGAAATCCACCGGTATGGATCATACCCCAAAGGGAGATAATGATGACCATTGGAGTAAAAACTCCCCCAAGGTAATAAGCAAGAATCTGTACCGACATTAAGAGAAGTAAAAAGAGTCTCGCAGTTACAAGGACGTTGCGATTCAATGCTATTCCCATGAGCCAGTTCCCAAGAGTTCCCATGCCTCCGAAAAGAAGCAGCATCATGCTGATCTGTGCCCCGTTCATTTTTGTAATTTGCTCAAGATAGGCGGTAAGGTAAGTGTAGCTGGCAAACATTGCTGCCAATGTTGCTATACTGGAAATCAGGTTGAGCCAAAGAAGAGGACTTTTCAATATGGCTAGCTGATTTTGTGTGGATTTTGTATGATCTGCCGGAATAGAGGGGATAAAGAGCAACAGGCCGATAAAGGCAATTAAGCTTATAGCACTGCTAAGGAAAAATGATGCCTGCCAATGATGGAAGAGGTCTACAGCATAGGTTGTCAGGGGAATACCGAGCACTGTGGCTAAGCTTAATCCCAACATTACGGTAGATACTCCTTTTGCTCCTTTTTCTTTGAATGCAATGGCAATAGAAATATTCCAGAATAGAGGATGCAGTATCGCCGGTAATATTCGGGCGATCATCAGCGTTGTAAAATTTGTGGAAAAAGCAGAGATTAGGTTAGAAAGAACAAATATGCTCATGACCAGGCACAGCAGGAACTTTCGGTTTATTTTGGTTGTAAATGAAGTGATAAAGGGGGAGGAGACGGCTACAGTTATTGCGAAGGCACTAAGCAGCCATCCGGCAGTATCGATGGATACGCCGAATTGTCGACTGATAGTCGGTAGGATCCCAACGATCCCGAATTCGGTGGTAATGATGCCAAAAGCTCCCAGTGCCAGGACGTAGATTGATGTTTTCATTAATGCTTACAATTTTAATATAGCAAATTTGAACAGAAAAATTGTAAAAAATCAGTATATTTTAATGATAAATGGGTATTTTTGTCTTATGAAAAGAGAGAATATAGATCAATTGGTAAAGGTAGAGTACCATCAGGCTGCCAACTGTCCCTTAAAAGACAGTCAATTCTCCTTTTTCCAGATTGTATATGTCATTTCGGGAAAAGGATTCCTTAAGATCAATAATAATATGGCTTCTTACAGTGAAGGAAGCCTGATTCTCCTGACACCCAATGATCTGCACTATCTGGAAATTATTGAAAAAACAGATCTTTTGCTGGTGAAGTTCAGTGAACGGTATGTAAAGGAATACAAGTGGAACAGTATTAATTCAATGGAGTGTCTGTTGTATGGAGCTTCTTTTTTATCCGGATGTATTCTGCAGAATAAGCCTGACATTGTCTTGGTTGATTCAATCGTCGTTTCGTTGCTCCATGGCCTGAATCATCCTGACCTCTACCATGAGGAACTGACTCTGCATTATGTGAACGCATTGATTGTAATAGCAGCCAGAAATATTTCAAAGATGAGAGCGGAGAATGTAGCTTCCAATACCGATAAAAGAGTCCTTGATATCATTGATTATATCCAGGGAAATATCCATGATCCGGCATTGTTAAAGGTTTCTGCGATCTCCCAGAAGTTTGGGTTTTCTGAAAGCTACCTGGGAAGCTACTTTAAAAAACAATGTGGAGAAACCATACAGCATTTTATATTGAATTATAAAATAAGATTGATCGAGCACCGCCTTCTTTTCAGTGATATGCGGGTCAATGAAATTGTAACCGAGTTTGGTTTTTCAGATGAAAGCCACCTGAATAAGTTTTTTAAAAAACGACATCATATGAGCTTAACGGAGTTCAAAAAGACAAAAGGGCTTGTATCAATGGCTTAATGATCTTATTCTTGCATATTTGGCCACTTCTGATTCTTCACAAAGAAGCCTTAGAATCTCTGATCCTAAGGCTTCCTGTATTGATAACTTTTTAGTTTTAACTTAATATATCACAAGGTGCTATACAAATCACCCATGGACATCTTTTTATTCCCGGTGGTGGACAGCATGCTTCGGAACAACCCGATGCTCCACCATTAATACTTTTTAGCTGATCTCTTGAAATTTTCTTACAATTTTTCATGATAAAGTCATTAACTGGGTTCAACGTAAAACTAAGGTTGGTTTCCACCACCACATCCATCATATGGCATACATTGCCACTTTCCGCCGATTAAGCATATTTGACCACCTGGGCAGTTAATTCCCCCTTTAATTGATTTCATTTCCTGTCTTTGGATTTTTTTTAAATTTTTCATAATATTAAGCTTATTTGTAATTCGAAATTAATCAATTTTTATTAACTGAAGTGAAATTATTCTGAATTTTTTATCTTTATTGAGTTTGTGATAGTGGTGTTTTGTCTTAAAATTTGTTAATTAAATAATCCGAAGAGGCCTGGATGCGTGTAGAAATACCTGTTTAAACGGAATGCAAAAAATGATTGTATCAGGATAAAATCTTGTCTTGTGGCAAGTGAGTTTTCCCAGGTACTTGGTAATTTTGAATAAGAGTTTTTTGATTAACCTAAACATCATATTATGAAAAATTTATTTAAGTTTCTTACACCCTTGCTCATTGTGCTCTTCATGATGCTGACAGTATCAGAATTTTACGGGCAAAAGCTAACCCCATCTGGCAGCGGTTATGTACCCGTTAACAATACCAAAGTATATTATGAAGTGTATGGTGAAGGTAAGCCTATTGTATTATTACATGGTGCTTTTATGACCATTGATATGAATTGGGGACAGCTGATCCCGGAGCTGTCGAAGACCCGTAAAGTAATAGCCCTTGAATTGCAGGGACATGGACATACACCGTTTTCAGAAAGGAAATTAGCGCATACTACTTTAGCCGGCGATGTAGCCAAGGTCATGGACTATCTTAAAATTGAAAAGGCCGATGTTCTAGGCTATAGTTTTGGTGGAGCCGTGGCTTACCAGTTTGCCATACAGAGTCCTGAAAGATTAAATAAACTGGTGATTATCTCTGCTACCTATAAAAGTACCGGTTGGCTTCCTGAAGTAAGGAATGCTTTTAAGGCGATGAAACCGGATCTTTTTATGAACAGCCCTATGCAGGAAGCTTATAATGCTGTAGCTCCAGATAAAACAAAATGGACAAAACTTCTGGAGCAAATGATAGCATCTGCCGGACAGCCATTTGATTTGGGGGATTCCAATATTTCAAAAATTTCTGCACCCGTTTTAATCATATCCGGTGATAATGATGGCCTGGATAAAACGGAGCTTGCAAAAACCTATACATTACTGGGTGGAGGTGTCTCCGCTGATATGGCTCCCATGCCGAAATCTCAGCTGGCGATTGTTCCGGGACAGGGACATGTCAGCCTGATGATGCAGACTGCAACGATTCTCAGCTATCTGAACGGTTTTTTAAAATAACTTAAAACGCTACATAGTAAATTTAGATGACAGATTTTATCTTAATTCATAAATAGATCAATATGAGAAAAATAACCGTTTTATCAATGATTACACTGGATGGTGTAATGCAGGGACCAGGCGGTCCTGAAGAAGATGTATCCGGAGACTTCAAATATGGTGGCTGGACAGTATCTTATGGTGATGAGCTTTTTGGGCGGATCATGCATGAAGAAATGAAGCCGGCTGATTATCTTTTGGGAAGAAAGACATTTGATATTTTTTCATCGTACTGGCCGGATCATGCTAAATTTTGGCCGGCTATCAATGAGGGAACAAAATATGTACTGTCCCAAACTATGGAACAGTCGGATTGGAAGCATACCGTTTTTCTCAGAAATTTGACGGACATAAAGAATCTTAAACAGTCTGAAGGTGCTGATATTCAGGTTTGGGGGAGTAGTGAGCTTATTCATTTGTTGCTGAAACACGATCTCGTGGATGAACTTCGGCTTAAAATTTACCCGGTGATTCTTGGCGAAGGAAAAAGACTGTTTGACCACAATGCAGTTCCGGGAGCCTTTATCCTGGCAGAGAGTCATATGACCTCAAAAGGAGTAATCATCGCTCATTATAAACGGGCCGGTGAGGTTATAACAGGTAATATTGAAATCTAAGTAAGCTTATCTATTGAATTATATTGTACAATTACTGAAAACGGATACTATGGAAACAAAATTTGAAGCAGGAATTAATATAGCCATAAAAATTCCCAAAAGTAAATATGAAAAAACACTTGCTTTTTACAGGGACATTTTGAAGTTGGAAGTCGAAGAAAAACCCATTAATAATCCGACTGTGTCCAGAACACATGAAGTGAGATTCGGCAACAATATAATATGGTTAGATTGCGTGGATAACTACACACACTCTGAAACCTGGTTACAGCTTACCGTTCCTAACGTGGAAGAGGCAGCAGAATATCTGCGGTCAAACGGTGTGGAAACCTGTGACGAAATTGAGGAACTTCCTGAAAATATGCATTGGATTACCGATCCTGCAGGTACAGTGTTTAATATACAACAAACATAATAACAATACATGCCAATTTCAGGCTAATGGGAGTTGGCATCTTAGAACTTTTTACAGCATATTCGGGGTAAAGACCCTTACAAAAAAGCAGAGATCAAATGATTTCTGCTTTTTTTGGAATCTTATTGATTCATTTATTCAGGTACTGTCTCCATAAATTTGAGTATTTCTTCTCCGATTTCTTCGGCGTTAGTTTCCAGTGCGAAGTGTCCGGTGTCATAAAACGTAAGCCTGGCATTCGGTATATCTTTTTTATAAGCTTCAGCTCCTGCCGGTAAAAAGTACGGATCTTTGTTTCCCCATACCAATAGCATTTTGGGTTGGTGTTTCCTGAAATACTCGTGGAATTTAGGATATAAGGCTACATTCGTTCTGTAATCTTTCATTAAATCCAGCTGTATCTCTATATTGCCGGGTCTGTCAAGGAATTTCTGGTCCAGCGTGTAGGTTTCCGGAGCTATTAAAGATGGATCAGATACACCATGATGGTACTGAAACTTTGTCACTTCTTTAGATACAAAGCCTTTCAGTGCAGTCCGGTTGGCTTCCGATGGATCCTTCCAGTATTTTTGGATCGGATTCCATTCATTGCTTAAACCTTCTTCGTAAGCATTTCCATTTTGGGAAATGATACCCGTAATCTTTTCAGGATTATTCATTGCCAGGCGTAAGCCTACCGGTGCACCATAGTCAAAGATATAAATAGCAAACCGTTTCATTTCCATGGTATCAACAAACGCCTGTATGGTGGCAGTAAGATTGTCGAATGTATAACTGAATTGTGTATGATCCGGAGCATCCGAATAACCGAATCCAGGTAAATCGGGAGCTATTACGTGATAATTTTTGCTGAGCATAGGAATCAGATTCCTGAACATATGAGATGAGGTAGGGTAGCCGTGCAGTAAAAGTATAGTAGGCGCCTGTGAAGGGCCTGCTTCTCTGTAAAATAAGTTTAACCCGTTTACTTTAACGTTGCGATAGTGGATGGAATGGTCTTTCATACTGTGATTATTTAAATTTAACTTTTGATTGGATTGTGCCAGCGTCACATGGTTTACGGATAAGCCAAGTGACAAACCTGCAATTACCCGTTTACATATTCTTTTCATTTATTTTTTTTGAACATTCAAAATTAATACGGATATTTGATTATTAAAAACGATTAGTTTTGATTATTGTAATCACTTTTTATGATTAATTGAGATGAATACAAATGATTTGAAAATATTTGAAGCTGTAGCAGAGAGTGGAAGTTTCACAAAAGCAGCTTCCACGATGTTTACCGTTCAGTCCAATGTCACAGCGAGGATAAAAAGCCTTGAGGATGAGTTTGGGGCTAAACTTTTCTCACGTACATCCCGCAAAGTAGAACTTACTTCCGAAGGGATCATCCTGATGCAGTATTGTAAACAGATTCAGCATTTGATGGAGGAAGCAAAACGCAACATCCTAAGCAGTAGTCATGTGAATGGCAGTCTGAAAATAGGGTGTATAGAAACAACAATGGCATTAAAAGTACCTGAAATGCTCAATGCTTTTGAAGAAAAATATCCCGGTATCGAATTAGAATTTAAGTCAGATACCCGGAATTCACTGATATCCGATGTTTTGAACTATAAGCTTGATGCAGCTTTTGTCTCAGCTCCTCTTACGATCAACGGATTGGAAAAGATAAATATAAAGGAGGAACGGCTCGTTATTTTGTCATCTTCGGAAGGGCCATCGCTACAGGCCCTTATGTTAAAAGAACCATTGAAAATTATAGTTTTTGATGAGGGATGTATTTTCAGGGGGAGATTAGAATCCTGGCTAAGCCATAAAGGGATTCTTAATTACAAAAGTACTGTGCTGAATTCTATAGAAGGAATTATCAACTTCGTGGAAGCCGGCCTGGGAATCAGTTTATTGCCGGAAGAGGTGATCTCCAACTATTATTTGGGGAGGAAAATAAAGAGCTATGGTCTGAACAGGCAATTGGGAACAATGAATACTGTACTTGTTTTTAGAAAAGACGGCCCTCAATCAAGAGCTTTACAGTGTTTTATAGATACGTATTCACCATTATGAAAAATTAGGGTATTCAATAAAAAAGGGATAATGAATATCCCTTTTAAAATTGTTAATCCGCTTAGAAGTGTGAAAAAAGAATAACTTCCATTCTCTCTTTTATAAAACAACATTGTTATATTCAGATATAGGCACTTTTTACCTGAAAAATCGTTTTTGCATACTGTCAATTACGGCATCAATTCCATCTTTTCTTAACCATGTGTACTCTGATGAGGCGAGATCACCTGCAGTATAATGCAATTGTTTTTTACCATCTGTAGCCGCTTCATACACTATGTTTGCAATACTTTCGGGAGTGTCACGCTGGGCGGCAGCATCTCCTCTCATCACAGTAATATATTCATCGAAAACCTCCTGATACGCTTCATGGGTAACCATTTGTGCATTACTGCCAAAATTGGTCTGCATATAAGCGGGCAGTATGGTTTTGATCCCTATACCCAGTCCGTTTAATTCATAACTCATTCCTTCTGTCCATGTTTCCAATGCCGATTTTGTTGCTGCATAAACAGCAACAAATGGATAAGGAATGTTTGCAGTAGAAGATGTTACTGTAATAATGGTTCCGCTTTTTCTGGTTCTGAAATAGGGAAGGAATGCTTTTGTAACAAGGATTGTTCCTAAAAAGTTGGTGTTGATTTGCTGGGCCAGCTGTTCATCGGTAGTTCCTTCAAAAGCACCCATAAGTCCATAAGCCGCATTGTTAAACAGTACATCTACCGGGCTTATTTCCTCTGCTTCAGACGCTGCCTGAAGAATTTGTCTGGCATTGCTGATATCTAATTTCAAAAGATGGACGTTGGATAGCTGCGTAAGTTCTGTTTCTTTTTCGGGGTGTCGCATCGCAGCAATGACAGTCCAGCCTTTTGAGGCAAATAATTGGGCGGCTGCTTTTCCTAATCCCGAAGAAGCTCCTGTAATGAAAATTGTTTTGTTCATTTTTAAATTTTTACAATTGATACTGCAAAAATGCATCGTTAAAAAATGAACCTGTTTACCATTTGGTAAAAAGCAGCTTAACGTATATTTTTTCTTATTCTGCTTAACGATTGTTGTGTAATTCCCAGATAAGAAGCGATGTATGAAAGGGGAATGCGGTTGACAAGTGTTGGATATTTTTCCATGAATTCCAGATAGCGTGTGGTGGCATCTTGTGATACTAACGGGCTTACCCTTTCAAGTTTTTGAGCCAGCGATTTATTGGTAATTTTCTGAACAATATTTTCCCAGTCCATGATGGTGTCGGAGATTTCTTTCCAGTCAGAATTGGAAAATACAAGAAGCTTACAATGTGTTGCTGCCTGAATATATTCCGTAGAAGGCACATTTTTGAGGTTAAACAGCAAATGCTTTTCTTCTATGAAAATTTTGGTAATTTCTTCCCCTTTATTGTTGTAATAGCAAATACGGAATATGCCGTCAGTAATAAATCCGACCTGTCTCAAAACCTTACCCGCTTCTGCAAAATATTCATCTTTGTTAAGCTCTATTTCTTTTGCTTTACTTGTAATCAGATCTATTTGCTGTTGGTTCAGGTTACCAAACAGCAGTATGTATTCTATAAACTCTTCCATTACAATAAAATTAGCAATAATTGCTTTGTGATGAATTACCATTTGGTAAAAAGTATTTTTTAAATCCTTGGAGGACTATCGGATAAAGTACCTGAAATCTCAGAGATAGCATCTGTAATTTTTGATTAAAAAGATCATGTACTGATGCTGTGTTTTTCTAAGGCAAAGCTTTAGCCTCATTATCCATATTTTCAGGGAGTAAAGGATAGAATCAACGAAGTTGATTCGTCAAAACGTATGGATAAGCATACATCTTCATCAGCGACGAAGTCGCGTCACTTTGCCGGCTTAAAATAAAGCGAAATTAATCATGAGTTTTGCGTTCATCTTTTTAATCAAAAAATAATTTCAAACAGACCTATTGGGTACTCTCTTTATGTATGAGAACATGAGTAATAAAAAAGATGAGACAGGATAGTCTCATCTTTAATAAATTGTTAGGGTAAATTAATTTTTTTGCCTTGTTCGGGGAAGATATAATTTACTTTTAACGGATTGTTTTTCAGTAATTCTGCTTTAATAATTTCAGGATTGTCTTTTGTCGGCTTTCTGTGGGTAACTACGATATTTAAACCTTCCAGATTCTTTTGTCCTGTTTTTTCTTTCAGTTTCTGCAGTTCTTCCAGCAGCAGATTAGGAGTGAGGTGGCCAAACAGAAGGTTTTCAGGTTGGCTGTTTGGGAAAGAAACCTCTATTAATATCGTGTTTAACTGTCTTTTTCTTATAAGTGGGGCTGCAGTGTCCCAAAGCTTATTGAGCTGATCAGATTTTTCCACCCGATCGGCACCGGTATCCCCTAAATAAAGCAGATAATGGTCGTCTTTTCTGACCAGTGCGGCACTGCTTTTATAAGGATTGACATGGCTTAGTTCATATGCCGTTATAAAAAGAGGTGTTTTCTGTACTGCGATTTCTTTTCCTTCCTGAAGTTCATTATAATGGTATTTTCCAAGCATAGGCTTTTGGCCCTGATCGGCAAAATTAATCCAGGTATCTGTGATAAAATAATGATTTTGCAGAATTTGAATAACCGGAGCTATAGCAAAAATATCCTTTTTTGCATCAGCCGGAGAATTGATAATAAGACCTGATAAATGATCCAAATGACCGTGTGAGATAAAATATCCTTTTATTTGGTTTTTTAGAACGGTCTCTTCCGGTCCGTTAAGGCTTTTCAATTGAATTGCTTTCCGTATTCCTGTATTTATTGTTCCTGCATCAAGGGATAGGAACGTACTGTCTTTCGGTGCTCCCACCAAATAAGCTGATAGGTTATCTTCTTGCTCTCCACCATATATACCTAATGGAATAAGGTCAAAGTTTTGAGCCTGGCAGGCCATATGCATCAAGAAGGCCAGTAAAGAAAATGCTGTTTTTTTCATGTGATCTAAAGCTAAGAATCTACCTTTTACGGTAGGATAGGGCAAATTTACATTATTTTTTGGCGATTATATCCCTTATTACATTCATAAAACTACTCTGATGAAGCTGAGATAAAAACGAAAAGAGATCTATAACAGACCTCTTTTCATCATATTTTAAACAGCGCATCGGCTATAAAGCTTTAGTATTAAGCCTTGTATCTGCTACTTTTGTTAAAAGGGCATCGCATTTTTTTTCTTCGTTAAGGGTGGCCAGGAAATTTTTGAGACAGAAATTTTCTTTAAGAACCTTAGCATAGGCTGCCAATATTCCGTAAGTAGCAATTTCATAATGCTCCACTTTCTGTGCTGCAGCGATAATACCGGCATCCCTTACCGATCCGGGAGCTGTTTCTTCCATAATACTTTTACCTTCATCCAAGAGCCCCTGCATGGCATCGCATTTTTTTGCCGTTGCCTTTTTTTTCAGGGATTTAAAACATTCTTCCAGTCTTTTTACATGAATCTGGGTCTCCATTAAGTGATTTTCAATGGCTGTTTTAAGTCTTTTATCTGTTGCATTTTTTTGCATCTTAGGTAATGCCTTAACTAATGCTTTTTCCGCCCAATAGATGTCTTTCAGCGAATCTTCAAACAGATCTTTCAGCTCTTTGGCTGCATTTTTTTTAGCCGGAGTTTTGGCTGTTTTTTTTACTGGTGACGATTTGCTTGTCGGTGCTTTTTTGGTGACTGTTCTTTTTGTGGTGGTTTTGGTTGCCATAATATTAGATTTAGTGTTGTTCACTGTATACCTACAATTTTAAGACCATAGGGGCTTCATAGTAGTGATTTTGAAAAAAACCGAAAGAAGCGACAGTACTCTGGAAAAACAGATTCTTTACATTAGCTGTAATAATATTGAAAACCTGGTGATCAAATCTGACCACCAGGTTTTTAGGATATATATGATTTTTTATTTCGGCTGCTGCTGTGTCACACAATGTACCATTCCTCCGTTGGCAAATAAATTACGACAATCAATGCCTACTACTTTTTTATCCGGATAGAGGCGTTGGATGATCTCGTTGGCTACTGCATCATTAGGATCGTTATAATTAGGTACTAATACACGGTTATTAGCGATGTAATAGTTAATATAGGAAGCACGGCCTACATTTTTTCCATAGGTGGTCATTACATCATATTGGGTCAAAGGAATCTTTACAAACTGATAAGCGGCGCCATTTTTTCCTGTAGCACCGTACAGTTGGGTAATATCACCATCGGGAACCTGCCAATAAGCCAGATCATCAGAGTCCATGGTAACAATGGTGGATGAATTGGCAAATCTGGCAAACCCGTCAATATGCATATCTGTGATGTCCAGGCCTGCTTTTCCCTGCAGCCAGATAAATTTCGTTACTCCTAAATTTTTGGTAAATATAGCTTCTGCCTGCTGTTGGGTCATTCCCGGGTTCCTATTGGTATTAAGGATAGAACTCTTACAAGCCATTAATACTCCGTTTCCATCAATTTCTACACTTCCACCCTCATTAATCATTACGGAATTGAGATCAATTTTTGGAATATTGGTATCTGTGGCTATTTTAGAAGGAACTGAATTACAGTTGCTGTATTCCGCCTTATTACCCCATCTGTTGAACCCCCAATCCTGAATAAATAAGTTTCCATTGTTATCCTTTACATAAATGGGACCGTTATCTCTTACCCAAAAGTCATCCGTTGGATACAGTTTAAAATTGACATTCGTAAGTGGAACGCCTGCATTGGTCAGTAAATGCTGTGATACGCTGTTTTTCTGCATTATCATACGCTATAATATGGACTTTTTCGCTCTGTACCAACTCCTTGGTCATGGCTACCCACGTTGGATCCAGGCGCTTGCGGTAGGTGGCACCATATTGATATTCATGTGGCCATTGAAGCCAGGTTCCTTCATGTGGAGCTGATTCTTCAGGCATTTTATAAACAACAGTGCCTGCTGGATCAGTCGTACCCGGATTATCTGTTACATCTGTTTGTGTACAGGAGAATAAAAGAACGGGTAATAATAAGAATGGGATTTTCTTTGTTTGCATAATGTATCTGTTTTTGATAGGGCAAAATTAGATCGATTGATGCTTTCAAAGTTGTCCGAAATTGACAACTTACTTCAGAGGTAAAAAAATATAAGTGAGCTGTTCTTCCTGATTATCTGTATGATCAGCATGTCTTTCATATTTTTCTATAATAGGGGTATGAGAAAATTCGAGACCGGAATTGAAAATCCAGCGGGAATAGATTTTCGTGTAAGTTTCATCTATCGTTTCATAGCTTCCCATATGGGCAAAACGGGCATATTGGCCCCCGAATATCTTTTTTGAAGGCAATTTTTTATTTTGAGCCTGCATGCTGGCACAGGCATCATAGCGACAGTTTATCTCAGTTTTGATCAATGGTTCATCTGCAATAACCCCGAAATACTCAGTGCCGGAAACAGGAAATTCATTTTGTGTAAATTTTTCCCATAATACCTCAATCTCCTCATTGTTGTAATAAGTTGGGGTACTTTGATAATATACGGGTATTGATTGTAGGTATACAATTTCAGGTTCCAGCAATATATCGGATGTTACAGGAATCAGATCCGGTCCGCAAAGGAGCTTTTCCCTGCTCAGTTTTGCTGCTTTAGGGGAAATGCCAAAATGCTGTTTGAAAGCCTTCGAAAACGAGGCTATATTGGCAAATCCTACTTCAATACCAATGGCGGTCAGACTTTCCTGGGTATAAAGGATGCGTTTATAGGCATTTTCCACTTTCAGCCTTTGCTGAAAAGCCCCTATGGTTTCTCCGCAACTGTATTTGAAAATACGCTGTATATTTCTGTAAGAGTAGTGGGATACATCTTCCAGATCTTTTACAGAGATCTGCTGATCGTAATTGTTCTCCATAAAATGAATGACCCTGTAAATACAGTTTAAATTGTCTTCCATAAACAAGGTTTTTTATTTTCTACATTTTATTAATCCAATTTTTTGAAGATTCAGTTCATCTTTATATTGCTCATTTAGATTCTTCATTTTTGTTGAGGATGCAATTTGCTTTCAAATATAAGTAATAGACAGGATCCGTCTTTATTTTTTTAGCTTTTGGGCCTGAACTGTACTGGGAGAATACCCGAATTGTTTTTTAAATGCAAAAGAAAAATGGGAAAGGTTTTCAAACCCCAATTCCAGGTAAATATCAGAGACGGGCTTATCTTGTTGTGAAAGTAAAATATGCGCCTCCTTCAGTCTCCGAAGCTGTAACCATTGTCTTGGCGGTATCCCAAAACTCTTTTGAAAATCCCTTTTAAAAGTAGATAAGCTTCTTCCTGTTAAATAGGCAAAGCGTTCAATCTTGGCATTAAAATGGAAATTTTTATCCATAAATAATTTAATATCAATTTTATAAGGTTCTGAAAAGTCAAACAGAACATCTTTAAGATCCGGATCATAAGCGAGCATCAGAATTAATGCTTCCTTTTGTTTCAGGCGAATAAGCTCTGTTGAGGTGGAGGTACTCAATAATTCTTCGTAGGGAAGAAGAGAGCGCATAAAAGAGAGCAATGGCTGGCTGTCCGGTTTTATAAATGTGGAGATATTTTCTTTTTTCTCTGCCGAATATTCATATTCTCTGCTGAAATCCTGTAATACAGCATCGTCAAAATATAGAGTTACCGTTTTAATCTCCCCATTTTTGGGTGGGTATTTTGCGAATTTTAAAAGACGGTTTTTACGTGCAGAATAAAGTTCTCCTTCTTTAAAGACGGTTTTTGTACTTCCATCATCCAGTTCCATTTCACCGGAAAGGACTAACCCCAGACTGTGAATTTGTGTGAACTGTTCTCCTTCCCGGAACTCTGAAAAGTGACAGGAGTAATTAACAGGCCAAACTGCTTTCTGATCATTCATGGCTTAAAAGGTAATTTTCTATTGATTCTTATTCAAACTTACAAACTTTTCCCCCATTACAGGAACGTATAAAAAGTTGCCTGGCTGCAAGGAAAAAGCTTTTGTTATGCTAAAATAGCTTTGGGTTCTAAATAGGCTTCCAATCCAAAAACACCATATTCACGGCCGATACCGCTTTGCTTAAAACCACCGAAGGGAGCAAGCGGATCATGGGCAAATCCATTAATGCAGATTCTGCCTGCATCAATCTGAGCCGCAACATGCTCTGCATGTTCTTTGCTGGAAGAACTGATATAAGCTGCTAATCCATAAGGGGTGTCATTCGCGATTTTGATAGCTTCCTCTTCGTTTTGATAAGGAATGATAGATAATACAGGACCAAATATTTCCTCTCTGGCAATACGCATATCATTACGAACATTTGTAAAAATAGTGGCCTTTACAAAATGACCATCCTCAAGACCTTCAGGTTTTCCTTCACCTCCTGCCAGTAGGGTAGCACCCTCGCTTTGTCCCAGTCTGATGTAAGTCTGTACCCGTTCATATTGTTTTGCACTGACCATGGGACCAACGGTGGTATCTTCTTCATTTGGCTGTCCTACCTTCACATTCCGGACAGCCTGTTTTGCGAGCTCGTTGACCTCATTCAGTTTATTTTGAGGAACGAGCAGACGGGTAGGGGCGATACATGCCTGTCCGTTATTCATATAAGCTCCAAAAACAGCCATGGGGACAGCCTTGTCAAGATCTGCGTCCTCCAGAATAATATTAGGAGATTTTCCACCAAGTTCCAGGGTTACCCTTTTCATGGTATCCACTGCTCCTTTAGCAATGGTTTTTCCAGTAATTGTGGATCCTGTGAAAGATATTTTAGCAATATCAGAATGATTTGTAATTTCAGTTCCTACTACATTTCCTAAACCATTAACCATATTAAAAACACCCTTTGGTAATCCGGCTTCATGGAAACATTCTGCAATTAGCTGGGTTTGTTGGGCACTCATTTCACTGGGTTTAATCACTGCCGTACAGCCGGCAGCGATTGCTGTAGCCAACTTGTTGCATATAAAGCTGTTGCTGGCATTCCATGGAGTAATAATTCCTACCACACCTAATGGTTCAAAACGTACTTTTGAATGTCCTGCGGTTCTTTCAAAGTCAAAAGATTCCAGTATTTCAATAGTGGTTGTAAAAGCGGAAATGGCATTTTGTACACTCATTTTACAAAACTGAAGACTGCCCCCATATTCTTTAACCATGGTGGAGACTAGTTCTTCTTCCCGCTTGCTGACTGCCTCATGAAGCTTTTTCAGTAAAACAATACGTTCTGCTTTGGTCGTCTTTGAAAAGGTTTTAAAGGCTTCTCTTGCTGCAGCAATGGCCGCTTTGGTATCTTCCTCGTTTCCCAATATCACTTCTCCGGTTTTCCGGTTGGTCGTAGGATCAATAAGATCAAAAGTATCTGTCCCTTGTGGCGAAACAAATTCGCCGTTGATGTAAATTTTATTAATCTGTATCATTTTGTTTGATTTTAATACCACAAAGTTCGTCCGAAATACAAAAGATAATTTTGTTGTACAGTTCAATTTTTGTTTGTTGTATGGTTCATTGTGATTTCAATAGATACAATTACCTGAGCCTAATACTGATAAACATTAATTTATTTTTCGGCTGTTTGATAAATATTCATTATTTTTACTTCAATAATATAAATAGATCAACGTTTTGGGAACGACTCGTAAACCTATATTCGCTTAGTATCAGCCTCACAAGCCACAGGCTGATCATTCTTTTGTTCAGGTAATTCTACCTGGGCAGGTTTTCATTTAAACATAGTATTCATTTCGTTGCTTTTTTAGAAGCAACAAAATCTGATATTTCAGCTTTTGATCCATGATCTTAATGCTGTAATTCCTTTGACTGCTATGTTAAAACTTAACTAAAGAATACTAAGCACGATTATAGAATAAGTAATGAGTCAGCAATATATATGGGAGGTAAAAGCTAAAAATACTCCCCTCTTAAAGAAGAAATGCAGTCATTGTAATAGCGACAGGTTTTATTGCAGTGATAAATTCAGACTGAACGCTCAAAAAAAGAATATTGATATCTGGTTGATATACCGATGTGTACAATGTAAAAATACCTTTAATATGACCATTTTCTCCCGCGTCAGAACAGAATCAATAAGCAAAACCCTCTTCATTAAATTTTCAGAAAATAATACAGAAACGGCCTGGGAATATGCATTTTCCCTCGAAACAAGAAGAAAAAATAATGTTGAGTATGATGCGGAGAGTGTCGAATATGATATACAACATCCCACACTGGATGATATTTTAAATTCCGGGTATGAAATACTACCGGTTACACTTAAATCCCCTTTTGATTTTAGTCTTAAAGTATATTCTGTGATCCGGATATGTTTAGGTCTTTCTGTCAGTAAATTAAATCAGCTGATAGAAGCTGATGCCTTATCTTTTCAGGGTAAGTCTATACAGAAGAGTCATAGAATTAAGGATGGAGGTATTGTGTATATTGATATAGAAAAATTCAGAAATATTTGTTTTGAAAACGGATAGAATTTCAGTCATAATTCAATCTGACAAACAGAGCCTCCGGATCAGTAGTCCGGAGGCTTTTGTTATTGAATATTTTATTTTTTACGATGTTTTTGCGGTCGAAAATATTAGATATGCATCACAGTCCTGAATACATTTACGGCATTGCCTGTAATACTGACAATATCGGGAATAGCACTGTCTTTTAGCTTAACTTCCACCTGCACTTTTCCAATACGGTTGATAGCTTCGCCTTGTGTACCTGTAAATTGGAAAGTATTGTCGGCAGTACTGATGATTTTATTTTGAATAAGATAGCCTCCCAAAGGTCCATTGGCATTTCCGGTAACAGGATCTTCTGAAATGCCGATTGCCGGGGCAAACATTCTTCCATAGGTCAGGATTTCCTTATCATCGGAATCAAAAGTAAATACAAAATAGCCATTGCAGCTGATCACTTTACTCAGCTGGGCTAAAGCCATAAGATCAGGCTGAAGATGATTTAAAATGTTCCGGCTTTTAATACCGATCATAACCTTTGAGTGGCCTGTCGAAGCAATTTGTACAGGGCATTTCTCATCAAGATCTTCCATTGTCAATCCTAATGCATGAACAATATTTTGCGTCGTTAGCGGATCAAAGATGGGGCTTAGCTCAAAACGTCCCTGTGTCATTGTGATTTGATATTCGTGATCCTGTTTTTCAATCCTAATAGGTAAAATTCCGATTTGGGTCATTATTCTGATGGTACAGGATTCCAGCTGATCTTCCATTGCTTTTGCATATAATGCCGCAATAGTGGCATGTCCGCAGGAAGGAACCTCTGTTGTTGGAGTAAAATACCTTACATGGTAGTCGAAATTTTGTTCCAGAGTAGTGGGGCGGAAAACAAATGCTGTCTCTGAATTGTTGAGTTCCCGGGCTATCAGTTGCATTTCTGCAGTGGTCAGATTTTCTGCATTTAAAACTACCCCCGCAGGGTTTCCTTTGAATTTTTCTTTAGTAAAAGAGTCAATTTGATACACAATTACTTCCTTCATCATACAATATTAAGTTCAACGTAAAGGTAAGGATAAATGTGTTGTAAAATGCCTTTTTTCAGAGGTGTATTTGCGTTTTTAGAACAAATGATCTAGTTGATTAACTGGGTAAAAGAAAAATCAGGATGGCGCATTTCTATTTCATTTCTGGAAGATGAAATCTGGGCTTCGGAAGCATAGATAAACATTTGCTGTTCGTAGTCATTAATAGCTGCCTGTAAAGAATCATAGCTTCCGTCAGTGAGATTTCCGGATAATATGAGAGCATCCATCAATCCTGTATTGACGCCCTGGCCGGCAAAAGGAGGCATAAGGTGAGCAGCATCTCCGATAAGGGTTATCGGTAAAGGTCGATCAGTTTTCCAAAGCGTGCTCAATGGTAATTTTCTGGTTGGTAAGCTCAAAAAAGAGGGTGTCAGCTGAACCAGGTTTTGATAACGTTTGTCCCAAAGGGCGAAATTTTTCAGAAGAAATTTGCGGATATCGTCTGTATCCTGGAGATTATCTTCGGCATTATCAGGTTTTTTGAAGATTACACCATAAGTTAATGCGCCGTTATTGTCAGGGTTTACGACCAATAACGTACCCTGAAAAGCTGCCATCAACCTGTTTCCGTTGCATAACTGATAAAATTCGGGACAATCTGTTTCAGGATGGGGAATATCCCCCTGAATAATGATGGTTCCGGTTTCTTCAATTGCTGTGTCAGTCACAAACTTCCTCATGGCAGACATACCTCCGTTAGCGCCAATGACAAGATCTGCTGTAGCTTGTAGTCCGTTCTCAAAAAGCAGTAGCCATTTCCCGCCGCAAACCTTAAGGTCGATGCATTTTCTATCCCAACTTACTGAATCATGGGGTAAGCTTTCAAGGAGTATTGTTCTCAGGTTATTTCTGTTGATTTCAGGATTGTCAAACTGGTTTTCAGGGGTGATTGGTTTGGTGAACAGAGTTTTCCCTTGTTCGTCAGCGATGGTAATACCCATGGGTAAAGCGGTTTTATAATAAGCTTCCAGTAATCCTGCCTTTTTCATAGCTTTCTGTCCGGAATCTTTGTGCAGATCCAGCGTTCCTCCCCAGATTCTGGCCTGGGGATATTTATCTCTTTCATATACGGTCACTTCAATACCTTTTTGCTGAAGTAATTTTGCCATAGTCAGCCCAACAGGACCAGCTCCAATAATGGCTACTTTTTTGTCTCTGAGTAACATAATTGTTGTGCTATTAAATATGGATACAAATTTCTGTGTCATTTTAGAGATAAAATAATTATATTAGACTTAAAAATAGCTGTAAAAGACTTTTATGGATACGATTGATCAAACGGTTCCCCATATTCTGAAAAACCTGGCCGGTTTACTGGGCTCGGAAATAAAACAGAGAAAGCTGGAGATTCCATCCCGGTTTGGAAAAGGATATTGCACAGGATTGATCTTTAATAAACATATCCGGATGCTTATTAGTAATTATGAGCTGTATGAAGATCTGATCATTGAAAATCCGGATGTAAATATGGCTAAAAGGATGCTCTTTTTTAAGTTTCAGCATATTTTTCCCAAAACAAAAATCTCTTCGGGAGGAAATCCAGCTGAAATGCCTTCTGTTATGGTGGCAACGAGCCGCCTTAATACCGATAAGTTTATTCCTATTCATTCTAATAAAAACACGATTAATATAGAAGTGGATGCGGATTACCTGAAAAGCTTGTTTCAGGTATCAGATCAGTCACCGGTACTGAAAAGCCTGGTGGAAAATACGGAACCCTTTCTATTTGAACATATGATCGATCCTTCTCTGCAAAATGTTGTCAATGAGATCATTTCTGAAGAGATAGATGAGACTTTTAAGCTGTTTTTTTTAAGACTAAAAGCTGAAGAGCTGATTTGCAGACTATTGATAGAATTGGAAAAGCGGAATGAAAAACATCTCTACGCACTGAATATCCATGATATTGAAACTATGTATATGATACGGGCAAAAATTCTTGAGCAATTGGAAATTCCTCCTGTTATAAAAGAGCTGGCTGCAGAAGCCGGAATGAGTGCTACCAAGCTCAAACGACTGTTCAGACAGATTTTTGGGAACAGTATTTTTAATTATTATCAGGAATTCAGAATGAAGGAAGCTGCGCTATTGCTGAAAGAGAAAAAGTATTCCGTTTCAGAAGTAGGATACAAACTAGGGTTCTCTAATCTGGGCCATTTTTCAAAAATATTTAAAGAGCACATCGGGATGAACCCAAAACAGTATTCAATGGTTTAAAAACTAAAACCACAAAGGCCGTTTCAAAAATGAAATGACCTTTGTGATAAAATTAAATCTGAATTTTAGGATTTGTCAGAATAAAAGGGGAATCCCTTTATCCGGTTTTAATCCCATCGAGTATGATTTGAAACGGCATATTTTCCGGCTCCGGTAAAGAAGAAACTCACTCCTATAAGTAAATAAATAGCAAGTAACTCCAGTGCCCAGCCTCCAAATTCATTCAGCTTAAATATATTTGCTGTTTGTGCCAGTATAATGGCTGTAAAGCAGTTTGCCGCAAAGATTATTCCTGCAAGACGTATCCGGAATCCTATAATGATCATAAGAGGGGCTATAATTTCACCTGCAAATACCCCATACGCAAAGAATGACGGTAAGCCGTGCTGGGTCATCATATCCTGAATAAATCCAATTCCGTGTATCAATTTATTAATCCCGTACACAGACATGGGAAATCCAATGGCAATTCTGCTGATCAGAATACCTAAATCAATGTTCTTTTTCATTTTATTATTATTTAAAAATTATATTTTACAAAAGCCCCGATGTTCTCCAATGTCTTTTTGCTATTATTAAACTGATCAAAATTGGAGGCTATACCATACATCATCTTATCCTGTTTTACGCCAAGCCGGATGAATTGTAACCCTCTCGGATAGCCGGTATTGTCAAGATTTCCAATAGCCAGGACACTGAAGTATCCTTTGAGGTTTTCCCTGAGCTGCGGGGTATATTCAAATGATACAGACTGTTCCAGGGAAAATCCTTTCTGATAAGTTGCACCTATAGAATAAGAGAAAGAGTAGGAGGGCTGAACCATCCGGTACTGAGCGTAAAGGCTGAAGAATGCACCTGGATTTTTCACTCCGAAAGCACCATTCAGACTGATTTTTTTAGTAAAACTATAAGTCAGGGTATTTCTTATAAAGAATATATTGTCTTGGTCCTTGGTGTATTCGGTATCAAATAAAGTAAGATTGTTTAATTTCAACCTCTCATTGATTTGATAGTTGACATTATGCATATAGGTGTAGGAACGGTGTCCCAAAACAAGGTCGGGAGTATAGCTAAGCTTCTGTGCATTCAGTTGGGTTGAAACTGCTGCAAGAGCCATGATCACTATTAATTTTGCCTTCATATTTCACTCATTAAATTTTCTGTGAGCAAAATTATTCAGGGCTGTGCGGAATAAACTTAAGAAATCTTAAGAAAGGTCAGACAGGTGTTTTTTTCTAAGATAACTCAGGTATTCAACTGTAATTCCTAGGTAGGAAGCAATCATATATTGAGGAAAACGCTGCTCAATATTGCGGTAAGTGGTAACAAATGTCCTGTATTTTGTGTAGGCATCCACTCTGGAATGCTCAAATGTTCTTTCCTGCAGTGTAACATATGCACTCTGCATTTTCAGTCGCCAGAATTCAGAAATAGCAGGAACTTCTTTATACAGCAGTTCCAGGTTATTCTTGCTGATCTGGATCACCGTAGTTTTTTCATTAGCCCGGATAAACATTCTTGATGGAAGCTCACTCAGATAGCTGTAAAGATCATTAACCCACCAGTTTTCAATACCCAGCTGCGTAATATTTTCTTTACCCTTTTCATCAATATGATAAGCATAGAGGCTTCCTTCTGCTATAAACCGCATACTTCTTGAAATCTGTCCTTCATGCAGCAGATGGTCTTTCTTTTTAAGCTGTATAATTTCTAATTTGGGAAGGATAGCATCAATATCAGAGTCTTTTAAAGGTACAATTTCTCTAAAATGTTCTATCAACTGTGAAATGATTATATCTGTATCCATAATGAAATTTTGAATTCTGCTTGGGAAAGAAAATCAACAGCAGAGGCGCAAATGTAAGGAAATATTCAAAAATGAATTGTTGTAAATAGATTCCCAATACAGACCATCCGCTGGTTGTAAGCCAGTTTCTAATGCCGGCTATATACTGAAACAGATGATTACCTAATTATGGATTTGCAGATTTCTATAATGTAACAGTGATCGTAAATTGGATGGAGGTACTTTAGAGAAATAAGTTTTTTGTAAAGCCGTCTGATTAATGGAACGGCTTTTTATTGTACTTACTTTGCCTGTCCAATATCCAATCTTTCAAATTTACCTTCAGCATTTTTATGGAACTTAAAGAATACAGGAAATGTTCCCCATTGTCCGGCTTTAAAATTTCCGTAAATATCCTTTCCTTCATTTTCTATACGGTCTATGCTGAGAAAATATTCTTTACCTAGGGCTTTGGAGAAGAAAGTGGTAAAATCAACGGTATTGCCGTCATCTGTCATCACTGGATTTTCTATAAAGAAGCTATACCATTTCTGATCTCCGGTTTGCAGTGCTTCTATGGCATGGCGTACAGTTTCGTCTGTTATTTTTGATAGGTCCATTGTGTGTTGTTTTGATATAGAGGGTGTTGTCTTTTTTTGATTTTCTTTAACCTGTCCACAAGCGGTCAGAGAGAAGCTTGTCGCAAAAATGGTTATGAGTATATATTTTATCATCTCAGTTAAGTTTTAAGAGGATGTTGCAGGTAAACGATCAGAAGGTTAAGAAATAAAAAGGGAAGCTCAATGGCTACTCCTTTAAAATCTTTGTCCATAAGGTGAAAGCAGATAATCAGGAGGATACCCGCTGCCATCAGGAAATTTCCCCAAACAAATGTCCTGGGAAATAAAATCATCACTGAAGCCAGAATTGTAACAGCTCCATTGATCATGAGTGCTGTTCGGTTGAATCCCCATTTTCCGAACATCTCCATCATTTCAGGTTTTCCGGAAAACATAGCACTTCCTTGTTTGAATCCCATGAATACAGCTCCCAGGATAAGTATTGAACTAATAATCTTTAGAATCATAATGTGTATTTTATAAAATCAGCTGCTTTAAATAAAGCAGTATAACAAATATGCGTGAAAAGAATGGTTTTTGAATGGTGAATTTTTCGGAAGTTACAATTCATTCTTATTCTAAAGGGAGTAAAAAGATAAAAGCCACAATTTTATAAACTGTGGCTTCTACTACTAAGAACTATTTAATACTATTTTGTTTCCAGATAACCGTAATGTAATGAAGGCTCTTTCCCAAATAAACAGGAAAAAATATTCTGGAACTCATGGATATATTTGCATTTTATAGAATTGCCATATATTTTGAGCCCCTCCAGTATTTTCCTGGAACTCAGGTCTATATCGTATTTGATAAATGTTTCAGGTCTTTCATACCGTATTCTCTGATCTGAGCTGTATGTCCTTGAAAAACCGAGTTTTTCAAGCCACTCTTCCGTGATCTGAATAGGTTTAATGGAATCTGCCGGAACTGAAAAGCTCTGACTGTCATTTTCAATTTTAACAAAATAAGCTTGCTTCAAACTCTGAAAAATTTCAGTGATCGTATAAATCTGATTTTTGTACTCGACTAAATTTTTGATTTTAAGATCTGCTACGTTCATAATATTTTGGTTTTTAAAGGTGGTACTGGTAATATATAATTGAGCAAATACTATGCCTTGCATCATATTGTGAGTCAGTGTTTTAATGAAGATTGTGTTAAATATCACACCTAAAAGATTAATGAACTGTTAAAATGTCGATAGACACTATCTTTAGAGCATTTTTAATTCAATAGAAATATGGTATCTATGTGGTACTATGGGAAGAGGTATTGGCAGTAGACAGTAAAAGAGCCAATATAATGGCAATGATAAGAACGGAGATAAATACATTCCAGGAAAATGAATGCAGGAGGTATCCGGTACCACTTCCCAGAATACTGGAGCCAAAATAATAAAATAACCAGTAAATAGAGGTGGCTGAGGACTTTCCGTGTTTAGCATGAAGTGCTGTCATCTGGCTGGCCATAGTATGGGCAGCAAAAAAGGAGAGTGTAAATACTCCAAGTCCAAAGATGACCACATAAATATTTTCTGACAGCAGCAAGCCAATTCCACAGAGCATTAGAAGAATGAAGCTTTTCAGGATGTTATTTTTGGAAAACCTTTTAGAAAGCTTTCCTGTAATCATGGTGCCAAAGACTCCGAAAGTATACATCAGAAATATAAAGGCAATGATAAAATGGCTTAATGAAAAGGGTTTTGCTTCTAATCTGAAAGTAAGATAATTATAAACACTCACAAAAACACCCATCAGTAAAGCTGCAATGAAGTACAGTCTGAGCATATAGGAGTTCATGAGAAATCCTTTCATCTGCTTTACCTTTTGATGATAATCTGTTTTCTGAGGATTGAAGAATTTTGACTCGGGAAATAGTTTCCAGAAAATAAGACCCAGGATCAGACTTTCCACTCCAATGATGAGAACGGCATTGCGCCATCCGAATTCTCCGGCTGCAATGGTAGCCAATATTCTTCCACTCATCCCTCCAATAGTGTTGCCACTTAAATACATACTGATGGCAGCGGGCACTGCAGCGAGATAAACCTCTTCGGTAAGGTAGGCTAGGGCGACAGCAGAAACACCGGAAACCACAAATCCTTTCAGCACTCCAATTCCAATAAGAAGGCTGAGACTGGGAATCCAGGTTGAAATAATAGTTAATAATGCGGATGAAATCAACGAAAATGCCATCAGTCGTTTTCTGGAATAACTGTCTGCCTTAAAAGCAAAAAACAATAATCCCAACGCCATTCCTATGGTAGATGAAGAAACGAGCAGAGAAGTATCACCAACGGTTACATTGAACTGCTCCGCGGCCATCGGGAGCATGGGCTGAAAAAGATAGAGCTGTGCAAATACAGAAAGCCCTGAAAAGAAAATACAAAGTTTTATATATCGGAAACGGCGGCTTCCCTGGTTTGCTTTTTCAGGTGAATTCATGATTTTTTGCAATTAAAATGCAGTTTTGATTATAGAAATTTTGGTTCTGCGAATTTCCTGATATTTTTCCAATCCTGAAAATGCTTATCTCAATGATTTTTATTGGTAAAACCAATTAATGCATCATCTCATATACCTTAATCAACTCTGCAATATTACTGACCTCCAGTTTTTGAAATATCCTTTTCTTATATGTACTTACAGTAGACATCTGAATACTGAGTTTATTGGAAATTTCCAGGTTTCCGTATCCGTCAGCTAACAGTTTAAAGATCTCATATTCCCTTGAAGAAAGCTTTTCTACAGGGTTGTCTCTCTTATTCTGAATGATCAGACCGATAAGTTCTGCAGGATAAAAATAGCCTTTTTCAATCACTGTTTTCACTGCATTTTTAATTTCTTCCTCACTGCTTTGTTTGTTCAGGTAGCCTTCAGCACCTTCCCTGATATACTGGATGGCCACATCCTGATCATATCCTGAAAACACAAGAATCTTTAGATCTTTCTGTATGTTTTTAAGTTCAGAGATCATTTTTTTATATTGAGTTCCGGGCATATCAATATCCAGGATCAGAAGATGATAATATTGAGACATCAATGCTTCTTTTACCTGTTCATAATTTTCAGCAAAGTCTATTTTCAGTTCAGGATAGGCAGATTCAAGAACAAGGGCTGTTCCTGCTCTTACCACATAATGATCATCAGCAATTAAAATTCGTTCATTCATATAATTAGTTTTTTTTGAGGGTAATTTCTACAATGGTTCCTTTCGGGAAATTTTGGCTGAAACTGATCTCAGCATTAATCTTTTTAACCAGATGGATGACCATATGCAGACCCAGTCCTTTACCTTTAAAGCTGGGTGTTTTCCATTTAGGATTTTTGAACAAATTCATATAAATGGCTATTTGTTCCGTAGACATTCCGGTTCCCGTATCATCTATTATGATAATGATTTTCTGGTCATCCTCTATAATATTAAGACTAATTTCTCCTTTAAATGTATTTTTTACGGCATTATCAATAACATTATGGATAATAGCCGAAAGAATACTTTCACTCACTCTGCTGTTTATATTAGTCTCTGTAGAATTAATAATAACAGTTTCTCTTTCCTTTGCGATTTCCCAGAATAATTTTTTCTTGATTTCTAAAATTCTGTTGACAGGATATTCCTGCTCTTCAAAAATGTTTTCGGCTTTATAAAGTTCTGTATATTCCTTTAAATTCAATGTGAACTGGTACAGCTGTTCAGAGGATTTGTAAATACTGTCAAAATATTTTTTCTGAAGTTCTACATCATCTGATTCATGAAGTTTTTGAGAAAGCATCGCAATAAACCTGATTGGAGTAGTGATGTCATGGCTAATGGTTTCCACCAGTTTTTTTTGATATTCTGTTTCTTTCTGCAAATCATTTTTTACCACTTCAAGCGTAAGGGAAGTTTCCTTAAGCTTGGAATTTTTGTTATGAACAATTCGCTTCAGGGCTTTGTTTTTTGTTCTTAGAAGATTGGTCATCAGCATGATAATAATGATAATTCCTGTAAGAAAAATAATGGAAAGCAATATCTTAAATAACAGCGTTTGGAAAAAATAAGGTTCAATCCTGAATTGAACAGCCTTTTCTTCATATTTTCCATCCGGAGAGGCAAGTATCCTCACCTTTAACGTATAATCTCCCGGGCTGAGGTTACTGATGGTATATTTTAAATCTTTTCCCAAAGCCACCGCTTCCCAGTCCGATTCTTCCTCTCCCGAGATTTTGGCCTCTATATAAAGGTTTTCAAAATTAGAGAAATAAGGAATATCTATGAAAATATCAGCTGTTTTGTAATCATTCTTTAGATCGAGTACAGTATTAAAATAGACTGTTTCAGCATTACCGATTTTTGCTCTTTCTATATAGATTTTTTTTGGATCCGGATAATAGGTCTGAACCTGAGCCGGGTTGAAAAATACAAAACCATCCATGGAAGGGAATATAAATTCCCCATTTTCCAAAGCATAAGCGTTAGGTTGCGAATTACCATTGAATTCATTAGAGGTAAAACCATCTTTTTTAGTGAAACGGTAATAGAATACGGGGCTTTTTCTGTTTTCGGCATACTGGATCAGTTGCTTTTTAGGAACTTTATACAGGCCGTTGTTCGAGGATATCCAATAAAACCCCTGTTGATCCTCAAGAATAGAATGAGCAGACTGCAGGTAATTATTCCTGTCATTGGGCATTTTAACCAGTTTCCGGTCTTTAAAAAGGTAAAAGCCATTTTTGTTGGTCATAATCCAGATCAGATTATCCTTTGTTTTTACGATACTTTTTACAGAAATATTTTTGATTAAAGGACGAACTGTATTTTTATCCAACATCAGCGAATACAAACCTTCATTATTGCCTACCAGAACGTGACCCTCGCTGTATTGAAAAAAAGCGGTGACAGGACTTTTAAAACTATAAATATAATCCGGTTTTGTAAATTGGTCCTTTTTAAAAATCTGAAGTTGGTATCGGGAAGAGTTTAACAGGGAAAGGGCATATAAATTTCCGCTTTTCATAAAATCTTCAAAACCCTCTTTAATATAAGTGGAGTCTTTTTTCTTATACCCGGAATTTTTATAAAATCTTATAATACTCTTTCTCTTACGGATCAGAATATTACCCGAATTGTCGTACATCATAAGATAATTATCGTTATTCCCGAACGCATACTTATGGACAATGCCATTTTTCCCAAACTCAGTTCCGTCCTCCGTTATAATTGTATTGTTACTGAAGGGTAATGAGGCATTGGATACATTATTTGCAAAATCAGCTTCCTTTCGGGCCACATACATGTTTGAAAGATGAAGAATATTAAGCCCGTTATTCAAAGTACCAAGATAAAGATTGTTGAAATTTTTACCGTAATACATAGAGTAGTAGGAATGGCTGCCTATTTCCTTATACTTTACCAGAAACTTCAGAGAAGGTCCGTTTGGGCTTTCCTCTACAATATAAATATTATTCCTGTTGATGATAAATGACTGATTGGTAATCTGCTGCCAGTATATTTTAGTTTCAGGATCGTTAAAAAGACTTGGCTGGTCATAAACAGAAAGTTTTCCATGATGAATAGAATAGGTCTTTCTTGTCTGAAAATCATTAATGAAAAGAGTCTCATTAAGAACAAAAATACTGTTCAGGTCTTCATTGGTAAAAGGAAGTGATATTCTTGTTTCAATTCCTCTTTCATTTTTATAAATGACGGCATCTTTTTCCCTGAAAATATACTTTGAACTTTTAAGCTGTATAAAATACTGAACGTCATTATAAAAATTAGAAGAAATAGTATTGTTTGCAATTCTTTGTACCAGCTGATTTCCTTTTGTATAAGACACTCTGTCGCCAGGGGTGAGCTTACTGAGCCTGGGAAATCTGTTTTTAATGATGATCTTATTCTCCTGAAAATTAGTAAGCGTTGTAATGCTGTCCCGAACAGGATCACCGATAAACATCCCGAAATGCAGGTTGTCTATTTTAAAATTATTAAACGTGACAAAGGAAATCCCGTCATAGCGTACAAGCCCGTTTTCCGTAGATATCCAGATAAAACCGTATTTATCCTTGGCAATGGCCTTCGCACTGCTTTGTGGAAGTCCATTATCTATATTATACCATGTGGAAGTATAGCGCTGTCCGTAAATGTTTAAGTATAAGAAAGCAAAAAAAACTGCCCAAACCCTCATATGTGCAAAACTCATCTATGTTTCTTGCATATCAATGCAAAAATTTGTTAATATTAGTTTTTGTACAAGCCGAAGTTTTTTTTAAGATTGAGAATGATTGAAAATAATTTTTTGTCACTTAAGTTTTCTAGGTTTTGCGTTTTATCGTTAAACAAATTTGTTTTACGGCGTAAAAATAGTGAAATTATACAGATAAACCAGTATTTTTCGATTTGTTTTCATCTGTATTTTTTTTATAACCATTGATAATTAAACATATAATGCCTGTTTTATTTCTAATGATGGTGAATAAATATCCTTTAAAATTGGGGTTTATGTTAATAATTTTAATCCAGAATAAGCTGAAATTATCCGATTTATTCCAGGCGATACTCATTTTTACCCTGATAAATTGTTGATAGCTAATAATTTCAACGCTATTGAATC
>NZ_QNUF01000040.1 GCF_003385455.1 Chryseobacterium rhizosphaerae | reverse complement strand
CTATTGGCTGGGGAAGTCCTTACTGGGGCGGATATTATGATCCATTCTGGGGTGGATACTATGGTAACCCATATTGGGGCTATGGAGGAGGCTACTGGGGTGGTGGTTACTACAACAGACCGGCATACAGAAGAAGTGGTGCTGATGGAAGAGGATTCGTTGGTAATCCTGGGGTAACCAATAATGTTTACAGACCAAGTAACACAGGAGGTTTCAGAAACGGCAGTAACAATGGTTTCAGAGATTCCAATACTAATGGAGGCTTCAGACAGGGAAATACCGGAGGTTTCAGAGGTTCTAATACCAATGGAGGATTCCGACAAGGAAATACCGGAGGCTTCAGAGATTCTAATACTAATGGTGGATTCAGACAAGGAAATTCTGGAGGATTCCGTAATTCTTCTCCACAACCAAGACCTGAATATAATCAACAACCAAGATATAATAACAGCGGAGGTTTCAGATCTAATGATTCAGGAGGCTTCAGATCAAGTGGTGGTTTCAATTCCGGAGGCGGTGGCTTCAGAGGTGGATCTGGCGGCGGAGGCGGCATGAGATCCGGAGGTAGCGGAGGCTTCAGATAATTTTCAAATTAAAATAAACTATTAATAAATAATGTTAAAAAAATCTTTAGTATTAATGAGTGTTTCTGCGGCTTTCTTTGCGCAGGCACAGGATGTTTCCGTGATAAGGAATACTGTAGATGTTTATTCCAGTTCTCCTATGGTGGGATCGGCTAAGTTTAATGGGATGGCAGGTGCTAACGGAGCATTAGGTGGAGATGCCAACTCATTGCTTACCAACCCCGCAGGTTTAGGAGTTGCTATTTCCGGAGAAATTTCAGGAACTTTATCTGTTGCCGGTAATAAAAACAGCAGTACTTGGGCAGGTTCTACCTTAGACTATAACAAAACCAAGACTGATCTTGGAAATGTGGGAGGTGTTATTGCTTTTCCATTGATGACCGAAACAGCATGGAAATTTATCAACATAGGGATCAACTATTCCAATCAGTCTCTTGATAATTATGTAGAATCGGCTGGGAATAATAAAATGATTTATGATTTTGATACGGATAAAAGTTCAGCATTTGCAGGACACGCTTACAACCGATATGGTCATTTATCAAAAATGAGTTTTGGGGTTGGAGCGAATTATAATCATAGCTTCTATGTTGGAGCAGGTCTTAACTTTTTGAGTACATCAATCGATCAGTATGATACAGCAGCTTTCCAATCTATTCAAAATAAATCTATGGAATATTTCAGTAAGCAGAATACTCCATATTTTGAAAGATCTTCAGGGTTTTCAGCTTCATTAGGGGTAATAGGGAAGCTAAGTCCTAATTTCAGAGTGGGAGCAGCTTTGGAAACACCTACTTTCTGGACTATTGACAGAGATTATAATTATTATAACGATGCCAATACAGGAGATGGAATAGGGTATGAGAACAGAAAGCTTACTACACCGCTTAAGGCAACAGTAAGTGCTGCATTCGTAGCCAATAAGAATTTTTCATTGAACGTAGATTATACACTAGGACTTACAAAACCTGATTATAAAGTGTATGGATCAGCGGAAAGAGAACTGAACGATTTCTTTAAGGATAATTACAAAAACTTATCAGAGCTTAGACTGGGGGCTGAATACAGAGTACAGCAATTCAGACTGAGAGGAGGTTATTCTTATATTTCCAGTCCTATGGATGCTATTGCTATCAGCAGTTATAATGATGCCGGTATTGCCCAGGACAATCAGTCATACAGTAATCTTATGTTGAGTGACAGAAATCTTATTTCATTCGGTATAGGATATGATTTCAAATCATTCTATATTGATGCTTCTTACCAGAATATAACATCAAAGTACAATAATCCTTTCTTGAGAGGAGTGCTTTCAGATCAGGTAGATTCTGCTTATTATTCTCCATCGAATATTGTAAGCAGCGATGCTTATGCAGTTTCCAATGTGAAAAATACCAGAAATAATTTCTTCCTTACTTTGGGATGGAAATTCTAAGTTTCTGAACATATACATAAAAAGCTCCGAAGAATATTCGGAGCTTTTTTATTTTTTTAAAGTATATATTAATGCGGATGCTGGTGGAAGATATGCATGAAAAGCGCCAGTGAAACTCCCAGTACTACCAGTCCTATTTTTACCCAGTCTATATTGTGGTTCTTATTGCTCTCGAAAATAATCACTGAGGAAATATGAAGGAAAATCCCTCCTACGATAGCCAGAAAATAAGGCTGCAGATTTGGGTTGAAATAATTTCCTAATAACATTCCCATGGGTGAAGCGAGTGCAAAAAGAGCGACAATCAGTAAAGAAGGATATGATGATTTACTTTTCGACTCTTCATGCCTGTTGAACAAAAATGCTCCCAGAATAAAAGAGATCGGTAGATTGTGAAATACAATCCCTAGTAGGTAAGGTGACAATTCATGTTCTTCATTGGCAAGAGGGATTCCCTCTATAAAGGCATGAATAAATAGCCCTACCATTAAAGCAACAGGAAGTATATTGTGGTCGCTGTGGTGATGAAAATGTCCGTGTTCAAAACCTTTGGTTAATGCTTCCAGAATCATCTGCAAAAGAACACCTGCAATCACAAATATTCCAAGATTGTTGCTTTCTGATGAGGTATAAACCTGTGGAAAGACTTCATTCAGGCATATCGTAATCAAAAAACCGGCACTTAAGATCAAAAGATTTTTAGCCAGTTTTTCTTTTTTGCCAAAGTGTTTTCCCAGAAATACTCCTGCAATTACACTTAAAATCAGTAAAAGTACTGTGGTCATTATTTTTTCTTAAATAAATTGATACAACGTGGGGAACTTTCTCTATCAAATTCATTCAGCTGGTAATCTCCCCAGATTTTTATTCTTTCAAAGCCACATTTAGAAGCATAAGTATTAATAGCTTCTAATGTGTGGAGCTTTACTTTTTCAAAGAAATGAAAAGGCTTATCATCTGCTTCAAAACGAATATCTTTAATCACATGCCTGCCTTCTATTTTTTTCAGAATCTTAAAATCAATGTCACCCCTTGTGATTATGGTCTCAGGAACTATATTTTTTCTTACATATTCTTCATTAAGATAATCCAGTACAAAATAACCTCCCGGTTTTAAAGCATTGTATACAGACTGAAAAACTTTTTTATCATCATTTTCATTATCAAAATAGCCAAAACTTGTAAATAAATTGAAAACAGCATCCATAGGATCTGCATCAATAGGATTTCTCATATCGTGAACATCAAAAACCAGTGTCTGATTTTCAAATTGTTTATCAGATTCAATACTCTGTCTGGACAGGTCGAGCCCTAAAACATCATATCCCAGTTTGTTCAGAAAAACGGAGTGTCTTCCCTTGCCGCAAGCAAGATCTATAATTTTTGAATTAGGCGGCAGCTGAAGGTCCGCAGTAAGCTTTGTAATGAAGTTTTCGGCTTCAGTATAGTCTCTGTTGCTATAAAGCAAATGATAATAAGGGGTATCAAACCAAGATTCAAACCATTCCATAATGCAAAAATAACTAAATTTGTGCGGTTAAAAGCAAAGTATTTTACAACATTAAAAGATTGAAAAATTCAATTGATCAATACGTTGGATAGCTAATCTTTTAATTATTAAACCTTTATACTTTTAATTTTTACTTATGGACACAGAAAATATAAAAATTCAGATAAAAACATTCTTCGGACTTGAGCAGATTCTGGCGGAAGAAATCAAGAAATTAGGGGGAAGAAATGTCGAAATTAAAAACAGAGCGGTAAATTGTGAAGGAGATCTTGGTTTTCTTTACAAAGTTAATTACTCAGCAAGAACAGCATTAAAAATCTTAGTGCCGATTCATGAGTTTAAGGCTTTTAACCAGCATCAGTTTTATGACAGGCTTTTTAAATTTCCATGGGAAGACTTTTTGAGTGTTGACCAGTCTTTTGCTATTGATTCAACAGTGAATTCTGAAACATTTAAGCATTCACAGTTTGTGACATTAAAAATGAAGGATGCTATTGTAGATTATTTTCAGGATAAATTCAAGAGACGTCCTAATGTAGAAACAAGAAATCCGGATATTAAATTCCATCTTCATATCGACAGAGAATTGGTGATGATTTCACTGGATTCTTCTGGAGATCCTTTATTTAAGAGAGGATACAGAAGAGAGCAGGGAGAAGCTCCTATTAATGAAGTCCTTGCCAGCGGGATGCTTCAGCTTGCCGGCTGGAATGGGAAAGGTAACTTCCTTGATCCTATGTGTGGTTCGGGAACATTACTGATTGAGGCTGCTATGATTGCGCTGGACCTTCCGGCACAGATCTTCAGAAGAGGATTTGCTTTCCAAAACTGGAAGAATTATGATGCTGATCTGTTTTCGAAAATTAAAGAGTTCAGAATTAACAGAGTGAAACAGTTCGATGGAAAAATTGTAGGATATGATATTGATGGCAAAATGCTGAATGCTGCCAAAGCAAATATTGATGCTGCGGAAATGGAAGATGTAATTGAGATCAAAAAACAGAACTTTTTTGATTCCAAGAAAGAACTTTTCCCATTACTGATGGTATTTAACCCTCCTTATGATGAAAGAATCTCTATCAATGACGATGATTTCTACAAAAAAATAGGGGATACCTTTAAAACAAACTATCCGAATACATTAGCATGGTTAATTTCATCCGATTTGGAAGCTGTTAAAAAAATAGGGCTGCGTCCTTCCAGAAAGATTAAACTTTTCAATGGAAAACTGGAAACCAGATTTTTACAGTATGAGATGTATGAAGGAACTAAAAAGATCCACAAACTCGAAAATCAATAAATATTTTATAGACCCTTCCTGTTATGGAAGGGTTTTTGCTTTTAGATATTCAAAATTTTGTTTAACCTTTAAGTTAATCTATGTCCTGGAATATTTTTGATATAATAGGTGTTGTTTTTGATGCGCTGGAGTTGTTGGGAGGTTCGTCGACTTCCAATGAGAAGGGTCATCAAACCCCCAAAAAGTGAGATCCAAATACAGACTAGAGTAGATAAGTATGGCCTTGCTTGCATAGGCTTCGTATTATTGTTCTTTGTTCTTAAAAACCCGATACCCTTTCAATATTCTTTACTTACACTGGCTATCACTATTTAATTGGATTTTTGATTTCATCAGCCTGTTGTTTTGCACTCCATATTCTTGGATTGTTTATTTCAGAAGTTTATTTTCTATGTATTTTTTCTGCTGCTGTTTACTTTTTCTTTCAACAGCTTTAGTCATATGTTTATATTTTAATTCCGGTTTGCTTTTTTTAATACCATCTTATTTTTTGAAAAAATAAGAATCTGTTATTTGTTTTGTATTTTTATTTACTATTGTTTATTTTATTTATTTCTTTTTGATAAAATAGTGTATGATTTTGATAATTTATCATTAATGATTTACTGGGTCTTATTTTACATTTGAAATAAACAATTGTATTATGAAAAAAATTAGTTTAGTATCTCTATGTATTTTATTGATGAGCATGCTCAGTATTGTTTCATGTAATTCTGATCGTTTGGAAGATTCAACAACTTCAAAAGATCAATCTTTATCAGCCAGAGGAGATTTGAATTCCAAAGTTGCTGCTTTTGGAAAGAATCCTCTTTCTGTTATGTATGTTGAGGTGAATAACAATGATATCCGGGAAGTAGGTAAATATAAACTGGCGGATGGAAGGCAGCTTTTTGATGTCGCCATTATTTTTGCTGCCAACATCAACTATAATACTTCTACTCAGAAGGCCTATTTGCATTTTAATGATCAGGTTACCAATGTACTTACCAATAAAAATACCTATATAAAACCTCTGCAGGATAAAGGAATTAAAGTCATGTTATCAATTCTAGGTAACCACCAGGGAGCTGGATTTGCCAATTTTCCGACTCAGGCTGCAGCTCAGGCTTTTGCTCAGGAATTAGCTGATGCTGTGAATACTTATGGCTTGGATGGTATTGACTTTGATGATGAATACGCCAATTATGGGGCTAATGGGACTGCTCAACCTAATCAGTCTTCATTTGTTTATCTGGTGACTGCCCTTAGGGACCTACTTCCCACAAAGATTATTTCTTTTTACAATATTGGCCCTTCCGCGAGCAATCTTTCTTATAATGGGGTAACGGTTGGATCGAAAGTAGATTATGCCTGGAATCCTTATTACAGTACATATTCTGCTCCTAATATACCGGGTTTGGATAGTGCTCATAAAGGTGCTGCTGCAGTGAATGTAAATCCGGGAACTTCTTCTTTTACAAGTAGTTCTACCGCTACAAGCTTTGCACAGAGAACTAAGAATGATGGATATGGTGTTTTTCTGTATTATGATTTGGGTGCTACCAATATAGCTTCTTATTTTTCGGGTGCTACCAATGTGCTGTATGGACAAAATACGGTGTATGGAGACGGAACAACGCCAATAGGTGGAATTACTTCCGGAGCCACCTATCAGTTGGTTTCTGCAACGAATGGTACTAGTGTATTGGATGTTTTGAATGCAGGGACAACAGACGGAACAAAAGTTCAGCTTTGGGCTTCTAATAGTAATACCGCCCAAAAATGGAAAATTACCGATGTGGGTGGAGGATACTATAAGCTACAGCCTCTTAATGCTCCTACAAAATCTTTAGATGTATCCAATTCCGGTACAGCTAATGGAACTCAGGTACAAATATATACAGATAATGGAACGAATGCCCAAAAATGGAAATTAATAAAATTATAGTTTCTATTTAAAGAACAGATTTCAAATTGAAATTTGTTCTTTTTTTTGAAAGGATCTTTTATATTTCCATCAATAGTATAGTTCTCATTTATTTAAAATGTCAATTTAATATATTAAAATCAACAAACGAAGGGAATTACTACCTCGGGAGCCCGTGATTAAAATGCTGTCTAAAAGCATGATGGTGTTAATTTCGGTGAATACCTGTTAAACTGTTTGTGAATTCCTTTATGAATGGTTAATTTTGACAAATTTTCAATTTGAAACCTAGTATTTCCATTATTGTTGCTATTTACAACCGAAAAGACGAGCTTTTTGAGTTGCTGACCTCCCTTACCCAACAGACGGATAAAGAGTTTGAAATTATTATTGTGGATGATGGCTCTGTGATAGACCTGAAACCTACGATACATCATTTTGACGAAGTTCTGGATATTAAATATTTCAGAAAGGATAATTCCGGACCGGGACTGACAAGGAATTACGGATCAGCAAGAGCCGCCAATGAATGGTTGGTTTTTGTAGACAGTGACGTAATCGTTGAGAAGGATTACATTGAGCATATTAAAAAAGATATCGTTAGTATTCCTTGTGATGCATTTGGTGGGGCAGATAAAGCACATAAAGGTTTTAATCTGATGCAGAAAGCTATTTCATACTCTATGACTTCTGTTTTTACAACAGGAGGAATCAGGGGCAGTAAAAAAGCGGTTTCAAAATTTCAGCCCAGAAGTTTTAATATGGGCGTAAGAAAGGCGGTTTTTGAAAAAGTAGGCGGATTTTCAGAAATGAGAATAGGAGAGGATCCCGATTTGTCAATGACACTTTGGGAAAATGGTTTTACTACAGCTTTTTTTGATGATATTGCGGTGTATCACAAACGGAGAGTGGATTTTGGAAAATTTTCCAAACAGGTCTATCAATTCGGTTGTGCAAGGCCTATTCTTAATCAAAGACATCCTGATTATGTGAAGATCTCTTTTGCTTTTCCAACGCTATTTATGCTGGGATATATAATGGGATTTCTGGAATATTTTGTGCTGGGAAGAGGAATTATCCTTGCTTTTTATGGGCTGTATACCTTTTTGGTACTTTTCCATGCCTTGCTTCTTACTAAAAATATAAGTATTGCCGGTATGGCAGTTATATCCACTTATATTCAGATGTTTTCTTACGGCTACGGCTTCCTGAAATCCTGGGTTTTACTGAATATTTTTAAGATGAAACCGGAGGATGCTTTTCCTCATCATTACCATAAAAAATAAAAGCTGCCAAAACCGGCAGCTTTTATAACAATAAATTTAGAGTATAGGAATGTTTTCATGGGTAAGAACACCTACTTTAAGCATGCATTCTTTCATTTTTTGGTATGTTCGTTTTATGTCGTGGTCCAAACCGATGGAGAATCTGATCAAACCATCAGAAATTCCAATGGAAGCACGCTCTTCTTCCGGAATTTCAGAAGAAGTAGATTTTCCGGAACATGAGAATAAGGTTTTATAAAACCCTAAACTTACGGCCAGATAACCCAGGTTTTCTGTCTGCATCATTTCCATCAGCTCATTGGCTTTTTCCGTAGTTCCGGCATCCAGCGTTAATAACCCTCCATATCCGTATTCTTCATGAATCATACTTTTCATTAATTCATGGTTTTTATGAGATTCTAACCCCGGATAAGATATTTTCAATCCGTCTTTTTCAAATCTTTCGGCAAGATACATTGCATTGTAGCTGTGCTGTTTCATTCTGATGTGCAGGGTTCTCAGGTTTTTTAAGATACTGGCAGATCTGAAACTGTCCATAGTAGGACCAAGAAGCATGCAAGCTCCTGAGTTTACATTTTTTGTATCGTTAATGAACTCCTGAGTTCCACAATAGACACCACCTACAGTATCACTGCTTCCATTAATGAATTTCGTTAAACTATGGATCACGATATCCGCACCAAGTGATGTTGGAGAAATGGAAAGAGGTGAAAAAGTATTGTCGACAATCAGTTTTAAATTATGTTTTTTACAGATTTCCGAAAGCTTTCTAAGATCTGCCACTTCAAGAAGTGGGTTGCTTACACTTTCACAGTAAATGACTTTAGTATTAGGTCGTATGGCATTTTCTATAGACTCGAAATTTCCGATATCTACAAAGGATGTTTCAATATGGTAAGGTGGCAGAAAGTTTTTAAGAAACGCGTATGTTCCACCATAAATTGTTCTGCTGGAAATAATATGATCTCCACCTTTGCATACCTGCATCAGAACAGAAGTAATAGCACCCATTCCGGAAGCTGTTACATTGGCGGATTCTGTATTTTCCAATTTGGCAAGTGCCTGAGCCAGATAAAGATTCATTGGAGAGGAATGTCTTGAGTACAGATAACATCCTTCCGCATTTCCTTCAAAAGTATCAAACATTGTTTTTGCGGAAAGGAAAGTATAAGTAGAGCTGTCTGAAATAGAAGGATTCACTCCCCCGAATTCACCAAAATACTGAAGATCCTGTATTTCATTGGCTGCATTGAAATTTTCCATAAGCGTTGTTTTTATTTTATGGAACCAAATTGCATTATTTTCATAATTATTACAACATAAATTTGAATTTATAGAATATAAAACTGCGATTGTTTGTTTATTTAGAAAATATATTTAGTATCTTCGGAGATATTAAATTTTGACCAAAAATTTATCTATGGAACTTGACGAAACTGACAAAAAACTGCTCCTGTTTTTACAGGAAGACTGTAAACAAACTACCAAAGAACTGTCTGGCAAGCTTGGATTATCTGTAACAGCTGTTTATGAGCGTGTGAAAAAGCTGGAAAATGCAGGTGTTATTTCCAAATATGTAGCTTTACTGGACAGGAATAAGATCCACCGGAATTTTATTGTTCTGTGTCATGTAAAGTTAATACAGCACAAAAAAGAATTTGTATTGCAGTTTGAGAAAGAAGTGATGAATCTTGAAGAAGTTACAGAATGTTTTCATGTAAGTGGAGACTACGACTATATCCTTAAGATAGGAGTGAGAGACATAGAAGACTACCGTAGTTTTATGCTGACAAAACTGACGACGCTTCAGCACATCGCAAGTACGCACAGCTCGTTTATGATTTCTGAAGTAAAAAATACAACAGCTATTATTCTGTAAAAGGCAGTATATTAATTGTCTGTTTCATCTTGTGATTAACCTCTATTTGTAATTATACCAGGACTCCATTTTTAGATGCGATAGGATCTGGTAGATCAGTTTCACCGGTCATTTGAAGCAGGTCTATTTCTATAGTTCTGCAGATGGAAAGCATAGGGACATCAAACATAAGTCCGGCAAAAGGGTTTTCAGAATAGTCTCCTACCAGTTCCATAATAATATAAATCCAGCCAATGGTGATACAGAAAGGGATGGAAGTCCAGATGCCCCAGTCTCCCAGTTTGGCAAATTCATTCACTAACCCAAGAGGGAGTAGCATGATAAACAGAATGTTGAAGACAAATGCGGTACTGGCAAACTGTCTTGGGGATGGGAATTTCTTGATTCTTTCCGCTTGCCCCTGGAAACCATAGAATTCATTCAAACAGGTTTGTAGTTGTACCTGATTGAAGTCTGTGATGGCATTCATGTTTTTAAGCTCATTAATATCCTTGGCTTGCTGAGAAACCAGATAGGTAGCAAAGTTTTTATATTTACTCTTAAGATCGTATTCTTCTTCGGAAAGATATTTATGGAGGAAAATGGGGGCTCTCCCATAATCCGGAAATCCTGCTTTGATTAGTCTGTTTCTCCTTAAATTAATTCTTCCGAATTTATTTTCAGCACTAATGTGTTCCCATTCTGTAGGGATTAAAAGCTGTTCACGGAAAGTATATAACCATGCAATATGGCGGTAAATGATTCTTTTTTTTCGGTCTTCCAGATCAAAGACCCCTATTTCTTCGTTTTTAGTATCAAAGGCCTGTATCATTGAAGCAAATGACCGGCTGGAATTCACGATTCCACCCCATATCTTTCTGGCCTCCCAAAGTCTGTCGTAGGCCTGGTTGTTTTTAAATCCAACTAAAAAAGCCTCTGCGGTACCGATTACTGCAACCGGAACCCAAGGAATAGTCATCCATTGCCAATTGAAGAAATAGAATAGAACTGTAATCAGTGTGCACCAGATAGAAATTAAGATGAGTGGAGTGCCTGATAGATTAAGAACCTGTTTATAGTTAACGTATTTTGTAGTGATCATAAAGAAGAATGTGTTTTGGTGTGCAGACAAAATGAATACCAAACTGTGATGGAATTTTACTGTAAAGTATCTGTCAGCAATAATTTTTTAAGTTTTCTTTGGTTACAATAGTCTGGGATTTAGATGGATAATCTTTATTTAAAAGTAATGAAAAAAAACATAAAAAAAACCTCTAAAAAAAATTAGAGGCTGTTATTTTAGATAAGCTTAATATTGCAGCATTTCTTCGATCTTTTTGGAGAGCTTCTCCGCATTGGGTAACATTTCCTTTTCCAATACAAGATTGATAGGAACAGCAGGGACATCCAAAGATCCCATCGTTTCTACCGGTGCATCCAGATATTTGAAACAGTTTTTCGAAATACGGTGCGCGAAAGCTTCTGCAAAAGAATTGTTAAGCTGTTCTTCTGTCAGAACAATACATTTTCCATGAGCTTTTACTCTTTCAAAAACAAGTTCTTCATCCAGTGGAATTAAAGTTCTTAAATCAATAACTTCCACTCTGCCATTGAAGTTTTTAACAGCTTCTTTAGCCCAGTAAACTCCCATTCCATAGGTAATAACTAATAAAGTTCTGCCTTTTTCAGTTTCATTTTGATCTGCTTCAATAATTACTTTTCCTTTTCCAAAAGGAAGGATGTAATCTTCAGCAGGTTCTATTGTTTTGGCATCTTCAGTTCCCGGAACTTTACTCCAGTATAATCCTTTGTGTTCCAGCATTATTACAGGGTTAGGATCATAATAAGCTGCTTTTAACAGTCCTTTGAAGTCTGCGGCATTGCTTGGGTAGGCTATTTTAATTCCTTTAATATTGGCCAGGATGCTTTCAACGCTGCCACTGTGATAAGGTCCGCCACCTCCATATGCTCCAATAGGAACACGGATAATATTGCTGACAGGGAATTTCCCTCCGCTTAGGTAGCTTGATTTGGAAATTTCGGTGATCAGTTGGTTAATCCCCGGATATATATAATCAGCAAACTGAACTTCTACGATAGGTTTTAATCCTACAGCACTCATTCCTGCTGTAGATCCAATGATGTAAGCTTCCTGAATAGCGGTATTGAAAACTCTTTTACTACCGAATTTTTTTCCTAAAGTCACCGTTTCACGGAAAACACCACCAATTCTTTCTCCCACATCCTGTCCGTAAAGCAATGCTTCAGGATGCTTCCACATAAGTTCCTGTATAGCATGGATGGCAGCATCTACCATTACGATTTTTTCTCCGTTAGCTGGTTCACGGGTTCCCGCTTCTTCAGTAATAGGAGTAGGGGCGAAGATGTGCTGCATTACGGTTTCCGGTTTTGGATCTTCCGCATTTTTAGCTCTTTCAAAAGCCTCTTCAGCTTCAAGACGGGCCTTTTTTGTGATTTGTTTTAAATGATCCTCATCAATACCTGCTTCCAGTAATTGTTTTCTAAGGATTTCTCCCGGATCTTTAGCTCTATGTTTTGTTAAGTCTTCTTCGTTTCTGTAAAACTCTCTTCTTACACCGGAAGTGTGGTGACCAATCAGTACCGTTTTTGCACAAACAACCAATGGCTTTCTTTCTGTTCTTACAAAATCCACGGCTTTTTTCATTGCTTCGAAACTCTCTATGAAATCAGTTCCGTCCACTCTCATTCTGCTTAATCCCGTAAATCCTGCGACAAAGTCATAGGCGTCACAGGTTCTTGCTTCCTCCTTTGTAACAGAAATTCCCCATTCGTTATCCTGAACCAGAAATATGATGGGAAGCTGATGTAATGCTGCAAATTGTAATGCTTCACTTACTTCACCTTCTGTTACCGAATTATCACCAAGGCTACAAACTACCACAGGATTATTTTCAAAATGCTGAAGATTAAAGTCCTGAATATATTTTATTCCCTGGGCTACACCGGTTGTAGGAATGGTCTGCATACCGGTAGCAGAACTTTGATGGATGATCTTAGGTTTGTTCTCATCCCTGCTTGATGGGTGAGAATAATAAGATCTGCCTCCTGAAAAAGGATCCTCAGCTTTAGCCAATAATTGAAGCATTAGCTGGTATGGTTCAAAACCTATTCCCAAAAGAATACTTTCATCTCTATAATAAGGGGAAATCCAGTCTTCTTTTTTTAATTGATAGGCAGTTGCTAGCTGAATGGCTTCATGACCTCTTGAGGTGCTGTGTACATATTTACAGACATTTCTGTTTTCTTCGTAAATATCGGCCATTGCTTTAGCCAGCATCATATGATTATACGCTTTAAGTAATATATCCTGAGAAACTTTTTCGTGAAGTGTATTTTCCATAGGAAGCAAATATACATAAAAAAACAAAATACTAACAACTGTTAGTATTTTGCAATAAAATTATGGTCTGATTGATTATTCCTTAATTACTTTTTTAGTTATAACCTCTTGATCGGTTTTTACTTCGACGATATAAATACCTTTTGTATAAGCTGATAAATCAACGGTTTCTTGATCGCTGTTGATGGTGCCGCTTTGTAATTTTTTGCCGGACAAATCATAAATAGTGAAAGTTGATTTTTTGGGGGCCTTTAAAATGTTTGTGAAATCTTTTGTAACAGTTGGAGCTATAGCAAGATTACTTAAGGCTGGTGCTTCATGGGTTCCCAGAACTGAAGTGTATCCTATTCCTGTGATGATAATTGAATAGTTTTGAGGAGTAGTAGCCCCTGTATTATTTACCAGAGTTCCTTTGTTGGTAATTTCAATTCGGTAATTTCTACCTGCTGTTGGAGTATCAATTACGACCTGTTCAACATTGTCTACTGTATTGTCACCTTTTAATGCTGTCATAGGATTGTTGTAATCAAGCCTCCACGGAAGGTAAGTAGTATTGTCTGTAGTATCAATGATTCTTAAATCCAAATCATTGACTAATTTTGAAGTTCTGTTATTGTACACATTACCCCATTGGCTTGTAAAGTTTGTAAACTCAGGATCTGTCCATGAAATTGTTACTTTTAACGGTTCACTTCCGGATGCTTTAACAGTCTTGGTATTAGTTACTTCAGTCGTTAATGTTTCATCGCTGAAAATTAGTGAGTTATTAGATTTTCCTACAAGAATTTCTGCTCCTTTTTTTGCGTTAATAAATCCCCAGCCAAAATGTGGATCGGGACCTGGATTACCTGCTTCTAAAGCAGAGTGAATCATTAGAGTTTTTGCAGAAGCAGCATTAAGCTCTGCATTGTTAAAGAGTTGTTTGTTGATTTGCGTCCAAAGACCTATAATGCCGGTTACTACAGGAGCGGAATAGGAAGTTCCATCACCTATTGTTAAACTTTGGGTACCTGTTGCGCCATTGGCTGTAGATGCACTGGCTACAGAAGTTCCTACAGCTGAGATATCAGGTTTTATACCACCGTCATCTCTTGGCCCTGCGCTACTGTAAGAAGAATGGATAACATCTGTTGAGGATGTATATCTTCCTCCGTTGGTTGTAATTCTATCAGTTGCTCCTACTATAATAATATTTTTAGCTAAAGATCCAATACCAATACAATCATACCCAAGCGAGCAATTTGATGCTGGTAAAGTATCAGTAGCGGCAAATTCTACCAAAGCTCCTGAAGAATTTGAGTAATATTTTTTATAAGTACTTGTGGCAGCGCTTGGTCCATCTCCATAGGAGTTGCCAGCAGATTTTACGATAATGTATGAAGGATTATTATAAACAATCTGATCATAATCCCTGTCATTGTTAAAATAAGTACCCTGAGCATCAAAAGAAGTGTTTGGACTGCCAAAAGCCCCATTCCAGATCCATGCTGTAGCGCCACTTACAGTTCCTCTACCCCATCCATAGTTGCCACCATAAGAATGATTGGATATTTTAGGCTGTGCTCTGATTATCTTTTGAAAAACAGTACTTGGGCTTGTGTCACCAGGTAATGTTGTTTGTAAGAAAGCATAGGCATCTATGGTTGAATTAGGTGCAATACCTTTAAAATTAACAGTTCTGGTACTCCCATCGTTAAGTGTAGCTGAATAAGGATAATTTCTGGCACCAATAAAACCGGCAACGGATGTAGCATGATCTCCATATATTACAGTGGTGGCTTCTTTATTGCTTATTCTGCCTGTAGCATTGTTGAAAAATACATGGCCGTCAAACACACGTCCAGGTGTGCCTGGAACGGAGCTTCCGTCAAAAATAGTGAATTTAATATTCTCTCCATTAAAAGAACCTGTTAACCCACTGATAGTACCACCCTGCAAGTAGTCAGAATTAGAATTCATAATCTGATCCTGATCATAAGCTTCATAAAAATAAGGTTTATCTTCAATAAAGCCTGCTAAACTGATTCTTTGCTTTTCAATTTCCTTTAAAACTTCCGGATTTCTGTCTTGTCCATAGCGCTTGGCTATGTAAGCGTCAAACTTTTTACTGTTTTCAATTCTCTGGTTTTCAAATTTTCTTCCCAGAGCTTCATTGTTGTTTTGTGCATTTGCTAAAGAAATAGCTAAAATGCTGATCGAAATAAAGATTTTCTTCATGACATTGATAATTTTTTAATTTTTGTGCTATGCGAATTTATCAATAAGTTATTTATTTTGCTTTTTATTTGATTGTTATTTTATTTTTTTTAATTTTTTTTTAATTTTTTGCCTTATTTTATTTGATTTAATTAATTAATTCATATTTGGTTTTTTGGTTTATTTTTTCATGAAAAGAAGATTGCTAAGCCCGGATATTTTTGTTTTTGAATTATTTTACTTTAAAAATTAATTGTAGAAGGAGATCTGTGAAAAGGGGGAGCTGACAACATATCTAAGGAGATAATCTCTACATTTTGTTCATTAAACTAAAAATACGGACTGATATCAGTCTCTAAAACCTTAGTAAGCCCACTTAAAATATTTTAAATAGATTTTTTTTGTGAATACCAATATTTATTGACTTGATTTATTTTAATTTGATTTAATTGCTGTTTGGTTTGTTTAATTCGTTATTATTTCAATATTTGTAAAATAGAAACGCTTATTTATATTATGGTCTTAAAACAGAATTAGAAAAAAATGAAGTAACTTTACATTCTCTTTTTTAAAAAAGTTAGAAAATTATATGTACTTAATTTTTGACACAGAAACAACCGGTTTACCAAAGAATTTTAATGCTCCGCTTTCAGACTCAGATAACTGGCCAAGAATGGTTCAGATTGCTTGGCAGGTTCATGATGATGATGGGAAATTAATTGAAAATCAGGATTATATCATAAAGCCAGAAGGCTATGATATCCCCTTTAATGCTGCCAGAATTCACGGGATTACTACAAAAATCGCCAATGAAGAAGGTCGTGATCTTCAGGAGATTCTCGAAGAGTTTTCAAAAGTTCTTGAAAGGGTAAGGGTAGTTTCCGGGCATAATGTTGAATTTGACTACAATATTGTAGGAGCAGAATTTTATAGAAAAAATTTAGAAGATAATTTACAGGAAAAACCGAGGGCTGATACCATGATCCTGGGAACAGACTTCTGTAAGCTTGGCGGAGGCCGTGGAGGTAGATACAAATCTCCGAAACTTGAAGAATTATACGAAAAACTTTACGGAAATAAATTCGATGAAGCGCATAATGCTGCTGCTGACGTAAATGCCACAGCTCAGGTATTCTTCGAAATGATGAGGATTGGTGTGGTTCCGGCTGAAATACTGAAAATATCAGAAGACCAGCTGGCTTATTTCAAAAGTCTTTATCCTGATCCTATCAAACCTTTTGGAATTGTTATCCGAAGACAGGTTGCTGACTTTAACAATAAGAAAAAGCAGCAGGATTTTGGAAGTATAGACGAAATTGATCTGGGTAAATATTTCAATTTTGATAACCATAGTGTGTTTTCTACTTTGACTGCCACTTCGAGTATCAATGACCTGATTAAAAAAGCCACTGATGAAAACTTCCCTGCCGTTGGAATGGTCGATTTGGGAAATATGATGGGAGCTTTCAAGTTTGTTTCCGCTGTGGAAGGTACTAATGGAGACAGAGCAAAAAAACATAAAGAATATCTGGCTAAAAAACAGGAAGCGGAAGAAAAAGGAGAGGAATTTAATGAGGAAGAACCTGTTTCAGAACCACTGATTCCTGTGGTGGGATGTGAGTTTTATATCTCAGAACGTTACGAACAGAAACAATTTACCAAAGATGATCCCGATAGAAGAACCCAGGTTGTTCTTCTGGCAAAAGACTTTAATGGATATAAAAACCTGGCCAAGCTTTCCAGTATTGGATTCCTGAAAGGGTTCTATTTTGGGGTTCCCAGGATAAGCCGAGAACTGATTGCTCAGTACAAGGAAGGTATTATTGCGCTGACATCAGGAATTCTTGGAGATATACCTGATGCCATTCTAAATACCGGGGAACAAAAAGGGGAAGAGCTTTTTAAATGGTGGAAAGAGACTTTCGAAGATGATTTTTATGTTCAGCTTCAAAATCATCAGCTTCCTGAGGAGGAACACCTGAATGAAGTTCTGCTGTACCTGGCAGACAAATATAATGTTAAGATTTTAGCTCAAAACCAAACTTTTTATACCAATAAAGATGATTCCAATATTCAGGATATCGTAAGCTGTATTAAAGATGGTGAAAAGCTTACAACCCCTGTGGGTAAAGGATTTGGAAAAAGAAGAGGATTGGCTACAGGAGAATATTACATCAAAAATTCTGATGAAATAAAAGAGGCCTTTCTCGCTTATCCGGATGCATTTGAAGCCTATGAGGAATTCTTTGCAAAATTTAAACCTTATACCCTCAAAAGAGATGTACTTCTTCCGAAATTTGATATTCCTGAAGAGTTTATTCATGCTGAAGATGATGTAGATGGAGGAAAAAGAGGGGAGATGGCATATCTTACTCACCTTACTTATGAAGGGGCTAAAAAGAGGTATGTGGATACGGGAATCACAGAGGAGATAAAAGAGCGTCTTGACTTTGAGCTGGAAGTAATTGCCAATACGGGGTATCCGGGATACTTCCTTATTGTTCAGGATTTCTGTAATGAAGCCCGTAAAATGGGAGTTTGGGTAGGCCCCGGAAGGGGATCTGCTGCCGGATCAGCGGTTGCCTATTGTATAGGAATTACCAATGTAGACCCTGTAAAATATGACCTCCTTTTTGAGAGATTCCTGAATCCTGAGAGGATTTCCATGCCCGATATTGATATTGACTTTGATGATGAAGGAAGGGACAGGATTATTAAGTGGGTAATTGATAAATATGGACAAAATCAGGTCGCTCAGATCATTACTTATTCCGTTCTTGGTGGAAAATCTGCTATTAAAGATGCCGGAAGGGTTTTGGATGTTCCGATTCCTGATACCAATAATATTGCGAAGCTTATTCCTTCTACACCAGGGATGAATATTGCAAAAGCATTAGCAAAATATGAAAAATTAAAACCGGAAGAACAGATGCTTGTTGATGAGATGAGGTATGTTCTTAACAGTCCTGATGATGCCCGGCATGGAGTACTGGCAAGTGCCAAGAAAATGGAAGGCTGTATCAGGAATACCGGTATTCATGCCTGTGGAGTAATTATTACGCCGGAGGATGTAAGTAACCTTGTTCCGGTAACCATTGCAGCGAAAGATGCTGATATTTTGGTGTCACAGTTTGATAACTCTGTGGCAGAAAGTGCGGGTCTTTTGAAAATGGACTTCCTGGGACTTAGAACACTGACGATCATTAAGGATGCTTTGAAGCTTGTAAAGGAAAGACACGGGATTGATATTGATCCTGATGAAATTCCCCTGGATGATACCAGAACCTATCAGCTGTTTAAAGAAGGGAGAACGGTCGGGATTTTCCAGTATGAAAGTCCCGGGATGCAAAAATACATGAGGGAGCTTAAGCCAACGGTTTTTGCCGATCTTATTGCCATGAATGCATTGTACCGTCCGGGGCCTATTAAATATATTCCAAACTTTATTAACAGAAAGCACGGAATTGAGGAAATCGTTTATGATTTACCGGAAACGGAAGAATATCTGAAAGAAACCTACGGGATTACGGTTTATCAGGAGCAGGTAATGCTTCTGTCTCAAAAATTGGCCAACTTTACCAAAGGTGAAGCTGATACATTGAGAAAGGCGATGGGTAAAAAGCAGATTGACGTTCTTAATAAGATGTATCCTAAATTCATTGAAGGAGGCCGAAAGAATAACCTGAATGAGGAGAGGCTGGAAAAGATATGGAATGACTGGAAAGCCTTTGCAGAATATGCCTTCAACAAATCTCACTCTACCTGTTATGCATTTATTGCGTATCAGACAGCTTTCCTGAAAGCCAATTACCCAGCCGAATATATGGCGAGTGTAATGAGTAATAACATTAACAATACGGATTCGATCACTATGTTTATGGAGGATTGTAAAAGTATGGGCGTTGATGTTTTAGGTCCGGATGTTAATGAATCGCAGTATAAATTCTCAGTAAACGAAAAAGGACAGATCCGTTTTGGACTTGGGGCTATTAAAGGAATTGGTGAAGGGCCTAGTGAGGGAATTACCAGAGAAAGAGAAAACGGTAGGTTTAAAAATATATATGATTTCTTTGAAAGGATATTGCCTTCTCAGATGAATAAAAGAGTTGCAGAAAGTTTAGTGCTGGCTGGAGCTTTTGATGAACTGGACTCCTTCCACCGAGGTCAGTATTTTGATATCGATATGGCTGGAAGAACCAATCTGGAAAGATTGATCAGATACGGACAAAGTTTTCAGGAGAGTAAAAATGAGATGGAACATTCCCTGTTTGCTGATTTTGCAGAAGAGGTCCAGATTGAACAGCCGAAGTTACTTCCTTGTCCGGAATGGCCCAATATGCATACCTTAAATAAGGAGAAAGAGATCATTGGATTCTATCTTTCTGCACATCCATTGGATGAATTCAAGTACCAGTTCCAGTTTATGCAGGGGCAGCTTTCCAAGAAGTCGGTGCTGGAAAAAGAGGAAGGAGAAAAGACCGGGACTGATGAAACACCTGTTTTAGAACAGGATTCACAGGATGAAACGGTTGACCTTACTGAAATTGTATCTGATGACGTAGTTGCAGGAGAAGAGGAAGTTATAGAAGAGGTAACCAAAAAAGCAGAGCCAAAAGGGACTTTTTCATTTCTCAATCTTGATGAGGTAGACGCTTACAAAGAGCAGGCTTTCGCAAATAAACAGGAAGAATTGTTTGAAGAGAAAAAGAAGGACTGGAAAACACTGCAGAAAGAGAGAGAAAACGGAGGCGGGGGGAAAGAATACACCGTAGCAGGTTTAATTACGGAATATAGAGTTCAGGACGGTTTCAGAAGTGGTGAGAAAGTAGCTTTTGTAACGCTTGAAGATTATTCCGGATCTTATTCTTTCAGGCTTGGAGACAGGGATTATATGAGGTTGAAAGAAAAGCTTGAAGTTCAGAGGTTTGTGATTTTTAAGATCAAATTTGCCCAGGTAAAAGATGGTCGGGTTTTCGTGAATGTGAATGATGTGATTGAGCTTCAGGAAGCATTTGAAAGATTTGCGAAAAGCATATCTCTGGTGATGGACGTAATGGACGTAAGACCTGAAGATCTTGATTTTTTCAGAACAGTTCTTGAAAGGAATAAGGGAAATCAGAAGCTAAAATTCTTTATTAAGAATATTGATGATGATTCTCATATAGAAGTCCAGTCTATGAAACATTCTGTAGACCTCAATGGGGATCTTATCAAAGAAATTCAACTGCTTAATAAGTATGAATTTTATCTAAATTAAAAGAAAATGGTAAATAAATATCTGTAAAAGCGGCTTTTTAGCCGCTTTTTTTATTGGGTTTTGGTGAATTTAGTGATTTTTTATCAAAAATTATTTTATGTTAAATAGAAGCTTGATTATTATATGGATTTATTATTCATATATGCAAGTTGCTGATAATCAGTTTTTTATAATTTATCATTGATTAATGAAAAAACGTTAAAATTAAATAATTGTTTAATTTTAATTAAAAATAATTAGTATTTGTTGATTTTTAAACATTGATTTAAATTAATTTATGATTTTTTATTGAATATTTATTTACATTTACCCTCTAATTTTATTTACTATATATGAAGAAACTTCTACTCACGTGCATGGCTGCTTTTTTTTATAGCGTATCTGCACAGGTAGGTCCTCCACAAACTGCGAATCCAAATACCAATAATGGCTACGGATTTGTTCAGAGTCTGGGTACCTACACTCCGTTATCCGCAGGTAAAACTGTCTGGCAGTCCGGGACTGCTTTGAATACCGATGCTGCTTCTGCAGCTATTACCTTGCCGGCTCCATTTAAATACAATGGTAAGACCTACACCAGTATTTACATCAGCAACAATGGGTATATTACCTTTGGAATTGCTCCCTCAGCCGGTAATACGAGTGTTCTGACAACCAACTCAGCTTTTGAAGGCGCGGTAGCCGGATTTACAGCTAATTTAAGAGCTGCCAATACCACTACTTCGGAGATTGCTTACGAAACAATCGGTTCTAAGTTGGTGATTCAGTTTACAGACCTTCAGAGTAATAGCGGTTCTGCTGCCCAAAAGTTAAATTTCCAGATCGTATTGGATACAACCGCTAATACCGTAGAGATTATGTATGGTGACTGCGCTTCCGGTACAGCGACCTTAAGTGGACAGGTAGGGTTAAAAGGAGGAGAAAGCTCTGATTTGAATAACAGAGTAGGGACGGACTGGACAAGCACCACTGCAGGGGCAGGATCTACAACTACATCCTGTACTTTAGGAACCACTAACGGAAATACGGTTCCGGCTTCTGGTCTTAGTTTTAAATATACTCCGGGAAACTGGATTGGAGCTCCGTCTTATGCTTCCATGCCTTATACTGAAACTTTTTCTGCCTGGGGTAATGGAAATTCTGTGGGAGACCTTCCTAATGTTTCAAACTGGAGGTCATGGCCTTCCAGAGGAGATAATTCATGGAGATCTACCGAGTTGACAGCTGCTAATGCTGGTTTTACAAGTGTATCGGGATGGACAGATGTCTCTGAGTCTACGGCCACACCTATTTCTCCTCCGGCAACGGCTCCTGCGGCAAGATTCCATTCTTACCATGTTTCTGCAGGTCTTTATGGATATATGGATCTATATATTGATTTATCTTCCGGAACAGGAGAGAGGGTTCTTTCTTTTGATTATGTGAATGTATCCGGTACAGATAATCTTAAAATACAGCTTTCAACCGATGGCGGGGCTACCTTTACAACGGTAGGTACTGCTTTCGGAACTTCTGCTACATGGTCCAGTAAAAATGTTGTTTTAGGCTCTAATAGCTCTACTGCAGTGATAAGATTCCTTGCAACGGGAGATTTTGGAAGTGATGATATATTCATAGACAATGTTAAAGTAAGTGCTATGAACTGTCTGATGCCGGCGACGGTTACTACCGGAACGACAACGGCTACCACTGTTCCTGTCAACTGGACGGTTACTACTGCCGCACCTACTTATGATATTTACTACAGTACATCAGGAACAGCACCTACTGCTGCATCTACGCCAACTTTTACCGGCGCTACGGGGACAACTCAAACGCTTACAGGACTTACACCATCCAGTACTTATTATGTGTGGGTAAGATCGAATTGTGGAACTGATCAGAGTATCTGGGTATATGGGGCTACATTTACGACCAAAACATTCTGTCCTTCGGTATCTGCTCCATCTTCATCAGCAACCGGAGTGGCTTTGAAGCCTACTTTTACGTGGACTGCCAATGTTGACGCTACCGGTTATAAATTATCTATCGGAACGACTGCAGGTGGAACGGATGTTTTAAGTGCTTTTGATGTAGGAAATGTTACTACGTATACATTACCAAATGAGTTGGCTTACAATACAAAATATTACTATACAATCAATTCTTATAATGCTACCCAAACTTCTACGGGTTGTACGGAAAGAAACTTCACTACTTTGTCAATTTGCCCTACGGTTTCTGCACCGGCATCTGCTGCTGCTGACGTTTCGTTATCACCTACCTTTACCTGGTCGGCTGTAACAGGAGTGAATGGATACAAATTGAGAATAGGAACTACTCCCGGAGGAACGGATGTTATGAATAATGTAGATGTAGGAAATGTAACGACCTATACCTTGCCTACAGTTCTTAATAATTCAACAACCTATTATTATTCGGTAGGTGCTTATACAGCTACACAAAGTTCAACGAACTGTACAGAAAGAAATTTTTCGACTGTTTGTGGTACTGTAACCTCTTTCTCTGAAAATTTTGATGGTGTGACAGCAGGAAACTGGCCTGCATGCTGGGGAAAGGTAGGAACGACAGGAAGTGCCAATACTCAGGCCGGTTCAATAGGAAGTGCTCCAAATGTTCTCTATATCTATTCTTCCAGTACCAGTGCCAGTAATATTGCAGTAGTTAAAATGAGACCAGTAAGCACTTTAGATACAGGTCTTTATAGATTGAGATTCAAAGCGAGATCAAACTCTACTTTAGGAGGGAAAGTTGAAGTGGGATATTTAACAGACCCTACAGCGGCATCTTCTTTTGTAAGTCTTGGGATTTTTACAACGACCAGTACCACTGTTGCAGATAATTTTATAGTGAATAGTATTACTGCTCCGGCAGGAACTACAACACTTGCTTTCAGGCACACAGGAAGCCCTGCCAATAGTGTTCTTATCGATGATGTAAACTACGAGCTGACTCCTGCATGTGCAGATCCTGCAGCATTAGTGGCATCTGCTGTTCTTGCTCAAAGTGCTGATGTTTCATGGACTGCTCCTGCAACTGCTCCGGGCAGTGGATATGAAATTTATTATTCTACATCCAATGCAACTCCTACTGTAGCAACTCCGGCAACGATAACTAATATCACAGCTACCAACAGAACTTTATCAGGTCTTGCAGCGAGTTCAACATATTATGTTTGGGTAAGATCTAACTGTAATGGTACAGATAAAGGAGCATGGGTAGGTGCGGTAACATTTACTACGGCTTGCCTTGCTATTGTTCCGGCTTATACCAATGATTTTTCAACATTCCCGGGAATGTGTTGGTCACAAGCATCCGGAGGATCGCCTTCTACAGGATCTACAGGATCTACTGCATTGTGGATTGCTGACGGATTCCTTAATTCCGGAACTACTGGGGCTGCCAAAATGAATATTTACAGCGCTAACAGAATTGGATGGCTTAAGACTGCAGCATTCGACCTTTCTGCTGGAGGGTATAAAGTTGAATTTGATTACGCAGTGACAGATTTTGCTGATACTATTTCATCTGCTATGGGAAGTGATGATACAATGCAGTTTGTCGTTTCCACAGATGGTGGAACTACATGGACAGTGTTGAATACATGGACAGCAGCCAATGGGCCTTCCAATGCATTAAATACTTATTCTTTGGATCTTACAGGATATACCAATCCTAATACAATCTTTGCATTTTACGGTTCTTCGGGTACCACAGATGATGCTGAAGACTATGACTTCTTTATAGATAATTTTAAAGTGACAGCTGCACAGTTGGCCACTTCTGAGACTAAGGTAAAAGAAGGACTTAAAGTATATCCTAATCCGTTTACTGATGTTATTAACATTTCGGATGTATCTCAGGTGAAATCTGTTTCAATCATTGATTTGGCAGGAAGGGTAGTGAAGACTGTAGAATCTCCTTCTTCTGTACTTCAATTGGGAGATTTAAACCACGGAATGTATCTGACTGTATTATATATGAAAGACGGATCTAAACAGATCTTTAAAGTCATAAAAAAGTAAAATTCATTAATTTTTAATAATTACAAAGCAGCAACTCTAGAGTTGCTGCTTTTTTTAATATTTTTTTAATTTTTTTAAACGTTGTGTTAAAATTATTATTAATTTGGTAATCAAGTTAACACTAAATTAAAGAAATATGAAGAAAATATTACTTTTATGCCTGTTTACAATAAGCATGGTATTAAATGCTCAAATCAACCTTGGAGAAGGGAGCACTGAAACCGGGAACGCCCCGATCAATCCTTATTATGGATATTCGTATATTCAGCAGATCTTTACCAAACAGGAAATTAATGCTAATGCGGCGGGAAATATCACCGGCGTTAAATTTTATCTGGATGCTTCAGCGTCTATTGATAATTCATCTGACTGGGTTGTTTATCTGGGACATACAGCCAAAACAAATTTTACATCTGATGATGACTGGATCCCTGTAGCCCAGCTGACACAGGTATATGCGGGAACTGTTACGAATGCTAATGGAGTAATAGAAATAACTTTTGCTACCCCATTTCCCTATAACAACACGCAGAATTTAGTTATTGCAGCAGAAGAAAATTCCCAAGACTATGATGATGATGACATATTCTCTGTATTTAAGTATGGTTCGGTAACAGACCGTGCCCTTTCTTACAGCAGTGATTCTACAAATCCTGACCCAGCAAGCCCTCCAACAGGTGATTTGTTGGAATATAGATCTGTGGTGAGTCTTATGGGGCTTACGATTAATCCTATTCCTGCTTGTCCTATGGTTGGATATCCGGGAAATAATTCAACATTTATACCGGTGTCACCGGATATTACGTGGAATGCCCCTCAGGGAGCTACGGGGTATAAGATTTCTATAGGGACAACACCTGGAGGAACTGATATTGTTAATCAGCAGTCTGTAACGACCAATAATTTTACACCTACCTCTCCACTGGCTATTGATACCGATTATTATCTTAAAGTAACAGCAGTAGGTGCTGGAGGCGAGTCTGTAGGATGCTCTGTCATTAAATTCAGAACTGCTCCGGCTGCTCCGGCTAATGATGACTGTACTGATGCTGTAGTACTTACAGTAAATCCGGATATGAACTGTGGCAGTGTAGCATCAGGATATACCCTGGGTGCTAGTGACTCAGGATTATTGACTGATCCGTGCTACGGCGATGCAGATGATGATGTTTGGTTTAAATTTACCGCAACAGGCACCAGTCATGTAGTTACGCTCAGCAATGTGGTTTCTATTGGAAGTGATTTTAATGATGAGGCTTATTACCAGGTTTTTAGCGGAGATTGTGCAAATCTTGTAAGTACCGTGTGCGGATATGGTGGAATGGAAATTCTTACCGGTCTTACAGCAGGAAATACCTATTATATAAGAGTATACAGCTATGGCGGAGCTGGAGAAGCTCAGAGCTTTAATTTATGTGTAGGAACTATACCTCCACCACCGGCCAATGATGAATGTTCAGGTGCTTTAACTGCCGCTGCATTCCCATATACCTATACACAGTCTGATGCTGCAGGGGCTACTAATAATGGGGCCTACCTTGAAATGTGTACTAATGGGATGAATGACGGGACGTGGTTTACTTTCACAGGAGATGGAAGTACTTTCGATATCACTGTAACCACTCCTGCAGATAGTTATTTTGACTCTCAAATCGGTGTATTTAGCGGCGCATGTGGCAGCTTGACCTGTGTGGACACTATAGATGGGAATGGATCCGGAGAAACAGAAACAATTTCTATCCCAACGGTTGCCGGAACGGTCTATTATGTGAATGTAGGGAATTACAGTACATGGTCTGATGATTTGGAAGGAACATTTACCATCTCTATTAACAAAGAAAATCTGGCAACTTCAGAAACTTCTAAAGCTAAAAATACGGTTCAGGCATATCCGAATCCATTTACGGAAGTACTGAATATTTCAAAGATTGATCAGGTAAAATCAATCTCTGTTTCTGATATTTCAGGAAGATTAATGAAAAGTATTGATCAACCGGCTTCTGTTCTTCAGTTAGGAGATCTGAAATCAGGAATTTATTTAGTAACTCTGAATATGAAAGACGGATCCAAGCAAACCATTAAAGCGATTAAAAAATAAAACAATAGGCTTTAATTTCTTACTATAAAAAAGGAAGAGTGAAATATTTCACTCTTCCTTTTTTATGTCTATATCGTGTATTTATAAGTTATTACTCATTATTTATTGGGTACGGGTTGTATATCTCCAGTATTCATCATCTCAAAAACTGTTGGAAAGAACATGACAAGAATAAAGTAGATGATAATCATTAGTACAACTAATGCAAAAAGGATAATGACTAAGCTATTGGGCTTGTTTTTCTTTTGTGGTTCCATGATTTTGTGGTATTTGGTTGATAAATTAAATGAATACTAAATATTAAGCTAATTTCTTGCCACATTGTTTGCAGTATCTGGCATCATCATCAATATCTTCGTTACCACACTGTTCACATACTTTTTCCAGGTTCTGTCTTTTATTCCGCATTTCTGCGGTTACAATTCCGGTAGGAACAGCAATAATAGAGTAACCGGCCAGCATCAGAACAACCGCAAAAAACTTCCCTAAAGGCGTAATAGGAGAGACATCTCCATATCCTACGGTAGTTACAGTAACTACAGCCCAGTAAATAGATTGTGGAATAGTTTCAAATCCCGGTCTTCCTCCTTCCACCATAAACATCAGGGAACCAACGATTACCGAAAAAATAATTAAGAATAAAAGGAAAATGTAAATCTTTCTGGAACTGTTTTTTAAGGCCCTGACAATCACGGAACCGTCATTCATGAAGTCCATAAGATTGAAAACCCTAAAAACTCTGAGCATTCTCAGCATTCTGAAAATCAGGAAATACTTCGTTACCGGAAAGAAAAAACTTAAGTAAAAAGGAACCAGTGCAAAAAAATCAATAACTCCAAAAAAACTGAAAATATAATGTTTCTTATTTTTTACCACGGCAATCCGCATGGAATATTCAATGGAAAAGAAAATAGAGATAATCCACTCCAGAATTAGAAATGTATAATGAAATCTTTTGTCCAGCTGGGGTACACTTTCCATCATAATGATAGCAGTACTGACAAGAATTAAGGATAATAATATAATATCGAAAAGTTTTCCGAGCTTAGTGTCGGAGCGGTAGATGATCCTGTAAAGATATCTTTTCCAGAGTGTATCTTCCGGAACAAGATTGTGTTCTCTTTCCATTTAAATTGGGTTATTTCACAGTGAAGATAATCATTTTCATGAAGTATAGCGTAAAGATAGGTCTGTTAAAAGGAAATTCCCAATATTACCTATGTCATTATGATATATCAATAGTTTTTTATTGAAGTAGAAATTTTTTCGGAATCCTTGTAAAATTAATATCTTCGCTGTAACTGTAAAAATAGACTAATGAAGCTAAGAGCTGTAATTTCAAAGATTGAAGAGGAAATAAGTATCAGACAGGCAGAGGATTTTGATAACGTGGGATTGCTGTGTGGTGTTCCGGATCGTGATGTAAGCGGAATTCTGGTATGCCATGATGCATTGGAAAATGTAGTAGAAGAGGCAATTCTGAAAAACTGTAATCTGATTGTCTGTTTTCATCCGATCATATTTTCCGGGCTAAAATCCATAACTGGGAAAAACTATGTTGAAAGAGCTGTTTTAAAGGCTATTGAAAATAAGATTGCGATTTATGCTATTCATACGGCATTTGATAATGATTTCTTTGGGGTCAACCACGGAATATGCAGTCAGCTGGGATTAAAGAACATGAAAATTCTTCAGCCTAAAGAAAATAATTTGAAGCAGCTGACGGTTTTTGTACCTAAAGACTATTCTGAAAAAGTAAGAGAGGCTATGTTTTCAGCAGGAGCGGGCAATATAGGTTTTTACGATGAATGCAGTTTTACCGTCAATGGGAATGGAACATTTAAGCCGGTAGAAGGCTCCAACCCATTCTCCGGAGAGAAAAATATTCGTGAAAATGCTGATGAGGATATGATTTCCGTAATTTTTGAATCTTATAAGCAAGGGCAGATCGTTGGTGCAATGAAGACCGCGCATCCATACGAAGAAGTGGCTTATCAGGTTTATACTCTGGATAATAAAAATCAACATGCCGGATTGGGAATGTATGGTGAGCTGGAGGATGAAATGGATGAAAAGGATTTTCTGCAGTTTGTAAAAGAAAAATTCAGTCTTGAAGTGATAAAACACTCTGCTTTTAATCATAAAAAAATAAAAAAAGTAGGGGTTCTCGGAGGATCCGGAGCCAGTGGAATCAGAGCTGCAATTTCCAAAAAATGTGATGTTTACCTCACCGGAGATATTAAATATCACGATTATTTTTTAGCGGAGTCCAAAATGCTGATCTGTGATATAGGTCATTATGAATCAGAACAATTTGTAAGTCAACAATTATTTGAAATTTTATCACAAAAATTTAGTACATTTGCAATTTCAAAATCTATTGAAAAAACAAACCCAGTAAATTATTTCATTTAACATATGGCAAAAACCAACGATATTTCAGTTGAAGAAAAATTAAGAGCTTTATACGATTTACAGATCATTGATTCAAGATTGGATGAAATCCGAAATACTAGAGGAGAATTGCCAATTGAAGTTGAAGATCTTGAAATCGAGATTGAAGGTCTTGAGAAAAGAGCTGAAAAATTTCATGCAGACATCAAAGAACAGGATGATCAGATTAAAACCAAGCATGAAGTTATTAACCATGCAAAGGCTTTAATTGAGAAATATAAATCTCAGCAGGATAATGTAAGAAACAACAAAGAGTTTGAAGCATTAGGAAAAGAAATGGAATTCCAGGATCTGGAAATTCAGCTTGCTGATAAGAGAATTAAAGAATTCGGGGTTAAAATTGCTCACAAAAACGAAACTTTAAGCGAATTGAACGCAAAGATCGATGATTTAAAAAACCACTTGAAATTCAAGAAAGAAGAATTAAACGATCTTGTGTCTGAAACTCAAAAGGAAGAAGAATATCTGTTAGAGCAATCTAAAGAATTCGCAGGTAAAATTGATGAAAGATTATTGGCTTCTTACAACAGAATCAGAACAAACTCTATCAACGGTCTTGCAGTAGTAGGATTAGAAAGAGGTGCTCCAAAAGGATCTTTCTTCACTATTCCTCCTCAAAAGCAAATGGAAATTGCTCAGAGAAAGAAAATTATTATTGACGAACACTCTGGAAAAATTCTTGTAGACGATGAGTTGGTAATGGAAGAAAACGAAAAAATGAAGTCTGTAATTAAATTCTAATTATTGATTTTAAATAATACAAAAGCTGTTTCAGAAATGAGACAGCTTTTTTTATAGTCTTTTTTGAAATAGGTGTTGTTTTGGGAGATGGGTGTAAACACTAATGGCGCAAATGTTTTCACAAATAGCACTAATGCTTTTTAGATAAAACTTCGTCGCTGTTTATGAAAGTGCTGGTTTAGATTCCTTCGGAATGACAAACAGGGCGTTGAGTAGTTAGGAATATCTGATAATCGGAGAGGCTAGAAGGGGGAAGTATTCAATAGGAATGGTCCTGGTCTGTTTTATTTTAAAAATATATGGTGGCTGTTAAACACTAATGGCACAAATGTTTTCACAAATAGCACTAATGCTTTTTAGATAAAACTTCGTCGCTGTTTATGAAAGTGCTGGTTTAGATTTCTTCGGAATGACAAAACAGGACGTTGAGTGGTTGGGAATATCTGATAATCGGATAGGCTAGAAGGGGAAAGTATTCAATAGGAATGGTCCTGGTCTGTTTTATATTTAAAAATATATGGTGGTTACTCAACACTAATGGCACCAATGTTTTCACAAATAACACCAATGCTCTTTGCTGTTTATGAAAATGCTGGTTTAGATTCCTTCGGAATGACAAAACAGGACGCCGAATAGTTTGAAATAGTAAAATATTCAATAGAAACGGGCTTTAGCCGTTTTACTTTAAGATCCATATTCCAATGGCTTTAGCCTAAACATTAAACATCATGCTCTTTTTTAAGCATAAAAAAACCGCTCCAAAGAAGCGGTTAATGTTTTTATTCATGATGATCATACATCTTATTGTACAGGGCGATAAATTTCTCTTTTACGGCCTTTCTTTTTAGCTTTAAGGTTGGGGTAAGCAATCCGCTTTCAATACTCCATACTTCAGGGGTCAGTTCAATCTTTTTGATCTTCTCCCAGTTTCCAAGGTGCTCATTAATACCCTCAATTTCTTTTTCTATTCTTTGTTTTAATTCTGTGCTTTTAGCAATTTCTTCAGGGGTAGAGCCGATATTTAAATTATTTCGCATGGCCCAGCTTTTTGCAAATTCAAAATCAGGCTGTACCAATGCACATGGCATTTTTTCACCATCACCCACAACCATGATCTGTTCAATGAATTTAGATGCTTTCGCCAAATTTTCAATAGTTTGAGGTGCAATATATTTTCCACCGGAAGTTTTGAACATTTCTTTTTTACGGTCTGTAATCTGTAAAAATCCATCACTGTCAATATGCCCGATATCTCCGGTCTTGAAAAATCCATCTTCAGTAAAGGCCTCTTTGGTCATTTCTTCATTTTTGAAATAGGCTTTGAATATAGAAGGTCCTTTTACTGTGATTTCACCATCTTCCTGGATTTTTACCTTTAAATTATCTAATGGCACTCCTACGGTTCCCACTTTCATTTTTTCAAAGCTGTTCACAGAAATTACAGGAGATGTTTCCGTTAAGCCATATCCTTCTAAAATAGGAATTCCTGCATTTTGGAACATGAGGTTTAATCTTGTAGACAAAGCTGCAGATCCGGAAACTAAAGTGATAATTTCACCGCCTAAACCTTCTCTCCATTTAGAAAATACCAGTTTGTCTGCGATGATTTCCTGTATTCCGGACGGTTTTGAAATTTCCTTCTTTTTAGTAATTAAATTCAATGCCCAGAAGAATATTTTTGATTTCAATCCTCCTGCGGAAGAACCGGTATTGTAAATCTTATCATATACCTTTTCTACCAGTCTTGGAACCACCGTCATATAATGAGGTTTCACTTCTTTTACATTTTCTCCCATTTTGTCAATACTTTCGGCGAAATAAAGTGAAAATCCGTTATATTGGTAAAGGTAAAAGAGCATTCTCTCAAAAATATGACAGATAGGAAGGAAGCTTAACGCTCTTGTTTCCTTGTAGTCCAGGCTTCTTTTCTTGGGAATTCTTGGAATAGATCCCAGAACATTGGAAACAATGTTATTATGGGTCAGCATCACTCCTTTAGGTCTGCCGGTAGTACCGGAAGTGTAGATAATCGTTGCCAGGTCTTCCGTATTGATGGCATTGGACAGATCTTCCACTTCAATTTGTGTAGATTCATCCTTACCAAGATCCAGAATTTCTTTCCAGTTGGCAGCACCGCTTATATTGTCGAAAGTAAAGATTCCCTGTAGACTGGGAATATTGTGTTTTACTTTCATTACTTTATTGAACAGTTCTTTGTCAGAAACAAAACAATACTGTATTTCTGCATTATTGAAGATAAATTCATAATCTTCAGGAGAAATGCTAGGATAAACCGGTACCGAAACAACACCGATCTGAGACATTCCGAAATCCATGATAGCCCACTCCGTACGGGAATTGGTAGTGATCAATGCAATCTTATCTCCTGGTTTTATTCCCAGCTTCAGTAATCCTCTGGATATCTTATTTCCCTCATTAATAAACTCTTGTGTAGAAGTTTTTTTCCATTCACCATGGTATTTAGTGACAAACATATCCGTTTTAGGATATTTTTCCAAAGCGTAGTGAGGAATATCGAATAATCTCTTTATCGTCATGATTTTTTAAGTAATTTATAAAGAAATCTAAATATAAGCATTTTTTTTAATTTTAGAAGTTTGAATGAAATAATTGAATGTTTACCATAATATATTGATTATTGAAGGCGTTTTTCTAACGATAGGCCTCGTTGAAATATACTTTTTTTAACTAACTTCTAATCACTCTATTCTAACTTCTAATTTATATTTCCAGATTTGCTTAAAAAGTGTAAATTTACGGCTATCTAATTATTTTTTTTATGAACTTTAATTTATCAGAAGAACAGTTGATGATTCAGCAGGCAGCAAGAGATTTTGCACAAAATGAATTATTACCTGGAGTTATTGAAAGAGACCGTGACCAGAAATTCCCTGCAGAACAGGTTAAGAAAATGGGTGAGATGGGTCTTTTAGGAATGATGGTTGATCCACAGTACGGAGGGGCAGGTATGGATAGCGTTTCTTACGTTTTGGCAATGGAAGAAATTGCAAAAATTGATGCTTCTGCTGCCGTTGTAATGTCTGTAAACAATTCATTGGTGTGTGCCGGTCTTGAAAAGTTTGCTTCTGAAGAACAAAAAGTAAAATACCTTACTCCTCTGGCAAGTGGAAAGGTAATCGGGGCATTTGCATTATCTGAGCCTGAAGCAGGTTCTGATGCAACTTCTCAGAAAACAACAGCAGAAGATAAAGGAGATTATTATCTTTTAAATGGTATTAAAAACTGGATCACAAACGGTGGAACAGCTTCTTATTATATCGTAATTGCTCAAACAGATCCTGAGAAAAAACATAAAGGAATCAATGCTTTCATCGTAGAAAGAGGATGGGAAGGTTTTGAAATCGGATTAAAAGAAGACAAATTAGGAATCAGAGGAAGTGATACTCACTCTTTGATCTTTAACAATGTAAAGGTACCGAAAGAAAACAGAATCGGTGAAGACGGATTCGGATTCAACTTTGCTATGGCAGTATTGAATGGAGGAAGAATCGGTATTGCTTCTCAGGCATTAGGTATTGCTTCGGGAGCTTATGAATTAGCTTTGAAATATGCTAAAACAAGAAAAGCTTTCAAAACCGAAATCATCAACCACCAGGCAATTGCTTTCAAATTAGCTGATATGGCTACTCAGATTACAGCAGCAAGAATGCTATGCTTCAAGGCAGCATGTGAGAAGGATGAAGGAAAAGATATCTCTGAAAGCGGAGCTATGGCAAAATTATATGCTTCTCAGGTAGCAATGGATACTACCATTGAAGCAGTACAGATTCACGGTGGATACGGATACGTAAAAGAATACCACGTAGAAAGATTAATGAGAGATGCAAAAATCACTCAGATCTATGAGGGAACTTCTGAAATCCAGAAAATCGTGATCTCAAGAAGTATCGCAAAATAACTATTTTAAAACACACATTCTATGAAAAAATCTTTGTGGATCACCCTCGGTGTCGTACTGCTATTGTTAGGAGTATTTGTATGGTATAAGTACTTCTTCGTTTTTGGAGAAGGTGTGAAATCCGGATACCTGAATTATGCCATGAAAAAAGGCTATGTCTTCAAAACGTATGAAGGTAAACTGATTCAGGAAGGATTTGGAAAAGGTAAAGCGGGAGGTATTACAAGCTATGAGTTTGAATTTTCTGTGGATGACCCTGAAGTTTTCAAACAGCTGGAAACCAATAGCGGTAAAACCTTTGATCTCCATTACAAAGAATACAATGGGGCACTTCCCTGGAGAGGAAACACAAAGTTTGTCGTAGATAAAGTAGTGAATATGAAATAACAGGAAGGCTTCCAATTTGGAGGCCTTTTTATTTTTTAGGAGCTGTTTCCCGCTATCCACTCATACTCCTCGCGCCAGCTCTCCGGCTGATACTTGCTGCGGGGTAACCGTTGCTATCGGGGCTATTTTATGAGTAATGTATAATGTATAATGTATAATGTATAATGTATAATGTATAATGTATAATGTATAATGTATAATGTATAATGTATAATGTATAATGTATAATGTAT
>NZ_QNUF01000039.1 GCF_003385455.1 Chryseobacterium rhizosphaerae | reverse complement strand
AGAATTAATGGGATATTAAAGCAGGAGTTTCTTTTTTGTAAAACAAAAAATATGCACCACTTAAGTTCATTAATAAAAGAAAGTATTTGGCTTTATAATGCGAAAAGACCACATCTAAGTCTTAATATGCAAACCCCAGATACAGTCCATAAAAAATCCGAAGAAACAAATGCATCTCCGGATTAAATATTGTTTAATTTTATGTCAACCTATTTTAGGACGACTCATTTTATTTCAAATAGAGTAAAATGTATTGTTTATTTTGCTACATCTGTGATAGATATTTAAAAAGAGAATTTATTTTAAACTTAGCAAAGCTAATCTGTATCCTTCCATTCCGAAGCCAGACAATACAGCATCGGTGTTGGCAGCAGTCACAGACTTTTGTCTGAATTCCTCTCTTTTATAAATGTTGCTGATGTGTACTTCAACCTTAGGTTTTTGTATGTTCTTTAAGCAGTCTGCTATCGCATAAGAATAATGAGTGAATGCTCCCGGGTTGATCACTACTGCATCAAAATCATCTTCCTGAAGCCTGTTGATGAGCTCTCCTTCAATATTGGATTGATAATATTTTAATTCATAAGAATGAAACTCGGATTTTAGATTTTCCAAATACTTTTCCATAGAGATTGTTCCATAGATTTCCGGTTCTCGTGTTCCTAGTAAATTAAGATTGGGGCCGTTAACGATAAGAATTTTCATTTAAAAAATTTAATCAAAGATAAATAAATTTATATAGACTACAGATCAATATTCGTATGTGGGTTTTGCTGCGCATATTCTGAAGGGGGTAATTCCTACAATCTGTTTAAAAACCCTGTTAAACGTTGACTGATTTGAAAATCCTGCTTCAGTATAGATATACATCAAAGTCGTTTTTTGGAAATCAATCTCTGTAAAAAGTTTTTTCACATAGTTGATTCTATAGATATTAAGATATGTATTGAAATTGGAATATCCTTTATACCGTATAGCTTTAGAAATATAAGTGCTGTTGACATCTAGTGCTACGCTCAGTTTTGAGAGATTGAACTTGTCATCTTTAAAAAGTTTATTCTCGGTCATGGCGGTTTCTATTTTTTTAAATAGTTTTTTCATGCTTTCAACATCAATATCATCCCATGAGTTTTCAGTAGGAGTCTGTATTTCATCCTTTCGAATTACAGTGGATTCTATTTGAGATAGAATTTCCAGTTTTCGGATCTTATCTTTATAATAAATTAATAATGAAACAACTAAGATATTTGAAATAAAAAGGATGGTATCTGTAAACATTACCTCTTTTTGGGTATGCTCAGGAAAAGTAAAGTTGAAGTTATTGGCTGCAATATAGCCGGTAATAATTAATAATAATATATAAGCCACATACAGTAATACTTCTTTTTTGGAAAAGAAAATATAGGCTCCCAGTGGGATGGGAAGCAGCCAACAAAAACTTGCAACAGAATTATTCCAGAAGGCAAGCATAATATAGAAGTTGTAAATAGGGGCAAATAGTAGATGCAGATGCACTATAAGGCTTATCGGATATTTTTTTCTTACAATTGAATAGGTATAACCGGAAAAGAATAACCCGATCATTAAGTACCAGGACATCATTTTGTCATGAATAAAGAATGTGAAGATTACGGCATATACTCCTAAAACCAGCAGCATAAGAATAGTATACCTATCCATTAGTTCAAGCTTAAATTTTTCTATCTGTACATTCTTTGTGTTTACTTCTGACATCTAAAATCTGTGTTATAAGGAATAAATTAATGAATTATCATAATTCATTAGGATATTGTTTTGGTTTTCAAAGATATATAAAATTTAAATCATTTTCAAGATTGTGATTTATACTTTTATTTTTTGATTTAATGATACAGTTAGTTTTGCAGGAGAAATTGTATCAAACAAATGTACCGAATAAATGTCCTTACTCTATTGAAAAAGTTTCAAACTCCATTCTTTCTTAACTATACTTTGCTGTGCTCTTCCAATATTTTTGAAAAATAAAATTCCAGATAAAAACACAACTTGTCATGCTTTGATAGGGCACCTCAAAGAAGCTTTTGTCAACTTTTTAACAAAAAATAATTCGAAAAATGAAAAAAACACTATTCTTATTGACAACAATTATTTCAGGATTAGCCTACTCCCAGGTAGGTATTAATACAGCGAATCCACAAGGAAGTTTCCATGTAGACGGTTTAAAAGATAACAATGCGACAGGAGTTCCAACAGCTGTACAGCAATCCAATGATTTTACTGTAACTTCTTCTGGTAGCGTTGGGATTGGTACTACGGTGCCTAATGCATCTGCAATGCTTGATGTGAATGTTGACGCTCTTGCAGTGGGTAGTAAAAAAGGATTTTTGGGACCAAAAGTTGCCTTGACTTCTCAGACGGATGGGGCTACCATCCCTTCACCGGCTGCGGGATTACTTGTATACAATTTGGGAACCGCAGGGCTAGGCTATGTCGGTTACGTATTTTGGAACGGAACTGAATGGAGAACATTCAATAATGGTTCTCTTGCGCCCGGAACTTTAGGATCTATTACCTGTAACGGAGTAACACTTTCTCCAGGAACCTATACGGCCGGAACTCCCTATACCGGAACAATGACTGTTCCTTACACCGGAGGAAACGGAGGAGTCTATCCGGCACAGACTGTGGGACCTGTAAATGGTCTTACGGCAACACTGGCTGCTGGAAATTTTAATGTAGGATCAGGAATTCTTAGCTATACAGTGTCAGGTGTACCTACGGCTTCCAGCCCTACACTGACTACTTTTGCGTTAAATATTGGCGGACAGACCTGTAGTGCAACAGTAGGAGCCGGAGCTGTGATTGCTCCCGGAGAGCTGGTCTATTATCATTCTTCAATTCCGCGCAAGACAACATCATTTCTTTTAAGCCAGTTTCTTAATGATCTTCCCGTGATCAATAATACGTTCAGAGTGGATGCTTTTATTACTGCTCCCAATGCATTTGACTCAAGCGGGGCAACTACTAATTTTGATCCGCGTCTTTATAATATCACTACTGCCAATGCAAAAGTATGGGTTTCTGAAGTGTCTACCCATACAGGTGACTCACATGGCGCTAACTTATTAATTTTCCCTAATAATTATGCACAGTTTGATGATGGGGTTTATCTTACCTATGGAAGAAACGAAACGGTAACTTTTGATATTACTACTGCTGACAACAAATGGTACAGAGTGTACTATGCACTCCGTATAGATAACAAATCTTTTACAAGTGCAGGGAATGGTAATACGACTTCAGATTCCAATACTTTAGATAATACACTGGAGGTTTTTGTATCCATCCAGAGACTTTACTGATCTTAATAAGTGAATTATTATTTGTAATTCCTAAAAAAAATTCTTACTCAGACATAATTTAATGACGCCATTGGCGTCATTTTTTTATTTCCATGCACACAGTGTATTGATTCAATTATTATTAATGATATTTCTCATGTTTGCTAAAGTGTCAATTTTTATAAGTCCTTATTTTATCGGCTTTTTAATAAAATATTAAGTTAATTTTTGAAAAATTATCATGAAAAATTACAAGTCTACTTGTTTTGTAGACTAAATATTTCTAGATTTGCAGACATATTTCGATCGGCTTATAAAGAAAGATGGAGGGAACTGACCCAATGAAATCTTAACAACCTGCTCTCGCGCAAGGTGTTACATTCAGCCTTTAAAGGAAAAATAAGCATTAGGTTTATCGTATTTATCGATGCCCTTTGCTGTATTATCTGCAAAGGGCAAAATTTTAATATATGATAAACAAAATTGATTATGATTAATAAAAATTTGATTAGCTCAAAAATTTGGATTCCCCCTGTAGCGGTATTCTTTTTAGGAATAGGAAGCTTAAGCGGACAGAATACCAAGGCTAAAAAAGATACACTCAATGAGAAGGAGCTTGATGAAGTGGTGGTGGTAGCCTATGGGAAGGCTAAAAGAACCAGCTACACCGGTTCTGTGGCAACTATTTCCAGTGATAAAATTAACAACAGACCTGTTACCAATATTACAAAAGCATTGGAAGGACAGGTTGCAGGAGTACAGACAACAAGTTCTTCCGGACAGCCGGGATCTACAGCAACAATCAGGATCCGAGGAATTGGTTCTATCAGTGCATCCAGCGATCCTTTATATGTGGTAGACGGAATTCCTTTTGACGGAAATCTGAACTCTATAAGCCCTAATGATATAGAATCAATCAGTGTACTGAAAGATGCTACGGCAAGTGCTCTTTATGGATCAAGAGGAGCGAACGGGATCATCATTATTACGACTAAATCCGGTAAAAAAGGAGAAGCCCGAATCAATTTTAATATGAGCCAGGGTTTTTCCACCAGAGCGGTAAAAGATTACGAACAAGTCAATACGGATCAGTATTTCCAACTGTATTGGGAAGCATTGAGAAACGGATACAGATCCAGTCAGATCAATGGACAGCAGGCAGCTCAGATGGCTACCAATAATCTTATTTCTGAGCTGGGTATCAATCCTTACGGAGCCAATTATTCAAAACCTGTAGGTACAGACGGAAAACTATTATCCGGGGCGACACCTTTATGGAATGATGACTGGAGAGATGTTTTACAGAGAGTGGCTTCCAGAAATCAGGTAGATCTGGATATCAGTGGAGGAAGTGAAAAAAGCAATTACTTTTTCTCATTGGGATATCTTGATGATAAAGGGATTGCCATTGAATCCGGATTTAAAAAATACAGCACAAGATTAAAACTCAATTCTGAAGTTAAGAAATGGCTGAATGTAGGGGTAAACCTAAGTTATACCAACAGTATTCAACAGGCTCCTACGTCTTCAGATTCCAATACAAGCAATGTTATCCAGGCAGCAAGATCTGTTCCTTCATTCTATCCTTATTATGAGAGAAATCCGGATGGGTCTTATGTATTGGATGGTGCCGGAAACAGAATTTACGATTTTGGAAAATACAGGCCTACCAACGCTCTTCAGAATCAAAATCTGGCAGCAACTTTACCTTTGGATAAAAACGAAAATAAAGAAGATAACTTCTCCGGAAAAGGTTTCATGGATTTCACATTCTTACCTGAATTGAAGTTCAGAACCAGTTTTTCTGTAGATTTGGTCAACTATAATGGACATTATTACTCAAACCCGCTTATTGGGCAGGGTAGTGAGATTGGAGGATCGGTCACAAAGTCAAACAGCAGAACTTTATCGTATACCACGAGTAACATTCTGACTTTTGATAAAAAATTCGGAAAGCATCACTTTAATGTATTGGCAGGTCAGGAATTTTATAAATATGATTATCAAACAATTTCCGGGACCAGAAGTCAGTTTTCACTTCCATACTATTATGAGCCGGATGCTGCCGCTTTATTGGGAAGTTTCAGTGGAAACAGTGATAAGGTCAGCCTGCTAAGTTACCTTGGAAAAGTGGAATATGATTTTAATAATACCTATTTCCTGTCAGCTTCAGGAAGAGCCGATGGTTCTTCAAGATTTTTTAAGGATAACCGTTGGGGAAAATTCTGGTCTGTAGGAGGTTCATGGAAAATCTCTAATGAGGAATTTATCAAAAATCTGAATTTCTTTAATCAGCTGACACTTCGTGCAAGTTATGGAGGACAGGGGAATGATAAATTATTACAACCTAATAAACTCCCTCTTTATTACGCTTATCAGGAGCTTTATAAATTTTATAATAACCTTGGTGAGCCGGGGGCAGTACTTGAAAAAGCGAGAACCAACGAATTAAAATGGGAGACGAATCTTAATCTGAACGTAGGATTAGAGTTTGCGATTCTTAATAACAGAGTGAAAGGAAATATCGAGTATTTTGAGCGAAAAAGCCAGGATCTTCTATTTAATATGCCAGTAGCTCCGTCTTTGGGAATTAATGATTTTCCGGCCAATATCGGAACCATAAAAAATACAGGTTTTGAATTCTCTCTTTTTACAACACCAATTAAGACGGATGATTTCCAATGGAATTTAGATCTTAACCTGAGTACATTGAATAATAAGATTACGAAATTACCTAAAGGTTCTATCCTTACCGGAACAAAGTTGTTACAGGTAGGTGGTTCTGTATATGATTTCTATATTCCGGAATGGGCAGGGGTAGATGCAAGTAACGGAAGACCATTATGGAAAACCATCAGTACAGATGCTAATGGAAATACAGTGGAAGGTACTACCTCTGAATATGCAAAAGCAACAAGAACACTGCAGGGATCTGCACTGCCAAAAGTAACCGGAGGACTTAGTACAAGTATTACCTATAAGAATTTCGACTTCTCAGGATTGCTGACTTTCAAAATCGGGGGTAAAATTCTTGATACCGATTATACCTCAATTATGCATAACGGAAGCGCCGGAGGTCGTGCGTGGAGCGTAGAAATGTTAAACAGATGGACGCCTGAAAATCCTAATACGGATGTACCTGCATTGAGCACAATTACCAATAACTGGACGTCTAATTCTTCGAGATTTTTATATTCCGGGACGTATGCAAGACTTAAAAATGTAAGTCTGGGATATACTCTCCCTTCAGACTATTTTGAAAAACTGGGACTTAAAAAGTTCAGAATTTATGTTCAGGCAGAAAATCTTCTGACCTTCTATAAACATAAAGGAATGGATCCTGAACAGGCATTGGACGGTACTACTTATTACAGGTATCCTGCAATGAGAACAATCACTTTTGGACTTCAGGCAACTCTTTAACTTTTAAAAATTGAAACAATGAAAAAATTAAAATATTTATCTTTTGCCTTACTCGCAGCATGGGTACTGACCAGCTGTGAAAGTGACCTGGCAACAGCTCCTACCGACCAGGCTAATGATGTAGAGGTTTTTAAAACAGCTGAAAGTGCAGAAACAGTAATCAACGGAACCTGGGCCAGATTCAATGATGATGGAACAACCTATGCCAATATTGGGTATTCAACTGTTTTAAGAGCAAGTGATGCTATGGGAAGTGATGTAGCGGTACTGACTAATAAATATGGTTTTTCTTCTACCTATACTTTTACTGAAATGGTTAATAGTACGGCAAGCCGTCCATTATTTATCTGGTCGATGCTCTATTCTGCCATCAATAACATGAATAATGTGATTGCCAGAATTGACGGAACAGAAGGAAGTCAGGAAAAAAAGAATCAGGTGAAAGGCCAGGCAAAGGCATTACGGGCTTTCTGTTATCTGAATCTTGCCAGTTTTTATCAGTTCAGTTACCTGAAAGATAAGACGGCATTAACAGCTCCTATCTATACGGAACCTTCAACGATAACTACAGTAGGAAAGAAAAGAGCAAGCCTGGAAGAGATCTATGCTTTAGTGAAAAGTGATCTTACAGATGCTGATAATTTATTGAAAGATTATACGAGAAATAATAAAGATAAGATCAATCGTTCTGTCGTAAACGGGATTTTAGCAAGAACCTATCTGAATACGGGAGAATGGAGTAAAGCTGCAGCTGCGGCAAAAATTGCAAGAGAAGGTTACCCTTTGATGGCTCCGGAGAAATATAAGGATGGTTTCAACGATATCAATAATGCTGAATGGATTTGGGGGCACGGACAAACCCAGGAGCAATCCGGGGCGAGTTATGCATTCCATTACCTGGATGTATCTTCTTCCGGAAGTTATTATTACAGTTTTATGGCTGATCCTTATTTTAAAGACCTCTTTGATGCTAATGATATCAGGTCTCAGCTTTTCTCATGGGATGGCCTTAAAGGAAGAGAAGGGTTGTTGAGGTATGCTAAGTTTAAATTTAAATCAGGACTTATTGCTGATATCGTCTATATGAGAGCTGCCGAAATGTACCTGATTGAAGCGGAAGCGGAAGCAAGAAACGGAAATGTATCCAAGGCAGTAACTGTTTTAAATCAATTGAAATCTGCAAGAAATGCTAATGTCTACAGTGGTTCTTTAGCTCAGAATGATGTGGTGAAGGAAATTTTAATTGAGAGAAGAAAAGAATTATTCGGAGAAGGTTTTTCTCTTTCAGATATCATCAGAACACAGGGAACAGTAGTAAGGAAGCGTTTCGTAGACGCTAATGGAGAGCCTGTTAAAGTTCAGGTAACTACACCGGACGGAACGGTAAAAACGGTTGATGGAAGAGGTCATACTAATTTTGCATTCCCTGATCAAACAGGATTTGTACCGAATAGCAGGTATTATTTATTCAGTATTCCACAGAAGGAATCTGAAAACAACCCGAATTTATAGTTTATAACCCAATAATTAGATTTGATTTTTTTAGCCACTGCACTTGCGGTGGCTTTTATTTTAATAAATTATTTTCCCCTAGATCTATAGTATACCAGAGAATCAAAAGTGTGCATGAAGTTTTTTAAACTTTTGGTTTTTACGGTATCTATACTTTCTTTTTCGTCAAGAAAATGACGAAAGTATATTGATAGGGACCTTTTGTCTGTTTTAATTATAATTGTATCATCAAGTTCAATAGAATTTGCTCTTTCTCCTATCTTTGTATTGTTATTAATAAGATAGATTTTATTCTTATCAAAACTTTTTCCTAAAAAGGCCCAATCCTTATCTGTTAGTTTAAACCTAAGTGTGTCAGAGGTATCAGGCTCGATCATAAGATTTGTTGTATAAATATCGGTTCCATTAACGGTCGAAAGATTTCTATTTTGGTTTAAGATCTTGATATCTTTGCTTAATATCTCTTTTTTTTCACAAGAAAATAGGATTGAACAAGTCAATGAAATAAGTAAAGGTGTAGCAAAAAAGGGTTTCATTCTAATATAAATTATTTCTTATTATTTGATTAGGAACGTTCTTTAAAATACCTAAATTATCATAATTGTCAGGATTTAAAATGTGTTTTGTCAATTTTGAATGATTAATAGTCATGTATACGTAGCTTTCCTGAGAAAAAGCAACAGTAAATTGGGGAATTAATAGTCATGATAAAGTTTTTGTAGAGAGCATTTGTTTAAAAACAATCTTAGTTTCTTACCAATGCAGTGATTGTTTTTTATTTCATTATTAAACTTAGAATAATCGGAAACACTTCTGTATTGCATATTAAATATTCCAGGACATCACCCATTTTGGAAAAAAGCTTTACCTTTGTAACAATGAATCTGTTAAGATGGATACTGGCAATTTATTTCATGGCGTTATCATTAATGCCATGTGAAGATGTGTCTACACCATATGATTCAGGAGAAAAGAAAATATCACTAAGTATCCATGGAGCTCATTCTACGGAGAAAGGAGATATCTGTTCACCACTTTGTGCATGCAGCTGTTGCCAGATTGCAGTATCAGCATTTAAGATGGATCCGTTATTAGAGATTCCCAAGCAGGTTCCTGCTTATTTTTCAAAGAAAATTCTTTTTCAGAAGAATGACCTTGCTTACCAGATATATGACCCTATCTGGCAGCCTCCCAAAATTTAATTTTTATTGACTTTAGAAAGTGATGCTTTCTAAACATTACTTGAAACTTTGCAATACCATTGCAGAGGTTTTCATGATATTTTTGCTGCAGTATTTCTACTGTATGCATTTATTTTCAATAAAAATCAATATAGATCGTGTTAGATAAAATAATAAAATTTAGTATTAAAAACAAGGTGGTCATCGGTCTTATGACCTTAGTATGGATCATCTGGGGAGTTTGGAGTGCCACCAAACTGCCAATAGATGCTGTACCGGATATCACCAATAATCAGGTACAGATCATTACCGTATGTCCTACATTGGCAGGGCAGGAAGTAGAGCAGTTGGTAACCTTTCCTATAGAGCAGAGCATTGCCAATGTGCCCGGTATTCAGGAAACAAGAAGTATTTCAAGGTTCGGGCTTTCGGTGATTACCGTAGTATTCAAAGAAGAGGTAAATGTCTACTTTGCGAGACAGTTGATCAGTGAGCAATTAAAAAGTGCAGTTGAAGAAATTCCAAAAGGAGTAGGAACTCCTGAACTCGCCCCGGTAAGTACAGGTTTAGGAGAAGTATACCAATATATCCTTCACCCTAAAAAAGGAAGTGAGAAAAAATATAATGCCAAAGAACTTCGAACTATGCAGGACTGGATTGTCAGAAGACAGCTCAACGGAACGCCTGGAGTTGCTGAAATCAACAGTTTCGGAGGAGAATTAAAACAATATGAAGTAGGTATTGATCCCAACCGTTTGAAAGCGATGGGAATAAGTATTAGTGATCTGTTTACAGCGCTTGAAAAAAATAATCAAAATACCGGAGGAGCTTATATCGATAAAAAACCCAACGCCTATTTTATCAGAGGAATTGGATTGGTGGCTTCTCTGGATGATATAAAAAATATAGCCGTAAAAAATGAAACAGGTAGTGTTCCTATTTTTGTAAAAGACGTTGCAGATGTTCGTCTGGGAAGTGCTGTCCGTTACGGAGCATTAACCTATAATGGGAAAGTAGATGCTGTGGGAGGAGTCGTGATGATGTTGAAAGGAGCCAATAGTAACGAGGTTGTAGAAAATGTTAAAGCAAAGATTCCTACCATCCAAAAATCGCTTCCGAATGATGTTGTGATAGAACCTTTTCTGGATAGAACAGATTTGGTAAGCAGAGCCATCAGTACCGTGGAAAAAAATCTGATGGAAGGAGCTTTAATTGTAATTTTTGTACTTGTTGTGTTTCTTGGGAATTTGAGAGCAGGACTTATCGTGGCTTCCGCCATCCCACTTTCCTTGTTATTTGCACTGGGTATGATGAATGTTTTTGGAGTGAGCGCGAACCTGATGAGTTTGGGAGCGATTGATTTTGGATTGATTGTAGATGGCGCTGTGATTATTGTGGAAGCTACCTTGCATTTGTTGCATAATAAAAATAAAGGAATGCTGAATCAGATTCAAATGGATCAGGAAGTAGGAACTGCCGCCTCCAAAATGATGAATAGTGCCATATTTGGACAAATTATCATTCTGATTGTTTACGTTCCAATTCTTACGCTGGCAGGTGTAGAAGGGAAAATGTTTACCCCTATGGCTAAAACAGTAGGTTTTGCGATCATTGGAGCAACTATATTATCAATCACATATATTCCGATGATGAGTGCATTATTTTTATCTAAAAAAATATCACATAAAGATACCCTTTCCGATAAAATGATGAATGCTATCCAGAAGGTTTATCAGCCGTTATTACAAAAAGCAATCAGAATAAAATATATTATCGTTTCAGCAACCATTGCGATTTTTGTCATTGCTGCTTTCATCTTTAAGAATATGGGGGGAGAATTTATTCCACAATTACAGGAAGGTGATTTTGCATTCCATTGTATTCTGCCACAAGGAAGCTCATTGAGCCAGAGTATTGAAACCTCAATGCAGGCTTCCAGAATTATCAAACAATTTGATGAGGTGAAAATGGTCGTAGGAAAAACAGGATCAGCTGAAGTTCCTACAGATCCGATGCCTCCCGAAGCTACTGATATGATTGTAGTATTGAAACCGCAAAGCGAATGGAAAACTAAAAAATCGTATAACGAACTGGCAGATGAGATCAGTGAGAAATTAGAGACAATTCCTGGAGTCTTTTTTGAAAAAAATCAACCTATCCAGATGCGTTTCAATGAATTGATGACCGGAATCAGGCAGGATGTTGCCGTGAAAATTTTTGGTGAAAACCTTGATTCACTGGCTGTTTATGCTGATAAAGTAGGAAAAGTCATTCAGTCTGTTGATGGTGCTACAGCGCCTCAGATTGAAAGAGTGAGCGGTTTACCTCAAATCAATGTACAATATGACAGAACAAGAATCGCGAATTATGGATTAAATATTGAAGACGTTAACAATGCGGTCAGTACAGCCTTTGCAGGTAAAGCTGCCGGGCAGGTTTTTGAAAACGAAAGACGTTTTGATTTAGTAGTTCGTCTTGACAGCCTCCACAGGTCAGATATTTCGGATGTTAATAATTTAATGATTACTACTGCTACTGGTGCTCAGATTCCACTGTCACAGGTTGCCAATGTCAGCTATAAGCTTGGTCCTGCACAAATCAGCCGTGAATTGGGGAAACGTAGAATTGTAATAGGATTTAACGTAAAAGGTCGCGATGTGGAAAGTGTAGTAAAAGATATCCAGGCAAAATTGGACAAAGAGATCAAGCTACCATCAGGATATTATTTTACCTATGGTGGACAATTTGAAAACTTACAGGAAGCAAGTAAACGTTTGATGATTGCCGTTCCGGTATCACTGCTCCTGATTTTTATGCTGTTGTATTTTACATTCCGTTCATTTAAACAGGCCGGGCTGATCTTTACAGCGATTCCGATGAGTGCCATTGGAGGGGTGTTTGCCCTTCTTTTGAGAGATATGCCGTTCAGTATTAGTGCCGGAATAGGATTTATTGCCCTCTTTGGGGTAGCCGTACTTAATGGGATCGTTTTGATAGGAACTTTTAATCAACTTGAAAAAGAAGGGGAAACAGACCTCCTGAAACGAGTGTATGAAGGAACGAAGAGCAGGCTAAGACCGGTTTTGATGACGGCTACCGTGGCTTCATTAGGATTCCTGCCAATGGCTATTTCTACGGGGGCAGGGGCAGAAGTTCAAAAACCTCTGGCAACAGTGGTAATTGGCGGGTTGGTATCTGCAACGTTCCTTACCTTATTCGTTTTACCAATGCTGTATATCATTTTCAATACAAAGATTTTGAAAAGAAAAAACAATAATACAGGAACATTTACTATAGTTCTTGTTTTAGGATTAATGATGATGGGGCAGACTTTTAAAGCCCAGTCCAAGCCAATGTCTGTAGATCAGGCCATACAGATAGCGATGGATAATAATTTAATTTTAAAATCAAAAGATTTAAGTATAAAATCAGCTGAAGCATTGAGACCTACATCCAAAGAACTTCCCAAATTAAGTTTTGAAGCCCAGTTGGGTCAATACAATAGCCGCAATTTTGACCAGTCCTTTGCAATCTCTCAGAGTATTCCTTTTCCAACACTTTTTAAGGCGAAAAAAGAATTAATCAATGAGAATATTAAAAGTAGGCAGATTGATAAAGAAGTAACCACCAATGAACTGATAAGACAGGTTCGTACTTATTATTATCAAATTGAATATCTTCAGTATAACAAAGCTCAGCTAACGAGCCTTGGCAAGGTATATGATGATTTTATCAGAATTGCAACCGTAAGATTTAAAGCCGGAGATATTAAAAAAATTGAAATAAACACGGCAGAAACACAAAAAGGAGAAATTGATCTGTTACTGAGACAGAATGAGGTATATTTAACTAATGCTTATAAGAATTTAAAAACAATTTTAAATACTTCAGAAGACTTTGAGGTGCCTTTCAATCAAAATTATGAACCTCTGAAAGTTGAAAATATATTGGATAGTACAGTAGTGGCTAACAACCCTTCAGTCCGGGCTTTATATCAGGATATGGAGATTGCAGAGAAGAATAAAAAGGTTGAAAAATCTATGGGGCTTCCTGATTTTAGCTTGGGGTATACAAATCAGTCGTTGATAGGCTTTCAAACGGTAAACGGGCAGGAAAGATACTATGGAAGCGGAAACCGTTTCAGTGCTGCTACCCTAGGTGTTGCTATTCCCCTGACATTTGGAGCTACCAAAGCAAGAATTCAGGCATTGGAATATCAAAAACAGGTTGCTGAGACTAATGCAAAAATGCAGCAGAAACAGCTTACTACGCACTTAGAAAATGCATTCAGCCAGTATCAGCAGGATATCCAGCAGTATGATTATTATACTACTCAGGCAATACCTAACGCTGAAAAAATTGTAAACGCAGCTCAATTAGGTTATAAAACAGGAGAAATATCTTATGTAGAATATCTTTTTGCTTTGCAAACTGCAACCAATATTCAGCTGAAATATCTGGAATCGATCCAACAAGTCAACCAAGCTGTAGTAACCATTAATTCAATCATTAATAAATAATATGAAATCGCTATTCAAAACATTCTCAGGTAAACAATCACCAATAAAGATAGCAGTGGCATACGATCTTATAAAAAATAAATATGTGCATATGAAACTCAAATATAGTATTATAACCCTTGTTCTTATTTCCCTGTTCATCATAAGCTGCGGAAAGAAAGAGGCTTCAGCAGAAAAGGCCGCTGAGAAAACTCCTGAAAAAACAGAGCAGAAGGAAACTCCAAAAGAAGAAGCTCCTGCAACCATAGCCGCATTAACAGAAGAACAGATGCAATCAGTAGGAGTAGCTCTGGGGACTGTAGATATGAAAGAACTCACATCCACGATCAAAGCAAATGGTCTGCTAAGTGTTCCTAACAGTAATAAAGCGACGATTACTTCTTTATATGGAGGAATCATAAAAACGTTAAATATCCAGGTAGGAAGTATTGTGAAAAAAGGACAGGTGATTGCTACCATTGCCAATCCGGAATATATACAGCTTCAGGAAGATTATCTAACTACAAACAGCAGAATAACCTATGCGGAACAAGAATTCAGAAGACAAAGGGAGCTTTTTGACAATGATGCCGGAGCAAAGAAAAATTTACAAAGTGCAGATGCTGAACTGAAAACTTTAAGAACAAAAAGAGCATCTCTTCTTAAACAACTTCAGATGATGGGGATAAGCCCAGGAAGCGTAAACAATGGGAATATGAGATCAGGATTAGTTATCACGGCTCCAATCAGCGGAACCATCAGTGGGATTACAGCACAGATCGGAAGCTATGTAGATATTTCGTCTCCGGTAGCTACTGTGATTGATAATGGTTCCATTCACCTGGATCTTCAGATTTTCGAAAAAGACCTTCCGAAAATGAGGGTAGGGCAGATTGTACATTTTAATCTGACCAATAACCCCGAAACAGAATATGATGCAAGAGTATATAGTATAGGATCTTCATTTGAAAACGAGAGCAAAACCATTTCGATGCATTGCGAAGTGATTGGAAATAAAGCTGGATTAATTGATGGAATGAATATTACTGGAATTGTGAGTCTTGATAAAAGTACTACACCAGCCGTTCCTACCTCGGCGATTGTAGAAGCGGACAGTAAATATTATGTTTTTGTACAAACCGATAAAAAACCGGAAGGAGAACATGAAGAAAAAGGAAAGCCTCACCCTAAAACAATGAATTTTGAAAAAATAGAAGTAGTGAAAGGCACGTCAGATATGGGGTATACAGCAATTACACCCATCGGTCAGATTTCTGCTGATGCGAAAATTGTGGTAAAGGGTGCCTTTTTTGTTAATGCTAAACTTGTGAATTCAGGGGAGCATGAATAAGCCATAATGAATGTGACCGGAATCAGGTAAATATCGTTTTTTATGCTTAATTTAGAACTGATTGCATATTCGTTTTTGCTCTTGTAAAAACTGTCTGAAGGTGAAAAGAGAAGTTGTATTTAATAAATGATGAATTATGTTATTAAACAAAAAAATATCAGTCTGGTATTTCATCCGTGAAATAAAATCTCAGATCCTGTTTATCGGAATATTCGCTGTGGTTATTGGTCTTTTGGATATGCTGCCCGGGTTTAGAAAAATCTCACTTCCTTTGAATATTCCCGCACTCTTAGGAACAGCTGTATCTTTACTACTGGCTTTCCGGACTTCCCAGTCTTACGAAAGATGGTGGGAAGCAAGAACCGTTTGGGGAGCTATTGTTAATGATTCAAGGACGTTTGTAAGACTGGTTCTCCAGTTTATACCTGCGGGAGATGATAAAACAATAAAAGATTTTGCCGAAAGACAAATCATCTGGACATATGCGCTGGGAGAATCTCTCAGAAAGCAACCCTTCTCAGAAAAAGTTCAGGAATATCTGGATAAAAATCATATCAACGGAATGAATATACCCAATGCTCTGCTGGATGCTCATTCTAAACAGCTAAAGGAAATTGCCACAACAAAAGAATTAACGGATTTTCAGCAAATGCAGCTGAATGATATCGTCACAAGACTTTGTGACAGCATGGGAAAATGTGAAAGATTGAAAAATACCGTTTTCCCAAGATCTTACAGCATTTTAGTACATATTTTGATCTATGTATTTGCCGCGATACTTCCGTTTGGGCTGGACGATTCTCAGCTTGTAGTGGAAATTGCGATTACCTTCCTGATTCCGATCATGTTCATTGCTATTGAAAAAACATCAATCATTATGCAGGACCCTTTTGAAAACGGCCCGGTGGATACTCCAATGACGTCTTTGGCACAGACCATAGAGATCAATATCAGACAAATGATTGGTGAACAAAATGTCCCTTTAAAAAAAGAAAATACATTGTATTATGAAATGTAATTAAACCATAAAGATCATATGGAAAACACACCAACACAAATACAAACACCCTCTGCAGCAAGCAGACATAAAAAGAATCTTCTGATCGTACTCGGTCTCAGCGGAACCTATCTTATTGCTGAGGTTATTGGAGGAATAGTTACCAATAGCCTTGCATTATTGGCTGATGCAGCCCATATGCTGACGGATGTTGTGGGATTGCTTTTGGCATTTATTGCTATAAAAATAGGAGAAAGAAAAGCAGATCCTTCCAAAACATATGGATATTACCGGACTGAAATATTAGCTGCTGTTATTAATGCAGTCGTTTTACTGGGAATTTCTATCTATGTATTGGTTGAAGCTTATAAACGTTTTCAGAGTCCACCTGAGGTACAGAGTAAATCGATGCTGATTGTAGCAGGAATTGGATTGATAGTTAATATTATCGGGATGATGATCCTCAGAAAAGATTCAGAAGGAAGCCTGAATATGAAAGGAGCTTACTTTGAAGTTCTTTCAGATATGCTTACCTCTGTAGGGGTAATGATTGCCGGAGTTATTATGCTTACCACAGGTTGGTATTATGCAGATCCTTTGATTTCTGCAGCCATTGGGCTTCTGATTTTTCCAAGAACCTGGAAACTGTTGAAAGAAGCAATTAATGTTTTATTGGAAGGAACTCCCAAAGACGTAGACATTCATAAGCTGCGTCAGTCATTGGAGCAGACCCCTGGAGTGAAGAATATCCATGATCTTCATGTCTGGTCTCTTACCTCGAGTGTCAACGCGATGAGCGCTCATGTTGTAAAGAACGAAGGGGTTTCTCAAAATCAATTATTGAAAACCTTGACGGAGGAGACGATCAGAAACTTTAAAATAAGCCATACCACTTTTCAGATAGAGGAGGAAGGATATGAGGAAGCAGAAGTGCATCTGTAACATTAAAATTGTTGACAATGAAAAAAGATATAGAAAGCAAACTTATCGTTAAAAATACCAAGCCTACCAGCATGAGGATCCTGGTATATGATTTCTTAAGCTCTCAGGAAGCAGCATTGTCTCTTTCTGAAATAGAAAATCATTTTGATAATGCAGACAGGATCACCATTTACAGGACATTGAAAACCTTTGAAGAAAAAGGTATTGTTCACAGTATACAGGAGAATACTACCACAAAATATAAGTTGTGTGAAGATGATTGTGATGAGAAAACACATAAAGACTGGCATCTCCATTTCTATTGTAAAATATGTAAACAAACTACGTGTAAAGAAGATATTTCCTTCCCTGAGAATATTCAGACCAATTTCAGGATTGATGAAATAAGGCTGTTTGCCAAAGGAATCTGCGAAAATTGTCTTGAAAGTTTGCAATAGCATTGCATCTGTCTCACCATTAAATTTGTATAAAAATATCAGTTATGGAAAAATGCTGTAGCACAACCCCGGAAAAACCAGAAACCAAAAAACATAATCATTCAGAAGGAGATGGGCATGATCATGACGGACACGACCACTCCCATGATTCCGGAGATCAGACGGTCTTTCAGATGTTTCTTCCGGCTATCATATCATTTGCTCTTTTATTATTAGGAATTGCTTTTGATAATTATATAAAACCCACATGGTTTACCGGATGGGTACGGTTAGTATGGTTCCTGGCAGCTTATATTCCTGTAGGGCTTCCTGTGTTGAAAGATGCTTATAAAAGTATCATTAAAGGAGATGTTTTTTCCGAGTTTTTCCTGATGGGAATTGCTACCATTGGTGCTTTTGCCATTGGAGAATATCCGGAAGGAGTTGCCGTAATGCTGTTTTATGCTGTAGGGGAAGTTTTCCAGTCTATGGCAGTAACCAGAGCAAAAGGAAATATAAAGGCTTTATTGGATCAACGTCCTGATGAGGTAACGGTTATTGAAAACAATCAGCCCAAAACCATAAAAGCGAAAGAAACAAAAATAGGAGATGTTATCCAGTTGAAGCCTGGGGAGAAACTGGCTTTGGATGGCGAATTGCTTTCAGATGCGGCCTCATTCAATACGGCAGCTTTAACAGGAGAAAGTAAACCTGATACCAAGAATAAAGGAGAAGCAGTGCTGGCAGGGATGATCAATATGAATAGTATTGCCCTTGTTAAAGTAAATACTGCGTATGAAGACAGTAAGCTAAGTAAAATATTGGAGCTGGTTCAGAATGCTACAGCGCAAAAAGCACCTACGGAATTATTTATCAGAAAATTTGCTAAAGTATACACACCAATTGTTGTACTGCTGGCCATAGGAATCTGTTTATTACCTTATTTCTTTGTCAGTGACTACCAGTTCAGAGATTGGTTATACAGATCCCTGATCTTCCTGGTAATTTCTTGCCCTTGTGCATTGGTCATTTCTATTCCGTTAGGTTATTTCGGAGGAATAGGGGCTGCAAGCCGGAACGGAATTCTGTTTAAAGGAAGTAATTTCCTGGATAGTATCGCAGAAATTCAAAATGTGGTGATGGATAAAACCGGAACTATGACGGAAGGAGTTTTCAAAGTTCAGGAAGTAAGTATTACCCCTGAGTTTAACAAAGATGAAATCCTTCAGATGGTCAATGTCCTGGAAAGTAAAAGTACTCACCCTGTAGCCACTGCCATTCACAATTATGTAGGAGATATCAATCATTCTATTCCTTTGGAAAATGTAGAGGAAATTGCAGGGCATGGTCTGAAAGCTACGGTCAATGGGAACGAACTTTTGGTAGGGAACTTTAAATTAATGGATAAATTCAACATCGGCTATGATATCAACCATGCCAATATTGTGTATACCATTATCGCCATAGCGTATGACCGAAAGTTTGCAGGATATATTACCATTGCAGACAGCATTAAGGAAGATGCTAAAGAAACAGTTGACAAACTGCATAAAATGAATGTAAAAGCTACGATGCTGAGTGGCGATAAGAGTACAGTGGTAAAATATGTGGCAGATCAGCTCGGTATCGACAATGCATACGGGGATTTGCTGCCGGAAGATAAAGTGAATAAGGTCAAAGAAATTAAAGCTAAAAATCAAACGGTAGCTTTTGTTGGAGATGGCGTGAATGATGCACCTGTAGTTGCCCTAAGTGATGTGGGAATTGCCATGGGAGGTTTGGGAAGTGATGCCACCATTGAAACGGCAGATGTGGTGATCCAGGATGATAAACCCAGCAAAATTCCAATGGCAATCAATATAGGTAAACAGACCAAAAAAATCGTTTGGCAGAACATTATTTTAGCCTTTGCCGTAAAAGCTGTTGTTTTAATCCTTGGAGCCGGGGGGCTTGCAACGATGTGGGAAGCTGTTTTTGCTGATGTAGGAGTTGCATTGCTGGCAATTTTAAATGCAGTGAGGATTCAGAGAATGAAATTTTAAAGAAAACACAAATAAAATATACAATAAGATTTTAATGACGGCTCTGCTGATTTTCAGCAGAGCTTTTCATATAGATATGAAAAGATAATAGCTAAAAAAAAGGTATTGGAAAATACGATTAACATCATTCTTCCTTCACAACCAACAAAAAAGCCCTACCAAAATACATCAATAGAGCCTTTTAACAAGATTAAATTTTATAAAGAACTAATTTTTTATTTGATAAGAAAAAAGTCAGATATTTCCTTTTCTATACAGAACTGATGCTCCTCCATCTTATGAATGTAAACTTATTTTGAGCATGATATAGATTCTTAAGAATGGTTTCAAAGGTCGGAATAATATCATTATAGTAACAGATACAGTTTTATTATTTTTATAGGTAACAGTGAGCCGGTAAGCAGTAATTTATCCATCTACAATTAATTATAAACCATACAAGAGATAAAAATGACATTGATCATAAATAAGGTTTAAAACAATTTTGAAATAGTATATTTGTAACACAGAACAGAATAGTTGAAGGTATTCATTTCCATATTCATCATTTTTACCGTTGCATTACGTCCCGTTTTGCCACTGGTAAATTATGTTGTTAACTATGACTATATCGTAAAAAATCTTTGTGAAAACAGAGATATACCTCAGTCTACCTGTAAAGGAAAATGCTATGTGGAAAAGGAACTGGCAAAAACAGAAAAACAATCCAATAGCCGTCAAACGATAAAAATTGCAGGTCTGGATGTTTTCCTTTCCCATGAAATCCTTTCTTTTTCATACGAAAATGAACTTGAGATGTCTGTGAAAACTCCGGATGCAAAAGACTTTAACTTTCATCCGTCAGGATATTTTTCCAGAATATTCCATCCTCCCTTGGCATAGGTTTACTTTAAACTATGTTTTTAGTTTATTGGTTGGGAGTATTCTTGAACTTAGTATACTGAGTCCTGATTGCTTTCCCTAATGTTATGCTTTCCCAAAAGCTAATAGTCTATTCCATTTACATTTAATAGTATCATTAATTTCAATTTATATCAAAATGAAATCTCCGATTATTTTGACAGCTTTGTTGTCAATATCATTACTGTCATGTGCTAAAGAAACACCTCAGGTGAAACATAAAAGCAATATGAGTTCTTCTAAAGAGAACTTAAAGAATATACAGGTGGTGAACGAAGAAGACCCGATCTGTCATATGAAAACCGCAGAGTTCCTGAAGGACACTGCCGTATATAAAAACAATACCTATGGTTTTTGCAGTGCTTACTGTAAAGATGAATTCAAAAAAAGCCCTGAAAAATATGCCAAAAAATAAGAACGCTAACAACAAGACGAAGATTATTATCCCCATTGTGGCCTTTGCTTTGCTTTTTCTGGGTATTGGAGTAGGGATGGGATATTTTAAAAAGAATCTTTATACTGTTATGAAAGTTCCTGATTTTAATCTGACGGATCAGAACACTAAAAAAATAACGAACAAAGATATGCTGGGAAAAGTATATCTGGTAGAGTTTTTCTTCAGTAAATGCCCCACCATATGTCCTGTGATGAATACCAATATGAAGGCCATTCAGAATCAGATTAATAATCCTGATTTTGGAATTATTTCCATAAGTATTGATCCTGAAAATGATACTCCGGAAGCCCTAAAAGAGCATGCTAAAAGAATTGGAGCTCAATCCCCCAACTGGCATTTCCTGACGGGAGATAGAAAATATATCGGGGACCTTGCGGATAAGTTTAATATTTATGTAGGAGATCAGGAAGATGAAGGAGAAAGTCTTAACCACAGTGGAATGATTGCATTGGTAGATCAGGAAGGAAACATCCGCTGCCGATACAATAAAGAGAATATGCCAATCCTCTATTATTCAGGATTGAATTATGAAGATCCCGAAGGTAAAAACCCAAAACTAACAGGGAAATATCACCCTGACCGCGAAATTCTGATTGAAGATATCAGGAAATTATTGAAATAGGCTGGGGGATGGAGATTTGAAGTGCCTCTGTGTAGATATTTAGTATGTATTTGTCTGCTAACTGAGATCAACTAAATTACTTCCAGTCCTAAGCTTCCTTATTAATAAAAATATTGTTTAACCATACAACAAAACGTTATGAAGATTATGAAAATAGCTGCTTTAGGAGCAGTATTGGCGGCTCAGTTTACACTGGCTCAATTTAAGCAAACTCCTCTACCATATGCATATAATGCATTGGAAGGATCAATAGATGCGCAAACAATGGAGATCCATTATTCAAAGCATGGTGCAGCGTATGCCAGCAACCTGAATAAAGCGATTGCAGGAACTCCACAGGAAAAAGAAACCTTAATTAAGATTCTTTCTGAGACTTCAAAATTAAGTCCTGCAGTAAGAAATAATGCTGGTGGACATTATAACCACGAGCTTTTCTGGACGATCCTTACTCCAGAGAAGAATACTCAACCTTCTGCAAAATTGGCGAAAGCTATTACTGAAACTTTCGGAAGTATGGATGCTTTCAAAGAGAAAATGAGTAAAGCAGGAGCAGATCGTTTCGGGTCAGGATGGGCTTGGCTTTCTGTGGATAAAAACGGAAAACTTTTCGTTTCCTCTACTCCTAATCAGGATAATCCATTGATGGATATTGTAGAAGAAAAAGGAACTCCTATTCTGGGAATTGATGTTTGGGAACATGCTTATTATCTGAAATATCAGAACAAAAGAGCAGATTATCTTTCTGCAATCTGGAATGTGCTGAACTGGAAAGAAGTGAGCAAAAGATATGATGAAGCTTTAAGCAAAAAATAATTCATGAAATTAATTTACAGCATACTCTTTATTAGCTATATGGTATTCAGACCTCTGATACCACTGGCTGAGTATGCTGTAAATTATAATTATATTGTCAATACTCTGTGCGTCAACAAAAGCAAACCGGAACTTCATTGTAATGGAAAATGTTATTTGAGCAAAGAACTGGCAAAAACTAATACTGATCCAGAATCTACTCCTTTCAATAAAATAAAGAACTCAGGACAGAAAATTCTTGATATTTATACACTGCCTGAGATCACAGAGGTTGCCATCACTGGAAAAATTATAGTTTCCAAAACTAATTTCATCTATGAAACAGCTTATTCTTTTCTGTTTCTGAAACACATTTTCAAACCACCGGTTTTTTAGTGTTCTCCTATAGAAAATTAACTACAAAAGTTTATTTAAGGAATCTTGAATAGGCATAAAATCCTATGGTGTAGAAAGTTCACAAAACTTGAAAATTTTTGATTTTCAAAAGTATTCTGTGTACTTATCAACACTCTGTGGATAACTTTAAAAACCTAAGTGTTATAAAGCTTTTTGTGGTAAAAAACTGAATGTTTCAATATTCAAAGTATTTCTATTGTATTCACCCAACTAAAAAATCAACAATGAAAATGTATCAACTTTTCATAATGAGTTTACTGTTGATAGTGGTCTCATGCACTCTCGACAAAACGGATTATGAAAGCGAAATCAATACAGTCGTTCCGGAACATTACGAATTTAAGCAAGCAACAGCTGTCAATAAAGATGGTTATACAATAAGCATCGAGACTTTAAACGGAATATTTTATCAAGGGTATAATGAAATCAGATTAAAAGTTCTTGATACCCAGACGAACGAAAATATCAATGTTTCAGATGTAACTTTTTTACCTATCATGACAAAAGCTGATGGGAATAAAACCTCATGTCCTTACCAGTACACTCTGGATTACAAACCGGATGGTAAATATTATTCAGGGTATTCTGTATTTACTGATATAAGCAATACCGCAGCGAACTGGAAGCTTTATTTGAGTTTTACAGTGAACAAAAAAATGTATAAGGTCAACAAAGATGTTACCGTGAATGAACAGACTAACAAAAACCTTAACATGACCTCGTTTACAGGAAATGACGGAGAACAATATTATATTGCTCTTATTGCTCCTCAAAAACCAAAAGTTGCAGAAAATAAACTGGTGGCAGGGATTTATAAATTCAATAAGCCTGTCGCTTCTACAGGAAATTTTCCTGATCCTTCACAGTTTTCATATTCAGAGGTAAAAGGCTATACGCTGCAATTGGATCCCAGAATGCCGGAACCATCCATGGGAAATCATTCATCTCCCAATAATCAGGATTTAATACAAGGAAATAACGGTTTGTATCATGGTGTTGTTAATTATACGATGACAGGGAACTGGACATTAAATTTTATTATGCTTGATCAAAATGGAAAAATCATCAAGGGAACAAAGGTTTCCACTGATTTTACACCAGGTGTTCCGGGAGCTAAAAGTGAACTTTTTATCGATACCTTATTCTAGTTTTATGAAACAACTCGGAATTATATTAATGTTTTTGGGAATGCTAATGAATGCCCAAAACAGAAAAGGACGAAAAGACAGTATTACTCTTTTAGATCAGGTAGACGTAAAGGGCAGTAAAAAGAAAATTGAAACGGATATAAAAATGTCCGTTTCAGTGGACGAATTTCTCGCTTCTTCAGAAAAAATAAGCTTCATAAAACGGGGAGCCTATGCCTGGGAACCTTTACTCAATAATATGAGTACGGAACGGTCTGTTATTACCATTGACGGGATGCATGTTTTTGGAGCATGCACTGATAAAATGGATCCGGTGACTTCTTATCTGGAGGCTAATAATCTCTCAGCGATAGATATAAAATCAGGGCAGGAAGGGAGTTCACATGGAGCAACAGTGGCCGGAAGCATTGATCTGAAAAGAAAAAATACGCCTTTTGGTCTTGAAAAAAAGTGGAATGGAGCCTATCAGACAGGTTTTGAGTTCAACAATAAACAATTTTTCAATCTTGGAAATATCTCTTATTCCGGGAATAAACTTGCGGTAGATGGAAGTATTTCCTTCAGAAAAGCAGATAATTATTATGACGGAAATAATGCTGAGGTCAATCATTCACAATATAATAAATTCAACACTGCAATTGGAATAGCTTATAAAACAAGTCCTTTATCCTCAGTAAGGGTAGATGCAATTTTCGATAGGGCGAAAAATGTCGGATTTCCTGCATTGCCAATGGATTTATGGCTTTCCAGAGCGATGATTACATCAGCTTCCTACAGGCAATTGTTTAATGAGGGTTTGATTAAATCCTGGGATACCAAAATCTATTACAACACCATAGAACATTATATGGATGATACCAGACGTCCTGAAAATCTTGTACACATGGATATGCCGGGATGGAGTACCACATATGGGCTGATTTCATCGATGCATCTTAAAAAAGAACGGTATACCTCAGCAATAGAATTGAATATGTACAATAATACATCCATTGCAGAAATGCGGATGTATCCACAGGATCGGAAGAACAGGACAATGTTTGCATACAGCTGGCCCTGGGTAACTACCCGTTTTGCAGGGCTTTCAATAAATAACAGTTGGGAGATATCAGATAAAAGCCGTGTGAATTTTGGTGGATCGTTAGGACTGAACTATAATGAGTCCAAATATGTAGAATTCAATTGGATTTTTCACCCGGGAGCATCTCAGCAAAAAACGAGAATTCTTCCAAGTTTACATGCTGGATACCAATTCACAGAGGATCATTTTAGTTTTTCTGTGGGAACCGGGTATGGACATAGAGCACCTTCCGTTTCAGAAGGCTATGGATATTATATCTACAATAGTTTTGATCGATATGATTATATCGGAAATCCTGATTTAAAAAATGAAATTTCTTATGAAACCAATGCCAGTGCAGGTTTTAAAAATGAAAAAATGAGTATTGAAGCCAAAGTGAATTACTTCTATATTCAGAATTATATCATTGGAAAAATTTTAAGTCTCGGAAGTCCCATGAATTATCAATCAGTAGGTGTGAAGGCTTACACTTCTCTGGATCATGCGACACTTTTTAATATGTCTCTGAATACAAGCTATAGCATTTTACCGGAACTGCATTGGAAGGGAAGTTTAACCTACGCCCGCGGAAGAGATGATAAAAGGAAAAACTTACCTTTTATCCGCCCGTTGAGTTATTTGACTTCTTTACATTTTACCCACCATAATGTTGGAATTCATACTTCTGTAAACGGAGATTTTATCCAGCTTAATTATAGTCCGGAATATGGAGAAGACAAGACTCCAGCCTATGCCATATGGAATTTTTCCGTGGATTATAATTTCAAAATCAAAAAAATTAAAACTGTTTTTCAGGTGGGAGCCGAAAACCTGTTGAACAAATATTACAGCACCTATGCAGATTGGGGAAACATTCCAAGAATGGGGCGTAATATCTTCACCTCTTTACAATTCAGTTTTTAAGGATCATAAAACTTTAATTAAAACAACAACAACTAAAATTTTTACAATGCAAAACTTAAAACAATATTTACTATTATCAGCTTTTTCACTGGGTATAATTTCCTGCCAGAATAGTGATGATAATCCTGTTGCCAATAATGTAACCCTTGAATTTAATAATACTTTTAAAAATACAACCATTGTGCTTGGAGATGCTGCCTCTGGAACAGCTACCACCAATATCTCTGCCGAAGGGCAGGTTCATCATTTCTCAGAATTAAAATATGTAATAAGTAATATTCGTCTGATAAAGGCAGATGGTAATGAAGTTCCCTACAAAATTAATGACCTGGATCAGGGAGCTACCGTAATAGATCAGTCAAAACCGGAAACGCTGCGTTATATTCTGAGTAATATCCCGGCTGGAGAATATAAAAGGATCAAATTCGGATTAGGAGTAAAAAGAGAACTGAATGTGCTGGATCAGATGAGGTTTCCAAAATTCTATGCAACTGCTGGTTCTAATGACACCCAAATGATGTGGGAATGGGGAGCCGGTTATCGTTTTACAAAGATTGAAGGTTTCTACGGGACAGATCATAAACAGATGTCTATCCATACAGGAAGCACCATCAAAGGATCTGAAGGGAATTTTACCCAGGGAGTAGATGCATATAGAGATGTTACCCTAGACCTGCCTACCCATGCAATAGTAGATCATAAAGCCCCTAAAATTACTGTTAAAGCAGATTTTGATAAACTGTTGACAGGTAAGATCAACACGATTGTACTGGTTACTGGAACTGGATCGGATGGGAATGCCACTCCGAATATCCATACGGCCAATCAAATGGTAAAATTTGTGGATAACCTTGGCGGAAACGGATCCGGTGATATTTCAGGAATGTTTTCAGTGACTGGTGTTGAAAACTAGATTCATCTCTGTTGTAATGAAAAAAGGAGTAAGCATTTTAGCGATTTTTATATTATTAATATCTTGTAATAACGATTATTATGAGCCTGTTTCTTACGATAATCCTCAAATATCACTCAATATTCCTTTTGGCTTTCCGGAACTAAATAATTCGGTGAAATCTAATGTGCCTACAAAATATGGAGTAGAGCTGGGGGAGAAGTTATTTCAGGATAAAAGACTCAGTGCAGATAATTCCATATCCTGTTCCAGCTGTCACATTCGGGGAAATGCTTTTGCCGATAATAATGCTCAGGCGGTGGGTATTGAGAATAGGCTAGGCTTACGGAATGTACCGGCTATTCAGAACATGATGTTCTTGAATTTTTATAATTGGGACGGGAATATTCTTCAACTGGAAAATCAACCGCTGGTTCCTATTATCACTCATGAAGAAATGGGATCTTCTATTTTGGAGGTGATTGGCAAAATAAAGACTGATCTTATGTATAGAGATTTATTCAGAAAGGTATTTGGAGATGAAACTGTTACTGCGGAAAGAATTTATAAAAGTATTGCACAATACGAGTATACACTGATCTCTGCCAATAGTAAATACGACAGAGTAAAAAGAAATGAAGGAGAGGTTTTTACAGAAAACGAAGCTCAGGGATATCAGACCTTTCAGAAAAAATGTGCAAGCTGTCATAGTACAGAACTTTTTACCGATCAGAGCTTTAGAAATATCGGATTTCCTGTGAATCCCAATACCAATGAGGCCGGACGTGGAAGAGTGACAGGTCTTCCGGGAGATTATATGAGCTTTCGGGTGCCTTCATTACGAAATGTAGAATATACAGCTCCTTATGGAAGTTTTGGACAGTTTCCTACTTTAAGGACAGTTTTAGATTATTTTGATAAAGGTGTTTTGGATGCCGCTAATCTTGATCCGGTCTTTAAAAACAATGGAAACAAAATTCCTCTCTCAGAGCAGGAAAAGACCAATCTTATCTTATTTATGAAAACCCTGAGCGATCGTGAATTTGCAAAAAAATAAGTATAGATAAGAGCAAAACAATTCAACAGAATTGATGATTGAAGTTCATGAAAAATCCCGTTAGAAAATAACGGGATTTTTCATGTTTATGTATTGATAATCATTTTATTCTGCGTTGTATTGTATCTGACCGGAATTTTATATCTTTGCCGAAATTTGGCGAGCCGTAAAAAGCTCTTAAAAGGGAATCCGGTGAAAATCCGGAACAGACCCGCTGCTGTAAGCTCCATACCAAAGTTTTTGAAGATTATATCCACTGTTTTTTTAATGGGAAGGATTTCAAAAATGGAGTAAGTCAGAAGACCTGCCAGAATAAATAAACGTTTGACGCTTTCGTGGAATAAAGCTTTAGGACTACAATGATTCTGTGCAGTACATGCTGTGCTTTGTCATTGCTTTCTAATATCCATTAGCGTCATCATTATCCCTGAATGAGCTAATGGTGGCAAAACTGACTGCATCTCAACTTCATAAAGTTGTTTTCACAATATTTGTGTTAACATCACAATTCTTGTTTTCTCAGACAAAGAAAAAAGACACCTTAAAGGAAGAAGCTATTAGGGCGGTCAATATTTACAAAAAGAACTTTAAAGAAATCGTTCCTGCTCAGGTATTGCAGGGAGAAGAGCTTGAAAGACTGAACAGCCACTCTGTGGCAGATGCCTTACGGTACTTTTCCGGTGTTCAGATCAAGGACTACGGTGGAATAGGAGGGCTCAAGACCATTAATATCCGAAGTATGGGAAGCCAGCATGTAGGGGTTTTTTATGATGGCATTCAATTGGGAAATGCTCAGAACGGTCTTGTGGATCTGGGAAGATATTCTTTGGATGATCTGGAAGAAATATCATTATACAACGGTCAGAAAAGTGAGATCTTTCAGCCCGCCAGGGATTTCGGATCATCAGGTTCTATTTATTTGCAGCCTAAAACACCTGTTTTTACCGGAACACGGAAAATAAATCTTGTTTTGAGGGCAAAAAGTGCATCAATTGATTTATTCAATCCTTCTTTCCGTTTAGAACAGAAACTATCACCAAGAATTTCTGCAAGTTTTAGTGCTGAATTTCTGCAAAGTGATGGTATTTACAGATACCGGTATGCAAAAAAATACCCTAACGGAGAGCCTGCCTATGATACAATAGCTAAAAGAAGAGACTCTGATATTAAAGCCAAACGTTTTGAAACCTCTTTGAATGGTACTTTAAATAATGGAAGCTGGAATATCCGCGGATATGGCTATATTTCCAATCGGGGTGTTCCTGCTCCTGTTGTCAATAGCCGTTTTGACGGGCGAGGGGCAAGAATGTTTGATGAGAATTATTTTGTACAGGCCAACCTGAGGAAAAAGCTTTTCCCTAAATTCGAAACTCAGCTTAAAGCAAAATTCGCTTACGATTATACCCATTTTCTTGATACGGTACAGTCTCAGTTGGTTAAATATTCAGATAATACCTACATTCAAAGGGAGCTGTATATTTCATCTTCCAATTTATATACAGTGAATTCCCATTGGGACATTAGCTTGAGTGGAGATTTCCAATACAATAATCTGGATGCAGATCTGTATCAGTTTTCTTATCCTACCCGGTATACCACATTGGTGGCTTTGGCTACGACCTATCAATGGAACAGGTTTAAAGTTTTAGGAAGTCTGTTAGGTACTTTTACTTTTGAAGAAGTGGAACGAAATAAAAGACCTGAGGACAGAAGTGAATGGACTCCTGCTATTTTTATGAGCTACCAGCCGGCTACTGTTCCGGAGCTTACCTTTAGAGCTTTCTATAAAAAGATTTTCAGACTTCCTACCTTCAATGATCTTTATTATACGAATATTGGAAGTACTTTTCTGAAACCGGAGTTTACGACGCAGTATGATTTGGGGTTTACCTATCAGAAGAAATATAATCATCCTGTCTTTAAAGCTTTTTATGCCAAGGTAGATGGTTATTACAACCGGGTAAAAGATAAAATTGTTGCAGCACCCACAGGAAATATGTTCCGCTGGATGATGATGAACCTTGGACTGGTTGACATCATAGGTACAGATGTGAATGTCCAGGCTGAAATGATGTGGGGCAAAGTGAAAATTAAACCGTTGCTTTCTTATACCTATCAGAGTGCAAAAGATATCAGTAATCCGGGAGATGATATAAGCCCGGGGGATACCTTTTATAAAAAACAGATCCCTTATACCCCTTGGCACAGTGGGTCTTTTACGCTGATGGCGGATTACCGTGACTGGAATTTCAATTACAGTGTGGTCTATGTTGGGGAACGCTATGACGGGCAGCAGGATAATATTCAGTACAATTTTGTTCAGCCCTGGTATACCCATGATTTATCCGTTCAGAAAAAATTCGACTACTCAGGACATCAGTTTAAACTGAGTCTTGAAATGAATAATATTTTCAATCAATATTATGATGTGGTCAGAAACTATCCCATGCCGGGAAGAAATTTTAAAATTACTTTAAACTTCACCTTATGAGAAAAATAAACTTCTGTCTTCTCCTCTTCATATTGGTTTTTCTTGTGGCCTGCCGTACCGATGATATTATCGTCCGTCAGGAAGTGGTAGAAGGGTTGGCGGCGCCGGAAAATACTGCCATTAAAGGCTTTTACGTGTTGAATGAAGGGAATATGGGAAGCAATAAATGTACCCTTGACTTTTTCGATTATACCAAAGGAACTTACTATCGGAATATCTATGCCGAGGCGAATCCTAATGTGATCAAAGAATTGGGGGACGTAGGAAATGATATTAAAATTTATGGAAGTAAGCTGTATATCGTAGTCAATGTTTCCAATAAAATTGAAGTGCTGGATGCTAAAACAGCTAAACGGATAACATCTATTCCCTTACAGAACTGCAGATATATAACATTTAAAAACGGAAAAGGTTATGCGAGCAGTTATGCAGGGCCTGTAGATGTCAATCCTAATGCACCTAAAGGGAAAATAGTGGAAATCGATACAGCTTCCCTGTCTATACAGCGTCAGGCCACAGTAGGATACCAGCCTGAGGAAATAGAAATTGTAGGAGATCAGCTTTTTGTTGCCAATTCCGGAGGCTATATGGCTCCAAATTACGACAGAACAGTTTCCGTAATCGATTTAAATAGTTTTACAGAAACAAGAAAAATAGATGTCGCTATTAACCTCCACCGGCTTAAAAAAGACAATTATGGAGATCTGTATGTAAGCTCCCGGGGAGATTATTACTCGGTGCCCTCCAGTTTATATCTGATTGATGCTGCAACGGGGATGATAAAAAAAGATTTCCATATTGCGGTAAGTGAGATGACGATTGTAAATGATAAACTTTATTTCTATGGAAATGAATTCAATTACAATACCCATACCTCTCAAAAAACATTCGGGATTATTGATGTAAAAACAGAACAGATTATTTCTAACAGGATTTTTGATAAGGAATATGAAAATGCCATTAAAACCCCTTACGGAATTGCTGTAAACCCAATTACAGAGGATGTTTATATTACTGATGCCCGAAACTACGTTGCAATGGGTTTTGTGTACTGTTTCGATAAAAATGGCCATTTCAAATGGAAAACCGAGGGAGGAAATATCCCTGCCCATTTTACTTTTCTCTATAAATAATTAAACTGATAAACATGAAGATCAAAACTTTTACCTATTTAAAAACAGGGTTTTTATCATTTCTTCTCATAGGAATGATAGGTTGTAAGCATGATGATGAGGAAAATTTTGTATTTAACGGATTGGATGACTCTTATATTATAGAACGTTTTGAAGTTCTGAGTATTCCGACCCATATTTCAGGAAACTTTACCTGGAGTGTGAACGACTCGATTGTTTCTCAAAGTTCAGAACTTGAATTTATCAGTCCGGTAGTCGCTACCTATCCATTGACACTTAAGATAGAGAATAATGGGAATGTTCATACCTATCATTCTAAAATAGTGGTAGAAAAGGAAACGGCTACCTACAGCAAATATATAGCTAAGGTTTTTGATTATCGTCCTGCTCCCGGACAGTTTATGAATAAGATTCCCGAATATGAACCGGGAAATACAGCTGAAAATATGCTTCAGAAAGCGAGAGAATCTTTGATAGGCTCCAGTTTTCAAGAAATAAGTCTTGGGGGGTTCGGAGGCTATGTCGTTTTTGGATTTGATCATACGATTCCCAATCTGAATGGAAGAGATTTTAAAATCCTCGGAAATGCCTTCTTTGGAAATGCCGCAGCTGACCCCCGTTCAGGATCCTGTGAACCAGGAATTATTGTCGTGGCCTACGACAGAAACAAAAACGGAAAACCTGATGATAATGAATGGTACGAAATTGCAGGAAGTGAGCATTTTAAAAATACAACAGTAAAGGATTATAGCATAACGTATTTCAAGCCTAATGAGAATAAGCCTCCTGTTCCCGGAAATTTAGGCTGGCAAGTTGATACAGAATACATCAAGTGGCAGGATAATCTGGGAAACAATGGATTTAAAACAAAGAATATGTTCCACTTACAAAGCTATTATCCTTTATGGTTTTCCGAGGCTTCTTACAGTTTTAAGGGTACTAAGCTTAAAGACAATTATTATGATCAAAGCGGAACGGGGTCGTATTGGGTAGGAAAATCATATGAATTTGGTTATGCAGACAACGCTCCAAATAAAGATGATGCTTCCAATATTGATATTTCCTGGGCGGTAGACAGGAACGGCAGATACGTAAAACTTCCGGGTATCGACTTTGTGAAAGTATACACAGGAATTAATCAGGAAGCCGGATGGGTAGGAGAAGTTTCTACAGAAGTTTCAGGAGCTTATGATTTATACTTTAAATAACAATAGACAATACAATAAATTTTAAATTAATAGAAATGAAAAAGTTTTATCTTTTTACTCTGCTTTTTCTATTTGCATTTTTCACGAATGCACAGATAAAAGTCCAGGGGGTTCTCCGAAATGACATTCAGGGAACGGAAACAAGTCAGCTAAGAGCAGCTGTAGCACCATCAATCAGTTTTTCCGATATTAAGTATTGGGTAGGAACAGGTACAAACGAAGCTGCTTTTGTGGTACAATGGAATGATAGTAAAAATCCGGATGCCCTGGTTTGGGGATTCAGATGGAACGGAACGGCTACAGGTGCAGATATGATTAAAGCAATTGCTAAAGAAGATCATAGACTTTTCACGTTACTTTACCAGGGGACACCACAGGGAACGGCAGTAGGAGGTTTTGGTTTCGATCTTGACGGACAAAATCTCAATGCCCTGTATTATAACGGAAATACAGCATCCCCGATTTCTCCGGTAAACGGAATCGTTAATACCACTGCATATAATTTTGATAATTATACAGGAGTGGATGCTAATGACCACTGGCAGTCCGGATGGGCAACTAAAGGATACTGGTCTTATTGGATAAAAAATCCTGCAAGTGCTAATTTTGGATACTCCGGTGTAGGAGCTTCTTCCCGTACCCTACAAAACGGTTCTTGGGATGTATGGAATTTCAATCCTTCGTTCACTTCAGTTCCCATTTCTTCTACGATGACCCCGGTTTCTCCTTATGTTGCTTCTGCGGGCCTTATGAGTCTGATGAATCCTACTAATCGTCTGAATCCGACAAGTTTTACTGAGGGCTTCTTTATCGTTAACGAAGAATGGTTCGGTCATACAAACGGATCAGTAAACTTCATCGATAATAACGGGCAGATCAATTACCGTGTATACAGTGCAGCCAATAACAACCATGCTTTTGGAGCGACTACCCAATTTGGAACAATTTATGGGGATAAGTTTTACTTTGTATCAAAGCAGGAGGCAGACCCTGGAGATGTACAATATACACCTGGAGGAAGACTGGTAGTTGCTAATGCACAAACCATGCAAAAAATAGCCAGTTTTAACGATATCGGAGGTGGTGATGGAAGATCATTTGTAGGAGTAAATGAGCATAAAGGATATATCGGGGCTTCGAATGGAGTCTATTTATTTAATATTGACAACCTTCAGGTTGGGGGCTTAATTCCAGGTACGGCAGGTACAGGAGGTCCTTACAGTGATCAGATGGGAAACATGATACGTACTTCACAATATGTATTTGCAGTAAAACAGGGAGAAGGTATTTTAGTCATTGATCCTAAAACCGATACCCTTGTTACGACCATTACCGGAGACTTCTATTCTGTTACTCAGGCTAAAGACGGAAGTATCTGGGCCATTAAGAGCCAGGCGGTAGTAAATATCCATCCTACTACTTTTGCCGTTCAGTCTTATGCTATTCCTACCACAACATATCCTGATCCTTGGGGAGCATGGAATGCAGGAAGTTTTTCAGCAAGCAACACAGAAAATACACTCTACTGGTTTATATCTGCAGGTTGGGGTTCTGGAAACAGAATTGTTAAATTTGATGTGACGGCTAAAACCTTTAATGAAAATTTTATTACCATTCCGGGACAGACAGGAACTTATAAGCAGACTCCTTATGGAGTAGGATTACGTGTAAATCCAGTGACAGGAGAACTTATTGTAAATACTACCGAAACAGGAGGTCATTATCAAAAAAACTGGGTTCATATCTATGATGCTAATGGTAACCTTACCAATACGAGAATATTGAATGACTATTACTGGTTCCCTGCATTAACGGTATTCCCGGATAATACAGTTCCGGTGGTGAACAATACTTTGCCTTCACAGGTTACAGTAGGAAACGTGACTACAATTGATTTGAAAACAGTGGTTTCTGATGAAGACAATAATACAGCTTCAATTGTGAAGACCATAAAATCAAATGACAATCAGGCAGTCGTTTCTGCAGTTATCAATAATAATGATGAGCTGGTACTTACTCCTATTGCTTCAGGAACAGCTAGTATTGTGATCGGTTTTAATTCTAATGGTAAAACAGCAGAAAAAACAATTACCGTAAACAGTCTTGGCTCTACGTTAGCTACGGCTGAGGTGAAAAAACTGGAGTTCAGTATCTATCCGAACCCGGTGACCGATCTTCTTATGATCAAAACTCAGGAGAAAATTGTAAATATTTCTGTTTATGATACTTCAGGTAAATTGGTGAATACACAATTCAGCAACGGACAGATCAATATGAGTATGTTACCAAAAGGGATGTATATTCTAAAAGCAGTGACTGATAAAGCAATGTATCAGCAAAAACTGATTAAAAAATAATTTCCAGCATAGCTGATTTTGTTTCATTTAGCCCCGGCCAAAAATTGGCCGGGGCTTTTATATTATTAAATATTGCTGGGTTTTATCGGGTAAGAATAATCTTTCGGGAATAGACTTTTTTGTCTTTCGTTTGCAGGGTAAGGATATACATTCCTTCTGGTAAGGTAGGTGGTAAATTAAAAGTTTTTGATGTCAATTTCGATTGAAAGACTTCTAATCCGGATGTATTTCTTATGGAAATGTCAGCATTCAGCAGGAGAATATTTCCGTCAAGGGTAATTTGCCCGGTAGTGGGGTTAGGAGATACTGTAAAGAGTTCTTCTGTAGGAGTTGCTTTCAGTACTGAAACTGATGGAGTAGGGCTTCCTGGAGAACAGTTTTGCAGGATATGATAAGAACAGGCGAGTTCCTTGATGACAGTAGCGGGCAGTGCTTCATTGTAAACGAGAAGCTCATCGATCTTCGAGCCGAAAAGTCCAGAGGCAATAGAGAAGTTTAAATTAGGTATTCTGCCAAGAAATGTCTTAGAGGAAGCGAGATCTCCATCAATATATAAGGATATAGTTGAACCTATTGCTTGTGAACAGTAATCATTGGATGGTGTCTGTTCACAGAGGGCTATTTCAGCGGGAGATGGGGCTTTGGGAATAACAGTGACTGTATAATGATGCAGGGGTATGAAAAAATCTGGAGCAAATATTTTTACTAGTTTGTCATTTGTCCCGGGCTGAGTTATCGTTAGAGTATCATAAACCATAATTTTTGTCTCACCCACAGTTACTCGAAGATAATTTCTTGTACTAGCCCAGAAAGAAATGGTTTTTTCAGGAAATAATTGATTGTAATTAATGTGAGGATATTGATCCTGTAATTCATTGCCGACAATATCTGTTGTTAGAGCCTTTTTGCATACTAAACTATCCTGAAAGGTAGGAGGGCGGTTACCGCTAAGAGTTTTCAAAGAGTTTGGATTGATCGATTCTTCAAGATTTCCATTGAAAGCATAATATAAAAAAGGATCGGCCGGAAGGGTGGCACAGGGGATGACAAAGGCAGACTGTTTGGCTTCATAGATCCGCAATTCACGATTGAGGCTGAGAACGCCTGCATTGAGGCTTATTTTTACCCGGTCATAAGGCTTGGTTGGTCTGAATTGGATGAGTCCATTGTTATCAGGCCATGTGTTAATGGTAAGGATCTGGCTGTCTATGATCCTGCTGTCCCCATTGGAAACATTTCCGTTCATGGTTTCTATGGTGGCTGCACTTAGCAATGCCGCTGTCAGTTCGCCATTGCCTGTTCCGATATGGATCGCTAATTTTTGTAAGCTGGCTGTCGGGAATATGAGTGTTTGCTCTACTTTTCCCAATAAACCGATTCCCATCTTTAAAGAAGAATAATTGGTCGGGTCGTTGCCAACGGCATTTTGTGGATTTTGAATACTGCAGCCTAAACAAAGGGCGGAGACTGCGTTGGTTTGGCTGGTTGCAAAGGTATGGATGTTATTACCCTGCGCGAGGAACAGATTGCTCATCAGGAACACTAAAGAGAATAGCAGGGCTGCTTTTATAAAGCAGCGACTTGCCGATACATTTGTTTTCATAGAGTTAGGTTTTTGATGTTATTATAGAAAGTATGATAGCATTTTCTTAATACTGCCATACTTTTGTTAAGAAATATTTACCGTGTCAGAATAATTTTGCGGGTATATACTTTTTTGTCTTTCGTTTGCAGGGTAAGGATATAAA
>NZ_QNUF01000038.1 GCF_003385455.1 Chryseobacterium rhizosphaerae | reverse complement strand
GTGACATAGAAATAAAAACATATTATAATTATTTTGAAAACTTACATCAAATATTAAAAAATAATAGGGTTAACACAGAGCTTAAAAAAAGATTGACATATTATGATAATTTAAAGAATGACCAATTAAAAAATATTGAAGAAAAGTCAAATATAATATTAGAGGATAACAACGTTAAAAATAATCCATTCAAATGTTCATTAACATTACATAATAATTCCATTTCATTAGATCAAAAAACAACTGTAAAATTAAAAAAAGTGATTTCTTTTTTTAATAAAATATCCCCTAAAATGAAATCTAATATAGATGTATTTGTTGAAAAATTCTTTTCAAAATATGAATATCAAGAAATTGCTTTATTAGAGGCTTTGGATGGAGATATAGGAATTGGATTTCCTACGGAAGAAAAATATTCAATCAAAAATAATTTTATTGATGATATAAAACCATTTACATCAAAGGATTATAATTCAATTAATATTGTATTAGATAAGTTTTTACAGATTATTCAGGATAAAATTTTCAATGCAGGTAAAAGTAATAAGAAAACAATTCATTTAACGGATAAGGATTTTCCTGAACAACTATTAAGATGGGATGATCTTCCCAATACAATATATGGATTTGTGAAATTTTTCTATGAAGGAAAAGACCTTAAAATTGCGGTAAATGGATTTGGGGGAAGTTCTGCATTAAATCTCATATCCAGATTTTATGATTCAGATGAAGAAATAGCTTCTATAGTAAACGAAATTGTAGAAAAAGAAAAAGAGCTCTTGGAAAAAGAAAACATAGATAATAATGCAAATTGCATAATAGCTGAAGTAGTCTTTAATCCTGATAATCATGTTTCAAATGTTCTGGAACATCCGTTACTATTTGATTATTTTATTCCAATTTTGAGTCCCTCCCAAGCAACAAAGAATTCAACTCCCATTTTATTAGATGATATTTATCTCAAAATAGGATATGATAGGAAATTAGTACTATGGTCTCAAAAGCTGAATGCAACAATTAAACCCATATTAACAAATGCTCATAATTATGCTAACAGTAAATTAGGGATATATAAATTTTTAAGTGAATTTCAAAACTATAATAAAAGAACTTTTGTAGGTTTTTCTTTTGGAAATTTGAAAAGATTATATTCGTTTATTCCACGTTTTGAATATGATAATATTGTTATTAGCGAGGCAAGTTGGTTTATTGATTCTGTTGAATTTGAAGAAGTTAAAAAACAAATCAATAATATAGATGAGTTATTCGAAAAAGTAAATAAGTTCCAAAATAAATATCAATTACCTAGATATGTTTTGTTTGTGGAGGAAGATAATGAGTTACTTATTGATTTTAAAAGCCAGATTTCAATTAGAGTCCTTTTAAATATGATTAAAAAAAGTAAGATTATTGAATTTAAAGAATTCTTATTAGCAAATAGTCTTTTAAAAAATTATAATGCCGAAAATTATTCACATGAAATGATGATAAGTTTTTATAAAAATGGGAAATAATATAAAAAGAAAATTCTACATTGGGTCTGAATGGTTATATCTCAAAATATATGGTAACCCTATTGTATTGGATGAAATATTGATAAAAGATATCCTTATCGTTGTGAATAGGCTAATCAGAAAAGAATTAATAGAGCGTTTTTTTTATATTAGATATGAAGATCCAGACTTTCATTTAAGGCTGAGATTTAAAATAAAGGATGTAGAAAGCTTAGTCGAGATTATTAAAATTTTCAATAAGCTTTTAGCAAGAAAATCGGTTGAAAATCAAATTTCTAATTTTCAAATTGATACTTATCAGAGAGAAATAGAAAGATATGGTATAGAAACTATAGAACTTGTAGAAAAATTATTTTGCTTTGATAGTCTAAGAGTACTTGAGCTGTTAAAATTTTGTACAGCATCTGAAAAAGATATTAGATGGTTATTTGGTGTACAGACCATTCATTATTATTTCAATTTGTTTGATATTCAAATGGAGATAAGATTGAGAATAATGAAAAGGGTAGTAGATAACTTTAAAACAGAATTTAACATTAAAACATCAAAATATTCAAAGGTATTATTAAAGAAATATAAATCTGACAGAGATACTATAAATGATTTTTTTTTAAACCAGAAAAAAAAAGAAGATAAGTACTTTAAAATAAATCAAAAGTTTTTTATTGTTCAAAAAAATATAATGAATTATATAAAACAAAAGAATAACGAAAATAGTATTGAAGATTTGGTTGTTGATATAATACATGTTTCAATAAACAGACTTTTTATTTATGACTTACGATTGTCAGAAATGGTATCTTATGAATATTTGTTAAAATTTTACACTGAATATAAACATAATCCTAACTTTTACAAAAAGAATATATATATATGAAAATTAATTATTAATTTTAATAATAATAAAAAACATATCATTTATGAAAAAACAAAAAATTAAAAAAGAACTCTCATTTAAAAAGCTGATAGTGAGAGATTTGGGTTCTATTTTGGGAGGTATTGCACCTGATACTCAACCTGTAAATACCTATAAATGTGGTACAATAAGCTGTGATGGTAATGATCCTATTCCTAATCTATCAACTTGTGATTGTGGAAGCACAATAAAAGATACATCTTCACAGTGTGAGACACAACATGGGTCGGGATGTGTGTTGTATACGGTAGGAGGAAAATGTTAATAGTTTATAATTAAAAAAATGTCTCAATTTTATAATCAAAGCGTCTTTTAAAATATAGCTATAGAAATGAAATAACATACTCTTATAATGTGTGTAATTCAAAAAAGACACTATCTCAGAAAGTGTGTAAGTTAAAAAGTTAGACTTGGATTTTATAATCTGAGTCTTTCTTCAAAAAATAATAATAAATAGGCTTAGAACGATATGTCAATTATGAATAAACATCGTCTTTTTAGTAGTTTCATTAATTGCAAGAGTCTATTTAGACAAAACCTAAAGGTGATTTTACCATTGTTATATATCATTCTCGTCTTTTGTTCTTATATGAAAAAAGAGGTCTCAAAAGACCTCTTTTTTTATTTTTATTCACCTTTGCACTTTATTGAGAATGGTAAGCAGGCGCCCCAGGCTTGACATTGTCTGTAGCCATCAGGACAGGTTCCCCATGGTTCGCAGCAGGGAGCATTTCCTCCATTGATCTTTTTAAGTTCTGTTTTAGAGATTTTTCTTGAATTTTTCATGATATATTTTGTTTTAATTAGTAAAATAAATATATGAAAATTATCGATAATTTGTTGCTTTTCAATGTAATAATGTGAAAAATAAATTAAATAATTGAAACTCTATGATCTTGGTATATAGGGTTGTCTTTTTTATTTCACTAAATTTGTACTTCAAATTTTTGAGATGAAGTAAGGCTATTCCACGTGGCCTTTAAAAAAGTAATATATACACATGAATATTAAAGATATTATAGAAGGGAAACTTTCAGAGGTTATTTTAAATGTATATCAATTAAAAGACATTAAGCTGGAAGTTCAGGAAAATAAAACGGAATTTGAGGGTGACTTTACCATTGTTACTTTTCCGTTGGTAAAACAATTAAAGAAAAATCCGGAAAGCATTGGAGTTGAATTGGGAGAGGCTTTAACGGAACAATCAGATTTATTTGAAAGCTTTAATGTAGTAAAAGGTTTTTTGAATGTTAAAGTTATAAATCAGTTGTTTGTGGATAACTTCAGATCCGTAAGCAATGGTTTTTCAACCATAGAAAAGAAAAATGCTACGGTAATGGTAGAATATTCTTCCCCGAATACCAATAAGCCTTTACACTTGGGACATATCAGAAATAATTTATTAGGATTTTCTGTAGCTCAGATCTTAAAAGAAGCAGGTTATGATGTGATCAAAACGCAAATTATCAACGATAGAGGAATTCATATCTGTAAGTCGATGTTGGCTTGGGAGAAATTCGGAAATGGTGAAACACCGGAAACGACTCATACTAAAGGAGATAAATTTGTAGGAAACTACTATGTGGAATTTGATAAAAACTACAAAAAAGAAATTGCAGATCTTGTAAGTCAGGGAGTAGGAGAAGAGCAGGCAAAGAAAGAGGCTCCAATGATCAAGGAAGCTCAACAAATGCTTTTAGACTGGGAAAATGGAGATGAAACGGTGAGAAATCTTTGGGCAGAAATGAATTCCTGGGTATACAAAGGATTCAATGAAACCTATAAAAGATTAGGTGTTGATTTTGACCAGGTTCAATATGAAAGCAATACTTACCTGTTAGGAAAGGATCTTATTCAGCAAGGTTTGGATAATGGAGTTTTATATCAAAAAGAAGATGGTTCGGTTTGGTGTGACCTTACGGATGAGGGGCTTGATCAGAAGTTATTATTACGTTCTGATGGTACATCTGTTTATATGACACAGGATTTAGGAACTGCCGTTGAACGTTTTAAACAAAGCGATATCAAGAAGCTGATCTATACTGTAGGAAATGAGCAGGATTACCACTTCCAGGTTTTATTTAAGATTTTAAAGAAACTGGGATATGAATGGGCAGACCAGCTGTATCACCTTTCTTACGGAATGGTAGAACTTCCTGAAGGTAAAATGAAGTCTCGTGAAGGAACTGTAGTAGATGCTGATGACCTGATGCAGGAAATGTATGAAACTGCAAAATCTAAGGCTCAGGAGCTTGGGAAACTGGAAACTCTTTCAGAAGAAGATAAAGAAGCTTCTTATGAAACAGTAGGACTTGGAGCATTGAAATATTTTATGCTAAAAGTAGACCCTAAGAAAAAAATGCTTTTCAATCCTGCCGAAAGTATCGATTTCAATGGAAATACAGGGCCATTTATCCAGTATACTTATGCACGTATTCAGTCATTGTTATCTAAGGCGGACTATATCCAGAAAGACACAGCTGATGTAGTTTTCAATCAATCTGAGAAAGAACTGATTATGCAGTTGACCAACTTTAAAACTGTAGTAGCCAAATCAGCAGAAACATTAAGCCCGGCTTTAGTAGCCAATTATGTATATGATCTTGTGAAAGCATACAACTCTTTCTACCAGAATAATCCCATCCTGATTCAGGATGATGAAAATATAAAACAATTCCGTCTGAATGTTTCAGACCTTGCAGCCAAGACCATTAAAAAGTCTTTAGCGCTTCTGGGAATCGGAACCGTAAACAGAATGTAGAAAATAATAAGCCTCCTGAATTTCAGGAGGCTTATTATTTTTGTAAATATATAAGTTGAGATCAGAAATCTTTATACAGAATTACCCCTCAAAATTTCACATCACGAACCCCGTGCCTCGTATCCCTTACCCCGAATTATATCTATCCTACAATTTATCACTCTCACCATGCATCTGCTTAAGGCTATCTGCGTATAGTTTCGCTGCACTCCATCTTGCATGCTTGGAAAGAACCACCTTGTATCCTTTTTTGTATGTGTAGACTTTGGTGAATTTGGCCCCGAAAAATATCAGCATACAGGAATAATTAATCCACATCATAATCAGAATCACGGTTCCCGCAGCTCCAAAAGTGGAGGTTGGTTTTACCTGGCTGAAATAAAGGCTCAGTAGAAATTTTCCTAATGTAAATAGAGCTGTTGTTAAAAAAGCACCTCTCCATACAGATTTCCAGGAGATCAGTACATCAGGGAGAACCTTAAACATTAGGGCAAACAAAAGCATGACAAGTCCGAAACCTACAGCAAAGTTCACCAGTTCTACAAGCATATAAGTTTCAAAACCGAAATATTGCGTAATGATTTTATTAAAAAGACTGATCAGAGAAGATAAGATCATCGTGATCATCAGTAAAAATCCCAGGATAAGGATCATTCCCAGAGAATTGGCCCGGTCCAGTAAAAATTTGAGTAGCGCCTTTTTAGGAGCAGCTTCTACATCCCAAAGTGCATTTAGGGAATGCTGAAGCTGAAAGAAAAGGGTTGTAGAACCAAAAACAAGAGAGCCTACTCCTACTGCTTTCATAAAAATGTTTTTTTTATCAATAAGGGCTCCAGCCAGCATCCCTTCAATACTTTTGGCCACGTCAGGTCCCATAATACCGCTGATTTGAGTACTTATCTGTCCACGTATAGCTTCTTCACCGAAAAAGTTTCCCAATACCCAGATAATAATAATTAATAATCCCGGGATAGAAAAGATGGCATAATAGGCCAGACTTGCCGAGTCTTTTGACGCAGAAGAACTGTTCCATTCTGTAAATGTTTCCTTTAAAACCTCCCAGAAAAATTTTATATTATTTATCATATTAAAATGGATATCCGATGGCAATATTTAAAATAAGATTATCTTTTCTCCAGCTTGGATCTCCGAAATTAATTTTATCGAAAGCCCATCTGTCTCCTTTTTCATAATAAGGTACCCGCAATGGCATGGCTAAATCCAATCTTAAGATCAGGATAGAAAAATCAAGTCTCAGACCAACTCCGGCTCCCACAGCAATTTCATTTAAAAAATCTTTTGAGAATTTGGCACCGGGTCTATCCTTATCATTATTGATAAGCCATATGTTTCCGGCATCTACAAAAACGGCAGCATTCAGAAATTTATACAGATTAGCACGGTATTCGGCATTAAATTCCAGTTTTATATCTCCTGACTGATCAAAATAGGCACCTTCTTTTAAAGTTCTGGGATCAAAACTTCCCGGCCCTAATGTTCTTGCACGGAATGCTCTGATACTGTTACTCCCTCCTGAGAAAAACTGCTTGGAAAAAGGAATAAATTCTGAATTTCCATATGGATAAGCAATTCCGGCAATCACCCTTGTTGCCAGTGAGGATTTCTCGGTAAATTTATGATAGAACCTCAGGTCATTTTCAATCTTAACATATTGACTGAAAGGAATTCCGAAAATTTCTTTTTGTTTATCTTTTTTTGCATTGGCTCCAGTAACCAGTCCCGTAATGTTTCCTGCCAGATCAAGCGTTCCTTTATAGTAGAATGTATTGGTTCTGGGAAGCATTGTATTCGTATAGGTATAAGAATAGGTAGGTCCGAAAATAAGTTGCTTCTGAACAATTCTTCCCATTGCCGGATTTATTTTAGATATTGAGTCATATGCAGCAGTAACCTTTTGCGGAGAAACCAACGTGATATCGATCACCTTCAACTCATGTTCTTTTCGGGCATTTTCTTTCCAGATATACCCAAATGATCCGGTGAAGTTGTTCAGTGTATAATATTTTGTCCTGTTCTGAAATTCGTATCCCAATGTAATATTGGTTCTCGGAACAAATTCGCTGGAAGAGTGGAAACGGAAAGGTGCTACAATTCTTGGAATGGAAAGCTGCACATTGGTTCCTCCGCGGAAAATATTGTTGGCATCTTTAGGTCCTCCCATCTGAAAATCAAAAGCTCCATAAATAGCAGCTTTAAATTGTTCAGCTCCACGGAAAAAATTTCTGTGTGTCCAGTTTAGGTTTAGCTCACTACCGGCGTAGTTTGCTGAGTTCGTTCTTCCTAATGCTTCAAGACGAAGAGATTGAATTTGTCTTGGTGTCAGTAAATAATAGGCATCAAATTGATGACTTAATGAATCCGCTACAATGAATTCATTTTTTACAAATTTGAAAACACCCAGACTTATTAACCGGTTTAGCGTAAGGTTATGGTTGGAACGGTTATACAGATCTCCTTTTTTAAAGTATAAAGCACGGTCAAAGATTTTAGGTTTAAATTTATGTTGCGGATCGATAACATACATATCATCGAAAGCATATTTAGAAAGGGAGTCTTTATCCATCGGGATACTGTATTTCCCATCTTTTACATCCTGGATGTTATAATTAGGGAACACAATCACCTTGTCAATACTAAACTGTTGGGTGGCTAGATCCGGAGTGTTATCTTTAAGTTTTACGTTGAGTTCTACCTTATGATTTTTATTTACAGTACTGTCTGCCTGTACAATGATATTATCAGGATGGAAGTAATAAAAACCTCTTTCTTTTAAACCATTATCAATTCTTTCTCTTTCAGTTTTGATGACATCCAGGTCAAACGGCCTTCCGTTTTTAAGAAGAGTTTTAGGGGTTAAATTTTGAATTTCCTGATTAACAAGGGTAGAATCTTTCTGAAATTTTACGCCCTCAATCATATATCTGGCACCAGGCTTTACCGTATAAATGACATGTGCTTTTTTGTTCTTTGAAACCGTATCATAGGTTGCCCGTGCATTGAAATATCCTTTGTTTTCAGAATAGTTTTCAATAATATCTTTATTAAACTCACGGTCTACATCGCCTAATAGTACTGGTTTTTCACCCACTTTATATTTAAGCCAGTAATTAAAACCTTTGTCTTTTTTGGGCTCTTTGGCTATATTATAGAAATATAATTTTGGACGAAGCCCCAGGAATGTAGAATTGGGTTTTGGGGTAAGGTTGGCTTCCAGTGCTGACTGGAGATCTTTTTTTTCTTTTTTTGAAATAGTGTCGTTTACGATTTTTACCTCTGCACCCGTATAGAGCATCTGACCCTCTCTCAAATACTTGGTATTACTGCAGGAGAGAGCTACCGATGAAAGCCCGGAAACAAACAGATATTTGCAATATGTATGAAATGTTTTACCCATTATTTAAATTCTACCACTTGGTTATTTTGATTTTTTTTTGGCTTTTTCTCTTTAGATTTTTGAAAAATCTCCCGGAATTTGTCATAATCCAATGTAATGATAAATCCTACTCCGGTTTCTATGATCTGCCCCTGAAGAGCCACCTGATATTCATCTTTACGGTAAGCACGAAGCATATATCTGCCGTCTTTAGACAGACTGTAATCTACAGAAACATTTCCTGCAATATTGGTCATATTTTCATTTTGACGGGCCTGGCCTTCCAGTCCGAAATTACTTCCTACCGTTACTTTCAGTCTGTCATTCAACAGTTTTTTACTGATATCTACATTAAGGTCTGTTCTGGTGTTTTTCTGCCCTGTTGAATAGTCCTCTGAAGAATCAAGTCCAAAATTAAGATCAACCCCTTTAATCAGTCCGGCGGCAAGGTTATTCAGCTGTTGGGAGAGAATTTTACTCACACTCTGTCTTGCCATGGTTTCTGCAGACATTCCAGCGCCGCTTTCAAAAGGGTTTTCTCCAATAAATCGGTTGAGGAGAAGTAAAGCAAATACCTGCTTATTCAATTCAGATTCCTGAGTTCTGAGCTGGGCCAGTTTCTGATCAACAATATCTTTTACATTAGTGGATACAGAATTGTTTTTTTCTTCCGTGGTAACATCAAAACTAAGCTGAGGTTTCAAGAGCTCACCTTTCATTTTCAATAAAGCGTTGAATGGTATTCTCTGTTTAAACTGATTGATCAGGGATGCTCCTCCGTCAGTACCTACCTGTTGTTCTACAAGGTCGATAGGAGCAGCTTCAGTTTTATAAACTGCGGTAATATCCATTACAGCCGTTGTAGGCTCGCCTGTCCAGGTGATGGTACTTCCTTTCTGGATGTCAAACTTACGTTTCAGGAAGCTTACAGAAAGATCATAGCTTCCTTTTTCTACTTCATAAACCCCTACCAATGTGGTTTTTCCTGATGGATCTATTCCTCCGGTAAGCTCTGCTTCGCCCTGAAGCTGTACAAAATCCCCGTTGGCTTTGTCTATAATAAGTGAAATTTTTGCTTCTTTGCTTACTTCAATATTCACACTTACATCCATTCCTTTGATGCGGCTCTGCGCATTAAGAGAGTCTGCCTTCACCGTTTTATTGAGAACCACCTGATCCTGATCAATAAACTCTACAATCCCGTCTCTTTCCTGTAAAGATGGGGTAGATTGAGGAAGTACAAAGGTAAAATCAGTATTGTCAGCAACGCTTAATCTTCCGTCTACTTTTGGTAAATCAAGGTTTCCACGGATACGAAGCCCTGCATCAATAGCAAGAACACCATACATCATGGCATCATTGGATTTCTCAGAGTTGACCACTTTGAAATCTTTAGCATTCACATTAAGATTAAATGCAAAATCCCTATAGGTCTGGGTAAGTACTTCTCCATCTACAACAAGAGCATTTCCGTCTTTATCATTGATCTTAAACTTATTAAATTCAATACCACGGTTTGTGAAGTCTATATCATCATTGAGTTTTCTGAAATCACTTCCTGTTTTTGCAATTTCAAGACCTGCATCATTAAACTTTACTTTTCCTAAAATATTGGGTTTTTCCGAACTGCCTGTGATTTTTAAATTCCCGGAAAGATATCCCTCCGTATTGGTGATTGCATTCATGGAAAAGCCCTGGATACTTTTCATCTGAAGCTGGTTGATAGCCATATTCAGATCAAAGGTGCTTGAAGAGGTATTGTAATCTCCAAGGATTTTTACATCATTATTATTTCCGGAAAGAGCGATATCAGCATTTAAAAGATTCGATGAAGAATTGTTCACCTTGACAGCAAGATTTCCAACGGGGCTTCCGTAGACAATCAGGTCTGAAATATTTAAATCTGAAGTGAAGGTCATCTTTTTCATCACATCCCTCAGCTGAGCTGTACCATTAATTGTCCCTCTTGCCAGAACCGTATCTTTTTTAATAAGTTCTGTAATGGTTTCTATTTTGAAATCTTTCAACGAAACATTCAAAGGACTGTTAGGGTTGTCATTCTCAGATTGAAGAGAAATTTCGCTTCCTCCATTGGAAAGGATGAAATTGTCTGCTAAAATCCCTTTATTGCTGATCTGAATTTTATTATTTTCGGCAACATTCCAGTCGGTATAATTAAGTTTTAGCCCATTGGGATTCAATGATATTTCTGTAATGTCGTTCAGTGATTTTGCATTTCCTGCAATAAGGAACCGGGTGGCATCTTTATCATCTTTCGTACTCACGTTGTAATTGATGGTGTTATCGGCAACATCTCCACCAATATTGATTTTCTTTAAAGTTAAGCTTGAACTTTTCAGAGCGGCTACATTAAGGTTGTACTGTAATGCCTGATTTTCATTGGTCACTTTAAGAGCTGCATTTTCAATGGAATTTTCACCATATAGCAACTGGGGAATCTGCCCGTCAATCTCAATTTTTTGAGAATCTGCATCATAATTTCCTGTCAGATTAATAGTCTCGAAACTTTTCAGATCAGGAACAAATTTTCTGATAAGATCATCATTCTTAATTTTTGCCAGAAAGCTGAAATGCTGTCCCGGATCAATTTTCTGTGTTTTATCCGGTTTCTGAAACTGGTAATATTGATTGATCGTCTGCGTTAAAGCTCCGAAGATCTGAGTGAGCTTATATTTTCCCTTTAACTCTACATCTGCAATTTGAGAATTGAATACAATCTGTGTGGAGTCATTGGTAGAAGAGGCTTTTAAATTGACTTCCTGTACAGGATACACTTCTTTGGTATCGGAAAAAGCAAAATCTTTAAGGTTTACATAGCCATTCAGATTATTAGGATCTAAACTGCTAAAGTCACCATCAATTTTTCCTGCAATGATCATCTGTTTATCATAGAAGCCCAGTTTGTTAACATCCAGTTTAATTATTTCTCCATTGACTTTTACCGTAGGATTTTTTTCATTATAAACACCCGAAGCGGTCAGTTGTAAATTCGCATTCGGATCTTTTGAATCTAAAACAATATGATAAACACCTTTGCTAATTTTCCCGGTTAGATTCATATTCTGGTATCGGTAACCTTTATAGACAGCTGAAGCAACATGTCCTTTTACATCTGCATTGGCATTTTTAAAATCAAAACTTTCTCCTTTTGCCGAAATCTGGGCTGTGATGGGGCCAATGTCTTTATTCTGAATGATTTTTCCCACCTGTACTCCCTGAAGATTGGCTTTTATATCGTACAATTCATGATTTTTTCTACGCATATCAACATTTGCAACGATTGCTGCATTTCCAAGCGTAGAATAAAGATTTAGATCTGTGCTCACTACTTTTGTCGTTCCTTTTGCATTTCCTTTAACGCTGAAATGCGAAGGAAGGGAAATATTGGAAGGAATTGTATTTTTAGGCACAAGATTGAAGATTGTTTTGGCACTGGAAGAAAATTCTCCGATTCTTACATCATAATACAACTGGTCGGGATTCATTGCATTTTTGATCTTTCCTGATGCCACGACTCTCAATTGATCCAATCCTGACACCTTAAGATTCTGGATAAAAAGATCATTGACACTCCCTTTTACATTGGCGTTCACATTTAAAACAGCATTCGGATACTTGTTGAAAGGAACGGTGTTTTTTAAAGTGGGAACCAGGTTTAAAATATCAGAAAACCCGATTTTTGAATCTTTAATGTTAGCTGAAATTTTAACAGTACCCAGATTTGAAGTGAGCTGGTCAATGGAATTATAATTCAGGATTACCTCATCCCGCAAAAGAGTTTTTGGAGTTTGAAGGTAAAGACTCTTAAGGTAAGCTTCTTTCTCTCCATACACGAAATCTGTATTGAATTTCTGAATATTCAAACCTCTGGTTTCCTGAACTTCTGCAGAATTTACTGTTCCTGCAAACGTATTATTTTCCATTTTGAAGCTTCTCACCTCAACATTCATTTTTGAAAAATTCAGGTGGTTGAAATCCATTCCCTGCTTGGTAGCAGCAATTGCTGTATTGTTGTAGATCGCTTTTACGTCACTAAGAACAAGTTTTCCTAACAACAATTTCATGGCTTTATCCTGATCTGAAACTTTGGACACTTCAGCCTCCTTTTCCTTTTTTGGATTGGCATTCTGAGCCGGAAGATAAAGGTTGGCATTAATATCCGCTCCGGATAAAAATACATTGGCAACGCTGTAATCGTTATTCTCAAGATCAATTTTATTGACTTTCGTACTAAGTTCTTTAAATATAACCTTAGCAAAGGTTTTGGTATTTTCGTCCCCGTAATCAACGTCGAAATTGGTCAGTTTAATTCCTCTCAGCCCAATATTCATAGGCTTTTTTTCGTTGAGTGAATCTACCTTTTTCTCAACTTTTTTAGAAACCTCCTCTACAAGGCCCTGCTTCAGTTTTAATTTTAAACCATCAAGGTTAATATCATTGACAGCATAGGTGTTTTTAGTGAGATCAAACTTTTTAACTCTCGTATCAAAAGATTTAAAATAAAGGCTAATGTCATTTCTCGACTGCTGATCGTTAAAAGTGACCCCTACATCTTTTAAATTAATTTTATCAAGGGAAATAATGAAAGGCTTGGAAGAGCTTTCCTCTTTATCGGTGGTAGCAAAAGCATCAATAATATAATCAAAATTGAATTTACCATCGGGTTTTCTGACAACATGAGCGCGGGCTCCCTGCATATCTACAGAGGTAATATCTGCAGTAGAATTGATGAGCTTGAGCATATGTAAACCTACATCCAGCTTTTTTACAGCCAAAAGAGTATCAACATCCTGTCCTTTGAGATACAGATTTTCCATCACAAGACTGTTGGGAAATCCAATATAGACTTTTTCAAGGCTTACTTTGGTCTTGATTTTTGTCTCAAGGTAGACAATAAGTTTGTCTTTAATAAAGTTCTGAACGGCTGGAAGTCTTAAGCTTAGGATCAACAGGGTAACAAAAACCAATATCGAAATAAAAGTTATTGCAATACGCCTTAAGAGTTTTGTGGTGTTGATTTTTAGTTTCAAATGCGATGTGGTTTCTGACAAAGATAATAATACTAAATTATTTTCACTTTGTTGTGGTACCCTTGCAAATGCAAAAATCCTGCCTTGGCTGTCTAATTATGGAATTTTTAGTCTGTAGTTGTCAAGTGAATAGTTGAGTAAGACGAGCCAAGGTGTGGATTTTATTCTTTAAAAAGCCCCCTTTATATCATTTTTTTTGATGTTGAAAAGGTTAGTTAGCAAAAATGAAAATTCAAATGTAATGTAGTTCTAAAGGGGGCTTGGCATGGTTTGTATATTGAGGTAATCAATTTTTTTAATTGTTTCCGTTTTCCCATTTCACCTCTTCTCCCTGTGCTGCAGCACCACCCTGCGAAACTGTAATAGGAGAGGTTTCCTGGTTAATATGATAAACATAGGCTGCAATTTTTTCAGCATCTTTTCCTGTAATGGTTCCGTCCTTAATGAAAGGTCTCATGGTAGGATTATTAGGAGAACCGTTTTCAAGCATCCAGAAAACATTTTTAAATAAGCTTTTCTCTTTGATGTTGATCCAGTGGGTATCGGTAAGATTGGGGCCAATACCTCCTTTTCCACCATCTCCGTGACAGGTCACACAATTGGTTTTGAAAAGTTCCTGTCCTTCTGCAATATTATCTGCGCTATATTTTGCTGTTTCCAGATTAATTTGAGGTGCTGTTTTTTCAAATTCTGCAATGGAAGCCAGCATTGTTTTTGTTTCTTTCGTATATTCTGCTTCCGGGTGAGCATAATCTGTAAAGCTAAAAGCTGTTAAATAGACAACACAGAAGATACATCCGAACCAAAACAAACCGATCCACCATTTCGGAAGTGAATTATCAAGCTCTGTAATTCCATCAAAACCATGGTCAATAAGAATATCTTTTTCTTCAGTGACAGATTGTTTTTTGAAAGCAGAGTTCCATAACTTTTCATAATAGGGAACACTCTTTTCCGCCAGGTATTGTTTTTTCTCTTCCTCAGACAGTCTGCTGAAGCTTTCATTCTCAATCATGTCTCCTATGGAATTCATGATCATAAGAAGGATGATGGCAATCAGGATCAGTGCCCAGAAGAATGGAGAAGAAAAATATCCGGAATCACTGGCGAACATTTCAAAGGCCATGATCGTTAAACCTATCGTTGTTGCGATATATATTGAAAGTGGGGTTCTCGTTTTCATTGCAATACAATTTTAATGATTAGTCTGCACTTGCTGTTTGAATCTGTGTTGTTTTGATATCCGTACCTAATCTTTGAAGGTAGGCGATCATAGCTACAATTTCTCTTTGCTCAAGCGGCACATAAGCAGATCCTTTTGCTATTTTTTCTTTTGCCATCTGATCTTTTACATCGGTAGCTTCTGCATAAATTCTTTTTACAATATCTTTTGACTGGTTGTCTGCCCATTGGTTGGCAGAATCAATCTGAGCTTTTGTATATGGTACATCAAAAGAATTTTTCATTAATTTTATTTTGTCAACCATTTGAGAACGATCCAGTTTATTGGTGATTAACCAAGGGAAACGGGGCATAATGGAACCGGCAGAGGTAATTCTTGGGTTGTACATATGTTTAAAGTGCCATGAATCCGGGTTTCTTCCTCCTTCTCTGTGAAGATCTGGTCCTGTTCTCTTAGATCCCCATAAAAATGGTCTGTCGTAGATAAATTCTCCAGCTTTGGAATACTGCCCGTTTTTACCTTCGAATCTTAATACCTCATCACGGAAAGGTCTGATCATTTGAGAGTGACACGAGTTACATCCCTCACGAACATATAAATCCCTTCCTTCCAGTTCTAATGGTGTATATGGTTTTACCGCCGTAATAGTAGGAACACTTTGCTTAAGAGATAACGTAGGAACAATTTCCACAAGTCCTCCAATAGCAATAGTAATGAATGCCAGGATAGAAAGCAGGGTAGGAGTTCTTTCCAGCCATAAATGGACACCTTCTCCTTCTTTTCTTCCCGTACCGATGTTGGCCAGGGCTGGGGCTTCAGCAGGAACTTCTTTTTGGAATGAACCGGCTCTTACCGTTCTGATCACATTGATCACCATTAAAATAGCTCCGGACAGATAAAGGATACCTCCTAAAAATCTCATTTTAAAGTAAGGAATGATTGCTGTTACAGTATCCAACCAGTTTTTCCACAATAATGTTCCGTCCGGGTTGAACTGTTTCCACATTAATCCTTGTGTGAATCCAGAAATATACATTGGTACTGCATAGAAAATAATTCCTAATGTCCCTAACCAGAAATGCCAGTTGGCTAATTTTTTAGACCAAAGTGACGTTCTCCACATAATAGGAACCAGGTAATAGATCACCCCGAATGCCATGAAACCATTCCATCCAAGAGCTCCTAAGTGTACGTGACCGATAACCCAGTCGGTGTAGTGACCGATTTTATTTAAAGATTTTGTTGCTAATAAAGGTCCTTCAAAGGTGGCCATACCATAACAGGTAATTGCAACCACGAAGAATTTAAGGATAGGATTTTCTCTTACTTTATCCCAAGCTCCTCTTAAGGTAAGAAGACCATTTAACATCCCTCCCCAGGATGGTGCAATAAGCATAATAGAGAATCCTGTTCCTACTGCCTGTGCCCATGCCGGTAATGCTGTATATTGCAGGTGGTGAGGCCCGGCCCAAAGGTATACAAAGATCAACGACCAGAAGTGAATAATAGATAGTTTGTATGAGAATACCGGACGTTGTGCTGCTTTTGGCATAAAGTAATACATCAGACCTAATACAGGAGTGGTCAATACGAATGCTACCGCATTGTGTCCATACCACCATTGTACTAATGCATCTTTTACACCTGCATATACAGAATAAGATTTCCAGCTTGTGAAAGATAAAGGAACTTCAAGATTATTGAAGATGTGAAGCATTGCCACAGCAATCCATGTTGCCACATAGAACCAGATTGCTACATACAAGTGTCTTACTCTTCTTTTAGCGATCGTTCCAAACATATTGATCCCGAAGATCACCCATGAGAAAGTAATTAATATATCAATAGGCCATTCATGTTCAGCATATTCTTTAGAAGTATTGATTCCCATTAAGAAAGTAATCACTACCGTAATGATCATAAACTGCCATGACCAGAAATGTAACCATGATAATGTATCACTGTACATTCTCGTTTTCAGAAGCCTTTGCATACTGTAATAAGCACCACAGAAAAAGGAATTACATACGAAAGCAAAAATTACGGCACTTGTGTGAAGCATTCTGATCCTTCCAAAGCCCAAAGCGCCCTGAGTGTTGATCAGCCCCTGAATATTTCCGGATGCTAAACTTTTAATAGTGGTGTCATCTGTACCGAATAAAAATTCCGGTAATTCCGGATAGAAAAGCATTAATGCTGCAGTAAGTCCCAGCAGAAATCCGATGAGCCCGAATACGATAGTAGCATAGAGGAATGCCCTGACAATATTATTGTCATAATTAAATTTTTGCGTCTCCATAAATTCCAATAGTGTTTACCGAAGTGATATTTTCTCTGAAAAAGACTTATTTTCTGTCTTTTTCTATGATGAAAATAAATATCATGTAATGTGTATTATGTTTTGCCAAAGGTATTTATTAACTTTGTTAGAGTCTAATAGGTAATCTTCTAAACTATACCAAAAACTACTAAAACAAAAATGATGAAAGTATGTGGCCAAAATATCAGGAAAATTCGTCGGAGCAGAGATCTTACTCAGGAATATATGGCCTTTGAAATGGGGATTTCCCAGAAGGCATACTCCGATATTGAAAATTCTAAAGTGAAGATCAACCTGAATATCCTGACTAAAATTTCAGATATTTTAGATATTAAGCCTTCCGATATATGCAGCATTTCACACAAATGTGGAACTGATGATGGATATGAAGATAAATATCAGAATCTTTTGGAATATATGAAGAAGAACAATATTTCGATTCCGAAAGAATATCTGTAAAAATAAAATAGCTTTTTTGTTTTTCGTTAGCCAGAATTGTCAATTTGCCCTATGGAACGAGAATTTCTGTGAAAAGTTTTTATATATTTAGCGCCTGAATAATTCATTCTATGAGCAACGAAAATAAAACAGGACAAAACGAGACTTTAGTTAGAGGATTAACAAATCGACACATACAATTAATTGCCCTTGGAGGTGCCATAGGAACCGGATTATTTCTAGGAATTGGACCTGCGGCCGTATTGGCAGGACCCTCCGTTATTTTAGGGTATGCCTTAGCCGGAATCATTGCCTTTTTTATTATGCGCCAGCTTGGTGAAATGGTAGTTCAGGAGCCGGTATCGGGAAGTTTTAGCCACTTTGCCTATAGATATTGGGGAAATTTTCCAGGTTTTGCATCTGGATGGAATTACTGGATTCTCTATATCCTTGTAAGTATGGCCGAGCTAACGGCAATTGGGCATTACATCCATTTTTGGTGGCCGGAAATACCGCTATGGGTTTCCAGTTTATTCTTTTTTGTAGTGATCACAGCACTTAACCTTGCCTCTGTAAAAGTATATGGAGAAACTGAATTTTGGTTCTCTATCATTAAAGTGGTAGCCATTATTGCTATGATTGTTTTCGGAGTATACCTCTTAATCAGTGGAACAGGAGGTGAAAAGGCAACAATTACAAACCTATGGAATGACGGTGGCTTTTTCCCAAAAGGTCTGTTTAATAAAACAGAAACCGGATATTCAGGTTTGTTCGCCGCTATGGCTATGATTATGTTCTCATTTGGAGGATTGGAACTGATCGGTATTACAGCAGCAGAAGCTAAAAATCCTGAAAAAACAATTCCTCAGGCTACTAATCAGGTGATTTATAGAATCCTTATTTTCTATGTAGGAGCTTTAGTGATCCTGTTTGCATTGAGCCCATGGAGAGAAATTACAGAAGGATCAAGCCCGTTTGTTATGGTTTTCCAAAACTTAAACGGCCTCGAATTCAGTCTTTTTGGTAAGGTTATTCAGTTCAATACATTGATAGCCAATGTTCTTAATTTAATTGTATTAACAGCTGCTTTATCAGTTTACAACAGTAGTGTTTACAGTAACAGCCGAATGCTTTTTGGACTGGCTCAACAGGGTAATGCCCCGAAGTTTTTGAAAAAGCTGAATAAAAACTCTGTTCCTACAAATGCCATCCTTATTTCTTCATGCTTTGCAGGGATCTGTATTATCATTAATAAATTGGTGCCTGAAAAAGCTTTTGAATACCTAATGGCTTTGGTAGTATCTACATTGATTATCAACTGGCTGATGATATGCTATACCCATTTGAAGTTTAAAAAAGCTATCAATAAATCAGGGATTCAATCCAAGTTTCCTTCTATATTCTATCCTGTATCCAATTATATCTGTATTGCCTTTTTGGTTTTAATTTTAGGATTGATGAGTATTACAGGAATGGAAATTCAGGTGATTTTAATTCCGGTTTGGCTGGGCTTTCTGTTCGTCATGTATAAACTGTATAAGCCGAAATAAAATATAAAACAGTCTGATGTTTTAAAAGATGAAAATAAATTTATTTTCATCTTTTTTGTTTTTTCTGTACCTTGGTAATAGTCCATAACTTCAAATTCCGGCTTGGGAAATCAAATCAATCTCTCATTATTCTTATCGGTTTTTTTAGATTTTTCATGAAACTATGCTGCGCTTTGAAATTTGGGTGTATTTATTGGAACAAAATATAATGATATGAAAAAACTATTCACACTCACTTTTGTGTTGAGTTTTATATTAAGTATGGCACAGACAGATTATCATTTTCCCGAAGAATCTTCACGGCATGAAGGAACGTGGCTGCAGTGGCCCCATCACTATCAACATGGAATGACTTACCGGAAGAGGGTAGAGCAAACCTGGGTGGATATGACAAAAGCTCTTCAGTCTGGTGAGAAGGTTCACATTATTGCTTATAATGCCGAGGAAAAAAATAGAATTATCCATATTCTGGAGGAAAATAAAGTTCCTATGAAAAATATGGATTTCAAAATGTATCCTACAGATGATGTATGGATCAGAGATAATGGACCTATTTTCGTAAAAGATAATAAAGGCAATGTTCTTATTGAAGACTGGGGATTTAATGGCTGGGGCGAAAAATTTGACTTTGAAAATTGTGATAAAATTCCACAACGAATCGGAAAAGATCTTGGAATAAAAGTGATTGACCTGAATGAAGAAATGGTGAATGAAGGAGGTTCTGTAGAGACTGATGGAAATGGAGTTTTAATGGCTTGTAAAAGTTCGGTGATCAGCCAGAAAAAAGAAGCAACACGAAATAAAGGAATCACACAGGAGGAAGCGGAAGAAATGTTTGAAACATATTATGGGGTGTCAAAAGTAATTTGGCTGGATGGTGTTACCGGATTGGATGTTACAGATATGCATATTGATGGTTTTATGAAGTTTGTTAACCATAATACCATGATCACCATGAATGAAAATGATCTTCTTGAGCTTGGGCTTTCTGATAAAGACATCAAAACGCTTTATGCAGCCTCCAATACAGATGGTAAGGAATATAAAAAAGTCTATCTGCCTGCGACTCAAAATAAAGTAAAGACAGCTTATGGAAAGCAGCTGGACGAAAAAGGCTCTTATGTAAACTATTATGTAGCTAATACAGTGGTATTGGTTCCTAATTATGGGGATCCTAATGATGAGGTAGCCAATCAGATGATTCAGGGTCAGTATCCTGAGAGAAAAGTTATAGGAATAGATGTAAGAAATTTATATGAAAATGGAGGCATGGTGCATTGTGTTACCCAGCAGCAGCCTGCGGGCAATCTGCTGAACTAAAATAAGAGACTATGCTGTAAAAAATCCTATAGAATACATGTGCTATTCCATAGAATGTTTTTTTTGCGTAAATAATATTGTTGAAAATTAATATTTGAATAATATGTTTTTGTATTTGTAAAAAATGAATGAAAAAAATACTAAAAATCATTTAATAAATGAATATGATTAGTATTGATTGTGTTATAAAATATTCTGATATACAATTTGTTAAGCTTGGATTCTATTATTGAATTTGCCGTTTTTGTAAGTTTGTAACGGGAAAAACTTCAATTAAGGATGAAAAAAATAAAAGGTTTTAAAAACTCCTGCGGAAATGCCGAACACCGCTTCATAAAGTAGGTAAAATCTAAAAAAGCATTGTATGTCGAACTCATTTCAAACGATTAACAGCTCTGTTAATCATTGGTATATTCCGTTGATATTCGGAATTACTTTTTTAATCTGTGGATTTTATGTTTTCAGTGTACCACTAGCAGCCTATGTTACACTTTCTATTTTTTTTAGTGCTTCGTTTTTATTCTCCGGGATTACAGAAATGTTCTTTTCTTTAGAGAACAGGACCTCCCTGCAGGGATGGGAGTGGTTTCTTATAAGCGGTTTAGTGACTACCGCAATCGGCACTTATCTCATTGCTAATCCTCAGATTTCAATGTCTGTTCTGCCTTTTGTGGTGGGGATTACTTTATTGTTCCGTTCTTTTCAGCTGCTCGGTTTTGCATTTGATCTGAAAAACATGAAAGTAGCAGGCTGGGGTAATGTAGTTCCAACAGGTATCGGAGGCGTGGTATTCTCTTTACTATTGATATTTAGTCCCATATTTATGGGAATTTCTTTGGTAATATTGACAGGAATTTCTTTTATCTTAATAGGGACAGCCTCTATAATGCTGGCTTTGGATTTTAAAAATAATAAAAAATATTTCCGGAGGAACAGGCCTGGAATACAGAGATAGAATCAGAATTTACACAGAAAGTGATGATCTGAAAAAATAAGCATATTATATACATAGAAAAGACCTTAGTAAGAGGTCTTTTTGTTTTTTTTAAACAGTATATATCTCTGTGTAAAATCATTGATGAAAAAGATAAGATTTTATTATAAATATCAAGTTCATTTCTTTTCTGAAAAAAATGAATTCATCTGTGGTTTTATTCACTATGTGTGCTATTTTTCGTACCTTAGTTCAGGTTGTATTTCAAATTCAGGTGAAAATTATAACCTGTTTGAAAATACAGTTACGGAGATGCCGAACACCGTTATGCAAAGTAGGCAAGACTAAAAAAAGACACCTATGGCCAATTTATTTCAAACCCTTACAAACACTGTAAAACATTGGTATATTCCTTTGATTTTTGGAATCCTTTTCCTTATCTGCGGTTTTTATGTATTCAGTGTACCACTTGCAACCTATGTCACACTTTCTATTTTCTTTAGTGTTTCATTCTTATTTTCCGGAATTACAGAAATATTCTTTTCTCTTCAAAACAATAAATCCTTACAAGGGTGGGGTTGGTTTCTTGTAAGCGGATTATTAACAACAGCTATAGGAATTTACCTTATCGCAAATCCGCAAATTTCAATGGCCGTACTTCCGTTTGTTGTAGGATTTACCTTACTGTTCCGTTCTTTTCAGCTCCTGGGCTTTGCTTTTGACCTGAAAAGTATGAAAATAATGAGCTGGGGAAATGTAGCTCTTGCCAGCGCAGGAGGAATTATATTTTCTTTACTGCTTATATTCAATCCTATATTTACAGGAATTTCTTTGGTTACCTTAACCGGAGTTTCCTTTATTTTTATGGGAATCGCTTCTATTATGTTAGCACTGGATTTACGAAAAGTTAAAAAAATTCCCGGAAAAATAAGCCAGGAGCTGAGAGATCGGATTAAATCTATTCAGGATGAAATTGATGATGTGAAAAAGTAAGCAAGTATATTACATCAAAGATATCTTTTATAGACGATCAATAAAAAGGCTTTCTCAATACTGAGAAAGCCTTTTTTAATTACTATTTTTCATTTCAAATCCAGTATTTTCCCCTGTGCAATGATAATAGGAAAGACACCCAGATTAAAAGGATTCCCGATCTTTAATGTCTCAGTTAAAAAATCTCTATCCATAATATTTATTTCCAATACGAACTTTTTATTAATTTCTATCGGCTTATCAGTTATTCTAATTTCCGAAAATGTAGATAAATGTTGTTTTTCACCCCAAAATGATATTCTTATGGGATTAGTAATAGGAAAGTTAAAAAAATCCTGTGCTGTGTCGTTAAACTGAATTTCAGCTAATATTATTTTTTCTTTCATTTTATTAATAACGAATCCATTCGACTTTAATTGCTGAATTAAACTTTTTAAGATTTTCTTTAAGAACCGTACCTCCTGGAAAACCGTCAATAATCATTTCAGACTCCATAAAGATAAAATTTTTATGCCCTGGAGTAACAAAAGATTTAGGAATTTTGATTTTAGCTGTAAAAGGTTTTGCCATTGATGAATTGGTCCACATCTCCATACCAGATTCTCCAACCCAGAACTGTTTTCCTTGAAACTGATTAGGGTGAATTGAAAACTTCCCTCCCGATTCTTTAAGTGAACTAAGCTCATTCCATCCAAAATTTCTATATAAGGTAGCATTTCCTCTAATTTTTCCTAAATTTCCGAGTTTTCCTACTTTTCCAACGGCAGTTCCTGCAGCAGTAAGTGACAGTTCTCCCAATTTATCACCCAATCTTTGCCCTGGGCTATGGAAATTACCATTGGCTGCATCCATAAAATTTAGATAATTGTCTCTCTGAACTTCATACTGATATCCTGAAAAAACGTTTAATAAAGGTTCTACAATATGTGTAAAAGGATCAGGTTCAGTATTTTTGAGATTATTAAATGTATCTATAGGATGCCTAAATGTATTCCATGTAGAAGTATAATAATTGGTAAAACCATCGCCTATTCCTGAAGAATATTCTGATAATGACGAACCAATGGCAGACCAAAATGATGTTTTAGCTGGAAATGTACCAAGGTTGATCCCTGCAATATTTCTGACCCCATCTGCCCCGATGGCATATTCACTTTGTAAAAGAGAAAGACCATTAATCATCATATCTCCACCAGCAAGAACATAGGCTTCCAAGCCTTCAAGCTCTACTGCATCTACAACTCTGTTTTCGGAGAAGTTGTAATGTGACTGGTGAGAAAATCTTTCACTTAAAGGATCCGTATTGAAGAATCTCCCAACGGCAGGGTCATAGTTTCTCCATTTAAAGCTATACCATCCAGTTTCTTTTTGTAATTCTTGTTCTTGGAATTTATACTGATAATTGGCAAATCCAGGGTTGTTATTATATTTTTTATGTTCTAATCCAAAGGGATAATAATTATTTTCATTATCAATAGTAACAGTATTGGTATCCAGATTCTTATAAAAATTTAATCTTACATTTCCAACCTGGTCTTTATATTGATAGACATAGGCAGGGATAGGTGGGGCATATGGATTAGTATTAATATTTTTATTATAATATCCTTCAGCTGTTGGGAAAAATAAAAGCTTTGGTTTAGAGGGGAAATCTGAGCTATTCTGTATATACTGAAATCCGTCCAGATAATCGGTGGTTTCATATTCTGTACTCCCGCCAGCGTAATAAATGGCTCTTATTTTTTTCAATTTGGTACCATCGGCTGCATATATGTAGCTAATACTATTGTTTTTTGGAAAAGTTATTTTGGTTGGTAGATCTAAATGATTATACGCTATAGAACCAATTTGTTTATTATCGTCACGGATCATATTGCCATTTGAATCATAAGCAAAATCATCTGTGGAATCATAGCCTCCTGGCGATACATCATCTCTGAATCCATCAAAATTGCCGGTGGTATCAAAGATCCTCAGTAATATATTTCCATTGTATGTATAGTTGAGCCCATCAATTTGTTGAGGCGTTGTCCCGGATTCGGGCTTTTGGTATCTGTTAAGTCTTGTGATATTTCCATTAATATCATAGATAAGATCTTCATTATAATATTCGTTGACCGGAATATCAGCATTAGGTTCCTGGAAAACAGCTTTTTTTAAACGATCATTTTTATCATACTGATAACCATATCTCCTTAAAACCTGATCATTCGAAGTTTTCCAGTCTACTTCGGTAATGTTGCCATTAAATTTTTTAGGCGCAAGATTTTCTTTTTCAGGATTTTGATATTTAATATGGTATCCAAAGAGTTTGCCTGCTAAATCTGTAGGATCATTAATTTTTGTTAGCCATCCATGAATGTTATAGCTGTAATCAATACTTTGAAGCGTTCCTGAAGAACTATTGCCGCCTACTTTTTTATTAATAGCTTCTGATAGTTCATTATAAGTAACTTCTGATAACAGTTCTTTAGGCTGATTATCTACTTGATGATAGTGTTTTTTCAGTCTATTTTGATCGTCATATAAAAAGTTTTCATTGATTTTAATTTCTGTATCAGATTCTGCTCTCTTATGAAATATATTTGTTTCTTTTACAATGCCTGCAAAGTCCAGTTTAGATTCATTTCTTGTATATCCTCCTAAATGATTGATGGAATAAGAGCCAATTAATCTTCCTTCCTTATCGTAATAAATATAATTCTTCGTCCAGTCATCATTCTCAATATTCTTTATAAGATTCATAACCGGAAGGCTTTTTGTGCTTCTGCTACTGCTAGCTGAGCTATCAGTTAAAGTATTTTGCCCTATAATGGAACCAGGAAAGGCAGGATTGAAGCTATAAGTCGGATAGGTGTCATAATAATTTAATGTCAGTAACGTTACCCATTTGGAGGAGTCAGGGTATGTAGCATCTGGATTGTCATAATATACATCCATTCCTTGCCTGTTAAAAAAAACAGAATTAATTCTGGTCACATTATTCGAACCGGAAGTGTTTGCGCTGCCTTGTTCTAAAGCTCTTGTACTACCGGTAGATATACCAGTAATGGCAACTCTGCCAAATTTATCATATTTTGTGTATAACCATTGACCCTTGTTTCTCAAGTTACCATCCTGTGTTGCTATAACTCTATTTTGCTTGTCATAAATGAAATAGTCTAAGTCTCTACCCGGCAGTTTTTTTTCTACCATACGATTTTGATCATCGTATTTGTATTGATAGCATAGTTCATTTTGCTTAATAATATTTGTGCTGATATCACTACGAATGCTGGCTAGAGGAGGAAGTATAAATGCCAATTGGTTATATTCATTATAGATATAATAAGTATCAGCTTTTTCAGTTGCATTTAACAGTTTTCTGACCAGTACAATTTGTCCTTCATTATTTTTGAATATAGTAGTCTCATTATTATCCTCATCCTTTAAAATGCTTTTATAGAGTTGCTTATCAGGATATAGCCCGATATCAATAATTTTAGTGATACTGGCTCCGTCTTGCCATGTGGTGGAAGGGGTGAATTTTCTGACAGCATCTGCAATATTTAAATTATAGTCAGTAGTTACCGGATGAGAAGCCCAATCATTTCCTGGAAGAATTTGTTGCTGTAATCTATTGAGTGGCGAGTTTTCCAGAATTTTTTCATAATAAATTTTTTCATTTCCATATAAACTGGAGCTCGTTACAGAAGAATATGGGTAGATATTTCCATTTAATGTGCCGGGCTGAGGTACAGGAAGATAGTTTTTAACTTTCCTGCCGAACTGGTCATATTCAATGTGAGTAACCACATCGCTCCCCAATGGAGAATGTTTTAGACTTATTAATTGCTTGGGTCTTCCCAGCTCATCCAGATAATGAATTGTTTCAGACTTTCTCAATGTGTCTTTATCCAAGAAAGATGCAGTGTAGAAATAATTATCAAGATGATTTAATTGCGTTGCCTGGGCATGTAGAACGCAAATAAGCAGAATATTGAATATTGTTATTATTTTTTTCATGGTCTTTAGTTTTTATCGTATTCAACAGAGAAGCCAAACATACCATTCCCAGGTGCGGTACCATTATTTGATCTTACCATTACATATCCACTTTGGTCTATAGAGATACTCCAGCTTGAAGAACCACTTGTGTAATTTATATATTTAGCGGTAAGGGGTCTGCAGGCTTCTCCAATATATCCAACTGATACTCCGCTTCCTGAGGTCCAGCTCATCCCATTAGGTGGATTCGCTTGGAACTGCATTGTGACCTTAATGTGGTTAGGGCCGGTTTGCTGTATTGAAGAATAATACATATTTACATAATAGTTAGGAACAAAATTGCAACTTACCATGCTACAGCTTCCTAGCGTATTGGCGGCATTCTGTCCATTGGAATTTGCTTCGTTTTTTGCCATCTGATCTGCATCCGTTTGGCTTATGTAAGACATATATTTATTTTCCGGAACGATGTAAGTATAAGGTTCTCCAATCTGCCATGTAGGACAATTGGTCCTGATAAATACTTTACTGTATAGCTGGTTGTAATATTTTTTAGCAGCATAATGATATTTGTATTTTTTCAGCAAACTCCCTTCTTCATTTTGTATTTTTTCCAATTTGCTGTCTTTATTATATTTATAAACCTCCGTAACGCCAGAAGGTAATGTAACTCTGGTAACTCCTACTAAAGGATCCTGAGTATATGTTGTAATTTGATAGTTTTTATTTCCCAGAACTTTCCTAAAGGCATCTAATGTTGAAAAAAGATCAATTTCGGTAGCTGTATCAACATCCAGGTCAGATTTTTTAACGATATCCAGATTTAAGTAAGACTGTGTATTGGCCGGATCCAGCCCGAATATTTGCATCAGCTCTGCATAAGTAGCTCCCTCGATAAGTGCAATAGGTAAGGTTTGGTTATATCCATATATGGCTACCTTGGTAGATGCTTCGTTATCTGTGTACTGGATCAGATTGTTTTTATTATCATATAAATCGTTTGTTTTCTTCAGTACTTTATTAGTATTGGAAGGGTCGTTATTTCTTCCTGAGAACTGTTTGTATAAATTGAGTATGTTACTAGAGGAGCTTTGAGTATATTCAAATATGGTGGTTGCAATAGGAAGGTTGTTTTTCTCTTTTGTAATTTTTATAGGTACAGCAACAATGTTTTTATCAATAAGGCTATTATATTGTGTACCAAAATCTGAAGGGTAACTTAATTTTACAAGATTGGATGTTCCATTAGAACTATTGAGTTTATTGGCAACAGTATTATAGTTCTTTAAATAACTTGAATATGTCAATTCTTCCTTTGAGCTGTTTTTATTGTTCCCGTAATAATTAATTACTTCTGTGGAAGATAGCTTATAGGGTTCGGTAAATTGCTTTGAGACAATGGTTTCTATATTAAAATTTTGTACAATATAGCCGGGAGCTGGTGTAGTTTTAATAATGAAGTCATCGGATAGCTTTTTTATATTGCCATTATCTAATAAATTTTGATTCAACAGGCTTTTATATTTATAATTAGTAACCTGGATAGTATCCTGAGTCTGATTTAAAATAATTTTCTTTAATAGATTACCTCGCTCGTGGGCTCGTGAATAAGCTCCCTTATAAGTGTAAATATTAAGTCCGCCTCCATAAGGCATCCATGCTGATTCAAATTGACCAGCTTTTTTGTATTTGGCTACTAGGGTATCTTTATTAGTGGTTCTATCTGTAAAAAAATACTGAATACTGCCTTTACCATCTGTTTCTTCTACGTAGCTGTAATTGATTGGAATATTGCTTGATGATTTAGAATTAAAGTTGTTAAGAACCATAATGAATTGATTTGGATCAGTAGAAAGGTAACCTAAATAATACATTGTTTCGTAGGCTCTGAACGCATTGGCAAATTCATCCTCAAAGATTCCTGTACTTATATTATTCTTGGTATATTTGAAGGTTCTGTCTGTTCCTATCTGAAAATGATTTGAATCAAAGTGTTGTATTTTTTGTATTCTGGGATAATTAATGATACCATCGCTGTTATACACTCCTATATCTCCAGTATTAGGTAGTTTTCCATGCACTTTTGAAAAATCAGATCTTTCATAAGTAAATACTTTTCTTGACCTGGTAGGATATTCAATACTTTTTAGAAGTCCTGTATTAAAATATGGTGATTGGGTATCCCGGTCATCAATATTATCAAGATCATATCCTTTGTCATTCATTCCATTGTAATATCCGTAAATATCCGTAGCATAAGTATCTAAAGAAGGAAATTTATCTGTTTTATAATATTTGAATTCATATTCATCTGCGCCCATTTTTATATTAGTTAGGAAGGTTCTTTTATTAACATCCCCAAAACTGTCAAGCGTAAAATCTACTCTTTTTACTGGTTTATTCTTGTATGTTACAATCAAATTTTTAATGTAGAAATCATTTACCGTATCTGTATAATTAATGCGAGAATAATTCACATTTACAAAATAAGTATCATTAATAATAATTCGATTAAGTAAAGATTTTTTTACAATATTTTTATCCTCCTGTAATCCTTTGGAATGGCTAATGAAATTATTTCCTATTTTAGTATAAAGACCTTGTTGAGAGTAGCCTAATGTTTTTTGTACATATATACTGTCATTCATAATCTTTTGTCTGTTTTCAGTATATTGTCTTGATATTGTACAAAAATCTGAAAACGTTTTTTTCATATTATTGTCTTTGTTTTCAAAAACAATCTTATCACCTGTGCTTAAAAGAATTTTGTTCAAATACCAGGCGCTAATGTATACATGTCTTTCAGTTCTTGAATTCCCCGTATTATTTAAAGGGTAGGCTGTTCCTGCAGAGTATGATGTATCCAGATAATTATCATTTCCACCAAACCAGAACTCATTTCCTTTATCATCTGTAATTTTTATAATGGATGACCCTGTATCACATCCATTATTAATTATTCCTTGTTTTGTTTTATAATTGTATTCAGTAAGGCTTATTTTTAAATTGGCGTCTGTACTATATATTTTAGGGTTTCCCTGTCTATCGATATAAAAATAACCTTTATATCCCCAAAATTTAAAATAATATTTTGATCTTTCCAGCGGATAAGGAGAATTAAGATTATTGGGTTGCAATGCGGGGATAGCATTCCACATATCATAATCCGAAACATTCGTTATTCCGTCATTCCATGAGTCTTCGTAGGCGTAATAAGGGCCCCATGCATTATATTGACTCCAAGATTTGGTTATAATACCAGAAACATCTAGATCCCAGTTAAGTCCCAGAACAGATGTATTAAGAATAGGATTAAAAGGTGCTGAAGTATATGTTGCAGCAATTGAATAATTTTGGCCATTCCTAAGTGGAATGCTTAATAAGCCAATCGACTCTGAAATTAATCCTGAATTAGGATTGACATTTGAATTAACTTGTTTTTCTAATGAAAAATAATTATCGCTGGGATGAAATTCTTGGCAATAAAATAATAGAAAAAAATGAGTGATGGCAAATACTAGTAACTTTCTCATGTTCTTATTTTTTTATCAGTTTAGCGTTTGCAGTTTTATTATTATTAGTTTTTATGGTAACCAAATAAACTCCCTGTACAAGAGATTGTGTATTAATTTTGGTTATATTGTTTCCAGTTTTCAGAGTTTGAAGAAGTCTTCCTCCCATATCATACAGCGTGATATCAGCATCTTTAAAATCATAGCCAATTTCTACATAGGCATAATCATAGACAGGGTTTGGATAGATTTTAATATCAGCTTTTTCAATCAACTGCTGCACTTGTTGGTCTCTCAGTTTTACAATTTTCCAGCTTTCCATTCCTAATTTTTCTGTACTTGTTCCTGCCAGTACAATTGAGCCATCTTTATTCAGCTTCAGATCTGAAAGTCTTTCCGCTTTTTGTCTCGAGTCTCCTGTTACATATTTTCTCCATTGCTCATTTCCATTATGGTCTAAGTACAACATCCAAAACGTTTCGTCATTTTCTTCTATTCTTCCTTCAGCTTGTGTATAACCTCCTAACAGAGTCCCCTTTGTGGTTTTGTAATCTATTGAAAGTAAAGTGCTTATATTCATCAGGATATCCCTGTTTTTGAAATTGTATGATTTTTGCCATTGTTCATTGCCATTCTCATTTAAAGAAATGAGCCAAAGGTCTGTACCCTCTTCTATACCTACTGTTTTGTTTCCAGATCTTTCCGATCTGGATTCTCCACCAATGATAAAACCTGTTGAAGTCAATGCTAGCGTTCTGATATGGTCATCTCCTTTTCCGCCAAAGTTCCTTTCCCATTCTATTTTTCCACTTTTGTCCAGCTTGACGATCCAATAGTCACCTTCACCATAATTACTGCTTGCTTTTGGGATTTGACTGATGGGTACTGAATTGGCAGATAGTTCACTCGAAGATTTTCCTTTAGTGTTTCTTACTCCAGATCCGGAATCACTAACCTCGGAGCTCCTAGAATAAATTCCTAATAAAGCACCACCATCCCTCGTTGGAATCATTTTCTCAACTTCATCTAGACCTTTTCCGCCTAATATCAATTGAGAGATTTCTTTTCCGTCTTTGTTAAGTCTTATAATCCAAACATCTTTAGAGCCATAGCCTTTGGAGGAGTTTTGTACGTTTCCGGCTACAAAGAATCCTAAATCTGTGGCTTGAATGACGGCTTTTGCTTCTTCATCCGAAGCAGTTCCCAATGTTTTTTGCCATAATTCATCACCGAATTCATTGATGCAGATCAGCCAGAGATCAGATCCACCTTTGGAAGCTTCTTTCTTATCCAGACCTTTTTCGGAATAGGAAGTTCCGGCTAAGAGAAAGCCCCCATCCTGAGTTGCTACCGTAGCAGATAAATAATCATGATTTTGTCCTGCGAAATATTTTTCCCAAGCTTTTTCGCCCTGCTGATTCAGCTTCACCAAATGGTAGTCATAGCCATGGTTTTGGCTGCTTCCAGTATCTCGCATCCCACTTCCTGGTTGTATAGTGCTTCCGGCAATGAGGTACTGCTCATCAATAGTGGTGGTAATCTGACTGAGGAAATCTTGTGTAGAGGATTTGAGGTCTTTCTGCCACAGAACTTCCTGGGCAGAAGCATTCATGGCAGTGTATATCAGTAACACACTGAGATAGAGTTGCTTCATGTCAATATTTAATTTGAGATTATTAATTTGTGCAAATATATTTTTTTAAGAGGAAATAAAGCAACTGATAAAAGCTAAAAAATTGAAAAAATTTAGAGGTAATCTTTTTAATGAATATCCTGATTTAGAAAAAATATATCAATTAACCGATGGACTTAGAAAAATTTATAACCAGCATATTTCAAAACCTCCAGCAATGACTAAACTGGTATATTGGTTTAGTAATGTGGAAGAAGCAGATTTTAAACCTTTTTCCACATTAAGAAAAAATGATAATGAATCATTATAGAGATATTATGAACTACTTTAATCAAAGAAGCACTAATGCGGCGGCTATGAAAATAGAGAACTTCAGAATGCAACTCAGAGGAGTGAAAGACAGAATATTTTTTCTCTTCAGATTAGCTAAACTTTTTACTAAGCCCTCAACTTTTGCGGTTGATCCTTTATTTAGAAATAATAAACTTTGTTTTATATGATAAAAAAACAAAAACCATCCTTAAAGAAGGATGGTTTGTAGACCCACAGGGATTCGAACCCCGACTGACGGTACCAAAAACCGGAGTGCTACCGTTACACTATAGGTCTGTTTATTTTTGGTGATGCAAATTTATAGTTTTTTTTTAAATGTACAAATACCTTATCAAAAAATCTATAGTTTTTACACTCAAAATTGATAGGAATTTATCTTTTCTGACGTATTTTATATTGAATCTTTGGTAGATGCTCCACATTACCACTGTGAAAAATAGCTTTACAGAAAAATAAAACAGTATAATATAGCCCTATAAAAAACAAAAACCATCCTTAGAAAAGGATGGTTTGTAGACCCACAGGGATTCGAACCCCGACTGACGGTACCAAAAACCGGAGTGCTACCGTTACACTATAGGTCTGTTTTATTTTGGTGGTGCAAATTTACAGCTTTTTTCTTTACTTACAAGAACTTTTTAAAATTTTTTCTAAATTTACTGTGCTTTTATGAATACTAAAATATGCTGATAGACTTCAATAATCTCAATACTAATAATTTATCGTTTAATACGGAATTTGAAAAAAAAGTTGGTTTTTTTCTGGAAGAATGGTTTTTTAACGCAAACACGGTAAAAGTTCAGACTTCGGGTTCCACAGGAACACCTAAAATTTTTGAAATTGAGAAAAGTAAAATGATAAATTCTGCGGTAATGACCTGCAACTTTCTGGGATTACAACAGGGGGATAAGGCACTTTTATGCCTGCCGGTAGAATATATCTCAGGGAAAATGATGGTTGTACGTGCTCTGGAAAGAAAATTAAAACTAATGGTGACAGAACCCTCCTTAAACCCCGTCGAAAATCTGGAAGAGGAAATAGATTTTTGTGCAATGACTCCTTTGCAGGTAGAAAATTCATTGGATAGACTTCATTTAATAAAAAATCTGATCATTGGAGGGGCTGCAGTATCAGAGAGTTTAAAAAATAAAATTCTCAAAATGAATCTGAGTGTTTCAAACCGTATTTTTGAAACCTATGGAATGTCTGAAACTCTTTCTCATATTGCCTTAAGGCAGCTGATGCCGGATCCGGAAGAGTATTTTACAGCTTTTGAAAATGTAAATATTTCCTTGGATGAGAGGACGTGTTTGAAAATATTTGCACCTGCAGTGAATGATGAAGTGTTGATAACTAATGATTTAGTTGAAATTAAAGCAGGAAAGCAGTTTAGGTTTTTAGGACGGATTGATAATGTAATCAATTCCGGTGGAGCCAAAATTTTCCCGGAAACTCTTGAAGCCCTGGTAAAAAAAGCGATTCCAAATGAAGTGGTATTCTTAGGTATAAAGGACGAAAGTTTGGGTCAAAAATTGATATTGGTTATAGAAGGAAATAAATCAGAAGACTTGTTTGTGAAAATTTCAGAAATACCGTTTGATAAAAATTTCCACAAACCCAAAGAGATTATTTTTATAGATGAAATACCCAGAACGCCAAACGGAAAAATAAACAGGATAGAACTGTATAAAAAGATCAGTACAGAGGCCTAATCTTTTTCACTTATTTTAAAATAAATACAATGAAAAACTTTTCAAAAGAACTCAGTTTCAAAACCTCCCGAAGTAGTGGTGCTGGAGGGCAAAATGTGAATAAGGTGGAAACTGCCGTTACCGTACTTTGGGAAGTGAATGCATCCGTTTTCTTTCATGAGGAGCAGAAAGCATTACTACTGGATAAATTGAAAAACAGGATCAATGCTGAGGGAGTTTTATTTTTAACTGTTTCTGAAAGCCGAACGCAGCTGATGAATAAAAATAAAGCAATTGAAAAAATAATTGAACTGGTGAACAAAGCGCTCATTGTTCCCAAAAAAAGAACGGCGACAAAACCTTCAAGAGCTCAGAAACAGAAAAGATTGGATAGCAAGAAAAAGCTCTCCGATAAAAAGGAAAACAGACGGTTTAAGTTGTAGTTGTTTACTCAGAAATAAACGATTACTTCCGGAACGTTGAAAGACATGATCATGATGGGGAAATATTTAATTTGGCGATAATTTGCCGCTACATTCCGATTTTAAGTCCTATATTTGTTAGGATTAAAACAAAATATAATGATAGCAACAATCTTTTTATCTGCGATACGCCGACCGTCAGGATTACTGCTGTCATTACTTTATTTACATACAGACTCTTTCCTGAAAAGTTCTAAGGACTTTATCAATTAAGCCCTGTCAGGATCCAAGACAGGGAATCACTCCGGATTTTATTTATTACTTTTTTGCAGTTTTCTATAGAAGAAGGCTGTTGTATGCCTGGGTTCTACATTGGATCGTTAGGGAATAACTGCATTTTAATTTTAAAAAATTGAACAAAATGTCCAATCATATTATTGTAACCACAGGGATTTATGATGCCATAAAAGATACACTCAGAAGGAAAAAGGTGAGCATCGGAGAAGAAAAAAGACTTACGGAAGAACTTAGAAATGCAAAACAGGTATTGAGAAGAGATCTGCCTGCTGATATCGTAACGGTTGAAAGGAAAGTGACATTGAAAGACCATACCTTAGATTTTGAGCACGAATATATTTTTGTACCTTCTACCAAAGCAAAGCTTAAAAAGAATAAGCATTCCATATTATCGGATATTGCCCTTGCAGTAGTAGGATATAAAGTAGGAGATGTTATCAGTTGGCCTTTCAAAGACGGAGAACGTAAAATTGAAATCCTGAAAGTGGCTCCCTGGGAAGGATAAATCCTTGTTGAAAGCTATTAAATTAAATTACAATGAAAGCGGGGCTCACTTTGAGCCCCGCTTTTTTAATTTCATTAGCTCAACTGTTTTGGAAAACGCAAAGGCACAAGTTTTTTATATCATTTGTGCTTTAAAATCTAAGATTTTATTGCTGCTAAAAACTTTCATACTACATGAAAAGTTCTTTGCGCCTTTATGTGTCCCAACAAAACAGCTTTAGCATTTAACAAATGATAAAAAAAGACCCCTCTGTGACACTTTCTTCAAGTGCTTGGGCTGCATTCCGTTTTTAAGTTTTATCTTTGCAAAAATTAAAAAAAATGAGCAAACCAATTTCTGAATTTATAGAGAAATATTACCTGCACTTCAATGCAGCTGCATTGGTGGATGCATCTAAAGGCTATGTTGCCCATCTTAAAGATGGCGGAAAAATGATGATCACTTTAGCTGGAGCAATGTCTACTGCTGAATTGGGTAAAATTCTTGCAGAAATGATTCGCCAGGGGAAAGTAGATTTTATCTCTTGTACAGGTGCTAACCTTGAAGAAGATTTAATGAACCTTGTGGCACACTCTCACTACGAAAGAGTTCCTCATTATAGAGATTTAACAGCTCAGGATGAGTGGGACCTTCTGGAAAGAGGTTTAAATAGAGTTACAGATACTTGTATCCCTGAAGAAGAAGCATTCAGAAGATTACAGAAACATATCGTTGAAATCTGGAAAGATGCAGAAGCGAAAGGAGAAAGGTATTTCCCACACGAATTTATGTACAAAATGATCCTTTCAGGAGTATTAGAGCAGTATTATGAAATTCCTAGAGAAAATTCTTGGATGATTGCTGCTGCAGAAGCAAACCTGCCAATTGTAGTTCCAGGATGGGAAGATTCTACAATGGGTAACATTTTCGCTTCTTACTGTATCAAAGGAGAGCTTACAGCTACTACAATGAAATCAGGAATTGAATATATGACTTATCTTGCTGACTGGTATACTAAAAACTCAGGAGGTAAAGGAGTTGGATTCTTCCAGATCGGAGGAGGTATTGCAGGGGATTTCCCGATCTGTGTAGTACCGATGTTGTATCAGGATATGGAAATGCATGACATTCCTTTCTGGTCTTATTTCTGCCAGATCTCTGACTCTACAACATCATATGGTTCGTACTCAGGAGCTGTTCCAAATGAGAAAATCACTTGGGGTAAACTGGATATCACTACACCGAAATTCATCGTTGAAAGTGATGCAACTATTTGTGCACCATTAATGTTCTCTTATATCTTAGAAAACTAAGAACAAAATTCTCGAAAGAGATGACAATATCAGCGCTTCAAATCATTTGAAGCGCTTTTTTATTTGTGAGATAATTCAACATATATTTTGATTGGAAAACACAAAGTGACAAAGAACTTTTTATGTAATGTGGAGATTTTCAGCAGATATAATGTTATATTAAATTTTCTCGCAGATCACACAGATCACGCAGATTTTAATGAGCATCTGAGATAAAAATAAAATCTACCGTACACAATTTTATCGAAGATAAAATCCTTGCGCCTTAAAAACATGAGTTATATTAAAAAATTTGCGCCTTTGCGTTTTCCCAAACTTTTCATACAAAAAAAGACTGCCTCAAAATTGAAACAGTCTCTTGTGTAATATTATTTTTCAAGCTGCTTAGCATCTCTTTTTTGTTGGAATACGCAAAGGCGCAAGGGATTTTCATGTAGTATGAAAATTTTAAGACGCAAGAAAATCTAAGATTTTCAGCAAAAGCAATGTATAATCTTATATTAAATTTTCTCACAGATGAAGCGGGTTTTCATTAGTATTAGCGTAATCTGCAAAATCAGCGTGAGATAAAAATAAAATCTACTGTACACAATTTTATCTGAGATAAAATCCTTGCCCCTTACAGTATGTAATATTTCAAAAAACTAACGTCTTTGCGTTTTCCAAAAATTTTCCGCAAACATCTGTGAAAACCGGTATCATAAGTAAGAAAATAAAAAAATCAATCCAACGAATTTACCAGAACAAAATAACGATACGCCAAAATTCCCTTTTCTATCTTAGTCAGATGATTGGGATCTTTATTACTCAGTTTTGGGAGAACTTTTTTATTAACCGCATTCAGCAGTCGGAAAAATGATTTTTTCATATCTTTATCTTTTAATGAAACATCATTGAATCCATGTGAGTTCAAAAATAATGCAAATCTTTTGAAATCCGGAGTATATGATTTTCAATCACTTAATTAACTACAGAAAGATATGGACGAAATCTTCAAACAACAGGTGTACGAAGTGGCGAAACTTATTCCAAAGGGCAGGGTTTCAACGTATGGAGCTATAGCCAAAGCAGTAGGTTACCCGAATCATTCCCGGCATGTAGGAAAAGCCATGGGAGGATGTCCTGAAGATGTTCCTGCACACCGTGTGATCTCAAGTTCAGGAGTCTTATCTGTCCCTGAATTTCAGCCAAAACTGGAAGCGGAAGGCCTTACGATAGACAATCTTAGAATAAAAAATTTCAAAAAACTATTCTGGGATCCGTTGGAGGAATTGTAAATTTCAAAACAAGTTTGTTTAAACTTAACCACAAAAGTCCCAAGAGATTTTTAAACACTTATAAGCTATTTAAGTTATATACTTTGTGTATAAGAAGTACACTAAAGTTTTTTTGAAAATCAAAGATTTTCATCTTATGTGAACTTAATTGTGCAGTATTCTTTTAAACTTTCTAAAGTGTACTTAAGTGTCTAAAAAAATAAAAACTTTTGTGTCTGACTACGTCGAAATAATATTCATCGACTGAAAAGAGATAATCTTCGATTTGTGGTTTAGTAAAAAAGTGTAAACAGCTTTAGAATTTAAATCAAAGAATTTTTTTTAACGCAAAGTTTTCATTTGCTTTCTTTAATATTTTAAGAGAGCAAAGTTGGAATCAATGAAATTGATTCTTTCTAAGCGAACGTATTACTACCACAAAGCTTCATTAGCGACAGAGTTGCAACTCTTTGCCTCCTAAAATAAAACATTTAAATCATTAATTCTTTGCATCAAAAAACTTTAGCATCAATTAGAGCCTATATCACAAAAAAATGTCACTTCATAACTTAATATGAGTGACACAGATATTTTTACAATTTTCAAACCGTATTATTTTCTTCCTTTTGGGAGACCTTTCAGTTCTTCTTTCAGTTTTTCGTTCTCCTCTTTTAATAAAGCAATATAGTTTTGTAAATTTTCAATGATAGCTCCCGGAATATTATCATAATTATTCTGGTTAGTAATTACCCCCGCAGAAGAAGATCTATCATTAAATACAGGATGGTCATTGTTAATAACTACTGTAGGTTCTTCCTCTTCATAAATATCTTCAATCGGTACATCCAGAAAACGGGCAAGTTTGTCCCACTCATCTTTTACGATCCTTACATCACCACTTTCTTTTCTGCTGTAATTAGATACATCTGTTGCGATAAAATCAGCTACCTGTTGTTGAGTATAGCCTTTTTGCTTTCTGATGACGCGTAATTTTTCTTTTTGCATGACCGACATTTTATACAAAAATGGCAAAAAAGCATAAGCTATACAATAGAAAACAGAAAAAAATATGATCTAAAGAATAAGATTAAAGATAAAATGAAAATAAGCTTATAAACATAGGTGTTATCTGATTTAATTGTTGAAAACTTTCTTCGTGTCAGTTGTTTATTTCATGACAACTTCTGATTAATCAAAGAGTATTTGGTAAAAGACCAGATTTAAACCTTATAGGTTTTTAAAACCTATAAGGTTTAGATAAAATAATCTATCCATTTAGATTACCGTTGATGATTTTTGGATTGTTGGAAAAACGCAAAGCCGCAAAGATTTTCATGCATTATGAAAATTTAAGACGCAAGAAAATCTAAGATTTTCAGAAAGGGACATAGCAGAATAGTATTAAATTTCTCGCAGATCCAGCAAATGCAGATTAAAATCTACAGTACACAATTTTATCGGAGATAAAATCCTTGCGCCTTAAAAGCATGAGTTATATCAAAAAAATTGCGCCTTAGCGTTTTCCAACTCC
>NZ_QNUF01000037.1 GCF_003385455.1 Chryseobacterium rhizosphaerae | reverse complement strand
TGATGAAAATATACAGGATCCTATGAATACCCAAAACTATAATAAGTATGGGTATGTGATGAATAATCCACTGATGTATAATGATCCAAGCGGAGAGTTTTTACCGTGGCTTATTGGAGCTATGGTAGGTGGATATTTAGCAGGGGTTCAGGCCAATGGCTCATGGAATCCCGGAAAATGGAACTGGGAAAGCTCCTGGAGCGCGGTACTGGGTGGAGCTATAGGCGGAGCGGCTATTTCCGGGGCATTAGGAAATATAACCAGTAATCCGGGAGCCATTAAAAGCTTTTTACCGGGAATTGTTTCCGGAGGGTTAAACTCCGCATTTAACGGGTCTAATTTCTTAGGAGGAGCTATGGCAGGATTAAGCTATACGGGGACTTTATTTGAAAATAGAATGACGTCTACAGATATGGCTGCCTCTAAGTATATTATTTCTCCTGGCTATAATGATGCAGGCTCTGGAATAGATGATTTAACACCGCAAATGATAGGGCTTTATGCCCATAGGGCGATGTCTGATTATTTTAAAACAGTACCTAGACTGCAAAAGGATTGGTTTCCAGAAGATCTCCAAAAGATCTGGAAGTGGGATCTTAAGCTACGACCAGATTTGTATTATATGAATAATGGGACAAATGCAGTATGGGAGCTCAAACCAATGAGACATTTTATGGAGACATCACTTTCAATGAGAGGAAAATATCAAAATCAGGTATATGCTGATGCCCTTACGATGCTCAAACACGAGAAGTTTTATGTGGGATCATCTCAGGGAGCTCCAATTCCTCCTATAAATGGAAGGATAGCAACCGATTTTAAAACAGGTTATCAATTTAACTATACTGTTCCTATTGGAACTGATGGTATGATTTATTATAATTGTATAAACTGCCAAAATCGTCAGAGAGATCCGGTAAAACAGAATCAACCTCAAACAGTTAATCAAATGGGAACTGGTTTAGCTGTGGCCTTGTTAATTTTAAATATTGCAGTAAGGTTAATTCCTAATTAAAAATAAATTTATGAACGAATTCGCACATATAGAATTAGATGAAAAAAGGCTTGCAGATCAAACGCTGCAATACATTCTTAAAAATCAAAATACAGGTTTAAGAAGTAGTCTATTCTTAGAAATTTTAGATCCCAGAATAAAATATGGTGATTTGAATGATCATATTGAACTTCTAAAAGAGAGATTATCTCATCTAAAGTTTTTTATTGACTACAATACGGTTGAATTTAAAAATACGCTCACTGGTTTTAGCGATCACACACATCAAACTATTACACTATTAGGGCGTAAAATGTCCGAAAAAGAAAACTTTTCAAAGGAAATATTTTGGGCGAGCCCCAAAGAGGAAGAAGCCTACCATAAAATAAGCCAATTCAACAGTTTTGAAGACAAAATAGTTGATGAAAAGAAGCTTTATAATGTACTAATAAATGGGCCTTTCTTTAATGTAAAAGGATGGATACTGTATTATCAAGCTTTATTAGACTTAAAGTTTGCAGAATTTTCTGAAAAAATTGTTTCTGGAAAAACTATTATTAAATACAGACCTTTTAAAGGGAAATATTTTATAGGAATTGAAACGGATTATCAGTCATGTAAAATTAATTTCAGGAAAGGATGGTGGGAAGAACCGGGATACAAACTAATTATATTTGAAAAGCTTGAGGCAAAAAAGATAACCAAAGTGGTTATTTTTGAAAGGTTTGTACATCCACATTTTGATCCTCCTGCTTTTTCATTTTTATGGTTTTTTGGGTCTAAAACAAGATATGATGTCAGTGATATTGAAACCGTGACAGATGATGGTACAAGGAAAGAGTTTTTAGAGGACGGTACGGTAAGATTGTATAATACTAATAAGTTTGAAGACGATTATAAACGTCATGCCTATTATTATTATGATATGCTTTATCAGACAACAAAGGAATATATAAGGTTTATTGAAGAATCCTTTGATCCTGAAGAATAATTTTTAAAAGAAGCAAGAGTAGGAGTATTCCTACTTTTGTTTTCTTTATCCTAAATAATATTGATGAATAGTATATTATTCCAATATGGTGTTTAATTAAACTCATATAATTATGGCCCCTACAAAACTAGAGATTGTCAGGAAACAAAAGAATGTAACTCAAAAGGAGTTAGCGGATATTTTGCCTACTGATGTATCCAACTATTCCAGAAAAGAGAGAGGATTGGTGAAAATATATGATAGTGAATGGGAAAAGCTGGCCGCCGCATTAGGTGTTTGTGTTGAAGACATAAAAGAAGTTAGAGACCATAAAGGGAATTTTATTTCTGTCTCTAAAAAAAGATCACTTCGTAAAGATTTGATCATAGAAAAACTTCAGAAGTACATTATCTTATTAGAGAAACAAAATCAGGAATTAAAAGAAGAGATTAAGCATCTGCTAACAAAAGATATAAATAGCATCTGAACACGATGCTATTTTTTAATATCCTTCCTTTAGAATAAATAAAAAGTGTTTCCTTTATTTGTGATTTATTATTATATTTGGTATAAATCAGATAATTATGGGATACTATTTGATAAATAACGAAGATAAAACAAGCAATCCTTTCTCTGCCTATGTAGAAAAGTTAGAAGATTTGATATACCATATTGAAGGCGAGGTTAATGATGCTCTTATAGTGGCTGGTTCTCTGGATTCCGCTCCCTTCTATCTTAGAGATTCTGATGAATATAAAAACTTATGTCATGAGAAATTCAGAAATGGACTTCTGGCCCAGGCAATATTCAAAGAGGAGGCAAGAAAACAAAAATTCATTGTAGAACTAGTTCCTCAGGATAGTGAGAGTTTTTCAGATTATAACATCATCGATTCCTTTACGGTAAAACGAGCTGATTATGTTATTAAAAATTGTAAGGATATTGAAGTTGAAGTGAAATGTCTGTCTTTTTATACAAGTAAAAACAGATCTTATTTCTACATAAGATATCATGAACTAATGAAACTCGAAAGAATGAATAGTATCATTGGAAAGAAAACAGTTCTTGCGATATTCGATCAGACCGAAGTGAAATTCCCGGAAGCTTCTTTGAAAATGATTGAGTTATCTACTATATTCAGGGAAAATAAAAAATCTGTGATCTATGATAAAGACACAAAATGCTTCAAAATACCCTTGGAATTGACGTCTTCAGGATTGGATATTTTGGAAAATTACAGAATAAACAAAGAACTCTATAAATAGAGCTTAAATGATTAAAAAATCCCTCCTGAGCTTGGCCAAGAGGGATTTTATTTTAAATCAACCATTATAATTGTATTTGTTTATGGTATTCTTTTTTTAATAATTTCGGAGTATTTCCGACGGTGTGGTAAACGAAAAAATATGTTTGTGGGCTACAGGGCCGAAAAATTGAGTTCTATACGCTCAAATTTGCCCTCAGAATTCTGTTTTTCAAAATCATATTGGTAACCCTTTAAAAAATTACTGTAACTCTGTTTTAAGAGCCTTAAACCTTCCTTCCATCTTACGTCATCAAAACGGGTTTCATGGCTCAATAAATTCATTACACTGGCATAATCAAAGTCACCTTTTTTATTTTTCACCAAGAAGCCAATTGAAGTCTTCACATCCAATATATTTAAAAGTATGAAGTCGGATTTCTGGATAGTCTCAAAACAGAAATAGCCTTCTGTTTATGGAAGGCTATTAAAATGACAATACAAATAATTATTATAAAAAAATTCTTTTCAAATGTAATAGGAATATCAATACAAAAAAACATATTTCTCTAAATAGTGAATTTAAAACATGTAATAATTTCCTTAATAGAATCTTTTAAACATTTGAATTGTTTTCTTTATTATATTTTAACAAAAAAAGTCTTCCATAAATACATGGAAGACTAACAAAACACTAATTGTGACGAAAAAAATCACATTTGTTTACACTAGTCATTATTAAAAATTAAATATAACAAGTCTCTCTTAATTGAATTTCAAGAGGGATTTTGTTTTCTATAAATTGTACTGTTTAAACTCTTTTCCATCAAAGCGAAATAGCCCATTATCGCTTCCTATCCAGATGAAACCGTTGAGGTCCTGGCTTAATGTGTAGGTATATGAGCTATTCAGTCCTTCCTCTTCGCCATAATTTACCAATCCGGGGATTTGTGCAAAAAATACTGATGATAAAGAAAAAAAAATAGCAGTTATGAGGAAAATAAATATATTTTTCACGTGATCATGAATAATAACGTAAAGGTATGACTTGGATGATAATAATGCAAAATATGATTACAAATACTAAAAAACAGATTGAAAAAATTCGGATAATTTTCTACAATTTCGTACTTTTGTATGTTTGCTGAAATCATATATGTCACAAGAAATAAATCCAACCTACTCAGAAGATAATATCAGAACCCTCGATTGGCAGGAACATATCCGTCTGCGCCCCGGCATGTACATCGGGAAGCTTGGAGATGGGTCCTCTGCTGATGATGGTATTTATATTTTACTTAAAGAAATTCTGGACAACTCCATTGATGAGTTCAGGATGAGATCCGGTAAAAGAATTGAAATAAAAGTGGATGACGGTAAAGTTACGATCCGTGACTTTGGCCGTGGAATTCCATTGGGAAAAGTGGTAGATGCCGTTTCCAAAATGAATACCGGTGGTAAATACGACAGTAAGGCGTTTAAAAAGTCGGTCGGACTGAATGGAGTAGGTACCAAAGCCGTAAATGCCCTTTCAGATTATTTCAGAGTACGGTCTTTCCGTGACGGAAAAATGAAGGTTGCTGAATTTTCCCGTGGAATGATCACGGAAAATTTTGAAGAAAAAGAAACTTCGGACAGAAATGGTACCGAAATCTCATTCATTCCTGATGGTGAGATATTCCTGCATTTTAAATACAGAAAAGAGTACATCGAAAGAATGCTCCGCAACTATGCTTATCTGAATCCAGGACTGAAAATTCTTTTTAACGGTGAAACCTATTTTTCTGAAAATGGTCTGAAGGACTTATTGGAAGAAGAACTTGAAAGTGATACCCTTTATCCTATCGTTCATCTGAAGGACGAGGATATTGAAGTAGCAATAACCCACTCCGATAAATCTCAGACGGAAACTTATTTTTCATTCGTAAACGGACAGAATACGACTCAGGGAGGAACGCATCTCAATGCATTTCGTGAAGCATATGTGAAGACTATTCGTGAATTTTTCAATAAAAATTTTGATGCTTCCGACATCCGGAAATCTATCATTGCTGCTATCTCCATCAATGTAGAAGAGCCGGTGTTTGAATCCCAGACCAAAACAAAATTAGGATCTAATGATATGGGACCCAATGGCCCTACCGTAAGAACCTTTATTATTGATTTCCTGAAAAGCAAGCTTGACAATTTCCTGCACAAAAACCCGGAAATTGCGGAAGCGATCCAGAGAAAGATATTGATTTCCGAAAGAGAAAGAAAAGAACTTTCGGGAATTCAGAAACTGGCAAGAGAAAGAGCTAAAAAAGTGTCTCTTCACAATAAAAAGCTTCGCGATTGCAGACAGCATTATAACGATCAGAAAGCAGAAAGAAAAGGCGATAGCCAAATATTCATTACCGAGGGTGATTCTGCATCAGGATCCATCACAAAATCCAGAGATGTGGAAACGCAGGCTGTATTTTCACTAAAAGGAAAACCTTTGAACTGCTACGGATTAACCAAAAAAGTAGTGTATGAAAATGAAGAATTCAACCTGCTTCAGGCTGCTTTAAATATTGAGGAAAGTCTTGAAGACCTTAGGTATAATCAGGTAATTATAGCAACCGATGCCGATGTCGATGGGATGCACATCCGTTTATTGATGATCACATTCTTCCTGCAGTTTTTTCCTGATCTGATCAAAAATAACCACCTGTATATTCTGCAGACCCCGTTATTCAGAGTGAGAAATAAAAAGGAAACAAGATACTGCTATACTGAAGCAGAAAGAATAAAAGCTTTAAATGAACTTGGGAAAAATCCTGAAATTACCCGATTTAAAGGACTGGGAGAAATCTCTCCGGATGAATTTAAACATTTCATCGGAAAAGATATCCGCTTAGAGCCTGTAGTCATTGGGAAAGATCAGACCATAGACCAGCTTCTGGAATTTTATATGGGAAAAAATACACCGGACAGGCAGACATTTATCCTGGAAAATCTGGTGGTGGAAGAAACGGATATTGATAAGAAAGAAGCTTTGGATGAAGTAAGCAACTCTTAAAACTTACAATAAACATGAAAATTAAATGAGACTAAGTAACCGTAACAAAGCATCGTTGTATAATTTTATCAATACGTTGCTCCTTATGATGGTTGTACTGGGAATAGTTAGTTTTTTAGCAAATGAATATAGGTTTAATGTATTGAAAAATGAAAGCTATTTACTGATTCTGGTTCCAGTTCTGATGTTGTTCATCTTCCATCTTAACGGACGACAGATTTTTGAATATGACAGTGATGGAGAAGCCCTGAATTTTAAAAATAGAAATATTATTCCTTTTTTGAATACTCCTCTGTATGATGAGTTTCCAAAATATAAACTGATAAAATATGATGTAATCACTATTCTCTTTATCAAAAGACTATATATTACCATTTCAAGTAAGAATAACGGTTCTACCGTACTGAAATACCAGATCTCTTATTTGACCGGAAAAGAAGTAAATGATTTAAAACTCTCTCTGAACAAAGTAGTGAAAGCTAATAAAGAGAAAAAAGATTAAAAATAAAAATGACAGAAGAATATTCGCATGAGGGTGAAAGCTTAAAGAAAGTTTCCGGACTTTATAAAGACTGGTTTCTGGATTATGCTTCCTATGTAATTCTTGATAGAGCTATCCCTTCGGTGTATGACGGGCTGAAACCTGTTCAGCGTAGGATTATGCACTCTATGAGAGAACTGGAAGATGGCCGGTATAATAAAGTAGCTAATATTGTAGGAAATACCATGAAATATCACCCTCACGGTGATGCTTCAATTACGGATGCCATGGTGCAGATCGGGCAAAAAGAAATCCTGATAGATACCCAGGGAAACTGGGGAAATATCTATACGGGAGATTCTGCCGCTGCCGCAAGGTATATTGAAGCCAGGCTGACTCCTTTTGCACTGGAAGTGGTATTTAATCCCAAAACAACAGAATGGGCAAAATCCTATGATGGCAGAAATAATGAACCTATTGATCTTCCGGTAAAATTCCCCCTGCTTTTGGCTCAGGGAGTGGAAGGAATTGGGGTAGGACTTTCCACCAAAATACTTCCTCACAATTTTAATGAGCTGATCAATGCTTCGGTGGCGTATTTAAAAGGAAAGAGATTTGAAATATTTCCGGACTTTCTAACTGCCGGTTATCTGGATGTTTCCGAATATAATGATGGCCACAGAGGAGGTAAAGTAAGAGCGAGAGCAAAAATTACCCAGACAGATAAACACCTTCTGGTTATTTCTGAGCTTCCTTATTCCAAGACTACGAGCGATCTGATAGATTCTATCTTAAAAGCCAACGAGAAAGGGAAGATCAAAATCAAGAAAATTGAGGACAACACTTCGGATAAAGTGGAAATCCTGATCCACATTCATCATGATGTTTCACCGGATAAGACTATTGATGCACTGTATGCATTTACAGACTGTCAGGTAACTATTTCTCCCAATGCATGTGTAATTGTAGGAGATAAGCCCATGTTTATGAATGTTTCGGAAATTCTGAAAATGAATACGGATCATACGGTTTCTTTACTTAAAAAAGAACTCGAAATTGAGCTTCATGAACTTCAGGAAAACTGGCATTTCTCTTCATTAGAAAGAATTTTCATTGAAAACAGAATCTACCACGACATTGAAGAGGTAAAAACCTGGGATGATGTACTAAAAACAATAGATAAAGGGTTAAAACCTCATACCAAACATCTTTTAAGGGCAGTAACGGAAGAAGATATTTTAAGATTAACGGAGATCCGGATCAAGAGAATTTCGAGATTCGATTTAGATAAATTTAAAGAAAATATTGCTGCTCTTGAAGGGAAAATAGAACAGGTAAAATATAACCTGGCTCATCTGATTCCTTATGCTATTGAGTATTATTTAAATATTCAGAAGAAGTATGGGAAGGATAAGCAGAGAAAAACAGAACTTAGAATCTTCGATACAATTGACGCGACAAAAGTAGCCGTAGCTAACGAAAAATTCTATGCCAATTTTGAAGAAGGATTCATCGGAACATCCCTGAAGAAAGATCAGTATATGTTTGATTGTTCTGATATTGATGATATCATTACTTTCAGAAAGGATGGAAGCATGAAAGTGGTAAAAGTAGAAGCTAAAACATTTATTGGCAAAGACATTCTGCATGTGGCAATCTGGAAGAAGAATGATAAAAGGACTGTATATAATATGATTTACCGTGAAGGTAGAGATGGTCCTTATTATATGAAACGTTTTTCTGTAACCGGAGTAACAAGAAATACAGATTATCCTTTAGCTTCAGATAAAAAAGGTTCAGAGATGCTGTATTTTTCAGCTAATCCCAATGGGGAAGCGGAGACTGTAACAGTACTTTTAAAACCGAATCCAAGGATCAGAAAAAATAAAATGGAAATCAACTTCTCCGAACTTGCCATTAAGGGAAGAGATTCCAAAGGAAACCTTGTGACGAAATATGCCGTGAAAAAAGTTGATATGAAGGAAGAGGGAGTTTCTACCCTCGCCCCGAGAAAGATATGGTTCGATGATACGGTAAGAAGGCTGAATGCAGATGCAAGAGGAACTTTATTAGGCAGTTTCAAAGGAGATGACAAGATTCTGACCATTAATACCAATGGAGAGGTAAAACTGGTTTCTTTCGACCTGGGTAACCGTTTTGATGACGAATACTTAGTGCTTGAAAAATGGAGACCCGGACAGGCAATTACCTGTATTTATTATGACGGAGAGAAAGATATGTACTTTATCAAGAGATTCTTATTGGAAAATACCGTTAATGTACAGACTTTCATGCCTTCAGAACATCCTAAATCGTTCATTGAGAATGTAATTGTGGCCAACGAAGCAACAGCAGAGATTATTTTTGCTAAAGATAAAGGAAAAGATCGCGAACCTGAGACCATTGCTATTGATGAATTTATTGCTGTAAAAGGAATAAAAGCAATTGGAAATCAGTTCACGAAATTTAAAGTGAAAGCAATCAACATCACGGTTCCAGAACCTGTAGAAGAAGAGCCGGAAGTGTATGAAGAGCCGGAACAGACAGGAGATATGGATGAAGATGGTGGGGTCATCGGTGATCTGTTTCAGGATGGAGAGAATAATGAATCTGAATAAATAAAGAATTTCAGGTCAAAAAAATAGATAAAAAAACATCAGATGAATATAGTTGTTTTAATTATAATGGCTGTTACATGTATTTTTAGTTACATGGGACTCAACAATACCAGTTTATTTGAAAAATATAAATTTAATGTTGGGGCTATTGCCAATCGTAAAGAATATATCAGGCTTATCAGTTCTGCATTTTTGCATGCAGATTTTATGCATTTATTTTTTAATATGCTTTCCCTATACTTTTTTCAGGGAGTGGTTATTCACTTCTTTGGAGAAATAGGATTTTTGATCGTGTATTTCGGATCAATGATTCTCGGGAATCTATTCAGTCTGCAGATCTATAAAAAGCAACCCTGGTATTCTGCTATTGGTGCCTCTGGTGCTGTGTCAGGAATTATTTTTGCATCTATTGCAATGGCACCGAATGAAATCAGTGTTAACTTCCTTCCGGGATGGCTGTTTGGAACACTATACTTTGGATATTCAGTATACATGATGCTGAATCCTAAGCAATGGGATAACCTGGGGCATGCTGCTCATTTGGGAGGAGCCTTTTTCGGACTTGTTTATTCTATTGTAATGCACCCACAGCTGGCTATGAGCAATATGCTTTTCTTAGGAGTGATGTCACTGCCATTAATTTATCTGGGATATCAGATCTTTGTCAGGAAAAGAATAGGATAAAACACTATTTTTACTAAAAATATCAAAACCAATGAACACATCAGAATTAAACAGTTTCATCGTGATACTTATCTATGGTTCATTGGTTTTGCTTTCGCTGCTGAAGCTGACCAACCCTTTACAGGTTAACAGAAAGGCCAATTTCTGGTTCGGAATTTTTCTGTTCCTGTGGTCTACCTTTTGGATGGATGAGGTTCTGTTTTTAATTACCGGATCAGCCATTGAGTTCCATTCCCTGTATATAGTGCGGTTTGTCCAGTTTTTAACGCCAATTGTTTTTTATTTCAGCGTGCTGTTCTATACCAATCCTACTTTTACATTTAAAATTACGGATCTTAAATTCCTATTGCTTCCGGCAGCTTTCCTGATATGCCTTTTCCTGATACAGTCTGGTTTTACTAATCCATTTGAATATCTGAGTGTTATTTTGATCCTTATTCAGGCTCTCTTTTATACTGGCCTTTCCTATATCATTATCAGAAAGCATCAAAGAAAGATTCAGCAGTTTTCTTCCAATACGGAAGGAATTAACCTCAACTGGCTGGAATATATTATTGTTGTGCTGTTCATCGTCAATATCATTTATGTGATCTACAACCTGTTTTATGATCCCAAATCTTTAAATTTCTTCATTAATACGGTTTTTTTGCTGGTTATTTACTGGGTAGCTTATTATTCTCTGAAGCAGAAAGAGATTTATCCTCTGGAAGAAAAACAGCGCCAGGAGCTGATCTCTATTGATGAAGATGCTGATGAAGAAGAAGTGAAAAGAAAGTTGATCTCAGACGAAGAATTAGGTAAGATTAAGATTCAGCTGGAAAACATTATGGAGACCGGCAAACCTTATCTGGATAGTGATCTGAACCTGATAAAATTGGCAGAAACACTTGAGGTTTCCAGTCATCATCTGTCTTATGTCATCAATACGGGTTTTGGAAAGAACTTTTTTCAGTATGTGAACGGATACAGAGTGGAGTATGCAAAAGTACTTCTAAAAGATGCTGACAGTAAATTTTCAATTTTAGGAATTGCCTATGAGTCGGGATTCAATTCCAAGACTTCTTTTAATACTACATTCAAAAAACTGACCGGGCAAACTCCTTCTGAATTTAAAAAAATAAGTTCCGATTTATAAATTTTAACTTTCTGTAAATTGTAATAACTTGTAATTCAGTGTTTTAATGTTTTTTAAGGATTGTTTGAAAATGGGTTCATTAAGATAAGTCGGAACATTAAAATTTTACTTCTATAATAGCTTTGTACCATAAAATTTTGTTTTATGGAAACCAAAGAATCATACGCAGTTATCACAGGAGCCAGCCAGGGGCTGGGAAAAGCATTCGCTGAAAATCTGGCTAAGAAAAATATCAACGTTATCCTGGTAAGTCTTCCCCATCAGAATTTAAAAGAACTCACCGAAGAACTTGAAAAAAACTATTCTATAAAAGCCCATTATTATGAAGTAGACCTTTCCGTACATGATAATGTGATGAAACTTACGGCATGGCTTAATCAATCCTTTGAGATTCATATCCTGATCAATAATGCAGGTCTTGGAGGTACCAAAAAGTTTACAGAAGCCAGCTCTGACTATATCAATACTATTCTTCAGGTGAATGTAACTGCTACTTCACTTATTACCCATCAGCTTCTTCCTAATCTTTTAAGGCAGTCGAAAGCTTATATTTTAAATGTTTCAAGCATGGCCGCTTTTTCTCCTATAGGTTTTAAAACAGTATATCCGGCCTCTAAAACCTTTATCCATTCATTTTCCAGAGGATTACATGAAGAACTGAAAGATACCAATGTTTTTGTAAGCGTCGTGAATCCCGGAGCCATGAAAACCAATACGGATGTATGTAAACGAATTGAAAAACAAGGTTTTTTGGGCAGGCTGACCCTTTTAAATCCTGATAAAGTAGCTTCCTACTGTATTCACCAGTTATTTAAAAAAGATTCCGTAATTATGGTGAACCCAATCAGCTGGCTGATCATGAAAATTTTACCGATATGGATAAAACTTCCGCTGATGACCCAGGCAATAAAAAGAGAAATCGAAGCATAAGACTGACATCATTGAAACTTCATGTATACTATGCTTATATGGAGAAAAATGAGGGGATGCCGAATGGGCTTAAAAAAGATAAGTAACATATGAAAAAAGTTTTTGTAACCGGAGCTACCGGGCTTCTGGGGACCAACGTCATTATTAAATTATTAAAAGATGGTTATTTTGTTATTGCTCTGGTGCGCCAGAAAAGCAAGTATTTGGGTGAAGAAGACAAAAATCTGAAGCTGATTGAAGGTGATCTGGCTGCCGATCTCTCATTATTTCTCAAAGAAGTAGACTGCTTCATCCATATTGCTGCGGAAACCCGTCAGGATCTTCTCAGCTATGAAGATTATAAGAACATAAATTATGATATGGTTGTGAAGGTCTTTACCCAGGCAAAAGTCTGTGGGATCAAAAGATTCCTGTTTATAAGTTCTGCCAATACATTAGGCCATGGTAGTGTAGAAAATCCCGGGAATGAGCAAAAAATTCAACATTACCCATTTACAAAATCTCACTATGCACAAAGTAAAGTGGAAGCAGAAAATTATCTTTTACAACATCGTAACATCATGGATATTGTTATTCTTAATCCTACTTTTATGATAGGAGCTTACGACAGCAAACCCAGTTCCGGCAAAATAATCTTTTGGGCCTGGAAAAAGAAACTCGTTTTCTATCCAAAAGGTGGAAAAAACTTTGTTCACGCAGAAGATGCCGCCAATGGAGTAGTAGAGGCTGTTAAGAAAGGGAAAAATGGGGAGAAATATTTACTGGCTCAAGAAAACCTTAGTTATAAGGAGTTTTTTATGAAAGTAAATAAAATCACTGATCAGAATCCGGTGATGATCCCGATTCCCAATACGATCCTCAAGATCTTAGGATGGATAGGAGATGGCTTAAGAAAATTAAACATCAAAACGAATCTTTGCTCGCCCCATATGAAAGCCCTGCAGATTTGTAATTATTATTCTAACCAGAAATCGGTAAATGAGCTGGGGATCAAGTATCAATCCATTGATAAAGCAATCAAAGATGCGGTTCAGTATTTTACTAAAAACAATACGTATTGACCTTCATTCTGTAAAAAATAAAAAAACCAGCTCTTAAAAGCTGGTTTTTATCAGATTATCTTGTGATTTTCTGAGTTACATTTTTGTTGGAAATAACGCAGGCTTTGCTGCAGTTATTTGCACTTGAAATATTAACCTGTACCAGTGCCGGCAACGATCTGTATTCTTCATTATTGTAAGGAGCTTCAGTACCATTGCTTCCACCACCTTTAATATCATATTGTATTTGGGCAACTCCTGTAAACCCAACCGCAGGCTTGAAAGAAAGCGCTCCAGTAGTGGGTAAATAGGTCCATGTCCCTTGACTGTTCGTATAAACGCCGCCTGTTATATTAGGAATTACAGCGCCATTATTATCCAAAAATCGGAATGAATTAAAATCAAGGTTGTTATATGAAAGTGTTGGCGGATTTTGACCGTTTGCTGAAGAATAAGCCGCATCATTAAGCAAAGGATAATAGGTTGATTTTATCCCAGGGCATCCCGCAAACAGATCATCTGTTACTTCAGCAGCATAAGGTCTGGTCACCCCTAAGTTTCTCAATAAGTGTATGTTTTTAGCCGCTCCTGTAGAAGCCGCAAAACCAATTCTAAAAGTAGAAGGAGGTGAGGTATCCAGCGTTCTTACCGTATTGTTGGATATGGTAGTCTCAGTATATTTCAGAGAAGTTGGATAATAATAATTATCGATCACTTTTTCTTTCACAGTTCCATGCTGTATTTCCAGGGTTACATTGTAACCACCGGAAGGATTGGGCACTAATGTGACATATGCTTTACGGAATCTTGCGTCATTTTCATTGAGAGGAAAGGTCGTTCCACCACTTTCAATGCTGAATTGCTGAAGAGTCGTGTTTTTAATACCGACAAACTTTCCTGTTGTAGTATCCAGATAAGCAGATCTGTTGGTACTGGAAGGGGAGGCATTGGTAGCTGTACTGTAAAGTAATGGATAGCCATTATATCCAGCAGGCTCTGCCGACGACAGATATTGATTTCCGCGTTTACCTCTTAAAGAAATATTGCTTCGTCCATCAGCTAATCCCACTCCAAAAATTCCATTTCTAACCCTTTCTCTCTGATTAAAGCTTGTTTTAAAATTTCCGTATTCATCCAGACCTATTCCTAAATAGGCCCCTCTAAGTCCTTCTGTAGACTCGCCTCCACGTACAAAACTATATCCTAATCCACCACCAAAGTATCCGAGATTAAGTTGGGTTTTAGGGATAGATCCGTCTACTAAGAATATAGAGATTCCATCGCCTCCATTGGTATTTCCTCCATAAATGGCAAATTCAAATTCGAATTTGATTCCCTGATCACTTTTGAATATTTTATCAGCCAGGATTACCCCTCCTGAAATATTATTTACGCTTCGGGTCAGTCGTAATCCGTCTGTAGTAAACGTAGCATCATTCTGGACACCGCTTGTTGCTACTTTATAGGCTTCCTGAGGCTGTACCCCTTGCGTAAAGTTAACAAAATACGGATATCCGGTTCCCTGTTCATTCTGCGCCATGATATTTTGGGAGAAAATGAACAATGAAAAAGTGAGCAAAAATCTTTTGTATCTTACAATTGAGGTACTTTTTATCATAACTCAATTATTTGACAACAAAAACAATATTAATAAAAGAACAGTCTGTAGCCGCTGCTTTTACATCGTATTTCATGACTCCGTCATCAGAAATCGTAATATTACTGAATACATTAGGATCAGCATCCGTTACATAATAGTAAAGATCTTTGCTGGATGGGAAAAAAGGAATAGATGCCGGAGCGCTCGTGCTCTTTGCCTTTGGAGATCCGAACTGTGTTTTATATAATGTATATAGGTCTTTAGTTCTGCCAGTTGCTGTGGCAGAAGTATCAAAAGAAACACTAGGCATGTAAAACATTTTTACTGCATTACTGCTGATACATAACCAATCAGGCTTGGAAGGTGTTCCTATATTTTGGCTCAAACATTTTTTGTCGGTATCATATATTAAAAGAGAATTGGCGGGATTGGAAATGGCATCCCTTTTTGCAGTGCTCAGCCTGGGAATCAACATTCCTTTATCTTGGCTATATACATCTAAAACTGCGCTTTGATCAGGGTTGGGAGTATTTATCCCTACCTGTGCGAATGTAAAAGAACTTAGTAAAAAAAATGAAATTTGTAAGAAAAAACTTTTCATCGTTAATGAATTTATTTATGTTAATGATAATTTAGTTAACAACATGAATTGTTAAAAGTATCCCTGTACTTTTAAATTAAAAAAATGGTTTTCGTTTTTAGTTTCGGATAGCGTATTGTTCCGCAGATAATTTTTATAACAATTCCTTAGAATATGTTACAGTGTCGAATGTTGAGCGTATAAACACGAATCTTAACCACATTAAAAACGTAAAGTTTTTATTGTTAAGGTGTTTTTTTGCTATTGTTGATTTTTGCTAAGAGAATTATAAATGTGTTAGCAATAAGTCTACTATGTCGGACTTTTAATGGTATGTGAAATAATGATATTCATAATGCTTGTGTTTCTACAAAAGTACGAATAATTCATTTTATTTCAGCGTATTATTGTGATTAAAATTTTATTAAATTATTTTTTTAGTTAAAATGTTATTTTAGACTTAATTTTTTACCTATTATACAATTTGTTTAGTTTTATTTTATTTTTACTGGCATAAGAAACTAATCCACTAAATTGATTTTTTTAATTATTGAGTGGAATTTAGCTCCAGAATATAAACTTAAACACGTTGAATTCTTTATAAGATGCTCTGGAAAATGGAGAATAAAGAAACCTTTAGACTTTCAATATGAAAGTCAGGGATCAAATAATAAAGTAGATGATGGATGATGACATCAGATACTTTAACGCTGGAGAGCTTTGAGTGATAGGATGTTGTTATGTTTTTGGCTGATGCCTGTTTTGTTGAATATTTGAATTCTCAGGAGAGAATTGAAAATATTATCTGCTTAGATTTTCCAAAGCTTCTTCCAGCATGACAACAAAATTAATATGTTTTGTCTTATTGCTTTCAAAAATAAAATCTTTCATGCTTTGACTCTGATATTGGCTGAAATCTCCTACTATAGCCAGTCCGATACGGTAATTTGAGAATTTTTGCAGTATTTCACCGGCTATTTTTGTCTTCAGATCAAAAAATTCTGGAGTAATATTTTTTTCATAAAGGACGATTTTATCAAATCCCTGATAATAAATATTACCCATGAGGTCCAGACCATCCTGTGCAGACTGAATGAGCATGTCGTCAGAAATTACTTCCGCTATTTTTATATTGTTGATAGTATGTGATTTGATTAACATCGTTATCTGTTTATAAATATCAAAGATAATGCAAACCTTAAAGCTGTAAAAGACCTGTTTTTAATTTTCCTGAATCGCTTTTTTCATATCTTTTAAGAAATCATGCAACGGAAATGCATCCCCCTGATTGGTCAGAGCAATGATGCAGCTGTTATGTTGTAGATCTCTCCAGAATAAAGCCCTGAAACCGTTGAGGCCACCCGTGTGGCTTACCACCTTTCCGCTCCCGGTGTTTTCTATATACCACCCGAATCCATAATTGGAGGTCTCTCCATTGGTTAGAACAGCTGGAGTGTACATGAGAGCTGTATTGGCTTTATTGATCAGTGTGAAATTTCGCAATGCCTGATCATACTGATAAAGATCTCCAGGAGTAGAGTAGATCCCTCCGTCTCCTGTGGTTAAAATTGAATAATCATCAGGTTTTTTGTGTTGGTTATAACCTAAGGCTTTGTTTTCAATAACAGTAGATGAATCATAAACATAAGTATGATTCATTTGTAAAGGGGCAATAATATGCTCAGTAATATATTCTTTATAAGACTTTTGTGAAATATTTTGAATGATCTGAGACAAAATAATATATCCGCTGTTGCTGTATTCAAACTGGCTTCCCGAAGCAAATTCTAGTTTTTTCAGGCTCTTCAGCCAACCGATAACATCCTGGTTAGTCAGTGCTTTTTTACCAGAGAGTAGAGATTCATAATCTTTAATTCCTGAAGTATGATTTAAAAGCTGTCTTATACTGACGTCCTTTGCATATTCAGGAAGTTCCACGTAGTGAGAAGCTTTATCATCATAGTCCAGTAATCCCTTTTCCTGAAGTTGTATAACAGCAGCTGCAGTAAAAGATTTGCTTAATGAAGCTATATAAAAAGAAGTGTTTTTATCCGTTTTTAACCCTTTTTCAATATTACTGAATCCCAATGCAGAATCATATACAGTCTTATTGTTCTTTACCACTAAAACAGAACCATCCAGTTCTCCGTTACGATGATACTGATCAATAACAGCCTGAGGTGTCTGCTGTTTACAGGAGATAAGTTGTAAACCTACTGAAGCACAGATTACAATATTGAATAAGGAAATTTTCATGGGTATACTTTATGGAAGTAAATGTACCTATTTCCTTCCATAGATAAACCTGTCATTGTCAGATAAATCCTTCAATAGCTCTGCCTGGGAAAAATCACTATACAATCCCAAGGTTTCCGGACCCAGCTTCTGATTGATTTCTAAAAATAATAGACCGTGATCATTCAAATACTTTTTACAGTCTTCTGCAATTTTTCTGTAAAAGATCAGGGCATCAGAAGTAGGAGAGAAAAGAGCCATTTTGGGCTCAAATTCTTTTACTGAATCTGCAATCTCAACCTCTTCCTCTATTCCTATATAAGGAGGATTTGAGATAATAATATCATACCTTTCAGCGGGTTCAAAACCAAGATAATCAGCGTGAATGAAGTTGATGTTCAGCTGGTGGAGCTCTGCATTTTTTTGAGCTGTAGATAATGCTTTTTCAGAAAAATCTACCGATGAGACTTCAGCGTCAGGAAAGTGCTTTTTTAACACCAAAGGAATGACACCACTTCCTGTTCCGATATCCAGGATTTTTAGTGTTCTAGTCTCCTTTTTCTCATCATTGGAAGCATGCGGAGCTTTTTCAGTCCACTTTACATCTAAACTTTCAGATTTTATATCGCTACCCATAACATTGGAAAGGTATTTTTTGATCTCAGAAATAGCTATTTCCAGCAGTTCTTCCGTTTCAGGACGGGGAATCAGGACATTTTCATCTACAAAGAATTTCATTCCATAAAACTCTGTTTCACCCAGAATCTGCTGATAAGGTCTTCCGGTCTTCAGTTCGGATACTAAGCTGGAAAGTTGATTTTCATCTTCAATTAAAAGCTCCTGTTCAGAAAATCTTCTTTGCTGAAAATGATCAAAGCCTACAATTTTATGAATAAATAGCGAGGATAAAAAAGCACTTTCCGACTCAGTATAAAGGTCGGAAAGTGTTTCTTTGAAATATTTTTTAAAAGCTGAAATTGTCATCTATCTTGTAAAAACCAGTTTTGTATCTGTAGATTTATCTTCGTCAATTCTGTAACCTTCATAATTGAAGGATTTTACATCGTTGAGCGTTTGGGCATTCGTTTCGGCACAGAACCTCACCACAAGACCTCTCGCATGTTTGGTGTATACCACTATTGTTTTTAGTTTACCGTCTTTTAATTCATAAAAATCAAAATCAACTACGGTGTGATTTAATTTTTTTCGGTCAATGACCTTTCCATATTCATTGCTGGCAAGATGAAGAAGAATTTCTCCTTTTTTCATTTCAGAATTCAGCTGTTCAGTAATTTTTTCTCTCCAGAATGCATATAGGTTTTTATAATGCTCAAACTCAAAAGGACGTCCCATTTCAAGCCTGTAAAGCATTACTTTATCAGAGGGTTTCAAGAGACCATATAATCCGGAAAGCATTCTGTGATTTTTTTGCAGATAATCTATAGAAGCTTTATCAAGGGTTTTGGCATCTAAACCTCTGTACACTTCCCCTGTGAAAGCAAATAGGGCTGGTGCAGACTCTTTGGCAGTAGGTTTGGATTTCCATTTTTGATTTCTTTCCCAGTTTTCATCAGCCAGCTTGGTTGATATTTCCATTAATTCGGAAAGATATTTTGGTGATTTTTCTTTTAAATAAGACTGTATAAGTGCTGCATCTTCAATGAATCTTGGAGTAGAGGATTTCAACAGGTCCGTTGAATTTTCTACGTTCATTAATTTGGCAGGTGATGTTACAATTTTCATAATGTTAAAATACAGATAAGTTTTTTTAATCCATAAATTCAGGGCCATCACAGAAATAAAGTTAATAGTGCAATGGCATTGAACAGAATCTTAAAGTTTGAATGTTTTTCTTAATACAATAGGGCAAAAATTTTTCAATAGGTAAGCGGCAGAACAGAACAGGTAATCACAGCGATACGAAGGCAAAAATGCAAATATGGCCGTATTCTTATGAAATATTCTGTTAAGACGTGATATCTCAGGTATTGAAACGGGCTATACTATTCCTTTCCCCTGACGGATGATTTCCGGTTCTCCTGAAGTAAGATCTACAATGGTAGAAGCTATATTATCACCATATCCCGAGTCAATGACAATATCTACAAGATGGTCGTATTTTTCAGCAATCAGTTCAGGATCTGTAGAGTATTCAATAATTTCATCATCATCCCTTATAGAGGTTGAAGCAATTGGATGTCCTAATTTTTCAACAATAAGCTGCGGAATCGGATGATCCGGAACACGGATACCAATTGTTTTGTGTCCTTTATAAGCTAAAGGTAAACTTTTATTAGCTTCAAGGATAAACGTAAAAGGTCCTGGCAGGTGACTTTTCAGAAACCTGAATATGGAGGTGTCAATAGGTCTCGTAAAGTCAGAAAGATGGCTGAGATCATTACATATTATTGAAAATTTCGCCTTTTCCAGCTTCATTTTTTTCAATTGGGCCAGTTTTTCCATGGCTTTTATATCAAAAATATTACAGCCTAACGCATAAATTGTATCCGAAGGATAGATAATAAGCCCTCCGTTATTGAGTGTTTTAATAACCTCGTTTACAAGATTTTCCTGAGGATTATCCGGGTAGATTTTTAGTATTTTTGCCATAAAACAAAGATACAAATAATAAAATAGTTTTCATAAAAGTCCTTTATTTAAAAGAAAAATTAGGATTTTTAAAAAAAAGTCGTACATTTGCAATCCAATATCGCGGGATGGAGCAGTAGGTAGCTCGTCGGGCTCATAACCCGAAGGTCATCGGTTCGAGTCCGGTTCCCGCTACTAAGTTTAGTGCTTTCGGTAAGCACTCTAAAAATACACCGCGGGATGGAGCAGTAGGTAGCTCGTCGGGCTCATAACCCGAAGGTCATCGGTTCGAGTCCGGTTCCCGCTACTAAGTAAGTGTTTTCGGTAGACACTCTAAAAATACACCGCGGGATGGAGCAGTAGGTAGCTCGTCGGGCTCATAACCCGAAGGTCATCGGTTCGAGTCCGGTTCCCGCTACTAAGTAAGTGTTTTCGGTAGACACTCTAAAAATACACCGCGGGATGGAGCAGTAGGTAGCTCGTCGGGCTCATAACCCGAAGGTCATCGGTTCGAGTCCGGTTCCCGCTACTAAGTAAGTGCTTTCGGTAGGCACTCTAAAAATACACCGCGGGATGGAGCAGTAGGTAGCTCGTCGGGCTCATAACCCGAAGGTCATCGGTTCGAGTCCGGTTCCCGCTACTCAATGAGAGAAGCAATCATGATTGCTTCTCTTTTTTTATTCTTTATCTGCCCACATCAACTAAGAACTCTATAGGATATATTGAATAGGAACGGACTTTAGTCGGTTCAATAAAAAAACAAATTCTCTCAAATGCTTATCTTATTAGTGTGTATAGATTGGTACAACATTCAATATAAGGTTTTCTACTCACCCTTTAGAGCTCATATGTTTCTCTTTCCATTTTTTATATTCATTTTTCATACAGTGTCCACAAGGGCGGAAGTTATTTTGCAGTGCTTCCTGTTCCGTCGCAAAGAAGACTCTGTTTTCTCTTTTCATTCTTTTCCCAGATCTACACTGGAGTAAACCATAGATTTTCAGGTTTTTATTTCCGGCAAAACGAATTTCCAGCGATCGGATTTTGCTTCTTAGTATAGGAGCTGATATTAGGGTATGTTGTATCATTTTTTGGCAAGAGGTTAGAGATTAGAAGAGAAGTAGTACAGGAAGCTGGAAGTCATGACTTCCAGCTTCCTGTACTACGGTGTTCCAGCATTCAGATTAATTTAGCTTACTGCATCATGGAAAATGATACCCAGGGCGTATCGGTTTCCCTCCTTTACTTCGCTTACTCCATGTTTCATATTAATTCTGTAATAGCCTTTTGTTCCTTTTTCGGGCTTGAAATTGGTCGTGAAAATAAGCAGATCGCCTTTCCTGGGTTTTAAAACAATTGCTTTTGATTGTGCTCTGGGGACCTGCTGGGTTAGTACAAACTCCCCTCCGGTAAAATCTTTTTCAGGTTCGCTGAGCTGGGCAACAACCTGAATAGGAAAATACAGGTCTCCATACAGATCCTGGTGTAACGTGTTGAAACCTCCTTTTTCATATTTTAAAATTAAAACAGTTGCTTTCTGCTGGCCATGAATGTGGCATTGTTTTAGAAATTCAGCATGTTCTGATGGAAATGACGTATCCATATGTAAAGCTTTAAACCAGGAATTGGCAATAGAAGCCAGATGGGGATACAGACCGGTGCGAATGATTTGAATCAATTCGGGCAGAGGATAATTAAAATATTTATACTCTCCTAAGCCAAAGCGGTGCCGGGCCATAACAACGGTTTTACGGTATGATTCTGAATGGTGGTAATTTGATTTCAACATCTCACAATCTTCATCCGATAAAAGATCAGGAATAATAGCATATCCGTTTTGGTGCATGGCTTCGGTAATGGCGTGCCAGTCTGTATTGTTGATTTTTTGAATAATATCTGTCATGATTTTGTTTATATACAGCAAAGATCCAATGTTATTCATAGATATAAAATCCAGAACTTGCGGAAAATAGGTTGGATTACAACCAACGGACTTTATGCTGGCCTAGCTATATAGCTTTAATCTGGAGGATAAGATCCATCTTATTTAAAGATACTTTTGCATCGTTAATACAAATAAATATAACGATGAATTACACAATTAAAAAAGCGGGTCTTGAGGATCTAAATGAAACAGCAGAACTGTTTAATCTTTACCGTATTTTTTACAGACAGGAATCAGATTTGGAAAAAGGAAAAGCCTTTTTAAAAGAAAGGTTTCTAAACAGTGAATCAGACCTGTTTCTTGCTATGGCTGATGGAAAAGCCGTAGGATTTGTTCAGCTTTATAAGCTTTTTCATTATACCAAATTACAGAAACAGTGGCTGCTGAGTGATCTGTTTGTACATCCTGATTATAGAGGGAAAGGTCTTTCTGTAGCGTTAATCGACCGCAGCAAACAATGGTGTGAAGAGACCGGTGCATGTGGGCTGATGCTTGAAACAGAGAAAACCAATGATATTGGAAATACCCTTTACCCACGTTGCGGATTTGAATATGACGGACTTCATAACTACTATCACTGGTGGAAATAGGTGAGGGCTTGAGAGTTAAGAGTGATGGTTGGAGGAGTTTTTATTGTAAGGTATTGATTTTTTTATAGTTTTGTTACGGGTGGGATTTAGGATTTCGCCTTAAATGTCAATTAGGGATATTTTTATTTTCATATCTATTTCTATAAAAAAGTAGTATTACTTCTACATTTATTATTATTTAATTCTACATTTATCCTTTCACTTGTAAGAGACATAAGGCTATTTTTGTAAGAGCTCTGAATAATCAGAATTAGGACAGCTGATTACAGGGTTTGTGAAAGAAAATTAATCTCCGCCTCATTTTCTACTTTTTCCCCACGGTTTTATGATTAGTACCACAAAACTGCTTGGCGGAGATTTTTTTACTTCAAATAAAAAAGAGAATCACATTTGTGATTCTCTTTTGTTTTTTATTTACCTCTATATTATGGAGCTAATTGAGCATAAGGACTTAGCTTATTATCATCAGACATGGTCTGATCTAAAAATTCTCTTTTCTGATTTGCTTTCATTCTTCCGGCAGCATCATTAGCATTAAAATAGGCTTCACTTAGTTTTGTAGCAATTTCTGCAGGTTTAAAATCAAATTTTGTATCCCCTTCCACTCCTAAATATCCATTCTTTTTGGTGAGGTTTGTAATATAGTTATTGTAATTGATTAATGTATTTCTCAGGTATTGAGTGTGGTACTCCATACATTTTTTAGCTTTTTTTGAAGAATTATTAAGAATACAGTTTTTCATGTTGTTTCTGTATAAAAACCATTCAGATTCCAAAATTTTATATTCTTTACCCACGGCAATTTTTCCGTTTGTGACAATATTATTATCGCTTTCTTTGGTAGCAATGTTCTGAAGATGCTGAACGACCAACGGAACAGTAGCTTCAATTTTTGATTTTGTTTCCTTTAATATGCTGAGATCGGCAGCCGGAGAGTTCTTCTTTTGTGCTGTTGTAACGTTAAAAATAAGCAGTAATAGTACAATCAATAAATTATATCTTTTCATGAGAAATTTTTAAAGCACTAAAATAAATATAATTTCCCGGTTTAGACAAATCCATTTTAATTTTATTTAATAAATTTTAACAAGTTTTAAGAATTTAAAGGTGAAATCCCTTCTTTTCTGATGATTATATAGCCGATAATTTATGGCTATTAAAAATTCAATATATTTAATGTAAATTTATTGAACTGATTATCAGATTGTTAATGTGTTCACTTGTCTTATCACTAAAAAAATAGTTGTTAGATTCAATTTTATCTCTACATTTGTATAACTAATTTCTTAGTGATATAGAATGCATGGATACTATATCACCTTAATGATAAATGAAAAGGATATGAAAATTCAAACTTTAACAAAAGCAGAAGAACAGGTAATGCAGTATTTATGGAAAATAGAAAAAGGATTCCTTAAAGATATTCTTGATCTTTTTCCTGAGCCAAAACCACATACCAATACAGTTTCTACGATCTTGAAAGTATTGAAGGAAAAAGAATTTGTAGACTATGATGTGCATGGAAGGCAGCATGAATATTATCCGTTGGTTTCTAAAGAGCAATATTCAGGGAAAACAATGAAGAGCCTTGTCAAGAATTATTTTAAAGGTTCTTACAAAAGTGCCGTTTCGTTTCTGGTAGAAAAAAATGAAATGACCGTTCAGGACCTTGAAATGTTATTAGATGAATTGAAAAAGAAAAACTAAGAATCATGGAAACACTACTTCTGTACTTTGGAAAAGTAATTTTATGTTCTGGTGTAATGTTTTTGTATTATCAGTTGTCTTTAAAAGACAAGACATTTCATCATTATAACAGATTTTACCTGTTGTCGGCAATACTCATCTCATTATTGCTGCCTTTGATCAGGATAGACGATTTTACAATAGAAGTAAATAATGATATGTATATGCTTCTTGATAAGATTCAGAATTTTAACACAGCAAAAAACATAGACCATGGTCACATTTATTTTAACATTATTTTTTCAGCTCTGGGATTGGTTTCTCTCTATTTTGTAGGGAAGCTGAGCTATGGGATTTTTAAGATCCAGCAGTTTAAAAAACAGTTTCAGAAAGAGAGTTTTGATGGTATTAATTTTTACCGTACAGACCTGACAGAAGCTCCGTTTTCATATTTTAAAAACCTTTTCTGGAAGAATACAATCACTTTGAATTCTGATGTTGGAGAACAAATTTTAAAACATGAAATGGTACATATTGAGCAGAAACATTCATTTGATAAGATCTTTATTGAAGTGATAACCTCTGTTTTATGGTTCAATCCATTTTTTCACCTTATCAAAAGAGAAATTAACCTAATCCATGAATATCTGGCTGATAAAAAAGCCGTAAAACATTCGGACACGAAAGCATTTGCGCAGATGCTTTTAGCAAGCCACTTTTCCGGAACACAGTTGCCTGCCACCAGTCCGTTTCTAAGTTCAAACCTTAAAAAAAGACTTAAAATGTTACAAAAACCTAACACCAAATTCGGGTATGCGCGAAGAATTTTTGCATTACCGGTTTTATTTTCAGTGGCTTTTGCCTATATGGTGAATGCTAAAAATAAAGAAATTGAAGAAACGAATGTTTCTATTAAAAATGCTGTTTTACAGATCCAAAAGGATACGGTAAGACCTGGAGAAACTGAACAGAAAAAAATCCAGGAAATAAAAGGGAATGATTCTGATGATGATAAAAAATTATCTCAAATTCAAAAAAAGATTGACGAAAAAGGAAAGGAGCTGGATAAACTGAAGCCTGGAAGTAAAGATTTTAATAAAAAAATTGAAGAAATAAACTTACTGTCTTCAGAAATAAGTAAGATTGCTGATCAAAAAGCTCTTAAAGATACAGAAGAATATTTCAAATCTCCTGAATGGAAAAATCAAATGGAGGCTCTTGAAAATATGGAAATTGAAATACCTGAACCCTTGGTAGAACCGACTCCTCCAGGTGAGCCTAAAAGCCCTACTGTGATTTATTCTAAAAATAATAAAACGGTATTCTATAAAGACTTGGGACCAAAAGAGAAAGCTGCAGTTCGTAAAGCAGTCAAGGAGGCCAAAAAGGCAATGGAAGAGGCTAAAAATGCCATGAAGGAAAGTGAGAAGGCAAGAAAAGAAAGTGATAAAGCAAGATTGGAACACGAAAATGCAAGAAGAGGGATCGAAATAGCCAGAAAGGAAGGAGAGAAGGCAAGAATTGAAGCTGAAAAAGCAGCTTCAGAAAATGTAAAGAACTTCAGAAAAATAAGCTTCACTTCAGTAAGTAACACTCCTAGAGTAATGGTAATGCAGGCGGATTATATTAAAAAAGACGGCGACGGGAACATTGCTATGAATGGGATTAAAAGATTCAAAGTAAGCGGATGGGATAATGTGACATACTATATAGACGGAAGAGAAGTATCCAAAGAAGAAGCGGATGCCTTGAAACCTGAAAGTATTGCAAGTGTTACTGTTTTCAAAGAAAACAAAGCTAAAGGCACGAAGAACGAAATAAGAATTCAGACCAAGAAATAAAGTTTCATCAAGCTTTGTCAATGTTGGTATTGGCAAAGCTTTTTTACTGACTCATCATTATGAAAAATAAAATTCTATTCTTTATGTTACTGGGGATATTGACCAGTGCCCAAACCAATAGGTTTTTTTACGAATATAAATTTATCCCCGATTCCAATCATAAGGAAGAGGTGAAAAAAGAAATGATGTTGCTGGATATTGATAAAAAAGGATCAAACTATTACAGCCAGGATAAATTTGTAGCAGACTCTATAGGAAGAGCCGAACTTGAAAGACAGCTGAAGTCCGGAGGAGGTAATATAAGTGTCAACAGGAGGGAAAAACCGGGACAGGTTTCTTATAAGGTAACCAAAGAATATCCGGATTTTAAGACCTTCCTCTTCAAAAATATCTCTACGGACAGATATAAGGTCAAGGAAGATAAAAAACCGGAATGGAAAATACTGTCTGATAAACTGAAGATTGGAGAATATAATGCCCAGAAAGCGACCACAAGTTTTGGCGGAAGAGAATGGACCGCCTGGTTTAGCACGGATCTTCCTTTTCAGGATGGACCCTATAAATTCTACGGACTGCCAGGGCTGATTGTTAAGGTAGAAGATGCTACGGGATCTCACAGTATGACCCTGATCGGCAATAAAACGGTAAAATCTGTTGATGCTGAAAAAGATATGCAAGTTCCTGAGAACGTAAAGATATTAGGATTTGGAAAAGAAATTGAAGTAACGAAAGATCAGTTTAAAAAAGCATGGAAAGCCTATGTGAATGATCCTACTAAAAATATGAGGGAAATGATGATGAAAAATGGGGGAGATACTAATACTAAGTTTTCTTTTAAAGTGAAAACCTCTGATGGAAAAGAAATTTCTGATCCCAATCAGGTTTTCCGGGAAATGGAAAAAAGAACAAAGGAATCCCTTCAAAAAGATAACAATCCGATTGAACCGGATATGGTGAATTAAAAATTATATCATTTATTATTAGAACAGAATGTCATTGGCGTTCTGTTTTGTTTTTTTAGATAACAGGCAGCAGCCAAAATCCGATTATTATCACCATAAATATGGGGTATTTTTTAAGCACTTTTTATTATTAATACAAATATTCTTATCTTCTAAGCAAAAATAAATTTTCAACTTACCATCTTATGACAGAAAAGGAAAAATGTGCAGCCGGACTTTTATATGATGCGAACTATGATAAGGAATTGATCCGCGAACGTATCGCATGTAAAGACTTGTGCCAGGAATATAATGAATTGAAAAACTCTGACGCGGAAAACAGAAGCAGGCTAATTAGAAGAATTATTGGAAGTACAAAGGAAAACATTTGTATAGAACCTGTTTTTTGGTGTGACTACGGATATAATATTGAAGTGGGAGAAGATTTTTATGCCAATCATAACCTTGTTATTTTAGATTGTGCTAAAGTAAGCTTTGGAGATCATGTTTTTATTGGCCCCAACTGCAGTTTCTATACTGCCGGCCATCCACTTGATGTAAAGCAGAGAAATGAAGGATTGGAATATGCGCATCCCATTACCGTAGGAAATAATGTATGGTTGGGAGGAAATGTGGTTGTTCTGCCCGGAGTCAGGATAGGGGATAATTCCGTAATAGGAGCAGGAAGTGTAGTGACTAAAGATATTCCTGAAAATGTGGTCGCTGTAGGAAATCCCTGCAAAGTAGTGAAAAATATTTCTGAAGAAAAATAAGATGATATCTACAAAATAATTAATAATGAAAAAACTAATCACCTTATTGATTCTGCTATTAGGCATCACAGCCCATGCACAGAATCAGAGATTCATATATGAGTATCGGTATGCTAGTGATTCTACTGCCAAAGACCAACCGGAAACGGAGATGATGCTGCTGGATGTTGTTCCAAAAGGTTCAAAATTTTACAGTAAAGATACCTTTGAAACAGATTCTCTCATTGCTGCAACTATGGAAAAACAGTTTAAGGCCGGCAGTAAAGAATTAAATCTCTCAGGTATTCAATATAAAGGTAAAATACGGTATAGTGTTGAAAAGACGTATCCGGATTATTCCGTTATTTTTTTCAATAACCTGGTTGCTGACGAATATATGGTAAAGGATGGAAGAAAACAGCAATGGAACATCCTTTCAGATAAAACAGAAATAGGAGGATTTAGTGTTCAGAAAGCAGTCTGTGACTTTATCGGTAGAAAATGGACCGCCTGGTTTACCACAGACCTTCCCATTCAGGATGGACCCTATAAATTTCACGGACTTCCGGGGTTAATTGTAAAGCTTGAAGATGCTACCCATACCCATTCATTTGAGTTAAAAGGAAATAAAAAGCTTCCGCCAGGATATGAGTGGCAGAGTACTAAAGATAAACATAGGTTTAACCCTATCATTACACTGAACGAGGAGAAGTATAGAAAAGCTTATAAAGAGTATCGTGCCGATCCTATGAAAAGCGAAAGACAGATGCTGGCCCAAGGAGTGGTTATCATGGAAATGGATGCTTCGGGAAAAGCAGCAAAGACCTCTGATTCAGAAAAAAGGGATAAAGAAATAAAACGAAGGAATGATATACAGAAGGAAAATAATATTCTTGAGATTGATCTGTTGAAATAAACCAGCTATTATAAAAATAAAATCCCGGAACATTGTTCCGGGATTTTTATATTTTAGATTAGGTCAATTTTATGCTAATTTCTGAGAATCTGCAATAAACTGAGCTAATCCGCTGTCTGTTAATGGGTGTTTTAACAAGCTCAAGATCGGAGGAAGTGGAGATGTGATTACATCAGCTCCAATTTTAGCACAGTCAATGATATGCATTGAGTGACGGATAGAAGCTGCAAGGATTTCAGTGTCAAACATATAATTATCAAAAATAAGTCTGATCTCCTGGATAAGGTTTAATCCATCTGTAGAGATGTCATCTAATCTTCCTAAGAACGGAGAAACATAAGTAGCTCCTGCTTTTGCTGCCAAAAGAGCCTGTCCTGCAGAAAAAATCAAAGTACAGTTAGTCTTGATTCCTTTGTCAGAAAAATATTTTAACGCTTTGATACCGTCTTTGATCATTGGGATCTTTACTACGATATTGGGGTGAATAGCAGCCAATTCGTCTCCTTCTTTGATCATTTCTTCATAAGTTGTAGAAAGTACTTCTGCCGAAATATCCCCGTCTACAAGTTCGCAGATCGTTTTGTAATGGTTTTTGATTGCTTCAGCTCCCTGGATTCCTTCTTTAGCCATTAATGAAGGATTGGTAGTTACACCATCCAAAATACCAAGATCTTTAGCTTCTTTGATTTGCTCTAAATTAGCTGTGTCAATAAAAAATTTCATTTCGTTAAATTAAATAGATTTACTTCTGCAAAGATAGGGGAATTAATTGAGTTCTTGAATATGAATTTTGAGTTACGAGGTCTGTGGTTCGGGATGCCAGATGCGAGAGTCTGGATATGAGTGCGGTTCGGACTGGGTTTTAGAGTGGGAGTGTTTGGGGGAAGCGTGTTAGAGGTTACAGAAATTATAATATTGATAAAGTATTCTATCACCTACCAAATCCAACACTATACATCATACATCATACATTATACATTGTACAAATAACATTGTACATTTTACAAAATCAGCCTACATTTGTTATTCCATGAAAAACAAACATTTTACAGCAATACTGGATATCATAGGGATTAATCCTTTTGTTTTTGTTCCGGATGAAATTTTGGAGCAGATTTTTGAAGATTCGGAAAAGAATAAGAGCCCGATTCCCGTGAAAGGAACGGTGAACGGTAAAGAATTTAAGCAGAACCTGATGAAATATGTAGGGGAATGGAGACTGTATGTGAATTTACTAATGCTGAAAAACTCTCCGAAAAGAATAGGCGAAATCATTGAAGTAACATTGGAATATGATGATTCCGACAGAAGTATTACGATACATCCCCGGTTGGAACAGGCGATCAGCGATAGTAAACTGGCTACAGCCAATTTTGAAAAACTGATTCCTTCAAGACAGCACGAGCTGATCCGCTATATTAATAATTTGAAAACTGAAGCCGGTATTCAACGTAATATTGAAAAAATTATCAGGCATCTGCATGGGGAAACAGATTTTTTTGGAAAAAGGGTTGAGTAGGGGGAATGGTAAGAACTAAGAGCCAAGAGTCAAGAGCCAAGATTTCAGATACCAGATTTTAGATTTTGGGTGACAGATCGGATATTTTGGTGAGATAATTCATAGCTCCCAATTACAAGAGACAGGTGAAAAAATTAGAGGATAAGAAATAAAAAAAAACCGGAAAATTTTCCGGTTTTTTTTTATTATTATGAGTTTAAAGTTTTGCTAAGTTTTATAGCATCCTGATTGGTAGGATCATATTGTATAGATTTAGCAATATGTTCTTTTGCTTTGTTGGGATCACTTTGCTGTTCTGCAAAAGCGATATAAAAATAGGCATAGGCCAGATTTTTCTTATTTTGCTCTACTTCTTCAGGTTTTACAGTGGCAATATACTTTTCATAGGCAAGTTTTGCATTGGCATCGTCCTTAGCAGACTGATAAGCATAGGCCTGGCTGTAATAAGATGGTGCCCAATCCGGTAATAAAGCAGAGATTTTTTTCCAGGTATCAATTGCATTGGTCCAGTCTGAAGCATCCTGATAGGCTGTAGCCAGTTTTGATAATGATTCCGTATCCTTTGGATTGGCTTCAATTTGTTTTTTAAGACCGTCAATCGTAGGGTTACCCGTTTGACTTGTAGCAGCTGTGTTAGCTGTATTATTTGCACTATCCGTTTGAGTAGTTTGTGCATTTGCAAAACTTGCACCTCCTACAAGGATTAAACCTAAAAATAGATTTTTAATATTAACTTTAGCCGTTTTCATATTCTTATATTTAAAATTCTACCTTCTAAAATTCAATAATAATTCCATAAAAGCTCAAATTTTAGAAGCTTTAAGTTTTTTTAGAAAATATTAACGGGATTCATGTTTTTTTTAGTTTAATTTTTGATTCGTTGTGGTTTGAGTTTATCTTTGTAGTTCAGTATTTTTTTTAATAATCAATATAATTTCCCCGTATGAATATCATATTAGCTTCAACATCTACCATTTTCGGTGGAGAATATCTGGAATATTTAAGAGAAGAATTAATCCAATTATATAAAGGAATTGATGAAATTGTTTTTATTCCTTTTGCAAGACCCGGTGGTATTTCTCATGATGAGTACACTGCGAAAGCCCGTTCTTTCTTTGAAACGATCAATATTAAAGTAAAAGGTCTTCATGAATTTGAAGACAAAGCCAGGGCTCTGGATCAGGCGAAAGGTTATTTTACAGGCGGAGGAAATACATTCTTATTGGTTAAAACATTACATGAAGAAGGCCTGATGACTGTTTTAAAAGACAACGTAACAGGTGGTAAAGCTTATCTGGGATGCAGTGCCGGAAGTAATATTGGTGGGCAAAACATGAAAACCACGAATGATATGCCAATTGTTTATCCTTCCAGTTTCGACTGTATGGGACTTGTTCCGTTCAATCTTAACCCTCATTATCTTGATCCGAATCCGGATTTGAAACACAGCGGAGAAACCAGAGAAACCAGAATCAAAGAATTTCTTACCCAGAATGATAATAAAGTAGTAGGGCTTAGAGAAGGAAACTGGATCAGAAGAATCGGAGATACCATTACCGTTGAAGGAAGTGAGCTGACCAGAATTTTTGAAAAAGATAAAGAACCTTATGAAATAGAATCGGGAAGCAGACTGTCATGAAACAGGAATTGATCAATGCTTTCATAGAACGTAATCTTAAAAATTTTGAGGTGAACAGCACCGGTTGGAATGAGCTGATCAGGCAGATGCTGTTTGAATTTGCCGTTGGAGGCTGGAATATTGAAAAAGATATTTTTGGCAAAGAAAAATATGGAGAACTCCGTTGCTACACATATTCTGAAGATAAGGAACTGAATACGATCGTTAAAAATATTACTCAAAAATACGCTGCGCTTTCTATGGAAACCTGTGAGATCTGCGGAAGTGAAGGAAAGAAAAGAAGTGTGAATTCATGGGAGACTACGTTATGCCTGAGTCATTACCTTACCCAGAAACCGGTTATTGAAATTGACGAAGAACTGAATGTCAGATCAAACAGCAAAACACTTCTTAATATAAATGATATTGTAAAAGCGGATATTGAATATGATCTTCAGAAATTATGTTTGTATACAGAAGAACCGGCTTACGGGACGGAAGGTATTTCTTTTTCCTGGCAGGAACCCAATTATTATCTGCTTTTAAAAACTATTCCGTTACAGGTATTTTCACCGGATATGCAAAATCCGGTTTCAGCATTATTTGAAAATTTAGAGCACTGTGAAATATGCGGACATAAGGCTGTTCACCAAAGATCCTGTCTTCGTTGTCATCAGGAACCGTGGACTGAATCTCAAGTCTTTATTGAAGATTATGGAGAAAAGACAAATTATATAAAAGCCTGTCAGATGGATAGCTTCATAGACGAAGATGATTATGAGAAATATTTTAAATACGATCGGTCATTTGAAAAATCCCATGACCATCAGATCCTTTTCGGACACCATGATCTCAAAGAATATGAGAAGCTTTTATTTTAAGTATATTTGATTAGAATTTTGAATGAATAAAAATGTTTTAGTCCGGTTCAGCCAGTCAATATTATGATTGAGCCCCGTGATTGAGACATCTTAATAAAGTTTAGAGTAAAAACAACAATGCAATGAGAAAAACACTTGCAGTTCTCACCCTTTCTGTACAGGTTATTTCTGCTCAGAATATAGCCCAGAAATTAGATAAAGCAACCAAAGACCTTATGGACTCTTCAGGAACCATTGCTTCCGGTCTGTCATTTTATGTCTCAGATGATAATGGGAATTTTATATATGAATATCAAGGGAATAAAGGACTTTCAACTGCTTCCACACAGAAAATTTTTACAGCAGCAGCAGCTTTGGAAACTTTAGGTAAAAATTATACCTATACCACTACTTCCAGTTATTCCGGAAGTATATCCGGAGGAAATTTGAATGGAAACCTTTTCATCAGCTCCAATGGTGATCCTACTTTGGGAAGCTGGCGGTATGATGCCTATAAACCAGAAAGCTTTAAAAAGAAATTAATTGAAGCCATTAAAAATTCCGGAATTACAAAAATATCCGGTGATCTGGTCATAGATGATTCTTATTTTGACCATCAGACCATTCCCGGAGGATGGCCCTGGGATGACCTTGGAAATTATTATGGAGCCGGAGTTTGGGGGATCAACTGGAGGGAAAATCAGTTTGATATCAATATCAATGGGACAGATTTTAAAAGCTTTTCCTATCCCCTGGAAGGTGTAAAATGGCTGAATGACCTAAAAACGGGGGGAAGCTCGGATCAGAGTCTGATCTTTACAGCTCCTCATTCTGATGTTGCCTTAATCAACGGAATGCTTCCGGGTGGTAAAACGGTCACCGTTTCAGGTTCTACTCCTAATCCTCCTTTGCAACTGGCTATGGAAGCAAAGCAATGGCTTAAAGAAGCCGGAATTGAGCTCTCAGGAAAGGCGGTCACCAATTCTCAGCTTGAAATGGATGGAAAGAAGGTATTGGAAGCTCCGAAAAATAATATTATCCTAACTTACCAGTCTCCGACGCTGGATAAAATTGTGTATTGGTTTTTAAGAAAAAGTGTCAATCTTTATGGGGAAACTTTAATTAAAACCTTAGGGAAAGAGAAAAAAGGAAACCCAAGTTTTAAAAGCGGTGTAGCCTATCTGAAGGAATTCTGGAAGTCAAAAGGAATTAATCCGAATATGATTAATTTTGCTGATGGCAGTGGACTTTCTCCCCAGAATTATGTGGCGGCAAAAGCAGAGGTACAGGCGTTGTTATATGCTAAAAAACAATCCTGGTTCGAAGCTTATCAGGATGGCTTTCCAGTTCAGGAGAACGGAATGAAAATGAAAAGCGGAACCATGAGAGATACCAAATCCTTTGCAGGATATCATACCGCTAAAGACGGAAAGAAATACGTGTTTTCAATTATTATCAACAACTATCAGGGAAGTGGAAGTACAGAGCTGCAGAAAATTCTGAATGTTTTAAAATAAAAAAGCTTTGAGAAAATCCATATTAACCAGGCTGAATAACTGGATTATTTTTGTTGTAATGACCGCCTTAGTGGTAGGCATTGTAGTGGCATCTACCTCATTGATCAATTTCCTCAGAAAAGAAGAAATTAAAAGGATCAGCCTTCTTTCTAAGGCAATACGGATCCAGCAGGAAGTGAAAACCCCTGATACCGATGTTCTGGATCTTTTACCGGAGATTTTGAATATCAACAACACCATTCCGTTTATAGTCACCGATAAAAATAAAAATGCAATCCTTGATCTGGGATATTACAGAAATATTCCTGAAAATACCATAAAAGATCCCGAGAAACTGCAGGATCTCATCAGGAATATGGAGAAAAACTATGATCCTATAGAAATCAAAGTGCCTGATGGAAATAACCAGTTTGTCTATTATGACAATTCACGACTGCTTAATAACCTTCGTTATTCACCTTATATTTTAGGATTATTTATTCTCTTATATTTTGGTTTCTCTTTCTGGTTTTTCAGGACGATAAAAAAAACAGATGAAGGATATCTTTGGGCTGGATTGGCCAAAGAAACAGCTCACCAGATCGGTACTCCCTTATCGTCTATGATTGGATGGATGGAGATCATGAAGCTTGAAAATCCGGATTCAGAAGGGGTACACGAGATAGAAAAAGATATCGAAAGGCTCAGAACGATCTCTGAAAGGTTTTCAAAAATAGGTTCCATTCCGGAGCTGAATGATATGAATTTCAATGAAACGATTCAGGTAAATTATGATTATTTAAAAACCAGGATTTCCAGGAAAGTTAATTTTACCCTACAGCTGCCTAATTACACGGTTTTGGTTCCTCATAATAAAATTCTGATGAGCTGGGTGATAGAAAATCTGGTGAAAAATGCAGTAGATGCTATGAAAGGGGAAGGATCAATTACCATGTCCGTTTTTGAAAGAAATAAAAGTATCCTGGTGGAAGTGAAAGACAACGGAAGCGGAATGACAAAACAACAGGCCAGAAATGCTTTTAAACCTGGATATTCTACCAAAAAAAGAGGGTGGGGACTGGGATTGTCACTAGCGAGAAGAGTAATACATGAATACCATAACGGAGATATTAAAATCTCCCAAACCGAAATAGGAAAGGGTAGTACCTTCAGAATAACTATAAAAAAAGCATAGATAATATCCTGGAAAGGTATAAATCCTATCCCTGATCTTGCCGAGAAATTATATCTTCCTGAAATTTCCTGTATGAAAATAAGATGAATACGGAAAACATATTCATCAAAAGATTAGAAAGGAAAATAAAATATTACTTTTTTATGTTTTCTTTAGGCTGGTAATCCGGATGACCAAGCTGCCAGAAAGCAAATGCAAAGATGTTAGATAAATTAGAATATCTTTGAGTTACAGGAATATCTCCACCATGGCCGCCTTCATAGTCAATATTTAAAAGAATAGGATTTTTTGAACTATTATCAGCCTGTAATTTGGCTACAAATTTAGTAGATTGCCATGGTGAAATCTTAGGATCGTTAATCCCCGTATAAATTAATGTAGACGGATATTTCTCTCCCTTTTTTATATGCAGATATGAATCCATTTCTAATAATCCCTTAAATTCCATTGGATCATTTGGATTTCCATATTCTTTCATACTGGTTTTCTGAATGCCATTATTATCAAATCTTGTAGTATTTAATACACCTGATTCTATTATTGCTACCTTAAATAATTCCGGTCTTTCTGTCATTGCTCTTCCTATAGCAATACCTCCGGCACTAGCTCCCCAAATAGCAATCTTTTCGGAAGAAGCATACTTTTTTTCAATTAAATATTCAGCGCAAGCAATTAAATCTTTCCAAGTATTTGATTTTTTACTTTTTTGTCCATCAGTATGCCATCGAACTCCTTTTTCTCCTCCCCCTCTTACGTGAGCAATAGCCATAACACCTCCCTGATTTGCCCATAATAAGTAACTTTTAGCAAAAAAGGGAAATTGAGATTGTCCAAAAGCACCATAACAATCAATTAATACTGGGTTGGTTGTATTTTTTTTAAGTTTTTTATTATAAATTAAAGATAAAGGAACTTCTGTACCATCATAAGATTTTACCGAAAGTTCTTCTACAATAATATCTTTAAATTCAGGATAATCTATAACAGGAGTGAGGTTTTCTTGATTAAAAGTATTGGTAGATAAATCGTATCTGAAACGCTGTTCATCATTAGCCCATCCCGAGCAAGTAATCCATATATCAGAATAAGCTTTTCCTTTTGATTGTAAATCAATACGCCCTGAAACATAGGGCAGTTTAATTGGAGTTTCTTTTCCATTCTGATATACATATAATTTAGCTTCTACACCATTTTTAGTAGTCACATAATAAATGCCATCTTTTGTAAGCACATATTGCTTAATTACTTCATCTTGTTTTTCAGGAATCAATACTTCTGGAGCTTTAAAATTTTTAGTTGTAATGCTAGTTTTGCATAGTTTATAGTTTGAAGAATTATATCCTGATAAAAAGTAAATGTCATTTCCTGATAATCTTATCGAAAATACTTTACTGTCTTTATCGTATAATAGTTTCCAATCTTTTTTTCCACTAAGCAAATCTTTTTTATCAATAATAAAAGTTTTCCTAAAATCTTCTGCATCTACCAATATCCCAATATAATATTGATCATCTGGATTAAAAGTTAAAATAGCAGGATATTCTTCACTGCTGATTCTTAGATTTGGATTATTAGTGCTTGAGAAAACATCATTTAATTTTTTAGGATCTTCACCTATTCTGTAAAGTATAGATTGCGTATTTTTTTTAAATTGATCTGAACTCAGGTCAACAATAGGGTAATAAACGTAAAAAAAGCCGCTGTTATCATCTAGCCATTTTATCCCTCCAATATTAGATGGATTGGAATTTGTAATTATTTCCGGATAGATATACTTTGTTTTTACATCTATAACAATCACTTTGGAAAATTCCTTTCCCTTTTCTGTTAAAGAGATTGCTAATTTTGCTCCATCCCAGCTAGGGCTAATTAAATTGATTAAGTACTCGTGCCCTGTTTTATATATATTAGAGACAAAATCAGTGGGATCATACAATAAATCTTCTTTTCCATTAAATGTATTTCTATAATAGACTTTTGCAGTCCTTTCTTTCGCATTTCTTTTTAAATAAAAATATTTACCATTGAGCGTTATTTTTATATCAGATATAGAATATCCCTGCTTCTTATCAAATTCTAACCTTTTATTTACATAATAATTTTTATTTGGTATTGAATTTAATATAGAAGCAGTGAAATCTGATTGAGATTCCATCCAATTTGTAACTTCAGGATCTTTTAAATTTTCTAAATTCCGAAACTCATCTACAATTTTAGTTCCAAAGTATTCATCGCTGACAGGAATAGATGGTGCCATATTATTTTTTTGAGAATAGACACTCACTGTAAAAAAAAATGTAATGCTAAATATTAATTTTTCCATTCGCGATTACTATTATCTGGTTCCAAATGTATGATCAATATCCATGCTTCCATTATCCCCATTCGCACAATCATCGAGGTGCTGTTGTTTGGTGCCTCCATATATTTTATTAAGATTTCTAATTTTAGCCATTTGTAATTTTTTTAAAGATAGCTTTTTTTCAGTTTGGTTTTTCTTTTTCATTGAATGTGATTTTTATATTTAATGCAGAACAAAACAAATGATTTTTTTCCAATATTGCACTATTTTAACCCATTAAATTCATGAATTCAATAGATTGAAATAGCTATTATGCATTGATTTTCAATTAAATACAATGCCAATTATTAAATTTTAATATTTCCAATTTCTTTGTAAAGAAAACACTATTTTCGCAATATAATTCACAGATTAATGAAATGAAAATTAAATATTATCTCATACTATTTTCACTATATAGTTTAGTTAGTGCTCAATCTACTATAGTAGATTCTTTAAAGGAATATTCATATTCTAAATTAGAACAGAAATTTTATAATTATGCACGGAATGACAAAGCAAAACAATCTGCTTTAATTTCCAAGTATTATCTTAAAAAGGCAAAATCAGAAAAAAAAGAAGAACAAATTGCTGAAGGGTACATTATGCAGCACTTTAATGAAAATCTGCCAACCGCATTAAAGTATATTGATAGCTTGCAAGCTATCACCAAAAATTCCACTGAAAACTATTACCCTGCCAGGATTTATTTATTGAGAGGGAACTTGTATTCTCGGTTTGGTAATATGAAGTCCGCATTAAATAATTATATATTAGGATTAAAGTATGCTAAACAGAAAGGAAACCAACGACAGATAGCTTTTGCTAATATTTATATTGCTTACATGAACAATTATGTCGGGAAACATAATGAATCAGCTAAAGTATTGAGGTATTACTTAGACAATGCTCAATTTTTTACTGAAACAGAGTATAATAATATTCATCTGAATTTAGCAGACAATTACCTTGAAATCAATAAGGTAGATTCTGCTGGTGCTTTTATACAAAAAGGGTTGAAATCCTCTTTAAAGACCAGAGATACAGCAAGATACTATAAATATTTAGTTTTGAATGGTTATTATAACATCAAAATAGAAAATTATAAAACAGCTATTCACAACTTATTAATATGTAAAAAATATTTTTTTGCAACAGATGACAATATAAGAGATAAAAATTACACTCTTCTATATTTAGGTAAATCCTATGCTGGGCTATTAGAAAAGAAAAAGGCAATTCAGTGCTTTGTGCAAATTGATTCTTTAGTACAAAAAAGCAGTTATATATTTCCCGAGCTCAGAGAGGTATATCCTTATATTATAGATTATTACAAAGAGAAAAATGATAAAGAAAAGCAATTGTATTATGTTGAAAAATTCTTAAAAGTTGACCCGATATTAGATTCTCAGTTTCGATACATTTCCAGAGAACTTCCGAGACGATATGATACGCCCAGATTAATACAAGAAAAAGAAGATATCATCAACGAGCTAAAAAATAAAAAGAAATTCTTTTATTTTTCCATTTTAGTTTTATCGTTGATATTTATATTTCTATATAGCAGATCCAAAAAAGCTGAAAAAAAACATAAAAAGATTGCTCAAGATTTGATCCATTCTGTTAATAACAATACTATTAAAAAAGAGATCCCGTCCATAAAAGAAATACACTCTGATAATATTCAAGAGAAAGAAGCTATAGAAGATAAAACAACGAAAACTATTTCTAAAGATATAACTCAATTTATTTTAAAGGAACTTGAAATTTTTGAAGCTAAGGAACAATTTTTAGATAAGGGAATCTCTTTAGGAGGTCTTGCAAGAAAGATAAAAACAAATTCAAAATACTTATCCGAAATTATTAATACCCATAAAGGAAAAAACTTTGCCACCTATCTCAATGATCTCCGTATTGATTACGCTATCAATAGATTGGCAAAAGATAAAAAGCTTCGTTCTTATAAAATCTCTTCTATTGCAGAAGAATTGGGCTATAATACCGAACAGGCATTCACACAAGCTTTTAAAAAGCGGACAGGTGCACCGCTTTCTGTTTATTTAAAAGAAATTGAAAGGCTGTAAATTGAATTTGATTGTAATTTGCAACAAATTATATAACTTATTGTAAATCATATTTTTAAATTGTGTGTGATTCATGAATTAATGTTCGTTAATTCATGAATTTACGATACTATCACTTTGATAGCTATTTTACTTTCCAGCATCTTTGTCCTGGATAGAATACAATGATTTATTTTTTTTGCATTCTATCCAGGACAAAATATAAAATAGTGTTTCACTATTTTGGGAATTAAAAACAGCTTTTATATTCACCCAAATCATAACACAATGAAAAAGATCTATTTAAGCACATCACTCTTATGCACATCTCTTGGGCTATCGTATGCCCAGGTAACAGAAGTTTACTTTAAGTATGACGAGGCCGGGAATCAACGGTACCGGGGTCCTGACTCTGCAGCCAAACAGGCTTCTGAA
>NZ_QNUF01000036.1 GCF_003385455.1 Chryseobacterium rhizosphaerae | reverse complement strand
GGCGGTCCTGTTATTACGGATAAGAATATACTCAACACTACTCCGTTATGGGTGGACAGGGGCTATACCAGTCATGAGTATTTTCCGGAAATAGGGATTATCCATATGAATGGAAGGCTCTACGATCCAATGCTTAGAAGGTTTTTGAATGCTGATGAAAATATCCAGGCTCCATTTAATACCCAAAACTACAACAGGTATGGGTATGTGATGAATAATCCGATGATGTATAATGACCCGAATGGGGAGTTTGCCTGGATTATTGCAGGAGCTATAATGGGAGCTTATTTCACAGGCGTAAAAGCGAATGGCTCATGGAATCCTACCAAGTGGGACTGGGGAGCGACCTGGGGTAAAATTGCAATGGGCGGAGCCATAGGCGCGTTTACCGGAGGTGTAGGTGCTGCTGTAGGTGCTTCTGCCGCCACCGCTGCTGCTACAGTAGGAATACAGGGAGGTGTGTTAGGCGGAGCGATTGCCGGGGCTTCAGGAGGAGCTGTGGCAGGAGCCATCAACGGATTTGCTACCTCGGTGATGTTTGGTGAAGATGTAATAGAAGGCACCGTTATGGGAGGCTTATCCGGAGCAGCGCTGGGAGGTGCTCTAGGCGGGGTTGCAGGAGGAATACAGCAGATAGCCAAAAATATACAGGCTGCTAATATAGGCGCTCCGCAGCAAACAATCTTAAAAGGTGCTCAAATTCAGCCAGGTAGAACGCAATGGACGCTGAATAATACTCCGAAAACTACCACGGTAGGAGCAACGCCCAAAACAGGAACTTTAACAATTGGGGATGTTGATTTTGGAGTTGATGAAGTGGTCGGCTACAAACTTGTCAATGAGCAGTCTGTGCCAATATTGAAGGAGGGTGCTCCAACCACCTATAAGGGTGAGTATACGAAATCCAGCTTAAAACTTGGGAGAGCAATACACAATGAATATAAAGCTCAAGAAGCGGCTCAGGGCTTGGGGTATAAAGAATACAGATTACCTAGCGGAAAACGAATTGATTTTCTCAATATTAGCAAAGGAAAAATTTACGAATTAAAACCTCTTAATCCAACACAACTGAAAGCAGGAGAAAAGCAGTTACAAATGTATTTAGAAGAACTACAGTCTCCGGCAGCAATCAAAGCAAACCCTAGATTGAAAGATATTGAATGGAAAAAAATTTTAGAAGCCTATTATAAAAAGTAACTTATGAATAGTAAAGAATTTAAGAGCTTATTTGGCTCAATTGCTAAAGAGAATGATTATTTACAAGCCTTTGGTGGTTGGTATAAAGAAAGTCCAGAATGTATAGCAGTTCTGGAATTGCAAAAATCAAAATATGGCGATTATTATATGCTTAATATAAAAATTTTCATACAAGGTTCATTTGATACAATTTATTCTCCTACAAAAGAATTGATAAAAAGTCCTATGGGAGATATTGGCAAACAGATAATTGATGATGTTTTATCTTTTGATAAACCCATGCCTGATGAGCTAAGGAGAGAGCGGCTGAAGGAACTTTTTAGTAATACTATTATACCATTTGTCAGTAATCTCATGACAAAAGCCAATATCATTGACTTAGCAAGCAAAGGAGAAATAATGCTTCTTTCATCAGTGAAAAAAGAGCTTGAAAAGCTTATGAAATAAACAATTTATATTTCATAAGGGAGCTGTCCAAAAAATTGGGCAGCTCTTTCTAAAAAGATGAAAGCTTTAAAAACATATTATAAAGAGAATTATAAATAATAGTCAAATAATATTCTTGCGACTAAAACTGATATTATTTTTGTCATAGAAAACATTGAAGATGTTTTTTTTTAATAGATTATATCGTTTCGGAAATGTTTAATTCTAATGTCAGATTAAGACACAATTTTAAAAAACATATGATATGAAAAAACAATTACTAAGCTTATGCATAGCTATAGGAACTATGACATTCGCTCAATCTACAGACGGACCAAAATTTGGTATTAAAGCAGGAGGTAACCTTTCAAGCATAACAGGAGATGACACCAAATCAAAGTTTGGATTTTATGCCGGAGCATTGGTAAATGTCCCAATTTCTGAGGCATTCAGTATTCAACCGGAGGTTGTGTACAGCCAACAGGGGGCAAAGGCAAAAGACAATTATGAAATGGCAACCTATACAATCAAGAACATGCAGCAAAACCTTAGTTATATCAATGTTCCTGTAATGGTACAATACAATGCTACTCCTGAATTTTATCTGGAAGCAGGCCCTGAGTTTGGACTCCTTGTCAATGCGCAGGCGAAAGGAGACATTAATGGTCAAACTTATAAGGCTAATAATAAAGATTCATTAAGAACTTTTAATTTTGGAGCAGGGATTGGGCTAGGATACAGATTTACACCGAACATAGGAGCCAATGTCCGTTATATCGTCGGTTTAACTGACACCTTAAAATATGGACTTGGAGAAACTTCAAGAAATACTAATTTCCAGTTAGGTCTGAATTATTACTTTTAAGAGACTAGAAAAATCCATGATGTAAATAGTAGTAAAACTTTATACTTCATTAAAGAGCTGTCCGAAAATTTGGGCAGCTCTTTCTATAATAAACTCTTATAGGGTCTTTCAGGGGCTAAAGATAAAAAACCCGCTGATCAATCAACGGGTTATGATACAAAATAATTGAGTTGAATATGAAGAAAGATAATTTTTTATCTTGTCCTGCTTTTTATAGAGTCGGAAGCACCTTCAATATCTCTTACCTTTTTCACTTTTTGATTTCCGAAGTTATAGGTAAGACTTACAGTTAGGCTTCTAGGGTATTGATTTTGATGAATGTAGTTGTAATTTCCGTTAGCCTGAAAGTCTTCAATCTTAACAATATTAGTTCTTAAAACATCATTTACGTTAACTGCAAACGTCCATTCATTCCATGTTTTCTTGATGCTGAGATCCAGGCTCATTAAACTTTTTAACATACCAAGTTCAATCTGCTGCTTATCTACGTAGAAGAAATTCACACCTAAAAACCAGGTTTTCTTTTTATCCAGACGGATGGTATTGTTGGTTTGAATCAAAAGACTTGTAGAGCTCGTTTTATTGGTATATACGATATAGTCTCCTTCCTTATTTTTGAATCGGTCCCCGGTTGTAGGATCAGTATCGAGACTTCCGTTGTTAATATTATGCTGAACTCCAATATTGAAGTTGGTCGTCAAATATTGTTTGAAAAATGACTTCTGAATTCCTACCATGGCAGACATTTCCTGTTTATCCCCAAAATTGGTTCTGATATATCTTAATACAGGGTTTTCTCCAAGATTTCCATTAGGTGATTCAGGATATCCCTGTAATGGAACCTGGGTGATTGCATCTTTAAAAAATGAATGGCTAAGAATCAGGAAGTAGGAATTTTTATACATATAGGTCAGTTCCTGATTATATGTTGAAGATGCCTTTACAAAAGGGTTGTTTTGCGTGTAATTATCATCTGTCAGGATATTTCTTACCGGATTTATTTCCCAGAAACTAGGTCTTCTCATTCTGCTTGAAAAGGAATAGGAGAGGTTGTTTTTGTCATTAATAGCATAATTAAAACTTAGATAGGGAAGTATATTGTTATAATTTCTTTTTATCCTTTTAAGATCTTCTGTAGGTGCATTGTCTGAAGTTCCCAGGCTATTGGTGATTTCATATCGGGTTCCTATTTTTCCTGAGAACTTATCCGAGAATTTTTTTTCTGCAGTAATATAAACACCATATATGTTTTCATCATAAATAAAGTGATTAGGCGCTGATTTTGAACCTACGGGATCAAAAGAGTAAGTATCGCTTTTAGAATCGTTGTCTGTTTTGGTTTTATTATAATTTCCCCCTACTGAAATGGTAAGATCGTTTTTAAACTTCTGGATATAATCTACCATTCCTGAGAAATTATTAATGATCTGAGGGAGATCCTGAAATACCTGTGTAGTTTTATCTCCTATTTCTCCGTTGATACTAGAGGCATAGGTTCTGTTGTCCGTAAACTGAAATCTTTTATAATTCAGGTAAGCAGCATTTACATTTAATTTACTGCCCAGAGAATCGGTTTTTAACTCGTAATTTAAATTTAAAGAGTTGTTGTATGATCTCGCATCTTCTTTGTTTTTTGACCAGGTATATTTTGTTTTTCCTCCATTGGTTATGGTGTTGAACAAGCTTACTGTAGAGTTATAGCTTTTATTGGCCCAGGTATTCCAGGAAAGAGCAAGATTACTGTTGTCCGTTAGCTGGTAATCAATATTGAGATAACCACCTATGTTTTTGTTTGGATCATCGATATTTCCGGTAGATTCATTGGAAGTGTCAACAGTTCCGTTTCTTAAGGTATAAGTCTGAGCCTGGATATTTTCCCCGCCGTTGAGGTTGGCGCTGATGCCCAGTTTATTCTTTCTGTAATTGGCAGAAAAGCTGGTCTGGCTTGCATTATATTTACTTTGGGTATTTGAAAATCTCATATTCCCGCTGAGACCATCGCTCATCTTTTTCTTTAAAACAATATTAATGATCCCATCTGAAGATTCTACCTGATACTCACTTCCCGGAACCGTAATAACCTCTATTTTCTGAATATTCTCGGCAGGAGTGTTTTTAAGAAACTGGACCAATGATTCAGAATCCATATTGGTTTTTCTACCGTTGATGTAGATGAGTGCATTGTTTTTACCGGCTATCTTCAGTGTCTTATCATCTGTAGAAGACAAAAGCGGAGTCTGCTTCAACAGATCAAAAGTAGTATTTCCCTTAGCAACAGGAGAAGCTGCAACATCATATACAAAACGGTCACTTTGCTTTTTAAAAACCTGTTTTGTTATGGTAACCCCTTCAATGCTTTTTGTCTTTGTCGTGTCGGTTTTCTTTTCCTGAGCAAAGGCGAAAGTTCCGAATATAAGTGCGATGGATAAGAGAGTGCGTTTCATGTTTGTTTTCTTTAAGAGTGAGTGATGTATGGTCGTGTTAAAAGCTTATGTTCTTGATTTTACAGCATCGTTCGCTGATTTCATTTCCCTTGCTTTTTTCAGTTTCTGATTCCCGAAATTGTAGGTAACCCCGATACTCAGTAGTCTTGGATAGTTGAAGTTGGTTATATTATTATATGTTCCGTTAGGTTGTATTCCGTTAACTCTATAAAAACTTTGGTTAAAAAGGTCATTGACTTCCGCCATAACAGTCCAGTCACCAATAATTTTCTTCAGACTGATATCGAAACTTTGTCTTGCCCCAATCACACCACCTTCCATTGCCACTTTACTTGCGAAAAAGTAATTGACACCTAAGAACCAGTCTTTTTTGGAAGAAAGGCGAACCGTATTATTAAGGGTAGCAGACATATTGTAGTTTTTAACATCAATAATGTAAGGTTCAAGGACTTCTGTTTCTTCAGGAGTCGGTGCCGATGTAGGATCTTCCAGTACTGCACCTTTATAAGTAACATAGCCTAAGTTGACAGAATAATTGGTCGTCCATATGTCTTTGAACCATGATTTGTTCATACCAAGCGTTAAGCTAAGCTCCCTGTTGCTTCCATAATTGGTTCTTATATATCTCAGGAATTTTGTGGTTTCCATGATCTTATTACCATTATTGTCATATATGATGTTACCATTTTCATCTTTTTTAGGAGCGGTGACCGTTCCCTGCAACGGAAGCAGATCAGAAGCAGAAGCATCTTCTACCATATTAAAACTCAAATTAGCATAGTAGGCATTCTTATACATATAATTCAGTTCCTGGTTATAGAACTTTGAAGCCAATATAAATGGATTGTTCTGGGTATAATTTGTAGGAGTGAAATATGTTCTGGAAGGGTTCAGTTCCCAAAATCTCGGTCTTCGGATTCTGCTGGAAAAAGTATAGCTTAGATTATGGTCCGAATTGATAGCATAATTTAAATTCAGATAAGGCAACAGGTTATTATAATTTCTTTCAAATCCTGTTTTGTCAAGGATATCTCCTGTACTTCTGGTCATTTCGTAACGGGCTCCCACTTTTCCGGATAACTTTTCAGTCAGCTTTCTTTCATAGTTTAAATAAATTCCTAAAATATTCTCTTTATAAATGAAATGATTGGTCTGTTTGGGATCTACTACAAAATCATCATTTTTTAGTCTTTCCTGTCTGGTATCATTATCCGTATTTGTGTGATTGTAGCTGATCCCCATCAACCAGGTTGCACCTTTAGATGTTTTTTTCAGATAATCTATATTGGCTGCATAGTTGTTGATGATTTGCGGTACAGACTGATACAGGGCTGAATATTTGTTATCAGGATCACTGTCTAATGGGAAGCTTTCATTAAAGCTGGCTTTGTCTCTGTTGAACCAAAGATAAGATACATTAGAAGTAAGCTTACTGCCCAGAGAGTCTGTCTTTATTTCATAATTTAAATTAAACGTATGATTTCTGGTCTGTGCATCCTCATTATTTACAGTTCTGTCGGTTAAGACCCCATCCTGCCAATTGGTTATATCCAGAATAGAATGGAAACTTTTATTATATCTCATATTGTAAGAGAACCCGATGCTTTGTTTCTTATTGATCTCATAATCAATATTGAATCCTCCGCCGAAGTTTTTGTTGGGATCATCATTGTATCCGAAAGACTCATTTCTAAAACTAGGATCACCGTTAGACAAGGTATACTTCTGTCTCTCTGTCCAGCTTCCCATTCTGAAATTTGAGTTTCCGGACCACTTACCCTGTCTGAAATTAAAAGAGGCACCGGCTGATGGATTATTGTAATACCCCTGTTCGTTATTCATCTTCATGGTTCCATTGTAGCCATTATTTTTATTCTTTTTCATGACAATATTGATCACTCCTTCCTTAGATTCCACCTGGAATTCACTTCCCGGAACAGTAATCACCTCAATTTTCTGAATATCTTCTGATGGAGTAGACTTCAGCATTTCAATCAATGCCTCGGAATCCATATTTGATTTTTTGTTGTTGATATAAATAATCGCATCAGACTTTCCTAAGATCTTCAGTGTTTTTCCGTCTATACTGGAAATCATTGGAGTTTGCTTCAAAAGATTGAATGTATTGGTTCCTTTAGCGATAGGGGAAGATGCTACATCGTAAACAAGACGGTCTCCCTGTTTTTTGAAAACCTGCTTCTTGATATTGACCGCTTCAATATTCTTTACTTTCAGGCTATCCTTAGATTGCTGGGCACTAACGAATCCGCTGAAAAATAGGGCTGCAATTAGAATTTGAGTTTTCATGATCATTATTTTTTAATTGGTAATAGCTTGTATGGGTTATTATTTAACATTGCAAAGATATATAATAAAAACAGTATCATGCAATACAAAGTACTTAAAAATAATATTAAATAATTGTAAACAATTGATTGTCAGTTGATAAAATTTAAATTATTTTTTTTGTTGCTTCGCCTTTCTACATGATAAGACAACCATAACAATGATTTTGTTACAGGAAAATGTAAAATTTTATGAAAAATAAATTTATTCTCTGTCGAAACGGGCCAGCTTTTTGTCTATCCAAATCGTGGCAAAAGGAAAAAATGCGGCAATTAATGCGAAGACGCTGTCTTCATCATCCCATTCATATATTTTTCTTATGGCAGGTAAAAATATCAGGTACAGTGTAAAGAAAAATCCGTGAATACTGCCGATAGTACTGATGTACACAATTGGAAATACACCTTCGGGATCAATACGTATCCAAGTCATTGCTGTGAATAGAAAAAACCATGAAATAGCTTCAGCCAGACAGATCTGCTTAAACCATCTGATTACTTTTTCCTGAGGATATTTTGAGAAAATTTTTTCGAGAAATTCCATGTCTTAAGATATGAGTGATGAATAATAAGTAATGAATGAAAGCCTGAGCTCTAATTCCTAAATCTATTTCCTGAATTGCAAAATTACTTATAAAAACTGCTTCCGTCCAAATATTCAAAAACTTCAGGGGGCAGCATAGGCCTCACATTTTTTCCGTCTTTGAGCATATTTCGGATTTCTGTCGCCGAAAGTTCTATTACCGGAGCTTTGATCAGTGAAATATTTTCATGTTGCAGATACTCAGAATCTTTCTTTTCACCTTCAAAAACTCTTGGATAAACAATAATATGATGGTTTTTAATAAGGATATCAGAGTTTTTCCACTTGTGAAGGTTATCCAGATTATCCTCTCCCATAATAAGGCTGAAAGAATACTCCGGATACTTTTCATGAAGATAGGTAAGGGTATCAATGGTATAGCTTGGTTTGGGAAGAGAAAACTCAACATTAGAGGCTCTCATATTGGGGTAGTTTTTTACCGCAAGCTGTACCATATCCAGTCTGTTATGATCGTTCAGCAGAGTTTTTTTGTCTTTAAAAGGGTTTTGGGGGCTTACCACAAACCATAATTCATCCATATCAGAATTTTCCAAAATGTAATTGGCCAGAATAAGATGTCCGATATGTATGGGATTAAAAGATCCGAAAAATAAACCGATTTTTTTCATTTTTTAAAGTAACAGGTCGCAGATAATAGGTTATAGTAATAGAATTATCAATATAGTATTTAGACTCTTTTAGGTTTTGCAGGAAATTATTATATTTTGGTTTTCTGTTCCCTGATCATCTAATCCCTGCAACTTATTAGTCTCTAAACTTTACATCTTTTATATTCAGGTAATGGGTTACATTGCCTTTCCAGTGGTTTTCTTCCAACGTGAAGGCAAGGTCAAAATTTTTATGTTTAAAATCTTCCGCAAAAGGTCCCAACTTGAAGCCTACACATTCAATATTTCGGCCTGTGGTCTCTTGCTTGATATAGAACTTAAGGTGATTGTTATCTTTTCCCATAGTCTTTACATATCCGGCAAGTTTCTGATTGGTCAGGGTGAAAATAGGTTTCATATTATGAGGTCCAAAAGGAGCCAGTTTCCGGTGGAAATTGATAAACTCTCTGTTGATTTCATTAATGTTAATCTCACAATCAATACTAATGGAAGGCTCTTTTTGATGCTCCTGTATCTTTTCAGAAACAATTCTTTCAAATTTTTCCTTGAAAGCATCAAATTTATCTTTTTCCATAGAAAGTCCGGCTGCCGCATGATGGCCACCAAATTTCAGAAAATATTCAGAACACATATCAAGAGCTTCGTGGACATCAAAATCCGAAACAGATCTTGCTGAAGCTACCATTTCTCCATTGTTTCCGTTTGTAAATACCAAAGTCGGTTTATAGTAGGTTTCAATAAGCCTTGAAGCTACAATACCAATGACTCCCTTATTCCATTCAGGATGGTAAACAATGGTAGTATGTTTAGTTTCTTGCTGAGACTCAATGATTTGATTCAAAGCAGAAAGAGTAGAGTTCATATCCAGTTCTCGCCTTTCATCGTTCAGATCCATAATATCACTGACAATTTGATTGGCGTGCTTCAGATTGTCAGAAACCATAAGCTCTACTGCAGCTTTACCATGGGATATTCTCCCTGCAGCATTAATTTTAGGAGCAATTTCAAAAACAATATTTGAAATCTCAAAATGAGAAAGTTTATCTTCAGGAATGAGTAATCTTAACCCTAAATTTCTGGTTTTTCTGAGAATTTTTAGTCCCATTTTAGCCAGTACTCTGTTTTCTCCCGTCATAGATACTATGTCGGCAGCAATGGAAATAGCAAGAAGGTCAGTAAGTTCAAATAATTCTGCTTCCGGAAGTTTATAAATGGTGTTAAGACCCTGGCAAAGCTTAAATCCTACACCACATCCTGAAAGTTCTTTGAACGGATACCTGCAGTCATTTCTCTTAGGATCCAGAACAGCTACAGCATTGGGAATTTCTTCACCGGGAAGGTGATGGTCACAAATGATAAAATCAATACCAAGATCTTTGGCATATTGTATCATATCAATAGCCTTGATCCCGCAGTCTAATGCAATAATCAATGAAAATCCATTCTCTTTGGCAAAGTCTATTCCCTCCGTAGAAATTCCATATCCTTCAGAATTTCTGTCCGGAATATAATAATCCAGGTATTTTTTCTCTACAATTTTGCTGAGGTAAAGATACATCAGAGCTACTGCTGTAGTTCCATCTACATCGTAGTCTCCATATACCAATATCTTTTCTCCATTCTCAATAGCGGTTGCAATACGCTCTACAGCTTTTTGCATATCTGCCATTAAAAAAGGATTGTGTATATCGTTAAGGTTCGGTTTGAAAAATTCTCTGGCCTTTTGATAATTGTCAATTCCTCTTAGAACAAGAAGCTTAGATTCAAAAGTACCAAAACCAAGTGACGAACTTAGTCCGTCCACAACTTCCTCATTGGGTTCGGGTTTATAAATCCATTTTTGACTCATTTCACAAAAATAAGGAAAAAAAATAGCATTCTGAAATGATGGGAAGTGAAGTTTTTACATTAATGTTGTTAAAAATTGGCTACATTTGCTGTCCAAATTTTGAATAGTTATGAAAAAAATTACTTTATGTTTAATGTTTTTAGGAACAGCGTATTCTGTCAATGCCCAGAAAATTAACTTGGGAAAAGCAGCCGGAATAGTTTCTAATGGTGCAAAAGCTCTATCGTTTACCAACGAAGACGCAATCAAATTATCTAAAGAATCTGTAGATTGGATGGATAAAAATAATCAAGTAGCAGGACCGAAAGATCCATATACTGTAAGATTGAATAAATTATTTGGAAAGCACAAATCTCAGGACGGTCTGAATCTGAATTATAAGGTGTATAAAGTGAAAGATATCAATGCTTTTGCTTGTGCAGACGGAAGTGTACGTGTGTTTTCTTCATTAATGGATATCATGTCAGATAATGAATTATTAGCTGTAATCGGTCATGAAATCGGTCACGTGAAAAATCAGGATACAAAAGATGCTATGAAATCTGCCTATCTGAAAGCAGCTGCATTGGATGCCGCGTCTTCAGCATCTTCACAAGTTGCTACTCTTAATGATAGCCAGGTTGGAAAAATGGCTAATGCATTTTTAGATGCTTCTCACAGTAAGAAACAAGAATCTGAAGCCGATACCTATTCATATGACTTCATGAAGACCAATAAATATGATGTTGTAGGAGCATATACAGCTTTTAAGAAGCTAGCATTGCTTTCACAGGGAAGTACACAAACCGGTTTTGAAAAAATGTTCAACTCTCATCCTGATAGCGAAAAAAGAGCACAGGCCATTAAGAAAAAAGCAGAAAAAGACGGATTATGGAAAGATCCGGGAACGGTTTCCATTCCAACGACAAAACTGACGAAATAATTATTTTATTTATTGTTAAAAAAAATACCTCAAAGAATTACTTTGAGGTATTTTTATATCAACACGAGTGTTGTTTCAGATTAAGAATACATTTGTTCTCTTAATTCTTTTACTTTTTTATCACCAAGATACTCGTCATAAGTCATTTCTCTGTCGATAATTCCTTTAGGAGTCAACTCAATGATTCTGTTACAGACTGTTGAAAGCATCTCGTGGTCATGAGAAGACAACATGATATTTCCCTTAAAGTTGGATAAGGAGTTGTTTAATGTCGTAATACTTTCAAGGTCTAAGTGGTTTGTAGGTTCGTCCAATAAAAGAATATTTGCTTTCTGAAGCATCATTCTGCTGAACATACATCTCATTTTTTCCCCTCCTGAAAGTACTTTACAAGATTTCAACGCTTCATCACCTGAGAAAAGCATTCTTCCTAAGAATCCTCTTACGAACTCTTCATGACGCTCTTCATCATTCTTTGTGAATTGTCTTAACCAGTCAACTAAACTAAGATCTTCCTGAAAGAAATTGGTGTTGTCTAAAGGCATATGAGACTGAGTGGTAGTAACTCCCCAAGCCACAGCTCCTTTGTCAGCTTCAGTATTACCAGCTAAAATTTCAAAAAATTCCGTTATTGCTAAAGAGTTTTTTGAAAGTACCGCTACTTTATCACCTTTCTTAAGGTTTAAGTCAATATTGGAGAATAATAATTCGCCGTCTTTTGTTTTTTCAAGACCTTTTACATCTAAAATCTGATCTCCGGCTTCTCTTTCCATTTCGAAAATGATAGCAGGATATCTTCTTGAAGATGGTTTAATATCATCAATATTTAATTTATCGATCATTTTCTTTCTTGCTGTAGCTTGTTTAGCTTTAGCAACGTTTGAACTGAATCGGGCAATGAAATCCTGAAGTTCCTTTTTCTTCTCTTCCGCTTTCTTATTAGCCTGAGCTCTTTGTCTTGTAGCTAGCTGAGATGCCTGATACCAGAAAGAGTAGTTACCTGTATAAAGGTTAAGTTTGGCATAATCTAAATCTCCAATGTGCGTACAAACCGTATCCAGGAAGTGACGGTCGTGAGAAACCACAATTACTGTATTTTCGTAATCCGCAAGGAAATCTTCTAACCATGAAATGGTATCAATATCAAGGTCATTCGTAGGTTCATCCAGAATCAATACATCTGGGTTACCAAAAAGAGCCTGAGCCAAAAGAACCTTTACTTTGTCTTTGTTCTCAAGTTCACTCATCATTTGCCAGTGCATATCATCTTTAACACCTACATTGGAAAGCATGGTCTGTGCATCAGATTCAGCAGTCCATCCACCCATTTCGTCATAAATTACGCCCAGTTCCCCGGCCTTAATTCCGTCTTCATCAGAGAAATCTTCTTTTGCGTATAACGCATCCATTTCCTCCTTTATCTCAAATAATTTTTTGTTTCCTCTCAAAACAGCTTCCAGAACAGTATACTGATCATAAGCAAAGTGATCCTGCTCTAAAACTGACATTCTTTTTCCCGGCTCCAGAGATACATGTCCTGTTGTTGGATCTTGCTTTCCTGTTAATATTTTAAGGAATGTAGACTTTCCTGCACCGTTTGCTCCGATGATCCCGTAGCAGTTTCCTTTGGTAAACATAATATTTACCTCGTCAAAAAGAACTCTTTTCCCGAATTGTAAAGATAAGTTAGATACTGTTAACATATAGTTTTGTAAATTTGGCGCAAAATTACGAAAAGAATTTGGGTATTTTGTAATAATATAATAGTCAAGTTTTTAAATGTATCGTATTTTTTCTATATTTCATTAACGAAATTTTAAAATGATGAAGATTGAAAAAACAGTTAGCATATTAAATAGAAGAGCCCGTTTTGAATATGAAATTCTCGAAGAATATGAAGCGGGAATGGTTTTGACGGGTACAGAAATAAAATCTTTACGTTCTTCAAAAGCATCTATAACAGAATCCTTCTGTCAGTTTATTGATGGGGAGTTATACATCATTAATATGATGATTGATGAGTATAAATTGGGAACTTTTTACAACCACAAAACAAAAAGGGAACGGAAATTGCTCTTGCACAAAAAAGAATTGCAAAAACTTGAAAAAAAGTTAAAAGATGCAGGGAATACAATTATTCCATTAAAATTATATATCACTGACAGGGGGAAAGCAAAGGTGCTTATCGCGTTAGGTAGAGGGAAAAAACTCTTTGATAAAAGAGAGTCCATAAAAGATAGAGAAAATAAACGGAACCTGGACAGAATATTAAAGAAAAGTTAAAAATCATTTGAAAAACTTTGTATATAAAGAAAAATTATATTTATTTTGCATTATCAATTATTTAATCATTTAATTCTATGAAAAATCTAAAATTAGGAATTTCAGCATTGGCGCTTACTGTAGCCTCTACTGTTTTCGCGCAGACGACCAACAATCCGTGGTTAATCGGAGTTGGTGCTCATGCAGAAAACCATGTAGCAGCAAGAAGTAGCTTCGGTAATACGTTCTCTGCTAAAAATTTGACAAAGAGTATGTTCAATATGAACAACTTCTCTATTACACCTCCATTATCTAAGTTAACAGTTGCTAGAAACGTTGGAAAAGGTTTAGTGATTGACTGGCAAACTTCTGTTGGAAATGTTGAAAACAAAAGATTCAACATGGGGAAAGAATTTTTCTTGATGACAGGTCTTGGTTTCCAGGCTCACGCTGCAGGTCTTTTATGGAACGAAGAATCTTGGTTTGATCCATATTTAAGAGTTGGTGCTAACTACCTTAGACATGATTATACTGCACTTTCTTTCCCAAGAGTAAGCGTAGATGATAACGGTAACCCAATCGAAACTGTTTCAAACGGAAAAGATGGAAACGAGAATGGTAAAGCTAACCACTTTACTGTAGCTACAGGTGCTGGTGCTAACTTCTGGGTAACTAAGAACTTCGGTCTTGGTATCCAAGGTGATTATGTATCAACTCCAGGTGATAAATCTACTGTTGCTAACTTCTGGCAAGCTTCTGCATCTATCTTATTTAGATTCGGAAACAGAGATAGAGATAAGGATGGTATCTTAGATAAAGACGATCTTTGTCCAGATACTCCAGGTTTACCAGAATTCCAGGGATGTCCTGATACTGACGGTGACGGAGTTCCAGATAAAGACGATCAATGTCCAGATGTTGCTGGTCCAGTTGAAAACAATGGTTGTCCTTGGCCAGATACAGACGGTGACGGTGTAATCGACAAAGATGACGCTTGTCCTACTGTAGCAGGTCCTGCTGAAAACAACGGTTGTCCTTGGCCAGATACAGACGGTGACGGTATCTTAGATAAAGATGATGCTTGTCCTACTGTTCCAGGTCTTCCAGAATACAACGGATGTCCTAAGCCAGAAAAAGTAATCAGTGATGAAGCTACTGGTGCTCTTAAAGGAATCTTGTTCAACTTTAACAAGGCTACTATCAGACCAGAATCTAATGGTAAATTAGATGACGCTGCTAAGATCATTAAGCAATCTTCTAACGGTACTTTCTTAGTAACTGGTCACACAGATGCTAAAGGTGCTGCTGCTTACAACTTGAAACTTTCAAGAGAAAGAGCTGCTTCTGTAGTGGGTGCTCTTGAATCTAGAGGAGTTAACGCTAATCAGTTGAAATCTACTGGTGTTGGTTCTAGAGATGCTAAAGTTTCTGCTAAAGCTTCAGATGCTGACAGAATGGTTGACAGAAAAGTAGTTGTTGAAGCAGTAAATGGTGCTGCTTGGGACGCTCTTAAGAAGTCTGACCTAGAAGTTGTAGAGAAGAAGACTGTAGTGAAAAAAGCTAAAAAAGCTCCAGCTAAGAAAAAAGCTCCAGCTAAAAAGAAAAAATAATTAATTTTTCTAAATAATGAATACCTCCAATTTGATTGGAGGTATTTTTTTTTTGTTGACTTTTAGTTAATTTTGTTGAAAATTTAAAATTAAAATGGGAAGAGCATTTGAATATAGAAAAGCTTCTAAAATGGCCAGATGGGATAAGATGGCCAAAACATTCTCCAAAATAGGTAAAGATATTGCACTGGCTGTAAAAGCAGGTGGAACAGACCCTGAGGCTAATCCGGCCTTAAGAAGATGTATCCAGAATGCTAAAGGGGCTAATATGCCTAAAGATAATGTAGAGAGAGCTATTAAAAAAGCAAGTGGTGCTGATGCTGAAAACTATGAGGAGATCACTTACGAAGGTTACGGACAAGGAGGAGTTGCTTTCTTTGTAGAATGTACTACAAATAATACAACCAGAACGGTAGCTAATGTTAGAGCTATTTTCAATAAGTTTGACGGAAACCTTGGGAAGAATGGTGAATTAGCTTTCATTTTCGACAGAAAAGGAATCTTTACCCTTGATCTGGCTCAAGTGAAAATGGACTGGGATGATTTCGAAATGGAAATGATCGATGGGGGAGCTGAAGATGTAGAAAAAGATGAAGATGAAGTAATGATTACAACAGCGTTTGAAGATTTCGGTTCTTTATCTCATAAGTTGGATGAACTTGGAATTGAAGCTAAAAGTGCAGAACTTCAGAGAATTCCAAACAATACAAAAGAAGTAAACGAAGAGCAGTTCAAAGCCAATATGAAGATGCTTGACCGTTTCGAAGAGGATGATGATGTGCAGAACATTTACCATAATATGGAAATGACCGAAGAGCTGATGAACTCTTTATAAAAAATAATATAGCATTCATATACAGTTAACTTTCAATTAGTTTCTTTGTATAAAACTATGAAAAGAAACGTTGAATTAGTAGTTATATCGGATGTTCATTTGGGAACTTATGGATGTAAGGCTAAGGAATTGTTGAGATATCTCAATTCTATCCAACCCGAAACGCTAGTTTTGAATGGTGATATCATTGATATCTGGCAATTCAAAAAGTCTTACTTCCCTAAACCTCATTTGAAAGTGATCAGAAAAATCCTTTCATTTGCTACCAAAGACACAGATGTCTATTATATTACAGGCAATCATGATGAAATGTTCCGCAAGTTTACTGATTTTGAATTAGGAAAACTTAAGGTCTGCAATAAAATCTGCCTGGAAATTGACCAAAAAAAAACCTGGATCTTTCATGGTGATGTTTTCGATGCATCAGTCCAACATTCCAAATGGATTGCCAAGCTTGGAGGAAAAGGATACGATCTTTTAATTATCATCAATAACGTTGTCAATTGGTTTTTAGAAAAAATGGGTAAAGAAAAATATTCATTTTCAAAAAAAATCAAAAATAATGTGAAAAAAGCGATAAAGTATATCGGAGATTTTGAGCTTACCGCTTCTGAACTGGCTATAGATAATCATTACGACTATGTGGTCTGTGGTCATATTCATCAGCCTCAGATTCGTGAAGTTGTTACTAAAAAAGGATCCTGTACCTATCTGAATTCCGGTGATTGGATAGAAAATTTATCTGCATTGGAATATAATCAGAAAAAATGGAGTATCTTTTACTACGACGAGCATAAACATCTGCTGAAAGATGATGAAGCTGAAGAAATTCAGGAGATGGATAACTCTGACCTTTTAAAAATCGTAACCAATTTCACCTAAATGAAAGTTTTGTATGCATTTCAAGGAACCGGAAATGGTCATGTGGCCAGGGCGCAGGAAATAATTCCTATTCTTAAAAAATATGCTTCGGTAGATACACTCATTAGTGGTCATCAATCGCAATTAAAGGCTGATTTTGACATCAACTTCCAATACAGAGGCATTTCTCTGCTTTATAACAAAACAGGTGGTTTATCCTATCGCAAAACGTTTACCGAGAATAAATTTCTGGAGGCAGTCAAAACAATAAAAGAACTGGAGCTTTCTAAATATGATTTAATCATCAATGACTATGAACCTCTAACGGGATGGGCTTCCAAATTAAAGAAGTTACCCATGATAGAGCTGAGTCATCAGGCATCAATGAGTTTTGCGGAAACCCCAAAGCCTGAAAAGAAAGATTTTCTGGGAGAAATGATCCTGAAATATTATGTTCCCAGTGAAAGAAAGATAGGTTTTCATTTTGAAAACTATCACCCGCAAATCAAGAAACCGGTTATCAGAAAGAAAATCAGAAACCTGAATCCTTACAAACAGGGATATTATTTGGTTTATCTTCCCAGTTTTGCGGATGAAAATATTATTAAAGTTCTCAGAAAAATTCCTGTAGAGTGGAAGGTGTTTTCAAAATATAGCAAGGTACAGGTTAAAGTAAAAAACGTTGAAGTATTTCCAATAGACGAAAGCCAGTATCTGAAATATTTTGAAGGCTGCGAGGGAATTCTATGCAATGCAGGTTTTGAAACTCCGGCTGAAGCCCTTTTTATGGATAAAAAACTATTCGTAATCCCTATTCACAATCAATATGAGCAGGAATGTAATGCCTGTGCTTTAGATAAAATGGGAATTCCTAATTCTAAAGTTTTAAACCTACAGGAAATTATGGAATGGGTAGCTTCTGATCATCATTTAGAAGTACACTACCCAAACGATATTGAGGATATTCTGCTGAATGATGTTTTAATTCTTTAATAGAATATCATCTACATCATTCATTCTCATCATTACTGATCTTGCATACGAACAGTGGGGGTATACTTGCCAGCTATTTTCTCTGGCAAACTTGATGGCTTCTTCTACCAGATATTTCCCCATTCCTCTTCCTTCAAATTCAGGGTGAACCAATACGAAAGAAATAATCAGTTTATGATCTTCAGGGAAAATGGTATACGTAAGTCTTCCTACTTCCTTTATTTCATTGTTTAAAGTAAGCACTCCGCCGTTTCCGGATTTATTGTTTTCAAAATTCATGATGTAAGGCTTTATGACTAAAGATACAAAAATTGCACCACTGGGTAGTATGGGTAATGGATGATAAGTAATGGGTAATCGTAAAATAATCTCTGTCCTGAATTTTTACAGGATATTTCCAAATTGATCATTCCCTTAAGATGCAAATTAATGATTGCCGTATTGTTAAGTATCTTTCCCGGTGTAGTAGTTGTAATCTTTAATAATTACATTAATAAATTGTCTTTCCGTCATTTGGGTAGCATCTATTTCCAGTTTTAAAATACTTTTGATTTTATTGGAAAGCTTAGTGATGATCTGACGGTCATCTATTTTCAATGCCTTGGTATAATTGTCTTTAATAATTCTCATATCGTTATCACTTAATGCAATAACCTGAGGAAAAGAAGGAATGTAATCCTCGTGAATATTTTCGAGAATAGTATGAGAGATATTAATATTGTTTTTTAAAGAAATCACTGCTGTTCCGGAAGCGATATCTCCCAGGCGCTGATTGTTTTTAGTGATAATCATGGAAACCAAACCTACTACTCCTGCAAAAGACACATCAACGAGCCTGAAAACCCACCGGATCATATAATCTCCAAAGCTGGCCTGATAACCATCAATCTTTACCACTCTTATTTTCATCAGTTTTTTACCCGGAGTCTGACCTTCCGTTAAACTCTCAAACACAACAGGATAAATGTAAGTTGGAAATGTAAGCACAATATAAACGGCCATTACAGACCATTGATCGAGGCCACTCAATAGGTATCCCAAATCCAAAATATTAAAAAAAGTATAAAATACGATAACAACAAAAGCAACCCTTATCAAAAGGTCAATAATAAATGCAAGCATTCTTTCTCCTACACTGGCCGTATTGAAGTTAATATTTACATTTTGTGAAGTATTTATCGCAATTTGAGACATAATTTTTATTATTTTAGCCTTTACAATTATGAGAGAAGTTTATTTCATTAAACAAAATAAAGAAAAATGGTTGGGAATAGAACAGGTTATTCAAGGAAAAATTAAAAAAAATCCTGATGACCTGTCTTCATTGTATATTAATTTGATCAATGACCTGTCTTTTGCACAGACGTACTATCCCAAAAGCAATACAACCGTTTATTTAAACCACTTGTCTTCTCAGATTTTTCAGAAAATTTATAAAACAAAAAGAGTAGAAGAGAACCGGTTGATTTACTTTTTCCGGACAGAAGTTCCATTATTGGTTTATCAGTATAGAAGATACCTGATGTATGCTTTTCTTTTTTTTATTTTGTTTACTTCGATAGGTGTGCTTTCTGCTATCTATGATAAAGATTTCGCAAATATTATTCTTGGAGAAAGCTACGTAAATGAAACTATTGAAAATATAAAAAACAATAATGCTGTAGGAATCTATCAAAGCGGGTCTACATGGGGAAGTACTATAGGAATTATCTTTAATAACATCCAGGTAGGCGCCAAATTATACATGTATGGTATTGCAGGAGGAGTGGGAACCTTGTTTGCCCTTCTTTCCAACAGTGTCATGCTGGGTTCTTTTCAGTATTTTTTCTACGAGTATGGAGCTCTGAAAGAGAGTGCACGGGGAATATGGCTCCATGGAGTCTTTGAAATTTTTGCTATGGTGGTAGAAGCCATGTGTGGATTGATTTTGGGCGCTTCTATTTTGTTTCCCGGAACTTTTTCAAGGTTTAATTCTTTTAAGAGGGGATTTAAAGATTCATTTAAAATATTTTTGAGTACCATTCCATTCACTATTTGTGCAGGAATTATTGAAGGATATGTGACAAGACATGCTTTGAAAATGCCTTTGGCTTTAAACATAGTCATTATTTTCAGTTCACTTGCAATTATTGGGTTTTACTATTTTGTATATCCATCAATTGTCAATAAAAAAATTAATAACCAAATCAATGATACAGTTTTATAAAAAAAGAGATTTTGGAACTTTTATAAGTGACAGTTTCAATTTTTTCAAGTTATATGGGAAAAACTATTTCAAAAGTTATCTTTTGATCAATGGTTTATTGTTAATTCTCATGGTAACTGTGGTGGTTTTCGGATATAAAGAGCTTTTTTCCCAGCTTTTCGGATCCAATCTTGGTGGTGATACCTACTATTTTGAGCAATATTTTTCAGAAAATGGAGGAATGCTGATTGCTGTGGGATTACTTACATTTTTACTTTTTATGATTCTGGCCATCGTCAATTATCTGTTTCCTGTTTTCTATATGAAGAGAATTGCACAGGGGGCGGAACATATAAAAACAGATGAAATTCTGAGTGACTTTAAAAATAATGCTGGAAAAATAGCGAAGCTCTGTCTTGGAATTATTTTTATTGTAGCACCGCTGGCTATGTTTGTGATTGGGTTTTCCTATCTCCTGATATTCGTTGTAATTGGTTTTTTTCTTATATTTCTTGTGTATCCCACGATATTTAATGTCACTACATTTCTGATGTATGATTATTTTAATTCGTCCAGAGGTTTTTTTGAAAGTTTGAGCTACTCGATGAGGGCACAGTTTTCCTATCCGAACGGAAGTGAAAAATCTCCATACTGGAAGTATTGGGGAGCGGCGTTTGTGATGGTTATTATTATTTCTATTGTCGCTTCATTTTTTACCTATATCCCGATGATATTTTTTTACGGATCAATCCTTACTACTGCTCCGGATGCAAACTTTGAACAAAATCCTTTTACCGGGGCGTTAGGTATCGCTTTTTTTGTATTTTATGGTATTTCAATGCTTCTCTCATTCTTTCTTTCCAATCTGATGTATATCAATGGAGGATTGATGTATTATGATAGCAGAACAGATCTTCATCAAAAAGTAGAACTTGAAGAAATAGACACGATAGGTAGTCATGAATAAATTTTTGTTTTTCATACTGTTTTTTCTGTCCCTGGAATTGGTTAATGCTCAGGAGAATAATCCCGTGGATGATTATTTGGGTGATTCTTTGAGCACAAGTCATTACCACAGTATGCTGCGTGCAGATTCTGTATTGATGAAAAATCCGGTATCTGAAAATAGGGTGTATTCAAAGGAGTTCAAAGAGAATATCCCTGAAAGATATAAAGGTAAAGAATATGATTATTCTGTAACGAAACCAAGAGAATCTTTCTGGCAGAAGCTAATGAGAAAAGTTGGACAGCTTTTACAGAGTATTTTTGGAGAAACAGCTCTTTCCAAATCTGCGGAACTGACAACGGTTCTCATCCGTTTATTTGCCATTATCCTGGTAGGGTTTCTTCTCTACTTTATCATCAGATATATGCTCGGAAAAGACGGAAGCTTTATTTTTGGCAGAAAGAATAAAAAAATAAATATTAATGTTGAAGAGCTTCATGAAAATATCCATGAGATTAATTTTCCTGAAAGCATTGCAAAGTTTGAACATGCAGGAGATTACCGTTCTGCGGTGCGTTATCAGTTCTTATTTATTCTTAAAAAATTAAGTGATAAAAAACTGATCAATTGGAATCCTGAAAAAACGAATAAAGATTATACAATGGAGTTAAAAGCTCCGCATCTGAAAAATGAATTTTCAAATCTTGCCCATATCTTCGATTATGTATGGTATGGAGAATTCAATATTGAAGAACAGAGCTATAGAAAATTTAAAAATCAGTATCAGGAGTTTAAACCATAATTAAAGATGAACCATGAATAAAACTTTCAAAATATATGCTGTAATTTTCATCGTTGTGATGGTTATTCTGGCGTTGCTTGAAGTTAACAAAAAAGAAACTACAAACTGGCGCAAAAACTTCGATATTAATGAGAAATCTCCTTTTGGGCTGTTTGTTTTTAATAATGAAGCAAAGGACCTCTTTAAAAATAAACTCAAAAAAATTGAGCAGACACCTTACGAGTATTATAATCAGCATAAAAAAGGTATCCATAACATTGTTGTCATTGAAAATAAGATCGACAAAGAGTCATGGAAGAAAATTCTGGATCAGGTATCCAATGGTTCTGATGCAATGTTGATTATGGAGCGCAGTATGCCCAAAGAAATATCAGACAGTATTGGTTATTATGACTCAGATATTTCTTTTGAAGAAGAGAATGTACTGAAGCTCACCGATAAAAAATATCAGAACGATTTTATTAAACTGGATAAATTTCCGTCTGGAAGAGGTTTTTCATTTATTAAGCCCCAGATCGAAATACTCGGTAAGACTGTAGAAAGAAAGAATACAGATCAGGCCAATTTTATTAAAGTGAAATTTGGAAAAGGAAACATCTATGCTCACTGTGAGCCACTTTTCCTCACCAATTACTATCTTCTGAAACCCGGAAATGTAAAATATACACAGGATGTTTTTTCTTATCTTCAGGATAGAGAAACGGTTTGGTTTGTACCCAGCAATACAAAAGCATCACGATTCTTTATGAGATTTGTATTGTCAAATCCTGCTTTGAAATATGCCTGGTGGGTTCTTCTGGGTGGACTTACCCTGTTTATTTTCTTTAATGCTAAAAGAAAGCAGAGAGTGGTAGCCGTTATAGAGCCATTGAGAAATACCTCCTTAGATTTTGTAAAAAGCATAGGAAATCTTTATCTTCAGGAAGGTGATTTTCACGATATGATGGCCAAAAAAGCCCAGTACTTTTTAAATAAAGTGAGAATGGACCTGCTGATTGATACCCAGCAATTAGATTCGGAATTTGCTAAAAAACTGCAATTGAAAACCGGAAAAACAATAGAGATGATAGATGAGGCAATAGTACTTATAAAAAAAGCACAGGATCCTTATGCAAGTGTCATGAAAGAAGACCTGGCAAGGATCAATAAACTCCTTGATGAGATCCTGAAATAAAGTAAAATCCTTGCGGATAATTTAAGATAGAACGAAGCCTGTCAAAAAACCAAAGATAAAAATTATGGAAAACCTTGATAACGAAAACATAGAAAATCAAAGCGCTATAAACCTGAATAAAAGCGAAGACCAGTTTCAGTCCAGAATAGATATGATTGAGCTTCGCGCAAGCCTTGATAAAGTAAAATCTGAAATTGGAAAAGTAATTGTAGGGCAGGAGAATATGATAGAGCATCTTTTGGCTGCTCTGCTCTCAAACGGTCATGTTTTGATTGAAGGTGTTCCCGGAGTTGCCAAAACAATTACGGCAAAGCTACTGGCGAAAACGATTGATGTAGGTTTCAGCAGAATTCAGTTTACACCGGATCTTATGCCTTCCGATATTTTAGGAACTTCGGTTTTCAGTGTGAAAAATTCTGAATTTGAATTTAAAAAAGGACCTATTTTCTCCAATTTCATATTAATTGATGAGATCAACAGATCGCCTGCAAAAACGCAGGCAGCTCTTTTTGAGGTGATGGAAGAAAGACAGATTACAATGGATGGTACCCGCTATATAATGGATGAACCGTTCCTTGTGGTAGCGACCCAAAACCCAATAGAACATGAGGGAACATACAGGCTTCCTGAAGCTCAGCTGGACCGTTTCCTATTCAAAATCAATGTAGGATACCCTAATCTTGAGCAGGAAATTGCCATCATCAGGAATCAGCATGAAAGTAAAAAAGAAGATAAAACCGAAGGCGTAAATCATGTAATTACAGCAGAACAGCTGAAGAGCTATCAGCATTTGGTAAAAGAAATCATTGTGGAAACACAGTTGATGGAATATATTGCTAAAATTATCATCAATACCAGAGAAAACCAGTTTTTATATCTGGGGGCTTCTCCAAGAGCTTCACTGGCACTTCTTACAGCTTCAAAAGCATTTGCGGCATTGAGAGGAAGAGATTTTGTAACTCCTGAAGATATTAAAGAAGCAAGTTATGCTGTTTTACGACACAGAGTAATCGTTTCTCCGGAAAGAGAAATGGAAGGTCTTACAGCAGATGAAATTATCCGTCAAATTTTAGAGGGAATAGAAATTCCGAGATAGGGAAAGAAGGGATTGAAGCTTATAAAATTAGTCTTTAATCTCTAAATCCTAATCCCTTATAACCTAAACAATGAAAAACTTATACATCAACACACGTTTCTTCTTTACGCTCATTGGAGTGGGTGTTCTGTATGTTTTGGCATTTTTCTTCCCGGCATTGATGTGGGCTGCCCACATGGTATTGCTGCTTTGTTTTCTTGCAGTAATGGTTGATTATCTACTTCTCTTTAATCAGAAAAATGCCTTACAGGCCCAAAGAATATTACCGGAGAAATTGTCCAATGGCGACGAAAACTTTGTAAAAATTGATATCAAAAACAATTACAGTTTTAAGATTACTACCAAAATTATTGATGAAATACCTTTCCAGTTTCAGAAAAGAGATTTTTTAATTGAAAAACATATTCATTCCGGGACAAATACTTTTTTCCAATATGCACTGGAACCTAAAGAAAGAGGAGAATATCATTTTGGAAGTCTGAATGTATATGCCTCTTCACCATTGGGATTGGTTTCCAAAAGATTTAGTTTTCAGAAGGATGCGATCTTACCTTCCTATCCATCCTTTATCCATCTCAGAAAATATGAATTGATGGCCTTGCAGAGCGAATTTATGCTGGGAGGAATTAAGAAAGTCCGAAAGTTGGGACATACTATGGAGTTTGAACAAATCAAGGATTATGTTCCTGGAGATGATATCAGAACCATCAACTGGAAAGCAACGTCCAAAGCCAATCGTTTAATGGTTAACCAATTTCAGGATGAAAAATCGCAACGTATTTTTATACTGATTGATAAAGGCAGAACAATGAAAATGCCCTTCAATGGATTAAGTCTGCTGGACTATTCTATTAATGCTGCCATGGCATTGTCTCATATTATTCTGAGAAAAGGAGACCGTGCGGGAATGATGACCTTTTCAAAAAAAGCAGAAAATAAAATTGCTGCTGATAATAAGTCCGGACAATTGAAAAAAATATCAGAAGCCCTGTACAATATTAAAACAGACTTTTTTGAAAGTGATTTCAACCGGTTGTATCAGGATGTAAAATACTCACTCAACCAAAGAAGCTTAATTTTACTTTTTACCAATTTTGAGACGCTGGACGGATTAAACCGTCAGCTGAAATATCTTCGTGGGATTGCTAAAAATCACTTGCTGGTAGTTGTATTTTTTAAAAATGCAGAACTACAGACTTTGAGTAATAAAAATCCTGAAAATATGCAGGAAATATATGATGAGATCGTCGCTGAAAAATTTGAATTTGAAAAGAAACTAATTATTCAGGAGCTTCGTAAATATGGAATTTATACCGTATATACCCTTCCTGAAAACTTGAACATTGATGTTATCAATAAATATTTGGAGATAAAAGCGAGAGGAATTTTATAAAAATAATTTAAAGACAAATTAAAAAGATAAAATGGAACTAAAAGAAAAAGCAGGTGCACTGTTGAAAATAGCAGCACTAAATGAAGGCGCAAAAGAATATATTCTTAACAATCCTGAGCTCTTTAAACTCCTACTGAAAGCAGCTAAAAGATATATCGGAGGTGAAAAGATGGAAGAAGCTTTAGCGACTGCTAAAAGAATTAATGATAAAGGACTTCCCACTTCCCTAGAGTTTATGGGGGAAAGTACCCGTTCAGTGGAAGAATCAGAATTGGTAACTCAACATTTCCTTGATTTAATTAATAAGGTGAAAGAAGAGAAGATTAATTCTATCGTTTCTTTGGATTTATCACATATCGGGCTTGCAATAGATAAGGAGCTTGCTTATAATAATTTAGTGTTATTAGCGGAATCAGCTCATAAAAAAGATATTGAAATAGTGATTAGCGCAGAAGGAGTTGATAGAACTGATGATATTATTAATACCTATTGTAAAATATCACCTGATTTTTCAAATGTGGGAGTTACCCTTCAGGCTTATTTAAACCGTACTCCAAAAGACCTTGAACGAGTATTGAATGAAACACAAGGGAAAATAAGAATTGTAAAAGGTGCTTTTGCTGTTCCTCCAGGACATGCTGTAGAGAGAGGAAAACATTTAGAAGACCTATACATTAATTATATTGAAACTCTTTTCCTTAAAAACAGAAGATGTTCTATTGCTACGCACCATAATAAAATTCAAAATAGAGTTAAAGAGCTTATTGAGCAATATGACGTTCCAAAATCTAAGTATGAATTTGAAATGTTACTGGGAATACAGGAAGATCTGCTGAATGAAACCTATAAAGAAGGCTACTCATGCAGACAGTATATTGTATATGGTGATGAATGGTATTTGTATATGTGTAACCGGATTGCAGAAAATCCGGATAATCTTTTTCAGGCTATGGTTGATATCATGTCTTAGCCTAAGGTTTAATCCTTAAAGTTTTTTATATTTGAATAAGAATATTAAAAAACCTGAAATATAAATCCGTACAATGAAAATAACACTCAACAGAATAAACGACGACTTTTTATTTGAATGTACAAACTCCCAAGGAAACTCTATCCTTCTGGACAATACTTCCCAGCCGGGAGCTAAGGGAGTATCACCAATGGAAAGTGTACTGATGGCTGTAGCTGGCTGCAGTGGAATAGATGTGGTTTCTATATTGAAGAAGCAGCGTCAGGATATTAAAAGTTTTCAGGCAGAAGTGGAAGGGGAGAGAGTGCAGGTAGATGATGCAAAACCTTTTAAATCTATTAAAGTAAAATTCCTTTTGGAAGGAGAAATTGATCCTAAGAAAGCATTAAAAGCGGCAGAATTATCTTTTGAAAAATACTGTTCCGTATCAAAAACTTTAGAGCCGAATGTAGAAATCGGGTACGAAGTTTTTGTTAATGGAGATAAAATTTAATTCTATTTTCTTTAAAAAATAAGAAAAACCGGATGTTTCATCCGGTTTTTTTATGCAGTATAGCGTTTTCTTTAAAATGTAAGTCTGGGTTTAATAAGTTTGGCTACAGTAGCTGTCCATCCTGTCTGATGAGAAGCTCCTACTCCACGGCCATTGTCTCCATGGAAATATTCAAAGAAGGTGATATAATCTCTAAAGTGTTCATCATAATTAAACTTAGGATTTCCACCGTTGAAAGCGCGTTGGCCATGTTCATCCTTTAAAAAGATGGAGCAAAGTCTCTTGCTGATATTTTGAGCCACTTCATCAAGGTTCTTCTTATCTCCACTTCCTGTTGGAAACTCTACTTTAAGACTGTTTCCATAATAGTAATGGAAACGCTGTAAGCTTTCTACAATCAGAAAATTGATAGGAAACCAGATAGGGCCACGCCAGTTGCTGTTTCCTCCAAACATTCTGCTGTCACTTTCTGCAGGAGTATAATAAACCATATTTTCCCTTCCGTGAACAGAGAATACAAATGGATTCTCTTCATATACTTTAGACATGGCACGGATCCCATAAGAACTCAAAAATTCTTTTTCATCCAGCATTCTCGTTAAAACTTTTGTCAGTCTGTTTTTACGGAGGATGCTCATTAAGTGCTTTCTTCCATGACCTTCCTCATCCCAATGAGAGACAAGTTTAGTGAGTTCAGGTTTGTTTTTGAGTATCCATTCCATTCTGCTTCTGAAATTCGGCATCTTTTCCAGCAATCTGTGGTCTACAATTTCTACAGCAAAAAGAGGTATTAATCCTACAATACTTCTTAACCTTAAAGATACGCTGTCTCCGTTTCCAAGCTGAAGAACATCATAGAAAAAACCGTCTTCCTCATTCCACAGGCCTTTGGTACCTTCACCTAGGTTTTCCATCGCTTCTGCGATATAAAGATAATGTTCAAAAAACTTGATAGCCATATCCTCATATACCTGGTAATATTGGGCCAGCTCCATGGCAATACGCATCATATTTAGTGCGTACATAGCCATCCAGCTCGTTCCGTCGGCTTGTTCAAGATGTTGCCCGTCTTTTAAATCCATATTCCGGTCAAAAGCACCAATATTATCAAGCCCGAGGAAACCGCCTCCGAAGATATTCTTTCCATTTTTATCCTTTCTGTTCACCCACCAGGTAAAGTTCAGGAGAAGCTTCTGGAATACCTTTTCCAGGAATAAAAGATCCGGTTTTCCGTTATTTTTTTCATCAATTTTAAAAACCCTGAAGCAGGACCATGCATGTACAGGTGGATTTACATCACTCATATTCCATTCATAGGCAGGAAGCTGTCCGTTAGGATGCATATACCATTCCTTGGTCAATAGCAAAAGCTGGCCCTTGGCAAATTCTGCATCTATCATAGACAAGGGTACGCAGTGAAATGCCAGATCCCAGGTAGCATACCACGGATATTCCCACTTATCGGGCATGGAAATAATGTCCTTATTGTGAAGATGATTCCATTCTGTATTTCTTACATATTCATTAAAGTTTCTGGGGGCTTCAAAATTAGGATCACCTTTCAGCCATTTTCCAATATTGTAATGATAAAACTGTTTATTCCAGAGAAGTCCGGCAAAGGCCTGTCTTTGGACATTTCTTTCATCTTCATCCGTGGTGTCATTTTGAATTTCGTGGTAAAATTCTTCAGCTTCAGTTTTTCGGATATTGAAGATCTCATCGAAACTTTGAAAAGGCTCATCAGTTTCATCAGGACATAATCTGAATTCAAAAATCTTACATTCTCCGGATTCAATAAATTCGTCAATCAGAAAAGAAGCTTTTGTTCCTCTCCTCTCAGGATTTACAGTGTCTCCCTGGTGAATAATGAAATCATTAATACCATCTTTGAAATAAGTATTTTCAGTTTTGGGAGCTCCATAAAGCTTAGAAGTATTGGTTTCATTATCACAAAATACACTTTGTGCATTTCCGTTTCTGGAGTATAGCTTTTTAATTGAAATACTGTCATGACCAATACTAATACTTCCATCATGAGAAGTATGCATTTCACCTCTATAAGTATTGTATCCCCATTTCCAATTGTTTCTAAACCAAGCTGTTGGTGCTACTACAATAGGGGCAGCGTGCTGACTTCGGTTACATACCGTAACCCTTGCCAAGATGTCATTATGGTCAGCCTTACAGTATTCAATGAAAATATCAAAATATTCATCGTTGTTGAAGATTCCGGTATCAAAAATTTCATATTCCGGTTCCTTTTTGCTGCGTCTGCCGTTTTCTGTGACAAGATCATCATAAGGAAATGCATTGATCGGATATTTGTAAACCATTTTCATATAGCTATGAGTAGGAGTATTATCCAGATAATAAAATATTTCTTTGATGTCTTCACCATGGTTTCCCTGGGGATTGCTCAGTCCAAAGAATCGCTCTTTTACAATTTTATCTTTCTTGTTCCAAAATGAAAATGCAAAACAGAACAGCTGCTTAACATCGGAAATACCGGCAATACCTTCTTCTCCCCAACGGTAAGCATAGCTCTCCGCATTGTTATGATTGGTAAAGTTCCAGGCATTTCCATTTGAGCTGTAATCTTCACGTACATTTCCCCATTGCCGGTTGCTAACGTAAGGTCCCCAGTTTTTCCATTTGGAATCTTGTAATCTTTCTTTTTCGGAGGTCATATATCATCATTTTCCATACGAAGTTAGTTTTTTTGAAAAGTAATTCCAATTCCTATCATCTGAATAATTCTTAATATAGGCTTGAAACACTTGTATTTATGGGGATATTAAAATATTAAATTAATTTTTTTTTGAAATTAAAAGAAAAAAACTACCTTTGCACCATTCGTTCATTCAAATATTGAAAATGTTATCAAGAAAGGTTGAGGGATTAGACCCTATGAAACCTTAGCAACCCTTTGTGCAAGCAAAGAAGGTGCTACGTTCTACCAAAATTATTTTGGACAGATAACTTACTGAAGTTCTTTTCAGCCATTTCCTGTGGCATTTTCAATTGTATTAAAAATAATAGAATTGAAAACAGAACTAAACTATATTAATCTTTCGTATCAAACCCATTCCAAAAAGGAATACCATATCCCGTTGAGCTATGAGCTTTTCGGGAAAGACTTGTTCACTGCACCTATTATTTTAATCAATCATGCGTTGACTGGAAACTCAAATGTATCCGGAGAAAAAGGCTGGTGGAAACAATTAATTGGCGACGGTCAGATAGTTGATACGAAAAAGTACACAGTTCTGTGTTTTAATATTCCCGGAAACGGCTACGATAATTTTTTAATTGAAGACTATGAAGATTTCACTCCTTCAGATATTGCCAATATCTTTTTGAAAGGACTGGAAATTTTACATATCGAAACCTTATATGCCATTATTGGAGGCTCCTTAGGAGGAGGGATTGCTTGGGAAATGCTTTCCAAGAAGCCTGATCTTGCAGAAGTATTTATCCCTATCGCCTGTGATTTTAAAACTCATGACTGGCTTCATGCACAATGCCTTGTTCAGAAATTTTTACTGAATGATAAAGATGAACCTCTGCAAAAAGCCAGAATCCATGCCATGTTGTGCTATCGGACTCCACAATCACTTAATGACAGATTTCAAAATAAATACAATAAGGATAAACAACGCTTAGAATCGGAAGACTGGCTGGTTTATCACGGAAATGCTTTAAACGATAGATTTAGTTTAAAAGCGTACAGGCTGATGAATCATCTATTAATGAATATCAATACAGAAGAAGCTATGCTGGAGAAAATCCAGGCCCGAATGCACATGATCTCCGTTGATACAGATTTATTCTTTCCTGCTTCTGAAATCCGAATGTGTTTTGAAAGACTGACAGAGAAAAATAAGAATGTTTCTTATCACGAGATCCAATCAATACATGGGCATGATGCCTTCCTAATGGAATACCAACAATTAAATACTATCATAAAAAATATTTTATAGACTCATGAAAAATGCTAACGAAATAAAATTTTTGAAGAACAGATCAATCATTAAATTTGAAGGAGAAGATTTCCTTGGAGAAATCGGAATTGACGGACGAATTTTTAAAGCGCTTACTTTAGCGCGTATCAGTGTGGGAGTGATTTCCCAACAAGCTATAGAAAACGGAATCTCTATTTTGGTTCAGGAAAATGATGCAGAAAAAGCAGTAGCTTGCCTTATCGATGAATTTGAAGCAGAAAGAAAATCAGGGAAAGTTTCCCAAATCTACAGTATCAATAATGTTTCTGTACTTGGATTTGTAGCAGAAGATTTCAATAAAGTTCTTGCTGAGCTGGCCAGAAATAATGTCTTCCCATTGCTTTTAAACCAGGTATCAGGAGAAAACAGGGTAAACATCGTTGTAACCTCTTCACAGGACGAAAAAACCAGAAATATTTTAGAATCTGAAATATTCAAAAAACCAAAGACTGTTCATCTGGCTATTATCGGTCACGGAAATGTGGGGAAAACACTCATTGAGCAGGTTCTTCAATCTTCAGAAGAAATTAAAAGACGTAAGAAAATAGATCTTAAAGTAGTTGCAGTAGCCAATTCAAAGAAGATTGCATTCAATAAAAAAGGTTTTGATGCGAATTGGAATGATGAGGTTTTGACTGCAGAGCACTCCTCAAATGTACAGGAACTCATCAGATTCTCTAACGAAAATCAATTGGAAAATCTGATTGTTGTGGATAATACGGCAAGTAAAGATTTTGTGAAAAACTACCATGCCCTGGCAGAAAACGGATTTGACCTGGTTTCTTCCAATAAGATCTTCAACACACTTCCTATTGAAGAATATCGTAAACTAAGATATACGTTGAGTAAAAACAACAGACGATATTTGTATGAAACAAATGTAGGAGCGGGTCTTCCGTTAATTGATACCATCAAATTACTACACCTTTCAGGAGAAAATATCACCAGAATCAAAGGTGTATTCTCAGGTTCGCTGAGCTATATCTTCAATAACTTCTCTGTAAGAAATGATAAGTTTTCTACAATTATAGGAGAGGCAATGGAAAAAGGATACACAGAACCGGATCCGCGTGAAGACCTTTCAGGAAATGATGTAGCAAGAAAATTACTGATTTTGGCAAGAGAGCTGGATCTGATCAACGAATTCCAGGATATTAATATTCAAAATCTAATTCCTGAAAATCTTCTTTCCGTAGAAAAAAATGAATTTATCTCAAGACTGGAAGAACTGGATGAAGAATATCAGAAGATCAAAGAAAACCAAGAGCCCGGTCATGTATTGCGTTACGTAGGAGATCTGCATGGGAATCTTCAGGAAGAAAAAGGACAGCTTGATGTGAAATTGGTGTCCGTACCGGGAAGTTCAGCATTAGGACAGTTAAAAGGTTCTGATTCAATCTTTGAGATTTATACAGAAAGCTACGGTGAAAATCCAATTGTTATTATGGGAGCCGGAGCCGGAGCGCAGGTTACTGCCAGAGGTGTTTTCGGAGATATTTTAAGAGTAAGTGAAATAAAATAAAATTAATGTAACAATCTGACAATTTAACAGTTTACCAATACTTGTAAATTACCATTCTGAGCATTGCGAAGAATCTCATTATTAAATTGTTAGACTGCTATATTGGTAAATTAATTAAAACTATATGGAGAATTTTGAAACATCAGCAATAAGAACCCAAACTGAAAGAACTCAGTTTGACGAGCATTCCACACCATTATACCTTACATCCAGCTTTATTTTTCAGGATGCCGAAGATATGAGGGCGAGTTTTGCCGAAGAAAAGCCTAAAAATCTATACAGCCGTTTCTCTAATCCGAATGTAACGGAATTCACAGATAAAATTGCAAAAATGGAAGGTGCAGAAGCAGGATATGCATTTGCTACAGGAATGGCTGCAATTTATTCCACATTTGCGGCACTATTGAATGCCGGAGATCATATTGTAAGCTGCCAGTCGGTTTTTGGATCTACCCATACCTTGTTCACCAAATATTTCCCGAAATGGAATATTGAAACTACTTATTTCAAGGCCGGTGATGCTGAAAATGTTGAAAAATATATTCAACCGAATACAAAGATTCTGTACCTGGAAACTCCTACTAATCCTGCTATTGAAATTCTGGATCTGGAGTTTTTTGGAAAAATTGCAAAAAAACACAATCTGATTTTTATTGTAGATAATTGTTTTGCAACACCTTATCTTCAGCAGCCAATTAAATATGGTGCAGATGTTGTTGTACATTCAGCCACGAAATTGATTGACGGACAGGGAAGAGTCTTAGGAGGAATTGCAGTAGGAAAAGAAGACCTGATCAGAGAAATTTATCTTTTCGCAAGAAATACAGGTCCTGCATTATCTCCTTTTAATGCATGGGTATTATCAAAAAGTCTGGAGACATTGGCAATCCGTGTTGAAAAACATTGTGAAAATGCATTGAAAGTAGCCGAGTTTTTAGAAAGCCATCCTAATGTGGAATTGGCTAAATATCCATTCCTGAAATCCCATCCGAGCTATGAAGTTGCCAAAAAACAAATGAAACTGGGAGGAAATATCGTTGCTTTTGAAATAAAAGGAGGAATAGAGGGTGGAAGAAATTTCTTAGATAAGATACAAATGTGTTCACTTTCTGCCAACTTAGGTGATACAAGAACGATCGTTACTCACCCGGCTTCTACAACTCATTCCAAACTGTCTGACGAAGAAAGAAATGAAGTAGGAATTACAGCAGGTCTGGTACGTTGTTCTGTAGGCTTGGAAAATGTAGAAGATATCATTGCAGATTTAAAACAAGCTTTAGATTAGTTGAGGGTTTAGGGTTGACAGTTTATAGATAAAAAATGAGTAAAGATTATACAGAATTAGAGGTTTGGATTGAAGGACGAAAATTGGTTAACCTAACTTATATTTTGACCACAAATTTTCCTAAAGAAGAAGTATCTGCTTTAACCAGTCAAATAAGAAGAGCCGCTATTTCAGTCCGATCAAATATAGCAGAAGGATGTGGAAGAAGAATATCTAAAGATACATTACACTTTTTGCATATTGCCAGAGGATCTCTTTACGAACTGGAAACCCAATTTTATCTGGCTTTAGACCAAGTATATATTTCTAAAGATGATTTTGAAATTGTAAATAGAAAAATCCTTTTATGTAAAAAGCTTATCAGCGGATTTATAAATTATTACAAAAAAATAGAAAATGAAAAATAGCATACAAGACTTTCAACTCTCAGCTCTCAACTCTCAACTCCAAAAGCGCATCCTCATCCTTGACGGAGCTATGGGAACCATGCTTCAGCGTTATAAGTTTGAAGAAGAAGATTATCGTGGAGAACGCTTCAAAGACTGGGAACATCCGGTTAAGGGAAACAATGATTTGCTTTCTTTGACTCAGCCCCATGCTATTGAAGAAGTTCACAAAAAATACCTGGAAGCAGGGGCTGATATTATTGAAACGAATACATTTTCAGGAACTACCATCGCTATGGCAGATTATCATATGGAAGAACTGGTGTATGAGCTGAACTATGAGTCTGCAAGAATTGCCAGAAAAGCCTGTGATGAATACACCGCAAAAAATCCTGATAAACCGAGATTTGTGGCGGGATCTATAGGTCCTACAAACAGAACGGCAAGTTTAAGCCCTGATGTTAACGATCCTGGATACAGAGCAATTACTTTCGAAGAATTGAGAGTAGCTTACAGACAGCAGTGTGAAGCATTATTAGACGGAGGATCAGATATTCTATTGGTAGAAACCATCTTTGATACGTTGAATGCCAAAGCAGCTTTGTTTGCTATCGATGAGCTGCAGGATGAAAGAGGAATTAAAATTCCAATCATGGTTTCAGGAACCATTACAGATGCTTCAGGAAGAACATTGAGCGGGCAGACAGCAGAAGCTTTTCTGATTTCAGTTTCTCATTTGAACCTGTTAAGTGTTGGATTCAACTGTGCTTTAGGAGCGGATCAGCTGACGCCTTACCTGGAGACGTTGGCCCATAATTCAGAATTCTATGTTTCAGCCTATCCGAACGCAGGTTTACCGAATGCCTTTGGAAAATATGATGAGACACCGGAAGATATGGCCAGACAAATCAAGGAATATGTAGAAAAAGGATTGATCAATATTATCGGAGGATGCTGCGGTACTACTCCGGAACATATCAAAGCGATTGCTGATCTTGTAGAAAAATATCCGCCAAGAAAATTGAAAGAATTTGTATGATTTGATAGATTTTTTTAATTAAAATCAATAATGTAGGCTGGATTATAAATATTAACTTTAAATAAACCATAAAGTTTAATATAATGGAAAAGCCGAGTTATTTCAAAGATTCTGACGATGCGAAACTGTTTAATGAACTAAGGAAGAAAGTGAACCAACGGGTAGAAGAAATTCCCGGGAACAGAGATATTTATATCCAGGTGAAGGCGGTTATTCTGCCGTTGATCTATATAAGTTTATACTTTGTTGCTGTTCTCAATGCAGAGGTCCCCTGGTTGTATGTACTAAGTTTTGTTGTCATGGGAGTTTTTCTGGTCTTGATTTATTTAAATCTTATCCATGAAGCAGCTCATAACAACATTTATAAAAGTAAAAGACTAAACTTTCTGGTGTTACACATTTTTGATTTTGTGGGAGCTAATTCCTACATCTGGAAAAAAAGACATATAGCGAGTCATCATGCCTATCCTAATGTGGATGGCTGGGATACGGATATTGAGCAGAGTGGTTTGCTGCTAATCGTTCCCTGGATCAAAGCAAAAGGGGTACAGAAATACCAGGATAAGTTTTTCTTTTTAGTATATCCGTTGTATTTATTCAACTGGATGTTTATAAGAGATTTTAGAGATTTCTTTGATAAGGAAAGAGTGATATTAAAAACCCAGGGAAGAATACCCGTAATAGAGAAAGTGAAAATGATAGGGTATAAACTGTTCTACTTTTTTTATCAGATTGTAGTTCCGGTGGTGTTCTTTAAAGTATCAGTAGGATTAGCGTTGGGAGCATGGTTTTTACAGGTGATTTCAGCAAGCATTTTTGCTTTGTTTGTTTTATTGCCTTTACATCCGCTGCCCGATAATGCTTTTCCAAGATTGGACAGGAACAATGGGCTTCCATTTAGCTGGCTTCGTCACCAGTTTGAAGTGACGAATGATTTAAAAGAAAATAATTGGCTGGTGAGAAATGTGTTGGGGAATTTTAATTTCCATGTTGCCCATCACTTATTTCCAAACTACAGCTATATGTATTATAACGAAATCACAGAGGAGATAGAAAAATTTGCTAAAGAGCATGGTTTAGCATACAAGAGATTTCCACTGATCACTGCTTTAGCTAAGCATAGAGATTTATTAAGGCAGAATGCAAATAATGCCTATTATATTTTAGAAGAATAAAATTAGATGAAGTATTTAAGATTATCAGGCCTTGAGCCTCTTATCATAACACCGGAAAGTAATTTCATCAATGTTGGTGAAAGGACAAATGTTGCCGGCTCCAAAAAATTTTTAAGACTAATTAAAGAGGAGAAATTCTCTGAAGCATTAGATATTGCCCGCCATCAGGTGGAAGGCGGAGCACAAATTCTCGATGTCAATTTTGATGATGGATTGATTGACGGAAAAGCGTCCATGATCAAGTTCCTGAACTTAATTGCCTCCGAACCGGATATCGCAAGAATCCCCATCATGGTTGATTCTTCCAAATGGGAAATCTTAGAAGCCGGTCTTCAGGTAGCACAGGGAAAATGTGTGGTAAACTCCATTAGTTTAAAAGAAGGAGAAGAAGAATTTATCAAACATGCAAAAGCGATCAAAAGATATGGTGCTGCAGTAATTGTAATGGCATTTGATGAGGTAGGGCAGGCAGATAATCTTGAACGACGAATTGAAATCTCAAAACGGTCTTATGATATTTTGGTGAACCAGATTGGTTTTCCTGCTGAAGATATCATTTTCGACTTGAATATTTTCCCGGTAGCTACAGGGATGGATGAGCACAGGAAAAATGCCATCGACTTTATAGAAGCTACCCGATGGGTGAGACAAAACCTTCCTTATGCTTCTGTAAGTGGAGGAGTGAGTAATGTTTCTTTCTCATTCCGTGGAAATGATACCGTAAGGGAGGCTATGCATTCAGTATTTCTTTATCATGCCATCCAGGCAGGAATGAACATTGGAATTGTAAACCCTGCAATGCTGGAAGTGTATGATGAAATCAATAAAGAACTTCTGGAGCTTGTAGAAGATGTTATTCTTGATAAGAGAGAAGATGCTACAGAAAGACTTCTTGATTATTCCGAAAAACATAAGTCGGTAAAAAAAGAAAAAACAGAAGATTTAGAATGGAGAAACAATCCTTTGCAGGAAAGAATTACGTATGCATTGGTAAAAGGGATTGACCGTTTTATTGAAGAAGATGTAGAAGAAGCAAGACAGGCAGCTGAAAAACCCCTTCATGTCATAGAAATTAATCTGATGACAGGAATGGGAGTGGTAGGAGATTTATTTGGAAGTGGAAAAATGTTCCTTCCGCAAGTAGTAAAGTCAGCAAGGGTAATGAAAAAAGCAGTTGCTTATTTACAACCTTATATTGAAGCTGAAAAAGATGGTTCAAGACCAGCCAATGGAAAGATTCTAATGGCAACAGTAAAAGGAGACGTTCATGATATAGGTAAAAATATTGTAAGCGTAGTGTTAGGCTGTAACAATTATGAAATCGTTGATCTTGGAGTGATGGTACCTGCCGAAAAGATTATCCAGACAGCCATTGCAGAAAAAGTAGATGTCATCGGACTAAGTGGGTTAATCACCCCAAGTTTGGATGAAATGGTGTATATCGCTTCTGAATTAGAAAGGCAAAACTTGGATTTTCCTTTATTGATTGGGGGAGCTACTACATCAAAAGCACATACTGCCGTGAAAATCGATTTAAAATATAAAAATGCAGTTGTTCACGTGAATGATGCCTCAAGAGCTGTGAATGTAGTAAGTTCATTGTTGGGTGACCGGAATAAAGAATATGTTTCAGATTTAAAGAATGATTATTCAGATTTCAGGGAAAAGTTTCTGAACAGACAGGTTGATAAAGACTATGTATCAATTGAAGAAGCAAGACAAAGTCATTTTACCATTGATTGGGAGAATGAAGAAATTTTCACACCGAATAACTTAGGTATAAGAGTTTTTGAAAACCAGGATTTGAATGAGCTTCTTCCTTTTATAGACTGGTCGCCGTTTTTCAGAAGCTGGGACCTACATGGGAAATATCCGAATATTTTAGAAGATGAGGTAGTAGGGGTTCAGGCTAAAGAATTATTTAAAGATGCTCAGGTTATTTTAAAAAGAATTTTAGATGAAAAACTATTAACGGCAAAAGCGATCTTCGGAATTTTTAAAGCCAACTCCAATGAGTCCGACGATATCTTAATCTTTGATGAGAATAATAATGAGCAGGCTAAATTTTTAACTTTAAGACAGCAGGCCCAAAGATCAAAAGGAAAAGAATATCTGGCTTTAAGTGATTTTATTGCTCCTCAAAGTTCGGGAAAGACAGACTATGTGGGAGCCTTTTGTGTGACTACAGGCTTTGGAACAGATGAATTGTCTGCTGAATATGAAAAAGCCAATGATGATTATAATTCCATCATGGTAAAAGCATTGGCTGACCGTTTTGCAGAAGCCTATGCCGAATTTTTACATAAAAAAGTAAGAACAGAGTACTGGGGCTATGCCAACCAGGAAAGCTTAAGCAATGAAGATCTGATTGCCGAAAAATACAAAGGAGTTCGTCCGGCACCCGGATATCCGGCTTGCCCTGACCATTTGGAAAAGAAAACAATCTGGGATCTTTTAAAAGTAGAAGAAAATATTGGCGTTTACCTTACTGAAAGTTTAGCCATGTTTCCTACAGCTGCTGTTTCCGGATACTATTTCGGAAGCCCGCATGCAAAATATTTCGGTTTAGGAAAAATTACAGAAGACCAGCTTAAAGACTATGCTGCAAGAAGAGGTTGTAGCATTCAGGAAGCAAGAAAATGGTTGTCACCCAACTTAGCAGATTAAAAAAAGTTTATAGTTCATGGGTGAGAGTTGATAGTTTGTTTACAAATCAAAACTCTTAGCTATCAACTATCAACCAACAACTAAAATATAACATGAAGATAACAGAACACATTAAAAACGCAAATGGAAAAACTTTATTCTCCTTAGAAGTTGTTCCACCACAGAAAGGAATCGGTATTGAAGATCTGTATACAAACATAGATCCGCTGATGGAATTCAAACCTCCGTTCATTGATGTTACCACTTCAAGAGAGGAATATATCTATCTCGATAAAGGAAATGGCCTGATGGAACGTCGTATTACAAGAATGCGACCTGGAACATTGGGAATCTGTGCAGCTATTCAGCATAAATATAATGTAGATACCGTGCCACATTTATTGTGTGGAGGATTTACAAAAGAAGAAACAGAATATCTTTTGGTAGACTGTATGTATCTTGGAATAGATAATGTTATGGCATTGAGGGGAGATGCAATGAAAGGACATCAGTATTTTGAACCTACCCAGGGAGGGCATGCCAGTGCTATGGATCTCGTGAACCAGATTAATAACCTGGGAAGAGGGAAGTACCTTCATGATGAAGATCAGATTTGTGATGAACTTAATAAATTCTGCATAGGAGTGGCTGGTTATCCCGAAAAACATATGGAGGCACCTTCCATGAATTATGATCTGAAGTGGCTCAAGCAGAAAGTAGATGCCGGAGCAGATTATATTGTAACTCAAATGTTCTTTGACAATAAAAAGTATATTGAATTCGTTCAGAAAGCAAGAGAAATGGGAATTACCGTTCCTATTATTCCGGGAATTAAACCTATTGCAACAAAGAAACATCTGAAAATTCTCCCGCAGGTATTTAAAATAGACCTTCCGGAAGAACTGATCACAGCTGTGGAAAATGCCAAGAATAATGAAGCTGTAAAGCAGATAGGAGTAGAATGGGCAATTGCCCAATGCAGAGAACTGCTGGATTTTGGAGTTCCTGTTTTACACTTTTACTCAATGGGAAAAAGTGATAATATTAAAAAAGTAGCAGGTGAGCTATTCTAATAAAAGTACCAAAATGAAAGGAACCCTGTCTGTAAGGCAGGGTTTTTATTTTTAATATGAAGCAAAACTGAACCTTTGGTCTTCAATAACTTCCATTTTTCATACCTAGACTTCCTCATTTTAAAGGATAGGATGCCTTTCAAATTCTTTATTTCTATCAAATAGATACCGGTAAGTTGCCAGTTTTCTGGTCACTGTTGTATCAAGAGCTTCTGCAATTTTGATCATCTTTGGATTAAAATCACCAATCCACTGCAGTTCAGTAGTTGTAAAATCTGTATGCTCTCTCAAATGTTGTGTTCCCTTCCAGATCATATAGCCATCAATCCCTTTTTTCTGCCATTCAGGGACTATGCCGAAAACCAGGCCAACCATTTTTTCATTCTTTTTAAATTCCTTTAACCATAAAAATTTAATCTTTTCAAAAAATCCGAATTTTCCATTGAGATATTTAAACCATTGGTTAAGGTCCGGAAGATTGATCCACATGGCAATTGGTTTTTCATTTTCATAGACAAACCATGAGATATGTTCATTGATAATAGGTTTCATGGTATTAAACATTTTCAAAACCTTAGCTTCCTCTATATGTTTTCCTTCACCATGGGAAGCCCAGGCTTTATTGTACACCTCCGTAAAATCTTTGGCAAATTTTTTCAGGTTATTCTTTTTCATAGGCTGGGCGGAAATAGCAGGATTTCTCCTGTTTCTCTCATACGCAATAGTGAAAACCCGTGAAACCTCTGCGAAAATGGGTCTTGTAAAACAAAATTGTTCAAAATAAATCTGAAAACCATAATTTTCAAAAAGCTCCTTATAATAAGGGGGATTATAATTCATTCCAAACAAAGGCTCCGTAAAACCTTCAATCAAAAGACCCCAAAATTTATCTCTTTCGCCAAAATTGATAGGGCCATCCATTGCTTCCATTCCTTTTTCCTGAAGCCAATTTTTACAGTGGTCAAAAATAAAATTAGCCGTTTGCTGATCATCAATACAGTCGAAAAAACCAAAACCTCCTGTTGGTTGCTTTTGTTCATAGCAGGTGTTGATAAAAACAGCGACTTTACCTACAGTTTTATGATTCTTTTTAAATAAAAATCTTTTACACGTTCCATATTTGAAAAACTTGCTCTTTTGAGGATCAAAAATTTCTTCGATATGTTTATTTAAAGGGCGTATATAATGTTTGTCGTGGAGATAAAGTTGTGCAGGGAATTCTAGAAATTCCTTTTTATGTTTTTCATTTTGTACTTCTTCGACAATAATCATAGGTTATTTTAATAAGACTAGTTATAAAAGATAATATTTTTCGGTCCAATTTGAAATAGATGAATTAATATTATCCGTATTTTTGCTGCAAATTAAATAAAAATGGTTGATTTTACTGATAACGACGATGATATTTTCACAGGAAAAGAACATACGCCTATAAGGGAAAATGCTTTTGATAAATCGCCACAGGAAAAAATAGAAAAAATTACTGAGCTGTTTGGAGAAATTATGGAAACCCTGGGATTAGACATGACAGACGACTCTTTAAAAGATTCCCCAAAGCGTGTTGCCAAAATGTATGTGAATGAGATTTTCGGAGGCCTTCTTCCGGAAAACAAACCTGGGATTTCTACCTTTTCCAATAAATATAAATACCGCCAGATGTTGGTGGAAAAAGATATTACCGTATATTCTTTCTGTGAACATCACTTCTTACCGATTATCGGAAGAGCACACGTAGCCTATATCTCAAATGGAGAAGTAATCGGTCTTTCAAAAATTAACAGAATTGTTGATTATTATGCAAAAAGACCACAGGTTCAGGAAAGACTGACTATGCAGATTGTGGACGCCCTGAAAGAAGCTTTAGGAACAAAAGATGTAGCCTGCATCATTGATGCCAAGCATCTTTGTGTAAACTGCCGAGGAATTAAAGATACGGCAAGCTCTACCATCACGGCAGAATTAAGCGGTATTTTTAGAACAAACCCTATTACAAGACAGGAGTTCTTACATTATGTAGGAAGCCATGCAAAACTAGATTACTAGCAATGAATTATCAGGTTCTTAAAAATATTATTGATGCCGAACTGCAGAGATTTCAGACAATTTCTGAAGAAGAATGGATCTATAAGGCCACATCAGAAAAATGGTCTAAAAAAGAAATTATAGGCCATCTTTGTGATAGTGCTTTTACAAATATCCGTAGATTTGTAGTCACTCAATATAAGGAGAACGAGAATATTGTATACGATCAAAATGAATGGGTGAAAATCCAGAACTATCAGAATATTCCTACTGATGAGGTCATCGACCTTTGGAAGGCTTTGAATTATCAGATAGTTCGTATTGTTGAAAATATTCCTGATGAGGCACTACAGAGAACCTGTGATACCACCAAAACAGAACCTCGGGTTTTTACCTTGGAATTTATTATCAATGATTATGTAGACCATCTGCAGCATCATTTAAAAGCGATTTAATTATGATAAAATTTAAAAAAGTTTCAGATAAAATTTATATCACAACAATTATTTGTTGTGACAGAATATTATTTTAACTAATTTTTGAATCTTAAACTATTGAATCTTTTAATAAAAAATAAATGCAACTAAAAATATATAACTCGCTTACAGCAGAAAAAGAAATATTCAAACCTATTTTAGAAGGTAACATCGGAATGTATGTCTGTGGACCTACCGTTTACAGTAATGTACACCTGGGAAATGTAAGAACTTTCCTTTCTTTCGATTTTATCTACCGTACCCTGATGCATTTAGGGTATAAAGTGAGATATGTAAGAAACATTACCGACGCCGGACACCTTACCGACGATGGGAACGTAGATAATGACAGATTTGTAAAACAGACCAGGCTTGAAAAGCTGGAGCCCATGGAAATCGTACAGAAATATACAGTGGATTTTCATAAAGTTTTACAGATGTTTAATTTGCTTCCTCCCAATATTGAACCTACAGCCACAGGTCATATTGTAGAACAGATCGAACTGACTCAAAAGCTGATTGAAAGAGGTTTTGCCTACGAAAGCAACGGTTCAGTATACTTCGATGTATTGGAATACAATAAAAGAGGACTGAATTATGGTGAGCTTTCAAAACGTAATATAGAAGAGCTCTTTGCCAATACCCGTGATCTTGACGGACAAGGTGAGAAAAAGAACCCACAGGATTTTGCCCTTTGGAAAAAAGCTTCTCCCGCTCACATTATGAGATGGAACTCTCCCTGGGGAGAAGGGTTCCCGGGATGGCACCTTGAATGTACAGCGATGAGTACAAAATATCTTGGGGAAACTTTTGATATTCATGGAGGAGGAATGGATTTGAAATTCCCACACCACGAATGTGAAATTGCACAAGGAAAAGCTTGCAATGACGCTGCTCCGGTAAATTACTGGATGCATGCCAATATGTTGACGATGAATTCCCAGCGTATGAGTAAATCTACAGGGAACTATATTCTTCCTATGCAGTTGGTGACAGGAGATAACGACTTCTTTGAGAAGCCTTTCCATCCTTCAATTGTTCGTTTCTGCTTCCTGCAGGCACATTATAGAAGTGTTCTAGATATTTCCAATGATGCGATGATAGCCAGCGAAAAAGGATTTATCAGATTGATGGAGGCTGTGAAAGTATTAAACTCAATCACTCCTGACGATAATAAGCAATCCGGGTTCAGTCTTAAAGAATGGAAAAACAAATGTTATGAAGCGTTAACCGATGATTTCAACTCTCCAATTCTGATTGCTCATTTATTTGAAGCCGTAAAATATATCTTTGCTTTAAATGATGCCAAAGAAACAATCTCTACAGAAGACCTTGAAGATTTAAAGTCAACCTTGAATGCCTTTATCTTTGATGTACTGGGATTACAGGCTGTGGAAGAAAATAACAATGAAAAACTTGATCAGACATTGAAAGTTTTAATTGAACTTAGAAATCAGGCAAGAAAATCCAAGAACTTTGACCTTTCAGATCAGATCAGAGACAAACTACTGGCTGAAGGCATCGAATTAAAAGACGGAAGAGACGGGACATCCTATGTTCTGAATTAAAATATATAACTTCAATTTATACTCATTCCGTGGGAGTCTTTAACAGCTAAGATTTCCACGGAATGTTTTTTTTTTTTCACCCCTCAACTCCCAACCTCTCACTCTCATTCTCTCAACTCCCAAATTCTAGAACCCACCAATTCTCAGACTCTCCAACCCTCAGACTCTCTAACACCATTAGCTTTTTCCCGCTATCCACTCATACTCCTCGCGCCAAGGCTTTCCAGGGCTGTAATCCTTACGTGTTCCGACCTGTGCTGTGGGGTATCCGTTTCTATCGGGGCTAGGGGAGTAGATATAGAATATAAATATAGGCTGATGAATAACTGGTAGTCAATAGTCAACATAGCCAGCCATCAGTCGCTAGCTGCCAATAGCCAGCTGCCAATCAATTCTTTTTGGAAATGCATATTCAATAGGAGTGGGCTTTAGCCCGCTCAAATAAAATCAGCCTCTGCCCTGGCTTTAGCCCAACCATAATTGAGATACTCTATCCTATAAAAGAATACCCTACTATATATATGTATAACTTCCATCACTTATCACTTATCACTTATCACTTATCACTCATCACTCATCACTCCTCATCTCAGCTCCCTCCTACGCTCCAATGCGTTGCTTCAAACATTTGTTTAAAATTTTCTCCCTTGCCTACCAGTAGGTTAGGATAAAATATGAATATAATATGAATTTAAAGTTAAATAAACTTGTTTGGTATAGGTAAGTTGGCTTACCTTTGCCCCACTGAAAAACGAAAGATATTCAGTAAGCGCAGAAGAGCTTTTAGATAAGCAGAAACGATATACTTTAAAAGATAATAATTCTAAAAAACGTGATCAAAACTTTTTAAAAATAAAAGTTGCGAAAGTGAAAAAGATTTGTATCTTTGCAGTCCCAATATGGGAGCGCAGGAGTAGATGGATTGAGGGTTTAGA
>NZ_QNUF01000035.1 GCF_003385455.1 Chryseobacterium rhizosphaerae | reverse complement strand
ATCCTTTTTATGCCACTGCGAAAAGATTTATTTTATTGTATTGATTATGGATTTTATTACAACTTGGTATTTTTATTTTTCACTATTAATTTCTGTAGCCAAACAAAGATATTGCAGTAAAGCGACAGAACCTGTCGTATATTATGCTTCAAACAATAAAGAGCGGAATCATCGAAAATGTTTAACTAAAAAACGCTGAGAAAAAATAAATGTTGGATTCATACTTATTTTATGAAGAAAATGACAATCCAATTGGAGTAAATGCGTAGTTTTGTAACTTATCGGCGGTACTGCCTCAAACTATCTAAAAACTATTTATACCCTTGAAGAAGATCCTAAGCTCAGTCTTTATAATTTTAGCCTTTATAAAATTATATTCACAAAATACGTACGTATTTTTCGGCTCGTTTAACCGTGATAAAACCACTGAGGGGATTTATGTATATGAACTGGATACCATCAAGGGGAAATTATCAAAAGTAACCTCAGTTAAAGGTATTTTAAATCCATCTTTTCTCACCTTATCTCCTAATGGAAAATATGTTTTTGCCTGTACAGAAAGCAAAACAAAAAATGCCGGCAGTGTAAGCAGTTTTGCGTTTAATCCTATGGATAAAAAGTTAACTTTCATCAACAGTCAGAAAAGCGGCGGGGAAAACCCGGTTTATGTAACGGCTCATCAAAATGGAAAATGGTTAATTAACGGAAATTACACAGAAGGAAGTGTTTCTGTTTATCCTGTTCTGGAAAATGGCAGTATACAGCCGGCTGTTCAGAATTTCCAATTTTTGGAAGGCAGTATCAATCCCGGAAGACAGGAACGCTCTCACATCCACTCCACTGTTTTTTCACCCAATTTTGATTATATTTTTCTTCCGGATCTGGGAGCAGACAAAATCAGAAGTTATCATTTTGAAAATGAAAAACATAAACCTTTATCACCTGCAGAACCTCCTTTTACACAAGCTGTTTTAGGAAGCGGCCCAAGACATCTCACATTCCATCCGAACGGGAAATATGCCTATTGTATTGAGGAAATGGGTGGCGCTGTAAGTGTATATGGATATGATAAAGGAAGATTAGCCCCTATTCAGAGAATAGATACCCATTCTGAAAAATTTAAAGAAGATTTTGAAAGTTCTGATGTTCATATTTCTCCTGACGGGCTTTTTTTATATGCTTCCAATCGCGGTGTTGAAAATAACATCGCCATATTTTCAATTCAAAATGATGGGAAACTGAAAACCGTAGGCTATCAGCCGACCAAAGGGAAACATCCCAGAGTATTTGCCATTGACGAAACCGGAAAATTCGTAATTGTAACCAATGCCCAAAGTGGAGATGCTTTTGTATTCAGAAGAAACGCTGAGACGGGACTGTTGAAAAAAGTAGGAAAAAGAGTAAAAATAAAGGCAGTCTCTTCAGTCCAGATCAGGAGATATTAGCTCATCTGATCATTCGACAGGCTATTTGCCATTGATTAAACAGGTTGATTTTTTTCTTTTCCCTATTTTACAAAAATTATTATTTAAATTATAAATTCAGGCTGAGATTTCCGAACTTTGCCCGGTATTTAAAATGCACAGAAACTGACACTACATGGAACATGATCTAGAAATACCGGTAACCTATAAAGGCCAAGAACTTCTTTTCACCGGACGCCTTGCCACCTTCACTTATGGTTATAAGCTTTATGTCAATATCAATGGTACTGACGTAGTCTTTGAACGGGATGATGAGGGTAATCTAAGGGCTATTGTTCCTGATAATTCTTCAAATCCAATCCCAGAAAAGGGACTCATCGAGTCTGTTATTGATGTTTTTAAAGAGCTACAGGTTTTATAATCTCGCTATTCTTCCAGCAAAATCAGTGAGTCATTTCTGTCTTATAGGCTTTAAGGCTTAAACCTTTATGTCTTTTGAAAAATTTATTGATATGGCTTTCATCGGTGAATCCAAATTCATCAGCAATTTCATGAACTCTTTTATCGCTGAAAGATAGCCGGTGCTCTATTAATCTGATTTTATAAGAAGATATATAATGCTGTATAGATTCATCACAATGTTTTCGGAAATAGCTTCCAAGATAGGTTCCTGACAACCCAAATTTTTCAGCAATTGCCTCCACCTTCAACAACTTAGGGTTTCTGATGTGCTCCTGGATGTAATCCAAAATCTGCAATATGCGGTTATCCGTATGAGATGATATATTCCGGGGCCTCATAACGGCTATGTTTCTGGCGGCAATTACAATAATGGCATTCACCAGATGACGGGTAAGATCTTCATTATAAACAGATTGGTATTCTGTAGTTTTTTTCAGATTCTGAATCAACAAGCCAACCATCTGTTGATCATCCTTATTCACCAGCACTGAACCGGACAGATGAGATGCATAATATAAAAGACATTCGATATGGTCTATACTTTTCCATTGGTATTCTCTGATGTATTTTTCATCAAACCGGACGACCATAAACTCACAGATTCCTTCCAGATTAAATTCATGGCAATCATTAGGAGTGATCAAAAATAAGTCTCCGGCAGAATAGGCAATTTTATTGCCATTCACGACATGATCTCCAATCCCGGAAATAACATATACCAACTCAAAAAAGTTGAACTGCCTGTCACGCAAAGGACATTGATCGATTTTTTCATAAAATATTTCAAGAGACTGATAGATATTTTCTTTTGCCATGCTGTAAAGATACCCAAACAAGCTTAAAATATACCTGTTTTTATGGCTTTTTCCAGTCTATTTTTGCTCAACAAACAATATGATATGTTAGAAAAGATAGATCCGTATCTATGGGAAGCCATTGTCAACGATCCTTATCATAAGATCAATTATGAAAACCTGCTGATCCATAATCCTGCAGAAATCAGAAAAGAAGAAATGAATATTTCATTACAAACGGAACCACCATTATTGCCCGAATTACTTTCCGTTGAAAACATCTATATCCCGTCTTCTGATCATTCGGAAAATATTAGGTTGAGAGTATATAAACCAAAAGGAAAAGAACATCTACCCGTGTTCTTATACTTTCATGGGGGTGCATTTATATATGGCACTCCTGAACAATATGATTTTCTGTTTTTTAAACTGGCCATAGATAGTAAAGCTGTCATTGTCTCAGTTGATTACAGGCTTGCTCCGGAACATCCTTTTCCTGCAGGCATGAAAGATGGATATGATGCATTGCTATGGCTTTCTGATTTTGCAGATCAAATAGGTGGTGATAAACATTTTATCATGATCGGCGGAAGCAGTGCCGGAGCCACCATTGCAGCATCTATAACCCATTTAACCAGAGATCAGGGCAAAACACACATACAGCATCAGTACCTGCTGTATCCTCCTATGAGTACTCATCTGGAGACCCCATCTATGCATGAACTGGCCAATGCACCCATGCAAACCAGAAAGGCAGCGGAATGGATGTGGAAACATTATTTACAGCACAATTTAACCCTGCCACCACTCTATTCCGTTCCGTTACTGTCAAAAAAGTTCAATGATCTTCCTCCTGCAACCCTTATTGTCTGTGAAGCAGATCCCCTGAAAGATGAAGGTAAGGAATATGCCCAGCATCTGAAAAAAGCAGGAGTTGAGGTCAATCTCCTGGAAATAAAAGGAGCTGTACATGCTTTTGATTTTTTCCCGTGTCCTTTATCGGATGCTTTTTATACTAAACAAGTTGAATTATTTAATCAGATTTTATACCCCGAACAATGAAAAAAATACTAGTCATCAACGGACACCCTGATCAGGAAAGTTTTAATACAGCTATAGCCCGCAACTATGTGGATTCTGCCGAAGCTACCGGAGCGGAAGTCCGGTATATTGCCATCGGAGAACTGGATTTCAATCCCAACCTTCAGTTCGGTTACCGGAAGAGAATGGAACTGGAACCCGATTTACTCAAGGCACTCGAAGATATTCACTGGAGTGAGCATCAGGTATGGATTCATCCCATGTGGTGGCTTGGTATGCCTGCTGTAATGAAAGGTTTTTTCGACAGGGCGTTCCTTCCCGGCATTACTTTTACAAGAAATAATAATGGAATCAGCGAAGGATTACTCAATGATAAAACAGGAAGAATTATTACAACATCGGGAGATTTGTCGGAACATGAATACAATGAAATATATCAGTCCAGTGGGCTTATTCAATTAAAAAACGGCATTCTGGAATATTGTGGATTATCTTCTATACAGGTTGATTTTATAGGCCCTTTTCAGGATATTAATGAAGATAAAAGAGGAAAATGGCTCGAAAGAATAAGAGATGTGGCCAAAACAGATTCTGTTCCACTAAAAAGAGAGGCTTAGGCCCCTCTTTTGTTGGCATATTCGTTATTCCTGTTTTTTTATTTGTTCTTTCATCCTATTAAAAGAAGAAATCAATTATTGAAATAATGATTATTTTCGGTACTGTTTTTAACGGTCTTTGTTGTATCCATCATTTATAAGAAAGGGACAACAGTATCTCCGATGATAATACCTTTTAAGTAGAAAGACTGATATTCTATAGTGCTAATTCCAGACATACTTCTATTTCATCAATATATCAGAAAGGTTTGACAAGGCAAACAATTCCGAATAAGATAAGCAAAATACTTATGATCAAAAAGATAATCTTCTCAGTGGTAAAACCTTGGCTAAATCCATAGTTTTGATCATAATACACCATCACCTCAGACTTTTCAATATCTTTATCAACACTACTGCTTTTATCTGTAAACTTAATGAGCTGATTTTGATAATTAAATTGAAAGACAGGGTAATACAAATAGGTAAACCTCTTGTTTTTCACACTGTCAGTCCCAATAATATTTGCTTTTGCTCTGGTTCCATAAATTATAGGTAAAGAAGATTGATATAAACTAAATAGTAAATAACCCCCCAATAACAGGACAATAACTCCAAAACTATTTTTTATTTTCATCTAAAAGCTTTTTCAGTTCTTGGACAATATAGACACATTAGCCATATATTTTAAATATGCAAAAAAAATACAATTAAGAATTTGCTCCCTTTATTATGTCAAACAGACATATTTCTATATCGATTTGAATAATAAATTGACACTATAAAAAATATATTATATAACATATTAATAAAGTATCCGTAATTATATCCGGCAGGAAATATTTCAGTGCCTAAAGAATGTCTTGAAATACTTATTATTATACTAATCACTAAAAGTCCCAACCAAAAGATCATGAAACATCCCGTATTTCCTTTTAGACTATCTATCACTTTCTTATCTTTTATAGAATATGAATAAATATAATTGGGAAGCCATGAAGCTACAGTAAATACCATGGCTAGATTATACGAGATGAAAAAGGGAAATAAAGTGAATACCAATAATGCACAAAAAAAATAAATAGCTACAAACTTATTTTTGCCTTCTTTCTCATTTTCCTTATAGGTAAATAAAGGAATATTCATCAGCAATAAGAAAAACATAACCCAAAAATTGAAGAATGAAAATTTTTCTACATTCCTGTTTTCGAAGAACATATACATATTAAAAACAGCCCAGAGGAAGTTGATTCCCATTTGCATATATGCAGGCCGGGTCAAAGGCATGGCTTTCCCTTTATTTTCCTGATATTGTTCCTGAACTTTCTTGAGTTCTTCTTGTAGCTTTTTATTTTTATTAAACATGCCCTATCTGATAATTTGCAGGCTTTGAGTTCCTTTTGGAATATATAATAACATATCTATAAATGTTTTTCTATTCATGCCGGTCTTATCAATATCATCATATCCCAGCAAAGATTCGCCCCGGTTAAAACCATCTTTTGGTTCCAACCTAACCATCCTATTATTACCATAAAACTTCATTACATAATTTTCGATCGGGTAAACATTTTGTGAATATATATCTGATTCAGCTCTTGTTGTAGAAACAGATTTGGCTTTTCTACCCTTGGTTGACTGAAACTTTGTAATTACATCTTTGGGAAAATACTCTGCACAGTACCATTCATTATCAGCATTTAAGATGTCTTGGTTTGTCTTCATGTTCTTCTTATTTTCTTGTGCGCAAGCAAAAAAACAAAATCCAACGGATGTGGAAAATAATATTCTCATTTTGATTTGAACAAAGCAATAATTCCAAAAAAAATAAAAGCTAAAGAAATAATAGAAAAAACAATCTCTATAGCAGAAAAGCCTCGACTAATACCATATTTTTTACTGTAATAAATGTATAATTGAGTGTTCACTACGTTGATATCAGTAACACTATTATGATCTCTCACAGTAATTCTTTTATTAAGATAATCAAATTGAAAAACTGGAAGATCATAAATTATCTTTCTTCCATTTTTTTTATATTTAGCTTCAACCTGCTGAACTGCAATAATTGTTGCTTTAGTTTTAGTTCCAAAAACTATCGGTAAAATAGCTTGATAGACTAAAAAACCAATAAAAAGTCCTATAATAACCATTATAGCTCCAAATATTTTAAATATCATACACAATTAATATATTTCTAGTTTGGTACTCCCTTTAGGACGGTACAGATATAAAACAAGATAAGTTGTAGTTATCTCATCATCACCTTTTTTCTTAAATCCACCCCAAAGTGATGACTTCTCATTGTTAATTTTTTCTAAACAAACTAATTTTCCATTACCATAAAAAGACATTTTATAATTTTCGATGGGTTTCAAATCGAAGAATTCTAAATTAGAATCGGTTCTGAATTGATAATCATCATCCCATCTACTCTTAATTTTTTCGGAAGAAAGATAAAGTTGTTGTGCAAACCTTTTTTCTCTTGTATAAAGAACATTGGCCAGATCATCTTTTGAGCCTTTTAAATAAATATTTCTTATCTGATTATATTTTGAAACTACTTCTTTTTCTAATTGTTTAAGTTTGTCTTTATCTTTGGTATAAAGAATTTCGGCATTTTCTAAAGTGTTAATTTCGTATGGTACATTTGCTTTAAACGTAAAACTATCTTCAAAAGAAACATTTCCATTATATGAAGCAACTTCTTTACCTTCAATTATTTTTTGAGGAGTTGTATAATTTTTAATTTCTTCTTCATCCCCCCAACTATCATCTTTATTTTTGAAAGATTCTACAATGCTTATTTGAACTCCTGAATTTCTGTTTAGTGATGAATATAGCGAGTTTGTTTCTTTGTTAAATCCAGGGGATAATCGAACCGTTATTTTTTGCAACTCTTTTTTCGTAATATCCCAGTTGAGCGGAAAATATGATCTTGAAAGCCCTCCCCCAGAATTATCTTTATATTTAATAATGGGAATGTCATTGATTAGAATATCGAAAGAACAATCATTTGTTGAAATATATGCTCCATATTGCGGTTCGCTATCAAAATGCTTTATTTCACTTCCGATAGAATAGATATCTTTTTGGGGTTTCATAGTTTCTTTATTTTGTTGACCACATGCGGTTAGAAAAAAAACAACGAAAACAAAAAATATTTTTTTCATTTTAATTTGAATTTGAATAAAGCAACTAATCCCGCAGATATAAAAGCCAATGAAATGATAGATAAGACAAGTTCAAAAGCAGTAAAACCTCGACTAATACCATATTTTTCACTGTAATATATCTTAATTTTAGTTTTGACTTCTTTTTCCGTACTGTTATGACTTTTGTCCGTTAATTGCATAGTCCTGTTTTTGTAAATAAATTTAAGGATAGGATAATAAGAGTAACTTGGTTTATCAAATTTCTTATATTTATCTGTGACTTTTTCAATATCAACAATTGTAGCTATTATCTTCTCTCCATGTAGCATACGTGAAAAAGATCCTGCAACTCCGTAAGCTAGAAATCCCCCAATCAAAATCAAAGCGATACCAAATACTCTTATGATCATCATCAGTATATTTCCAACGTTTTACTTCCTTTTGGACGATAAAGATACATGATGATATAGGTTGTAGTTCCTATATCTTTGTCTTTTCTCTTGAACCCTCCCCAAAGTGCAGACTTTTTGTTATTTATTTTTTCCAGGCAAACAAGTTTCCCATCAGCATAAAAGGTCATTTTGAAGTTTTCTATAGGCTTGAGGTCAAAAAACTCTAAGTTAGAATCTGTTCTGAATTGATAGTCATTGTCCCATCCACTTTTTAATTCTTGAGGTGTGTAATACATCTGTTGTGCAATTCTTTTCTCTTTTCCGTAGTTTACATTTGCCAGGTCATCTTTTGTACCCTTTAAATATATATTTCTAATTTGATTATATTTTGAAAGAACTTCTTGTTGTAATTGTTTAAGTTTATCAGTATCGTCAGTATAAAGCTTTTCTGCATTATCTAAAACAGATATTTGATATGGAACTTCTAGATTAACAAAAACGGTCTCTTCATAATATGGTTTATTAGGATATGGAAATCCACCCCCACCTTTCCCATCAAAATCTTTGAACGGTGTTTTGAATTCAAACACAGTCTCATCTTCACCCTTTAATTCTCTCTCTATACTAAATTTAACACCTGCATTTAATCCCAAAGTTTTCTCCATTTCTTTTGATGCAGAACTATATTTAGGATACATTCTTACTGTTATTTTCTGTTTGCCAGAGTTTGCTATGTTCCAATTCATTGGTAGAGAAGTTGCTCCAACACCTCCACTGCTTCCAAAAAATTTATATAGAGGTATATCATTTACAAGTAGATAGAAAGAACACTCACTGGAGGTGAGTATAAGTTTGTACATTGGTTCTTGGGGGTATTTCTTGATATCTTTATTTAAAGAGTAGATGTCTTGGGTTGTCTTCATCGTTTTATTTTTTTCTTGTGCACATGCAGTTAAATATATCATAAATACTACTAAAAAATATCTCATTTTGTAAATAATTTAATTAAGTTATATATAATTGGACTTTATCTCCGCTAGAATTTTCAAATCTTCCTTCATATTCATGCATTAGTACTAGGTCAAAACTTCCTTCTATGCTGTCAGAAAAATATTCTCCTCCATCAGTGTTTTCCACTTTATAGCCTGCTTCTGCAACTCCGGACACGATTAAGCCGTGGAAAGTCAAGAGGGGGTCTATGAAAAACCCTTTTTCATCTGCCTTTATTGCACCCGAGAGTGTTAAACCAGTTTTTACTTCAAAAGCTGCATTGGCATACGCAGTGACACTTCCAAAAATATAAGAGTTTGCTTTCTTGGAAAATTCTATTTTTCCTCTAATCTCAAGTTTAAATACACCACTGACAGTAAGAGGACTGTCGTCTTCGGAATCTTTTGATAAGGAATTTTGATTGAAATTTGTATTACCACTAGCTGAATTATACATGAGTTTCCCTTCAATCTCCAATTCGCCACTCAACTCCATTTCTAACGTAATCTTTGGACCAACACCTGCGGCCTCTGCGACATCAATAACAGTAATTATTCCCCTTGCAATTGGATGAGCTTTTTGTGCTAAAGCTAAAAAATCCATAGTTATTGCCGCTCCAATAAAAGGTTTTGCCATTACCTGAATTTCACCAACGATACCAACATAGTTTGTATTGATATCTTTTGGACTCTCGGCATACCACGAACCCAATATAGCCAATGAAGGAGGAATAATATCTATTGAACAAAGCGGACGACCTTTAAGCGCTTCTCCAATGTTTTTTAGTTTTTCTCCTGCGTCTTTTTCATCTATTTCTCGAAACTTTTTATCTAATTTTTTTTGTGATTTTTTCTTCCCGTCTAAGATTAACTCAACAGTATTCTTAACATCTATAAGTTGCTTAACAAGATTAACATATCTTTTATAACTAGCAGAAATTTCGATTGCTTCACCGGGACGATCATATTCAACATTTAATGATAAAACTAAATCTGACAATCCCGAACTTATATTTTCCTTAAAATTAAATAAATCTGGTCTGTCCTTTTTATGTTCCTTTTTTGCCTTTAAACTTTCTTTATTGTACTTTTTGCTTTTTGCCTGTTGTTTAGCCTTTTTCGCTTCAAGTTTCTCTATTAGTTTTTTTGCATTTTTTTTGTTCTCTTTTTTTGCTGTCCTCAAGTTTTCTCTTGCATTCTCAAGATCAGCATCAATCCTAGAGATTTTACTTTCAATCTCTTCGGGTTTGTACTTGTCATCTAGTTTTTCAACCTTCACCAAATATTTATCATATGCATCACCTCGCATTTCATTAAATTCTTCAGGATCACAATCGTATGCAAACTGTAAAATCCATTTTATATCGGGATATACTTGTATATTTAATGTTTTTTGCGGATAAGCGCAAGTATGTAATAATACAGGATAATTTTGTACTATAGCTTTTCTTGTAGGCCATATATACTTTATTAAAGAACCATTATATTGATATCCAATATCTAGCACAATTTCTGTGTCGGAATTTGGATATCTTCCTATTTTTCTTTCATCTTTAAAAGTTGTCGTTTTACTGGTACTGCTTATTCCAACGGATCCTTTTACGCTTCCTCTTGTGGTTGAATGAGTTGCATTGATTTCATTATCATCATTAGTATCACCGTGACCTTCTTCCTCCTTCTCGAATGTCATCCTAAGGTCTTCAAGTTTAATAATATCGTCTCTTATTATTAAATGCTCATCTACTTTCGTATTCTCTTCAACCACTACAGCTTCTTGTATAAGAGATAAATCTATTACTTTCTTTTCATGGTCATTTACTTTGTCTCCATCAAAACTACATTCTACAGTATTTGAATCTAAAGTTATTTTAACATTTCTTCTGGCTTGTTTATGTCCAGCAATAACCGGCATATAAAGTTCAGTTCTTTCAGAGTTGTTTTTTTTAGAATCAAAAATAATTATTTCTTGATTTTCATTGTTCTTTCTATCATCCAGTTTGGCATAACTTCCTTTAATTACATCATATCTGCAATGATGAAAAGCTTCAAAATTGGTCTCTACATTATCTATAAGTACTGGTTTATTTCCAGATTCAGGAATTTTGATATCCGGAGTAGAACTAGCTGATATTTTCAATGTAGCGGCGGCCATTTCCTGCTTTTTCCCATCATAATGGATCGTGGGAACTACTGTAATAATTCCTGTTTTCCTCATACACCAGGCAGGATCAATATAAAGGTTCAACACAGCCTTTTGTACATTCAGATAGTCCTGTTTTTTTCCACCCTGGTCATTTAACAAATATCCGGTTACAGCTTCTGCTGGCGGTTTTATGCTATTAGCATCCGAGCAGTCATAAATTTCCACCTCGGTAAGAAATAAATCTTCTGACTCTAGAATGTCATATTTTGCACCATTTGTCTTTGAGGGCTCTTCATTTTTAGTTTTACTTGCAGAAACCTCAATACCCCAGGAATAAGAATTTGCTTTCAGGATCTCTCCATTTGCTTTTAGTTCAACACCGATATTTTTCCCATACATACTTTGTGTATAAATATGGAGTTGTACTTTACTGCCCGATGCTACCGGGCCTTGAATTTTAACAGGATTTTCAGAATCTTTAAACCCATACCATTCTGCTGCCTTTACGGTAGAATTTTTAGGTGATGTGTGAATGTAAATTCCATTTTTAGGACTTCCCGTAGGTTTTCCTTTTTCCCAGAAAGGTTCTATCCATGCGAATCCACCTCCATAAATATGGCTATCTAAAGTCATATCAGACTGTACTGGTCCTGCTTCTAACTTTTCATTTCTCCCCCCAGGTTTACTGCTTCTTGATTTGGCAAGCTGCCAGGCCCATACAATAGATTTACATGTCTTCTCCAAAGCATCAAGTGCATTTTGATGTTTTTTTATTTCTGAATCTTTCTGTTTTTTTATTTTATCTGCTTTTTCTCTTGCAATTCTAACATTATTGTCGAGACTTACCTGAACATGGGTTGCTTCTTTCCCATTGTGTTTCTCCATCTTTAGCCAGTTACCTCCTTGCTTGTAACGTTTGTTAGCTTCATCCAGATAGTCATTGGATTGTTTGTCCAGCTCAGCATCAATTTTATCTTTTTCCTTTGTGATAAGGTCAATTTTATCTAGTATTTTTTTCTTTTCCTCCTCATATTCTTTGATACTCACCGTAAATTTCTGTCCTTCCTGGATGGTCAACGCTCTGTATTGCTCATTAAAACCAGTATTTCCCTGAGGGATAATAATTGCTGTTAATTTGGTATTATTAATTTCCATAGGATGACATTAGTTTTTAACGTTTAGCATATCTGTTTTTCGGATATACTCATTAGGATTAACGAACGGAAATAATTCAGCTAAAACCTCTTTATCTGCATTCTTCACATTCTGTGCAGAAGCTCCCGCAGTCTGCCCATGATTGATAATCGTAATACAATCCGGACCTCCCACAGGGCATGTTGCTTTGCTGTCTTCTAAAAGTGCTTTTCCATTATTATCCTCCAATGTAATTTTTTCATAATAGCCACTCCACTGGGTAACCACTGCCTGGCAGGGGCTGTTATTCATTTTTTTGCAGGATCCAAAGGTATTTTTCTCAAAAGTAGATCCTATGTCTACATGGGTAGCCATCAGTTTATTGCTTCCATCTTTTTCATTGATATAGCGTTGACTCTGCGTTTTTACGGCGAGTTTATCAGGAGTTGTCCCAAACTTGCACTGGCAGGTGGCTCCCTGGCAAACTAAATGTTTCGCACTCATGGTATATTGTGTTTTTCTGTTTCTTCAATATTACTGTTCAAACAGCTGAAATTCAATCTTATATTCTGTGCTCCCTTCAAAAGTTGAAAGAGAGCCTGTGATTGAAAATAACTCTCTGGTTTCTTTGTTCAATTTGTACAGAAGACTAGCTTCTCCTTTCTTACCGTTTTTATTGAACGGGGTTTCTTCTTCCATCCCGGCTAATTGTACGGCTATTTTATTTCCTCTTGTATATTCTCTGCTCAATATACATTCTGTATTATATCCGATTTCCTGTGACAGCCCCGAAAAATAGATCTGTAAAAAATCTTTTTTCTGAAATTGAGGATATCCCTGATAAACCGGCAGGAAGAATAGCTTATAAAATATACTCATGTCAAACCAATCTTTCTTTAGGTTAATATCAGTATATACCGTCTCCATTTGTTCTAATAGCTGATCTGTTGTCTCAGACTGATAATAGTCCTTCAATTTTAGGCTCTCTGTTTTCCAGCGTTTGGCTATTTCTTCATGATTGATAATGTTGTCAAGTCCCCCATTATTTTTTATTGAAATCTGCAACGGATATAAAATCTGTTCTGCTTTTTCAAACAGTTGCTCTATCATTTTGTCGATTCCCTGATTGTTTACATAAGTTTTTTCCTTAGTGAGTTCAATCTGGGAGGCTGTTCTTTTTACTTTTATTTTGTAGTGAATCTGTAGATCTTTAGGTAAAAATCTAATGATCACTCCGTATACTTTCTCACTGGAAATGGAAGGAATCTCCAATACTGCACTTTTCAGCAATTTTCTGTCTCTGATTTCAAACTTATCAGAAGGGATATAAATGTATTCCACATACTTAGGCAGTGATAAGGTCAATAACTCCTGAAGACTGCAATATTGATTATGAAAACCAACCAATTCTTCCGGAGTGAGTTCATACTCTCCGGAAAGTTTTTTAAGGTTCAGAATTCCTTCTATCTTTACCTTTGTATATTCTTGTTTTGCTACACCTTTCATTCCTGTTATTCTACTGATCCACTCTGTATTCGTTTTCAGTTGCTGTCGCTCCCTTTCATTATATTAGTTAATCAGCTCTCTTAGTATTATTTAGAAGAATTTTTCGTCATCAGTCTGATTGCTATTTTAGTACTGTTCCAAATCGGAAAAGCTTAAATCCTGGATTTTTGGCAATGCATTGACTTTTATCAGTTTTTTCTTTTTATTTAAAAGTTTATCTGAACCTGTTACTTGTTCATACTCAATTTTCGTTTTTGCGATTAAATCGATTTCCGTTTCAAAAGTGGTGTCTTTTCCATCCCATAATACCCGTGATATTTTGATCAATTCAAAATTATTTTGCTTCAACCTGAATTCATAGGTGCTTTTTCGATCTTCAATGTCGGTAAGCATTTTCAATTTACCTTCTTCAATAAAAAAATCCGGAATTACATTACCATTATGTTTTCCATTCTTATTAACCGGATATTGGCTTTCAATGATTTTTGTGGAAGAAACTACTAATTGAAGTTTCTTATCAGGCTGAGAGAGGAATATTTGCAGTCGTAATGGTCTGGTCTCATCTTTCAGATCCATTTCTACCATGATCCTGTCATTCTTTTTATCCTGATTCAAATCACCCTCTTCTTTTTGCACCAGAGACGTGTAATTGTCTTTATTAATCGTTTTTTGTGAAAATACATCAGTATTTGCTGTAAGGAATAGTAAGACGGTGTATGCTGCTATTTTTTTCATAATTCATTTTTTTGTTCATCAACAAAACTTTGCCACTGGGATCGTATTACTTATCCATCAAAGGATTATCTATTAATGCGCTGGCTACAAGATAAATAGAAAAAAACAACCACATTATATAGAGTATTCCAAAAAAAATAATAATCCGGCTTACATATAAAACCCAAGTCTTTGTTATCCTTTTTATAAGAACAGTATCTATAAGAACAAATAAAATACTGGTGGGTATGCTTATTATTAAACCAAATTGCTTAATTATTTTCACAATAAGTTTTAAATTAATTGATTCAACAAGAGGACTATAGGCAAATAAGAAGTAAGCTGTCACTACCAGATTTGCTATTAAAAAAACCAACAGAATCTTACCAATACCTTGTGTTATACTTTTCATATTTATTTCTTTTTATATCCGGGATTTACCCCTGAACTGAATGAGTTTCTTAACCCATCTTCAACTCTCTTCCACAATTGGGTATGGCTTAAACTATGGGATGCCATGGCTAAATAAGAAACAGAGCCCGGTGCTTTCATAATAGCATCTTTAAATTTCTCTTCATCCTTTTCAGTAACCAGGCCAGCATGGTATTGAGTTACAAATTTTGAATACACTGCTAAGTTTTTTCTCAGTTTTGTAACTTCAGTATCTAATTTGCCAAAAACTACAGGCTCAATAGCATAATCAATTGTCCGTACAACAAAAGTTAACATGCTGGGTTTAATAAACTGGCTTAATAACCTCATCAGCAGGTCTTCTAATTCACGTTTATGTACGGCACCCTGTACTCCTTTTAAAAAAGCAGTAAATTCTCCTTTTTTATTTCTGGAATTATAGGGGTCACTTTCAAAAATAGGTACATCTATAATAGGCAGGCTTTTTGTTTGTTTTTGGGGCGTCCATGAAGTTTCATCAATACTATCCGTGATTCCTTTATTTTCTCCAAATATCCCTGCCAATAAATTCAATAAGTAACTGTCTTTCGGACCGGTCGTAATGGCTAAAAGAATATTTAAGACTTGTAAACCTTGTGTCAAGTTGAGATTTTTCACCCACGTAGACTTGTCATAACCTCCAGCAATCGAAGAATAATTTTTATGAACATCAGAGGTCCATTGCTGAAGACTATTTAAAAGATTAACAAATGAAGCTTTTTCTTTCTGCAGGTTTGAATTTTCGATCTTCAGAGAGTTGATATACTTAATAAACTCACCTACTATAATATTAAATCCTAAAAAGCCTTTTGCCGTTTCCCGCCATGCTAAGGTTGCTTTGTTTTTAAAATCCTGCCAGATCAGACTTTTAAAATAGGTCATAATAATATCCTTATCGACACTTTTAACCATTTTTATACCTGCTTCAAATCTATCCATTTGAAAAGACTTCAGTAAGCCCTCCATATTGGTAAGGCTAAAATCGGCAATCAATTGTTGAGTCAAATCATAGTCATTATGTACATTAATGATTTTACATCCTTTATGTAATTTGGCATGATTCAGCTGATGTTTCTTTTGAAAAAAAGGAGTCGATAAATAAGTGATACTTTTAACTTTCCATAATTTTGGGAATTCTGTAATCTTACGGGGTTTCAAAATAGCAGATTTTGCGATCATTTCCTTACTGGAAACAAGTTCTGTAAATTGATTAATGACATTCCCACCATGAGAATGGCCGATTAAATGTAAATGAACCTCCTGATTTTTCCAGCCCGGATATGTTCTTAATAATACATCAAATAATCTCTCAGAGGCTACGATTCTTTCCTTAGTGTCGTTGTCACCAGACCAGCTGAAAAATTTACCTTCAATATGCAGATCGTGAAATTGAGGTTTAAGTTCCTTGAGTTTATTCCAAAGATTGTTTAAACTCTCTTCAGTTTCTTTTTTGGTTTTCTCATCATAATACTTCCAATATTCTGTATTGGCATGATGTTTTTTCCCTTCAGTATTGATAGGATCCGTTGTTCCGGCTACAAACATCACAATATCAATAATTCTACCTTCTCTTTTAGGTGGGTCTTCAGGCTTATCACCAAAATGTTTTCCGTTTTCAGAGGTTGTTATGAGCTTTTTGGATGAAGAATAGGTCATTTTACCGACATACTCAGTATGCTGCCCGCCAATTTTTTCAATAGAATCACCTCCTATGATACTTATCTTCGCAATATTATCGTTTGACATATCCTAATTCATATTGGTTTTCTCATTGGATTGTCCGTTAATTTCTGTCTGAGAATGAATTTTATGATCCTTCTCACTATGAATTAACCGCTCTCCTTTCACTACTTTCTGACTATCCAGTGCCACTTCACTTTCTTTATTACCTTTAATAAATTCCATCATTTTCCCCACTACATTGGTCATGAAATTCCCTCCTATCGATACATTTTTAATCGCTCCCACGGTTTGTGAATCATTCATGGTAATACTTTCTGTTTTGTTCATTCCCACGATGTTGCTCTGATCTGCCCCCACATTGGTATTCATATTTTGTCCTACATTCACGGTAAGATTTTGTCCTACATTGAAGGTCATATTTTTAGGAGCAGTCACGGTTATATTTCCTTTACCATCCATTAAGTAGGAATTTCCACTCGGATCTTCAATATAGATGCTTCCTTCGGTATCGTTAAAAATGACTTTATTTCCACTTCTGGTCTGGATAGACTTGATATGATTGTCTACTCCGCCGCCTAATCCTACCTGGCCATGAAACATCCCTCCCATTGCAAAAGGAAAATCAGGATGGTGATATTCAAATCCTACCATCACCTGGTCTCCCACTTCAGGAACCGCTACAAATCCTCTGTTCTGAGTAATCTGATCTGTACCTCCTGCATCTGGGCTCATCATGCGGATAAATTGGGTCGTATTATTTTTTTGCCAGTCAAACTGTACCTGTATACGGCCCTGGTTCAAAGGATCTGTATTGGAAATTACAGTGGCTACCTGAGGTTCTGCTTTAGGCACATGAAACTCCGGACGGGGAATAAATCCCGTATCTGCCGCAATAGCTTCAAAATGTCCGTCATAATATCCACGGGCATCTACTTCATGAATTACTTCAGTGAGCATCAGTTTCGTAAAATAGGAAGTATCGTTGGTATCTGTTTTCCGCATTTCAAGATCTACAATACAACCAGGATATAAAAACGGAACGGTCATATACCCCGAGGTAATAAAGACCTGTGCTGCTTTACTCCCCGTTGTTCCTTTCTGGGATGAATCAACATCCATAAAGGTTGATGCATTGATAGGTGCTATTCTTAGCGATGGTGTTTTAAAAGTATTTTCAGAAATTTCGTATGCTCTTCTGGCAATATCTGAAGTATGGTTCACTTTGGAAGCTCCGGTAGTCAGTTTTTCATGCTGGCTGCTGTTGTACCCATAAAATGTAGGATTTACGTGCTGAGCTTTCATTTTGATTTTCACATCGCTTAGATTACTGCCATATACAAGCTTTACTGGCTTTTCCTGTGGAGGAAGTTTTCCAAAGTGAAGAATCTCACCATCATAGAAAAACTGTTCCCCATATGCTTCTGCCATTCTTGCAAGATAATTATAATGGGTTTCTTCATATTGTGAACTGTAAGGAACATTCCCATAGCGGGCGTCTACCCTGAAATCAAACTTTTCCTGCCCCAATCCTTCTTTGATGACCTCACTGGCAATACTGTTCAGACTCATTGGCTGTCCCCCTCCAAAACTCTGGATATGAGGTGCTGCATCTAAAAGAATAGTAGGACTAAAGCCTGTAAGGACAATATTCCCCAGACTTCCTTTTTCCTGACTGAATCCTACTTCTGTAATGACTCCCACAAAATTTCGTTCAGGGCCCTGTTCAACATCTTTATATCTAAAAATAACCGTAATTCTTTTTCCTAAAAAGCTTTGAGCTTCTTCAAGATTATGGTTTTCTGCGCTTCCTAACGTGTCATGGGCAAGAATAAGATCAAATTCATGATGTTTAACAGCACTTTGTGTAAGTTTAAAATGTTTGAAGAATTTAATAGGCTTACCCTCAACAAAGATTTCAAGTTTTACCACCCTGTTTATCCCGGCAACAGCATTCTCCGGGATTCCCTGTGCATTAAATATTTTGGAGGTGGGTTGCTTTGACCATACTTTATCTTCCGTAACCGTAGGATTATTGGTATGTAAAGTTTTTCCCATGAATTTAGATTCTCTATCCTGGGCAGATTTTACCTTGTCAGAAATATTTTCTTTATTTGACCCCAGTGCAGGTTTAGGCAGATTCTCATTAGTTTTTTTGAACATGATATAATTTTTTTTGTGTTTATCTATTCCGGTTAAAACCAGAATTAAAAAGCCAGCTTTCAAACAATAAAAACAACTCTTTCGTCTCTGGATAGTGTTGTTCTTTCCTACCTTCAGTAAAGCATAAAATCAGAAAAGAATTAATTTAATTCATCCCGTCTAATGTTACTAGTTATCAACAGGTTGTTTTTCTATAGATTACAATCTTTTGAGTCTTTACAAAGCTAATATATCACCATAAAAAATCACGGCAAAATGAAATAGTACTTATTTGAAAAATTGTAGTAGTTCTACGATTCTTATCCAGGATTTAAAATATTCAAATTTTACACAAAAAAAGGAGACCAGCCCGGTCTCCATCCTATTAATAATGCTTTTTTATTGAATTAATTAAGCTCTATAAACAAGTCTTCATTAGATCTTCTTACTCTTTCCAGCTTCCCCCACCAATCGTTTTCTTCATCTTTATATCCTAATGCCATCATAACGCTACTCTTTAGTCCTTTTTCCGGCAAATTGAGCAAATCATCTACTGCTTTATTATCAAACCCTTCCAACGGTGTGGCATCTATTTTCAGATCTGCAGCAGCCAATAATCCAAATCCTAATGCAATATAGGTTTGTTGCGAGGTATTCATAAAATGCTGATCTTTTGTTTTCTGATCCAACATCTCCAATAAATTTAACCGGTAATCATCTGTTGCACTCGATGGTAAGTTTCGAACTTTATTGCTAAATTCAAAGAATGAATCTACCCGTTCCGGAGTATATTCATCCCAGGCTGCAAATACCAGTATGTGAGATGCCTCTACAATCTGTGGCTGCTGGAAGGCAATTGGCTGTAGTTTTCCCCGCAATTCTTTATTGGTAATTACAAGAACCTTAAAAGGCTGCAGACCCGAACTTGACGGAGCCAAACGAATGGCTTCCAAAATTTGCTCAATTTTTTCCTTTTCTATTACCTTCCCGTTATAGCTTTTAGTTGCGGATCTCCAGTGTAATGCTTCTTTTAATGACATAATCTTAGTGTTTTATTAATTGTACCTGTAAGAATACCGGCCGTATTCTTATTTTAATGGGACAAAGTTACCTACTTTATAGTATCATTATACCACCTGTTACCCTTTAGTAACCAGTTACCAAAAGGTAACCAGGTGGGTTTAATTCCAGTTTTATCATCTGATTTTCATATCTTTGTCCTATATCTTTAGCGATGAAAAAAGAAAAAAGAAAAAATAGAACTCGATCTGCAATGTAAAAACCATATTCGGGGAGTAAGGGATACAATCTATTTATTGGATGGAAAATGGAAGACCATTATTATCAGCCACCTGTATTATATTGGAAAAATGCGTTTTATGGATTTGAAAAGACAGATAGACGGAATCGCCTCCAAAACTCTTTCAAAAGAGCTCAAAGATCTGGAAATGAACAATCTGGTAATCCGGACACAAAACAACACCATGCCTGTAAGTGTAGATTATGAACTGACAGAATTTGGAAAAAGCCTTCACAGTATTATAGATACTATGGGAGAATGGGGCATAAAATACCGGAAAGAATTATGGCAGGCTACTCATTAATCCGCTTTATACATATCCTTATTATTCGATCACTACATAATTAATTTTATCGACTCCCGTATTCCCGTTTTTCTCATAATAAGCGTATAAAATCAGTTCATAATTCCCCGCAGTATTGATTACCGTATTTCCTTCAAACAGGTTGGTTGACACTAAAGACATCTCTACATTTTTCATAAATTTACCGTCTTTTTTAAGAATTCCCTTCACCTCTATTTCGTCAGAATTCCATATCCCGTTTTTGTCTATTACACAGCCGCACATCATAACAATATTAGCCTGAAATGTAAAGGGTTTGTTTTTAATTGTATTCAGAGGAATATACTGATGGGTTCTGGGTTTAAGAATATCAATAATAAAACCCGGGATTTCCAGAACAATACCGTCTCCCAAAATATGCTTGCCGGGAATCAGCCATAATTCAGTGCTTACCGTAGCCTGAGCCTGTTTATTGTTTAAAGGAGAAATCACTTCAATGTTAACAAATGTAGGTTCATCAATATCCACAGAAGCCAGAAAGCCGGCTGTTTGGGCATCGGCAATTGAGTTTCCTCTTATTTTAGGATTTTTCATGATCAAATCTGTATTTCCAGTACTTCCAACCGTATTTCCTTCTGCGAGAATCTGTTGGTTTAGCTTATTTCTGACGATGATATGAGCTCCGCCAAGTGAACTTCCGATAAATTTGGCATCCCTTGCTTTAGCTCGGATCATTATTTTCGTTTCCGCAGCAGAGATCATAAGGTTAGAAAAAAGAAACGCTGCGATGAGGATAAATACTTTCATGATTATAGTGATTTTAAATATTCCTGTTTAAATCTATTATGAAAAGGATTGTCTTTCAGTTCCTGGTCTATGGTATCCAGGTACGAAAAAATGCTAAGATCTTCTGATAAAAGTTTTAAAATAGCTTTTTCACAGCTATCCCATATTTTTTCAAGCTGGGGAAGCATTTCAATAGCTTTGGGTGATAATGAGATCATTTGTTTCCGTTTATCAATACTGTCTTTGGTGATGAGCAGATAGCCTTTCTCCGTCATTTTTTTTACAATGACTACTACAGAGGGATGAGAATATCCCAGCGGTTCCGCTATATCCGTAATAGAAATCTCCCCCCTTTTTTGCAGCAGCATAAAAACAAGATACCAATTGGGCTCTACATCAATTCCAAACTCTTTATAGAATTTTCTTACATCATGAGACATCCGGTCGCTTATTCTTTTCAGCCGGCTATCAAAAGCTTTGTATCCCAGCTCTTTAATAAAGTCAAAATCCATTGAAAAAATATTTATAGTAAATATATAAAAATATAAAGTTAACTATATAGTTAACTTTATATTTAATAAACAATTAACATAACACAATGGTTACCTGTTATTTATAATTTTTCCTGAATGCTCCGGGCGTAAGTCCTCTGTGTTTTTTAAAAAGCTTTGAAAGATGGCTTTCATCACTGAACTGGAGCTCATAAGCAATTTCACTTAAGCGTATACTGCTGTATTTTAAATAGGTTTCTACAAGTTTAAGTCTGTAATCCAACAGATAATCCTGGTAGGAGATCCCCGTTTGCTGTTTAAAATATTCTCCGAAATAGTTTCCTGAAATCCCAAAATGGTCTGCAATAACCTGAATTCCTGTCTTTTCTCTGTCTTTTATATTCTGCTGAATATAGGTAATGATCTTCATGATGGAAAAAGCTTTCCTGTTTTCCTGAAGGTCTGAAGTTTCACTCTGAATGATATTGCGGGCAATAAGGTTGAGTAGAATTGAAATGCAGTTACGGATGATCAGATAATCATCTGCTTTATTTTTGAATTCATTGGCGATTTGGAGAATAATAGTTTCGGCAAAATGTTCATCGTTTTTGTTACGGAACACACATCCGGCTCTTGCATGGTAATTATTACTGATATACTGGAGTTTATATAAGTTTTCACAGCTTTCAATACGGTCTGCTTCAAGGCGTATCTTATCAATAAATTCAATGGGACACTGTATCAGAATGAGTGCTGCATCACTACTTGCAAAATGGTAAAGTTCCTGTTGGGGAATGATGAAAAGTTTACCTGCAGAAAAACGGATACTGCGCTCATCATAGGTCAAATCTCCTTCTCCTTTTACAACATACACAAAGGAAAGAAAGTCTTTTGTTTTGAAAGAAAGCGCCTTCCCTTCCAACTGCATTTCCTTTACTTCTATTCCTTCAAGATGTAAACTTCTCATTTTTTGAACTTAATTTTCCTCCAAAAGTACAATTTTACCATAACATCAAGAGGTTAATTTTGCATAAAAAAATATGAACATCTATCCCAAACGATGGCAGGCATTAAATTTTCTGATCGCAGGAGCTTTTCTTTCACCATTGGATTATTTTATTGTGAATATGGCATTACCTTCTATAAAAGAGGCGTTCAGAGCCAGCGACCATCAGTTGCAGATGGTAGTGGCTATTTACGGACTTACTTATGCTGCATTGGTTGTTGTGGGCGGAAAATTGGGGGATATCTACGGGCGGAAAAAAATTTTTATGCTGGGGTTGTATACCTTCCTCTTTTCTTCCCTTGCCTGCGCATTTTCCCCCAATATTACCTTATTGATCTTTGCCAGATTATTCCAGGGTTTTGGGGCTGCTTTGTTGGCGCCACAGGTTTTAGCTTCCATAAAAATATTATTTGATAGCCGGGAACAGCCTAAAGCGGTCAGCCTTTTCAGTTCTGTCTTTGGATTGGCTTCTGTAATTGGGCAACTGCTTGGGGGCGTACTGCTGAGTATGCATTGGGGGCACTTCTCCTGGGAGCTTGTATTTCTTGTCAATGTTCCGGTTACCATCATCTGTATCGCCGGGATACATTTTACGATGGATAATAACCACAATACAGACCAGATGGGTATTGACTATAAAGGAGCCATGATATTGATCTTAGCTTTATTAATGCTTATCTGTCCTTTAATCTTCGGACAAAAATTTCAATGGGCCTGGTGGATATTTGGGATTATATGTACAGGAATACTTTCACTGACATTATTTTTAAAATATGAAATAACCTTACAGCAGAAGGGACATCCGGTACTTATAGACCCTACATTACTGCAGCATAAGCCCTTTGCATTAAGTCTTTTAATCATATTCTTCTACAACTTCACTGCCGGCTTATTTATCTGTTACCCTTACTATCTTCAGCAGTTTTTACATCAAAACTCTATGCAGACCGGGCTTGCCATTGTTCCCTATGGAATTGCTTTTTTCCTGGGTCCCTTGATTTCAGCAAGAGTAAAGCTCGAAACTCATAAAATGATTTATATAGGGCTAGGATTACTGATGGCAGGTTTTATTTTTAGTGCCATTACCTTTTATTTTCAGCAAAAACCTTCTTATATAACAAATGTCACCTTATTTTTAGCAGGATTGGGACATGGAACAATCATGCCTGTTATGATGCGAACAGCCATTTCCCTGACCTCCAAAGATAAAGCAGGACAGGCATCTGGGCTCATCAGCATAGGAATCCAGATAGGCAGTGTAACCGGAGGAGCCGTTATTGGTACTTTATTTTTCAATTTGACGGACTCTCTGGGGTTTCCCATAGCTTTTGCTGCAGCCATTGCTATGATTGGTATCTTTCAGCTAACCGGAATACTCATTACTGTCAGATTAAAAAAGTATATTCAATGGTCTTAAAGAGATCAACACATTTTTAAAATAAATAATATAAACTTACCTCTATGAGTATTACAGAAAAAATACGTAAAGAAATTCAGGGCTTCCATGATGATATTGAAACATGGTTTCAGGGAAAATCAGAAGATCAGGAAGCACTTTACAGACAATTACTTTCCGGATTCTCCCCGGATTTTAAAATGATTAACGGTAATAATGACCTGGTCACCCTGTCCATGTTTTCCGATTGGCTTCCCACGGTATATGGTAAATTTCAGGATCGCCATGTTAGCGTAGAAGATATAGAAATTCAATATTCGGAAAGCCATGGGTTGGCTACCTATACTGAAATTCAGGTAACGGGAGAAACTTCTACAAAACGGAAATCCTCCGCTGTCTTTCTCATGAGTGAGGAAAAAGCATTATGGCTTCACCTTATAGAAAAATGGATATAAAGATTAAAAGCTACCTTCGGGTAGCTTTTTGATTGTGATAGAAACCTTTGCTTATTCGGACCAAGGAGAATGTAAAATGCAGTCGCAGAAATTCTTTTGTTTAAAATTGGGGATCATAAATGAGCAGACATCCGTTTTTATATTTCCAAAAGTAGTCTCTGTCTTATGTTCAAACCCGCTAAAAAATGTAGGAATAATTTTCTTTTTAAAACCGTCCCTTGGAAAAGCTCCAACGATTTCCTCTCTATGTTCGGTGCTCAGATGTTCATACCCTTCCCCCATCACATCCAATCCCACTCCGGAATACATGAGGGCCACTTCATTTTCTTTGTGCTCTGCAATCCCAATAGTGGTATGTAAGGCAATGGTATCCCAGACTAGCTGGAGCTTATCATTGGCAATGCCATGACCTTTTAAAAAATCACGGGCTGCGTTGGCTCCGTCTACTTCAAATCTAAGATCAGGACTGCTGTAATGAGAAACAAGCCCTAAATCATGAAATACGGAAGCTACATACAACAGTTCAGAATCATGAGTTTTATGATGGCGCTTTGCATTTAATGACGAAAACAGAAAAACACGCAGGGAATGATTGTAGATGAACTCTGTGCCATGTTCCAATAGAAGTGCTGTGGCTTCTGTTGCTATTTTACTGTCCGGGATGATAATACCGGCTACTTCTTTTAAACGATTTACTGACATAACTTAAATTATTTATCCAAAGGTATCCTGATTATCACTCTGGAAAAATATCAATAAATACAGATGACATGTCAAAATTTCAAGTAATTCCGACTCCGATATTCATGTATTTACTGCGATAAGCAGCCGGTGATATAGCCGTATTTTTCTTAAAAAAATGACTGAACTGTTCCGGTGTACCAAAGTTAAGCTGATAGGCAATATCTTTTACGGAATAAGAACTGAACTGAAGGAGTCTTCTGGCTTCTGCAATTATCTGTCCGTTGATCAATTCCTTTGCATTCTTATGCGTACAGCGTTTACAGATTTCACTTAGCTTTCTTGAGGTGATATTCAATAGATCAGCATAATTATTTACGGCATGAAAAGATTGATACTGGTTGCTAAGCAGCTCCATAAACTTACGGTATACAACATAATCCTGACTGTCAAATGTTTCTTCTTCCACCAGCTTTATATTGGCCAGCTTTATCATTATGATTTTTAAATACGCTGCCATAACGTCCATTTGATTGAGGTATGGAGGGGTTTCATACTCCATCAGAAGGTTTTTACACAGAAGCAAAATCTCTTCGGCTTCTGTTACACTAGGTTTGAGGTGCTGATTGGCAGTGGCATTGTTAAACAAAACAGCTTTACAGTTGCTGGCACTGGAAGGAGCTTTTTCCCAAAAGCAATCTCCAAAAGAAATACTGAACCCTGTTACTTCTGAATCTTCCTCAAACTGATAGATTTGCCCTTTAGCCAGTAAAAAAAATTCACATCCTGACATTTCAAAAGATTCGTTATCAACCAGTAAGAAGCCACGTCCTTTTTCCAGTATAAGAATCCGATGGTAGCTTAGTCTTACAAAAGATTGGGTATAAGGAATATATTTATCCAACCGTTTTACGGAAAAAGAATGATCAATAATGGGTTCTGTTTCAATGTTGGAGACAGATTTCATGAAAGAATATTTTTAATAAAGATAAGTATTTCCGGAGCAATGCATTCAACCTTCAGGAACAAGCATTCTATCAGCAATATTAAAAGATCCGGGCCTATTAAAACATGTCAAAACCTTCATAACGGATGTCAAAATATACGTCATCAATTTTTATGTTGGAATATTTTCATCTGTCCTGCCATAACAGACAGTAAGATTCCAAAGCATGCAAAAAGCCCGTAAGAATATCTTAAATCAAAACTTTCAGCAATATATCCGATAAGGGGTGGGCCCATTAAAAATCCTAAAAATGAAATACTGGATACAAATGATAATGCAATACTGGGAGCCACAGTGCTCACCTTTCCTACTGTGCTGTAAACAGAAGGGACACTCAGCGAACTTCCCAACCCAATAATCATAAAGGCAATAATGCACACCCATAATTCCGGAAAGAAAACACTTAAAAAAAGCCCCGTACTCATCAAAATACCACACATCTGCAGAACAAGTCTTTTTCCGTATTTCTCAATAACACGGTTTCCCACAAAACGACCTAGAGTCATCATTAAAATAAAACTGGTATATCCTACAATCACAAGCTTTTCCGGTGCTTTTACAATAGTCTGAAAATACACTCCGCTCCAGTCAAACATAGCCCCTTCAATAGCCATGCTTAAAAATCCTATGATTCCTAAAGCAACCAAGGTAGGATTTACTGATTTGAAAATTGACTGTCTTTGAGGAGCTACTTTATGAATGATATTGGTCAGGTGAGCCTTACTGTATAACCAAAGTAGAAATACCAGTACAAAAGCAACTATAAAATGATAGAAAGTTCCTACTCCCAGGTTAATCATCAGCAATCCCACAACAGCACCAACCAGTCCTGCAAAACACCAGGCGCCATGACAGGAAGAAAGCAAGGTCCTTTTTGTAATCCCTTCTATCTCAATCGCCTGTGTATTGATCGCTATATTACATAAATTCCCGGAAACTCCAAAGAAGAACAAAACAGCTGCCAAAACCCAGTAAGAAGGCGCTAACCCAATCAGTAAAAGAAACATCGGATACAACAGAAAACATCTTTTGATGATCCAGGAGCTTCCATACATGCTGATCAGCTTTCCGGCAAGAACCATTGTAGAAATCTGCCCTATAGGCATTAACAATAAGAGTGTCCCCAGTTCGGCTTCATTGATTGAAAGCGCATCCTTAATGATAGGAATTCTACTCGCCCAGGAAGAGAAAACGAGTCCATGGGCAAAGAAAAGTAAAAAGCAGGCTTTCGGCATTTTCGCATTTAGAGATTCTGTATTGTGCATTATAACAGTATTTGATTAAAGTTTCCGACTGCGAATTTAGGAACAGTTCGGGAATAAAATATATTCCATTTCTGGTATTTTATATTCCATTTTAAACAACCCGTTTAAAAAGAAAAATTAACTGCTTACATTTGCCCGGAAGTTGATTATAAGAATACGGAAATCAAAAACATTTAGCCCAGTCCAGAAAATCATTCACCATGATAGATATTAAGCCAAATTTCGAAGGGTTGTATATTGAAAAATATAAGACGGCCAGCATCACCGGGTTTCAGAAAAAAGCCGGAAAGCTTAATAAACTGATACTCTGCTTTCTATCGGACGGTGAATTACACCTTAAGATCAATACGCACCCGTTTCATATTAAGAAAAATGCAGTACTCATGCTTCTACCGGATACCGAATTAGCTGATATTTCGGGGAGTCATGACTTAGAACTGACTGTATTTTTTATTTCTTTGGATTTCATCAGCACTTATAGTTTTCTCACTGTATTGCTGGCTAGCGATGAGATAAAATTCAGTCCTGTGATGGAAGTGGAAGGTTCTTCTAAAAAACTGATCTGGTCTACGGTAAAACTGATTCAGGAGTATCAATCCAAAACGAAAGAAGAAAGTACCCTGGAGTCTGTACAGTATCTGTTGTATGCCTTACTGGAGCTGGTTTCAAAACTTTATTTACCGGTCATTAAAAATAACAGCCTGCTACAAACCAGGAGTCAGGATATTATCGAACATTTTTTTGAACTGTTAAATGAACATGGTCATTTGCAGAGGAGCGTCTTGTATTATTCTGACCAGCTGCATCTTTCACCTCAGTATTTAAGCAGTTTAATAAAAAAAGAAACAGGAAAGCCCATCAAACAGTGGATCAGCTATAGGGTCATCAAACAGGCCAAAGAGCTTCTTAAAACAACATCACTGTCCATTAAAGAGGTCAGCAATCAATTGCAATTTGTAGACTCTTCCCTATTCTGTAGATATTTCAGGCGTTGTACAGGTATTACAGCCAATACTTACAGGGAGAATTATAAAATTAAAAAGTAAATAGATTATCTATTTTTTGTAAGTTCGTTTTTTGAAAAATGAAAAAAATTATGCTGAAAAAGGTTTTGTTTCTACCTGCTTTACTCTTATTGTTTACGAACTGTAAAAAGGAGGATCCATCAAAGAAACCTATCATACAAAATACAGCCACAGAAAGTCATACAACTGTTCCCGCACAAAAAAGCAAAGATAATGCTCAGATGGAAACAGTAAAAACCTTTCTTAAGTGGTATAAAAACAATGAAAATAAACTTTACGGATTTAATACAGTAAAAGGAGGCTCCCAAACGGAAACAGAGACTCCGGTCAATTATTATGTAGATTTTGATGAGGTTGAAAAAGAAATAAAATTTCTTAAAAACAGCCATCTTTTTTCTCAAAAATTTCTGTCTGCATATGAACAACGATATAAGGACGGTAATGAAAATTTCAAACAACATCCTGCCAATGATGGACCTCCTGAGAATTTCGATTATGATTATTTCTTTTTAACCCAGGAAGACTATCAATCCGACTTAAAGGATATTGAGGCCATAAATTTCAATATAAAACCGGTCAACGATAAGTTATGTTCTGTTGAATTTCATTTAAAAAACTGCGGGATGACCTACCGGTATATCCTGCATAAAGCGAATCAATGGCAAATTGATTCTATTGAAAATATCAGTAGTTAGAGATTCAAAAGCGGCTGAGAAGAAACAAAAACTTTATAAAAAACCGGGGACCTTGACATCCACAGTAAGACCCATTGTGTTATTATATCCTGTGTCCCCGGTCATAAAAAAACTGTTAGAAGAAATTCATATTATTTTTTAATAATTTTCGTGGTTACAGAACCTTTGTTCTTCAATTCAGCCCGAAGAATATAGATCCCTTTGGGAAGGCCAGAAATATCAATGTTTTTAGAGCTGTTGCTTATTAAAACCGTCCTGCCGTCCAATGAATTCACAGACACTTGTTTAATATCCTCTTTTGATTCCAGATGAATGAAATCGGAACCAGGATTGGGATAGACCAAAATTTCTGTTTTTTGATGCACAGAATTAACCGTTGATAAAACAACTGTATCCAGATAAGAAATAGATTTATTTACATTGGGTACTCCATTAAAAGCAAAAGTATTGATTCCAAAAGTAAATACAATCCCAGACGTTTGGCTGATCCATGCATAGTATTCGTTTGTATAGTTGAATGGCAAAGGTGATCCCGGAACAATGATCGTAGACGCTTTCATACTCTTAATTCTCAGTACATTCGAATAGGTTCCTGTAGGTGTGATGATCGTTCCATAGCCGTCTACCGTATAGTCTACCTGCCCGGACTCATTGGTGATTACACCCGCTGCGGAAACATTGGTAAACTGATAGGTATCACTAAACTGCTGTAAATAAGTGATTGGAAATTTAAAATCGATTAAAGGATCTGTATAGGTAGTCGTGGCATCTCCAAAGCCTGAGCCGGCATAAGAACCCAGCGTTATGGCTTCCGTGTCTGTGATGGAAGTAAAATCATAGACATCTGAAAGGGTTGGTTTTGTAATCCTGTTGGCTCCTACGAACCTAAAACAGTTGGCCTGTCCGGGACATTCATTGGTCTGTGTAGTAATGACGTTAGGTCCGGTATACGCAGAAAAATCCCACGTAATATTAGCTCCTGATGGCCCCGGAGTAGCAGTAAGGGGCACATCTCCTGCTTTAAACGTAGTGGTAATATTTACCCTGTCAACACCTGCCCTTGTTATCGATGGCTGTGCATAGGCTGTAATGCCAATTATAATGCATACAATGGAGTTTAACTTTTTCATATTGATGTTGTTTTTTTGGTATCCCGAATTTAAAAGGGAACCTTCTTTAAAAATGACTTTTATCTATGTAAAACCTTTTCCATTCTACGAACAGCTAAAAAATAAAATACCCGGCACACGGGCCGGGCATATCGATAAGAAATATACAGATTCAATTAAATGACTGTCTGTAACTTAAAGGTGTTTTATCTGTTTTTTTCTTGAATAACTTATTGAATGACTGTGGATGCTCAAATCCCAAAGCATATGCCACTTCTGATACAGAAAAATTGGTAAGCGTAAGATATTCTTTAGCCTTTTCTATCAGTTTTTCATGAATATGCTGCTGTGCATTTTGTCCGGTAAGATTACGGAGCATATCGCTCAAATAATGTGGAGATAAATGAAGCTCTGAAGCCAAAAAATCTACAGTAGGAAGCCCCTTATTCAGTGTTTCTTCCTGGTCAAAATAATTTTCCAGGATGGTATCCATTTTAGATAAAAGATCATTACTGACTGATTTTCTTGTAATAAACTGCCTTTTATAGTAGCGGTTGCTGTAGTTGAGAAGCACTTCAATATAGGAAACAATAAGGTCCTGACTAATCTCGTCAATAGCCGTATTCAGTTCATGAGTAATACTGTCCAGAAGTCCGGTAATCATTGTTTTTTCCTGATCAGATAAGTGCAGTGCTTCATTGGTATCATAGGAAAAGAAACCATATTTTTTAATATTCTTTGCTAAAGGGTAATTCCTGATAAAATCGGGATGTACCAGCAATGTGTAACCACAATATTCGGCATTTTCGTCAGTAGAAAGAATCTGCCCTGGAGAAGTGAACATCATTCCTCCTTCATTAAAATCATAATATCCCTGTCCGTACCCCATTTTTCCGTTTGTGGAATATTTGTAGGAAATTTTATAAAAATTCAGCAGGAAGCTTCTTCCCAAAAACTCCTTATTAATAGTCATCCTGGTATTATCCACTAAGCTGACCAGCGGATGAAGAGGCTTGGGAAGCTGAAGCAGATCATGCATTTCTGATATGGATGAAATTTTCAGCGGTAAGTTTTCTTTCCTTTCCATGATATAAATGTATCAATTATTTAGAATAAAAAGGCAGCATAAGTGTATCATTTATGCTGCCACGGGTTACAAGTGGCTAGATGAATTGTTTTCCCAATTGTTCTCTGAATGCCTCATCTCCCAGCTCAAGGCGCTGTGCATATAAAGCTTTTGCATCCTCGCCGGCTACATATCTCAGTTTCTGTTTACCATCCGTAGCAGCTTCATATACTACTTCTGCAATCTGTTCCGGTGTAGAAGCAGCATCCATCATACCCTCCATACGGGAAAAAAGAGTACCAAGCATTTCTTCGTAAGCGGGACTTGATGCAGAATCTAAAGAACGGCTTACAAAATCAGTTTTAATCCCTCCCGGAGAGACGGTCTTGATATCGATACCTAATTTGTTAAGTTCAAATGCCATACTCTCGCTCCAACCTTCCAGTGCCCACTTTGTAGCGTGATAAATAGAATTCAACGGAAAGGTAATTAATCCCCCTATCGAAGTCGTGGAAATAAACGTTCCTCTCCCTTTCTCTCTGAAATACGGAATAAACTCCTGTGTTACACGGATAACCCCTAATAAATTGGTATTCAACTGTCTCACAATCTGTTCATCCGTCAATGCCTCCAAAGGACCCAGCAGGCCATAACCGGCATTATTAAAAACCACATCAATATCTCCTGATTCCAATGCTTTTTTAACGGTTGATTTTATCTGTTCGGGACGGGTAACATCCAACGGCAGTACCGTTACATTTTCTAAAGCAGAAAGATCTGCCCCTGCTTCCGGATTTCTCATCGTAGCAATAACCTTCCAGCCATTATGTTGAAATAATTGAGCTGCTGCTTTTCCTAATCCTGTAGATGCACCTGTTATAAAAACTGTTTTCATATTTTCTTTGTTTAATTGTAGGACAAAGTTCAGCATTAGAAAAAATGCCGGAGTTGCCAAAACGAGTAAAATTGTATCCAAAATGGATGGAGGCAGACTTCTTTTCATTCGCATTTTTTTGTAAGTTTGCTTCTATTAATTTTTATGGCAGAATATATTCTTGAAAATATCAATATCAGTACACTTTCCGTATATGACCTGCTGAAACATACTTCAGAGAGCTCTTTTATAGAAAGCAATAATTTTCATAATATTCATCCTGTTTCTATTGAAATTAATACGGGAATATTTACCCAAAAATCATCCCTGCAGGATTTTCCGGTGGTCACCATCAGCAAAATAAACAACACGTTGCTGTGCTCTTGTACCTGCGACAGTCCGGAAGGCAGGCTCTGTCTGCATCAGGCAGAAATGATCCATTGTATTTTAGAGGAAAGAAATTATCGGATTTTCTTTGATGACTCCCTTCGTAAAAAAACAATAATCCCTAAAGCTAAAGGCTATGGCTTAGAAAACGAACCTGATCTTGATCATTATTTTCAGGTAGAGTATCATGAGGGTAAAATTGAAATCCTCCCCAGGATCAAAGAAATGTTTCCGATTGATGAACAGATCTTAAAAAGAGATCTTCTTCCTCAGCAACCTTCCAAACTGGATGAGCTTGTATTGCACGACACGACTAAAAAACAGATAGTAGTTATCGGTACGCACCGGTATTATAATCATCTGATTTTTAATTTAATGGAGGTAGAAATCACCCAGACCGGAAAAATAAAAAATCCGGTTAGTCCCGTAGACGCCATGCAGCTGATATGGAAGGCAGAAAAACCTTTGGAAATTAAATTTTATACTGCCATTTCATCATTCCAGAATAATTATAACCAGGATTATAATCCTGCAGAACTTGAGGCTTTAAAGTTGATTGTACAGAATCCTCTGGACCTGGAAGTCTATTATCATGACCGTGAAATAGCGGAAACCATATCCTCAAAGTCATTAACAAAAGTCGCAATGAACACTTTAAATGCAGAGCTTCAACTTTCTGTATTTAAGAAAGATCCGTTTTATGAAATAACGGGAGAAATTCAGTTTCAGGATCATTCTATCCCTTTTAAAAATGTAATGCTCCGGAATGACTATTTCGTATATAACAACCACACATTCAGCTTTGTAGAAGATCCCGATATGCTCAGGGTCATTAAATTCTTCAAAGCCAATAATGAAATATTGCTGGTCCATTCTTCTAAATATGAAGGTTTCATGCAGTCTACCCTGTCCTCTTTAGAAGAACGTATTAGAATAATTTACAGTCATATACAACCTGCATCTAAAGTACAGCTTAAAGAAAAGGCTTTTGATGTGGAAAAGATCATTTATCTTCGTCAACAGGAGAATTATATCGGAATTACTCCTGTGATGCGTTACGGACAGCTGGAAGTTCCTGTATATTCAAGGAAGCAGCTTTTCGATTCCGATCAGAATGGTAACCTCTTTAAAGTAGAAAGAAACGAAGCGCTAGAAGCCCGTTTTACTTCTTTGGTCATGCAGCAGCATCCGGATTTTGAAGAACAGATGGATGGATATCAGTATTTCTACCTCCACCGGGATAAATTCCTGGAAGACAACTGGTTCCTGGAAGCCTTTGAGGTTTGGCGGAATGAAGGAGTATCTATACTTGGTTTTAATGAACTGAAAAACAATAAACTCAATTCACACCGGGCTAAAATAAATATTCAGATCACCAGTGGCCTGGATTGGTTCAATGCCAAACTGAAGGTCAGCTTCGGGCAAAAAGATGCTTCTTTAAAACAGCTTCACAGGGCAATCCGCAATAAAAGTAAATTTATTCAGCTGGATGACGGTTCTCTGGGAATGCTTCCTGAAGAATGGATAGACCGGATTTCAGCCTATTTCCGGGCTGGTGAAATTGATGAAGATCTACTGAAAATTCCTAAAATAAGTTTTACGGAGGTTTCTTCTCTTTTTGAAAAAGAAGTGATAAGCAATGAAGTAAAGGAAGAAATAACCTCTTATTCATCCCGTCTTTATTCAGGTGAGAGTATTCCGGAAATCCCCGTTCCCTCTACATTACATGCGGAACTCAGAGACTATCAGCACGAGGGACTCAATTGGCTTAACTTTCTGGATGGCTTTAATTTCGGTGGCTGTCTTGCGGATGATATGGGACTTGGAAAAACAGTTCAGATCATTGCGTTTATCCTTTCACAAAGAGAAAAAAGGGGGCATACCACCAATCTTATTGTGGTTCCTACTTCTCTTCTTTTTAACTGGCAGGAGGAAATCAGCAAATTTGCACCTTCTATAAAAGTATGGCTTCATTATGGAGCCGAAAGACAGAAAAGCACCATTCATATGTCTGATTATGAAGTAATACTTACCAGCTATGGAATGCTTCTTTCAGATATTAAGTTTTTGAAAACCTTTCAGTTTAATTATGTGTTCCTTGATGAATCGCAGACTATTAAAAACCCCAACTCAGAAAGGTATAAATCTGCCCGTCTTCTCCAGTCGAGAAACAGAATTGTACTGACAGGAACCCCCATTGAAAATAATACCTTCGACTTGTATAGTCAGCTTTCTTTTGCCTGCCCCGGATTATTGGGCAGCAAGCAATATTTTAAGGATATCTATGCAATTCCTATTGATAAATTTGAGTTCAGTAAACGGGCTATGGAACTTCAGCAAAAAATAAAACCATTCATCCTCCGCAGGACAAAGAAGCAGGTAGCAAAGGAACTTCCTGAAAAAACAGAAACAGTGATTTACTGTGAAATGAATGCTGAACAACGAAAGATATATGATGCCTATGAGAAGGAACTCCGCGAATTTATTGCAGCCAATGATGAAGATGACCTTAATAAAAACAGTATGCACGTTCTTACTGGTCTTACAAGACTAAGACAGATCTGTAACTCACCTATCCTCCTTAAAGAAGGCTATTCTGGGGAACATGCCGTGAAGATCGAAATTCTGATGGAACAGATCCTTGGAAAATCAAAAGATCATAAAATTCTGGTATTTTCACAGTTTGTAGGAATGCTGGATCTTATAAAGACCGAACTGGAACGCCGAAAAATCTCCTTCGAATACCTCACAGGTCAAACCAAAGACCGGGGACAAAAAGTACATAACTTTCAAAATAATGAAGACGTCCGTGTATTTCTGATCAGTCTGAAAGCCGGAGGTGTGGGTCTCAATCTTACCCAGGCAGATTATATCTACCTGGTAGATCCGTGGTGGAATCCTGCAGCCGAAAATCAGGCTATAGACCGGAGCTACCGAATTGGACAGACTAAAAATGTAATTGCTGTCCGGATGATCTGTTCCAATACTGTAGAAGAAAAAATCCTCTCTCTTCAGAAGAAAAAAAATCAGCTTGCCCAGCACCTTCTTAAAACAGATGGAGCAAAGTTTCAAGGCTTTTCAAAACAGGACCTTCTGGAAATCCTGGAACCGGAATAAAGGTTTTCCTTACTCATTCCTTCAAAAAACAAAACCGACAGAAGAATCTGCCGGTCAAAAAACAAAAATTGATATGGATATGATTAGATATGTGTTTATTTTTTAATCATCTTTTCAGTGATTACTTTCTTATCTTTAGTCTGGATTTTAATAAAATAAATCCCTGGTACAAAGCTATCTAAGTTGATACTGGCAGTATTGCCTTCCGTAAGTTTTTGTCCTGAGACATTATAAACTTCGTATTTTTCAAGTCCCTTTGCTGCTTTTACAATCACTGAACCTGTTGTAGGATTAGGATATATTTTCACAGAAGAGTCTGCCATTGTCTCTTTCGTGGAAAGATTGGCGGGCTGTATATCAATGGTATAGTCTTCTGCCTGTCCTATAAACCAACCTGAAGGACATGGTAAATTTTCCAATGTACCCATCGACGAGCTGGATTCATAAGCTTTTACCAATCTGAAGCGTGTAGCTCCTAATAATGCTGTAGTCGGAATCGTGATATTTTCTGAGGTAACACCAGATTCTGTAGTGGAAACAGGACTGGAATTATCTAAATATCCCAGGTTAAACTTTTCATCAGTATCAAAGATATTATTATGATTAAAGTCGATATACGCATACGCTGACACGGTAATCTGCCCGTGAGTACCTCCTGTAACCGTTATAGGATAGGTCTCTCCACGGTTAACACTAAAAACGGAGCCTGTGAAATTTTCCAAAAGCTCAGAATTTCCGTCAATAGGACTGGAATTGGTGATTCCTGCAAATTCCACCTTACTTATTTCGCTCACTGTAGAAGTGGTCACATTTTCAGTACCACAATAAGGGGACGGGAATACGATATTATTCCCTGAAATAACAACGGTATAATCTTCTGCCTGCCCGGATCTTAAGGCGGCATCACAAGCCGTACTGATCGAGCTTGCAGCATTAGGATCCGAATAAGCTGCTACACTGCTGTTTTTAAGCACTCTCATTCTAGTAGTACCGTTTGCAGCATTCGCAGGAACTGTAATGGTTCCGTTGATAGTTAAAGCATTGAAAGGTGTAGCTTCTGTTAATCTTCCGATATAAAAACTTTCCCCTGCATCATTAAAGCTTCCATTGTTATTGAAATCAATAAAAACAACTACATCACTGGGAAATGTTCCCGAAGGACCTTTTATAGCTATAGGATAGCTATTCCCTGCCTGAAGATCAGTAGACATGGATGTAAAATCTTCATAAGTAGGTGTTGATCCCGATTGAAACGGAGAGGTATTATTAATACTTCCAAAATTAACATGGGTAATCATGTTGCTGTCTGCCCCGTACTGAAATGAAGGAGTACAATATTGTGCCTCCATCAATGAAAAGAGAATGACAGCAGAAAGAGTAGTTATTTTTTTCATTGAATTCTTAATTTTGAATGAGACAAATTTATATTTATTTAGAATCAATAAAAATAAGAACGTAATGACATTTGTCAGTTTATCAATATTTGAGAGAAAATCAACTCTTTAACTTAAAAATTAATTGATTAATTGAATAACAACCAAACACTTATTTTGAAGAAATGGAAATTTATCTTTGTAAATGAAAATTCAGATTTTACCCTTCATCCTATATTTTTCAACCGATCTACTGCATTTTGTAGTAATTTTTGATAATCTCCAGTGATTTTTGTCTGTACAATTCGTACTTCTTTTGATAGTCTTCTATAGCATCCTTTGCATCAGACCGGTTAAGTTTCACTTTTCCTTCTCCTTTTCCGAGTAAGATTGCATATTCCTGCTCTCCCACTGCCCTCATTGAGTACAGCGGCCAGGAAGCTTCATTTTGATATCCTTTTTTTACATGGGGTAATGCAGCGTCTAAGAATGCATATTCCTCGGTGGTTACAATACCGGCAGGAATTCTTATTTCAAGTATATTTTTAAGCTGTAAAGCTGGAAGAAAAGCCGGAAATGCAGCCCTGCTTATGACAAACATAAGACTCAGGATTTCAAGATCAGGAAGTTCCTCCAGGAAACTAAAGTTATCTATAGGCTGCTTCCAGTCTAATGTTCCGTCGATAAGCAAATACTTTAGCCTTTTAATTCCTTTTAGTCCTCCGAAATCAGAAATTTTCCTGAGGTTTTCGAGATGGAGGGAGCTTAGATTCGGAAGATACTGTAATGGAGAAAGATCAGAAAACCCTGAAACATATTCAAGAGCTACTTCCTCCAGATGAACCAGATTTTTCATGAATGCAAGGTCCTTCGCCCGATATTCTTTTATTCTCAGTCTTTTAAGCTGTATGAAGTTACTGACAGCCTGAACCTGTTCATGACTGGGCTGGTCAAGATGCAGCTCTTCCAACTCCGGACAGTTAAAAATATCTTTCCAGTTTTGTGAGGACTTACTGATTGTTAATATTTTAACTGTTTTTATGTCAGCAATTCCCTTATCAACAGAATAAGCCCTTGTATGATGTGTCGGAATCATCTTCCAATACTTTTTTATATGGCCATACAAACCGGGGATCTCCTCCTCCATCATACCCTTATATTTTGTTACACAATTTACATTATTATCTTCTGTAAATTTATTTTTTTAACTCATATTTTCAATAAGAATAGCTGAAGCTCCCCCGCCGCCATTACAGATAGCAGCAATACCATACCTTCCTCCTTCCTGGCGTAATACATTGACCAGAGTTGCAATAATCCTTGCTCCCGAAGCTCCTATCGGGTGACCTAATGCAACGGCTCCTCCATATACATTTACCCTGTCCAGGTCATACCCTAAAATCTGCTGGTTAGATAAAATAACAGATGAATAGGCTTCATTGATTTCCAGATAATCTATATCAGAAAGACTGAGTCCGGACTGTTTCAGTACTTTATGAACAGCAATGGAAGGAGAAGTGGTAAACCATTCCGGAGATTGTGCGGCATCGGCATATGCTATAATTTTGGCCAATGGACTTATTCCATGAATTTCCAGGGCTTTCGAAGAACCTAACAAAATAGCGGCAGCACCATCATTCAGATTGCTGGAATTGGCAGCGGTCAACAGGCCGTCTTTTTCAAAAGCAGGTTTCAGCAATGAAATCTTCTCAGGAATAAGTTTGTCAATATCTTCGTCTTTATCTACCTTCATTGTCTCTTTTTTTCCTGGCACTGATATTTCAATCAGTTCATTCTTAAACTTCCCTTTTCCCGAAGCTTCCTGTGCTCTCTTATAGGATAACAGGGCATAATCGTCCAGCTGCTGTCTGGTATGGCCATATTTTTTCACCCCAAGTTCAGCAGCACTTCCCATATGAAAATCATTGTAAACATCCCATAATCCATCTTTAATCAGTCCGTCTGTAAGTAGGGCATCGCCCAGTTTTTTCCCCTGACGCACAGACATATAATGAGGGACATTACTCATGCTTTCCATTCCACCTGTTATGACAATATTCTCCAATCCAAGCTGGATCTGCTGAGCCCCGATCATGGCAGCTTTCATTCCGGAAGCACAGACTTTATTGATTGTTGTAGCATCTTTATCTACCGGAATTTTAGAAAAAACAGCTGACTGCCTTGCCGGGGACTGTCCTACCCCTGCACTCAATACATTTCCCATATATACACTGTCTATATGCTCAGGAGCAAGTGATATACTTTCATACGCATCCTGTATGGCTATTGCTCCTAACTGTGGGGCTGTAAATGCGGATAAACTTCCCATAAATCCACCAACGGGAGTTCGTTTTGCAGCCATAATAAATACATCTTTCATATGCTATAGTTTTAAAAATATACCGATCAGTATATTTTGAGTTAAAAAATTTTTATCTTTCTAAAGTGCTCATTCTTAAAAAGCACTTCGTCAAATATACAAAATATACCAATCGGTATTTTATTATATGAAAAAAAATTCCCATTCTATTATGGGAAGGCTTTTTATAAACGGCTCAGTTGGTCCAGTTTCTTCAATAAAGTGGGTATTCTGAAAGGCCCATGCATCTGTTCCACTTCAGGTTGTACTTCATCCACGGCCATACCTTTTGCAGTGAGGAAAAGTGCTGTTTTACTTTCACCTCTGTAGGTACTCCTTCTTTGAGAATCAGGGGTTGTAAATTCATTTTTTGCAATTCCGATGATAGGGTATTTTTGATCCAAGGCATCATAAAGATATCCTCCCAGTCCCAGTTTACCATTATTATCAAGGGTAACATATCCATCAACAATAATGATATCCCCATTTTTTAATGCGATTTTATTTAGCAAACTCAGAATGCACGGCAATTCTCTTTTATAAAAGGCACCGCTCTCATATTCTGAGGTAATAGGGGTTTGTTCGGTATAAATTTCTACCTCCTTTTCAGAATTCCATTTTTCAAAAGCAATACACACGGTATTGGCATAATCCTCATAATAATAGGTATCAAAAGCGTAAATCATTTCTTTGTATCGTTAATAAATTCACCAAAATGCCATAAAATCCCCGAGGGGTCATGGACGAAGCATTCTTTCCCCCATTCCATGGTTCTCACAGGAGTAAGCTGTATATTTTCATATTTCTCCATAAGATTTAGTGTTAAAAGTTCTTTCCAGAACTCATCCGTATTGGCCACTTCCACAAAAATCATTGTATTTTCAATCCATTCTTTAGCATAATAATCCTGAAGATAAAAACAAGTCCCCTGTAAGCTAAACAAAGACAGTTTAGGCTCAAGAACCACTTCCTCAAATCCCAAATCTCTGTAAAAATTACGGCTTACTTCAAAATCTTTAGCTCCGATAAAAGGTCGGATTGATTTTAGTTGTGATGTCATTATTTTAAATTTTTCCAGTTCTGAAAGCTCATTTCAAATTTAACCTCTCCTTTTCCATGGGTTCCGACTTCTTTCCAACCTGATTTTCTGTAAAATGTTTCAGCTCTTGTCTCAGGAGAAGTTCCCAGCCAGACAGCATCTTTTTTCTGTGTGAAATACCAATCAAGCATTATATCATGGAGCTTTCTTCCGATGCCTTTATTTTCAAAATCGGGATGCACAAACAGAGCCCAGATATTATGTTCTTTAAGGTCAACAATCGAAAAGCCTGTAATTCTTCCATTTTCTTCAGCGACCCAGCCTTTTCCTCTTTCAAAAAGAAATTCTTCACAATCTCTGTCTGTAACCAAACCGGGATCTGACAATGTATTCTCTTTCACAGAATTTCTTACGGTCTGGATTTGTGGAATATCTTCTAAAATTGCTTCACGGATGATCATATTCATTCGATGAATTTTATTTGTAATGATGGTTATATATAAAGGCACAAAGCGTTTTGTATACCTGTGCCTTTATCATCTGTCTTATCTGTTATTTTTTATCCACTACAATTCTTTCTGCTCTGTTCGCAATATCCCAGGCAGTAGTAAAAATCAGCTGGGTACGTTTTTCTAACAGTGGGTAATCAATCTTTTCAGGATCATCGGTCGGCTTATGATAGTCTTCATGGATTCCGTCAAAGAAAAATGCCACCGGAATATTATGCTTGGCAAAATTATAGTGATCAGAACGGTAATATAACTGTTCAGGATCATTTAAATCATCATACTTATAGTTCAGTTCCAGATTATTGGTTCTCTTATTGGCCGCTTCATTGATCACCTTAAGCTGAGAGCTCAGCATTTCAGAACCAATCACGTACACATATTGTTTTCCTCTGTTGGCAGGATCATCTCGTCCTATCATATCGATATTAAGATCTACTACGGTATTTGCCAATGGGAATACAGGGTTTTGGGAATAGTATTCGGAACCAAACAGTCCGTGTTCTTCTCCTGTGACATGAAGGAATAAAACGGATCTTTTAGGACCTTTACCCGCCTTTTTAGCTGTCTGGAAAGCTTTTGCAATCTCCATCACTGCAACAGTACCGCTTCCATCATCATCAGCACCATTATACACAACACCGTTTTTTGTCCCAACGTGGTCATAGTGAGCAGAAACCACAACAATTTCTTCCGGTTTTTCACTTCCTTCTATAAAAGCCAAAATATTTTCAGAATCGGGAAGGTTTCCTCCACCTCTTTTCTTCATAAAATCTGCCGGAACCTTCTGGAAAAATGAATTGAGCACTTTCGGATGGGAAATACCCAGGTTTTTATAATAGCTTACGATGTACTCTCCCGCTCTTTTCTGCCCGGGACTCCCTGTATCTCTACCCTCCATTCCATCAGCAGCAATTACATATAAGTTTTTCTTTAAGTCCTCTGCATTAATCATCTTATAAGCAGCCGAAAAGGCTTTATCATGCTTAAAAGTAGCAGTAGGTGTTTCATTAGAAGTATTTGCCGTTTTACAGCCAGTCTGTACAACAATGGTCAGTAACGGAATAAGGAGTTTTTTCATAAAGAATAATTTTCTTAAAAATAACAATTTTTATTTAATCACGATGAAATGTTATTTTCATTATATTTGATATAAATGCAAAGTTGATGGATAAAATTTACGGATTCACTCATTACTCCTTTTTTACGGAAATGTCTGAACTTGCCACAAAGCATGGAAGCTTTGATCTTTCTTTAGGGCTTCCTGATTTCGATATTGATGAAAGGCTGAAAACCTTTTTAAAAGAATCTGCCGGCCTTGATCATCATCAATATGAGCCTCTTGCAGGCAATCCGCTACTCATTGAAAATATCGTTGCATATAACACCAGGCGGGAAAATCCTATCCCACTGAGAACAGAAGAAATTACCATTGTACCATGTGCAACCTTTGCTTTATATACCGCCCTAAAATCTACTTTGAACCAGGGAGATGAAGTCATTATTATTCAACCGTCCTATTATACGTATGGTCCTTCTGTAGTGATGAACGGAGGAATTCCTGTTTATTATGATCTTGATAATGATTTCACTGTAAACTGGGAAAAGTTTCAAAACTGCATTTCAGAAAAAACGAAGGCTATCATTGTCAATTCACCTCAAAATCCTACTGGAAAAATATGGAAAAAGGAAGACTGGAATCAATTATATGCGCTGATAAAGGACAGGGAAATCTATTTAATTTCAGAGGAAATTTATGATACATACTGCTATGATGATGCCGAACATTACAGTTCGTTTCTTCATCCCGAACTTAAAAAAAGAACATTCTGTATTTTTTCCTTTGGTAAAATGTTTCATACCTCAGGATGGAAAGTGAGCTATATGATTAGTTCCGCGGAATTAACGGCATTATTCCAAGCCCATCAGCAATATATTTCCTACAGTGCTAACGCTCCTGCTCAATATGCGCTGGCAAAATACCTCGAAGTATTTGATCCCCATATCAATAAAAGCATGATGCAAAAAAAAAGGGATATTTTCAACGAGATGATCAGGGATACTCCATTACAGGTTGAACAGAAAGCAGAAGGAAGTGTTTTCCAGGTTGTCAACTTCAGAAATGTCTCCAGCACAATGTCTGATGTGGATTTTTCAAAATGGCTGACCATTGAGAAGAAAGTGGCCTGTCTTCCCCTTTCTGCATTTTACAATTCAAGACAGAACTCAGATTATATAAGGTTCAGTTTTGCAAAAAAAGATGATGTGATTATACAGGCTCTGGAACATTTGAGAAAAAACCTTTGATCCTCCATTAAGCGCAGATTTACACAAATGATTTCATTGATCTGCAAACTGGCTATGATCAAATTTACCCCAGCTCATCATGTTCTAAGAACCCAACCTCAATTTCCGTATTCAATATGTTAAAACTGACTCGTTTATAAAGCAAAAAAAACACTGCCGAAGCAGTGTTTAATTATATTCAATTGAATTTTAAAGAGCAAGTACTCTTACATCAATTCTTCTGTTTTTAGCTTTACATTCATCGGTATCATTCGCTTCACAAATCGGATGCTGCGAACCATATCCTTCAGCTTCTATCCTGTCTGAAGGCACTCCCAATTCCAAGAGTTTCAGTTTTGCAGTCTGTGCTCTCAGGTTAGATAACCGTTGGTTAGTTTCTTCATTTCCACTGTTATCTGTATAACCTCCCAGCTTGATTTTAAGGTCAGGATATGCATTTAAAATTTCCGCCAGATTGTTCAGTTGCAGTTCATAGCCGGCTTTCAGATCACTTGATCCGGTTTCAAAATAAAGGTTTTCTATAGTATACCATTTATTAGGATCTACAATAGACTGGTCATTCTTTTTTATGGATTGATATAACTGGTAGATCTGGCTTCCTTCTCCTACTGCAATGGTTTTTCCTCCTTTTAAATTCAGCTTCTGAATAGCCCCAGTTTCATAAACAAAGTCTCCGCTTTCATTAAGATGACCTTTTACTTCTTTAGGAGCTGAAACATATACTGAATCTACTCCGTTTCTGCCTCCGTGATCTATATCCGCCCTGGTTAAGCTTTCCAGCTTTGCTTTTCTATTGGCTTCAATTTTATCTTTATGCAACACTGCTAATGTGGGTGCAATGACCAATGAAACAATGGACATTAATTTGATCAGGATATTCATTGAAGGCCCCGACGTATCTTTAAACGGATCTCCTACGGTATCTCCTGTTACGGAAGCTTTATGAGGTTCAGAACCCTTGTAATAAGTCTGCCCATTAATTTCCACTCCTTTTTCGAATGATTTTTTAGCATTATCCCAGGCTCCCCCTGCGTTATTCTGAAACATTCCCATTAAAACACCACTTACGGTAGCACCGGCTAAAAATCCTCCTAAAACTTCCGGACCAAAAATAAATCCGACCAATAATGGGGAAATAATAGCAATAGCTCCCGGAAGCATCATTTTCCTGATAGAGGCATCTGTAGAAATAGCTACACATTTTTCATATTCCGGCTGTGCTTTTCCTTCTAAAATTCCAGGAATTTCCCGAAACTGCCTTCTCACCTCCTCTACCATTGCCATCGCCGCTTGTCCTACGGCAGTAATCGCAAGGGAAGAGAATATAAAAGGAATCATTCCTCCTACAAATAATCCGGCTAAAACATCAGCTCTGTAGATATCAATACCATCTATTCCGGCTATTCCTACAAAGGCTGCAAACAGGGCTAAAGCCGTTAATGCAGCTGAAGCAATAGCAAATCCTTTTCCTGTAGCTGCAGTCGTATTGCCTACGGCATCCAAAATATCTGTTTTCTCGCGAACTTCTTTGGGAAGTTCACTCATTTCTGCAATACCGCCTGCATTATCTGCAATAGGCCCGAAAGCATCAATAGCCAGCTGCATTGCAGTAGTAGCCATCATTCCGGCAGCTGCAATGGCCACCCCATACAATCCTGCGCACAAATAAGAACCGTAAATTCCTCCTGCCAGCACGAGAATAGGAAGCAGGGTTGATTCCATCCCCACAGAAAGTCCACCGATGATATTGGTGGCATGGCCTGTAGAAGACTGTCTTACGATACTGGAAACAGGTCTTTTACCCATAGCCGTATAATATTCTGTAATGATACTCATCAGGGTTCCTACAACTAAACCAACCATTATGGCTCCAAACACTCCCATTTTAGTAAATTCATGCCCCCTGAGGATCATTTTTTCGGGAAGAATATAGGTAACCAGGAAATAAGAAGAAATAGCTGTAATCACAATACTCCCCCAGTTCCCCAGATTTAAAGCGTTCTGTACACTCGATGTTGATGATCCTTCATTGTCATTAATTCTCACAAATAAAGTTCCTATCATTGAAAATATAATTCCTGTTCCCGCAATAAGCATGGGTAACAGAATCGGAGCAAAGCCTCCAAAGGAATCGTCAGAAATCGTTTCTCTTCCTAACACCATTGTCGCTAAGACCGTGGCTACATAGGAACCGAAAAGGTCTGCACCCATTCCCGCCACATCTCCTACATTATCACCTACATTATCTGCAATGGTAGCAGGATTTCTTGGATCATCTTCCGGGATTCCTGCTTCTACTTTTCCTACAAGGTCAGCCCCTACATCTGCTGCTTTTGTATAAATACCCCCACCCACTCTTGCAAAAAGAGCAATAGATTCTGCGCCCAGAGAAAAACCGGTAAGAATCTCAATTGTCCTTTCCATCTCATGTGAATCTACGGCGGCATCCGGTGCAAAGATCTGTCTAATGATTAGAAATAACGACCCTAATCCTAGTACTGCAAGCCCGGCAACCCCCATTCCCATAACGGAACCTCCAGTGAAAGAGACTTTAAGGGCTTTAGAAAGTGAGGTTCTTGCTGCTTCAGCAGTTCTTACATTAGCTTTTGTAGCGATCTTCATCCCTATAAAGCCTGCCAGAGCCGAAAATACAGCTCCCACTGCAAAAGCAATTCCTATACTCCAGTGTGAATTGGAATTGGTGGTTCCCATCACTGCAAGTAAAATAGCTACTACAATAACAAAATAGGTTAAAATCTTGTACTCGGCCTTTAGGAAAGCCATCGCACCATCAGCAATATATCCGCTGATTGTTTTCATCTTTTCGTTTCCGGCATTCTGTTTACTGACCCAGTTACTCTGAAGAAATGTATAAAGCAAAGCCACGACACCAAAAATTGGCACTAACATAAATAGATCCATAGTTTAATATTTTTTTGGTAATAGAAAATTAAATATAATAAATAATTGTCATCAAACCATTAAAAAAAATAACAGTCATACAGTCTTTAGTAAAAGAATTTTAAAAATAAAAGGGGGCAAAGTCTAAAAAAGCAAAAAAGATCTCTTAAAAGAGACCCTTTGTTTTGGAGGTTGAACCGTTTGTGTTTTCAGAATCATTATTTTATTAAAAAACCTCTCTTCATCGATGTTTGGGAATTGTTTTGCAAAAATATATATCTTATTTCACTGATGCAAAATTTATCTATAGAATTAACATCCTATATTTTGTAAAATTATTAC
>NZ_QNUF01000034.1 GCF_003385455.1 Chryseobacterium rhizosphaerae | reverse complement strand
AATTCCTGATTTTCCCGCTTCAATTTCTTTTACAATTTGAAGCTTTAAACTCAAATTGTAATCTCGCTGTGTACGCTTGACGTACTGGGTTTCTAAATGTTCTTCCATAACGATGCTTTTTTTGTGTATCGATATTTCAGGACTAGACATATATAAGAATTAAAATCCATCTCAATTGAGATGGATTTTTTATTTCATATAATTTAAATTCCCAAAAAGCACTGTCCATCCACCTAAAAAACTAAGAGCCTTAACATGACAAACTTTACAAAAGTTAGTAGATTAGGAAAATTTTTAACAGCAAAAAAAAGGGTTTGCAACAGGCCAATGTAAAATAAAAATATTCTTTCAAATAAATAATATTGATAGTTATTTACATTAAAAGCACAGCATCTTGTGAAAGATAAAAACCCAATTCTTTAATTTGATTAAAATTCAATAAAAACTCAATTTAAATGTAAAATAACTAACTAAAACAATCATTAAATATATATTTATCAAATAATTGTCATAAAAATTTGCATATCAATTTCAAATAATATAATTTCACATCCTCAAACAAAAAAAAACAATATGAAAAAACTATTATTTGGAGCTATTGTGCTAAGCTTCATGTCAGCTTGTAACAGCGACAACATTGCAAACCAAACACAAGAATCTACAGATGCAGCAAATTCTCTCAGTGTAACAGCGTCAAAAAGATTTTGTCCATCAGAGGAAATGAGAAAAGAAGCACTGCAAAAAGATCCGGCACTCAGACAGAGAGTAGCAGATATTGAAGCCAATGCTGAAAGATTTGCTAACAACCTAAAATTAGGAAAAGTTCTTGCAGACGGTTCTGTTGAAATCCCTGTAGTTGTAAATGTTTTATACAATACAGCAGCAGAAAATGTTTCAGATGCCAGAATCGCAGAACAAATTGCTGTATTAAATGCCGACTATAGCGGAACAAACAGCGATGTTTCAAAAATACCTACAGAATTTCAAGCGGTAAAGTCCGGAGATGTAGCAGTAAAATTCAGACTGGTAAATACCATTAGAAAGTCCACAACCAAAACATCATGGAGTGCTACCGACAGAGCAAACAACACGATGAAAAAAGCCTCTACAGGAGGAATAGATGCCACTAATCCCACCAATTATTTTAACCTTTGGATCGTAGGGAGAATGCCATCTACTCAGGGAGAAATTCTTGGATATGCAACCTTCCCTGAGTCTGCAGGCTTATGGAATGATGGTGTAGTAATCGCAGCACCATTTTTTGGGAAAACAGGTGCTTCTTCCCCTTTCAACCTAGGAAGAACAGCAACACATGAAGTGGGCCACTATTTAGGACTAAGACATATTTGGGGAGATGCCAATTGTGGAAATGACCTGATTGCCGACACTCCAACTCAAACCAGAGATAATGCAGGAAAACCAACCTACCCGCTTTATAATACTTGTGGCGGAGTGCAAAGATCTGTAATGTTTATGAATTATATGGATTATGTAGATGATGCAGCTATGTTTATGTTCTCAGCAGGCCAAAAAACAAAAATGCAGTCTGTAGTGGCTTCATCAGGTCCAAGAACAGGATTAAGAGTTTTATAATAAAATAAATCTAAATACCATTCTAATTAATATTTGTAAATCCATCTCAATCGAGATGGATTTTTTATTTCAAGTGATTTAAATTCCCAAAAATCACAATGATAAAAAAGTCATTATCCACCAGCTAAAAAATGTAGATAATGATCATGACAAACTTTACGGAACAATTAGCTTCCTTTCCAACAGTATGAAATGAATCTACCATGTGATTAAATTTTCAATAAAAAATCAAAAACAATAGTATTTTTTTTAGTTAAAAAACACAAAAAAGTGAAATATAAAAACGAAATTATTAAAATTGATTAAAATTCAATTTTAATTAAATTTAATTAAGATAATCACAACTATTAGAAGTAAAGATTAATGATAATTAAATAAATTAAGAAATAATTTGCACATTAAGTTTATTTAATATAAATTCACAAACTCAAAACCAAAATAATATAATATGAAAAAACTTCTTTTTGGAGCTGGAATTCTATTTCTGGCTTCTTGTAACAACGATGTCAATTCTGTAACAGAACAACAGGACACGCAACCTCAGGAAACTGCCAACAGAAGATCCTGCCCTTCCGATGAAATGAGAAACAAAATTCTAAGTACCGATCCTGCAGCCAGAGCGAGAGTTAACGCTATTGAAGAGTTTACAGAACAACGTCTTAACGATATAAAAGTAGGTAAAGTATTAGCAGATGGCACTGTAGAAATCCCTGTAGTTTTCAATGTGGTATACAACACAAGCAGTGAAAATGTATCCGATGCCAGACTACAATCCCAGATTGATGTACTGAACAGAGATTACGGAGCTACGAATGCAGATAACAGCAATACCCCATCAGAATTCGTTCCTGTAAAGGCCGGAGATACTAAAATCAGATTCAGATTGGCTAAAACAGTGAGAAAACAAAGCAGTACAACGCTGTGGAATCCTGATGACAATAAGATGAAATCGGCAAGCACAGGGATTGCAGCTACTACTCCAGACAACTATCTAAACATTTGGGTAGTAAATAAAATGACAGGGGGTACTCTTGGATATGCTTATTATCCGGGAACTATTACAGGTTCTTTAGATGGTGTAGTAATAGCTGCTCCTTATATAGGAACTGGTTCAGGAACCTCAGCACCTTTCAATTTGGGAAGAACAGCCACTCATGAAGTGGGGCATTATTTAAATCTCCCTCACCTTTGGGGTTCTTCAGATGCAGGCTGCCAGACAGATTATTCTAATGACACTCCTGTTTCGCCTGGTCCAAATTACGGAACACCTTCTTATCCTCTTAGCCGTGCTTGTGGTGGAGTAAGCCGTTCTCAAATCTTCATGAACTATATGGATTATGTAGATGACAAGATCATGGTAATGTTTACAACCAATCAAAAACAAAGAATGCAGGCTGTAGTTTCAGCATCAGGACCAAGATCAGGTTTAAGACTGTACTAAATTATCAATATATTAAGATTTGCTTAAAAAAAATCTATCCCAATTTAGGGATGGATTTTTTTTTACTTTTATGCGGTTTTAAACTTCAGGACAAATAAGGATGAAAAAAATAATATCAGCAGCGGGTCTGTTTTTGCATTTGTGTTGTTATCATGCACAAGATACTGTTCAGTCCAGAAATCTTCAAAAAGATATTTCATTAATCAGTTCCGATATACCTGTTGACAATAAAACGCCATTTTTCAAGAAAGAATGGGTGAAAAAATCTGTAGCTCCGGCCATACTTTTTACAGCGGCGGCGGCAACCTGGGGAGAGAAAGAAAATATCCGCGAAGTCCGAAACCGCTATCTTCCAACATTCAAGGCAAAGTACGATGATTATTTGCAATATGCCCCCGCCGTAGCCGTTTACGGACTAAAACTTTCCGGAGTAAAAGGACGGAATAATATAGGAAGGGCTACACTTTCTTATGTTACCAGTTTAGCCATTATGGGTATTGTAGTAAACTCCATCAAATATACAGCAAAAGTGGAACGACCGGACGGTTCTAAAAACAATTCATTCCCATCCGGCCACTCTGCAATGGCTTTTACCAATGCAAGCTTTCTGCATAAAGAATATGGAATGGTAAACCCTGCGTACAGTATTGGAGGATATAGTGCCGCTACCCTTACAGCACTTGGACGGAATTTAAACAACAGACATTGGCTCCCTGACGTATTGGCAGGTGCCGGAATAGGTATTATATCTACGGAATTAGGCTACTTTTTTATAGATAAAATGTATAAAAACAAAGGGGATAATTTAAGTCTTTTATCGAGGATACAGGGAAATGACTACCCTTCTTTTCTAGCTATAAAACTGGGTACAGCACTGGGTACAACAAATTTCCTGAAAGAATCTGATCTTGACAATAAAAAACAGGTAGGTTTTGAAGGCGGATTGGAAGGAGCTTATTTCTTTTCAAAAAAATGGGGTATCGGAGCTGACATCAGCTTTAGCAGTTTTCCTGTGAAGCCCCTGAGAGAAACTTTAGATGACGGAGAAAATTTTGGAGATTATAGTATCATTACCCAATCTTTAGGTTTTCTGGGTGCCGGGATAGGGCCTTATTTTTCTCATGAGTTTTCAGACAAATGGCAATTTGCCCTAAAAGCGACTGCCGGATATGCAGCCACTGCAAGCGGAAAAGTATTTATAAAAAGCGACAGCATAGATACTCCAACTCATGAGCTTCCTATTGCCCGCTATAAACCTAAGCCCGCTTTCCGTTGGAATGCAGGAACTTCCCTTACCTATAAATTCAATCCAGGAATAGGGCTTACATTATATGCCGATTACAACCAGATAAAATCTACCATCAGATATCATTTTAGTGATGAAATAAAAGAGAATGATGAATTAAATGAAGAGCTTAATCATGTTATTGCTAAAGAAAGAATCAATTATATCACGTTAGGTTTACGGTTAACAGCGTATTTTTAAAATAAAAAAGCCTTCAATAATATGAAGGCTTTTACTTTTATAGTGTTTTATTATAGTATTTTACTGTTGTCTCCCGGAGTGTAATCCATAAAAAGATCTCCATCCAGCTGTACCGATTTTACTTTTTTCTTGATCGGAATCACAAGATCAGCCAGCTTTTGATCTTTCTCCCAAATGGAAGGTGAAAAATGCAGCTTCTCTGTTGTTCCATCCTCATAAGACAGAATAGCATCAAACGGAATAGCAAATCCTCCTATATTGATAACATTTACAGTAAGCAGGTCATTCATCTGGGAAGCTCCTGCCACTTTTAGATCTATATAATTATTGGTATAAAACCAGTTATGGAAGAACCAGTTTAGATTTTTTCCGGACCCTGTGTTCATAGAATTAAAATAATCCCAGGGAACAGGGTGTTTACCATTCCAGTTATCCATATAGTGAAGCAATGCTTTTTTAAACAATTCGTCTCCCAGATAATCTTTTAAGGCAAGATAGGATAAAGACGCTTTTACATAAGAATTATTCCCATAGCCAGAACCGCTTACCTGTGTACTCATTGTGATCACCGGTTGATCCTGCTCTGCGGAAGGATCATTAATCCACCTTTTTACACGAAAATTTTTATAAAACTCTTTTGCTTTCTCTTCACCATTTTCATCAATCCCGATAAGATATTCCAGTGTTGTTGCCCATCCTTCGTCCATAAAAGCATATCTCGTTTCATTAATTCCCATATAAAAAGGAAAATAGGTATGAGCAATTTCATGATCGGCTGTAAGTCTTGCATCCTGAAGGTCATCCGGGATACTGGTATCATTAATCATCATTGGATATTCCATATCAGCATATCCCTGAATGGCTGTCATGACATTATAAGGATATTCCACTCCTGGCCATTTTTTCGAAAACCAGTCCAGGTTATAGCGCATCCATCCCACATATTGTTCGAAATCTTTTGCTCCGGCTTTGTATCCTGCCTGGACACTCGCTCTTTTTGTTTTCAGCTGAACACTGGCCGCATCCCATACATAATGATTACTTAATGCAAAACAAAAATCAGTAATATGATTCGCTTTAAACTTCCAAACATTCCATTTATTCTGTCTGGTTACTTTCCCGGACTTCATTTCCTGCTCTGTTGCAATATGTATCAGCTTATCACTCTTCAGGGAAGCTTTATATCTTTTTAAATATTCCGGCTGAAGGATAGCATCGGGATTCAGAAAATCCCCGGTTGCCCAGACTACATAATTTTTAGGTGCTGTAATGGCAAAACTATAGTCATTAAAATCGTTATAAAACTCCTGTCTGTCTGAATGGGGAAGCATATCCCATCCATTATAATCATCATATACAGAAATTCTTGGGAAAGAATAAGCTACATAAAAAGTTTCAGGATCTATCTGTCCCTCTCTTCCACTCTGTATTGAAAGCGGGTATTCCCATTCTATTTTAACCTCAGCTTTAGCCTTTGATTTTAAAGCTGATTTCAATTTCACTTTTTCAACAGTTCCCCAATCATCACTATCAATATCATACTTTTCACCATTTACAATAAATGATTTGATCTTGAGTCCGGAAGATAAAAAATCTTTAGAAACTGTTCCCGATCTTGGAGATTGTGGTTTATGAAGGTTATTAACAAACCTGATAGCCAATTCATTAAGACTATCCGTGCTATTATTAGTATAAACAATTGTTTCTTTTCCTGACACTGTTTTTGTATTGGCATCTACCTTTACTTCAACATTATAAATCCCTTTATTCTGCCAATAGTTTTTACCCGGCGCTCCCGAAATGTCGCGCGTTCCTTTTTCGTAGGCTTTCTTGATATTTCTCGGCATATATAACTCCTGTGCAGAAAGCTGGAACAATGAAACCACCACCATCACACCGGAAAAAATTCTCTTCATAACTATCTTTTTTAAGATTGGTATCAAAAATAGCGAAAATGTGACATAGAGCAGCAAATTCTTTAATAAGAATATCTAATAATAACCGCATATTGTTTAATTATTTACAATCTCTCCTGTTCTTCTGTCTTCTTAATTGTCTTAGCATTCTTTACAGACTGGTTTCCAAAATTGAACTTCAAAGAAAAAGTAAAACCTTGTGTATCACTATAATCCAGGAAATAATTATCCTGATTAGCATATTGAGTACTCACTTTCTGCCCCATGGTTCTGAAAATATCATTGAATATAAAACTGGCATCAAGCTTTTTGTTAAAGAACTTTCTGTTCATTACAAAATAAGCAGTCCAGGCATTCGAAATTCTAAAGGTTCCCTGTATTCCCGGAGAATAGTAACGGTGACCTACTTCCAGCTTCCAGTCATTGCTTTTATCCAGTGTGAAGCTTGTAGAAACATTGGAAACCCAGTTCCATACCTTATTTTTGTACAGTATTCCGTCGGTACCTTTAAAATAATTTTCATTATGTTCCAGATTTTCGGACAGAATAAGATTCCACCATGGTTTTATCTGAAAATTCTTATATAAACTCAGTCCGAAAGCTTCCCCTTTTTCAATATTGGTAAAATAGTAGATCAAACTGTTGGTACTGGGCTCCTGGAAGGAAATTTCCATAGAAGGATAGATCTCTTTTCGATAGTATAGATCAAGATTCCATTCTTTCCAGGAATAGATAAAGTTAAGATTATGAGTAATGGTTGCCTTTAATTTGGGATCTCCCTGATAATAAGAGAAAAGATTATAATAAGACTTTGCAGGATTCAGCCATGAATAGGTAGGCCTGCTGATGCGTTTGCCGTAGGAAAATCCAAATTCCTGTTTATTTTCCGTAGTATATTGTGTATAAAAAGTGGGGAAAAGATTCCAGTATTTATTTTTATTCCGGTCATAAGGTTCAGAAACAATTCCCTCCAGATCGGTCATTTCTGCACGAAGTCCGGCTTTGAAGTTCCATTTTCCGATAGTGTATCCCAAAGAAGAATAAACGGCAAAATTGTGTTCCTTATAATCAAAAATACTGCTTTTATCTGGTCTGTACTGCAGCATTCCATTTTCATTATCAGAAAAATCCAATCTGCTGTTTGTTTTCACAAAACTGTATTTCACTCCGGATTCCAGGTCAAATTTTTCATTTTTCCAGTGATAATCTGCCTGTGTGGAATACAGTTGAACATCAGTTTTATTTTGAGTCATAAAATTCTCTTCTCTCGGAGGCTGTCCTGCAAAATTCAGGGAAGTGATTACATTTTGATACTTATCGGCATTGTTTCCTGTAAAATAATTGATCCATGAAAGGCTGCTTTTTTTGTTCAATTTCCTATCTACCTGAAAGCTTAAAGAATTATTAATACTGCGGTTTTGGTGGTCATTGATTGTGGTATAATCAGACTCAGCAATATTCTGATTATTATAGATTATTGTAGGGACATTGTATATTCCATGAGACTTTGGAGAGAAAAACCCTGAATAGTTGAGGCTTAAGCTGGTCAAACTGTCCAGCTCATATTCCACATTAAAATTCAGGGTATTCTGGTTATAGTTTTTATCCTTCCTGTTCATCGTACTTACCCATCTCTTCTGGCTTTCCAGATAATTGACATAATCTGTTCCTTCCCTATAGTAAGTACCCATCCCTTTATAATAACTCGCCATCACGGAGAGTTTATCTTTTTTATAATATTGAGAAAGTCCGAAAACACCTTTTGCGTACTGTGTCTGCACATATTTTGAAGAGAGAATTCCCCGGTAACCTTCAATCTTGTTTTTTTTCATAATAATATTCAGTACCGCACTCCCTGATGCCTCATACTTTGCAGGCGGATTAGTGATTACTTCTACAGACTTCACCTCATCTCCCTGCGTATTTTCCAAAAGATTTTTCAGTTCATCACCGGTCAGCATCACCTTTTTATCATTAATAGTCACCAAAATCCCGGTACTCCCCTTTACAGCAAGTACATTATTATTAACCGTTACATTAGGTGTATTTTTCAAAATCTCCCAGGCATTGAGTGATGAGATATTACTGTTCTCCACATTAAACTCCAGACGGTCTACTTTTCTTTTTACCAAAGGCTTCCGCTTGGTCATCACCACCTCTCCTATTTCATGAGACTCTTTTTTCATGATGATATGTAGCGGCTCAGGCTTTTGCAGATCCAGTTTCTTTTCAAATAAAGAGTATCCTTCATTTTTTATTACCAGTCTCACATATTGTTCAGAGATATTTTCCAGCGTAAAATTACCGTTACCATCCGTCTTTAAAGTTTTGATTAATTCATTCCTGGAATTATACAGTTCCACCTGTACTGTGGAAAGCTTTTCATTTTCCGTGTTCTCAACCGTTCCCAAAAGTTTTTGCTTTTGAGCCAGCATCAACATGGGCAAGCACAGAAAAAAAAGAAATTTATACATGATAACATTTAATTTAAAATGATATAAAACAAGATTGTCCTATTGTTTTATGGGACAAAACTCCGAATTGAGCACGGAAATTTCGGTTAACAGGAGGTTAATGATGGGTTAACGGTTATTTTTCTGTTTTCCTCTTTACAGAAGGCACGAAAAACACACTGAATCATGGGTTAATGAAAGGTTAATATCAAAATATATATCCCCGAAAATAGCTAAAGCTTTATCTTTGTTTTAATGATGTCCAAAAGCAAATACCTTATTCCTCTATTCGCTACGTTGTTCCTGATTTTATTGGGAATCCAGGTGTTTTTTATTTACAAAACCTATCAGGTAAAAGAAAGGGATATCTATAGGTCTATTCAGGAAGGCTTATCCAATTACACCGATAAACTGGAGGATGTCAGTACAAAAGAGATGAAAGATGATTCTCTTCAGAGTATTATTATCAAATATCATGATAAGGAAATCAGCAAAAAAGAGTTTTTAACCCATTTTTTGGCCAACAGACAACCTACCAGAGAAAAGCTAAACCGTTATATCAGCAGCCGTTTCAAAAAAGAAGGCTATGACATTTCTGCAAAAATTCAATACTATTCCATCATACATCTCCCAGACAGCACCAAAATAATTGATCAGCCTATCGTTATTTATGAGACAAAAAATAAGGTTAAAAATTCTAAAATCTCAACAACCAGCAGCTGGGAAACCTCTTCTACCCAAAGGAATGACAGTAACAATAAAGAAATTGAAAGAAAAAATACTTTTCTGGTCAAAAGCAAAACTGAATTTGAAATTGCCAATATCAAGATTATTGTTTTTAAAGAACTTACTTTATTGATTATTTGCTGTATTATCCTGCTTGCAAGCGTTCTTCTGCTGTATATTTTCACCGTTAAGAACCTGATCAGACAGCAAAAACAGGTAGAGGTACTTCACACCGTAGTAGACAATATCTCACACGAATTCAAAACCCCAATTGCCACCTTAAAAATAGCCGCTAAAACCCTAAAGAAAGATTGGAACCCGGAAACGCTTCCCCTTATTGACCGGCAGATTTACAGACTTGAGACCCTTATGTCCCAACTTCACAAAGATGAAATACCGGATAAAGTGACTGCTGTAAAGCCTGAAGATTGGAACTTCTTTATTCAGGATCTGGCCTTCACCTATTCTACTGCAGATTTTACACTTGAAAATAATATATCACAGGAACTTCCGTTTGATAAAAATCTGATGGAAACCGTTATTAAAAATCTCTGTGAGAACAGTGTAAAGTATGGTGCCTCCAATATAAAAGTTAATATCAGCAGTTCTCAACAGCATTTAGAAATTGAGGTTTCAGACAATGGCTTTGGTATGGAAACGAAAGAATTAAAAAATATTTTCGAAAAATTTTACAGAATACAGGCCAATAATATCCATAACAATAAAGGACTGGGACTGGGGCTGTATATCGTCAAAAGAATTGTTACCGAATATCATGGCAAAGTACAGGTTTCCAGCCAGCCTAAAGTGGGAACTACTTTTAAAATATCTATTCCTTATGAAAACTAAAATCCTTTTAGCAGAAGATGATCCAGATTTCGGAATGATCCTTAAACAATATCTTGAACTTGAAGATTTTGAAGTCAGCTGGTTTCAAAACCCTGAAGATATCGTACAAATTCTCCCTTCCGGACTTCCCTTCCATATAGGAATTCTGGATATTATGATGCCTAATATTGATGGTTTTTCTTTAGCCAAAATGATCCTGAAGGAAAAAAATGACTTTCCACTGCTCTTTTTAACCGCCAAGAATCAGAAAATAGACCGGTTAACAGGATTGAAAATAGGAGCAGACGATTATATTGCCAAACCCTGCGACCCTGAGGAACTAACTTTGAGAATAAAAAACATACTGAAAAGAACCTTACCTACTGCTGTAGAAACATATATTAAAATTGGAGAATACTCTTTAGACACCAGTAAACTTCTACTTTCACACAGCGAGGGGAATATACGCCTTACCGTTCGGGAACAGGAACTTCTTGTCTATCTTTTGAAGCATAATCATACCACGATAACAAGAGACAATATCCTGGATAGCCTCTGGGAAACCAATGATTATTTTACAGGAAGAAGCCTTGATGTATTTATCAGCAGACTCAGAAAATATTTCAGCCATGACCAGGAAGTAAAAATCCAATCCCTTAGAGGAATTGGATTTGAAGTTGATTTTCCAACATATTAATTTTAGAAAGAAAGCTCAGTAATCACCGGAAAGTGGTCCGATGGATACAGCAGGTTCTCTCTTCTGTCATTGATGTGTCTATTTGATTTGATTTTGAAACCTTTTGTAAAAATATAATCAATCCTTTCTTTAGGTACTTCATTGACATTAAAGGCTGTAAAGGTTCCTACCGGGCCATAATGTTTTGTTTCCGAATGATAGAAACTGTCTTTCATATGTTGAGAAAGAATCTTAATAGGTTCTGTATCATCTGTCAGGTTAAAATCTCCACTTAAGGTGACAGGAAGGTTTTTTGGATTAAGTTCTTTGATCTTTTTTATAATTAATTCCGAAGACTTAACCCTTGCCACATTACCAACATGATCAAAATGAAGATTCATTGCTAAAAATTCTTTTTTAGATTTTCTATCCCTAAACACAGCATAAGTACAGATTCTGTTCAATGCTGCATCCCATCCTTTGGAAGGTTTCTCCGGAGTTTCAGATAACCAGAATGTTCCGGATTTTATCACATCCAGCCTGTTGGTATCATAAAAAATAGCAGAAAACTCCCCCTTTTCTTTTCCATCATCTCTTCCTACCCCGATATAGTCATAATTCTTCAATCCGCTTTTAATATCTTTCATCTGCTCAGGAAGTGCTTCCTGAACTCCAAAATAATCCGGGTGATAGTAGGTTAGTAAATCTGCTACATCCTGCTTTCTCTGAGGCCACGCATTCTCTTTATCCGATTCTACATTAAGCCGGATATTAAAACTCATCACTGTAAGATCCTGTGAAAATCCCAATACAAAAAGCATTAGGAGCATAATTGAAAATCTGAAATTCATAGTTTATTTTATCAATAAGAGACAAAAATAAGACTTCTCTGTGACAGGGAAGTCTTATTCGTATGATAATATTGTTAAATTAAGATTATTCTTTATTGAATTTGAATTCTCTTCCTCCTTCTGTAAGCGTAATCATCTTTTTATCTTTACTGAAAACAACGGTCAGCTCAGCGGGGTCAAAAGTGAATTTATTATCCCCTACATATTCAAAAGGAAATTCCGGCTGCCCCATTACACTTCCCAAAAGTTGTCCGTTCTTCTCCACAAATGTGATCTTAAAATTGATCTCTTTGCTTGCATATGATCCTGTAAAATCTTTTGCATTAATTTTTTCCACAGGTTTTGCATCAGAAGATGCCCAGGTATTGTTTTTTGCATTAATATCGGGAACCACAGCATTCGGATCCAGTTTTACCTCATCTATTTCCTTCGCAGCCTCTACTTTGAAAGTCCATTCTGCATTCCTTTTCCAGACTTCCACAGGTATTTTTACCGTTTTCAGCGTTCCATCCTTGAATTTTACCTGAACGGTAGTAGGCATGGGTAGCTGTCCTAAATTTTCGACCGTCACCTCAGCCCCGTTCTTAAAATCGCCATTGATATATTTTACATTTTTAACCGCCTGATCAATTTTCCACTTGTTAAAAAACCAGCCTCTCCAAAACCAGTTCAGCTCTTCTCCGGAAACATTCTCCATCGTATGGAAGAAATCCCAGGGAGTAGGATGTTTAAAAGCCCAACGGTTGATATAAGTTCGGAATGCCTTATCAAATTTTTCAGGTCCCAAAATGGCTTCTCTTAAAACAGATAATCCCGTACCTGGTTTATAATAGGCTAAAGCGGCAATATTTCTTTCCTTCATATTATCCGGTCCCACCATTATAGGCTCCAGATGATCACCCATCAGATAGCTTCCTGAGCGGGCAAGGTTTGGTTTTTTATAATATTCTCCTTTATTAAAAGCTTCCGTTGACAGTCCATTGATGAAAGTATTAAACCCTTCATCCATCCATGCAAATAATCTTTCATTAGAACCTACGATCATAGGAAACCAATTATGTCCAAATTCATGATCGGTAACCCCCCAAAGACTTTCTCCTTTTGAATCCATATGACAGAATACAATTCCCGGATATTCCATTCCGCCTTCATTTCCTGCAACATTAGTGGCTGCCGGATAAGTATATTCGTACCATTTATTTGAGTAGTGCTCTATAGCAGCCTTGGTATATTCCGTAGATCTTCCCCATGCTTTATCTCCTGCGCTTTCTGCAGGATATGCAGAAATAGCCAGTGACTTCTTCCCGCTTGGGAGATTGATTCTTGATGCATCTATGATAAACCCTGAAGATGATGCCCAGGCAAAATCCCTTGCCTGTACAATTTTAAACTTCCATGTTTTTGTTCCGGCCGTTTTATTTTTGCCAATTTCAGATTCAGAATGAATCATTACTGTTTTATCACTGTTTCTGGCTTCATTCCATCTGTTGATTTCCTCCTTAGTATAAACTTCTTTCTCATTAAGAAGCTCACCGGAGGCGACCACATAGTGATTAGCAGGTACTGTAATATTCGCTGTAATATTTCCATATTCCAAATAAAACTCCGATGCTCCAAGATAAGGCATTGTATTCCATCCCAATACATCATCGTAAACGCACATTCTTGGATACCACTGTGCCATGGTAAATATTTTACCATTTTTTGTATCCTGAACCCCCATTCTGTCTGACCCGTATTCCGGAGAAATAAAAGAATATTCAATGGCAATTTTTGCTTTACCTCCTTTTGCTTTCAGTTCCTTAGGAAGGTCAATCTGCATTCTTGTATCTGTAATGGTGTATTGTACTTCTTTACCGTCCAGTTTTACCGATTTAATATGATATCCTCCATTCAGTTCCTCACCATGGGCTCCGTTTCGGCTTCCTGACATAGGAACTACTCCATTTCCCCGGGAATCTTTTGCAAATAAATTCTGATCCAGCTGCAACCAAAGAAAATTCAATGCATCGGGACTGTTATTCGTGTAAGTGATTTCAGCAGTACCTGCAATTTCTTTTTTATCTTCATTCAGACTGACATTCATATGATAGTCTGCTGAATTCTGCCAATAAGCATGACCGGGCTGACCACTTGCAGAACGGGTTTCCGTACCTGTCTGAGGATAAAAAAATGGCTTAAAGGCCTCTACATAATCATATTTGGGGGCTTCCTGTGCATATACAGATCCTGAAAAAAGGAAAAATGCAACTGCAGAAACCAGGGTTGGAAGTTTACAATTCATTTAATTATTTTATACATAGGTAAAAAAAACTCCTGAAATTGTTACAAATTCAGGAGTCTTTTATTTATTTTTTTTATTTAATTTGATTTTTTAGACTTAATCATGGCTTCTAAAGCATCCCACATTTCCTGAGGAATATCTTCCAGCATATTAAACTCTCCTGCTCCCTGAAGCCATTCGCCACCGTCGATAGTTACCACTTCACCATTCATATAAGCAGAATAATCTGAAACAAGGTAGGCTGCCAGGTTTGCCAATTCCTGATGCTCTCCCACTCTTCTCAAAGGTACTTTTTTCCTCATATCAAATTTTTCCTGTAAATCACCAGGCAACAGTCTGTCCCAGGCACCTTTTGTTGGGAAAGGTCCAGGCGCTATCGCATTAAAACGGATTCCATATTTCGCCCATTCTACAGCTAAAGATCTCGTCATAGCCAAAACACCTGCTTTAGCACACGCGGAAGGAACAACATAGGCAGACCCCGTCCAAGAATAAGTGGTCACAATATTTAAAACAGTCCCTGCATGTTTAGTATCTATCCAATGTTTACCCACTGAAAGTGTACAGTTCTTTGTTCCTTTTAAAACGATATCTAAAATAGAATCAAAAGCAGAATGCGTTAATCTTTCTGTTGGAGAGATAAAGTTTCCGGCCGCATTATTCAAAAGGATATCTATTTTACCAAACTCTTTCAAGGTTGCCTCTTTCATTGCTTCCACTTCATCCCAGTTTCTCACATCACAAGCTACACATAGAACTTTTCCTCCTGTTTCCTCTTCCAGCTCCTTGGCAGTAGTCTGAAGTTTTTCAATATTTCGGGAAGTGATCACCACATTGGCTCCTAACTCAAGGAAATATTTAGTCATGGCTTTTCCAAGGCCGCTTCCTCCTCCCGTTACAATCGCTACTTTATCTTTCAGTGCGCCTTCACGCAACATTGGTTGTGTATATAAATTCATGTATAATATTTTTCTAAAAATAATAAATATTGAACGGATTGTCCCTAAATTAAATTTATAAATAATGCCATAAATAATATTCTTTATTTTTTTAATTAATTTTAGGCCCTAATAATATCGTTGCTCATGAAAAATCCGGGAACTGCTCTTGTTCTATCATTGTTATTCTGTAGTTCAAACTTTAGCGCTCAAAAGTTTGAAAAGTTATACCAATATGTAAATCCGCTCATAGGAACTGAAAAAATGGGACACACTTATCCCGGTGCAACTGCACCGTTCGGAGCAGTGCAGCTCAGCCCGGAAACCGATACCATTTCCTATGAGCTCAATGGAAAATACAATGGTGATGTTTACAAATATTGTGCAGGGTACCGCTATGAAGACAAAACAATTATAGGATTCAGTTCCACACATTTCAGCGGAACAGGACATTCTGATCTCGGAGATTTCCTTATCATGCCTACCGTCGGAAAACTGCAATTGAACCCCGGAACATCTTCTCATCCTGAAAGCGGTTACAGAAGCAGGTTTTCCCATCAGAATGAAAAAGCAGAAGCTGGGTATTACAAAGTAAAACTCGATGACTATAATATTCTGGCAGAACTAACGTCGACGACAAGAACCGGAGTTCACCGCTATACATTTCCTAAATCGGATCAATCCCACATCATCCTGGATCTAATGGCCGGAATTTATAATTATGACAGTAAAAATGTCTGGACTTATGTTCGGGTAGAAAATGGGAATACAATAACGGGATACCGTCAGACAAACGGCTGGGCAAGAACCAGAACTGTTTATTTTGCGATGACATTTTCAAAACCTTTTAAATCATATGGTCAGAAAAATTATGATGGAACACAGGTGTATAAAGGATTTTGGAGAAAATTTAACCAAACGGAAAACTTTCCGGAAATCGCTGGTAAAAATCTGAAAATGTATTTTGATTTTGATACCAATGAAAATGAAGCCATCGAAGTAAAACTGGCTATTTCTCCCGTAAGTCAAGTTAATGCCCTGGAAAACCTGGAAAAAGAAACCGGAAATTTATCTTTTGATCAGGTAAGAGCAAAAACTCAGGAAGATTGGAATAAGGAGTTAAACAAGATTGTCATTCAGGGATCTGAAACTGAAAAAAATAACTTTTACACTGCCATGTACCATACTTTCATTAATCCAACAGTCTATATGGATGTCAACGGAGAATATAAAGGATTGGATCAGAATATTCATAAAGCAGAAGGTTTTACAAATTATACCACTTTCTCATTATGGGATACCTATCGCGCCCTTCATCCTTTTTTCAATATCATTCAGCCTAAGCGAAATAATGATATGGTAAAATCGATGATGGCCCATTATGACCAGTTTTCGATGAAAATGCTTCCCATATGGTCTCATTATGCAAATGACAACTGGTGTATGAGTGGCTATCACAGTGTAAGCGTTGTCGCGGATGCCATTATTAAAGGAAATTATACCGGTAATCCTAAAGAAGCTCTTAAAGCCTGTGTGGAAACTGCCAATAAAAGGAATTATGAAGGTATAGGTCAGTATATTGATTTGGGGTACATCCCAGCTGAAAAAAATGGAACTTTAGTTTCAAATACATTAGAATATGCTTATGATGACTGGGCAATTGCTCAACTGGCAAAACATTTGGGTGAAACAGAAATTTATAATCAATTCATTAAACGTTCTGAAAACTGGAAAAATAATTTCGATGCAACCATTGGGTTTATGCGTCCGCGCCTAGCTGACGGGAGTTTCAAAAAAGATTTTGATGTATTAAGTACACATGGACAGGGTTTCATTGAAGGGAATTCCTGGAACTACAGCTTCTTTGTTCCCCAGAATCCTGATGAACTGATTAAAATGATGGGAGGCAGGAAAAAATTTGCCTCAAAACTGGATGAGTTGTTCACAATGCATTTGCCGGATGCATTTTTTGCAGATACGGAAGATATTACCCGGGAAGGAATCATCGGAGGATATGTACATGGCAACGAGCCGGCACACCATGTTGCCTATTTTTATAACTGGGCAGGACAACCCTGGAAAACTCAGTCACAAGTTCGACGTATTTTAGAAATGCAGTATAAAGCTACTCCTGATGGACTGGGAGGTAATGACGATACGGGGCAAATGAGTGCATGGTACATTCTGAGCTCACTTGGCTTTTACCCTGTTGCTCCCGGTTCAGAAGATTATGCAATCGGAAGCCCGGCCGTTGACCAGGCAGTCTTACATTTGGAAAACGGGAAAACCTTTGAGATAGAAGCAGTCAACCAAAGCCAAAAGAATGTATATGTTCAGAAAATTCTTTTAAACGGAAAAGAAATTAAAAATTTCACCTTAAAACATGCCGAGATCATGAATGGCGGGAAACTTACGTTTTATATGAGTAATAAAGCAAGGAAGTAACCGTTTCATAAAACCATCTGTTATTCGTATTTAATAAGTATAAACGATCTAAGATTAAGCGAATTGAGTAGATGATTGTAAAAAATACACAGGCTCTTACCCTATGAAAAAAGACTGCTAAATGCAGTCTTTTTTTGATTTATATCCTGGGCTATCGCAGGTTTGGGCTAAAGCCAATGGATATTATAAAATTAAAAAGCGGGCGAAAGCCCGCTTCTATTGATATATTTATCACTAAATATCTTTCACAGTTTTACCTTTGGGGTATTACTTCTGAGCTTCAAAAAGCAAACGCTCTCCAAACTTTTCTTCTGCAATTTTTCCGTTATCATACACCAAATGCCCGTTGACAAAAGTATGAGTTACCTTGGAATGGAAATTCATCCCTTCTAATGGGCTCCAACCGCATTTGTACAATAAATTATCTTTAGCAACCGTCCAGTTTTCATCCAGATCCACTACTACCAGGTCTGCTTTATAACCTTCTTTCACAAAACCTCTCTTCTCAACTCTGAAAAGGATAGCTGGATTATGACACATTTTTTCAACAATCTGCTCAAGAGATATTTTACCATTTCTATAATTCTCCAGCATCACTACCAATGAGTGCTGTACCAAAGGTGCTCCTGAAGGACATTTTGTATATACATTCTGTTTTTCTTCTGCAGTATGCGGTGCATGATCGGTAGCAATCACATCAATTCTACCATCCAATAAAGCCTCCCAAAGACCGTCTTTATCTTTTTGTGCTTTTACAGCAGGATTCCATTTAATCAAACCTCCTCTTGTTTCATAATCTTCATTGGTAAAGGTTAAATGATGAACACAAACCTCAGCGGTAATCTTCTTTTCTTTTAATGGAATATCATTTCTGAAAAGACTCATTTCCTTAGCTGTTGAAAGATGGAATACATGAAGTCGGGCTCCTGTTTTCTCTGCCAGCTCAATAGCTTTTGAAGAAGATTTATAACAAGCTTCCTCACTTCGTATCAAATGATGAAATTTCACAGGAATATCCTCCCCATATTCATCCAGATATTTTTGTGTGTTAGCTCTGATAGTGGCTTCATCTTCACAATGAACAGCAATAAGCATTTTTGTGTTGCTGAAAATATTTTCCAGTGTTTCAGGATTATCAACCAGCATATTTCCTGTGGATGAGCCTAAGAATAGCTTAATTCCGGGAACATTTCGGGGATCGGTTTTTAAAACCTCGTCAAGGTTATCATTAGTTCCTCCCATCATGAAACCATAATTCGCATAAGCTTTCCGGGAGGCAATTTCATATTTATCAGCTAATAATTCTTGTGTAACAGCATTGGGAACGGTATTCGGTTGATCTATAAAACTGGTTATTCCACCGGCAATAGCTGCTCTCGATTCACTTTCTATATCTCCTTTATGAGTCAGCCCCGGATCACGAAAGTGTACCTGATCATCAATAACGCCCGGAAGAAGATATTTTCCTGAACCGTCAATAATCTGATCTGCATCTTCAGAAATACCAGTGTCTATTTTAGAAATTAAATCATTTTCTATTAAGATATCGCTTTCAAAGACCTGGCCTTCGTTGACGATTTTTACGTTTTTGATAAGAACTTTCATTTCAATTTATTTCCCGGTAAAATTAAGATTTTATGTTTTAATTACCTTCAAAATCACAAAACGAATACTTAAAGTTTTACATTTGTAAAAAATTTCGACTTTGTACAAGAAACTATTAGGACAAACAATCATCTACGGAGCAGGAGCTATAGCACCCAGAATAATTCTATTCATCCTTAATCCACTTTTGATCTATAAAATTCCCAATGAAGGTTTTGCAATTTTCACACAGCTTTACGCATGGATTTCATTTGTTAATATTATCCTTTCTTTCGGTTTTGAAACAGCGTATTTCCGATTTTCGGCTGAAGAAGGTAATGAAAAAAGAACCTTCAACACTTCGTTTTGGTTTTTGTTTTCAACTTCCAGCATTTTTCTGCTGCTATGTTATTTATTTAACCAACCGATTGCTGATTATTTAGGGTATCATGATAACCCTGAGTATATTAAATGGTTTGCCTTAATTGCTTTCTTTGATAATTTGCTGGTGATTCCTTTTGCATGGCTGCGTTTCCATAACAAACCTATTAAATATTCTGCAGTAAGAGTTGTTCAGGCTATATTCCAGGCTGTTTTTACAGCGGCATTATTCTTCTGGATTCCGGAAAACATATCAAAAAGTTTTGGTCTGGACCAAAATGTCGATTATCCGTTCTTCAGTAATTTAGCAGGAAGTGCTTTAGGTTTTTTATTATTATTTCCCATTATTCTAAAGGTAAGATTCCAGTTCGTAACCTCTTTGTTTGGACGTATGATTCGGTATTCATTTCCACTTATGTTAGCCGGCTTGGCTTTTATGGTCAATGAAAACTTTGATAAGTCAATTCAAAGAAATCATATTTCGGACGAAGAAGCCGGTGCTTATGGTGGCTGTTATAAATTGGCTGTACTGATGACATTATTTGTTACAGCTTATCGTATGGGTATTGAGCCTTTCTTTTTTAAACAAATGGATAAAGGTGATGCTAAAAAAACCTATGCTAAAGTAGCCGAATACTTTGCCTTTTTTGCCTGTGCTGTAGCCTTAGGAATTATTGCCAATATTGCATGGCTGAAAGATGTTTTTATCCCCAACAAATCTTATTGGATCGCAATAGACATTATCCCGATTATTGTCGTTGCTAACCTTTGCTTCGGAATATATTATAACTTTTCCACCTGGTATAAAGTAACAGACAGAACCAGCGTAGGAACCATAATTTCATGGATTGGAGCATGCATTAACATTGCTTTAAATTACCTGGCATTAAACTATTATCACAGCATGATTGGCTCTGCATGGGCAACTTTTGGAGCCTATGTCATTATGATGATTATTTCTTATGTATTAGGTCAAAAATACTATCCGATACCTTACAGAATGAAGAAAATGTCGTTCTTTTTGATACTACTTGGAGCTTTTAGTTTTATCATTGTAAGATACCTCAACTATAATATCATCACAAGCAATTTATTATTTTTGATCTTCGTAGGAATTTTACTGTATTCTGAAAAAAATATTATTTTATCAAGAATCAGAAAGAATTAAACTTTGGTCTCTATTTTGATGCTTACAAAGCCTGAAAAACATTAAACAAAGCCATAAGCATGATAAATATTACGTTCTAAAAACGTTTTAATTATTATCTTTAGCAAAAGGAATAAACTTAAACAAAACTTACTTATATAATTTATGAAAATTATTGTTCCAATGGCTGGACGTGGTTCCAGATTACGTCCACATACACTGACTGTTCCAAAACCTCTTATTCCTATTGCAGGAAAACCTATTGTACAGAGATTGGTAGAAGATATTGCTAAGGTAGCAGGAGAAGATATTGAAGAGGTAGCTTTTATCATCGGAGATTTTGGACCTGAGATCGAAAGATCCCTTATTCAGATTGCTGAAAAGCTGGGAGCAAAAGGAAGTATATACTACCAGAATGACCCTCTGGGAACAGCGCACGCTATAAAATGTGCTGAACAGTCTATGCAGGGAGATGTAGTGATTGCATTTGCAGATACTCTTTTCCGTGCAGATTTCCAGCTGGATAAAAACTCTGACGGGGTGATCTGGGTAAAAAGCGTAGAAGATCCATCTGCTTTTGGGGTGGTAAAATTAGATAATTACGGTTTCATTACTGATTTCGTTGAAAAACCACAGACTTTTGTTTCAGATCTTGCCATCATTGGGATCTATTACTTCAACAGTGCTGAAAAGCTAATGAATGAAATCAATTATATCATGGATAATGATATTAAAAATGGTGGTGAATACCAACTGACTACAGCTCTGGAAAACCTTAGAGCGAAAGGGGCCAAGTTTACATTAGGAAAAGTAAACGACTGGATGGACTGCGGAAACAAGAATGCTACAGTAGAGACCAACAGTAAAATCCTAGCCTATGAAACTGAGGCAATGGCACACCATCCTGCTTCAGCAAGCATTGAAAACTCATTGATTATTCCACCTTGTTTTATTGGAGAAAATGTAAAAATTTCTAACTCTAAAATAGGACCTGGTGTTTCATTAGGAAACAACACTGTAATTGTAAACTCCAACATTGAGCATTCTCTTATTCAGGAGAATACAAAAATCAACCACGGAAACCTTTCGAATTCAATGATTGGTAATTCTGCTCAGTATTTCGGGGTAGCAAGAGAAATTTCTTTAGGAGATTATTCCGTTTTGGATTTTCTATCTAAATAAATAAGATCAGAAATTATTTAACATAAATATAATATCATCAAACCACACAAAACATCTTGTGTGGTTTGGCGTTAATATTGCAACGTATTTTTTAATTGAAAAGATAAATACATGAAAAATTGGATCCCACTCCTTTTATTACTTCTTGCCTTATCATCCTGTAAAACAAGAAATGCCATTAAAAATAATGATGGCAACGCACAGGACAGTATTACCACTGCAGAAAATAATAAAAGTCCAAAAGATGTAAATGAGCCGGTGAGCGATAAACTCACTTTTTTCGAGCATGTATTAATCCCACCAAAGTTTGAGCAGATTAAGATCGATAGTAAAGTCCGTGTAGAAACCGGAAGTTTTATACCTACCCTGGATGCAACCGTATATATCGAAAATGATAAAAAAGTATGGATGAACTTAAGGGCTGTATTCCTGAATGTGGCAAGAGGAATTGCCACTCCGGAAGGGATAAAAGGTCAGGATAAAGTAAACAAGGTCTATATTGATTCTGATTTTGATTATCTCAATAATCTATTGAATGTTAATTTCATCGACTATAAATCTTTGGAGAAAATACTGATGGGCAGAACTTTTGTAAAGATCAGTGACTCACAATTTACCCTGACTCAAAATGCACAGGGATATAAAATGGCCTCAAAGGTCAATCAGAAAATTGTCACTGACGAAAAAAACAGGGAGTATAAAATTGTCCTGCAATATGACACGAACTATGATTTACTGAGCGTAAACCTTAAAGATGTTTTATCTCCGGATGAGCTGGAAATTTCTTACAGTGACTGGAATGAATATGAAGGAATCCGCCTTCCAAAAAATGTTAAAATAATTATAAAAGGCTCAAAATCTAGTCAGATTTTAATGGAAAATACGAAATTTGACTTTTCGAGGATGGAAACAGCTTATTCTGTACCATCCAGTTATAAGAAAATTGAGATTAAATGATTAAAAAATTTAGCTTTTTAATAGGTATTTTGGTGTTCGGACTGCACCAGGGACAGCAGAATAAAGAACAGCTGCAAAAACAGAATGCCGAACTTAAAAAACAAATTGCACAAATAAATTCAGATTTAGCCAAAACCCGAAGCGAATCTAAACTTTCTTTAGCCTATCTCACCAACGTTAATCAAAAGTTAGTTTTAAGAGAAAAGGTTTACAATAATACCCAGAAAGAAAAAAGATTTATCGAAGATGATATCTACCTGCGCCAGCTGGAGATCAATCGTCAGAATAAGGAATTGGCAGTTCTGAGAAAAAATTATGCTGAAGTTCTTGTAAATGCTTATAAAAACAAAGGTGTACAAAATAAAGTAACCTTTATCCTTTCTTCCAAGAATTTAGGAGAAGCTATACGTAGAGTACAGTACCTGAAACAATATTCTGATTATCAGGATAAGAAAGCTGCCGAAATCACTGATGCAGCCAATCAGATCAAAAAAACAATTGCACAAAGACAAAACTCGGTAAAAGCAAAAGAAAATCTGTTGATCAACCAACAGAAAGATCTTGCAACGATTAATGCAGAAAGGGCACAAAAGGAACAGCTTGTTACTGAATTCAAAAAGAACGAGTCGAAACTTACGGTTGAGCTTAAACAAAAACAGGTTCAGTCTAAGGCCCTTGAAGGACAGATCAGAGCAATTATTGCTGAGGAAATGAGAATAGCAAAGGCTGAAGAAGAAGCAAGAAGAAAAGCGGAAGCCGAAAAAATCCGTTTAGCCAAAATTGCTGCTGAAAGAGAGAAGGCGAGAATTGAAGCCGAAGCTAAAGCCAGAGCCGAAGCGCTGGAAAGAGAAAGAAGATTGGCTGAAGCTGAAGCTAAAAGAGCTGCTGAGCTAGCCGCAAAAAGAGCTGAAGAAGAAAGAAAACGTAATGAAGAGGCAGCCAAAGTAGAAGCCAGTGCGAGAGATGAAGCTAAAAGATTAGCCGCTAAAAAAGCATCAGATGAAGCTGCTGCTAAATCACGGGAAGCTGCCAATAAGCTGGCTGCCGCAAAAGCAGCAGAAGCTGCTCTTGCCAAGAGAAAAGAAGAAGATAAAAAAACTGCGGAAACAAAGGCCATGACAAGCTATGGGGTTTCTACTTCTACCGGAAGCAGTTTTGCAGACAACAGAGGAAGACTTGGTTATCCTGCAGACAGAGCGGGACAAATCACCCACCGTTTCGGAAGACAGCCACACCCTGTTTTCAAAAATATTACAGAAGAAAATAACGGAATAAAAATTTCTGTTCCTGCCGGTACGCGTGCTAAATCGGTGTACCCAGGGTCAGTATCTTCAGTACTGGCAAACAATGATGGAACCAAAACTGTTATTGTAAAACACGGAAGCTATTTTACTATTTATTCCAACTTAGGAAATGTAAGCGTTTCTAAAGGACAACAGGTTTCTTCAGGGACTCCCGTAGGCACAGTAGCCCAGGATTTTGACGGTTCCTATACCCTTGATTTCCAAGTATGGAACGGAAGTACACCAGTTGATCCATTAGGTTGGATTTCATATTAAAAAAAGCTTAACTTTGTAAAAATTTTAAGAGATGAATACAATAACAATACTAGCCTTATCTTGGCAGCATATCCTTATCGTAGCAGTACTTTTGGTATTACTATTTGGAGGAAAGAAAATTCCGGAATTAATGAGAGGAGTAGGTTCAGGAATCAAAGAATTTAAAGATGCGGTAAAAGAAGAAGATAAACCAGGTTCTGAAAATAAAACTTCTTCTACAAATAATAATTCTTCCAGTAACTAATATTCCTTACGATTAATGAATTTCACTGAGACTGCATGGAAAGTCTTCAATCAATGTATTGAAGACTATCACGTGTCTGATAACGTTAACTCTCTAATTAATAACCCGTTCGAAATAGATAGTTTGGAACGGATTTTGTATGCAAAGAACTGGATTGATACCGTTCAATGGCATTTGGAAGATATAATTAGGGATGAAAATATTGATCCGGCTGAGGCTCTTCAATTGAAGAGAACAATAGACGCCTCCAATCAGAAAAGAACTGATCTGGTAGAATATATTGACAGTTGGTTCCTTACAAAGTTTGAAAATATAACTCCTAAACCTGAAGCAAAAATAAATACAGAAACTCCCGCTTGGGCAGTAGACAGATTATCAATTCTTGCTCTCAAGGTTTATCATATGTCACTGGAAGCGAATAGAGAATCTGCTTCTGACAAGCACCGCAAAAATTGCCAGGCTAAACTGGATGTACTGCTTACTCAGAAAGAAGATCTATCAACTTCCATAGATCAGTTGCTTGCTGACATTGAAAACGGTAATATTAAGATGAAAGTGTACAAACAAATGAAAATGTACAACGATGAAAGTCTTAATCCAATCCTTTATCAAAAAGGGCAACAGAAATGAAAAAACGATTTTTTTTTGGAGTACTAATTATAATAATAACTTCTTCCTGCGCAACGGAAAAGCTTAACCTTTCCCCGCTGTCGAATAATTTTTATAGTGAAACAAAAGGTTCTGATTCTGACAGAGGCTCAAAAAAGAGTTTCAATATCAATATCAAGGAAAATATAAACGCTTCTGAAATTTCAAATATAATTTCAACCTTTCCTAAATTTAAAAGTAATGGGTTGAATGATGAAATAACAAGCTTGAAATACAGCCTTCAGAACTATTTATATGCCATTGATGCGAATAACTCTGCCGGAAAGAGCAGAGCCCTTAAAAGCTTCGAAAAATCATATAAGAAAATACAAAAGCAAAGACAAAATCTTGATAGAGATGATGATGAGGTTCTCAACAGATACCTGGTTCGTTTAAAAACCAATATTTCTGTTATTGAAGATGCTTTACCAGGAAGTTAAAACAATTAACTATTAATGATCAAAACTCAGGCGGAGGCCAATGTTCCTACCGAACATGGCAATTTCCGAATGATAGCTTTCTCTGAAAATGAAAACGACTGGATGCCTCACATGGCTATTATCGCAGAAAACACAGATTTTTCAAAACCTGTTAATGTGCGTTTCCATTCAGAATGTATTACAGGAGAAGTTTTCCATTCAAAAAAGTGTGAATGCGGCCAGCAATTAGACGCCGCTATGAAATATATCCATGAAAATGGAGGAATTATTGTCTATCTTCGTCAGGAAGGCAGAAATATTGGAATTATCAATAAACTAAAGGCGTATTCATTACAGGAAAAAGGTCTAGACACTGTTCAGGCCAACCTTGAACTAGGACTTCCTGCTGATGACAGAAACTTTGGAGTAGCTATTGAAATCCTGAATCTATTAGAGGTAAAAGATATCAACCTGCTTACCAACAATCCTGAAAAGGTAAAATATGTGGTAGACAGTAATATTCACCTTAATTCACGGATTCCTTTACAAATTCCGGCTAATGAAATAAGTAAAGGCTATTTACAGACTAAAAAAGATTTCTTTGGACATCTCCTTGATGACAATGATAATTAAGATAATAATATTATTACCAATTAATATTTCACTAAATAGTGTGTTTTTAAAATTGAATTATATTTGCAAAAAATATAATTTTTATGAAAAAAACATTATTTATTATTTCTTCTTTATTAGTTATGAGCTGTGCTAGCAACAATGACCTTATTTATTCTCAGGATGAAGAACAAAATTTAAACTTAAAAGAAGCTTTGCCATCTCTATCAAATAAAATATTAGCCTCAAATGGAGGCGAAATTACTTTAATGGATTTGGATTTAAATAAAACTTTTATGCAACCAGATGGCGGAGGATGTTCATTTGAAGCTGGATATAATATCGATAACACATATACATCAACAGCAGCATTTGGTCCTACTCCACTTACATTTTTGGGATATACAATTAGAGGATATGGAATACCAAGAACGGATGCATTTCTTTGGAAAGGTATAAGGTTTTCCGCAAGCAATAAACCCCAAACTACTGACATAGGAGGAGGACGAAACCCGATTATCAATAATAATCCTAAATCAAACGCAATTTCAATAGAATTTCCATTTCAAGCAAATTTTACATATGAAATTAGGCTTGATACATCTATACAAGATTTTATATATCATATTAAGCATGGCTCCTCTAATGCTATTGCAGATTTATATAATGTCGACCAGAGCCAAGGACTTCCGACTGTAGGAGTAGAGTTAACAAACTCTCCACAAATCCGAGGAAATGATCCCTGTGCAAAAAGGCCTATTGTAAATAACTCGTTTGTTTCTAATTATTTTAAACAAGAAAAAGCTGTGGTCTCTTATGGAGCATATACTAAGAACGAATTTATATTTAATTTTTCTTTAACTGAGTCTCAAAATGCCATCATAATTTATTTCCAACCTGAACTTTCTGGATTAACTCCAAATTTTGTACCTGAAAGTGATTTTAGTATGCTTCTTCAAAATGTAAAAATAATTCAGAAACCATTTGACCCAAGTCACGTACCAAGCCTTCCATGTAATAAAATAGGTGGATTTAGATGTTAAAAATCAAAAGCCCCGGAATTTCTTCCGGGGCTTTCTTTAATTATAAAAAACTGAAAAGATATTTCTTAATTTACTCTTACTGATGCTACATTAGAATCATTAAGATTGTAATATTTAACAACAGCATTGTAATCACTATAATCAACCGGAGCTTTTACTGATTTACTGCTTGAACCTGTTGTGTTTGCAGGAACAAGTACAACCCTAAAAGTCTGATTTGTTAAATATTGATTAATTTCTCCAGACGTCATTTGCGTACCCTGATTAAAGTTTGCCGCCGTATTGATTCTTACTTCTTGAGTATTAAAATCAAAATTATAATCTAATTCTCTTCCCGTTGGTAAATTATTCACATTATCTAAATAATAAGTTTTAGGTATAATTTGCCAATAATTTCCCACTTTTCTGTATACTAAAACTACATCCGTATTTTTAATACTAATATCCATTATAAGTGCAAAGTTTGGAGCAGTAAATGTTCCAGTAGCATCTTTCATCTGAAAATTGGTATTCTGTTGTATTACAACATCATCTTTGTTATCACAACTGAAAGACAAAAAGCCAATTCCTGCTAATAATATAAATGGAAGAATTTTTTTCATTTCTATTTAAAGTTTAGTTATTATTTATATTGCGTATTCAAATCATATACCAAAAATTTAAAAAACATTGTTTTCGTCATTTTTTTAATTGTATTTTTGTTCTTATTCAAAAAGTCATGAAGAAAATAGTATATACTTCACTCTTTATTGTTGCACTGATAAGCCCAAAGATTAAGGCTCAGTATCAGCCAAAAAACACATCTCAGGAAGATTTGAAAAAGGCACAGCAATGGGTAGAAAAAACGTATAAAAATCTTTCTCAGGATGAAAAACTGGGACAACTCTTTATTGTTGCATTATATACTAATAAAGGAGAGGATTATATCAATCAGGTAAGAAATATTGTTACAGCTGATAAAATAGGTGGTTTGATCTTAATGCAGGACGATGCAGCCAGAGAGATCAACCTTGTCAATGAGTTTCAGCAGAAGTCCAAAGTTCCGTTGATGATCGGAATGGACGCTGAATGGGGACTGTTTCAAAGAATAGCAACTGCCCACAAATTTCCTTGGGCAATGACATTAGGGGCAATTCAGGATAAGAATTTAATTTACCAGATGTCTGCAAAAATTGCAGAAGATTGCCATAGGATGGGTATTAACTGGGATTTTGCTCCGGTAGTGGATGTCAATACGAATCCAAACAATCCTATCATTGGTAACAGAAGCTTTGGATCAGAAGTCAATAATGTGATTGGATCTGCTCTATCCTATTCTAATGGTCTTCAGGACAACAATATATTGGCTGCGATCAAACATTTCCCGGGTCATGGTGACACCAATACAGATTCACACCTTGATCTCCCCGTTGTTTCTCATAACCTCAGCAGGCTTAATACTATAGAATTAGCACCATTCAAAGCATTAATGGATAAAGGAATCGGTGGTGTAATGGTTGCTCATTTGTATGTTCCGAGTTTAGAATCAGGAAAAGGAATTCCGGCTTCAGTCTCTAAAAATATCATTACAGGTTTATTGAAAGACCAATTAGGCTATAAAGGATTAATCATCACAGATGCCCTCAATATGGGTGCTGTAGCCAATAAATACAAACCGGGAGAACTGGATGCCATGGCCTTCAGCGCAGGAAATGACATTATGCTTTTCTCACAGGGCGTTTCTGAAGGTAAAAAACTGATTCAGAAAGCCATAGATAAAGGAGAAATCCCTCAATCCCGGGTGGAAGAAAGTGTAAAGAAGATTTTGCTTACAAAATATTTTTTAGGACTGACTCAATACACTCCCAAAAGTCCTGATAACATCAATGCTGACCTGAATAATGATTCTCATAAAACATTGGTTCAGAATTTATATTCCAATGCCTTAACTTTATTAAAGGATGATCAAAAACTTCTTCCTGTTACCGGGAAACAGATTTATTATGTTCCTTTGGAAGAAGCCCCTTACCAAACTTTTGCCAATAGAATGGGGTCAAATGTCATTATAAAAAAAGCAAGCGAAATCAATACAATTCCGGCAGGTTCTACTGTAGTTGTAGGCTTTCATAAGGACAACTCTACGGCTTACAAGCCTTACAAAATATCAGCAGAGTCTAAGAAAACGCTTAGTGATCTGACAAGAAATCAAAAAGTAATCCTCAATGTATTTGGAAGTGCTTATGCTTTAAAAGACATTGATATTTCAAAAGTATCAACGGTTCTTGTTTCTTATGAAAACAATGATGATTCTATGAATGCGACAGCCGATGCTTTGAACGGAAAAACAAAAATATGGGGAAGACTTCCTGTACTGGTAAATGACCAATTACAACCAGGCATGGGTATAGATCTTACCCCTACTCTATTTTTAACAACATCAAAACAACAATAATCTAATGAAAATAGGCATACTTTGCTATCCAACATATGGTGGAAGCGGAATTGTAGCAACAGAATTGGGAATGTCACTTGCCAATAAAGGATATGAAGTGCATTTCATCAGTTCTGCACTTCCTGCAAGATTAGACATTACCAATCCAAATATTTTCTTTCACAGGGTAAATGTTCAAACTTATCCCCTTTTCCAATATCAGCCTTATGATATTGCGTTAAGTTCTATGATCTACCGGGTTGTCAATCTTTATAAGCTTGACTTGCTTCACGCTCATTATGCCATTCCTTATGCCTATGCAGCATTTACAGCTAAACAAATGCTTCGTGAGGATAATAATGATATTCCTTTGGTAACAACCCTTCACGGAACAGATATTACCCTTGTGGGTCAACATCCAAGTTATAAACATGCTGTAGAGTTTTCAATCAATCAGTCGGATGCAATTACTTCGGTTTCTGAAAGTCTGAAAAAAGATACCCTTCAGTTTTTTAATATCAAAAAGGAAATACAGGTTATTACCAATTTTATTGACAATTCTGAATTTGATGACTGTTCTGAATGTCAAAGAACACAGTTTGCAAATCCGGATGAAAAAATACTGATCCATGTCTCAAACCTTCGTCCTGTGAAGCGTGTAGAAGAGGTACTTCAAATTTTTAAAAACGTAAATAAAAAGGTAAAGTCAAAACTGATTATCATTGGAGAAGGTCCTGATATGGAAAAAGTAAACCAATTTCTGGAAGAAAATCCCGATCTTATCTCCAAAATACGTCTTTTAGGTAAGGTTAATGATCTTTATAAAATATTACAGCTTTCAGATGTATTTTTACTGCCTTCGGAGCAGGAAAGCTTTGGGTTAGCCGCTCTTGAAGCAATGGCAGCCTACACCCCTGTAATCAGCTCCAATGCCGGAGGAATTCCTGAAGTAAATATTCAGGGTGAAACCGGTTATTTAGCAGAAATCGGGAATGTGGAAGCTATGAGTAACTATACCATTAAGCTATTGAGTAACGACGATCTTTTATCCCAAATGAAAGAAAATGCAAAAGAACAGGCTATAAAATTCGATTTGAAAAACATACTTCCTATTTATGAGGAAATGTACAGAACAACCATAGAAAATTTTAAAAAGGAACTAACGAAAGTATAGTATTCTTTTAAAAGGTATGTGGACATACAAATTAAGGCTCAGATGATTATCTGAGCCTTTTATATTGACTATTTCTTTATCTATTTTTTAGTATGAATTATCTATTTTTTGTAAATGAGAACCATGATAATCTTTAACTAAAATGAAGGAAAAAATATAAAAAAACAAGTAAGGAATTTCTTTTATAAATATATTTTCTACACCGCTTTAAATATATAGAATGCCTGTCATAAATTTTAAAAAGGAGCTGATAAGAGTAGTATTTTTCTGCTATATTTATTGTTATACTTATGACAGAAAAATTACTTCAATATCTTTGGAACTATAAGATTTTCCAAAATTTTGACTTCAAGGATATTGAGGGGAATTCTGTTGAAATCATTAATTTTGGAAAGTGGAATAAAGATGCTGGTCCGGATTTTCTGGATGCTAAAATTAAGACAAACGGTCTGGTTATCGCCGGGAATATAGAACTTCACGTCCGCTCTTCTGATTGGATTTTCCACAACCATTCTCCGGATCCCAATTACCAAAATATCATACTTCACGTTGTTTTCCAGCATGACCTGGAGATCAGCGAACATACTGAAAAAAACGTCCCTACCTTAGAGCTGAACAAGTATATTGATGAAAGTGTAATATATAAGTATGAAAAATTCATTGATGGCAACCAGTTTATAGCCTGTGAAAAAATTTTTGACTGCAACAAAATTCCAGTTCATTTTCACGAAGGAAACATTCTGAAAAAACTGGACGAAAAATCTCTTGAACTTGAACATAACTTATCTCATCACAAAAATAATTTCGAAGCTGTTTTATTTCACAGCCTTGCCTACTCTTTCGGACTAAAAGTGAATGCTCATATTTTCAGACAGATTGCCGAAAGTATTGATTTCAGTATCATTAATAAAATCCGGCAAAATCCTCTGCAGCTGGAAGCTTTATTCTTTGGAATTTCCGGATGGCTTGATATTCCCCTGGACGGGCAGATGAAAATATGGAAAAGAGAGTTTGATTTTCTTACAACCAAGTTTATGCTATCCGATTTAAAACTCCATCCTAAGTTTTTAAGATTAAGACCTCCCAACTTTCCGACAATCCGTCTCTCCCAATTGGCAGACCTTTACAACAGACATCAGAATTTATTTTCAAAAATAATCAGTGTTAGAAATGCTGATCAGCTTTATGAAGTTTTTCAGCCTGTAAAAGCTTCTGAATATTGGGACTGTCATTTCAATTTCGGAGCCATTTCAAAACCTACTCCCAAAATGTTGAGTAAGGATTTTATTGATCTCCTCATCTTAAATACTGTACTTCCGTTAAAATATACTTACCACCGGTATCACAATGAAGAAATAGCCGATGAAATTCTAGAATTCTACACGCATATTACTGCAGAAAAAAATTCAGTAATAAGTGGATGGAAAAATCTGGGTCTCGATATAAAGAATGCATTGGAAAGCCAGAGCCTGATTTATCACTACAAACATTCCTGTGAAGAAAAAAATTGCTTAACTTGCAGTATTGGATTTAAACTATTAAAAGAATCTTGAAATGCTGAGTAATATCCGTCATAAAATGGAGAGAGAATGGTTTGGTGTTCTTACAAGAACAGGAGCTAAACTGGGAATACCTGTATCTAAATTAAGGGTTTTCTTCATCTACTCTACTTTTGCTACCGCCGGTTTTTTCTTTCTCATTTATTTGGGATTGGCATTTACTTTGTGGATTAAAGATATTTTTATCACAAGAAGACCAAGCGTCTTTGATTTATAATTATGGAATTTTTACCGATTATTAATGCTGAGGATGATAGAGTTCAGGAAATCTATAATTCTTATATCAGCACGTTTCCTGTAGACGAACAAAGAGATAGAGAACAGTTTCTGGAACTATTTTCAAATCCACAGACAAAAATCATGTCTGTTGTTCACGAATCTGAAGCTATTGGCTATCTCATCTTATGGGAAATGAGCTCTTTTGTTTTTGTAGAACATTTTGAAGTTTTTGAAGCCTTCAGAAGTAAAAAACTGGGCTCACATATTATGGGATATTTATTGGAAACCTATCCTAAAATCATTTTGGAAATTGAACCTGCAGATTTGAGTGAGGATGCGCAACGCCGTTATTCCTTCTATCAACGAAACAGTTTCAGCCTGATTGATACCAACCACATACAGCCCAGCTATGGTGAAGGAAAACAGTCTTTACACCTATGGCTGCTTGCCAACTATGCTCCTGAGAATGTAGAGGAGCTTAAAAATGAAATTTGTGATATTGTATATCCTTAACATAAGAACGCCGGAATATTTCCGGCGTTTATTTTTATATTGGTTACAGATTGCTAAAAGGATTTTTGCATATGTCATTTTTAATTGTGCAACATTATCTACCTAAGCAATTGATATTTCTAATTCACTTGATATTCCAGCTTTATGGTAATACTGGCTTCTTTATCTTTGGAAGAAGTATTGAAAGTACCTCCATATGAATAATCTTCATTGGAATTGGGAGCAGTGATCTGAATAACTCCCATTGTTGCTTTTTTAAGATTCCCCAGGCTACTACCTGAGTTTTCCGCAATTTTTTCAGCCCGTTCTTTAGCATCTTTTGTCGCACTGGCTATCATTTCCTGCTTTACAGTCGCTAACCTGGTATAAAAATAAGAAGGTGAAGAAGAGGTAAACTCAATTCCACGATTGATAATTTCGGTAATATTTCTGGAAAGGTTTTCAATTTTAGCCACTTCCTTACTTTCAATAGAAACTTTTTGAGTCAGGTTGTACCCCGAAAACTCACCCTGTACATAATTTCCATTGGAATCATTATAACTTCTAAACTGCTTCTGAATATCTACCGATGAAAATACAATTTCAGCTTGCTTAATTCCTTTTGAAAGAAGATAATCATTGATTACCTTTCTATCCAAAGCCAATTCATCATAAGCTGATTTAAGATCCATATTGTTTTTGGAAAAACTTCCGGACCAGGTAATAAGATCGGAAACAAACTGTTTTGTTCCCAGACCTGTAACGGAGATGGTATTTTCAGATTTATTTCTGTTTTTGATAGCATTTCCTAAAAAGCCAAGCCCTATTACAAAACCTAAAGCCCCTATTGCTACTGCAATACTATTTTTATTCATAAGATTTGTGGATTTGATTGATTTAATATCAGTATTGCATCAATTTCCATTCCAATATTTTAAGATTTTCTTAACACTATTTACCACTCTTCTTCAGCCTCTCAACATACAAAGGAATGGTTTCTTCCAGCCTCAGCAGAACACCCGATAGATTTTTTGCTTTTACATAGGTACGTACCTGAGGTTTGGCAACAAATGAAAATTCTATAAATTCTGAGATTCTATCTGCCGGAATTCCGGCTTTTGTAAAATAATCATCTTCCACTCTATCTCTAATCCAGGCAATATGTTCCTGTAAATCATCATATCTGTACAACCTTTTTTGTTTTCGGGCTTTACCACTTATCAGATCATAAGCTCCCTGAACATTCAGGTTTCCTAAAAGTATGGGCAGCAGAACCTGCTTCACTTCTGCCGGTTTTTCTCTCATTTTTCCAACAGGCTGTGGTAAACCTACTGCATCCCGAACTATTTCTCCTTTGTCTGCTTTAGCCACAATTCTGGAATCCTGTTCAAGATCACCGGTCAGTCTTTTTACGATTTTCACTTCTTCTATTTCTTTGGGAATCTGAAAAAGCTGTATTAACAGCTGAGAATTAACTCCATCTGTAAGAACTCTTGTAGACTGTCTTCTGAAATCTTCTTTTACAAACCTGAGTTCATCATTCGAAGATGCTTCAATAGAAAACATTCCCAGTAAATTGGAATATACTTTTTTATCGGTAGACATATTGATGACTGTTACTCCACTTAAATCTTCATTATTATCATCAATAATTCTTCCTGTTATCATTTGCTGAGAAAACAGAGCATTACACAGAAAAAGAAATAAAAGAAAAATTCTTTTCCTCCAAAAAATATTTATATTCTCAACAGTATTAACCAATCTTTATTTAAAATTTTATCTGATTTATTTTTCCCAGCTATCCAGTTTATGCAGCTTTCGGTATTCTCCAAAGGCCGCTTTTATTTCATATTCTACCACATCATTTTGAAAGTCTTTCCTGTAGTTTTTTGCCAGCATCCTGGTTTTATTGGCGTAGAGAAGGAATCTGTCAATCTGCTCTTCATCCATGCCATATTTTTTCAGAAAATCCAGATTAATTTCACTTTTTACTCTGGTAAGAAAGTTTTGAGTTTCATTATAATCTGCTTTAGTGATCTTCGGTTTTGATGCCTTCTTAATGATCCCTGAAATAGCTTTAAAAACGCCAGCTACATTTACCTGACCGGCATTAAAATCATGTCCGGTAAATGTTTTGGAGATCGTATGATCCGGTATAGGCTCATTGAGGGGGCTTTTCATATACATTGTTATATCAGATTTTAAGGCCTTTAATTTTCCGGATTCACTTAAATACTTAGAGTCTTTTGCCAGATTTCCTGTGGGCTTATAAACAATCTCCACTTCAGGAATCTGTATTTCCATTCTTTTCAGAATTATATGTAACGGTGAGGCTAAATCTTCTTTTGTAATCTTCTTTTCAAAACGATAATAGCCTTCTTTTACAAATCTGACTTCATCATTTTCCGAAGCATCAATGGTAAACTTTCCCGACATAGTGCTAAGGGAGTTTTTCTGAGCAGAAATATTTATTATTAAAACAGGATTTAGATGTATAGTACTGCCGTCTGTAATTTGCCCTGTAATGCTCTGTTGTGAGAACAATTTTCCGGCCACAAATAAAAATATCCAGCACAGTTTAACGAAAGTCTTCATATAAGGTTATTTTTGAGTCTGCGGTGCCCGGTAGGATGATATTCTGGTGAGTACAAAACGCTGAAACCTGTTCAGATCAGCATCACTGCAGAAACCATATTTTAAAATTTTCTTCCTTTCAAAACCACCCGCAAGAACGTAAGAAATAAAATGATCAATCTGAGACTTATCTATTTTTAAGTTGGCAAAATAGTCTTCACCCAGGCTCGCCTCGAGATACTTCATTAAATCGATATCATCCCATTGATTTTTTACTTTTCCTATTGAAAATCCTTGTCCTTTTGGCTGTACAAACTCTCCTGCTCTTGCAGCGAGTATTCTGGGATCAGACTTTTGGGCAATATACTTCCCTATTTCGCTAGACAATTTTTCAACCTTTTTAGGTTTGTTATATATTTTGGAATCTATTTTTAAATTTCCGGTGAGCCCTTGTTTCACTTCAACTTCAGGAATCTGGATGGTAACTCTCACTAAACTGACATTCAATGGAGATTGGATATTTTCCTGAGACACGATATGGGCTAAACGCTCATAACCAGGTTTTATAAAGCGTAATTCATCTCCCGCTTTTCCGGAAATCATAAAATGTCCGTCACTGTTTGAGAGTACCAGTTCGTCCGTTCTGATATTGATTACGTTGACATCCTGTATTTCGGAACTTCCCTCTGAAGTTACTTTACCGAAGATATAACTTTGAGCACTGGCGGTAATGGAAGAAATAAGAAATAAAAAAAAGAATAGTTTAAGTTTCACGGGCTGTTTTTATAAAGCAAAGCTAAAATTATTTTTAAATTATTCCACAAGTTTAACCACAGTTAACGCCTTTTAGTATTTCTTTTCGATTTTTGCTGTTGAAACTGTTAAATAGCAGAAGTGAATTGTTAAAATTTCTTTTAAATTTTAGCTAACTTGCAATCTCAATTCTACTTTTCACAATGCAAAATTCTTATACAGTCATCAATGCTTCTGCAGGATCAGGGAAAACATATGCTCTGGTTCAGAGACTGCTGATGATTTGTCTCCGTTATCCTAATCAACACCAATCGATCAGGAATATCCTCGCTCTGACATTTACCAATAAAGCAGCGAATGAGATGAAGGAAAGAATTCTGACATGGCTGGGAAATTTTTCCGCCACTAATTATACCGAAAATGCGGATCTTAAAAATATTCAAAAAGCTTTTGCTGAACAAGGATTAAAAATTACAATTGATGAACTCCATCTGCGTTCAAAAAAACTTTTGGACTATATCCTTCATAATTATTCTACACTGAATATCGGAACCATTGACCGTTTTAACTCAAGGCTGGTAAGAAGCTTTTCTTATGAATTGGGACTGGCTAAAAATTTTAATCTTGAAATTGAGGCTGAGCCTTACCTGATTGAAGCAGTGGATAAAATGCTCGATCAGATTGGCGAAAACGAAACGATTTCCAATTCTTTCATGGATTATGTAGATTACAGTCTTGAAAACAATGAAAGGATCAATCTCAACAAAAACCTGTATGACTCAGCAAAAGAATTCGTGAAAGATATTCATTACGAACATCTGAAAAGCAACAAAAGCTTTGATGATGCTCATTATGACACTATAAAAACCACGCTTCGTAAAGAGATTGTTCTTCATAAAAAACAGGCTGCAGAACTTGCTGCAAAATCTATTGAGCTATTTAAAGCCAGAAATATTGAGGTTGAAGATTTTGCCCAGGGAAAAAATGGGATTGGAGGCTTTTTCCTTAAGGTTATCGACTTTTATCAACAGAAAAGAGCAGGTTTTCCCTTTCCTACTACTCAGGAAGAATCTGTAGTTACCAATTACAGAAAAGGAGCTTCTTCAAAATCAAAACATAAGGAAGCTGATATTATAGAGATCCTTGATCAACTGCTTGACAACAGAATGCAGCTTATTCTGCTGTATATTGAAACCCAAAAGAAAGAAAAAATACTGTCGGCACTTCTTCCTTTAAAAGTTAATAAGGATATTCAGGATGAGCTCAGAAAGATTGAGGAAGAAAATGACCTGGTCCTGCTTTCAAAATTTAATATTCTGATCAATGAAAACCTTAAAGATGAACCCTCCGCATTTATCTATGAAAAGGTAGGTTCACAGTTTCAACATTACTTTTTTGATGAATTTCAGGATACTTCGGAACTGCAGTGGCAGAATTTTGTTCCGTTAAGAGACCATAGTGTTTCTTCTGAAAATACTTCTTTTACACTGGTTGGAGATCCCAAGCAGAGTATTTATAGATTTCGTGGAGGAGAAAGTAAGCTGATGCTCGATATTATCAATAAGAAAGAGTTTTCTCCTAAAGAAGCTGATCTTCTGGTTCTAAAAGATAACTGGAGAAGTGCCAGAAATATTGTACAGTTTAACAATGAACTCTACCGCTTCCACTCCGGGGAACTGGAAGAGGAACACCAAAATATTTTTGGAACGGATGCCGAACAAACTCCAAAGTCTCCAATGGATGGAAGGGTAAAGGTAAACCTCATTGAAAATCTCACGAACGAAGAATTTTATGAGGATACTTCTGAGAAAATGCGAAAAGATATTCAGGAATGTCTGGATAATGGATTCAAATTTTCTGACATCACTATTCTCTGCCGTGGAAATTTTGATATTTTCAGCTATTCCCAAAAGCTGGGAAACTTAAAAGTAAACTACCGAGGTGAAGAGACCAATATAAAAACAATCTCCGATAAAGGACTTACTTTGGAACTTTCCAATACATTAAAAGCAGTTATTGAATTTCTAAGATGGGAAATAAATCCTAAGAATAAACACTGCCTGATCATGATGATGTATTATCTGAATACATTGGGCAAAATTCATATGGCTGATTTCACATTGGAGATGAAAGAAATTTTGGATATTGAAAGCCATGAAGAAATCCTTGAGGGTCTTAAAGAAAAATACTCATTACAGCTTAAACAGGATAACTTTCCAAGGTTTAATCTCTACAACTTTGTAGAATATTATATCAATGAATTTTCCGTTGAGAATAAAGAAACAGACTTCCTGCTCAACTTCATGGAAATGCTTTTTAATTTTACGCAAACGGCTGGAGTAAGTACAAAAGAATTTTTGAAATATTGGGATGAGGAGGCATCTTCCTATACCATTCAGGCTTCAGAGAATATTGATGCCATTCAGATTATGACCATTCACAAGTCTAAAGGACTGGAATTCCCTATTGTTTTTATTCCTATGATAAACAAAAACAGAGATAATGAGTTTACGAATTGGTTTGATACGCATGAAAATGACGCTTTAAAAGCAGTCAACATTAATCAGTTCAGTAAGAATCTGGAAGCCTATGACAGCGAAATTCAATTATTCAACAAGAAAAATTCTTATAAAAACCTGATTGACCGATTATGTCTTCAGTATGTTGCTACCACAAGGCCAGTTGAACAGCTATTCTTCTATCTTCAGAAGCCCAATAAGACTTCCAACAATCTGGAAATTTTAGAGTTTATTAAAACGAAAAATACGGATGAAGCTGATGAGTTTGATTTGTATGAAGTGAAACCTGAAATGCTGAAAAAGTATTCCAAAGACAAAAGCTCGCCTTTCAAAACCCAAAACATTCAGGATCTGAAGAATGTCAATGAAAAGACAACATCCATAAAGATTGCTACTCCATCAAAAAATTATCAGGTAAGAAATGAAAAAGTAAGGATAGGACTTTTCGTTCACGAGCTTCTTTCAAAAATAAATACGGAAAAAGATATTTCAAAGGTACTGGAAGGTTATGCACTGGAAGGTCAGATTACATTAGAGGAAAAAAATGAAATTCAGGGCACTCTACAGGAAATTGTACGGACCTATGCCGAGTTCTTTGATGAGAAATGGGAAGTAATTAATGAGAAAGACATCATGATTTCAGAAAATGGAGAAAGTTTTATTTTAAGGCCGGACCGTATTTTAAAAAGCGATGAAGGGTATATCATTGTAGATTTCAAAACCGGTGAACAAAAAAGTAAAGATGAAGCTCAGGTGGAGGGATATAAAAATATTCTCGAAAGGCTGGGTAAAAAGGTTCTCAAAACTCAAATCATCTATTTATAAACCTCTCTAATGCCTTTATTCGCAGTAATACAATAGAATTGTCTTAAAAAAAACCATAAAATACAAAAGGTTTGATTATTTTTAGTCATTAAACATTAACCAGTCGTGTATTTGAATTGATAAAAGACAATAACTAACCATGAAAATATATTTAATCTCAGTCCTTATAAGTATTGTTATGATGATACTCTCTGCTGTTGCCATCTACAATATTGCAGATTATCTAGATCCCCCGGTAACAGATGACGGACATCCCTATATGCCCACAGAAAACATCGCAAAATCTATCATTGGCAGTTTGATAATAACAGCGAGCACTTTTATCGCAGCGGTTAAAGTGCAGAGAGAAAGGCAGAAAAGATAAAAACCAACAAACTCTATTTCAAATAATTAAACTAAAAAGCTGCATCATCAGGAACTGGAAGTTTATATTTACTGTCCAGCTGATCATTTTACCTTATTCATTCTCTTACCTTTTGTCTATTATTTGGCATAAACCCGCCCATAAGCTATCTAATACAAACATTGAAATAATTGATTTTCAGACTTTATTTTCTTTGCTACTGTCTTTTCGCCTTCTGTAGCATCGTTACCCTGATCAGCCATTATAGCTTTTTACGGCACATTTTAACCATAGAAATAAAAAACCGCTGTTCTGTTGAAAAGCGGTCTTATATTTTAAAAATAGCTGAGTACTAAGCAGCTGGATCAGGAGTAAAGACTCTTTGTGCCAATTCCTGGTCAAAAAGATATAATGCAGATGGGTTGTCGCAAACCATCTTAATCTTTGTCACATACTGCGAAGCACTTGCTTCTTCTTCTACCTGTTCGTTGATAAACCATTGTAGGAAAGATGTCGTTGCAAAATCACCTTCTTCGTTAGCATTCTTTACAATATTGAAAATACTTTTAGTAACAATTTTCTCATGTGCCAACGCCTTCTCGAAAATATCTGTTGCATTATCGAACTCATGAGGAGGTTTTGCAATTTCTCCAATGATAATTTCTCCCCCTACATCATTTAAATAATCAAACATTTTATCCGCATGCATCAACTCTTCTTTGCTTTGCACTCTGAAATAGTTGGCAATTCCATCTAAATCTTTTCCTGAAAACCAGGCAGACATTGAAAGATAGTATTGAGCAGCATATTGTTCGTGGGCAATTTGTTCGTTAATTAATTTTGCAATTTTTTCGCTAACCATAAGTATTAAATTTATATTCAAAAATAGGGAATAAATGCCCGAAATCAAAAGTTTTACCGAAAATTAATACAAAAAGGATGGAAAAACTCCCATCCTTTACACATTAAAAAACTACAATTACAAACTACTATTTTACTTCAGGAGTAGCTGTATCCATGGGCTTCTTCATCATCTTTCTATCTTTCATTGCTACTCTTCTCTGCTCCATCTTAGCTTTTCTGTCAGCCTGCCATTTATCATATTGTTGAGGAGTAAGAATCTGTTTCATATCAGCATCCATTTGTGCTCTTTTAGCCTTCATCTCATCCATCTTGGCCTGTCTGGTATCTTTATTTTTTTCAAAATCAGCCTTCATTTCAGCCTTTCTTTTTTCATGCAGATCTTTTATTTGCGCTACCTGTGACTGATTAAGATTAAGGTCCTTCTGCATTTGTGCCAAATGCTCCTGTTCTTTTTGCTGTCTCTTTTGCTGCATCTCAGCTCTTCTTGCTTCTTTGTCCTGAGGAGTGGTTTGTTGTGCCATTGCAAAACTTCCCATTCCGATAAATGCTATTGCTAAAACTAATTTTTTCATCTTTAAAAATTTTAATTAATTGTTGTTACATCTTTTTGATTAACAATTAAAGCACAAGTTAAATTAACATATTCATAAATAATGTTAAATTTTAATTAAAATAAATCAATAAAACAACAAAAAAAAGGACAGATTATAAAAACCTGCCCTTCACACCACTTAAATATAATATATGAAAATTAATTTCTTACCAAACTGCCTCTAAAGCCACCGCTATTACCACGGTTTTGCTGACTTGGTGCAGAACTTTCAGATTTTTGTCTAAAGCCTCCGCTATTTCCTCTGAAGCCACCATTATTTTCTTTTCTGCTTTCACCACTATTGCCTCTGAAGCCGCCACTGTTTTCTTTTCTGGCATCGCCACTATTGCCTCTAAATCCTCCTCCATTGTTACCTCTGAAGCCTCCCGAATTATCAGAATTACCTCTGAAACCCCCATTATTTTCTTTTCTGACTTCGCCACTGTTTCCTCTGAATCCACCTCCGTTATTACCTCTGAAACCTCCGGAATTGTCATTATCCCTGAAACCTCCGGAATTGCTACCATCTCTTACAGGGCCTCTAAATCCGTTATTAGGTCTGCTATCTCTTCTGATGATATCAAAAGTAGGATTATCCATTCTACGGAATCTTGATCTGTCCATTCTGTAAATATTGATATTTACATTTCTGTATCTTGGCATTACAGCATATCTTGGTACATAATACGTTCTTCTGTAATTTTGGAAATAAATAATTGGGCTTGAGCCACGATAATAGTTATTTTGGAAAACGACAAAAACTCTAGGTCCTAAAATTCTTTCCAGTGCATAAAATCTGTCATAATACCATCTGTCCGGATTATATCTGTAAAAATTGTCCCAAGTTGTAAAACTTGAATACAGATTATTCAATCTCATAATCTGGTCGACTTGCCAACGATTTAATCTGTTTTGTACGAAAAAACCGTTCCAGTCAATATTAATAATACTATTTCTGTAATCGTTATAATAACTCTGATAATAATCGCCAGGATAATAATCCTGAGGATAGTTGTAGTAATAATCATCCGGAAAATAATTCCTGTCATCATCGTTGCTATAATAGCCATCTCCATTCTGATAATAACCATCATCTTCCCAACCATTATTCGGATATTGCTGAGCTAGCGTCAAGACGCCAAAGCCTAGAGCTAATCCCAAAAATATTTTTTTCATCTCTATAGTCGTTAATTGGTTAATATATAGCAGAATATCTTAATTCTATCTTTTTGATTCAAATAAAAAAAAGAAGTTAAATCATAAGATTAAACTTCTTTTAATATATTTTTAACTTACTGATAATCAGTAGTTAAATTTATCCTCTTCCACTATCTTTTATCCAGTGGGATATTTTTTCATTGAAAACTTGTTTTTCTTTTAGACTTTCCAGTTTTATATGCATTCTATATCGCCAATAATGCGGAAAAACAGCAGGATTATTGATTCTTTCGTTGTTCATATTTTTATTGGAAAGTTCTGCGTCTGTAGCAAAAAATTCCTGAATAGGGAAAATAGCCAGCATAGCATCATTGTATAGGTGCTGCTTCATAATGATCTCAGCAAGATCAGGATTCAGATCTTCCGGAGCTTTTCCGTATTGGATCAACTGTTGGTTAAAATACTTCTGTGCCAAAACAGAATCTTCCTTCCACCATTGCCTTAATGTAGAACTGTCGTGGGAAGAGGCCGTAACCACATTCATATAGCCGGCATTCTTGGGATTATAGAATGGAATATTTTCTGAGGGCATACGCTGTACTTTCAGGGCAATAATAGCCAGTTCATCCATGACAATTGGTACACATGCAGGAACCATTCCGAGGTCCTCCCCGCAGATCAGCATTTTGGTGGCATTCAGAATTACAGGAAGTTTTTCCATGGCTTTTTCGTACCATAAATGGTCCTGTCTTCTAAAGAAATAGTCATGGTATAAATCGTAAATGCTTTTCTTTTCAGATTCCGGCAGGTATTTATACGATTCTGTATGATATACATTGAATCTCGGATGATAAACCAGCTCACCATTCCTTTCCTCCGTTAAAAATAACACATTGGCACAAAGGGAGATCAGCTGTTCTTCAAGCACTCCACCAGGATGCTTTTTAAAGAAATCGGCCAGCTTTCTCTGGCTATCAAATTCTTCCTTAAAAGAATAGGTGCCGTCCTGATTACGATCAATAAATTCAAGGGCTTTTTCACTATTATTTCCAAAGTAATCCCATAAGATCTGAGTATTGATAAATGGCTTACAGTATCTGTCAAAATTAAACGGAATCTGCCAGGCTTTAAATTCGTCAGCAACAATGGGAACAGCCGGATAAAAATATCCTAAAATACCCTGTACAGCTGAAATTGGCATTCTCCAGATTCTGAAAAAACCTAAAATATGATCAATTCTCATTGCATCAAAATATTGTTCCAATGCTTTGAACCTATTTTTCCACCATCTATAGTCATCTTCCTTCATCGCCTCCCAGTTGTAGGTAGGAAATTCCCAGTTCTGACCAAGCTCTGTAAACTGATCCGGTGGTGCTCCAGCCTGAAAATCCATACCGAATAATTCAGGTTCTGCCCATGCTTCTACAGAATATCTGTAAATACCTATAGGAAGATCTCCCTTTAAAGAAACACCAAGGTTATGGGCATAATCAACAGCATCTTTCAACTGTTTGTGAAGCTGATATTGTACCCAAGCATGAAGCATAGAACTATCATAGTCTTTACTTTTTAGAGTAAAAAACTGTAAGATTTTCCCAGCTATATATTTTTTGTGGGTTTTCCACTCATTAAAATTAGGAGTCTTATACTTATCTCTCAGCACGCAAAATGCAGCGTAAGGAACAAGCCAGGATTCATTGTCTTTTATAAATTTTTTGAAACCTCGGTCTTTATAAATATTTTCTTTTTCTGTATTAAAAACGGCTTTCAGATATTTCCACTTACCGGCAATCACCTTTTCATAATCAATCAGCTCAAGGGTATTTAAAGCTTCTTTTTCAGATAGATAAGCATCAACTAGTTTTTCCGGTAAAGGAAAATCAAGTTTTTCAAGCGAAATATATTGTGGATGTAGTGCATACACTGATACTGCAGCATAGGGATAAGAATCTGTCCAGGAATAGTTCGCCGTAGTATCATTGATGGGTAAGATCTGAATAATTCCGAGATTCGTTTCCTGGGCCCAGTCTGCTAACTTCTTAATATCCAAAAACTCGCCAACCCCAAATCCTTCTTCACTTCTTAAGGAAAAGACGGGCACAGCTACTCCGGCATCATGATACATTTGATATGCCTTGAATTTAAAATAGTGGTTAGAAACCATCTGAAGAACATCTGTAAAAGGATTAGCTACCGTAAATCTGTTCTCACCGGTTTCAATATCTATTACCCTTTTTTCTTTAACGTCATAAAGACAATATTTGAATTGAATAAATTCATTTTCAGGAATTTCAACAGAGGCTTCCCAAACTCCAAAGTCAGTTTGGTACAAATGAACGGCATTATCTATATTCCAGCTTCCTAATGATTTTGTACTTCCAAATAATACAATTTTCCAATCAGAATTATAAATAGGAGCTTCCAACCTGAATAAATGCGTATGCTTTTTTAAGACAGGTACTTTCTCCGGGAGAAACCCATGCAATTTATTATATAGAATTTTATTATTTAAATAATGCTCAGGAAAGTTTTTATTATTCCACTCATCGAAAATAATAAACTCCTTATAATTATGTGGAAAATTAAGATGATGTAAAACAAACTCTTCTCTTAAAACACGAGCTTTTTCATCTACAAGCTGATATTTGTAAGAAATTGATTTGGAAAAGAAATCTACTTCACACTTCCATAGTCCATTCTCTGCATAAAACATAGTATGAATATGGGCTGAAGCTCCTTCCTCACCAATAATTAATTGCAGATTTTCTCCGGCCTTTGCAACATAGCCTACATTAAAGTATAGCTTCATCTATATTTTTTTATAAAATTACATTTTAATATCGAAAGATAAAACTTATCGAATATCAAATAATCATTAAAAAACCTTCTCAAATTAATCTAAGAAGGTTCTATATTTTATGGACAAAATTTTTGTTCTCTAGAATTAAACTTATTCTGTCACCAAAATCTTTTTATTCAGTAATATTTTTCCTGATGCATCAACAATACTTATAATATAAGCACCACTCACAAGGTTTTTGAAATATACCTTATCTTGTAAAGAGCCTTCTTTTACATTCAGGCTTTGTGTCATCACATTTTTTCCGGATATATCAAAAACATTAAAGTGAATAGTTCCTTTACTATTTTTATTGTTCATATAAACATTGACATAATGCTCATTAACTCTCGTTGGATAAACATCAATATTAGCTAATGTATTAACTGAAGAGGCCTTATCATTAGCAAAATATTTGCTGGCCAGATCATAAATGTGAAGATTTTGTTCTCCCGGAATCTGCTGTGCCTGCAGAGTTCCTAAATCCACTTCGTATAAAGGAGCTCCCTTTGCACTTGCAATAACAACTTTGCCCTTTGCATTCACAGCGCTGCCGTTTACAGAATAGTTATCGGGAATACCTGCAATTTTACCTATAAACTTTGCTTTCAACTCTTTTATTGATACCTTAAAAACATTTCCGGATGCCGCAAAAATATAGAAATTATTATCTGTATCAGCAATCATATCCCCTCCAAAACCGGTTTCGATAGCAGTAAATGAATTTTTACCATTAGAACTGTCATCTTTTATAATTCCTAAGTCGTTTACCTCATATTGACCATTTCTATTCGTGATCTGCAAAAACTGTGTTCCTGCATTATTCACAGCATAAATATTGCCGTCATAACCGGCAGTCATCCTCGTTATATGAGAATTAATGTCACAGGACGAAGCCTTTCCTATATTATTTTCTATTAAAGTAATTTCCTTAGTTTCAGGATGCAAAATATAAACATTAGAAGAGAACATGGGTATGTACACTAAGTTATTATTAGAAGAATTATAAGCTAGTGCAGCCATCGTTGCAGCCTGAGAGTTATGGGAAGAATTTCTGTCTTCCGTTACCTTAGCTTTTCTGGTCTGTGAAAATACTTTAGCAGAAGATTCTGCTGTAAAGACTTTTTCGCCAGATAGTCCACTTGCAGGATCAATTACCCGAAAGTCATTAAAATTAATACTCTGGGTATCCTTTCCGGTTATCGCAAAGAAATCTTGCTGGGCATGAACATTCATACCTAATAATAATACAAATAGAGGGAGTAAATGTTTTTTCATAATATGTATATTCTAGAATTCGTAATCATTTTGGTTATGACTAAGTTACATAATTTTAAAATTGAAAAAACAAAAATACACCGGTATTTGAATAATATTTACAATAAATTAATCCAAACACTGATATTTTGAAAATAAAGGGGCTATCAGTCAAAAAAGAATAATGATGAATGATGAGTTAAGAGTTAAGAGTTGATAGTTAGGAGTGATGAATAATGAATGGTCAATGATTGACTTTTGATTGGAAAAGTTAGCTTATCCAGGATATGGATATTCAATAGGGACGGGCTTTAGCCCAAACATAAGCCAGTATAATTATCTTACGTACATCGTCATTCTTAAGTTTGGGCTAAAGCCCTATTGGAGAATCATTTTTAGTAAATGGGCTAAAGCCCATTTCTATTGAATAATGAAGTGAGTCATAGAAATAATAAATGAGAAGTGATGAGTTATGAATATAAATAGCGAATGGTCAATGCTTGACTCCTGGTTGTAAAATCAGTTTATCCAGGATATGGATATTCAATAGGGATAGGCTTTAGCCCGTTCTTATAAAAATACAAAAACAATCCATTGGCTTTAGCCCAAACATAAGCCAGTATAATTATCTTGCGTACATCGTCATTCTTAAGTTTGGGCTAAAGCCCTATTGGAGAATCGTCTTTTGTAAATGGGCTTTAGCCCATTTCTATTGAATAATGAAATGAGTCCCAGAAATAATAAATGAGGAGTTATGAGTTCCAGGAAAGAATCTAAAGATTTTATAAGTTGATAGTGAGGAGTTAACAGTGTCCAGCATTACTTTATCATACTCCACCTCCCTTGTCATCCCGTAGGGATCTCAGTATTGGAATTCAATATAGTTTCTAATGAGTAATGAGTTAAGGGTTGATAGTTAAGAGTTGACAGTGCTATCACCTATTACCTATCATCTGAGTTGGGTATAAAGCAAAAAAAAAATCCTCTATCTTGCGATAAAGGATTTTTTAAAAATAAAATAAAAACTGGCGGCGGCCTACTCTCCCGCGTTAGCAGTACCATCGGCGCTGGT
>NZ_QNUF01000033.1 GCF_003385455.1 Chryseobacterium rhizosphaerae | reverse complement strand
CTCTTTAATCATATTGTTTTTTTAATACTTCCTATTTTGAATAGCTGTAATTAACATGATGTGATTTTTAATAATACGAAAAAAAAGAGGTGAAAATATTAAAATATGATATTTAATCTCTCGAAAATATATATTGGAATATTTTTATCAAAATTTAAATTTTGGCACGATTTTTCAATGTAGATATGTAACTCATGTTTAATTTGAGTTTTCATGGTTATTAGTTTTTATCCTCGGAATTTCCGAGGATTTTTTTTTGAATATGATTCTACTCATAAAAAGAACATCGATTAGTTGATGATCTTTAGATGAATAAATTTCTACATATCATCACTTTTTGCATTATTTATTAAGCTTCTCTTTGAAAAGGGGAGCTTGTTTATTTAAGCGCTCAGATATTAACTGCCTAATTCCAGTTGATTCTTCACCAGTTTGTAATATTCACCGTTTTTACTGACTAATTCCTGATGATTGCCTTCTTCTACAATTTTTCCTCCATGTAAGACGATGATATTGTCAGCATTCTTTACGGTAGATAAACGATGGGCAATGATGACAACGGTTTTTCCTTTAAAAAATTCCTGAAGGTTATCATGGATTATTTTTTCATTTTCAGCATCCAGGGCTGATGTCGCCTCATCAAAAAATAAGTATTGAGGGTTTTTGTATACAGCTCTTGCAATTAATATTCTTTGTTTCTGGCCTCCGGAAATTCCGTTCCCTGAAGCTCCAATCTTGGTATTATATCTTAAGGGAAGAGAGTTTACAAATTCGCTGATATTGGATGTTGTGACTGCTTTTAGTAATTTTTCGTCATCACTGTTTTCATCATGGGTAATGATGTTTCTGGCGATGGTATCAGAAAATATAAATCCATCCTGCAGAACAACTCCTGAACTTTTTCTAATGCTTTTAGGAGAAATATGTAAAATATCCGTTTTCCCAAAACTGATTTTTCCTGATACCGGATTATAAAATCTCAGTAAAAGTTTCATAAGGGTCGTTTTTCCGCTTCCACTGGCTCCTACAATCGCAGTAACCTTTCCCTGAGGGATAGTAAGCGAGATATCTTTCAATACATAGGGAGACTGAGGTCCTTCATACTGAAATGATACGTTTTCAAACAGGATATCGCCTGCTGTTTCTTCATTGGATTCTATAGGTTTGTCGTCTTCTTTTTCCTCTTTGGATTTAAACTGAACTTCATTAAGTCTTTCCATGCTCAATTTTGCATCTTGAAAAGAACGGAAGAAATTTATCATTTGACTTACAGGGGAATTCATCTGTCCTATTATGTAAGATACTGACAAAAGCACCCCAAGAGACATACTTCCTTTTACCACATAAGTGGCAGCCAAAAAAGTAACAATTATATTTTTAAGCTGATTCAAAAATTCAAATCCGGAGAGTTGATACTGATCAATTTTTAAAATTCTGATATTAAGCTGAAACAGCCTTTTTTGGATTTTTTCCCATTCTGAAATTTTAAAATCTTCAAATTGATTTAATTTCATTTCGGTAACTCCGTTCAACATCTCATAGATGGAGTCCTGATTTTCACTGCGAAGTTTAAACCGGAAATAATCCATTATTTTTCTTTTTCTAAGCCAGTAAAATGACCAGGCAATAGAGATCAGGGTCAAAATGGAATATACTAACAGTATTTTGACATCATAGTACGCCAGAACGCCAAAGAAGACGGAGAAGGTGACTATGGAAAAAAATGTAAGTAAGCTTTGGGAGGTTAAGAATTCTTCAATCCTATTGTTATCCTGAATTCTTTGCTGGAAATCTCCCAGTAGTTTGGTGTCGAAAAACCGAATGGGAAGTTCTATTATTTTTTTTAGAAAGTCTGAAATAATTTTAATACTCAGATGTGTACCGATATAGAGTGTCAGCCAGTTTCTGAAAATATTGATAACGATACTGCCTAAAAATAATGACAGCTGTGCCAGCAGGATAATAAAAATAAAATTTAAATTCTTTGAACTTACCCCGTCATCTATCAGAGACTGGGTAAGAAATGGAAAGATAAGTGTGATGCCACTTCCTGCAAGAAGCAGACAGAACATCAAGGCTATTTTCCTTTTGTAAGGTTGCAGATACTCAACAGTCTGCTTAACGGTTAACAGCTTCTGCTGAGGGGGCTCATTTTGATAAAATGTATCTGTGGGAGTTAAATAGACGGAAACTCCTTTGCTACGATCTGAAATCCAGGATTCTTCAAATTTTTCCTGAGATATTTTGATGATACCATGAGCAGGATCGTAAATTTCAAATATTTTTTTTTTGGAAAATAAAGAATTACTGACTTTATTGAGTACCACAAAATGATTTTGATCCCAGTGTAAAATAACAGGTTTCTTGGTATTTTCGATATTGGAAATTAAATGATCAGATTCTTCTTTTACCGCATGATAATCAAATCCTATTTTTTTTGATGCTTCTCCTATGCCTAAAAGAGAAACCCCTTCCTTTGTGATATAAGAGTTTTCTCTAAGGTACTCCAACGGGTATTCTTTTCCATAAGAATTGGCCACCATGCTTATACAAGCAGGGCCGCAATCCATTTGATCATATTGAGCAATAAAACGCACTATCTTAATTATTTATCTTTGATTGGTATAAGGATACTGAGCAACAATGAATGCTTGTGCTTTGATGAAAAGCCTGTTTCAATTTTGAACATTCTGATTTCTGCTCCGGAAACAGGATAGGAATACAATTATGAAATATTGTTTCCCCATTGGACTGTTATTTTAATCTTTTTTTACTTTCAGTTTTTTCAAATTAGAAAGTATTACATTTTTTTTATCTAAAGTCAGCTGATCTGTTTTTCCACTGATTTTAAGTGAAGCTACATTTTCTATATTTAGAACTAAGGTTTGGGTATCAACAGCCAGGTCTATTTTCCCTGCATTGATAACCTTAAGTTTGGTTGTTCCAAACTGAGCTTTATCTGTGGTTCGTAATATTCCCACGTTGTAGGCATTGATAAAAATGTCATCGCTTTTTGACGTAATGTAGAGGTTGTAGTTATTTTTTTTGCTTTCTTCAGTGGAATGGATTGCCTTTACAGAGGCGACGCCATCAGTTATGCTGAATTTAATCTCTTTGTCTTTGTCGGAGCTCCTTTCCACAATAATTGAATTTTCGGAACCTTTGGTAAAGAATACCTGAGCAATATCTTCAATCCTTATTTCTTTGAAATCAGCTTTTTCGGTATTTAATTCACTTTTAATCATTTGAGAATAAGCTTTTTCAAATGAAAAGAAAAGAGTCATTATTATAAATAAATTGAATACTTTCATAAGATTGCTTGGGTTTCTAGTTTATTAAATGAGGAATGGGTGATTATTTCATCACAAAAATCTAAGATACTGATTTTTTCATTTTCCTTATGTTTTTCTGCCGTTGTTATAACATCGGTAAGAATGTCAAAAATCATAGACTTTCTAAGGTCGTCACTATTGTACTCCAGGTATATGGGATCATAAACAACATCCTCAAAAGTTATTTGAGTTTTGTCTATCAATAGTCTGAATATATCTTTTAAGATGATAAGGGCACGGTCAACTTCCATTGATCTGAAACTGATCCTTGCCAGGTTGTGGATCTGCTGGATTTTATGAAAAAAAACTATAGGAAATTTTTTTTCAAAATAGGAATCCAGCTCCATTGTTTTTTTTGTACCTGTGAAAGCAGCGGAAAAATCTCCTTTCCTGTAGTGCAGATAGGCATCAATAGGTACACAAATCAAGTCATATAGTTTTTTTTCATCTTCACTCAGTAAAGATTTGTCTATGTATTTTCCTGCTCTTGATACGAGGTTTTCAGCGGTCATGATATTTCCATGTCTGGAGTGCTCCAGAGCTTTCTGATAATTTTCATAGTAAAATAGGAACACTTTTTTATTTAAGCATACGGAGTTGATCATCTCATTCACATGCTCATCAAATTTCAGCTGCTCTTTGTATTTTTGCTTGTTTAGCTTTTCCAGCTGATCTAGTTTACTATAAAGATTATCAAATTTTTTCATGGTATTAATTTTTAAAAGGCACTTAAAACTTCTGATCCTTTCTGAGCAATGATATAGGATAGAGCGATTCTGTCTTCCATATTGAATTTAAATGACGGACAAGAAAAAATTCCTTCTTTCCATGTTTTAGGGCATGCTCCTCCACAAATAGGAAGTATTTTACAGGTATGGCAGGGAGAGTTTGATTTGTTCTCTCTAATCAGATCATTCCAGTCGACAAACGGTCTTTCCTGAAGTAAATTACTAGGGTCCGTTCTATTTAAATTTCCTAAGATATAACCGGATTCATCATAAGCCGGAACATATGAAATTTCTGTGCAGTTATAAATGTTTCCATAGGCATCTATCAGTTCAGCTTTAGGGTCTATAGCCATACAAGTCTGCTTTTTTCTGCTAGGTACCACAGGGGTATTGAATTCCTTTTTAAGGCTGTACATCACCCAGTCGATCTCTTTGTCTGCAAAGTTGGCAATTTCCAGAGACATCAGATGCGCGTCATTTCCCCATGAATGTATAGGGGCAACATAGAAATTGGACAGTTTTTTATGAATCCCCAGAGAATTCAGTTCATCAATTAAAAGAGTAACACTGTCATGATTGGTTTGATCTACATTACAACGGATGTTCACCGTAGTATTTAATTCAGAAAAACCTTCATAGTTGAATATGTCAATAAGGTTATCGAGAATAATTCTGTAGCTTTTTTCTCCTGACTTCAGGAATCTTCTTTTGTCATGGTATTCTTCTGTACCGTCCAATGTAATCTCAAAAAAGCTGAGATGATAGTTTTTAACAAGATCCAGGAAAACATTCAATTTTAAAGACAATCCATTGGTAACCATTTTTGAAGAGTATCTTAAATTGTGCTTGTCGGCTAATGCTTTCAGTCTTGGAGTTAATGCTTTAATATTACTTAAGGCCATTAGCGGTTCTGCTCCAAACCAACCTATTTCCAGAGCGTCAAAATTATTTTCTCTTTCAAGTTTAAATTTTACCCTTTCAACAATAGCATCCATTTGCTCATTATTCAATAGGGCTTTGGTATGGTTTTGCCCACAATATCCACATCCCAACTGGCAGTTGGCTGTAGGTTGTATAACCTGATACAATGTTCTGCTTTCGGCAATACTTGTTTTATTTTCCAGTATCACTTCATCCAGCTCATTTTCTTCTTTTGGTACGATGAGGTCTGATGCCAGAAGCTTAGAAAAAACATTCTCAGGAAGATCATCATAATTTTCATTTTCATACAGCAGGGCAGTATGGCTCTCTAAGGCCATTGTTTCGCCACTCCTTGTAGAATAAAAAAGCACGGTATCATTTCCTACTTCTGATTTTATTTTGTAATAAGAGTTCTTGAACATATGATAGTTTTTAAAAGGGTTAAAAACCTCCATAACTATTGAGAAAGAGTTATGGAGGATAATTAATTTACTCTATTGAAGAGATTTCTTTAGTTGGAGTAGTTGGGGTAGTTGGAGTACAACCAATATTACAACCAGAGTTTACGTTTACTGTACACAGTGGTTGCCAACCTGCAGCTTGTCCACCTCTGATAGCTAATTGCTCATTTACACTAATGATTTCACCTCTATTTACAGCGTCTAATTGTACAGCACCGTAAATGTTCTTAAGTTTTGAATTTTTCATGTTAATTAAAATTTTAAATTAAAGTTTTTGGTAAAGTTTTGATACATTAACCTTTTTTGGTACTTGTTTGCAAACGGTTATATTTATTCATAGTCCTGTATTGTGCACATACAAAACCGGAAATCATATTATTTTAATCTGTTTTTCTCATCACTGTTTCCTATTTCTCTGTTTTTACCCTTGATGTTTTTGTTTCCAAAGTTGTATCGTAAGGACAATCTCAGTCTTCTGGTGTCAGCATACACATTATAGGTTTGGGTAATGCCATTGGTGTATGTGGTATTATCAGGATTACTTGTTTTTAAAATATCGTCTACACTAATGGAGCATTGCAGGTTTTTATTAAGGAATAAAAATCTTAATCCGAGATCTAACCTCATTGATCCGCTTTGTTTGTATATCAACCCTTTATTGGGTGCATTGTAATTGTAATTAAGCTCTCCTGATATTGTTTTACTTTTATTGAGTACAAAACTGTTGTTTAATGAGAAGGCAAAGCCAAATCCGCTTTGAGAAGGTACAGCATCTTTATACTGATCATCAATCTTGGTTTTTATATAATAAATATTGTATTGAGCATTACTTTCTAACCAGCTCCATTTATTAAAAACATAATTTTGTGAAATTCCATAAGCATAGCTTTTATAATAATTTAATCTTGTAAAAACCTGAGTTAAATCATCTTTCACATAAGGAACCTGGCTAAACCCGTTGCTTTTTAGCTGAGTGAAAAATGAGGTAAACAATTTTTCTTTATATGTATGGGTCAGTTCAAAATTATGACTGATCGCCGGTTGTAAAAAAGGATTACCTTCTGCATAAGAATTCGCATTGAAATACCATTTAAAAGGATTTAATTCCCAAAACGAGGGTCTGTTTATTCTTTTACTATAGCTCAGGTTGATGGTGTTGCTCTCATTAAGAACCCGAAGCACATAGAACGTTGGAAAAATTTTAAAATAATCATTTTTATATTCCGTACTGTTGGTGACAGATTTGGACGTAGTCTGGGTATATTCCGCTCTTGCTCCTAATTTTATCTGCCATTTTTCTCCAAAGCTTTTGGCAAGATCAAAATAGGCAGCCTGTATATTTTCTCTATATTGATAAGCATCAGTCTGTAACGGATCTACTACAGGAGTTCCTGTCGTCTGATCTATAAATTTGATGGAACTGTCATTTTTTGTTGAGGTTATCTTCACTCCATAAGTATAGTTTGCAAATTTTGCCGGGTGTATAAAATCAATCTTAGCTGATAAGTTATTGATGTCCTGCTGCCCTAAATTCTGTGCTGATAATTGTAACACATTATTTTCCTGGGTATCAAAAAGCCTGTTTTTATCTTCCTTAAATTTGAAATAATCAAAATCAACCGAGAATTTTTTTCCCAAAGAATCAAGATCATGGGTGAAATGAAGGTTTAATGAATTATTCCAATTTTTCGCATCTGTTTCAGCATTCGTAGATAAAATTTTATTTCCCTGACCTTGTCTGCTAAGCAGGTTTACAACATTAGTTTCCTGAATGTCCGGTGTGGAATTATAAAATTGAAAAATAGCCCCAATACTTGATTTTTTTGAAATCTGATAATCCGCTGATACCTTTACACTCTGAACATCTTTACTGTCCTTTCTTTTCACTTTGCTCATCCACAAATAAGATGGATACTCAATATTTGATCTTTCGGTTACATTTTCATTCCCTTTCTTAGCATCCAGCATGATTGAAAATGAATACCGGTCTTTATTGTAGTTAAATGTATTTCCCAGAGATAGGGCAGGGTAACTGGTTTGTGTATAGGTAGTCCTTGTACTGTTACTCCAGGAATTCTGTTTTGCTTTTTTCAACTGAATATTGATAATACCACTGTTTCCTTCAGCATCATATTTTGACGGAGGTGTTGTAATTACCTCTATACTTTTTATATTTTCAGATGAGGTAGCTCTTAAATAGTTCATCAGGGCTTCTCCTGATAACTGAACCATTTTTTCATCGATCATCACCGAAACAGAGCTTTTGCCAATAATCCCAATGGTATTTCCCTGAATCGCTACACCGGGTGTTTTCTTTAAAACTTCTACGGCATCAGAGCCGGAAGCTGTTATTGAATTTTCAACATTAAAAACGAGTCTGTCAACTTTTCTTTCTATCAGTTTCTTTTTCATGTTGATCTCAACTTCCTGTATTTGCTTTTCGACTATTTTGTTCACAGAGTCATTTTTCTTCTGTTGAGAAAACATAAAAACCGAAAATATAATACTAAGAGTGGAGATTATTTTTTTCATTGATATTAGTTATTTCTGCAGCTGATATGAGGTTAATAAAAAAATCTCACTGTATTCTTGCTTTAGACAAATATGCTGTAAGCTTGAATGATTATACAAGCGAATGCTTTATAAATTCATGAATTTATCCCTGCTTTTTGATAAATTCAATGATTTTAATTCTTTGTAAATGAATGTTTTACATGATTTTTATCATGTTTTTGAATTTCTGTTTTTGAAAAAAATATCAAGGCGGATTTATATGTTTTTTTTAAAATTTAGCGCCTGATTTACAAAAATTAAGCTCCAATATGACTGTAAATTTTACATTAGAAGTACGAAAACCGGTGCCGGTTTCCTCCGAAAAGGATGGAGATAGACTGATGTGTTTTTTATTGTTAAATGACAATACCTCTGTGAAATGGATTTTTGCTTCGTTATTTTTTTATGGATTTGTATGATGGAATTATTAAATATGTATGATTTTAATAATTCTGTTATTTCTGTTTTTCTATAGCTTTTTTTGAAAACTTGCAGAATAGTGTTGAATATATTTTAGAAAATTCATGTTTTATTTTCGGGTTGATATCTGCAGTGTATTTTCATCTATAAAAAAATAAGTACCACAAAAACTAACATTTCCTAGATAAGTGATGTATTTGGCATATGGCTTGAACTTAAAAAGATAACACCATATTGACCATATACATTATATTGGTTTTGACACCTTTTATTTCCCCGGATCTTCCGGGGATTTTTTATGATGGATTGTAAGAGAAGAATTTTATGGATGTGATAGAATAAGTTTTGCCTGATGCAATTTCTTTGAGATCGTAAAAGATGTGAGGTTTATATATTATCGGGAAAGTATTGAGGAAAATATATAAAAAAACCTCTAAATAAAATTTAGAGGTTTTTGAAGAGGTACCTAGCGGATTCGAACCGCTGTAGATGGTGTTGCAGACCACTGCCTAGCCGCTCGGCCAAAGTACCATTTTTACCATTTTTGAGGTGTGCAAATATAGTAAAATTTCTTTATGAACAAAAGTTTTCAGGCAATTTCTTTCTTTCCAAGATGGTCAATTTCGCTTTTTGCTTGAATTTCAGCCTGATAATTTTTGATGTTAATAACTCTTGTTTCGCTCCATTTATCATGCCAGCCATTTTCACCTAAAAAGGAAAGGGCATCAAAAGGAACAATTCTGGAAATATTCCGAATAAGATAATCATTGAAAGTAGGTTCGGTACCATCAATGCAAATAACTTTACTCCCTGTAATATATTTACCGATGGATCTTCCTTTGGTAAAGTATTCGATAAGGAAGGAGTACATAAAATAGATGACAGAGGTGATCAGAATATCGACAAATCTATTCACTTGTGACATCTTATAAATAATATTGACGAAAAAGTCAATGTTTGCAAGTTGATATAGTAAGGATGAAATAAATCCCAGAGCAAGAAATGCTATAGTGATTACAAGCCTGTCAATAATAAAATTAGCAAATCTTGTCCACTTTTGGGATCTGTTTCTATCTACAATTACTAAATATTTTCTCATGGTTGGTTTAGTTTTATTTGAAGTTTTAAAATCCGTTGACAAGGAGTTTTAATGCTGCGTTTGTATCAATGACAGCGGTAATTCCGGTACTATTCAGAAGGATTTTACTGGGCTTAAGATTAAAAACTTTTCCGTTCATTTTTAAACCTTTATAATACTCTTTGTTAAAAGCATCTTCAATACTTTTTCTGGATGCCTCTTCCAATTCCTGAGTTGGAATCCCATATTCTTCCTCAATCATTTTGACAATTTTCCCCTGAAATAATACCGAAGCGGTTTTTTGAAGGATATTGGTTGTTTTCAGTTTAAATTTAGAATCAGATAAAACAATTTTTCTTTTGATCTCATCATACACAGGAATTCCTGAAATGATAGCCGTTCCTTTGATGTAACCGTCGGTTTGAGCTTCGAGGATAATCCTGTTGTCAACACCGTAAACTCTGATGTCAGTTACTTTTACTTTGGAATCCCTGATGTCAAACTCTTTATTTAAGAAAGTTTTTCTGGCCATACTGCTGGCTTCTGTAAAAGGGATATTAGCAGTAGTCTGTAAAAGAAATTTATCTGCAACAGTAGGAGAGAAGTTGAAATTCGTTACTGCGGTTACAGGCTGAGAGGCCATTGGCTTATTTCCTGTAAACGTTTCAGAATAAATATCAATTCCAAGAGTGGCATTGATTTGATTTCCATAGAATTTTAAAGGTGTGATATTAACTCCAACCGGGCTTATCTTCAGCCATGTATTATATTCTTCAGAAATATTGAAAGGCTGTAGAAAAGTATTCCAGGCCATTAACGCATACTGTTGAAAGTTCAGCTGAGTAGCCATTTGCTGATCAATGGTTTTACAGAACTTTTCCTGCTGCTCCCTGAGGCTTTTTTCAACAATAGGTGTGATAGGAATTTGTATCCTTCCATAATCCAGGACTGGTTTTGTAACCCATCTGAAGCCATTGGGCTGAGTATTGGTGGTAATGGTCCAGTTATTTTTTAAGCTTACCGTTGTATTAAAAGACATCACCGTTTCAAAGGTTGTATTTTGATACGTATAAACTCCCAATGTTCCGATGCCTTTTTCTGCCCAGATTTTTAATGGAACTTCGATTAATAAGTTTTGGCTGGTTCCTCCTACCAGACGAATCGGCCTGGTCTTCCACACCTTTACTTTAAACTGGTCATTATTATTGTCGGTATAAGAGTCATCCTGATACACAAGATCCTTTACCGAAGCATTGATCATATTACTAAGTTCCGAAAGAGGAATCGTTACCGGCATGGTAATACTGGATTTGATCTTTGGAAAATTGTAACTGGCTAATTGGTTATCAACGCTGGCCTGGCCAAAAGCATTGATACATACTACTAAAAATAATATTTTAATGAATCTCAACGGTTTATCTTTTTTATGAAACGAAAATAAGGATTTTAATTTCCAGATTTGAAGCTTTTTTTAAGCTCAACACTGGCGCCTTTCATTTCTCCCTGCATTGGAGGAGCTGTTTTGGTCACTTTAAGCTTGATGTAGGTAACTTGTGGAAAATTGTTGTGGATGCTGGAAATTATTCTTCCTGCAACATGTTCCAACAGTTTTGATTTGATTTTCATCTCGGCATGAATAATATCATTGATATCTGCATAACTTATGGTGTCATTCAGATCATCGGATTCCGCAGCTTTCCAAAGATCAGTGCGAAGCTCCAGGTTGAGAATATAATTAGTTCCGATAATATTCTCTTCCGGGAGTACACCGTGGTAGGCATATATTTTTACATCTTCAAGATATATTTTACTCATTGTTTCAAATTTTACTAAGCAAAAATCGCTTTAATTCTTCAAAATCTGAACTTATTTCTACAGTTTTTTTCTCCTTTGTCATAAGGTCAGCCAGTGCTTCGGGAATTTCAACTTTTATAGCAGTAGCTTTTTCTACAGCTTCAGGAAATTTTACAGGATGGGCAGTTCCCAGAATAAATCCTTTCTTATCAGGATTTTCTTCCAGAAACTTTTGCAGGGAAACGAACGCAACAGCGCTGTGAGGTTCAAGAAGATAATTGTGTTTTTTATAAACCTCCGCAATAGTCTTTAAGGTCTGCTGATCATCCACGGAATATCCGGAGATCTTATTTTTTAATTTGTCAAATTGATGATCGAAAAGTTCTAAAATCCTTACAAAATTACTGGGATCTCCCACATCCATTGCATTGGATAGAGTAGGCACAGCTTTTTTGGGGATAAAGTTTTGGGTTTTCAGATAACCCGGAACAGTGTCATTTTCATTACATGCCGCAATGAAATGTTCAGCCGGAAGCCCGCGGAAATAAGCCAGAAGTCCGGCACAAATATTTCCGAAATTTCCACTGGGAACACAGATTACAGGTTTTTCAGTTTCATATTGGCTCCACTGTTTTAAGGCTAGCAGGTAATAAATCTGTTGAGGAAGCCACCTTGCCACATTGATAGAATTGGCGGATGTCAAAAATAAATGATCATTAATTTCCTGATCTGAAAATGCCTGTTTCACCAAGCTCTGACAATCATCAAAGCTTCCGTTGATTTCCAATGCAGAAATATTTTCCCCAAGGGCTGTGAGTTGCTTTTCCTGAACCGGACTCACTCTGTTTTTGGGATAAAGAATAACGACATTAATTTCCGGAAGTTTATAGAAACCATGGGCAACAGCACCTCCGGTATCTCCTGAAGTAGCAACAAGTACGGTTACTTTTTTTTCCTGGTCTTTTAAGAAATAGGAAAGACAACGGCTCATAAACCGGGCTCCAATATCTTTGAATGCTAAAGTAGGCCCATGAAATAGTTCTAAAATGGATATTTTATCATTGATTTTTTTCAAAGGGATATCAAAACTTACCGTTTCCGAAACAATTTCCCACAATATTTCTGATGGAATTTCATCGCCCACGAAATCTCTCATGCATCTGTAGGCAATTTCTTCAGGGGTATATTGATGAAGGTTCTGAATAAAATTCTCCTCAAACTGAGGAATACTTTCCGGGAAAAATAATCCTTTTTCTTTTCCCTGACCTTTGATAGTCGCTGTTCTGAAATCAACTTCTTCCAGACTGTCTTTTAAATTATAATAATTCATCTGTATGATCTTCTCTATTAATTATGCTTCTTCAATTATTTCAATACCCGATGGGTTTATTTTGGATACATACACCAAACTTTCAATCTTCGTGTCATCATAGACAGACTTCATCATCCCGGCAATTTCCTCTGCAGTTTCTTTTTTCTCTACCAGCATAAAAATAGAAGGTCCGGATCCTGAAATTCCACCTCCTAAGGCACCTATTTCTATACTTTTCATTTTAATTTCATCAAACTTTGGAATTAAAATACTCCTGACAGGTTCTATAATAACATCATTAAGACTTCTGCCAATAAGAGAAAAATCATTCTTCTGAATCCCGGCTATTAACCCGGCGATGTTTCCCCATTGCTCAACAGCACTTTTTAAAGAGATATTTTTCTTTAAGATTTGTCGCGAGTCCGATGTTTTTACTTCAACCTGAGGATGTACAGCGGCTACAAAAAGCTCAGGAGTATTCAACGGGATGATGTCGAGAGGATGGGTGGATTTTACCAACGTGATCCCACCGTAAATGCAAGGGGCAATATTGTCTGCGTGACGTACTCCCGAAGCAAGTTCTTCTCCAAACATGGCAAAATGAATCATCTCATCCGCAGATAATATATTTCCCAGTAATGCATTGGCTCCAAAGGCGGCTCCGGCGGCACTTGCCGCACTGGAGCCGAGGCCGCTTCCCGGTTTTATATGTTTACGGATAATGACTTCAAAGCCATGAGAAAGGTTAAAATGTTCCTGAATTTTAAGCAATACAATACCTGCTACATTTTTTGAAGGTTCTTCAGGAAGTCCGAAAAGGTCTTCATGGTGTATCATAATTTCGGGAGAATCCCATATTCTCAGTTCCATTTCGTCATAGGGGGCATGGACGGCCATTCCTAAAATATCAAATCCACAAACCAGATTGGCTACTGTAGCGGGTATTCTTAATCGTATTTTTTTCATAATTTCTGTTTTTTAAATTGAGCGCATAATATCTGCAAAAACACCGCTTGCTGTTACTTCAGCCCCAGCCCCGGCTCCTTTTACCACCAATGGCTGTTCGGAATATCGTAGCGTTTTAAAAATGACTATATTATCTTTTCCATAAAGATGGAATAAATCGCTTTCCGGAGCAACATGCTGTAAACCTACATTTGCTTTTCCATTTTTAAACTCGGCAGTATATTTTAAAATTTTGCCGGCTTTGCGGGACTCATTAAACAAGTTTTTAAAATGGTCTTCATATTCAGTAAGTTTTTTATAAAAATCTTCTACACTTCCCTGCATGCATTCTTCAGGAAGAAAACCGGTGTTTTCAATTTCTTCAAATTGAAGCGGATATCCGGCTTCTCTGGCGAGGATTAAAATCTTGCGGGCTACATCAGTTCCTGAAAGGTCCAATCGGGGATCAGGTTCTGTGTATCCTTCTTTCTGAGCCTGTGCAACCACTTCAGAGAAAGTTCTGCTTCCATCGTAATTATTAAATACAAAATTTAATGTTCCGCTGAGTACAGCTTGAATTGAGGTGATTTTGTCTCCACTCTTGATCAGATCACTGATGGTTCCGATAACCGGAAGCCCGGCTCCCACATTCGTTTCAAAGTAGAAATTACAGCGGTGGTTTCTTGCTGTATTCTTTAATGTTTTATAAGTCTCAAAATCTGATGAAGCTGCTATTTTATTGCAGGCAACAATAGTAATGCTCCTTTTTAGCAGGCTTTCATAGACTTCCGGGATTTTAGAGCTGGCTGTAACATCTACGAAAACAGAATTCCGAAGATTACGGGATATAATTTCCTCTGCGAACTTTTGAGCCGAAGCTTCTTCACCCTGCTCTTTCCATTCCGAATATTCCTCCTGGTTGATTCCATGATCTGAAAATATCATATGACGGCTATTGGACAGTCCGGCAATTCTTAAATTGATCAGGAAATGTTCTCTCAGATATTGATTTTGATTATAAATCTGCTGTATCAGTTTGGAGCCTACATTACCTGTTCCACAGATATACAGGTGAATTTGTTTTATTTCGGATTCAAAGAATTCTTCATGAAGGATATTGACTGTTTTCTTTGCATCAGTTTCTGAGATGACAATACTGATGTTTCTTTCTGAAGATCCCTGTGCAATAGCTCTGATATTGATGCCATTATTTCCGAGGCATCCGAACATTTTAGCACTTACACCACTTCTACTTTTCATATTTTCTCCTACCAGGGCAATAATAGAAAGCCCGGACTCTATCTTTACCGGAGTAACCCTTTTTAGATTAATATCATCTGCAAAAGAAGAATTAATGGCATTTTCTGCATAAAAAATATCCTTTTCATTAATGGCTATAGTGATAGAATGTTCCGAAGAACCCTGGGTAATAAGAATGATATTAATCTTTTCATGGCTCAAACATTGGAATAGCTTTGCGGAAATCCCCGGAATACCTACCATTCCGCTTCCTTCTAAAGTAAGTAAGGCAATAGCGCTCATGTTTGATATTCCTACCGCAATGGGTTTTTCATCATTCTCCGAAGCTGCCAGATGATGGGAAACCAATGTTCCCCGGGCATCAGGGTCAAAAGTATTTTTGATTTTAAGATCAATATTTTTTATCATGACAGGCTGTATGGAAGGTGGGTATAACACTTTAGCCCCGAAATGGGAGAGTTCCATGGCTTCATGATAGGAGATTTCAGCAATAGGTTTTGCATGGGATGCCAAACGGGGATCAGCAGTCATCATTCCACTTACATCTGTCCATATCTGAAGTTCTTCTGCCTGAAGGGCTGCAGCTATAATAGATGCCGTGTAATCGGAACCACCGCGTCCCAATGTTGTCATATTATTTTTTTCATCACGGGCAATAAAGCCAGGACAGATAATGATTTGATTTTGATTTTCGTTGAAGTATTTTTTTAGATTGTTTTCTGTACTGTCGAAATATACTTTTGCATTTGTAAAACTGCTGTCTGTTCTGATCAGTTCTGCAGAATTCATCCACAGACAGTCTAATCCTTGAGTCTGAAATCTTGCAGCAATAATATTTGAAGATAAAAACTCTCCATATGAAGCTATTTTATCTTTGATTCTCAGGGTGAATTCACCTAATACAAAAATACTGTTATAGAGATCTTCCAGATCATTAAAATGTTTTTTAACAAAACTTAACCACGAACTTTGGTCTAAAACCGGGATAAGCTCTTTGACCAGGATTAAATGTTTCTCTTCAATGTTTTTGATAAGCTGTAGGTAATTTTCATTTTTTTGAGAGGCATATTCGGCTGCTTTAATCAGATGATCCGTTACACCGTGAAGAGCAGATACTACCACAACAGTTCTACCTTGTAAAGATTCTTTTTTTACAATATTTTCTACCAGCAAGATATTTTGGGAGTTGGCGACGGATGTTCCGCCAAATTTTAAAATTTTCATCAATTAATTATTTAAGGTTGGATAAAACGAAATGTTTACTCTTTAAAAAAAGAGTACAGGTACCGGAAATAATATGTGAAAATTTACCCCGTTATGGGGTAGTTGTTGTAGTTGTAAATGTAGAAACAGAAGATATGCCTGAAATAGGTAATTTCAGAGCAGAAATATCAGATATGTTTCTTAAAAAGTTCATTTACCAGACAAATGTACAAATTATTTTGAAATGGCAAATTATTTTAAATAATATCTTATTAATTCCTTTTATAGAGAAATATTTGTTAAAAAATTAGATTTAACTGATTAAAAATCTTACTTTTAGCGTATTAACCATAATAAAATAAACATGAGAAACTTAAAAAAAATCAACAGACAAAACTTAAAGTCTGTGAATGGTGGAGGTATAGGTCCTTGTAATGAATTCTGCCCAGATGGACCGTACGGACCTGACCAGCCAAAATCCTGTGGTGATTATCACGGTTTGCCTGAATGCTGCAAAAAGAGAGTTCTGGTAAGCTATGAATGCTTTGATCCCCGTTAAGGCAACATAAGAATAGTGCTTTATTTTTATATATCTTTTTTACAATCATTAAATTAAAACAATATGAAAACAATTAAAAAATTATCCAGAGACGAGAAAAAAATGATTAATGGTGGCGCAACACAAATCCAGATTGAAGCATGTGGTGGTGAGCAGTTTGTATGTTTCATGGGAGGAGGTAGATGGGGATGCTGGTTAAAACCCGGAGGAAAATGTTATGCTCCTATGTTGTAATAAAAAAATATGGAAAGCTTAATCTATTAAACGAATATCATATGAAAAAGTTATCAAGGAATACACTGAAGAATATTAAAGGTGCCGATTCATCTATTTGTGCTGGGTGTCCCACTCAAAATAAGTATGGTCCGGGACCTGAATACAATCAAACTTGTGATAATTATTTTGCCTTACCAGAATATTGCAAAGAGAGGAATTGTGTGAGAGTAAGCATTTATTGTTTTGGAGATTGGTAACTGAGAACTGATTTTAATTATGATCTCCAGATGGACTAACGAATATAAAAAAAGCACTGTGAAAACAGTGCTTTTTGTTTATTTTATGCTTTTTGAAAGATCAAGCATCGCCTCAATAGGCTTCAGTGCTCTTAACCTTAATTCTTCGTCGATAAGAATTTCCGGAAGTTCATATTTCATACACAAATATAGTTTTTCCATTGTATTGCGCTTCATATAGAAACATTCTGAACAGTTACAGCTTTCATCGAAAACTAGTGCCGGAATTAATTCTTTGTGAGGTGCACGTTTTCTCATTTCATGCAGAATTCCTTCTTCTGTAGCAATAATGAACTTCTGACAGTCATCTTTTTCTACATAATTCAATAAGGCAGAAGTAGAACCAATAAAGTGAGCCAGTTTTAATACGGCTTCTTCACTTTCCGGGTGTGCTATTAATTTGGCATCAGGATTATCTGCTAATTGCTGGGCAATTCTCTCCATTGAGAATGCTTCGTGCACTACACAGCTTCCATCCCAAAGGATCATATCTCTGCCGGTTTTCTTAGATAAATATCTTCCTAAGTTTTTATCCGGAGCAAAAATAATAGGTCTGTCTGTAGGTAATGCTTCAATAACGGTTTCTGCATTTGAACTCGTTACAATGATATCACTTTCAGCTTTTGTCTCTGCATTACAGTTGATGTAAGTTGCAATTAAAGCATTGGGATGCTGCTCACGCATTTTTCTCAATCCTTCTCCGGAACATCCGTCTGCTAAAGAGCATCCCGCCATAGTGTCAGGAAGAACTACTTTTTTAGTTGGGTTCAGGATCTTAGCTGCTTCTGCCATGAAGTGTACCCCACAGAATACAATCATATCAGCATTCGTATCTTTTGCCTGTCTTGCCAGCTGTAAAGAATCTCCAAGGAAATCAGCAATATCCTGAATTTCTCCCGGTTGGTAGTAATGGGCAAGAATAACAGCATTCTTTTCTTCTTTGAGTTTAAGAATGGCTTTTACCAATTCTTCACCCTGAGGAATTGCTATATCTTTTATATCCAGAAATCCTCTTACAGGAATTGCAGATTTAGCTTTTTCTAATGTTTCGGTACTCATATCAACCTCAATTTTTTTCTTTATAGAAGGTAGAGGCTAGAAATTAGAGGTTAGATTTTTAGTCTGTTAAAAGATATTCACATGTTTAAACTAACTTCTAATGTCTAACTTCTAGTTACTTTCTATAAAACTTTTTATTAAACTTTCTATTTCTATTTTAGCTTGGTCAAGATCACTGTTGATGACGATTTTGTCAAAATCCTTTGCATAAGACATTTCTTCTTCTGCCTTTTCTACACGGGTTTTGATGGTTTCAGCATCATCTGTATTTCTTGAAATCAATCTTCGTTCCAATTCTTCAATGGAAGGGGGTTCTATAAAAATGGATAATGCTTTCTCGCCAAAATATTTTTTTAAAGAAATTCCTCCTTTTACATCTACATCAAAAATAACAACTTTTCCCTGATTCCAGATTTTTTCTACTTCAGATTTTAAAGTACCGTAATATTTATCAGTATATACTTCTTCATATTCTACAAAAGCTTCTTCTGCTATTTTCTGTCTGAACTGATCAGGAGTTAAAAAATGATAATCTACTGCATGAACTTCACTTCCTCTCGGTTGTCTTGTTGTACAGGAAATTGAAAACTTCAGCTCCGGAAATGTTTCCAAAGAATGCTTTACCAATGTAGTTTTTCCGCTCCCTGATGGTGCTGAAAATATAATTACTTTATCCATTTAGATTTTTAGAGATTTTTAGATGAGAGACACGAGACCAAAATCTCTTATCTCATGTCTATAGGTCTATCGTCTATAATACGTTTAACGTCTGTTCTTTAATTTTTTCCAAGTCATCTTTCATCATAACCACAAGCTTCTGAATTTGGGCATGATTGGCTTTTGAACCTAATGTATTGATCTCTCTTCCGATTTCCTGAGAAATAAAGCCCAGTTTTTTTCCATTGAAAGATTCGTTGTCCATTACTTCTTTATAATATTTCAAGTGTTGGGTAAGTCTTACTTTTTCTTCTGAAATATCAAGTTTCTCTGTGAAGTATGCCATTTCCTGATAGAAACGTGTTTCATCTACATTTTCAAATTCTTTCAAAGATTTCTGATAACGTTCTTTCACGCTAACAATTCTTTCTTCTTCAAATGGAATCACTTCCCCAAGATATTTATCAATATTCTGGATATTTCTGTTTAATTCTTCATGTAAAATGCTTCCTTCAGTTTTTCTGAATTCTTCAAAACGGTCTATGGCTGCACTGACAATTTTCGCCAAAGCTTCCCATTCCCCTTCTGTAAGTTCATCAGGCCTTGAGGTGATGGCATCAGGAAGTCGTACTGCCATTTTAAGGTATTCATAGTCAGGTCCGTCTGATGCAATGGTCTTAAGCTCATTGATGTATGAATCAATTAAATTTTTATTGATTTTTACATCATTGGACTCTTCCAGATTCTCCAGATTAACGTAGCAGTCTACCTTTCCACGGATAATTCTATCGTTAAGAATTTTTCTGATTTCAAATTCTTTTTCTTTATAACGTAAAGGAATCTTGATATTTAAATCAAAGCTCTTGCTGTTCAATGATTTAATATCTATTGTTATTTTTTTTCCTTCAAAAACACCTTCGGCTCTACCGAAGCCAGTCATTGATAAAATCATAGTTTTTTATTGTTCTACAAAGATAAACATTTAAATTAGCACTGTGAAATCTGTAAAGATTACATCTGACTGATAAAATAATGAATGTGAACTGATGAAAAATTTGATTTCTGTAGTAGGACCCACCGGAATTGGTAAAACGAGATTGGCTATTGACCTGGCTCAATATTTCAATACAGAGATTATTTCCTGTGATTCCAGACAGTTTTTTAAAGAAATGAAAATAGGGACAGCTTCTCCTTCTGAAGAGGAACTGGCTGAAGCTCCTCATCATTTTATAGGGAATCTTTCCGTGGAAGAATACTATTCTATCGGGCAATATGAAGAAGACGCTTTGCAAAAACTCACTGAACTTTTTAAAGATCATGACACCGTAATTTTAGTTGGCGGTAGTATGATGTATGAAAAAGCCGTGATTGAAGGCTTGAACGATTTACCGGAAGCTGATAATGAAAATCAGGAAAAACTTCAGGCTATAATGGATCAGGAAGGCATAGAAAAACTTCAGGCCATTTTAAAAGAGCTGGATCCGGAATATTTTGAGGTGGTAGATATTCACAATCACCGAAGGCTTCTTCGTGCTATTGATGTGATCTGGCAAACCGGGAAAAAATATTCTGAACATATAGCTGTTTCCCAGGACTCCAGAGATTTTAATGTGATTCGTATTGGAATAGAAGCTCCAAGAGAAGAATTATATGACAGAATCAACCGCAGGGTAGATATAATGATGGAGAAAGGTCTGCTGGATGAGGTGAAAGGTTTGGAAAAGTTCAAAGGTCTGACGGCTTTAAATACGGTAGGCTATGCCGAATTATTTAAATACTTTGACGGGGAATGGGATCTTGATTTTGCTGTTTCTGAGATTAAAAAGAACAGCCGCAGGTATGCTAAACGTCAATTAACCTGGTATAGAAAAGCGGATGATATCCATTATGTACAATTAGGCTATTCTCACCAGGACTTTGAAAATCTCCTTCAATGGATTAATGACAGTTTCAGAAATAAATAATTTTACTATAAGCTTTCAAAATACAGATTTCTACGGAATAACATAGGGTATGTTTAAATTACGAATCCAGTGTGTCATTCCGAAGGAATCAAAATTAATATTTGAGTGTAATTAGTTTTAAATTTCACTTCTTACCAATGTTTATTTATTCATCAGCAAAAAAAATGCGGCCCCATAAGAACCGCACTTAACAATATAATTTAATTTACTACTTCCAACCACCACCTAGCGCTCTGTATAAATCTACAATGCTGCTTAATCTCTGTCTTTTAATGGAAGCCAGATTCAGCTCTGCCTGAAGTGAGTTGCCCTGAGCAGTGATCACTTCAAGATAATTGGCTGAACCTCCTCTATAAAGAAGCTGTGCACTTTTAATTCCGTCTTTTAATGTCGTAGACTGTTCCGTTGCTTTTTGTTCCTGAATTTTTAAATTTTCATTAGAAACCAAAGCATCAGAAACTTCACCCACAGCATTCAATACCGATTGACGGAAAGCCAGAACATTTTTCTCTCTTTGAATTTTGGCTACTTCCAGATCTGTTTTCAGCTGTCTTTTCTGGAAAATAGGTTGTGTAATTCCTCCTAAAACAGATCCGAATAATGATGCCGGAATCTGAAACCAATTATCAAATTTGAATGAATTGACCCCTCCGTTTGCTGTAATCTTTAATGCAGGATACATATTGGCTTGTGCAATTCCTACAAAAGCATTGGACTCCAGTAGAACAAGTTCCTGCTGACGAACATCCGGTCTGCGGCTTACCATAGCGGCCGGAAGTCCTGTTGTAATATCCTGTGGTAAAGAGGTATCAACCATTTCAATCGTTCTGTTTACTTTATTAGGAATTTCTCCTACCAGAATACTTAATGCATTTTCCTGAATAGCAATATTCTGTTCCAATTGAGAAATAAGAAGTTCCGTTGCCTGCTTCTGAGCAGCAGACTGTTGTACTCCTAAAGAAGTTGTATCACCACTTTCCCACATTTTCTGTGTAATCAGTAATGTATTGCTGCTTAATTCCAGATTGGATTTTGCAATGGCCAGTTGTTTATCAAGCATTAAGAGATTATAATATCCCTGGGCAATAGCTGCTACAACCTGGGTCTGGATAGCTTTTGAACCTTCATAAGTTTGCAGATACTGCATTCTTGAAACTTCCTGCTGGTTTTTGATTTTCCCCCAAATATCAGCTTCCCAGGAAAGGTTGAATGCTGCATTGTAATCCTCAATATGGCTCTGTCCTAAAAATACATTTAAGCTTTGCCCGTTCATACTGTTTTTGGATGGTTTAGAAATCTGACCGGTCACTCCAAAACCTACATCAGGATATTGCATATATTTTGCCTGTTTCAATTTTTCCTGTGAAGCAGCAACCTGTTTTAATGCAATTTGAAGATCATAATTATTTTTAATTCCTTTTTCAATTAAGCCTTGTAAGATAGGATCACTGAAAAATTCTTTCCATTCCAGGTTGGCAATACTTGCCGTATCAGCTGTTGCTGTATACTGGAATTTTTCCGGAAGCGGAAGGTCCGGCTCCGTGTATGCCAGTTTTGACACGCACGAAACAGAGCCTAAAGCCAGCGCAAATGTTAATATAATATTTTTTACTCTTTTCATTGTTTTGTTTAATAGGCTTTTAATGGGTACCAAATGGTAAGAGGTATAGGTCTATTTTCCACAGCTTACTCAGATGACTGTTTTTCATGTAGAAAATATTTGACTTCAAAACTTACATGTGTAAAGTTTATAATCTAAAATCACCAAGTGTAAAACCTCTTGTGACTTCTATACCCCTTAAGATTTGTAAATAATTTTTAATGAGCAGCTGTTAAAGCCTGCTCTTGCTGTAGCTTTTTCTGAAGCCTTTTCTTTTTTCTGCTTGGCATTTTTTCATGCAGATATTGGAAAATCACATACATTACCGGGATAATGAAAATTCCGAAAATAACTCCTGTAAGCATTCCTCCTACAGTACTGTAACCAATAGAGTGATTTCCTTTTGCAGAAGCACCCTGTGTCCACACTAATGGAAGCATACCCACGATAAAGGCAAAAGAGGTCATCAAGATGGGTCTTAAACGTAATCTTGAAGCCTGAAGAGCTGATTCAATCAGTGATTTTCCTGCATTTCTTCTCTGAACAGCAAATTCTACGATCAGGATGGCATTTTTAGCCAAAAGCCCTACAAGCATGATGAGTCCTACCTGTACATAAATATTATTATCAATTCCAGCTAATCCTGTGAAGGCAAATACTCCAAATACTCCCGTAGGAATGGTAAGGATAATGGCAAACGGAAGAATATAACTTTCATATTGTGCTGCCAACAGGAAGTATACAAAGAGAATACTTAAAAGGAAGATAAATACTGTTTGTCCGCCTGTTTTAATCTCTTCACGGGTAATTCCTGTCCATTCATAGCCATAGCCTCTAGGAAGGGATTTCTGAGCAACCTCTTCTACCGCTTTAATGGCATCACCGGTACTGTATCCCGGTTTTGGTGTTCCGTTAATCGTTACTGCATTGAAAAGGTTATTTCTTGTTACCGTTTCAGGTCCAAAAGTTCTTTTTAAAGTAACCAATGTCTTAGCAGGAACCATTTCTCCGGATTTATTCTTTACATAAATTCCTTCTAAAGAATTAATGTCCGTACGGTAAGGAATATCTGCCTGTGCCATTACTCTGTAGTATTTACCAAACCTGTTAAAGTCTGAAACAAAGCTACTTCCGTAATAAATCTGCATAGTCTGCATCAATTCGGTGATAGACACTCCAAGCTGATTGGCTTTATCTGCATCTACATCAATAGTATATTGTGGGTTTCCGGCAGCATATGTAGTAAATGCAAATGCAATTTCCGGACGTTTCATCAATTCTCCGATGAATGCCTGTGTGGTGGTTCCCAACTGTTCAAAAGAACTGTTTGTCTTATCCTGAAGCATGAATTCAAAACCGGAAACGTTACCAAAACCTTGTACAGTAGGGAAGTTGAAGAAGAATGCATTGGCATCTTTTACCTGGCTCACCTTTCCTGTCAGTGCTGCAGCAATCTGATCTGGATCTTTCATATCACCACGTTTGTCATAATCTTTAAGTTTAATGAAACCTGCAGAATATGGAGAGGCATTGGCATTACTGATGAAGTTCATTCCGTCTGCTACCCAAAGGTGATTGGTTGCCTTTTCACCGTTAATGATTTTATCGATCTGTGTTGTAGCGTTGTGAGTTCTTTCCAGTGAACTTCCCGGAGGAGTATTTACTGCATATAATACGAATCCCTGGTCTTCTGTCGGAATAAATCCTGAAGGTGCTTTTTTAATCAGGAAAATACTTACCGCTGTAATAAGGACAAGGCCTCCTACTGCTACCCATTTATTTTTAATTAAAAATTTAAGGCTGTAAATATATTTTCTGGTCATATTGTTAAAGCTCACGTTAAATGCATTGAAGAATCTTGCTCCAAAGCCTTTTTTATGACCATGCTCACCATGTTCACCCTGAGGATCATTTAAGAACATGGCACATAAAGCGGGGCTTAATGTTAATGCATTGACTGCAGAAATCAGGATGGCAATTGCCAGAGTGAAGGCAAACTGTCTGTAAAACACCCCTGCCGGTCCCTGCATGAATCCTACCGGAATAAACACGGCACACATTACCAGTGTAATGGAAATAATAGCGCCGGAAATTTCACTCATGGAATTCATGGTAGCTTGCTCCACGGGCATTCCTGTCTGTTCCATTTTGGAATGGACGGCTTCCACTACTACAATGGCGTCATCCACTACAATACCGATGGCTAATACCAACGCAAATAATGTAAGCATATTGATACTGAAACCGAACAATTGCAGGAAGAAAAAGGTTCCGATAATCGCAACCGGTACTGCAATAGCTGGTATAAGTGTAGATCTGAAATCCTGAAGGAAAATATACACCACAATAAATACCAGAATGAAAGCGATCACTAACGTCTCAACAACCTGATGAATAGAAGCATCCAAAAAGTCCTTGGAATTATACATGATAATTGGTTTTACCCCTTTTGGCAGGGTAGTACTCAATACATCAACCTGTTTTTCAATTTCTGTCAGGATCTCATTGGCATTAGAACCTGCAGTTTGTAAAATAGCAAACCCAGCAACCGGTTTTCCGTCTACTCTGTTTGTTGCGGTATAGGTATAAGAACCAAATTCTACTCTTGCAACATCTTTTAATCTCAGGAATGATCCGTCATTATTCGCTTTAATGGCAATACCTTCGTAATCTTCATTTTTGTTCAGCTTTCCTTTATATTTAAGGATATACTCATACGTTTCCTTACTTCCTTGCCCAAGACGACCTGGAGCAGCTTCAAGGTTGTGATCTTTGATTGCTGCAAGAACTTCCTGTGGAGAAAGATTGTTGGCTGCCAGTCTATCTGGTTTCAGCCAGATTCTCATGGAATAATCTCTTGTTCCGAATACCTGTGCCTGTGCTACTCCCGGAATACGTTGTATTTGGGGAATGACGTTGATCTTCAGGTAATTTTGTAAGAAAAGCTCGTCGTATTGTTTCGGATCATCACTGGTAAGTCCCATAAACATAATCATACTGTTTTGAACTTTCTGTGTTGAAATTCCGGCCTGTACTACTTCCTGAGGAAGCTGACTCATTGCTTTTGATACACGGTTCTGTACGTTTACTGCTGCATTATCAGCATCAGCTCCCTGTTTGAAGAAAACGCTCAGTGTCATGGTTCCGTCGTTACTGGAATTGGAGGTCATATAGGTCATGTTCTCAACTCCGTTCACCGCTTCCTCAATTGGGGTTGCTACAGAACGGGCCACTACTTCAGCATTCGCTCCCGGATAAAAAGCCGTTACCTGTACACTTGGAGGTGCAATATCCGGAAAGAGGGCAATCGGTAAATTAAAGAGAGACAAGGCTCCCAATAATAGAAGTATTATGGAGATGACCGTTGAAAGTACCGGTCTTTCTATAAATTGTTTTAACATAAGAAGTTTATTTTTTTAAGTCTTCTGTATTCAGGATATTTATAAAGGTTTTGCTTTTAATAAACTGTCAGAAGAAATAGCTTTTGGTTTGATGGAGGCTCCATCTTTCAGGCTGCCGATTCCGGTGAAGACAATTTTTTCTCCGGGAGAAAGCCCTTCAGAAATAAAATAATACCCCTCTGTTTTTCCGGAGATTTTGATAGGTCTTCCGGTCACTTTCTGGTCTTTTCCCATCACATATACATAGGTTTTATCCTGAATTTCGAAAGTAGATTCCTGTGGAATGACTACGGCATTGGAGATAAACTGCGGCATACGTACTCTTCCGGTGTTTCCTGTTCTTAAAGCTCCGTTAGCATTAGGGAAAACGGCACGTACGCTGATCGCTCCGGTTGTTTTATCAAACTGTCCGTCTACAATACTTAATTTTCCTTTTTGAGGATAGATACTGTTATCTGCAATTACCAGTTCTACCAGAGGCATATTTTTCAGTTTCTCTTCTAAAGTGGCACCGGGATATTTATTTTGAAAAGCAATAAAATCCAGTTCGCTTAAAGAGAAGTAAGCATATATTTCGCTGATATCTGACAATAAAGTCAATGGATTAGGATCTGTTCTGGAGATCAGACTTCCTTTTTTATATGGAATCCTTCCAATATAACCGCTTACCGGTGCGGTAATGGTTGTAAATCCTACATTGATTCTTGCGCTTCCTACTGAAGCTTTAGCCTGTGATGCAGCAGCAACCGCGGCTTCGTAGTTGGCTTTTGCTGTTTTAAGCTGTACATCGGAAACTACTTTTGCAGCAACCAATGGCTGAAGTCTGTCGACTTCTACTTTTGCTTTCTGTATATTAGCATGAGCCACTTGGAGGTTGGCTTGTGCCATATTCATCTGTTCACCATAGCTTCTGGAGTCTATTTTAAATAAAGGCTGTCCGGCTCTTACATAAGATCCCTCTTCTACATAAATTCTATCAAGATATCCATCTACCTGAGATCTGATCTCTACGTTGTTTTTTCCTTCTAAAGCGGTAGGTAGTTCCTGATATGTGGTAGCAGGGGAGGTGATAACGGTATAAACCGGAAGTTCAGGTGCTGGCGGTGCGGCATTAGATCCTTCGGCAGCCTTGGTGCAACTCTGTAAAAGAATTATACTTGAGATAAGTACAATAAACTTTGTTTTTCCAGGTATTTTCATTTTGGGTTTAATTTTTTTAATGAAGTGTTAGATTTAAGTAATATTCCTTGTAATAAATGCTGTTTTTTTTCCTAACAGTGTTAATGATTTGTTCAAAAAAAATTACAGAATTTTTAATGTCCGATAAAGTCGAGTGTTCCCATAATTGAATGTTTTAATGTATATAAATATATAAAGATGTGAGGTGTAATTATGTTAATTTTGCTAACAGTGTTAATGTTTAAAGAAAAAATCATTATTTTTACTCATCGAATGGTATCAAATTTTACATAATAATTTTAGTTTTTAATCAGGTTTAAATGAATTAATTAATTTAACTCAGTGTTAAATTTCCTAACGGTGTTAATTTTTGGTTCAAAAAAAATCTATAAAGATTTAATAAAAGACGAAACTGTTTCGTCTAAAGATGATTTATTCATAGTAGATGGAATATCTGCTGTACGCATCATCATAATGGAAATCATTCCATGAACTGCTGAAAACAGAGCATGAGACATATGACATGCATTATCCGGATTGGATCCGTTTTTCTTGATAATTTCATAGGTACACTCATAGATCATCTCCTGGAATGATGAAAATTCTTTTTTCATCTGGCCTTTTCCACAGCACTGCATTCCTAAACCAAACATAAGCTGGTAATATTCTTTATTTTTAAAAGCAAAATTCCAGTAAGCATCTACAATAGCCACAAGTTGGTCTTCCGGACTATCGTGTTTCTTCTGAGCTTTTAATAATTCTATATGTAAATTGTGGAAGCCATCTAAAGAAATTTCAAATAAGATAGCCTCTTTATTTTCAAAATAATCATATACTACCGGTGCACTATATTCAATAGCGTCTGCTATTTTACGCATGGATAGTGAAGCCCAGCCTTCGGTTTTCGCCAATGTGAAAGCAGCCTGCAAAATATTTGCACGGATGGATTCTTTTTCTCTTTGGCGGCGTTCATGTAGGCCCATGATATTTATTTACTAACAGTGTTAGCAAAACTACAAACTTTTAGACATAACTTCCAAATCTTATTTTGATTTTAACATTTAAGGGATGTTGATAGAAGCAGCTCAAAGCTGTAAGAATGAGAGCTAGAGACCACTTTTTGAATGTAATTTAAAAATCTTATAAAAAATGGATGAAGTGAAAATCAATACAATTGATGATCAAGAGTTTTTAAGAGGTATATGACTTCCGTCCTCTATTAAATAAAAATAAAAATGTCTTATTCGGAACTCAGTTTATTAATAAAAGAAATTTTTATCTTTGTGAACAAAGAAATAAGGTATGAATACTCCCTCAAATATGTTGGCATTAGGAACCAAAGCTCCTTTTTTTGAGCTTCCAAACCCATCAAAAACGAATGAAATACAGTCTTTAGAAGATCTGAAAGGCGAAAAAGGTACATTGGTGATCTTCATGTGTAACCACTGTCCATTTGTTCTTCATGTGATCGATAAGATCAATGAGTTATATGAAGATTATAATGATAAAGGAATTGAATTCATTGCCATTAATGCGAATGATATCGAAAAATATCCGGCTGATTCTCCTGAAAAAATGATTGAATTCCAAATTGAAAGAAATTTTGACTTTCCTTATTTGTTTGATGAAAGCCAGGCAGTAGCGAAAGCTTATGAAGCGGCTTGTACACCGGATTTTTATTTCTTTGATGATAAATTGGATCTTATCTACAGAGGTCAGATGGATGATTCAAGACCTGGAAACAATAAAGATGTAACCGGAGAAGATTTAATTATTGCTTTTGAAAATCTTTTGGCTGGTGAAGCACAGGAAGAAATTCAGAGACCAAGCATGGGATGTAATATTAAATGGAAATAAATAAGTTACTGGTTTTTTAAATGCCGGTTCTTATGTATCATGATATAAAGGCTGTTCTTTTTAAGGACAGCTTTTTTATTTTCTCTCAGATTTCTCAGGGGTATTGTGCTGCTATTATTTTACTCACAGATGTAGTAGGAGCACAATGATAGTATCGTAAATTGTATCACTCTATAACACAGGCATCTGCTAAATCAGCTCAATTTGCGAGAGTTTTTATCTTTGGATTCCTACGGAATGATAAAGTATGTGTGTAAACTAAGCGCAATATTTATCCTTATGATTTTCCATAAACTGAAAATTACTTTAATAGCAATATTTTTAAAAACTGACTTTACTTTTAACCTGATTCTCAACCTTCAGGTCCACATTCACATTATTATGAGAATAGTTTTTAATAAACTCTGAAGGAGTTTTTCCTGTATATTTTTTAAACATCCTGTTGAAATACGTCACATTATTAAATCCACAGCTATAGCTGCATTCCGAAATGGTTTTGTCCTGAGCCATCAAAAGACAGGCTTTATTGATCCTGTACCGGTTTACAAACTCTGTAAAAGTAATCTGAGTTGCTTTTTTAAAGAAATTACAGAAAGCCGGTAAGGTAAGATTCGCGAGTTTGGCTACTTCTTCAATATTAATTTCTTTATCATAATGATGCTCTACATAGGTGAAAATATTTTCCAGTCGGGTTTTATTCTTAGAAATGATGGTGTAGGGCATAATTTCCTTATTTAAAAGCTCATAGTCTTTACATTTAGAAAGTTCAAAAAGAATATCAAGCAGGATTAAATATCTTTTGTAACCTTCGGATTCAAGCATGAGTTTAAGTTTTGGAAGCATTGCTTTTTTTACTTTATGATGAAAATGAATGCCATATTTTGAAAGCTCCAGTAAGTTTTTAATAGATCTGGCTTCTACTTCCTGTTGGGGAAATTGGAGAATTTCCTCTTTGAACTGAAGTACAATTTCTTCATGAGGATCAATGGAATTTAAGCCAAATCCGGAATGAGGAATATTGGATCCTATAAGGACGAGATCTCCATGGGTATAATTACTTTTATGATAGCCTACATGGCGGGTTCCATTCCCGGAAATGACACAGACCAGTTCAATTTCGGGATGATAATGGTATTCCCATTTGAATTCCGAAATAGGGGAGTTATTGTGAATGGTCCGGAATGAGCTTTTCTCATTGGGAATAACTCTTTCAAAAGTAACTTTCATTTAATTAATCATATTTAATCATTAAAAATACTAATTATATTAATATTGTTCAAATATTGGTTTACTGTGTTAAATTATTGTTAACACAAATGCTTCTATCTTAGCCGACAAGAAATGATCTGGATGAAAAATTTCAATATAAAGGCGGTATTATTTTTAAATTATTTTGTTTTCGCAATTCTTTTGAATTCTGTGGGAACAGTTATTCTGCAGGTTCAGCAGAATTTTGGGATTTCAAAATCGTCTGCCAGTATTTTGGAAGGATTTAAAGATCTTCCGATTGCCATTTGTTCGTTCATTCTGGCTTCGTTTCTTCCGAAGATCGGGATCAAAAATTCAATGCTGGCTGCTTTATTTATGGTGAGCTGTATGTGTTTTGTCATGCCTTTTGCCAGTGGTTTTTGGATTTTTAAATTATTGTTTGCTATTGTAGGGGTTTCTTTTGCCCTCATCAAAATATCAGTTTTTACATCTATTGGGCTGGTTACAGAAACAGATAAGGAGCATTCCAGTTTTATGGGATTCCTGGAAGGTTTTTTTATGATTGGAGTACTGGCAGGGAATCTTCTGTTCAGTTTATATATCGATGATCATAATCCCCAATCTACCCATTGGCTCAATGTGTATTGGGTATTGGGAGCACTTTCTACGCTTTCCTTTTTGTTTTTATTCTTTTCAAAACTGAACGAAAAGGAGGTGAAAAGTGAGAAAACAGATCTGCTAGGTGATCTAAAAAACAGTGCAAGTTTATTCAGTTATAAAAAAGTACTGTTCTTTTTACTGTGTGCTTTCCTTTTTGTACTGGTGGAGCAGAGTTTTCAAACATGGACACCTACTTTTTATAAAGAGATCTTAAAGGTGCCTACTTCAATGAGCATTCAGGCGGGAGCTGTTTTGGCCGGGGCTTTTGCTTTGGGAAGGTTTTTATCAGGTTTCTTCTCAAAAAAGTTCAGCTGGATTTATGTTGTTTCATTTTGCGTGATAGGTTTTGCGGTAAGTTTACTTTTGGTATTACCATTAACTCATCATATTCATATTGGTACGGATACCAATTGGTTGAATGCACCACTTGTTGTCTACCTGTTCCCTTTAATGGGTGGATTGCTGGCTCCTATTTATCCCAGTATTAATTCTGTGATTTTGGCTTCAATACCCAAATACTTACACAGTGCCATGTCCGGACTTATTGTTGTGTTTTCAGCAATTGGAGGAACTATAGGCTCAATTATTACCGGTTTTGTATTTCAGGAATTTAGTGGACAGCAGGCATTTTATCTTTCATTAATTCCACTTTCACTCCTGATCACTTCCGCTATTTTCATGAATAAATTAAAAATAAATCCTAAAAAATAAAAATGAGTAATCAACTTTATATCAACGAAATTCAGACTCTTTTTGATGATGTACAGAAATCTGAGATTTTTGAAGATCAAAAAATGATGACCGATGCGGTTCCATTATCCCCGATCACTGAAATCAATAAAAAGTATGAAGAAGCCAAAAAAACAGAAGGTTTTGTGCTGAAAGATTTTGTGATGACCCATTTTGATTTTTTAGGGGCAAAAATCTTGGTTCAGAGAGACCATCACCTTCCTATTGAGGAGCATATCGAAAAATTATGGGACGAACTGACCCGTACGGCTTATGAAGAAAAAGGAACCCTTTTGAAATTACCGAAACCTTATATTGTTCCCGGAGGACGTTTTAATGAGTTTTTCTATTGGGACAGCTATTTTATCATGCTTGGATTACAGGTTTCCGGAAGACTGGAAATGATGGAGAATATTGTGGAAAACTGTGCTTATCTGATCCAGCATGTCGGTTTTGTTCCGAATGCCAGCAGAACTCATTTTTTAAGCCGTTCACAGCCTCCGTATTTTTCGCTGATGCTGGATCTCCTTTTTGAAACTACCGGGAATAATGAAATCTATATACAATATCATACGACTTTAGAAAGGGAATATGCTTTCTGGATGAATGGTGAAGAAGGGCTTGAGAATGGTTCATGCATAAAAAGAGTGGTGAAAACCAAAGATGGTGATATTTTAAACCGTTATTATGATGCCGAAAATATACCACGTCCTGAAAGTTACCTGATAGATATTGAGGATCATGAAAATGCTCCTGAGGATGAATTTTACAGAAATATAAGAAGCGCCTGTGAATCCGGCTGGGATTTTTCCAGCAGATGGTTTGCCGACGGAGAACATATACAGACCATAGAAACGCTGAACCTTGCGCAAGTAGATCTGAATTGCCTGTTATGGCATTTGGAGACCACACTGGCAACATCTTCAGCACTTCAGAATCTAAAGGAAAAGGAAAATTATTTTACTGAAAGAGCAGCAAAGCGAAGACAGATGATCAATAAATACTTCTGGGATGAAAAAGCGAAGACGTATAAGGATTATCATACTAAAAAAAACACAAAAACACCGTCTGAGCATATTGCTGCTCTTTACCCTTTATTTCTGGGATTGGCAGATCAGGAACAGGCTGAAGGAGTAGCCGGAATTATTGCTGAAAAGTTCCTGTACCAGGGAGGATTGGTTACCACAACAAAAAAATCAGGGCAGCAATGGGATTTACCCAATGCATGGGCTCCTTATCAGTGGCTGGGTTTTAAATCTATGAAAAATTATGGGTTTAATGAGCTGGCAGAAAAAATAAAAAATAACTGGTGTTTGAATGTAGAAAGAGTCTACAACAATACCGGAAAACTTATGGAAAAATACAATGCATTAGATACAGAAACAATTGCAGGCGGAGGGGAATACCCCAATCAGGATGGATTCGGTTGGACCAATGGAGTGTATTTAAAATTACAACAAAACTGAAACTAACAACAAAAAAATAGGGCTATGAAAAATAAATCAATCTTTTTAATTGCCGCCACAGCTACATTGTATTTCAATAATGTGTATGCTCAGGAAACACCGCAAGATTCTGCGAAAGTTTCTTCTATCGATCAGATCGTTATTACGGGAAATTCTAATCCAAAGAAAAAAATAGAATCCAGTACTGCGATTTCTACTTTCAGTGCTAAGGAAATTCAAAAACAAAATCCTATCAGTGCTGCTGCTTTGCTGCAAAGAGTTCCCGGGTTTGCGGTAGAAACTTCCGGAGGGGAGGTAGGTAACAACCTTTTTGCAAGAGGAATTCCTTCTGCAGGAGCTTACGAATTTGTACAGGTACAGGAGGATGGTCTTCCGGTTTTTGAAGATGGAGCGCTCCAGTTTGCCAATGCAGATAATTTTTTTCGTGTAGATAATACAGTAGGCCGCCTGGAGGCTTTAAGAGGAGGATCGGGTTCTATTTATGCCAATAATTCTCCCGGTGGATTAATCAATTTTATTACTAAAGAAGGAACTAACGACTTTAAGGGAACGGCAAAAATTGAAACCAGTACTTATGGATTAATGCGTACCGACCTCAATGTAGGAGGAGCATTGGTAAAAGATCAGTTGTTCTTCAATATAGGAGGTTTCTACAGAACGGATGACGGAATCAGAAAAACAGGTTTCAAAGCCAATAATGGAGGTCAGATCAGAATGAATCTGAAATATGTCTTTGATAAAGGATATGTGAAAGTATATTATAAAAAACTGGACGACAGAAATACATTTTATCTTCCAATTCCTCTGATTCAGGACGGAAATAACTTAAAAGAATTCCCTGGCTTTGATCCTAACTACGGCACGTATAGCTATAGAGCGATCAGTCAGTTGAATATCCCTCAGGCCGGAGGAGGATTTTTTAATAGAAATCTGGAAGATGGAATTCACCCGAAAGTGGATGTAGTAGGGGCTGAATTCAAATATGATCTGGGAAATAATTTCAGTGTTTTAAATAAGACCAGATATACCAATATCAATATGAATTATACAGGGATTTTCCCTGCTGGGGCTCCGAAATTGGCTTCTAATTTTGCTAAGGACGATCCAAAAGATGGTGGATTAGGAATGAGTAATTATCAGTATTCTCTTGTAAGTAATGGGACTGCTGTAAATCCCCAATATGTTCAAAAATTAGGATTCTGGGCCATTGACAAGCAGATGAATAATTTTGTAAATGACTTACAGCTTAATTATAAATTTGATAAAGGAAATGTAACAGCAGGGTTTTATAAGTCGAGCTGGAAGTCCCATCAGTATTGGAACTGGAGTAATATTTTGACTACAGCTACAGATAGACCTCAATTGTTGAACTTGGTAAACCCTTCACTTAATCCTTCAGATGTAGGATATTCAAAAACATATAACGGTGTAATGGATATGTCTTTCTTAATTAGAGATTCTCAAATTCAGGGAAGCTTGAATGATCTCTATCTGAACCTGGATTATAATATTACGGATGCTTGGAGTTTCAATGGAGGCATGCGTTATAGCCGCGACTTTTATAAAGGATATGGGGTAAATACAACCACTGCGAATCTAAATAATTCCGGTTTGACGGTAGATGGGACAAATGGTTTTAGTACTACAACGGCAGATGATAATATGGCAGTGCTGGGTAATAAATATACCTACTGGTACTACGATGTCAATAAGGTTTCTTATACTTTGGCTTCCAATTATAAGATCAACAGAGAAAATGCTGTGTATGCCCGTTTTTCTAACGGTTTCAGATCTCCAAATGAAGAAGCATATTACAATAATATGTCAGATTTAAGCCAAATTAAGCCCGTACAGACCAATCAGTTGGAAGTGGGATACAAATACTATTCGCGTACCTTTGATATTGCTGTGATTCCTTTTTATTCGACTCTTAAAAACCTTTCATTTACAGATGTATTCTCCGACGGAACTTCTGAAAATAAATTTGCTAATACAACCAATTTTGGGGTAGAAATTGAAGGATATACAAGACTGTTCAATAATATCCTTGAGGTAGCCTTTAATGGAACGATTCAAAATCCAAAATATAAAGATTTTACTGGAAGAAATAAAGATGGATCTACCTTTGACTATGATGGTAATTTGGTAAGAAGAATTCCTAAGTTCTATTTCAATATTTCTCCGGCAGTCAATATTACGAAAGAATGGAGAGCGTATGTTAGTATGAATTATTATGGTAAACGTTATCAGAATGAAGGAAATACGGATGATAATATTTTACCGTCATTTACAGAATTTGGTGCAGGAATGTCTTACCAGCTAGGGAAAATTCGTTTTGCTGTAGATGGGACCAATATTTTTAACACTATTGGAATTACCGAAGGAGATCCAAGATCTCAAACAGTTACAGGTACAAATATAAGAATGGCCCGACCTATTATGGGTGCAGCAGCCAGAGCATCCGTTACTTTAGATTTTTAAACTCTATTTCTTTATAACAAGAAACCGTCAGGATTTTCCTGGCGGTTTCTATTTTTATAAGCTTTCACAGATGGGCGGATGTTTGTACTCGCTGACTTGGTCTTATATCCCGTTTATTTAAAAAATGGATTATACTGTTTTTCAAAACCGATTGAGGTAGGATTTCCATGGCCTGAAAATACCTGAGTGTCACCGTCCAGTACGAAAAGTTTCTTGGTGATACCTTCAATCAGCTGTTCATAATTTCCTTTATATAAATCTGTTCTCCCAATGCTACCTTCAAAAAGTACATCACCTGAAATCATGAACTTCTGATTTTCATTGTGATACACTACACTTCCAGGAGAATGCCCTGGAACATGATAGATCTTAAACTTTTCTCCATCAAGATCCAGCTCGTCACCTTCTTTTATATAATTTACCTCTACTTTTACAGGATCTATAGTCATTCCGAATCTTAGTCCGCTGGCCTGAAGCATATCCAGTATCTCCTGGTCTTCATGATGCATATGGACAGGTACTTTAAATTTGTCAAAAGCCCACTGCAGTCCTAAAACATGATCAATATGAGCATGTGTCAGAAGTATTTTCTGAATATGTAATCCATTTTCCGTGATGAAATTGTCAATAGCCTGAGTTTCCTGTGCACTCATATTACCCGGATCAATAAGCCATGCATTTTTATTTTCGTTGTAGATGATATATGTATTTTCGCTCGCAAAATTGAAAACGAAACCTTGAATCTGAAGCATATCTGAATATTTTTATTTCAAAAATACGATATTATTAAGAAAATGGCTATTTTTCGTTATCTTCGTCATAATGAAAACTTTGCGAATACTTTTACTCTCTTTGGGCGGATTGGTGTATGGACAAAATATCCAGAGTATCCAATTATTCAACCCACAAACGAATGATGAAACTCCTGTCATTAGGTTTAATTCAGATGAAAAACTGGTGCTCACCTTTGATGATCTCACTAATGCCAGTGAAATTTATCGATATACGATTAAACATTACGACAGAAACTGGAATGATGACAATCTGTTTTTTACAGAGTTTGCCACGGGAAGTATGAATGCACTTCTTGATCAGTTTCAATATTCTTTTAATACATTACAGGCTTATACTCATTATAAACTGACTTTTCCCAATGATAAAATTCAAGCGAAAATTTCAGGAAATTTTGAGCTGATTGTGTATAAAGATTCTGCGGATAAACCACTTTTCAAAAGAAGATTTTACCTGGTAGAAGATGCTGCTTCATTAGCTCTTAACATTACAAGAATAGCGGATGCCAAGAAACCTAATATCAATCAAAGGGTAGAGGTAAAAGCAGTGCCGAATGGGGGTGATCTTTCTTCCAATGTTAATTCTATGACCCTGAATGTGATGCAGAATAACAATCCGAATATGACCATTTCGGATTTGAAGGCAAGTAGTGTTTTAGGAAACCAGCTACTTTTTCAGCAGATGAACCTTAGTTTTCCGGGAGATAATGAATTTTATTATTTTGATAATAAAAATATGAATACCCCAGCGGATATGGTTCGTACCGTAGAAGTGAAAGATGGAGTGAACCAAACGTATTTGCACCCGGTTTGGGCTTTTCCTTTAAATTATCAGTATCAACCCGATGTAAACGGAGCATGGTACTACAGAAGAAATGATTTAGGAAGAGAGAGAGATGCCGAAAGAGAAGCAGATTATTCATGGGTATATTTTTATCTGGATTCGGATCCTGTAGATAAAGATATATATATTCTGGGAGGGTTTAATGGGTTCAAACCCAGCAAAGAAAATCAGATGCTCTATGATGCCGCCACTAAACAATATGTGGCTAAAATTTTCCTTAAGCAAGGGTTTTATAATTATGTTTTGGCAACTAAAGAAAGTGATGGATCATTAAATTTTGGTGAAGTCAACGGGAATTTTTGGCAGACAGAAAACTTATATCAGGCATTTTTATATTATGCTCCCTTCGGAAGAAATTACGATGGCCTGATGGGATACGGAGAATTTAGAACACCAATTGGCAATAAACGCTAACGAATTCTTTACTTTTTAAAGGTTAACAAATATTATTTAGTATATGTAAAACAAAGGCTGTCTTATCTGAGACAGCCTTTGTTTTTGTGAAGCCTTATGAATACTGGTTTTTAATAAAATGAGCGATTTATTTCAAGTGTAAAATACAATGTCAAGCATAGTTAAAATTTTAATTCACAAAATTTTGATTTGTATTAATATTATCAATTAATATATTTTTTAATAATAAAATTATCTTTAATTAATCATTTTTTTTATAAAATCATAATTGTGTTTTGTTTATTTATTTATAATATCTATTAAATTTTATTCACTGAATTAATCATTTTATTGTGAAAAATTTATAAATTCGTTTTTCACACTAACAAAAATTATTATGAAGACAAAGTTTATTTTAGTGGCAAGCGTTGCTGCCTGCTCTTTTGTTTTTGGACAAAACACTCCATCAAAATTAATTCCGGGTAAAGACGGATTGCATGCAGAATTCATGAGATTCGATAAAAATGCACCCACTTTTCAAGGAAGCCCGGTTTTATTTGATGAAACTTCTCAAAGACTTGCACCAGGACAGGCCCGTAAATTGGGACTTGAAAAAGATGCACTGGGTTTTGAAACCCATCGATTTCAACAGACCGTAAATAATATTCCTGTAGAATACGGAATGATGGCTGTACAGACGAAAGGAGGCAAAATTGTAGGGCAGTCCGGAAATTGGATTCTTAAAGTTCCGGAAAAGGCTGAAAAAAAGGCTAACATCTCTGAAAGTATAGCATTGCAAAATGCACTGTCATTTGTAGGTGCAGACTCATATAAATGGGAAAATAAGGAAGAGGAAGATTTTATTAAAAGAGAATCTGGCAATGCGGATGCAAGTTTTGTTCCGAAAGGCGAATTGGTGTATTACTCAGATCCTTCTGATGATAAGCTGACCGACTTAGTATTGGCTTATAAATTTGATATCTATGCAGAAAAACCGTTAAGCAGACAATATGTTTTTGTAGATGCCAAAAACGGTAAGGTTTTGGGTACAAATGCAATCATCCATGAGGTAAATACTCCGGGAACGGCTACTACCGCTTATAGCGGAAACCGGAATATCGTAGCTGACTCTTACAATGGAAGCTATAGGTTAAGAGAAACCGGAAGAAATGGGGGAACAGCTGTAGAAACCTATAATTTGAAAAAAGGGACCAATTATTCTTCTGCTGTAGATTTTACAGATACCGATAACGTATGGAATAATGTGAATATCAATAAAGATCAGTATGCTACAGATGCCCATTGGGGAGCAGAAATGACATTAGATTATTATTTTACGAAATTTGGAAGAAAAAGTATTGATAATAATAATTTTGCGATCAAATCCTACGTTCATTATTCAACCAATTATTTCAATGCTTCCTGGGATGGTTCCAGAATGACTTATGGGGATGGAAATGCCAATAACGGAAATAAACCATTAACAGCTATTGATGTCTGTGGGCATGAGATTACCCATGGAATGACCTCTAAAACTGCCAATCTTGTATACGAAAGAGAACCGGGAGCGCTCAATGAAGGTTTCTCTGATATTTTTGGAAATACCATAGAACGTTGGGCAAGGCCTAGCCAGGCGAGCTGGACAATAGGTGAAGATTTCAACTATGTCATCAGAGATATGGCAAATCCCAATGCTTTTAAGCAACCGGATACGTATAAAGGCACTTATTGGAAGGATGTAAGCACTACAGGATGTGCAGTACCAAATCGGGATCTGAATGACTACTGTGGAGTTCATACCAATTCAGGAGTCCTTAATTTCTGGTATTATTTATTAGTAACAGGGGGCACGGGAGCTAATGATAATGGATTTGCTTATAATGTTTCAGGAGTAGGATTGGATAAGGCAGGAGCAATTGCTTACAGAACTTTGACTACTTATCTTACTTCTGCTTCTACTTATGCCAATGCGAGAACCTATTCTCTTCAGGCAGCCACAGATTTGTATGGAGCAGGAAGCAATGAAGTAACACAGGTTACAAATGCCTGGAATGCTGTAGGTGTTGGAGGAGGTACTTCTGCTGCGGGACTTATTGCTTCTGCATCAAAAGTTTCTCCATATACCATCAGCCCGAATCCTGCTACAGACAGGTTTACGGTAGAATTTGAAGCGAAAGCCGGAAATGGAATCGTAGAATTGGTAAGTTTAACAGGTAAGAGAGAACTTTCTGAAAAAGTGAACCTTACTGACGGAGGAAACAGAATCAATATACAGCTTCCTTCTAATATCCTTCCTGGTGTATACGTTGTAACCGTGAATGGTCAGAAGGCAGGAAACTTGATTAAAAAATAATCCTTTAGTTATAATATAGTCAATTAAAAAGGCCACAAGTAAAGTACTTGTGGCCTTTTGTATGTTTTTAGTGAAGTGAGATTACACCAAATAGAAATCATTCAGCTTTTCTTCGCAAAGCGTTTTTACTACTTCAATCCATCGGTCTTCATCATTCAGACATGGAATATAATGGAAGTTTTCGCCTCCGCCATGCAGGAATTGTTCTTTTCCTTCCACAGAAATTTCTTCTAAGGTTTCAAGACAATCCGAAACGAAAGCAGGACAAACTACAGCAAGGTTTTTTACTCCTTTTTTAGGAATAGTCTCCAAGGTTTCATCTGTATAAGGCTCAATCCATTTGTCTTTTCCCAGTCTTGACTGGAAAGAAACAATTGTTTTTTCTTTTGGAAGACCCATTTTAGCAATGACTGCTTCAGTGGTTTTATAACATTGATGTCTATAGCAATACGCGTTGTGGGTGTCCACCTGACTGTTGATACAGTTTGCATCATCAATTTTACAGGTTTTGGACGGATCTGTTTTATAAATATGCCTTTCTGGAACACCGTGATAAGAAAACTGCAGTGCATCAAAGTTTTCCGGAAGTTTTTCTTTAATACTCTCCGCAAGACAGTTAATATAAATATCCCTGTTATAGAAAGGTTGGATATAATTGATCTTTACTTTCGGGAATTTCTTCTTTCTTACCTCTTCTGCCATTTCAATCACTGTTTCCGTTGTACTCATCGCATATTGGGGGTACAGTGGGAAAAGTACGATCTCTGAAATGCCCTGATCCACCAATTTCTGAATACCGGTTTCAATACTTGGCTGGGCATACCGCATTCCGATTTCTACCGGAACATCTACAACTTTCTGAAGTTTCTTCTTAATTTTTTCAGTAATAACGATAAGTGGAGATCCTTCGTCTGTCCAAACTGTTTTATAAGCTTCGGCAGATTTTGCAGGTCTTGTGTTTAAAATAATTCCACGGACAAGAAGTGCTCTAAAGATCCAACGGTAATCAATTACCCTTTCATCCATCAAAAATTCATCAAGATATTCCTTTACGTCGTTTACCGCTGTAGACTTTGGCGATCCAAGATTTACCAGTAAAATTCCTTTTTTATCCAATATTTTTTATTTTAATTATGAAACAGACTTGTTGAAATCTGTTACTAATTCTGAGACTTTGGCAAATGTATTATTTTCAACTAAGCCATCGCTATTTAATTTCCCCTTTATTCCTTTTATCAGCAGCTGATGATCTGCTGCTATTGTTGCTCCGAGAGTTTTTAAAATCATTAATAGTTCTTCGTGACCTTTTTCTCCATTTGCCGAAGCAGTAATGACTGCTGCAGGTTTGTCAGAAAAAACAGTCGTAGAAACACACCATTCCAATAGATTTTTTAGTCTGCCCGGAATACTGAAAATATATTCCGGTGTGCAAAATAAAACGCCCTTTGAGTTTTTGATGTCTTCTCTTACGCCGAGTATTTCTTCCGGCGTATGATGATCTGTTAATGCAGTATCAAAATGAGGAAGAACAGAAAGATCTTCAATCATTTTGAAATCAACATATGGATGTTGTTCCAGCACCTGTTCTATCAGTTTCTGATTACTGGAGTTTTTTGAAGCACTTCCAATAACTACTATGATTTTATTTCCGGGAGGCATTTTTATTTCTGTTATCCGTTCACAGCCTCCACTCTTTCTACCAAATCAGGAACAAATTGTTTTAAAATGTTCTCAATTCCGTTTTTCAAAGTAGCGGTAGAGCTTGGACATCCTGAACAAGCACCCTGTAGAAGCATTTTTGCTGTTTTACTCGCTTCATCATATTCCATTAAAGAAATTTTTCCACCATCATTTTCTACTGCGGGAGCAACATATTCATTCAGAATATCAGAAATCTTCTGCTCATCATCCGTATACTCTCTGTTGATGATTTTTTCAACAGGATTTTCATGTTTCTGAGGTTCAGCTTTTGATATTTCCCCTCCGTTTTGAAGATATTCTGCAATCTGGGCACGAACAGTCATCATTACCTGATGCCATTCTACAGAATGATCTTTAGTAACAGCCACGAAATTGTCAGAAATAAAAACTTCAGTAGCAAAATCAAATTCTTTGAAGATCGCTTCAGCTAAAGGAACTTCAGCGGCTGCATCTCTTGATTTTACTTCCACGAAACCATCCATCAGTAATTTGCTTGACACAAATTTCATCACGTTGGGGTTAGGAGTCATCTCAGAATAAATCTGATACATCTCCTTTTTCTTCTGAAGATAAATTCTTGGGTTTGCCAATAGCTCATCCTCAATCACATTTTTCAGACTTTCAGCTACATGTTCCCATTCTATGGTATCCTGTTTTGCAATAGCTACAAAATTAGCTGTAATAAAAATTCTTTCTACAAAAGGATAATTGAAAAGCTCTTGTGCTAAAGGAATTTCTGAAATATCTGAGTTTCTGTCCAATTCTAAAGATCCCGGGATAAGATTGTAATCTGCTACAAACTTCATCACTTTTGGATTTTCAGTTGGTTCTATAAGTACGGTACGCATTTTTTCGTTAAATTTGAGATACAAAAATACGCATTAGAAGTTAGAAGCTGAAAGTTGAGAGTTAGATTTTTGCTATCGCTTTAATTTAGAAGTTAGATACACTGAATAGAAGTAGGTAAATTATAATTTTCAAGTAAGCTTATTTTTTAAATTTCAAATTAAAACTATGGCACTTATAAAAGAACTTTTAGGGAAAATACCACAGATCGGAGAGAATACTTTTTTAGCAGAAACAGCAACCATTATTGGAGATGTTACCATGGGAAGAGACTGCAGTGTTTGGTATAATGCAGTGATCAGAGGTGATGTACATTATATTAAAATGGGAGATAAAGTAAATGTTCAGGATAATGCAATGCTGCACTGTACTTATCAGAAACATCCTTTGAATATTGGGAACAATGTTTCCATTGGCCACAATGCTATTGTGCATGGATGTACAATCAAAGATAATGTACTGATCGGAATGGGAGCTATTGTAATGGATGACTGCCTGGTGGAAGAAAATTCTATCGTAGGGGCGGGATCTGTAGTGACTCAGGGAACTCACATTAAATCCGGAGAAGTTTGGGGAGGAGTTCCTGCCAAGAAAATTAAGGATATTAATGCCCAATTGCTGGAAGGAGAAGTGAACAGAATTGCTGATAATTATGTGAAATACTCTTCGTGGTATAAGGAAAATGTAAAAGACTACGAATTATAATCGGGGATATCTGTTGCGGGTTTCGGGATGGAAAGAATTTTCTCTTCTGAAACCAAAACTTCATTTATCGTTACATCAATATACAACAAAGCTCCATCTTTTGATGGAGCTTTGTATATCATCCTAGTATAAAAATTCCTTAAAAGAATTTGTAATGATTTGATTATAGAACCTTTGCTTTATTTTTAATTGATATCCGGGGTGATGAGTCTTATCTTTCCGTTAACACATTTAAGAGAGGTAGGAGGAGTGATCACCACACAATCAGACACAATATTATATTTTTCATTAAAAATTCTGACCTTATCCGTATAGTCTTTAATTCTTGATATGATAGAGGCTTCTATTTTTTTTGGATAAGCAATATACTGCTGAGGTCCGCCGCATGATTTTAATCCCATTGGAGCAAATGCCCATTCATTGGCGTCAGTACATTTTTCACCGGAAACTTCAGATTCAATAGAGGCTTTTAATTTATCCAATAATGCCTGGTCGTATTTTTGACTGTCCTGATCAGCAGGTCTTTCAGAAATATCTTTCGGAAGATTGGTATTTGCATTCTTTGAGGTATTACATGAAATAAGACTGAATGTAGTACATAATACTAACGCAGGAATAAGGATAAATTTTTTTTTCATTATAAACATTGTTCTTAGTAAGAATTTTCAAAACTTGTGCCAAGGTAAGAAAATCAAATTCATTTCCGTATTTTTGACAACGATGAACAATCATTTTTTTGACTTATTAGAGCACACGAACCGAAGTGTCTTTCTGACTGGAAAAGCCGGGACAGGAAAGACTACATTTCTTAATGACTTTGTAAAGCGGACAAAGAAAAAACATGTTGTGGTAGCACCTACGGGTATTGCCGCAATCAATGCAGGTGGTGTTACCATCCATTCGATGTTTGGATTACCATTGAGAACTTTTCTGCCCACTACGGAAAGGATAGATACCAGTTTGGCTAATAATATAGCTGACCTGATGCCCCATTTTAAATACCGGAAGGATAAACTTAAGCTTTTAAGAGAAGTTGAAATCATTATTATAGACGAGGTTTCTATGTTGAGAGCAGATGTTTTGGATATGATGGATTTCTCTTTACGGTTTATCAGAAGGAATAATCAAAGGTTTGGAGGAGTACAAATGCTGTTTATCGGAGATCTTTATCAGCTTCCGCCGGTAGTGAGGGATGAACATATCCTAAAAATGTATTACAATTCACCATTCTTTTTTGATAGCCATGCTATTAAAGATATTCCTTTGGTTACCATTGAGCTGACGAAAGTGTACAGACAGTCTGATGAAGAATTTTTGGAAATCCTGAATGCTATCCGTGATGGTGATGTGGCGAATATAGATTTTGATTACCTGAATAAAAGATATGATCCTGATTTCAATATTGGGAAAGAATCATACGTTTACCTTTGTTCTCACAACAAAATGGCTGATGAGATCAATCAGGAGAAATTAGCAGAAATAAAAGTAGATGCTCAAACCTATGAGGCTAAACTTGTAGGAGATTTTAAAGAAAATCAGTTCCCTAATGAACAATTTTTAGAATTGAAAATTGGAGCACAGATTATGTTCATCAGGAATGATATTTCCGGGGAAAAGAGGTATTTCAACGGGAAATTGGGGGAAATTATCGGGTTGGACAAAAATGAAATCCGGGTTGTTCTGGATGAAAGTGAGCTTGAAATCACGGTGAAAAGAGAGACCTGGGAACAGAAAAAATATTTCCTGGATACCGATAAAACCATTCAGGAAGAGGTATTAGGGAGTTTTGAGCAGTTTCCGATAAAATTGGCCTGGGCAGTTACCATCCACAAAAGCCAGGGACTAACCTTTGATAAGATAATCATTGATGCAGGAAAAAGTTTTACTGCCGGTCAGGTATATGTAGCGTTGTCCCGTTGCAGAACATTGGAAGGAATTGTTTTAAAATCAAAAATTACTCCTGAAGTTATTTTTAAAGACAACAGGATTCTTCATTTCCATACAGATACAGTGGCTAATGATCATATTGAATCTATCCTGAATCAGGAAAAATATGATTACAGTATCAGAAAAGTACTTCGTACAGTAGATTGTTTATGGTTTTTAAAAGAGGTGGAAGACTGGAATAAGCTGTCTGTAGTTACCAAAAATTTAGACCATGTTAAAACCAATCAGCTGTACCTTCAGCTGAAACATGAAAGCGTAAATCTTGGAAAGATCTTTGAGAAATTAGAAAGAGTTATTTTCCAGAAGGTTAATAATTTTATTGAGAAAAAAGAAGAATGGGCTGAAATTGAAAGCAAAACAAAAGGGGCGGTTAATTTTTTCTTTGTGGAAACCAGAGATAAAATTTTTAATCCTTTAAAAGAATTTTATGCTGAGATCAAAGGAGCCAAAGGCCTAAAACAGTATAATGATGAATTCAGAAACTGGTTGGAAGATATTGAGGAATATTTGAACAGCCTGAAAGATATTCACCTTCTTGAAACGAAGCTTTTAGATGAAAAGAATGATAAAGAAATCAATCTGAAAATCGCTAAAGTGCCTTCACAGGTTTTAACTTTCCAGTTATTCGAACAAGGAAAAACCATTGGAGAAATTGCTTTGGAAAGAGGCTTGGTAAAAGAAACCGTAATCGGTCACCTTGCTAAATTTGCAGAACAGGGATTGCTGGATATTTCAAGAGTCATTACTTCCGATAAAATCAAAGCTTTTGAAACAGAGTTTTATAAAAACCCTCAGGAAACTTTGACAGAATGGAAGAATGTACTGCCAAGTAATTTTGAATTTAATGAGATCAGGATTCTGATCAATCACTATAATTATAAAAAGGAAAAGAATTCATAAGAATTCTTTTCCTTTTTTAATTGATATCTTGGTTACAAAAACTAAGGATACATCGCATTGATTGTATTAATATCGCCGGTTGTAAAACCTGTTCTGTTGTAGGTAAACGTAGTATTGTTAGCCCTCTTAATCGTAGGCTGTCCATTTTTAGAATAGGAATTAGGCCAATACATCATCACTGAATTAATATTGAAAGGGCCTATGTCTGTTCCGGAATTGTACATATTGAAATTATAAGCCTGCCCATCCTGAATATTGTTCCACTGGATACTCACATACTGATCCCTGTCTTTACGGGCATGTTCATGATAAAGCCCTACAGTATGCCCCATTTCATGGATCACAGATCCCACAGAAATATATTGATCCAAAGATATAGTTTGTTTTCCTCCCTGATATCCGATATGAGCCCACCCATCTGATCCGGATGAACTTCCGAAAATAAATTCTACATAATTGGTCTGGTTGGTACGCGGAATCCATTGGGTATTGGTTTTGGAATTATATTCATTAACCGCTGTAGTTATTTTATTGGCATTGATAGAACCCATATTACCCGCAACAGTATAATAAATTTTAGCTCCCGGCCATCTTGAGAAACTGGCACCTCCTTTATGAAGAGCATTATCTCCTGCCAACTGTTGGTCGGAAAGTACAATGTCTCCCTGGAAAAAATTCATTCCATTCTTTCTTTCATACGTAATATCTTGCCCTCCCAGTCGTCCGTTTTTAACATTTTCGAGCTGTAAAGCATTGGTCTGGGTCTCTGTAGCCATTTCATCGTTATTTTTACTACAGGATGCTAAAGTAGCAGCGATAATGAAGCTCATAAAGACCGTTCTTTTTGTCAACAGCTTCCGATACAGTAAGTCATTCAATTTTTTGTTCATAAGAATATTTTTAAGTGGTGTTAAAATGTATTTATTTTCTTTTTAAAGTACTAATATAATAATTTATTTCTCTTATAAATGAATTATTTTTATTAAAATATTGATTATTGTGATAATTAGTTATTTTTAATTATAGACATTAAAAAAGAGAAAATCTAAACGTTATATCAAAGAAAAAGGCTTTGACTGCAGCCAAAACCTTTCTTTATATTTATTACTTGAAACAGCTTCTTTAAAATTCAGATATCTAAAATTAATTTTCTACGGTTGTTATCATAAAAAGTAGCATGATAACTGTTATCCCGGTATTCGGTTTTTGAGTTTTCTATTGTGTTGAATCTTCTTTTATCCATGGTGATGAACTCAACGATCTCAAAGTGATTAACATCAATACTATTAAAATCTACTAATTTCAGATATTCATCAACCGAATTTTTATCCAGCATGATTTTTCCTCCACCGAACTGATGCCTATTTTGTCCATTTTTTTTAACACCAGAAACCCAGTATTCTTCTCCGGTTTCTATGTCAAAATAATTAGCAACATATTCAGGTCTTTTGAGTTTCTTTAATGCCTTATCATTAAAATAAAGGGTTTGTCCGGATTTTGAAAATTCTACAAAACCAATCCAAGCCGGTCCATAGTGGCCAAAGGACTTGTTTTCGATATACATTATTTTTGTTTTCATGATTGTAAGTTTTCTTGAGCAATTTACTTAATTTATAGCTGTAAGCAAAAGGAATCAAACAGCGTTTCAATTTCAATAGTTTTTGCCTGAACTAGGCGATCAGACTTATCAATTACAAAAAGTAACTAATGCAATTTTTATGTTTTAAATTTGTTTGGTTTTTTAAGCCCCAATTTATAATTATGAAAAATTTTGAAATTTCTGTTTTAGACCTTGCTCCGGTAAAGCAGGGAAAAAGCATTCATGATACGTTTCAGGATAGCTTATCTTTAGCTCGTCATACTGAAAACTTAAACTATACAAGATTCTGGCTTGCCGAGCATCACAATATGGAAAGTATTGCGAGTTCTGCTACCTCAGTTTTAATTGGTTTTATTGCCAATGGAACAAAAAAAATAAGAGTAGGTTCAGGGGGTATTATGCTTCCTAATCACAGTTCTCTGATTATTGCAGAGCAATTCGGAACTTTGGAATCTCTTTTTCCCGGAAGGATTGATCTCGGGGTGGGAAGAGCTCCAGGGACAGATGGATTAACGGCTCAGGCATTGGGAAGAAATCCAGCGATTATTAATGAACAGTTTCCAAGACAGATTTTAGAGCTTCAGCGGTATTTTTCCAAAGAAAATGCTGATGCAATGGTACGGGCTATTCCGGGAGAAGGTCTTGATGTTCCTATTTATATACTAGGATCAAGCACAGACAGTGCATGGCTAGCAGCAGAGCTTGGACTGCCTTATGCATTTGCCGGACATTTTGCTCCTGAGCAAATGGAAATGGCCTTTAAAATATACAGAGAACATTTTCAACCTTCTCAATACTTAGATCAGCCTTATGTAATGGCTTGTGTGAATGGAGTAGCAGCAGAAACTACTGAAGAAGCTCATAAGCTTTCTACCACATTATTCCAGGCATTTATCAATATTGTAAGGAATGACAGAAAGCCTTTTGCACCGCCGGTAGATGATATGGATGACGTCTGGTCACCTATGGAGAAATCGATGGTTTTACAGAAGCTGAGATATACTTTTATAGGAGATCAAACTGAAATTCAGGAAAAAATTAAAGATTTCCAAAACAAATTCAACGTAGATGAGCTGATCATCAATTCTCATATTTATGATCATCAGAAAAGACTGAGATCTTACGAAATCATAAGAGAAGCGGTCAACTCTTTATCTCAAGCACAATAAACCATTGATATTAATTGGCAGATGCTTATTTTTATAAGTATCTTTGCAAAAATAAAAAGTAAAAATGTCCGATATTAAATTAAATACTATTCCAGAGGCTATTGAAGACCTTAAAAATGGTAAAATAATCATAGTAGTAGATGATGAAGATAGAGAAAATGAAGGTGACTTTCTTTGTGCTGCTGAACTGACAACTCCGGAAATTATCAACTTTATGGCCCTTCACGGTAGAGGATTGATCTGTATGCCTCTTCCTGAAAAAAGATGTGATGAGCTTGGATTAGAGGTTATGGTAAGCAGAAGCAGCGATCCTAAAGAAACTGCTTTTACAGTATCTGTTGACCTTTTGGGTAATGGGACTTCTACCGGTATTTCTGCTGGTGACAGAGCTAAAACAATTCTGGCTTTAATGGATGAGAAATCTAAGCCTACAGATTTTATGAGACCCGGACATATTTTCCCGCTTCGTGCAAGAAAAGGAGGGGTTTTAAAAAGAGCAGGACATACTGAAGCTGCTATTGACCTTACCCATCTTTCAGGTTTGAAAGAAGGTGGAGTAATCTGTGAGATTATGAATGAAGATGGTACGATGTCTCGTTTACCGGAACTTCACGCATTCGCCCAGAAGCACGATATGAAAATTGTTTCTATTGAAGATTTAATTCATTATCAGCTTAAAAAAGGAAATCTGGTTGAAAGACTTGAAGAGAAAAAAGTAAAAACGCATTATGGTGATTTCGATTTCTACGCATTCAGAGAGACTTCAAATGACCAGATCCACTTTGCTTTGACAAAAGGAGCATGGACTGTGGATGAGCCTGTTTTAGTAAGAGTACAGTCTTCAGATTCCTATTTTGATGTGCTGACAAGATTAAATAACGGAGAAAAACCTTTATTGGAAAAAGTAACCGGTATGGTAAACGAAGCAGGAAAGGGAGCAATTATTTTCATCAATAACGTTTCAAACTCTGAAAATACATTGAGAAAACTTCAGCAGTTCCTGAATTATCAGGACGGGCAGGAGCAGCATCCTACTTTAGCATACAACTACAGAGATTATGGTATTGGAACACAGATCTTAAAGAATTTAGGAATTAATAAGTTTAAAGTAATCACTCAAAACCCTAATATCAAACCTCAGGTTGGAGGATATGATGTAGAAGTTACTGAGCTGGTTCAGTTATAACAAATAAATGATCAATAGAGGACCGGCTTTGCTGCGAATATATTGATGAATGAAAAAAGGTTTAGGATTTTTCTAAACCTTTTTTTATTTTTAAACCATGACTAAGGCTTTAAAGACACACATCAAAGGTTACGTAGATATTCCAGATGAAAAACTGGAGCAATATTGCAATGCTTTTCATCTTCAGAAAATAAAGAAAAAAGATTTTCTTTTAAGAGAAGGAGATGTTTGTGGATTTGAAGGATTTGTTGTGAATGGGTGTTTTAAAGTTTCCCATACCGACCACAATGGTGCAGAGCAGATACTGTACTTTGGGATTGAGAACTGGTGGCTTTCAGATATAGACAGCTTCATTACCGGTATTCCATCAAAGCTTAATATTCAGGCTATTGAAGACAGTGAAATTCTTCTTATTTCAAAGCAAGATAAAGAAAGGTTTTATCTGGAAATTCCTGAGATTGAAAGATTGATGAGACTGAAGTTTCAACGGTCAATTATTGCATTACAACGTAGAATTATTGATAATCTAAGCAAATCGTCAGATGAACGCTATCTTGATTTTCTGAAGGAATATCCTGAAATAGCGCACCGTCTTACCAATATACAAATTGGAGCCTATTTGGGGGTAACTCCGGAGTTTATAAGCAGAATACGCAGGAAAATTGTAAGTAAGACTTAGTATTAACCACAAAAGGCTTTATCTTTTGTTTGAAATAAGATGAAGCCTTTTGTGATTGAAGTTTTAATATATAGCCAGGCTTATAATGTTATTTCGTCAAAATTTCTGAAGCCGTTCAGAAAGTCTTTTACGGTCATTCTTTTCTTTCCTTCCAACTGAAGTTCCTGTGGAAAATAAACCCCATCCTGGGTATAAATCTTAAATTCATTTTTTGAGATATCTAGAGTTCCGGAAGATTTTCCATGGTCTGAAATTTCAAATTTCCCACTGAATATTTTCAACCCTTTTTCATCTTCTCCAATTTTTAGAGTGGTGAAAGCTGCAGGATAAGGAGACATTCCAAGGATAAACTGATGAACGGTTTTAGAAGGAGCATCCCAATTGATTTTGGTATCTTCTTTAAAGATTTTATATGCGTTTTTTGGATGTTCTACTTGTGGCTGAGGTCTTTCTTTGATGGTGTTTTCAGCCAATCCATCCAGTGTTTTAACCACCAGTTTTGAACCCATTTCCATCAGCCTGTCATGAAGAGCTCCTGCATTCTCGTCAGGTAAAACGTTAAGTTCTTCCTGTAGGAGAATATTCCCTTCATCTATTTTTTCGTTGATAAAGAAAGTAGTGGCTCCTGTTTTTTCTTCTCCGTTAATTACGGCATAATTGATAGGAGCTGCTCCTCTGTAATCAGGTAATAAAGAGGCATGAAGATTAAATGTTCCCATGGCCGGCATTTCAAAAAGAACTTTAGGCATCATTCTAAAAGCAACTACCACAAAAACATCAGCTTCAAGATTTCTAAGCTCTTCTAAAAATTCAGGGTTTCTCAGTTTCTCAGGTTGGAAAACAGGAATATTATTTTCCGAAGCATATATTTTTACAGGTGACTGGTGAATTTTCTGCCCACGTCCGCTTGCTTTATCTGCAACGGTTACAACACCTACAACCTGATGATGAGATTGATGAATAGCCTCCAGAGAAGTCTTTGCGAATTCCGGAGTTCCTAAAAAAACAACTTTCAATGATTTCATAATACAAAGATAAGTTTTTCGCGGAAAGTTGCAGGTTTGAATGGGATAGAAGGTATCAGTCTATCAAAAATATATCTTTATCCCCATATCTAAGTCTCCAGTCTTATATCTGCCTATTCATGATTCAGTGCATATGTTCTGAAATTAAGCATTTTTACTTTTCCGGAATCCATCAGATAAATCAGGTTTTCTAAAATGTTTTCTTTAGAATGATAACTTAGCTGCACCGAAAGTTCTTCAATAGTAGCTGATCTTTTAGCCAGTAAATTGATAATTTGCTGAGAAATATTTTTTCCGAAAATAGATTGCTTATTCTTTTCACATACAGAACACTGACCACAGTTTTTTGAGTTTTTTTCACCAAAATAGGAGAGGATCAGTTTCATTTTACAGTAGTCTTTATTTTCCACGTAAAACTTCATTTCTTCCCATTTCTGGATTTTGTTTCTCTGAATATGCTCAAAAAGTTTCCAATAGCTATGAGTAATGATTCTTTCGTCACGGGGTTTTAAAAACTTGATGCTGGCAAGCGCACCATCTATATATTCCAGATAGTTTTTCTGCTGAAGCTCTTTCAGGCGTTCTTTGATCAAAGGAATGCTTACTTCAATCTTATTGCTTACCTGCTGTTCACTGAACATTACTTTATGAGTGGTGAGACCTGATATGGTCCGGAAAAGAAGTTCAATAAAATAGGCGTCTTTCTGTGGCAGCTGATCTATTTCATCTGCTTTCATAAAAAGCTCCAGTGAAGAAAGACTTTTGTTGTCATTATAGTAAATGATTTCCTGATTGTGAAGGAAATTAAGAACATTATTAATTTTTGCCTTTGAGAGTCTGGTGAAATTCTGAATTCCGACAATATTCAACTGAAAGGTTTTTTCCGGCTGCTCAAATTCAGCAACCTGGAAAATAGAGTAGAGGTAACTGATAATTTTTAAAAACTCAGCTTTATTGGGAATCTGATTTTTTAAGATCTGATCGAAGTTCAGCAGCTCCTGCTTATTCCAAAGCATAAAAGCGAAACTGTCTTTTCCGTCTCTTCCGGATCTACCTATTTCCTGGTAATAGTTCTCCAGAGAAGCAGCAGGAGAGTAGTGGAGGACAAAACGTACGTTGTCTTTGTCAATACCCATTCCAAAGGCATTGGTAGAAATAAGAACGTGATTGTCACTTTTGTTCCAGGTATTTTGTTTTGTATTTTTCTCTTTTGTTGTTAAACCTGCGTGGAAATAATCTACATTTTTCAACTGGTTTTTCTTCAGAAATTCTGCTAATAATTCTGCTTCCTTTCTGGTCCTTACATAGATGATTCCGGAATCTGTATTGTATTTAAGGATGTCAAAAACACGCTGAAATTTATCTCCAACTTCTTCAGTGAAAATTTTAATATTGTCTCTTTTGAAGCTTTTTTGAAATACAGAAGGCTTCCTAAGTTCAAGTTTGTTTTTAATTTCTTCCAGCACCTTTGGAGTTGCTGTAGCTGTTAATGCAAGGCAAGGGATTTCAGGATTGTTTTTTCTGAAGTCCTTTATATTTTGATAGCTGGGACGAAAATCTTGTCCCCATTCTGAAATACAGTGGGCTTCATCCACAGCAATGAATGAGAGCTGAATATCCTGGATGTTTTGTAAAAACTGGGTATTGGTAAGTCTTTCCGGAGATACGTACAACAATTTTGTAAGCCCTTCCTTACAGCGGCCATAAATAGCTTCTGCATCATATTCATCCAATTCTGAAGACAGGTACTCTGCTTCAATATTTCGGAATTTAAGTTGATTTACCTGGTCTTTCATTAATGCCAACAGTGGGGAAATAACCAGGCAGGTTCCTTCCTTTAGCAAAGCCGGTAGCTGATAGCATAAAGATTTTCCGGCACCGGTAGGCAGTAAGACCAGTGTATCTTTTTCGTTAATAACAGAATTGATGATTTCTTCCTGAGAATCTCTGAAGTCATTGTAACCCCAGAAATACTTAAGAGTATCATATTTTAGCTTTTGAAAATCTTGCGGAGAAATCATAGGGTAAAAATAAGGAAAGTATTATAACAAAAAAAGCCACGCAATGCGTGACTTTTATATAATACTTAATAAGTTTATTATTTAGCTTCGAAGTATACTCTTCTGTTTGCTCTGTTTTTCCATTCAGGGCATTTTGTAGCTGGTTCACACTCAGGGTATTTAAGGTCTTTTTCACCTTTCCCTACTGCATTAAGTTTACCATTTTGAACTCCGTTTTTAATCAGATAGTTCTTCACATTATTAGCTCTTCTTTGAGATAATTTTTGGTTATAAGCGTCAGTACCTCTTGTATCAGTAGCACCAATTACACTATAAGAACCATTTGAAGAATTGATATAATTAACAGCATTATTTAATATTGGAGTATTTGATGGTAAAATTCTGTCAGAATTTAAGTCAAACTCAATACCTTCTAATTTAGTTTCTGTTTCTATTACTGGTCCTGTGTTTGTAGGGCAACCGTTGTTTTCCACAGGTCCCGGAACAGTTACACACTTATCGTAAAGGTCAATAACGCCATCTAAATCCGTGTCAAGAGCAACACCTGCACCATCTACTCTTGCTCCTGCAGGAGTGTCAAGTTGTCTGTCCCAGTCGTCGCATACACCGTCATTATCAGCATCTCCTTTTTTACATACTTCAATATCCTGGTTTTTGTTAGCCAGAACGTCAAGTTTGTAATAGATTTCCTGAAGTGGGTCATGCCACATTAAGTGAGATTCGTGTTTTCCTAACTTGATGGAAAGTCCTAAAGTAGCGTTGAAGAAATTATCTGAAACCTGCTCAGAACGCTTGTTGATAGCGCTGTATGCATCTCCGCCA
>NZ_QNUF01000032.1 GCF_003385455.1 Chryseobacterium rhizosphaerae | reverse complement strand
CTTTAATAAAAAACAGATGAATTAAAAAATAAAAAAAACATATATTAATCTCAATCATTAAAAATTGAAAATTAAATTCGTAAATTTAGTATAAAATATTCTAATATTCACAAAATCATTTAAAGATAATATTTTGATATAAAAAAAATAAAATTACAGCAAAAAAATATGACAAGCCATATCAGACTTAGCCATAAAATAACTGACATGAGCAAAAATGGCAACCTTATCATTGAAAAAGAAACAGGAAATGTTTCAAATCTCTGATGTATGAAAATCAATTTTTGATTAGGATTGACCTTTTTTTGATAACAGATTTTTTTTTCATTAGTGTTTTTTCAACTAAAAAGCCTCCAGAGGAGGCCTTAAAAAACACAAATGATGAAAAAAATTTTTATATATCAGAAATAAAATAATTAATCTTTTTTCAAAAATATACTAGTTATTATTATTATTTTATGATTGAACTCATAAAATAGTTTTTATTTTATCTTACCAATTTCAAATTAAACAATGGTAAATTCTTGTAAAATAAGAAAAATATATCAATTATACTATGACTAAAGATATGTTTTTCATGGATATTCTTTTATAGTTTTACACATTAAATTAAACTTAACTCAAAAAAACGTGATAAAATTTTCTATACTTATAGCCAACTATAATAATGGAAAGTATTTTAGGGACTGCTATAATTCATTAGTCAATCAAACTTATGAAAATTGGGAAGCCATCATTGTTGACGATGCCTCTACGGATGATTCAGTAGAAGTTATAAAGTCAATTATCAAAGATGATCCCCGTTTCAAACTGTATCATAATGCAGTGAATCAGGGCTGTGGATTTACCAAGAGAGAATGCATGAAATATGCAGAGGGAGAGCTATGCGCCTACCTTGACCCTGATGATGCGATCTATACACAAGCGTTGGAAAAAACAATCAATGAATTTGCCAATACAACCGATATTGTTGCTACCTATTCTCAAATGATGCTGTGTGATGATAATCTTGTCCCTGATAAGATTTTTGCCAGCACCAAACAAGTTTACAACAGCCGGTATTTTTTTAATTGCCCTATTCAGTTTGCCCATTTTTTTACTTTTAAAAAAGAAGCGTATTTAAAAACCTCGGGTATTAATCCAGCACTTAGAAGCGCTGTAGATCAGGATCTGTATTTGAAAATTCTGGAATATGGTGATGTAAAATACATCAAAGAACCTTTATACCTCTACAGACTTCATTCCGATGGCATTTCACAGCACAGCAGTAAGCAGGGAGCAAAAGAATCATTTGCTAAAGTGATTTATGATACCATGAAAAGAAGAGGAATTAAGAAGATCAACAATCTCAATGTTCCTGAAACCTACACCAATTCAGAAGAGATCTACCAACTCCTGGCTTATCAGACCAGTACTCTTCATCGTTTGATCAACAAGATAAAAGTAACTCTACATTTATAATAAACAGCTCCTCATTTTTTGAGGAGTTTTTTTATCATCAGATCATAAGTATGAAATACAATTTCTTAACAGAGAATTATTTGCAATACCTTTTAGCGGGTATATCTAAAGCTATTATTTGAAAAATACTTAACCTTAGGTCTTTAGTTGATCATACAATAGAAAAGACCTCCAATCAGGAGGCCTAAAAAACACAAATGATGAAAAAAATCTATTCAGAAAAATCCAAACAGAATATCTTAAAATTGTTTACTATTTATGCTATAATTACATCTATAATTGATTTTACCACGAATAAAATAGCGAGTATAAATTAAGTAAACAAAGTAATTAACTTAATAATTAATTAAAAACACTCTTTTAAGAGATTGGTAAATTTACTAAATATTTTGTTTTATGCAATATTATTCTTCCCAAGTTATTGGAATATATACTGTAATATATCCATCAGCATCTACTTGGGCATCTGAAACAGTCGCTACAACTGATCCATAGCCAGTCCAGGCACCTTGTCCCTGCATTGCAGAAAAAGTATAGGTTCCTTCAGGGATTCCTTCATAATACTGAGGTAAAGCCTGAAAACCTCCACTGTAATACGTATCATACACATCTCCCGTAGCCATATTTTCAGCAAGAAAACTTCCTACATCATGACTTCCGGAAAGAATTTTTGTTCCGTTTTTAGAAAGCAAACCATATCGTATTTTATAAGTTTGTGCTTTTGTTTCACTCTTTGATACCTCTGGACGTGCTTGCGACTCTGTCTTCATACTATTATCAGTAGAAGACCATGAAACAGCAGTACCCAACAATCCGATGAAAGCCAGTGCTGTAAATGTTGTTTTTTTCATATTGAAAGTAATTTAGTTTCTCAAAATTAATGATCTCAGATTAATTCAACGAAAACTATTAATTAATTAAAATTTACAATTGTTCAAAAAAACTTTTAATTCTCCAACACTGAAAAGCTTCTGAATAAATAGCAAGAATTGTACTAAAACACAAAGCTTTCATACGATATTTATCATGCTTCATTTATTACCATTTATCTTTTTTAATAATTTTAACATCCTTTAACTGAAATTTGGCTTCATAATTGGAAATAAAACTAAAACTACAGTCGTTTAGGCTCTAGCTTATTAAAATTTGAATTATGAAAAAGGTAATATTAGCAGGTTTTTTATCCGTTTTTTTAATGACGGCCTGCAAAAAAGATGATAACAACAGCGTTGCTGAAAAGTCTCTGGAAGTACAAAAACTTGAGTTTCAAGCTAAGCAGCTTGAAATAGAAAAACAGAAATTAGCTATTGAAAAGGAAAAGCTGGTTTATGAAGCACAGAAAAAATCTGACAGTATCTCAGAAAGCAAAAAAGCAAAAGCTGCAAATAATTCAAAGCCACAGGTGATAAGAGAAACCAGAACTATATACAGAGATAGAAACTCCGGTTCTAGTTCTAACTCTAACTCCAATTCCGGAGGAAGCAATGGAGACTATGCAGATAACGGAAGCAGTTCTTCACAAGGTACAACTACAAAAAAAGGGATGAGTAAAGCTGCTAAGGGAACCATCATTGGTACTGTAGGTGGGGCTGCTGCAGGAGCTATTATCTCTAAGAACAACAGAGGTCTTGGAGCTGTAATTGGTGGTGTCGTAGGTGGCGCTACCGGATATGCCATAGGGAGATCAGGAGACAGAAAAGACGGCAGAGTACAGCCACGCAGATAATATTTTTTCACAATACAATATAAAGATTGCTTATTTTTAAGCAATCTTTTTTTATGATACTGATTCTTTTTTCTGCTATTTTTATCATACCTGTCTTGATAGGTGCAGGTAAAATTATGGACTTTTTCTGGGGCAGTCCTCTTCCGGGTCTTGCAGGAAAAGCTTTAGCAGGTATTTTAGGAATAAGCATAGGATGGACCCTTCTTTCTTTTTTTATTCCCCTGAATATTTATGTAGAAATAGGTACTCTTGCATTCGGATTTCTTTTCTTTTTTAAAAATAAACTGTACCGGGAGTTATACCACTTTTCGGGAAAGGATATTTTTTTAATGACCACAGTATCATTTATTATTGTGTTAGCCGGTACATTTTCTCCATATATACTAGATCATTTTGGCTACTATGTACCCACCATAAAATGGCTTACTGAATATGGATTGATAAAAGGAATTTCCAACCTTGACTTTACATTGGGGCAAATGTCTATATGGCATATTTTCCAGGCCGGGTTCTCAAATTTCTCAGATCCCTTTTTAAGAATCAATACCATCCTATTGATCATTTATACCATTTATATTACTGAAAGAAAAGCATGGATTCATCTATGTTTTCTCCCTGTATTATTATTGTTCTCACAATCACCAAGCCCAGATCTTCCAGTGATTGCTCTTTCTTTAATTATTTTGAATGAAATAACAGCAGGAAACAGAAACACAACACTTCTTTTTGCATTTTCCATTTTTATTTTTGCCATAAAGCCTACCATGATCTGGCTGCCCATACTGACTTTCCTTTGTGCTGTTTTTATTTTTAAATCAGATTTTAAAAAACTGTTTTTTGGAATTTTTATTCTCCTCGTATTTTTTGCAAAAAACATCTGGACATTTGGCTATCCTATATTTCCTGTTGCCATTGGCGAATTGGGAATGCCCTGGAAACCTAACCCCGAGATCTTAAAAACTTCTTCACAATATGCCATTCAGAAAACTTATGATATGCAGTATTCCTATGAAGAAATTCAAAGGTTCTCAACATTTGATCACATTAGAAACTGGTTTCTCCTAGACGGAATAAAATCCAACATCAACATCCTGTTTATTATAAGCCTGATTGCTTTCTCAGCATTTGCCTGGATCAAAAAAAGAAAGCTGATCTCTTTACTCTGTATTTCAGTATTGATAAAAAGTATACTTGTGCTTGCTTTTTCAGCTCAATACAGATTTTTTATAGACGTGTTCTTTGTGATATTTTTTATATTCTGTTATGAATATTTTGACAAACGAAAATCAATCGCCGTTTTCTCAGCTTTGAGTATATTTTTTATTTCCATATTGTCTTTCCCCAACTTCATTCAGGAACATCTTCCAAGTTTTAGACCCGGAAATTTCATCGCCGGATTTGAAAAAAAACAATTTTACCAACCATCAACCTATGAATATCAGCAATACAATACCTTTGAGGTTGGCAATTTAAAATTCAATGTTTCTAAAAATTATCCTTTTAATTTTGACACTCCTCTTCCCGCCATATCAACAAGTTTTATTTTTGACGACGTCAAAGCAGGAATATTCCCTCAACTTTCCGATAAAAATGATATCAGAAAAGGATTTATCTGGAAAAAGCTCATTTCCAGAGAGAAAATGGAAGCAGAAGATGTTATCCATAATATCAAAGACACTGATAAATAGAACAAATACTGAAACTTTATTATATGGAGAAAAAAAGGTAATTTTGTATTATGTTCAACACATTAGGTAATCTTCTTAGTCTTACAACATTTGGAGAAAGTCACGGAGTGGCTTATGGCGGTATCATCAATAATTTTCCGGCAGGTTTAACGGTAGATCTCGAAAAAGTTCAGTACGAACTGAACCGAAGAAAACCGGGGCAGTCTGCTATTGTTACCCAAAGAAAAGAAAGTGACACAGTAAAGTTTCTTTCAGGAATTTTTGACGGAAAAACAACGGGTACGCCAATCGGTTTTATCATCGAAAACGAAAATCAGAAATCAAAAGATTATGACCATATTGCTGGTGCATATCGTCCAAGTCATGCTGATTTCACCTATGACCAGAAATTTGGGTTTAGGGATTATCGTGGAGGCGGAAAATCTTCAGCAAGAGAAACAATGAATTGGGTAGTTGCGGGTGCATTTGCCAAACAGCTTCTACCGGAACTTGAAATAAATGCTTACGTTTCTTCTGTAGGAGATATCTTCTGTGAGAAACCTTATCAGGCCTTGGATTTTTCTCAGACAGAGAGCAATGACGTACGTTGTCCGGATGCGGAAACTGCTGAAAAAATGATTTCAAAAATTAAAGAAATCAAAAAAGAAGGCAATACCATCGGTGGAACCATTACCTGTGTTATTAAAAATGTTCCTGTGGGAATTGGTGAACCTATATTTTCAAAACTTCAGGCAGAACTGGCAAAAGCAATGCTGAACATCAATGCGTGTAAAGGTTTTGAATATGGCAGTGGATTCTGTGGGGCAAAAATGACCGGAAAGGAGCATAATGATGCTTTCAATACAGATTTCACTACAAAATCTAATCTTTCAGGAGGGATTCAGGGTGGAATTTCCAATGGAATGGATATTTACTTCCGTGTAGCATTCAAACCTGTAGCCACTATTTTAAGACCTCAGGACAGTATAGATAAAGAAGGAAACCCTGTCATTGTAGAAGGAAAAGGACGTCATGATCCATGTGTGGTTCCAAGAGCAGTTCCTGTAGTAGAGGCTCTGGCCGCATTCGTATTGGCTGATCTTTTTTTGATCAACAAAACAAGAAATATCAATAATTTTTAAACATAATTTTTTGGTAATGAAAAATTACTGGGATAAAGGAATTTCATTTGAAGAATACCTTCAAATTGCAAAACAAAGATTAGAAAATCCAGCTGACCAACAGGAAGCGGACTACAAACAATATTACGAACTGGGACTTCAGAGAATGGACAGAACTCTTAAGAAGTATGTTCCCGATGAAGAACAGTTGAAGGAATTAGCTGATAAAAATTTCGATGGAAAGATTTTAATTATTTCCGAGGCATGGTGTGGAGATGCAAGTGCTACTGTACCTGCTCTTTTTAAATTTTTTGAAGGCCATAATGAAATCAGAGTTTTCCTGAGAGACAGTGATAAAAGCCTGATCAATCAGTTTTTAACCAATGGAACAGAGTCTATTCCTAAGGTAATTATCCTGGATAAAGATTTTAACGTAAAAAATTCATGGGGTCCGCGTCCAAAATATGGATATGAACTGCTTATGAAATATAAAGCTGATCCTGAAGGATATCCAAAAGACAGTTTTTACAATGATCTGCAGATTTATTATGCAAGAAACAGAGGTAAAGATTCTATTCAGGAAATTTTAGATTTATTATAAAATAGATCTGACACTTATTAACAGTAAAAAATAGTAAATGAAAAAGAACATTATTTATATTGTACTCATCGTCATTATTGGCATCATTGCTTTTGTGCCTGGAATAAGGAATTTTATGAAAGATCAGTTCTTTCCTATTGCTACTATTGAAAATGCTGTACATGTAAGTGAAGAAGATTATGATATCGACCTTAAAGGAATTAATGCTCCAAGCACCAACCTTAAAAACTTTAAAAATAAAGCTGTTTTTCTGAACTTCTGGGGAACATGGTGTCCGCCGTGCAGAAAAGAATGGCCTACTATTCAGAAGCTATATGATTCCAGAAAAGATAATGTTGATTTCATCCTTATTGCCATGAATGATAAGGAAGAGGACGTAAGAAAATTTTTGAAAGAAAATAATTATACTGTTCCTGTGTATATTGCTCAAAGTCCTATTTCTGAAAAAATTCTTCCTAAAGTATTTCCTACCACTTTTCTTTTAGATAAAACAGGGAGGATTATTATTAAAGAAGATGCATACAGAGATTGGAACACAGAGACTGTGCATCAGTTCATTGACAATATTATTAAATAATCATTTTTAACTAAATTTTATAATTTGTTGGTATAAGATTTGCGAAATTAACATCGTTGAAAAACTTATTTAAAACCAAACACAAAATGAAATATTCAAAGTTAAACATTGCTAAAGAAGCTATCAATCACAAAGGTTTTGTGAGAAAGATTCCCGACATATTCAGAATGGTAAAAATGTGGAGAAAAGGAGTTTATCCAATGAAATCCATTGACATCATTCTTCCTTTACTCGGAATTTTATATATCATCTCCCCTATCGACCTTCTTCCTGAATTTGCCATACCGGTACTTGGAGTAATGGATGACTTAGCGGTATTATCGTTAACTATCCCCAAGCTCATCAAAGAAGTTGATAAATTTTTACTTTGGGAAGCCGAGCAAAAATATAGCGGAGCCAAAGTTATTGATGCTGAAATTATAAAATAATAGTTTATTATAGTTTTTAAAACCATCCTTCAGGGTGGTTTTTTATTTACAAATAGGTGATAAATTTTTAAGCCTTATTTCAAATCCTTAAATTTGCAATATCTAATAAAAAATAATGGAAAGTAAAAAAGAATTCTTCTTAGAGTGTTACAAGCTGGGTATCATCAAATTCGGTAGGTTTACCTTAAAAAGTGGTATTGAAAGCCCATTTTATGTAGACTTAAGACCTTTGGCTTCAGATCCGAAAATTTTAAAAAATCTTGCCAACTACTTATTGGAAATGCTTCCATTAGATAATTTCGATCTAATCTGCGGAGTTCCTTATGCTGCACTTCCGATGGCTACTGCGATGTCATTGGAAAGTTACATTCCATTAATTATTAAAAGAAAAGAAGCTAAAAGCTACGGTACCAAAAAGCTGATTGAAGGTATTTATCAGAAAGGTCAAAACTGTCTTTTGGTGGAGGATGTTATTACTTCAGGAAAATCTTTGCTGGAAACGATTCCTGAAATCGAGCAGGAAGATCTGAAAGTTTCGGATATTGTTGTGGTTTTAGACAGAGAACAGGGAGGAAAACAACTTTTGGAAAGTAAAGGATACAGAGTACATACTCTTTTCAACATTTCAGAAGTATGTGTTATTCTTCAGGAAACAGGAGAATTATCTGATGAAGAAGTAAAAAGAATTCAGGACTTCCTACAGGGGAATCATATTCAGTTTGAAGAAGAGACCAGAGCTTCATATGAGCAAAAGCTGAGCAGTACTCAGCATTCTGTTTCAAAGAAATTATTAGAAACCGCTTTGGCAAAAAAATCTAACCTTATTGCTTCTGCAGATGTTACGACAACACAGGAACTATTGGATTTTGCTGAAAAAGTAGGACCTCATATCATTGCTTTGAAAACACATATCGATATCATCTCAGATTTTGACTATGCAAAAACAATTAGCCCATTAAAAGCAATTGCTGAAAAGCATCAGTTTTTATTAATGGAAGACAGAAAATTTGCAGATATCGGAAATACTCAGGAACTTCAGTTCACCAGTGGAGTTTTCAAAATTACAGATTGGGCAGATTTTGTGACATCACAGGTTATCGGGGGATTTGAATCATTGGATTGCTTTAAAAATGTAGGAGTAGTAGCCATCGTAGGAATGTCTTCTAAAGGAGCTTTAACGACTGCGAGCTATCGTGAAGATGCTTTAAAAGTAGCTTTATCCCATCCTAATGTAATTGGTGGTGTATCCCAGAATAAAATCCCGGAAGATCTTTTATTATTCACCCCTGGAGTGAATCTAGCCGATTCGGGTGATGGTAAAGGCCAGCAGTACAATACCCCTGAACACGTATTTAAAACCTTACATACAGATTTCATCATCGTAGGAAGAGGAATTTATAAATCAGACAATCCGGAAGCTTCAGCGATTACTTATAAAACTGAGGGTTGGAATGCCTATATTAATTCTTTGGAAAAAAAGACAACTCAGGGTTAAAATCCTATAAAGTATTTACAAAATAAGTTATATTTGGTACTTTATCACTTATATTTGAAAAAGATCACGATTTGCCTTATTTTGTTTTTAGGAGTTGTACAGGTTTCTGCACAAAAAGACAGCATATACATTGAAGCAAAGTTGTCTGCTGACAGAAAAACGCTTGAAGTCAATCAGGAAATTGTTTATTACAATCATTCTGACAAACAGCTTCAAACCCTAAAACTCCTGAACTGGATTTCCGCCTATCATAAACGTGGAACCTCACTTGTCTATAGAAAGCTGGAAGACAGAAACAATGATCTGCACTTTGCAAAAGCTGATCAGCTGGGTAAACTTCTGGAGCTGAATATTAAAAATTCAGAAAACCAGCCCATTTCTATCAATGCTCTTTCGGATGAGAATTTATTTCTTCCACTAAAAGAGGCATTACAACCCGGCGAAGCCGTTACTTTGAAATTACAGTACCGGATACAGCTTCCTGATAAAACATTTACAGGATATGGTACAGCCGACCAGAATACTGCTTTAAAATATTTCTTTATTGTTCCGGATCAATTTGATCCGGACAATATTTCTAAGAAAGAATATCGTGATATTGAAGAATCTGTAAGTTTCAATACTTTTTGGACCGTCAATTTTGATATTCCTGTCAATAGTTTTATTGAAAGTAATCTTCCGCAGGTTCAGATGAATTCTTTTAAAGGGTATCTGGATTCTGACCCTGAATTTATAATCTCCACCAACAGTTATCCTTCTATTAAGGTTGATGTTGATGGCTTCAGTTCTGAGGTTAAATTCGGATACAATCTGAAACCCGAAGAAAAACAAAACCTGGAATTCCTTCTGCCCTTACAATTGAAATTTCTTAAAGATAAAATTGGTTTTATTCCACAGACTCTTTTCATTTCGGATAAATTCAGAGCTAAGGAAGACTTTTTCGGGAATAATGATATTAGATTCTGGAAATTCAGATTTCAGTTATTTACAGATGCTGAAAAAACCGATCTTGATTATTTTGGAATCATAACAAAAAAAATTCTTGATGAGAATATCATTGCCGATAAAGAGAAAGATCACTGGTTTAAAAACGGTTTAAAATCTTATCTTGAGATTCAGTATCTGAAAAAATTCTATAAAGACACCAAACTTTTAGGTGCCCTTCCGGAGACCAAATTATTCGGAATTAAGCCTTTAAAAATATTTCACGCATCCAAAGTGAAACTTTTGGATCGGTATGGATTGGCTTACCAATATATCATGCTGCAAAATCTGGATCAAAAGATTGACGACAATTTCTCTTCATTAAGTAACTTTAATGACATGGCTGTCAGCAGCTTTGAAACAGGAAGTCTATTTGATTATTCGGCAGATAAAATGGGGAATGACACTTTCAATGGGGTTGTGAAAAATTATATTTCACAAAATTCCGGTAAAAAAATAAAGCCTGAAGAATTTCTGAGTGACCTCAGTGAAAAAGATAAAACCTCAGGATACCTCACCAATTTTCTTAAGCAGAAAAACAGGGTTAACTTTAAACTGAAAAACATAAAAAAAGAGAACGATTCTCTACATATCAAAATCACAAAAAATACAGATGCCCCCATTCCTGTAAAACTGGAAACCCAAACCCGGGAGGGAGAGAAAAAAGCCTATTGGATAGAAACAGAAGAAAATAAGAATAATAATGAATTATTTCTTCCTGCATCAGATAATATTTATAAAGTCACCTTAAACACAGGCTATAGCTTCCCGGAATCAAATTACAGGGATAATTTCCTGTACGCAAAAGGTATATTTTCGAATGCTAAAAAAATCAAGCTAAAACTCATCAAAGACATTCCGGATCCTGAATACAATGAGATCTATATCAGTCCGAGAGTACGTTTTAATAATACCTACGATAAATTTCTTTTAGGAATCAATCTTAAAAACCAATCATTCTTTGATCAGAAATTTTTGTATTCATTTACACCAATGTACAGTTCAGGAACAGGAAAGCTAACCGGATCAGGAGCAGTCTCCTATTCTTTTCTACCTGCTGAAAGTATCATTCGAAGCCTTACTTTTGGAGTTTCCGGATCTTATTTCCACTATGATTATGGATTGGCCTACCGAAAAGCATCGGTACTTTCTAATATAAGCTTTAGGAAAGATCCCCGAAGTACCATAAGCAGAAGCATTGGGATGTCTTATAATTATTTCGACAGAGATCTCAGCCCTGTTATGATTGCTAATAATGATTACAAAAAGTATAACCTATGGAGCTTTGGGTATGGCTATAGTGACAATCAGATGATTCATGAAAAGAGTTTCAGCATCAGCACACAGGGAATGGAAGATTTCAATAAAGTTACAGCTGAAGCCTTTTACAGATGGGAATTTGCCCCAAAACAAAAGCTGAGTTTACGTCTATTTGCAGGATATTTTTTAAGAAATGACACCCGAAATAATTTATTTAATTACGGAATTTCAAGGGTTTCAAATTATGCTTTTTCCTACAGTCTTTTGGGTGAAAGTGCCAACAGTGGTATCCTTTCTCAGCAATTTATTTTGGCTGATGGAGGGTTCAAATCATTTATACCGGGCTCCGTTAATAAATGGATTACTTCCTTCAATGTAGATTCCAGTGTATGGAAAATATTTCATGTATATGCTGATGCAGGGATCTATAAAAATCAAGACCGTCCCACAAAATTTATCTGGGACAGCGGTATAAAAGTAAGAATTATTCCGGATTTCCTTGAAGTTTACTTCCCAATACAGTCTTCTCTTGGGTTTGAACCTTCATTTAAAGACTACGCAAAACGGATCAGATATACTCTTGTTCTCAATCTGGGGACCATTATTAATGCTGCCAGAAGAGGTTGGTATTAAACAATGGCTATATTTTTAATGCCGGGTATTAACGAAGTACTAAAAAAATAAAAGGCTATCTTAGTCTAAGGTAGCCTTCTCTATAAAAAACTAATCCCTTACAATTTTCTGAGAAATAGGGACATTATTAATTGTTCCTGTTACAATATAAGTTCCTTTAGGTAATTCTGCAATATCGAGAGCTAAGGCCGTCTTTGTAGGGGCTTTTTTCACGACACGTCTGAAGGTATCATACACTTTGACATCAGTAATTTCGGATCCGAAAACAATTTCATTACCTTTTATAAATGGATTTTGTACAAAACCGGACTTTGCAGTACCTTCAAGAGAGAAATCAACCTGATTGTCATTGCTGCTGCCCATTATCCTTTTGATCCCCGTTGTTATTGTTGGAGACGGAGCTGGGCCGTCACCCATAAACTGATCTGCGTTGGAGCCATATCCTACAAAATCCAGTACATTGGATGATATAGGTCCGGGAACCTGTACATTATTGGCAGCCAATGCAATTTTTCCTGAAACTCCTGAAATATGTAATCCCTTTGACTGATTAGGAGTTGCATCAAAATTGGTTACCGTTGTGGCAATATAATCCGGAGTTGGCAAATTTATGGTCCCACCGCTAATCCCAGCCTCCTGAATCAGGTAGGTTTGATCCGGATTCAGGGTAAAATCCGGTAATGTATGATATTGGTTAAATGCTCCTACTGCAGGGGCATACTGAATAGTAGCTCCGGATAAAGAAACGGGAACATTTCCTATATTTTTTAATACAATATAATTATTTTTTAATACAGCCCCGGAATTTTCGTTCCCTCCGTAGATCTCATTGATAACGATTTGAGCATGTGCCACTACAGCAAACAGTATTAATCCTGCAATAGTAAATGTTTTTTTCATGGGTGTATAATTTTAGCAACAAATTTGAATTAAAAATATCAAAAACAGTACCATATAATTGAAAAATTAATAAGAAAAATTACAATAAATAAGGATCTGTTAATATAAAAAAAGCCACTCATTTCTTTGAATGAGTGGCTTCTATTTTATCTAAAAACTTCGTTTTAGTCCTTCAATATTTTTTGAGATACCGGCTGATTATTTACCGTTCCGGTTACAATATAGTTTCCTTTTGTAAGTTCAGCTACGTTGACAGCTCCGTTTTCTTTTACAGAAGCCGTTTTCACAACTTGTCCATACATATTGAAAACTTTTACATCTTTTACATCAGCTCCAAAAGTAATTTCTCCGTTTTTAACGAAAGAATTTTTCACAAAGCTTCCCGATTTGCCATTTTTAAATTCTGAAACAGCCAATGTTGGAGAATATACTTTGGCTACTAGATTATCAATGGAGATATTTCCAGTTCCTGAAGTGGCATTTCCACCCTGTCTGATTGCCACCCCACCAATTGTCGCAGAAGCAGCTCCTGTTCCCGTAGTGTTTGTAAGTAATGGTTGTGAATTGATTTGTAAAGTTGCCGTATTTGTACCTGGAGTTACTGTATTATCAATAATATAGGTCACTGTAATATTGGCAGGTGTTCCATAAGGAATTTCAGTTCCATAAGTAGGCGTTACGGTTCCAGCACCGTTATTTAATACTCCTAAAGTATATCCCGTTGCACTTCCTTTCGCATAAAGTCTTGCGTTAAAATTATTTCCCGGGTTAGCCCCTGAAGTAACTGTAAACATTAAAAAGTAATCTCCCGATGTACTCAGACCCGTTGCAGTTGCTACATTAATTGTAGCAGAATATTCAGCTTTGTTAACAGCGGTTGAACTAAGTGTATACAAAGATGAAAATGCTTTGTTTACATCTTCTGTATTCCCTGCCACTAGATTAGCAGCATTTCCGTTAGATGTCAATTGTCCCGGCGTTGCTCCACTGTGAGTAACCCATCCATTTGCATTAAGAGCTCCTGTAAAACTAAAATCTTCCGTCAAAACGGTAGTTTGCGCATTCATAAAACCAATAGCAGAAGCTATTCCCAAAATAGTAAAGATTTTTTTCATTATATGATGATTTAAATTTATAGTCTAAAAGTACAAAAAAACCGTCACCCAATTCAAGTGACGGTGCATATTTAACAATTAGTTAAAATTATCTTTTAATAACCTTCTCAGAAACGTTTTTACCGTTTACAATTCCTGTTACAAAATAAATTCCTTTTTGAAGTTCAGCTACATTTAAACTTCCGTTTTCTCTCACTGAAGCTGCTTTTATCAATTGTCCACTTATATTGAAGATTTTAACTTCTGATTGTACTCCGAAATAGATTTCATTTTCAACTGAGGTGTTTTTAACAAAAGATTTGTTTGAAATTCTATTTTCTCCTGTTGCTAAGGTTCCTCCCTGAGGTGTTAAAGAAAAGTCATCTATAGCAAGACCGTCATCAGACTGATCGGCATTAAAATCAACAAATCTGATCCAAAATGTTTGTCCTACAGGAATATTCAATGCAGAAATTGTAGAGCTAAGTGCAGTTCTGTAGCTTGCAGCATTCCCGTCTCTTGCTCCTGCAGTTCCTGTAGCATTAGTTGTTTCATAAGTTAAAGCTGAAACAGCAGTCCATGTTCCTGTCGTTAATGAGGTAGCATCCGTACTGTACTCAAATATAATCTTATCATTACTCCCTCTGTTCAGTTGTCCCATTCTCCACTCTTCACCAGTATAAGATATTTGAAGATCTGTAATCTGATTTCCCGTATCATTTTTAAACTGAGCTCCCCATCTTGACAATAAGTTACTGCTCGCCACAGATCCTAATGCTCTATCAGTACTCCCTGCTGATCCATAACTATAAGTATTACCAGCATTTAATGCTCCTGTATCTGCTGCATACGTAGTATTGGCATTAGCACCCGTCTCTACAATGCTCCATCCTACTAAACCACCGGTTAAGGCCAGAGAACCTGTTCCAGTATTTACTAATTCATCAAAATTTTGAGTGTAAGGAGTGTTTAGTGTCGTTAAGCTAATTTGACCAAATGCAAAACCTGTTAAACAAAACAAAGCTAACGAATAAAGTTTTTTCATGATTAAAATTTAAATATTAATAATTTCAACCGCTAAATTATATCAAATTTTTAGTCATTCGCAATAATTATATTAATTTTCTGTTAATAATACTAAACCCCATTCCGTTAACATTTTTTAATTATTTTTACGGATTATTTTCAGGACTTGCGGAATTTTATTCTACTATTCGTATTCTTCTTTTTAGGCATCTTCTCAGGGAGTGCCCAGGTATTTTCATGGAAAAATCCCAATGTTCCTGAGGACAGTATAAAAAAGGACAGTATTCTGGCAGCCAGGCTGGAACAGGATATTTTCACCAAAGACACTCTGGACTTTATAAGGACGAATAATAAAATTATTATTGATGAAGCTGTACTGGCTAAAAATGATAAAAAAAGATTTTTAGGAGAGCTTAATTCTAAAGGGTCTATCATCCGTGGGATTACTTTTGGTAATAATCAGGGGCAATCTGTACAAAGTTCCATGGATCTTCAAATTTCAGGGCGCCTTTCCAAGGACGTAACCATTCTGGCCAGTATTTCAGATCATAATCTACCGATTCAGGCTGATGGGTATACGCAGACTTTGGAAGAATTTGATAAGATTTATATGCAGCTTAATATTAAGGATAAATCTATTCTTAGAGCCGGGCATTTAGATCTTGTTGAATCTAAAAATTACTTTGCCAAATATCAGAGAAGAAGCATGGGGCTTCAGTTTCAGACTGAATTTGGAACTGAAAACAAAACACTTGTAGATGTTTCAATGGGAGTTGCACGAAGTGAATTTCACAGGATCCGTTTTCAGGGGGTAGAAGGAAACCAGGGACCTTATCGTTTGACAGGTAAAAACGGAGAACAGTTTATCACACTGATCTCAGGATCTGAGCAGGTATTCATTGATGGTATTTTAATGAAACGTGGTGAAAACCAGGATTATATTATCAATTATAACACAGGTGAGGTTACTTTTACCAGTTTCCGTCCTATTTTCCAACAAAACTTCATCACCATCTCTTATAACTACGCCAACAGAAATTATTCCAGATATTTATTTACAGGTAAACTGGAACATCAGAGAGAAAAATTCAAAGTAGGCCTTAACTGGTTTATGGAAAATGATAATAAAAATGCACCACTTTCTTTAAACCTTTCTAAAGAGGATGAGGAAATCCTGGCTAATGCCGGCAATGACCCTAATTTGATGTATGCACCATCCGGTGTAGTGACCGAATATGATGTCAACAAAATCCTATATGTTTTGCATTCAAATCCTACGGGAAATTTTTATGAATTTTCTACAGATCAGAATCAAACACTTTATCAGGTTTCCTTCACTTATTTTGGAGCCAACCAGGGAGATTATAAAGTAGCACAAACCACCAATAACGGACGTGTTTTCGAATATGCAGGACCGAATGGAGGAGATTACAGAGCCGTAAGAAAGCTTCCTTCTCCTCAAAAATCACAGGTCTTCTCCCTAAACTCGGAATACTTATTAAATGAAGGGAAAATTGGTACTGATATTTCCATGAGTAACTATGATATCAATTTATTTTCCTCAAAAGATTCTGATCAGAATATTGGATATGCATGGCGGATTTTCGGAAATAAAAGCTTTACTAAAAACAACTGGAAAGGAACTCCAAGTTTTGAATATCAATATATAGACAGGCAATTCCATATTCTGGACCGTATCAATGATGTAGAATTCTCCAGAGATTTCAACTTGGTGCAGGAATTCAACAACAGAACTCAAAACAGGTTTACTTTCAGCTTCCTGAATAAGTGGAATAATAAGTCTACTTTAAATTACCGTATTAACTATTTGAATGAGCAGGATTCTTATAAAGGGATTAAAAATGACCTGGATTTTGGTTGGATCAAAGGAAAGTTCTTTACCAAAGGAAACTTCTCCTTCCTGAATACCAATGCAACGTTACAGGATACCAAGTTTATACGAGGAGGTGTTTCCACAGAATATACCGGTAAAAAAGGCAGCTGGGCTATTGGAGGAAGCATGGAGCACAATGAGAAAAAATATAATGACACTCAACTCCTGGATGTAACCAGTTTCAGCTGGAAAGAAATTTTTGTTCAAAAGAAAGTTGGTGATAGCACCAGGACCAAATTGCTTGCAAAAGTATATATGAGAGATAATGACTCTGTACGTGATAACAGACTTCAAAACATGAACAGTATTTTGGGGATCATGGCAGAAAGTCAAATCATTAAAACTGAAAGAACCACTCTTAATGCGTTAATTCACTATAGAAAATTCTTTTACCAGAACGATATTGCCGATGCCGTAACCAGAAACAATGATTTTGTGGTTGGAAATATCCTTTACAATCAGCAGCTTTTCAGGAATGGAATGCGTTTGCAGGCATTCTACGAACTCGGAAACGGACAGGAGGCACAAAGGGAGTTTCAATACATTAAAGTAACAGATGGACAAGGGATCTATAAATGGACCGATTATAACGGAGACGGTATTCAGCAGCTGGATGAATTTGAAATTGCAGAATATTCAGATTTAGCAAAATACATCCGTGTTTACACCAATTCTGTACGATATATTCCGTCTAATAAAAATAAACTTCAGCTCGCTCTATTTGTAAACCCTGCTATTGTTTTCAATTCCGAGAATGCATTTTTAAAACGCTGGAACTTCAATATTTCATTAAATTCTCAAAACTCTTTCTATAAAAAAGACAGGGTGTTGGTCCTTAATCCTTTTGAAAAAAACAGTGATCAGATTCTTAAAAATCAAAATATACTGACCTCCGTACAGTTTAATCCTACCGACAAATCCGGCTGGAACGGAAACTACCGATTTATATCTAACGACAATCTTATCAATGCAAACTTCAGCAGTGAAGAACGTGAGCAAATTTCTCATTTCCTGAATATAGGATACTGGTTCAATAAAGAATTCAGGGTAGACTGGGAAAACTCGGTTCATGATATTAAAAACTCCTCGCAGCTGTTTGCAACAAGAGATTATCGTTTAAACAATATGGAAACCAAACCGAAGGCTACCTATAAATTTACTGATGCTATCCAGACTGAGCTCTCAGCCGCTTACCGCAAAAAAGAGAGAGTGGATGGAGAGGAAAATCTTAAAGCCTTTGATATTACCGGAACCATTCAGTGGGAACGTAAAAAAACTTCAATCCGTGGGAATTTTTCATTCATCAATAATACCTTCACCGGAAATAATTACAGTATTGTAGGAAACCAGATGCTGGATGGTTTAAAGCCTGGAAAAAACCAGGTATGGAGTGTATTTATCCAGCAGGCGATCAACTCTTTCATTCAGTTAAATTTAAATTATGAAGGAAGAAACTCTGGTGACAGGACAATACATATCGGAAGCATGCAGGTAAAAGCAAGCTTCTAAGACCTGAAGAAAGGAGAATGATATACATGTACATTCTCATATCTTCCGCTTCCAACCGATCAAATTCACCCCATCACACTCATAGATATTATCATATTTTCTAATCCTAAGAATTTTGTAAATTTGCACCATGATAAAAATAGGCAATATAGAACTGCCGGAATTTCCACTTTTGCTGGCTCCGATGGAAGATGTAAGTGATCCTCCGTTCAGACGTTTGTGTAAAATGCATGGTGCAGATTTAATGTATTCGGAATTTATTTCTTCCGAAGGCTTAATCCGTGATGCAATGAAGAGCCGTAAAAAGCTGGATATCTTTGATTATGAAAGACCTGTTGGTATACAAATCTTTGGAGGAGATGAAGAGGCAATGGCTATGTCTGCAAAAATTGTAGAAACGGTAAATCCTGATTTAGTGGATATTAATTTCGGATGCCCTGTAAAAAAAGTGGTCTGCAAAGGAGCAGGAGCAGGAGTGTTGAAAGATATTGACCTTATGGTTCGTCTTACAAAAGCTGTAGTAAGTTCTACTCATTTGCCAGTGACTGTTAAAACCCGTTTAGGTTGGGACAGTACATGTATTAATATTGATGAAGTAGCAGAGCGCCTACAGGAAACAGGAATTAAGGCCCTTACGATACATGCCAGAACCCGTGCACAAATGTATAAAGGGGAAGCAGACTGGGAACATATTTCAAGAATAAAACAGAATCCGAATATTGAAATTCCTATTTTTGGAAACGGTGATATCGATTCTGCTGAAAAAGCATTGGAATACAAACAAAAATATGCATGTGACGGAATTATGATCGGACGTGCAGCAATTGGTTATCCCTGGATATTTAATGAGATCAAACATTTCTTTAAAACAGGTGAACATTTACCTGAGCCAACCGTCGCAGACCGTTTATTGGCAGTACGCCAGCATGCTGAATGGAGTGTAGAATGGAAAGGGGAAAAATTAGGACTAATAGAAATGCGTCAGCACTATAGTAACTATTTCCGTGGTGTTCCTCACTTTAAGGAATTCAGAAAAAAATTCCTGGAAGTTTTCACATTAGAAGAAATGAGCAGCCTTATTCTGGAGACTCAACAGTTTTACGAAGAATATCAGGCACAGGCATAAAATAAAAACCATCAAATGAATTTGATGGTTTTTTTATTTATAATTGATATCAATATTAATATCCTTCTGATGAAGACTGATTTTTAATTAATGCCAGGGCTGAAGAAGTTCCTATTCTTTTCACTCCCATATTGATCATTCTTTCAGCATCCTCTGGGGTTCTTACTCCTCCTGCTGCTTTTACAGGAAGTTTTCCTGCATTATCAAGCATTATTTTCACTCCTTCAAATGTGGCACCGTTAGGTTTTCCACCAGTGGTTTCAAAAAAACCTGTTGAAGATTTTACAAAAATGTGAGGAAAGTCCTTTTCTGTAAAATTTTCTCCGGCCCAACCGGAAATATTTTTGGTAAGATCAGCAATTTGTTCATCGGTTAAAGCTGCAATTTCGATAATCCATTTTACAACTTTATGATGTTCCAGCCCAAGCTTTGTGCACTGTACAAATTCTTCTTTTACCAAGGCTGTATTTCCTTCAAGGTATGCCTTGTAATTAATAACAAAATCCAATTCATCTGCTCCATCCTCAATTGCTTTTGTAGCTTCTGCAAGCTTCTCATCAATAGAGTATGTTCCTTCATGAAAACCTATTACAGTTCCCACTGCAACATTTGAATCTCTTTCCTGAATATATTTTTTGATCTCTGCTACATAATCCGGGCGGATCATTACAGCAAACAAATCATTGTCAATAGCTTCCTGAGCCAGTTCTTTATCTTTTTGAAGAGTTTCTTCGTGTGAAATCCCTGATTGCTCAGGTGTTTTCAAGTAAGTGGAATCCAAATATTGTCCTATGTTCATATCGTTATACTTTCAATTGTCTGTAAATACCTTGTTCCAAAGATATAAAGGTTTCTGTTCTTGTTACTCCTTTTAGTTTCTGAAGTTTGCTAAGGATCTGCATCAAATGATCATTATCTTTACAAAGAACCTTCAGGAATATGGTGTAATTTCCCGTAGTATAATGGGCCTCTACTACTTCATTAATATCATGCAAAGATTTTACCACATCAGGATAATGACTTGGCTGGTCCAGAAACACACCAATATACGAAATCACCTTATATCCAATTTTCTTAGGATTAAGGAACGAAATCGAGTTTTCAATAACTCCTGCGTGTTCCAGTTTTTTAATTCTTTGATGTACTGCTGTTGTAGAAATTCCAACATTTTTTGAAATGTGTGCTAAAGAAGTTTTAGCATTGTCCATCAACATGTAGATGATCTCTTTGTCGATTGAATCTAAATGATAACTTGTGTTACTCGAATTTTTCATTTTCTACTTTTTTATTATTTATGTTTTTTAAGATAAGTCACTAAATCTGACAAAAACCGGAAAGTGATCACTATACCCACCCAAATACCTTGTACCGGCATAAGTTCGGAAAGGACGTCCCTCAAAATTTCTGGTCCTGCTGCTTATTTTCTCAGAATTAAAAATACAAGCCTCCTGAAAGGCCAGCGTTTTATTGTCCAGAAGTGATCTCGACATTATGATCTGATCATACAGCAATCCAGATTTATAATGAAAAGTAGAATAATTTCTTGCGGAAAACAATTCCTGAAAAGGGTTCATCAAAACCTTCTCATGATCATTGTCATAGAGAATTTTTACTAAATTTTCATCATCCGGGTTTTCATTAAAATCACCACACAATATAACATGTTCCTTATCATCATCTACAATTTTCAAGATCCGTTGCCGGATTTCGTTTAATATAAAAGCTCTTTTAGGTTTATTGATATCTTTTTCGCGCTTAGAGGGAAGGTGGGCGATAAAGACATTGATAATTTCCCCTTTATATTTAATCTTAGAAAAAAGTACGTCCCTGGTTGTGTCGTAATTTCCTGTGTTTTTATTTGATATTTCAAAAAAGAAAGTAATGGTTTCAGAATCTATTACCTCTACTTTATTTTTATCATACAGCATTGCTACATCTACCTTTCTTTCATCCATAGAATTATAATGTACAATTCCATATTCTGAGTGAAAAGGATCCATCTCCACAAGGTCTTCCAAAACTTTCCTACCGGAAACTTCAGAGAGTCCTATCATAAATGGCAATACGCCATTTTCCTCCTTCATCAGTTGGAATACGTGAGAGATTTTAAAAAGTTTATTTTTATATCTCTTTTCATCCCAGCTTCTTAAACCTGATTTTGTAGGATCCAGTTTATGAACAGGTTTTGGATCAGGCAAAAATAAATTTTCAACATTATAAAAAGAGAATAGCTCCATCAGCACAAATTTCTATCTTTAGTTAGTATGCTCTTTTTTCAATTATAAATTTACCATTTTTTTAAATTTCTTTAATTAATATTTGTTAATTTCAAAATTAATTTTTCAGTAAAAAACGATCAAATATAACAAAAATCACTAACAAAACAACACTTAGTGAATTAATTTTTCAATCATTTCATGATATTACCTCAATATCGAAAATTGAGACAATAAGCAAAATTCAAAATAAATAAAATAAAATATTAACTTAAAATAAAAACTACTAATATTTTTCTTAATAAAATATCATATAACAAATATTATTCCATTCGCAATTATTGCAAATAGGTTTAAAAAAAACAAGAATATTTTTTTAAAGTAAATCGGGACGTTTTTCTTTGGTAATTCTTACCGCTTCATCATGTCTCCATTCTTCAATCTTTGCAAAATTCCCGCTCAGTAAAATTTTAGGAACTTCCAGACCTTTATAGCTTTCGGGTCTGGTGTAAATAGGAGGTGAAAGTAAATCATCCTGAAAACTATCTGTAAGAGCGCTTTGTTCGTCATTTAAAACACCCGGAAGCAGTCGGATCACAGAATCTGCAAGAACACATGCTGCCAGCTCACCTCCCGTAAGCACATAATCCCCTATTGAAATTTCTTTTGTAATATGAAGATCCCTTACTCTCTGATCAATTCCTTTATAATGACCACATAGGAAGATCAGATTATTCTTTATGGAAAGTGTATTGGCAATTTTTTGATTTAAAGTGACTCCATCCGGTGTCAGATAAATAACCTCATCATAATCCCTCTGAGATTTAAGCTCCGAAATACATTTATCCAGAGGCTCTATCATCATAACCATCCCTGCTCCACCTCCATAAGGTTCATCATCAATCTGTCTGTGTTTGTTGATCGCCCAGTCTCTCAAATGATGAAAATGTACTTCTGCCAATCCTTTATCCATTGCTCTCTTCAAAATAGAAGTTTGAAACGGACTTTCCATTAATTCCGGTAGCACGCTTATTATATCAATTCTCATTGTAATGTTCCGTTTTTCTTAGTAGGTATAATAATTAATCTTAAAGATGAATCTTTATTGAAATAGCTCCACATCCAGTTGAAAAAGATGGCCAGCTTATTTCGAACGCTCAAAATTAACATTAAATGCAGAAACATCCAGAAATACCATGCAAAAAATCCCTGAAATTTTATAAACGGTAAATCAACAACGGCTCTATGCTTACCTATAGTAGCTAAAGAACCCTGGTCATTATATTCATATTCTTTCCATTCGGAAGGATTCTTCTTTAAAAAATTTCTTCCTAAATTTTTCGCCTGATTAATGGCCACATTAGCTACCTGTGGATGTCCTTGCGGATATTTCGGAGTTTCCATATAGGCAATATCTCCGATGGCATAGATGTTATCGTAGCCTTTTATTCTATTATAGCGGTCTACTATATATCGGTTTCTTATTAATTTTTCCTCTGGGAAGCCGTCTATTACATTGCCGGTAACTCCTGCTGCCCAAATAACATTGTTTGAAGGAATTTCTTTACCGCTTTTCAGATGTACTTTATCTCCATCATATTCTGTAACCACTTCACCACTCATAAAAGTTACTCCGAGGTCTTTGAGGTATTTTTCAGATTGATCCTGTGCTTCATTACTCATCACGGCAAGTGGCTTTTCTGTGGAACTTACCAGAATAATTTTCAGCTGATCAAAATTCATATACGGATAATCTCTTGGCAGAATTTCTTTTTTCATTTCTGCAAAGGCCCCTGCAAGCTCTACTCCTGTAGGTCCGCTTCCTACAATGACAATATTCCAGTTTCCGTCATCACTCCGGCTTTTTTCCAGGATCAGTTTTTCAAAAGTTGTTAAAACATGATTCCTGATCCCGATGGCTTCCTGGGTATTTTTCATCCCAAAAGCTTTGCTTTCAAGATCTTTATTGCCGAAAAAATTAGTTTTACAACCGGTAGCAATAATCAGTTTATCATAAGTAAATTCTGCTTCATCAGTAATGACTTTGTTGTGGGCAGGATCAATTTCTTTCACCTCCGTCATACGAAACTGCGTGTTTCTGGATTGCTGAAAAATCTTTCGGAAAGGAAAGGAAATATTGGAAGGTTCTATCCTCCCTGAAGCTACCTGATAAAAAAGCGGCTGGAACATGTGATGATTCACCCTATCCAGTACAATAACTTTTTTATTTTTATTATTTAATGTTTTTGCAAGCTGTAGCCCCGCAAATCCTCCTCCTATAATGATGATTTTTTCGCGTGTTTCCATAATAAACAAATTTACTGATTTTATTTAGCATTTAGTAGTGAAAAAAGTTAGTTTTGCAAAACTTTATGACACCAAAAAAGTACACCAAAAAAACTGCCAAACAGCTCCATATCAATAGACGGAAGAACTATTTTTTCCGCAGAAAGGTAGTATTGGCAATATTAATTATAGCATTGATAGGGACCGGTTTTTATTTAAAACAATCCGTCAGCTACTATTATGCTTTGTACTTTAATAAATTTAGTCATAAAAAACTCCACAACAGTGAAAGAGAAACATTAAGGATTCAAAAAATTCTTACAGATAATCTTGATAAAACGTATGGCTTTGATGTTTCACATTATCAAAACAGAGAAGATATTAAATGGGACAGCCTCAGTATTGGCAATAAAACCATCCCATTAGAATTTGTCATTATGCGGGCAACCATGGGTAACCGCAATGCCGACAAGCATTTTGAGGAATTTTGGGGGAAAGCTCAAAAACACAACCTTATCCGTGGTGCTTATCATTTCTACAGAGCTGACGAAGACCCTATCATCCAGGCTAACAATTTTTTGGCTAATGTAAAATTAGAAAGCGGAGACCTCCCTCCTATTTTAGATATTGAGAAAATTCCAAAACGCAAAACAAACAAAAAGCTGATAGAAGATCTTAAAATATGGTGCAAAATAATAGAAGACACCTATGGTGAAAAACCTATCATCTATACCTACTACCATTATTATAAAGATTTTCTAAAAGGTGAATTTGACGGTTATCCACTCTGGCTAGCCAATTACAATGATGTGCCATCTCCTTCGCCTGATGACCAATGGGATTTCTGGCAATTTACAGAAAACGGCATTGTTCATGGTATCAATACCAAAGTGGATCTTAATATTTACAATGGAAATTCATGGTCCCTAAAAAGGTTGACTATAGATTAAGTTGTGTCTGCTTTACAGCATATTCATAATCTCATCCCAGGATCCTACTCTTTTATAGCTTTCATTTTCAACCAGTTCATTATGAGGCTGTGTAAAAATTAATCTTTCTCCGTGGAAATGATCAAGGTTTTTTGGATAGTCATCAATCATCACATCTCCGGAAACCACTCTTTTGCTACCGCAAAGAACAATCTGTTCCCAGGTAATAAATGGAAAATGCTCTGCAAGCCAGTCGTATTTTTCTCTTAAGCTGTTGGGAAATTCCATGCCTGCAGATACAATATACAGTTCATATTTGTTGTTCAGATATTCTATTGCTTCACGGCTGCCTTCCATAACAGGTAAAGTTCTGAAAAAACCTACTTCATTAACGTGTTTCTTTCCGTTGGGAAATGCATCTATTTCAGGTTTGCCTGTCAGATCACTGATCTCTATTTCTCTTCCTGAGTCTCTTTTTTCAAATTGTATCAGCTGATGGTATACATCCGCCATTACCCCATCCATGTCGACAATTACTTTTTTCATTATTTCAAATCAGATTTTGTATTATTAAAATTAATCTTATCAAAATTACTGAATAGTTTTTTCAGGCAATGGACACAGTCTATTAAAAAATTATAAATATTCATTTTTATAAAAGAAGTTCCGGAAAGTTTTATGGCTACATTTTCGTATTTTTGCGGTTCAATTCAAAATCAAAATCAAACCATTAATTTCCAATGAATTACGTTTCTGCCGAAAATCTTACCAAATCTTATGGTATCAAAGTTTTGTTCGAAAACATTTCTTTTCACATCAATGAAGGAGACAAAATTGCTATTGTTGCCAAAAACGGAAGTGGAAAATCTACCCTTCTGAAAATATTAATGGGTAAAGAAATTGCAGACAGCGGTACTGCGATCATCAATAAGGATATCCAGGTTGTTCTGTTTGACCAGGAGATCCATTATGATCCTGATTTAAACATTGAGGAATTTATGATGACTCTGGATTCAGCGCCTATCCTTGCGTTGAAAAATTATCATAAATCCCTTCATTCCACCGATAATGAATTCATTGAAAAAGCTTTGGCTGATATGGAGGCTCATAAAGCTTGGGATCTGGAAAATGAAATGAAACAAATTCTTTCCCAGCTTAAGATCACTGATTTGGATGCGAAAATGGGAACTCTTTCGGGAGGACAGATCAAACGTGTTGCGTTGGCAAAGTTATTAACAGAAACCAGAGCTGAGCACAGACACACACTCCTGATCATGGATGAGCCTACCAACCACCTGGATGTAGACATGGTAGAATGGCTTGAAAATTATCTGAATAAAGCTAAAATAACTTTACTGCTTGTGACCCACGACAGGTATTTCCTGGACAGTGTTTGTGATATTATCTGGGAAATAGAGGATCAGAACCTTTATCTTCATAACGGGTCTTATGCTACATATCTTGAGAACAAGATGATCCGCGAAGAAAATCTCAGTGCGACCATCGATAAGGCCAACAACCTGTATAGAAAAGAGCTTGAATGGATGCGAAGACAGCCTAAGGCAAGAACAACGAAGTCTAAAAGCAGAATTGATTCATTTTATGAAACTGAAAAGGTAGCCAAAACCGATACCAGAAAACAAGGTCTGGAACTTGATTTCGAAATGAAACGCCTTGGAAATAAAATTCTAGAACTGAAGAATATTGATAAAAGTTTTGGAGATAAAGTTTTATTAAAAGATTTCAGTTATCAGTTCCAACGTGGTGAAAAAATTGGAATCATTGGAAAAAACGGAGCGGGTAAATCTACCTTACTAAATATTATCCAGGGCTATGAAAAGGCCGACAAAGGAGAAATTGAAACGGGAGAAACTATTTCTTTCGGTTATTTTGCCCAGAAAGGTCTTACGTATAAAGAAGACGAGCGTGTTATCGATTTCATTAAAGAAATTGCAGAGTTCTATCCTTTAGCCAACGGAAGAAGTCTTTCTGCTTCTCAGTTCTTAAGACTGTTCTTATTTGATGATCAGGCACAGTACTCTCCTATTTCAAAACTTTCGGGAGGTGAAAAAAGAAGACTTCACCTGATGTATATTCTTTATCAAAATCCTAACTTTTTGATTTTTGATGAACCTACGAATGATCTTGACCTTCCTACATTAACCGTTCTGGAGAACTTCCTGCAACAGTTTCAGGGATCTTTAATTATTGTTTCCCACGACAGATATTTTATGGACAGGATCATAGATCATGTTTTGGCTTTCGAAGGAGATGGAAAAATAAAAGATTTTGTAGGAAACTTTTCAGAATACCGTGAAGCTAAAAGCCGTGAGGATGCTTTAGGAAAAAATACAACGGTAAAGACAGAACCTGTAAAAGAAAATACGCCTCTCCCGGAAACTACAGCATCTTCCAATGCTAAAAAAAGAAAGCTCACTTTTAAAGAACAAAGAGAGTTGGAAACTATTGAAAAAGAAATGCCAGAGCTGGAGGAACAACGTGCAAAAATATTAGATCAGCTTAATAATGAGACAGATTATGAAAAAGTGGTCAAACTTTCTGCAGAATTGGAAACCATTTCCGAAAAACTGGAAAGCCACGAAATGAAATGGCTGGAACTTCAGGAAGCCCTATAAAAAATAATGATAAGTTATGAATTATGAACTGAAGCAACTCATAATTCATAACTCATTATTTATAAATAGATTACTTTTTCTTCTTTTGTACTCTTTAGGGAGGCATCTATAATTTTCATATTCTGAATAACTTCTCTTCCCGGAGAAGGCAAAGGATACCCAAATACAATGTGTTCATAGATCTGCTGGTAGTAATCCATATAATTTCCGGCTTCGCTTGAAGTAAGAATTCTTTCGGTTTCGGAGTTTTCATTCAGGAAATTTAAAATTCCATCAGGTTGTTTTAATCCTTGCATCCATTCATTTCCGTACACCGGAATAGCACCTGCTACCAATTCATTTTCTTGATTGTCGGTTCTTTCCTGTAAGAAACTGCCTTTATCTCCATGGATGATATAGGCATTATGAGCTTCTTTACTGAAAACTGAAGACTTTAATCTTACCCTTACATCATTTTTGTAGAATAAAAGGATCTCAAAATAATCATTTGCGAATGCCGTCCCTTTCATAGAGAATACATCAGCAAAAAGCTTCTCAGGATATCCGAAACACAGCACAGCCTGATCTACAAGGTGAGCTCCAAGATCATGAAGAGAACCCGAACCTATCTGATCAGGATTTTCCTTATGCTGCTTCCCACTCGGTGTCGTACGAAATCTGTCAAAGCGAATTTCGGCTTCTTTGATACTGCCCAATTTTCCCTCTTCTAAAATTTTCTTTACCTGTAAAAAATCACGGTCAAATCTCCTGTTCTGATAAACACTTAGAAAGAGCCCTTTTTCTTCAGCAAGCTTCACCAGTTCTTCAGCTTCTTCCACATTCACCGTAAATGGTTTTTCAACAATAATATTTTTCCCTGCTTCCAATGCTTTTTTTGCATACTCATAATGGGTCTGAACCGGAGTATTGATCACCACCAATTCTATATCTGCACTTTGAAGCATCTCTTCTACTGAGCGATAAATAGTGGCTTCAGGGTATTTTTCTTTAGATTCTTCTTTGCTTCTTTCTACTACAGCAGAAATAAAAAATCCGGGATGTTCCTTTAAAAAAGGAGCGTGAAATACTTTCCCACTCATTCCAAAGGCACATAGCCCTGCTTTTACCAATTGCATAATTTTATTTTTATAACAAATATATTCATAAAAAGCTCCTCATTGTCCATCCACAGCAATAATAACAATAAAACACATTTCAGTGAATTAATATTATGATAAAAATCATATATTAATTTTTATCTATTCTAAACAAATACTTACTTTTGCGGCTTATTTAAAACTGTTCTACATAAAAATAAAATGAAAAGACAACTACTTTCTTTAGGGTTATTATGTACTGCTGTATCATTGAGTGCCCAGCTTAAAAATGCTGAAGCAGATACTATCAGAACCCAGACTATTGAAGACATTAATCTTCACAAAACGGGAAATCCTAACCAGGCAAGATCCTTATCAACAAAGTCTAACCTTACGGTAATGGAAAATCCGCAGGCTATTGCGATTGTAACTCATGAGATTATTGAGCAACAGCAGGCAAAACAGCTAAGTGATGTTCTTCAAAACGTAAACGGAATGTATGTGACCTCTTCAAGAGGAAATTCTCAGGACAGTTTTGGTGGCCGTGGTTTTAATCTAGGGAATGATAATATCTTTAAGAACGGTACAAGAATAAACAGTGGGGTTTTTCCTGAAGTAAGCGGACTGGAAAGAGTTGAAGTATTAAAAGGAGCTAATGCCATGCTTTTTGGTAATGCAGCTGCCGGTGGTATTATCAATATGATTACTAAAAAGCCGAAATTTAATTTTGGCGGAAACGTAGGTTTAAATGCAGGAAGCTGGAATTCTTACAAACCGACTGTTGATATCTATGGTCCATTATCCAAGAATGTAGCATTCAGAATAAATGGAGCTTATGAATATGCTGAAAGCTTCAGAGATGTGGTACAGTCTGAAAAATATTATTTCAATCCGTCATTCCTTTTTAATATCAGCCCAAAATCACAATTGATTGTAGAAGCCGATTATCTTAAAAATAACTTCACCCCGGATTTTGGTATTGGTTCTATTACAAAACAAGACGGAGTATCCTATGAAATGAATAACCTTCTGTCGAGAAGTGCATTCTTGGGAGCAGATTGGCAATATCAGAATGTAGAGCAAGTCTCAACCAATGTTACCTTTAATCATCAGTTTAATGAAAAATGGTCATTAAATGCAGTGGCGTCTTATCAAAACTATACGAAAGACTATTTCTCTACAGAAAGAGTACAATGGGGATATAAAAAAGGCTCTGACCGTCTTTCATGGGACAGACCATTAAACAGAACTTATAATGAGCAGAATTATACTTCTGCACAGGTGAATATCAATGGTGATTTCAATACCGGAAGAATTAACCATAAAGTGTTAATTGGTGCTGATGCTGATTATGGTAGTTCAGATTCTTACACATATTACGATCCAAACGCAGATCCTAAAAAGGCAACTTTCGGAACATCTTATTTATATGGAACAAATGGTAATTCAAATGGTACCGTTTATCTGGATGATCCGTCTACATGGGCAAGCGGTAGCATGCCCGATTCTAAAACATTAGAAAAAAACAGAATCAACACAAGAAGAATTGGTGTATATGCACAAGATTTCATCAGTCTTACTAAGGAGTTTAAAGTAATCGCTGGTTTACGTTGGTCATATATTGAAAATATGCCGACTATCAATACTAAATTTACCCGCAATACAAAAACACTGGTAAATAATACAGCAACTTCTGATCAGGCTATATCTCCAAAACTTGGTTTAGTATATATGCCGAATGATAACCTTTCTGTGTTTGCAACATATACCAATTCATTTGTATCTAATGCAGGTTATATGTCAGACGGAACGGATAATCTAAACACCAGTGGAAGTTTATCTGATGTACAAAACAGAGTTAATGGTTTAGCTAAACAGGGAATCAAGCCTACAACAGTTGATCAATACGAAATTGGCGCGAAGAAAAATTTCTGGAATAACGCCTTAGCAGTAAATTTGACGTTGTATCAAATAATGTACAATAATTATTACCAGAACTATTTCTATGTTGATAATGCCGGAAAAGTACAGACTCCTGATTCTAACCTGAAGGAGCTTGCAGGAAAAATGAGAAGCCGTGGGGTAGAATTGGATATTACAGGGAATCCTACCGAAAACATCTCTATTATTGCCGGTGTATCTTACAACAATGCTGTTTATACAGACACCCCTGAAAAAGGATATGTCGAAAATCAAAGATTGGTAAGAACTCCTGCAACAACAGCTAATGCTTCCATCTTCTATAAATTCACCAATTATGTAAAAGGATTGAGAGTAGGTGCAGGTATCTATTATATCGGAGACAGAATTGCCGGGTGGAATGATTCAAAATCTACCAATATCACCAGAAATAATGTAACCCGAATGATTGATCTAAAAGATTACACTACGGTAACAGTATCTGTAGGATATGAATGGAAGAAATTCTCTATCCAGGGTAAAGTGGGTAACTTATTTGATGTTGTAAACTACAACGTTCACGAGAATTATTCTGTAAACCCGATCACGCCGAGAAATTATTATTTTACATTGACGTACAAACTTTAGAAATAAATAACTATTTATTTTTTAACTCAAAGTGGAAATTGCATTTTTGCAGTTTCCACTTTTGAAATTTAAAAACAAACGATACAATATGGATAAGATTAAAGACACGAGAAGTTTCATGAGGATTACACACCGTTATCTGGGATATTTCCTTGCAGGTATTATGGCAGTGTATGCAGTAAGTGGAATTATTTTGGTCTACAGAGACACAGATTTTCTAAAGAGTGAAAAAAAGTATGAGAAGACTTTATCTGTAAACCTTTCTGAAAAAGAACTGAAAAAAGAACTGAAGATGAAAGGTCTTGAAGTAGAAAAGACTGAAGGTAGTGTTCTCCACTTTAAAAAAGGAACTTATGATTCAGCAACAGGAGTAGCTAAGTATTCAAAAATGGAATTGCCTTTTGTACTGGATAAAATGGTTTCTCTTCACAAATCACAGTCTAAAGATGCCATAGCACCTTTAAGTATATTCTTCGGAGTTGCCCTTTTCTTTTTTGTAATCTCAAGCTTCTGGATGTTCAATCCTAAAACCAAGGCATTCAAACGAGGAATAAAATTTACCATTGCCGGATTAATTATATCCTTACTTCTTCTGTTTATTTAAAGAAAATTCAAATATCCTGATACCTCCTAATTATAATCCAAACAAATAAATAGTAAAAGGAGAATAGATAATCTCTCTAATATTAATAATATTCAATTTAGAGCGTTTCATTTTATTTAATATAATTGCGAAATATTTAGTAATTGTGTTAAAAAAATCAATTCTATCTCATTGATATTGTTAACAATAATTTTGAAAAATTATCTAAAATTAGGAGTCTGGCACATTTATTGTTTTTTCTATAATTCGTGAATAATAAACATTTAATTATTAAAATAATAAATTATGAAAAAACTTATTTTAACAGGGATATTAGCCGTAGCAGGCTTAACAGCAACTGCAAACGCTCAGATTCAAAAAGGTAATTGGATGGTAGGTGGTAACCTTGCAGGCGCCAACTTCGGTTTAAATAAAGGAGGTGGTTATGATTTCAATATTCAGCCAAAAGGAGCTTACTTTATTGAAGATAACATTGCTATTGGGGGATATGTAGATTTAGGATTCAAAGGAGCTAAAGATGCACCCACTACTTTCACGTATAATGTAGGAGCATTAGGACGTTATTACCTTAATCCGGGAGAACAGGGAGTAAACAATCTGTTACACCACGGAAGATGGTTCCTAGAAGGTAATTTAGGTGTTGGAGGAACATCAATCTCTAAAGGAGGTTCTTCTTCTAACGGACTTAACTTCGGATTTGGACCTGGGTATTCATATTTCATTACACCAAACATTGGTTTAGAAGGATTGGTGAAATATGATGCTAATGCAGGATTCGGAAGCGGAGGTTATACCAACAAAATTACTTTTGGTTTAGGGTTCCAGATTTATCTTCCAACGTCTAAAGGAAAACAAATTATCAACGACGTTAAGTAATCAGAAATACGTATAAAAATGAAAGCGCCCTGAAAATTATTTTCAGGGCGCTTTTCGTACAAATAAAACTAAACTATAAAAAATCAAATAAATCATGTATTGGGCTGGGGCGTATATCTCAGATAGGGTTTTATGACAGTAACTCCTTTAGGGAATTTTTCTCTGGCTTCTTCTGTAGATATTGCCGGTGGTATAATAACGTCATCACCATATTCCCAGTTAACAGGTGTAGCAACGTGATGGGTATCTGTAAGCTGTAAAGAATCCAGCACCCTCAAAATTTCATTAAAATTTCTGCCTGTAGACGCAGGATAAGTAATAATCAGTCTCACTTTTTTAGCAGGATCAATAATCAGCAAAGAGCGAACTGTAGCCGTAGCAGAAGCATTCGGGTGAATAAAATCATACAGTTCTGACACCTTTTTGTCTTTATCAGCAATAATAGGAAACGCTACATGGGTATCTTGAGTTTCGTTAATATCTTTAATCCAGTTTTGATGATCCTCTACTTCATCTACACTCAGGGCAATCACTTTTGTTCCTCTCTCAGCAAATTCGGCCTGCAGCTTGGACGTATAGCCCAGCTCTGTAGTGCAAACCGGAGTATAATCTGCCGGATGTGAAAATAAAATTCCCCATGAATCTCCAAGATAATCATAGAAGTTGATATCTCCTAAAGATGAGACTGCCTGAAAGTTCGGTGCTGTATCTCCTAGTTTAATTGACATATTATTTCGCGTTTGTTAGTCTACAAATTTAGTAGACTTTTTGAAACTAGCAAAATTTTTCCTGAAAATTTATATCTTTATTAAAAAAATTCATGGAGAAAACAGGACTCAGCTATGTAGACTTGGTATACAAAGTATTGGAAAGCTGGTATATAACGTTTGCCGAACTCACTCCTAAACTTATTGTGGGAATCTTAGTATTTACTTTTTTCCTCATCACAAGTAAGTATTTAAGTTTAATTGCAGTAAAATTATTCCACAGATTCTTCCCAAAAAGTAAAAAAGAGAGTTCTTTAGTTACTCTGATCGGAGTATTCAGATTTCTGATCATGCTGTTTGGGTCTTTTATTTCACTTGAGATTATGGGCTTCAGTGGTTTCCTTTGGAAGTTTATCGGGAGCTTGGGAGTTGCAGGGGTTATCGCAGGGGTTGCCCTGAAAGATCTGGTTTCAAGTATTTTTTCAGGAATGCTTATTGGAATTGATAAGGCCTTTAAAGTAGGAGATTATATTACCATTGGCACTCACTCAGGAACCGTTCAGGAAATTGGTTTTTTAACTACAAAAATCCTTACTGATGATGGGAAAAAAGCATACATTCCCAATCAGGTTGTTTTTAATGCACCATTCTATAATATTACAGCGTCTCCACAACGCAGAATCATCCTAAACTTTGAAATTCCTGCTGATGAAGATATCAGTAAGGCACAGAAAAGTATTTTGGATGTCATTAAAAATCTGGACAATGTGGATAAGCTGGACACCATAGAGGTGATCTTTACAGATTTAAAACAGGGTTCATTTAACCTTCAGGTAAAATTCTGGATAAAAATAGGTGCTAATCTGGCTCAGGTAAGAAGTAAAGCCTATTTAGGTATTAAAGAGCGTTTTGATGTGGATAAGATCCAGCTGGTAACTCCTACAAGTATCAGTATTACCAGTGGAGAAACTAATGCAACCGAGAATCAGGATAAATAAAAATATTCTTTAAAGACATAAAAGACTGCTTCAACAATTGAAGTGGTCTTTTTTTAGAATATTGGATAGGCCGGATCAATGCTAAGGCGATACAGATTTATACACAGTTCGAAAATAGTCCTAAAACCACATCTTAAAAACAGCACACAGTTTAATATTCTTTGCGGTTTTCAAACAAAAAAACCGTTTCAAAAATGAAACGGTTTTCTATTTTATATAAAAATTTTAGATTACGCTAAAACTTCTTTTACTTTGTTTGCAGCTTCTTCTAAAGTAATTGCAGAGTGTACCGGAAGACCAGACTCATCAATTAATTTTTTAGCTTCTACAGCGTTAGTTCCCTGTAATCTTACGATCAATGGAACTGGAAGGCTTCCCATAGCTTTGTAAGCATCTACAACCCCTTGAGCTACTCTGTCACATCTTACGATACCTCCGAAGATGTTGATCAGGATAGCTTTTACGTTTGGATCTCTTAAGATAATTCCAAAAGCAGTCTGTACTCTCTGAGCATCAGCAGTACCACCTACGTCAAGGAAGTTAGCAGGGTTACCACCTGATAATTTGATGATATCCATAGTTGCCATTGCAAGACCAGCTCCGTTTACCATACAAGCAACGTTACCATCTAATTTTACGAAGTTAAGACCAGCTTCACCAGCTTCAACATCGATAGGATCTTCTTCTCTTGTATCTCTTAAAGCTTCAAGATCTTTGTGACGGAATAATGAGTTACCATCTAAAGTTACTTTAGCATCAACAGCGATAATTTTGTTATCAGAAGTTTTTAATACAGGGTTAATTTCGAAAAGAGAAGCATCAATTCCTGTGTAAGCATTGTAAAGAGATGAAATAAATTTCACAAATTCTTTAAAAGCATTTCCTTCAAGACCTAAGTTGAAAGCAATTTTTCTAGCCTGGAAACCTTGAAGACCTAACGCAGGGTCAATAAGTTCGTTGTGGATCAAATGAGGAGTTACTTCTGCAACGTGCTCAATATCCATTCCTCCTTCAGTAGAATATACAATTGTATTTTTTCCTTCAGCTCTATCTAAAAGAATAGAAACATAAAATTCTTTAGTTTCAGATTCTCCAGGATAATAAACATCTTCTGCAACCAAAACAGAGTGTACTTTTTTACCTTCAGCAGACGTTTGTGGAGTTACCAACTGCATTCCGATGATATTCTGAGCGTTTTCTTTAAGTTTATCCATGTTTGGAGAAAACTTAACACCACCTCCTTTACCACGACCACCTGCGTGAATCTGTGCTTTTACAACCCAAGCCTGAGCTCCAGTTTCAGCAGTCAATTTTTCAGCAGCTGCTACAGCTTCATCTACGTTGTTTGCAACGAAACCACGTTGGATAGCTACTCCATACTTTGATAAAATCTCTTTTGATTGATACTCGTGAAGATTCATATTATTTTTATTATTTTATTTAAAAATTTAAAGGTTGACAAATTTACTAAAAAGACACGGAAGTTCAAGATTCTTCATTCAAAAATTAAAGATTACTTACCTTGATTTTTGACATGTTAATATAAATCCCCTATTCTTCCGCTAATTTTTCAGACTGCGATCCGATAAACGGAATTCTTGGAGCCAGAAAATATCCTGTAAGACTGGCGAACAATATGGGTACGAAATAAGTAAACCCTGTGAGTGTTCCCAAAATAATGGTGGTGCTCATGGGTGTTCTCGTCACACACGCATTGATGGCAGCCATACAGCTTACGATAGCTAAAGTAGTATCGACTGTCGGAAACAAATTATGAATAATCAACCCTAATGTTGTTCCTACAAAAAACAATGGAATGATAAAACCACCTCTCCATCCGGAGGTTACTGTAATAGCAATAGCCAGGATTTTAAATACCAGAACTAAGATCAGGAAGTTCAGTCCAAAATTCCCACCGATCAGCTGATTGATTTCATTATGTCCAAAATATCTTGTGATAGGAAAATTATACGCTATAATCCCTAAGATAACCCCACCTGCAAATGTTTTAATATAGATCGGGAACTTTCTGTATTCAAAAATTTTTTTAAAAAATTTCACTACAAAAATAAAAATCCAGCCGAATAGGGTTCCTACAATTCCAAATGCTGTAGCATAGGCAAAATCATATACTCCAGCATAGTGATAAGCTTTCAAATCCCATGTTGCCCCAATTCCCAAATGGATAATTAAAGCAAACATAAGGTAACTGAAACAGCTGGCTACCAATGCAGGAATAATCGCTTTATAATATTCCACGGCATGTTTATGATGCAAGATTTCAAGGGAGAAAAGACTTCCTCCCAGAGGTGCTCCAAATAAGGCTGTAAAACCTGAAGCCATCCCTGCAATACTTAAAGAACGTAATTCTTCACCTTTCAGCCTGAAAATTTTCCCCAACCATGTTCCTGTGGAGCCCGTTACCTGCACCAGGGGTGCTTCCGGTCCTAAACTTCCTCCTGAAGCTACACAGAAAAGTGATGAAAGGATCATGGAAGGATTATTCTTCGGTTCCAGTTTTCCTTTATTAAACCTGATGTTATTAACGATCAGATGAATTTCTCCGGGATCACCAATGAAGTGAATGACCAACCCTGCCAAAAGACCACAAATTGCCATCGTAGGAATTACCATCCATCCTTGAAAATGAGCCAGCAATTCGGTAAAATGTTCCAGTACAATCCAGTATCCACCGGCAATAACTCCCCCTACGAGCCCCGTAAAGGCCCACATGAAAAAAGTACGGCTAAAAACAAACGGATTAAACCTCATCGGCTGATCCAAAAGGTTGAATGTTCTTATAAGCCGTCTTCTTCTGTTGATCTTCATTATTTAGATCTTATTTTTAGCAAAGTAAAGAATAAGCATTGCCCAGCTTAAGATCATCATCAGGCCTCCAAGCGGCGTGATAGGTCCTAAGAATTTAAGGTTAACTCCTAAATAGTCCTGCATACTCAGGAAATAGATGCTTACAGAGAATAATAGTGTTCCTGCAATCATTAAAATAGAGGTCCATTTTTCAGTAGAGGTTTCAAATTTTAAAATGTACCCGATAATCAACAGGAAAAATGCTGCATACATCTGATATCTCACTCCCGTTTCAAAACTTTCCAGTCTTTCCACAGCTAATATTTTCTTTAAGGCATGTGCACCGAATGCACCAAGGATCACAGATATCATTCCGTAGACCGCACCAAAAACTAAAGTAATTGTCTTCATTTTATAATTCTTCTAATTCTAGAGTTAAATATTTTTTTGTATTATAATCTTGCCAGGTTCCTACAATTTTTTTTCCGTTCATGTCTGCTTCTACAAAGGCTTTCAAAATCCATTGATTTGTTTCCTGGCTGTAATACTCACTTTCAGTAATTGAAATATGGTTTCCTTTCATCTTTCCGTTCCACTCAATCAGTTTCTTACTTTTATCATACCAATACACTGCAGAAAAAGAACTTTCTTCGTTCGTATCTTTAGCAGCATAAAAGTCTTTAATAAGCACTGTAACCGGATATTTCCCATCAATTTTCCCTCTGTACAGCTTGTTTCTGAAGCTGGTTTTTTCCAGTTTTTCAGACCCGTTAAGTAAATTTCTGGCATAAGGGCTCCAATAGTTCTCCAGTTCTTTATAAGGAAACTCAATAACATGATCGTCCAGTTCATCCAGTGCTCTCATCGCGTGGTTCGCACATCTTCCGGCAATAAACTTCAGCTTTTCTTCCGTGAAAAAAAACTTGATTCCATCTAAAGTATAATCAGTATAGCAACCTTCATACAGAGCAATCTGATCTAAGACTTCCTGTGAAGGATTTTTCTCCGATCTTAACTGCGTGAGAAAGTCATTAATATTTTTTCTTATTCTTTTCTGAATGATGCCTTCCACTATTTTAACAGCATTGGGCTGAAAAAGATCCTGAATGTTGATCAAATTTCCGGTTCTCAGATCAAAGTTCTTCCAGATCATGAAATTTTCCGGATAGGCTCCGGAAGCTTCACCATCTATGGCAAGACACAGAATATTCTTTGGAGTCTCCCTCTTTTCCCAACTATAAAAATGAACATAGTTGGAGTAAGAAGTCTTTCCGCCGGAAACCAGCTTAAAAGGATTTCCTCCTGATCCGGGAACATATTCCAGCTGATCAACCTGTAAAAAAGTATTGATCTTATTTTCTATTGTTGGCTGGTCCGGATAAGAAACCACAGGAAAATAACAATTTTCAGATTTCGGCTGTAAAAAATTTATTTTCAGATTTTTTTGCTGCGAAAAACTTAAGCCGGAAATCAACAGAAAGAATAAGATGCTTTTTTTCACTATTTTGATTTTAGATATATTAAAATAAACTTGGCAACCAATGTAGAGATTCCCAGTATAATAAACATATTGGCAAATCTTTTGGAACCTTTAAAGCCTTCCATATTCGTTTTCTTCAAAAAAATTCCGAAGATGAGAAATACTATGGGCAAAATGATCTGTAACATTAGTTTTCTCTCATTCTGTTAAACTCATTGATGACCTCATGATGGCTTACCGTTTTATCTTTAAAATAGGTAACAAAATGATGTTTTTCTTCTTCTGTAGCTCCCAATTGGTTTAAGATATTCAATAAGTGCATTTTCATATGACCTTTCTGAATACCTGTCGTTACCAGAGAGCGCAGTGCACCGAAGTTTTGAGCCAGACCTGAAACGGCTAAAATACTCATTAGCTCTTGTGCAGAAGGTTTTCCAAGTAAGGCCAAAGAGAATTTAACTAAGGGATGAAGGTTAGTCAACCCTCCTACTACTCCCACAGAAATCGGAAGATCGATCCAGAATCTAAAAACCCCGTTATCTGTTGTACAGTGAGTCAGGGATCGGTATTGTCCGTCTCTTGCTGCATAAGCATGAGCACAGGCTTCTGTTGCTCTGAAATCATTTCCGGTTGCAATCACTACAGCATCTACCCCATTCATTACTCCTTTATTGTGAGTAGTTGCACGGTAAGGTTCAATTTCAGCAATGGTAACGGCCTGTTTAAACTTAGCTGCAAATTCTTCAGGAGAAATTCCACTGTCATCCTTTAAATCTTCCATTTTACAAGAAACCTCAGCTCTTACCACACAGTCAGGAGTAAAGTTGGAAAGGATATTCATAACAATCTGCAATGAATTTTTTTCTTCCTGACTAAAGTCATCACTGGTTGCCACCTCCTGTCTCAAAGTTTTTCCAAACTGCTCAAGACATGAGTTGATAAAGTTTGCTCCCATTGAATCTACCGTATCAAAACTGGCTTTAAGCTGATAGTAATTAGGCATTTCTGCCGTTTTATCAATCAGGCTGATGTTTAGAATTCCACCGCCACGTTTTCTCATATTGGCCGTAATGTCTTCTGTAGCTTCAAATAATTTTTTCTTCAAATTGAAATTAAAGAAATGCAATAATTTGTGAGGCTCAATATTAAATATAAAATGGGTATGACCCAGTTTTTCAGTGTTGATAATCGTTGTTTTAAAACCACCTTTATCAATCCAGAATTTAGCAGCTTTGGAAGCGGCAGCAACTACAGAACTTTCTTCCACAGCCATTGGAAGTGCCAATAGTTTTCCATCAATTAAAAAGTTCGGAGCAATTCCGTAAGGCATATAAAAGTTGGAAATCGTATTTTCAGAAAACTCCTCATGAAGTTTCTGAAGATCTGCATCATCATTCCAATATTGTTTTAATATATGTTGGTAGTCCTGATTTCCTTCAAGATATTCGTTTACGAGCCAGTCGATTTTCCCTTGCTTAGGTAGCTTGGAAAAACCTTCGATGGGTTTATGATTCATGATATAAACTTTAATGAGCCGTAAATATAATGATTTTGAGGGTCTTTTTTGTTGATAACTTCTATGAAAAAAGATTGACATTTATCAATTTTGGAACTAAATTTGAACAAAATTTAAAAATAAAATAGATACAAACAATATCACATCTTATAAAAAATGAATTTTGACCGCCTTAAAGAAAAACTTGAAATCCTTGCTGATGCAGCGAAATATGATGTTTCCTGCTCATCCAGCGGAGGCACAAGAAAAAACAAAAAAGGGGCTTTAGGAGACAGCTCCGTAAGTGGAATTTGTCATACCTATACAGAAGATGGAAGATGTGTTTCTTTACTTAAGGTTTTATTGACCAATCACTGTATTTACGATTGTGCTTACTGTGTTTCGAGGAGCTCAAATGATATCAAACGGGCCGCCTTCACCGTTGAGGAAGTAGTAGATCTGACGATTAATTTTTACCGTAGAAATTATATTGAAGGATTATTTCTGAGTTCCGGAATTTTCAAAAATGCAGATACCACCATGGAGCGGCTTGTAAGAGTGGCAAAAAAATTACGCTTAGAGGAAAACTTTAATGGCTACATTCATCTGAAGTCTATTCCGGGGGCAAGTGATGAGCTGATGCAGGAAGCGGCTTTATATGCAGACCGGCTGTCTGTTAATCTTGAAATCCCTACAGAAAGCGGATTAAAACTACTCGCTCCAGAGAAAAACCGACAGGATATGATCAGCCCGATGCGGTATATCCAGAAAGGGATCAGCCAGTATGAAGATGAGAAGAAAATTTTAAAGAAAGTTCCTAAATTTGCTCCGGCAGGACAGTCTACTCAAATGATTGTAGGGGCTACCAATGAAAACGACCTGCAAATCATCAAGGTTGCCGATCATTTTTATAAAAATTTCAATCTGAAAAGGGTGTATTACTCCGGCTATGTACCTGTTTTGGAAGACAAAAGATTACCTTCACTGGCAACAGAAGTTCCGATGCTACGGGAAAACAGGCTTTATCAATCCGACTGGCTGATGAGGTTTTATGGTTTTAAAGCAGAAGAAATCTTAGATCCTGCTATTCCTTTTCTTGATCTGGAAGTGGACCCAAAATTAAGCTGGGCATTGCGGCATCTGGATCAGTTTCCTGTTAATATTCAGACTGCCGATTATCAGATGATTTTAAGAATTCCCGGGATTGGTGTAAAATCCGCACAGAAGATTATAAGTGCCAGGCGTTTTCAGATGTTAACGATGGATCATTTGAAACAATTGGGAACAGCAGTCAACAGGGCAAAATATTTTATTGATTTTAATACAGGGAATGCTTATTTGAAATATTTAACGGATAAAAATTTCAGGAAACTCCTGGTAGGAGGAAGTTCATCTAAATTTCACAATCAATTTTCACAACAATTGAGTTTATTTTAAATATGAGAACAAAAAAGGCGAAACATGCTGGTGAGCAATGGAAAAGGGAAATTAAAAAAGAGATTGCAAAATTTTCTCAACACTTCATGTCCAACTCAAAATGGGTAAAACTGATCGAGGTAATAGTTGCCAACGCCCATGAAATAAAGAAAATCCAATTTAAAAAAATTCAAAATGAAAAAATTGGAGAATTATATCTGGATGAAAACAGCATTTTTGAGTTTGATTATTGGGATTCGGCTTTTGAAGGGAATAATTCATTTGGAGACTGGCTCCAATATAAAGAAATAGAATATCTTTCTTTCCCTAAAATTCTTGATTCCAACACGGCTCAGGATCTGGAAAAAATTTCTACAATTACACAAAGCATTGGTGAGTTTTGTTTGGAATCGGATGAAAATGAATTGAGATTAATATGCTATAGAAAATGAAAAACTCTTTATCATTCTGAAATGCGATAGAATAACAAAAAAACAACAATTCTTATATTTTCAAATTAAACTATGACAACCCTTATCTATGACGGAAGTTTTGACGGTCTTTTCACTGCGGTGTTTGAAGTTTTCGAATACCATTATAAAGACGTGGAAATAACAGGCAGAGAAAAGTTTTTTCAGGAAAATATTTTTGCCGAAATACATGAAGTCATTACGCAGACAGATAAATCAGACCGGGTTTTAAAGAAATTAGAACAACATATAGGGAAACAGGGAATTCATCAATTGTTAAAAGTTTTTTTATCTGATGATCCTGAAAGTGAGATATTGATCTTATCTGCGGTGAAACAATCTATACAACATCCGGGAGAAAATATTCTGGAAAATTTTGCAGATCATGATATTTTAAAAATTTCAAAAATCTGTAAGTCTGTAGACCGGGAAAGACATAGAATGACCGCTTTTGTACGCTTTGAAAAAATGAAAGATGGTATTTTTTTCGCCAAAATAGATCCGGATTTTAATGTTCTTCCGTTGATCAGAAAACATTTTAAAGACCGTTACCAGGATCAGAAATGGATGATCTATGATCTTAGGAGAAACTATGGAATTCTTTATGATCTTGAAAATTGTGATTTCTTTCATCCTGAAGAAAAACCGGATTTCAATCAATATCAACAGAAATTCCATGATGAAGAGAAGAACTATCAAACGCTCTGGCAGCGGTATTTCACAAAAACCAATATTGTGGAAAGAAAAAATCTAAAACTCCATATTCAGCATGTACCCAGGAGATATTGGAAATATTTGACGGAGAAATACTAAGGAAGTACTTTGAAAATTTCAGCATGGGATAATTTGAAAATAACTGTACACCCGGATTCAGAATTCATACATTGTGGATAACTTTTTTTTAGCACAAACATTCATTCTAAAAAACCCTTACAAATAACTAATTATCAATAGTATGAAGTGAAATTAAATTGACACTTATTCTTTGTGGATAACTTTTTATTGACTACAAATTGAGATAAACAATTTTCCAAAATCTCCATTGCTGATTTGGTATTCAATACGATATTATCAATAATAATCCATATTCTCATTTTGTGAATCATCCCTATTTATGATGGATGACAAAGATTGATCCGAATGTGATTTCTATTTTTTCATTTAAGCTTCGGCATTCTTCTGATTTGTGGAAACACTCCAACCCTAATCTTCATATTGTGGATAACTTTTTCCCACCATAAACAACACAGATACTCATGATAAGTTTCCAACACAAAAAAACTAACTATCAATCATATACAGCGAAATTAAATCAACATTCCCACTTTGTGGATAACTTTTTACTGATCACAAATTTACATAAGCTTTTTTCTAAAATATCAATTTAACACGTAATAATCAGAACATTAAAACCGATAACAATCTATATTCTCCTTTTTGTGGATAAACTGTTCTGTCAGGAGTGACAAGGATTTTCCTTAAAGTGATTTTTCTTTTTTTATTCAATCTGCAGGCGTCTTCTGATTTGTGATAAAACATGGGGTAATATTTCCATATTGTGGATAACTTTTTTCTACCACAGATGGCACAGATACTCATGATAAACTGCCCACACAAAGCATTAAATATCAATATCATGCAATCAAATAAAATCAACATTTCCACTTTGTGGATAACTTTTATGTTTTTTTGAAATACTATTACAACATACTATACTTTTTTGAATAACAAGTATGTAATTATTTAATTATCAGAAATATGTATATAAATCCCTGCCGGAATTATGATTTTGTGAATAACTTTTATTTACGGAGAGTTCGAAGTGCCTTTTTGACAATATACTGTGTTTCTTTAGTAGGACTTTCGCGAAGCCATTCATCACAGATTTCCGTTACGAATTCAGGTTGTGACTTACTGGCATCATTCAACCAGTTTCCTACACTATCCTGTACATATTTTGAGGGATCCGATCGTAGTGGCTCTAAGATATCCAGTCCTAATCCCGGATTTTGCTTTAATTCCGGAATGTGCTCACACCAGACACCTCTGGGCCTCGTTGATTCACTGGCGAAGCGTCTGACATTTTCATCTTTGTGCGATGTCCATCCTGACAACACCGACAGGCTTTCTGTAAGATTTTTTGAAATATCCGGACGTACCGTCATCCAACAGATTTCCCTTACTCCGAAATGATGATCAGAAGCAAAAGGCTGTATATTTTTCAGTTTTTCTTTAAGATCTGTCCTTGAATTTCTCCCCACGGTATAAGCAGACCAGCAGCGCACCAAATCTGCCTGATGTCTTGAAAGGTCCAGTAAAAATGCTTCATCATGATTTTGATGAGAAAGTTTTAGCAATCCCATTCCAATCGCTTCATTGACTGTATTAACCGTCTGTTTTTTCAGCTGATTCACAAGGTCTACAATAGGTTTCAAATATTCTGTCCGCCCATTTTGGTGAAGGAGATTTTCTAACAGTAATTTTTGATCTACCGCCAGCCATTCCGTAAGATTAGCTGTTTCAAGTTCTCCCCGATTCAGCTGTTCCAGAATATCTCCCGGAATGTCTTTGATGGAACGTGCTCCTTTTCTTTTTTCTGTCATAATACCTTTATTAATTCTTCTATATCTACTCTGTTCATGTAATTTACATCTAAAAACTTATATGTTACCATTCTATTTTCATCCACCACAAAAACAGCAGGAACCGGTAAGGTATTTTCATCATTCTTATTAAACTCAGATAGCTCAATTCTGATAATAAGAAAGCACAAAATCCTGAAGCTGAAAAACAATTCCTGATTCAACTGATCAATCTGCTTTGCCAACCTATGCATTACTTTTTAATTTATTATTTTTACAAAGGTCTAAAAGCCTTTAGAAACAGGCAATACCGCATATTTTTCACCCATAGGGATAAAAAAGTCAATTTTATGGAAATAAAGGGAAGAGCTGAAGAAAATAAAATCTGTCCATTGGAAGTAGCTGTGAACAGCATTAGCGGAAAATGGAAGATTCCTATCGTATGGCAGATCAATGAGGGCAAAAAACGGCCCAGTGAATTTCTTCGGGGTATTGCTAAGGTTGACCGAAGGGTTCTTAATCAACAGCTCAATGAAATGGTAGAAGACGGTATTTTAACAAAAAAATCTTTCAATGAATTACCTCCCAGAGTTGAGTATACCTTAACGGAACTTGGAAAAAAGCTGGTTAAGATTCTTTGGCAGCTTAATGACTGGGGAAAACTATTGATTCCTGAAGAAGAGAAAGCATAGCTTCTTAACCACAGGGCCCCCACATTTTTTTTAATACCCTGCAGTAGTATACACCACAAATACTTTATACTTTATACTTTATACTTTATACTTACATATTACAAAAATCATCATATTTGTAACTGTATCAAATGCCATATGAAAAAAATTATTTCAGGATTAACTATTCTTAGTGTTCTGGTAAGCTGCACCCCGGATAAAACATCTTCAAAACTTAGTTCTCAGGAAACCCAGGACTTTGTTTCCGAAGGTTCTGTGCTGGTCAATACAGGTAAAAATACCATCAAAGAAAGATTCTCTCCTCCTAAGGATTATGAATGGCAGGATGAAGCATCCGGTTCCTTCGGATATTTTATTGAAAACTTTAAACTGAAGCCTTATGGAAGTCAGATCCTGAAATATGATGAAACCCCCATTTCTACCCAACATCTTCATGAAGCTGTTTTTGATATTGACACGGGAAATAAAGACCTGCAGCAATGTGCTGATGCTGTGATACGACTGCGCGCAGAATATTTATATGCAGATAAAAAAACCGATGCCATAAAATTCCATTTCACAAGCGGGGATCTGCTCAGCTGGAATGATTATAAAAACGGAACAAGAGCTCTTGTGAATGGTAATTCTGTCAATTTTAGAAAAACAGCAGATTTTGATGATTCTTATCAGAATTTCAGAAGTTATCTTGACCTCATCTTCAATTATGCAGGAACGATCTCTTTACATCAGGAGACAAAACCGGTCACTAAAAATTCAGATTTAAAAACCGGAGATATCCTGATTACTCCGGGAAGTCCGGGTCACGTGGTGTTTATTGCAGGAGTATGTAACAATAAGGACGGAAAGAAATTATTCTTATTGGGTGAAGGGTTTACTCCGGCTCAGTCTGTTCATTTACTTTCCAATCCTTTTAACAAAAAAACTTCTCCATGGTATGATCTTAATGTTGACTCTCCGGAAACCAAAACGGCACGATATATTTTTAAGCCTACAAACTTCAGAAGCTTTTAATAATTTATATTCAAAACTATTAGAAAGTTACTGCCATAATCTGAACTTGTTTTTGTAAATTTGTGTTCGAAATTTTTTACTAGATGAAAGAGAGTGCTGTAAAAAAAATTGCAGTTCTTACTTCAGGAGGAGATTCTCCAGGTATGAATGCTGCATTAAGAGCGGTAGTAAGAACCGCCAACTACTATAATATCGAATGCTACGGAGTGAGAGAAGGCTACAATGGTCTTATCAATGCTGATTTCCTGAAAATGGGAGCTCGTTCCGTAAAAAATATAATCAACCAGGGCGGAACTATTCTAAAGTCTGCCAGATCCCACGAATTCAGAACTAAAGAAGGCCGTCAGAAAGCTTATGATAACTGTGTCAAGCTTGGAATAGACGGATTGGTATGTATTGGAGGAGACGGAACCTTTACAGGAGCTAAAATCTTCAATGAAGAATTTGGAATCCGGGTAATTGGTATACCGGGAACTATTGACAATGATATCTTCGGGACTGATAATACCATTGGGTATGATACAGCTCTGAATACAGCTATGGAAGCTATTGACAAAATCCGTGACACGGCTACTTCTCACAACAGGGTTTTCTTTGTAGAGGTGATGGGTCGTGATGCCGGTTTTATTGCTTTAAACAGTGGTCTGGCAACAGGTGCTTTGGATATTTTAATTCCTGAGAAAAAAGACAGCATGGATGATCTTTTTGCAAAATTCCGAAAAGCTGAAAAAACAGGAAAAGCATCCAGCATTGTAGTGGTAGCAGAAGGTGAAAAACTAGCCAATGTTTATGGGTTAGCAGAAAAAACAAAGGAAATATTCCCTGACTATGACATTCGTGTAGCGGTTTTAGGACATATGCAAAGAGGAGGATCCCCAAGTTGTGCAGACAGAGTATTGGCCAGCAGACTTGGATATGGTGCCGTAGTAGGATTAATGGAAGGACAAAACAATGTAATGGCAGGAATGCGCTCCAATGATGTGGTGTATACTCCTATTGAAGAAGCCATTAAAAAACATAACGAAATCAACAAAGATCTGATGTTGATTTCAGAAATTTTAGCAATCTAATTATTTTTATAATCTAATAAAAACAAACTATTATGTCAACAATTAAAGTAGGTATCAACGGTTTTGGTAGAATTGGACGTCTTGTTTTCAGAGCAATGACTGAAAGAGACAACATTGAAGTTGTAGGAATCAATGACCTAATCAATGCAGAATACATGGCTTACATGTTAAAATATGACTCTGTACATGGTGTTTTCCCAGGTGAAGTTTCTGTAGAAGGAAATGATCTTGTTGTAAACGGAAAAAAAATCAGAGTAACTGCTGAAAAAGATCCTAACAACCTAAAGTGGAATGAAATTGGAGCTGACTATATCGTAGAATCTACAGGTCTTTTCTTATCTAAAGACTCTGCTCAGGCTCACATCAATGCAGGTGCAAAAAAAGTAATCCTTTCCGCTCCTTCTAAAGATGATACTCCAATGTTCGTAATGGGTGTAAACCACAAGGAACTTACTGATGATATCAAAATTTTATCAAACGCTTCTTGTACTACAAACTGTTTAGCTCCTTTAGCTAAAGTAATCCACGATAAATTTGGAATCGTAGAAGGTTTAATGACAACTGTACACGCTACAACAGCAACTCAAAAAACTGTTGACGGTCCTTCAGTGAAAGACTGGAGAGGTGGTAGAGCTGCTCTAAACAACATTATCCCTTCTTCTACAGGTGCTGCTAAAGCAGTAGGAAAAGTAATCCCTTCATTAAACGGAAAATTAACAGGTATGTCTTTCAGAGTACCTACTGTAGACGTTTCTGTAGTTGACCTTACGGTAAGATTAGAAAAAGCAACTTCTTACGATGAGATCTGTGCGGCTATCAAAGAAGCTTCTGAAGGTGAATTGAAAGGAATCTTAGGATATACTGAAGATGCAGTAGTTTCTCAGGACTTCGTAGGAGATAAGAGAACTTCTATCTTCGATAAAGACGCTGGTATCATGCTTTCTCCAAACTTCGTAAAACTTGTTTCTTGGTATGACAACGAAATGGGTTATTCTAACAAGTTAGTAGATATGCTTGTACACGCTGCTTCTTTATAATAAGTAATGAGCGATAAGCAATAAGTAATATAAAACCTTCCCGATGGGAAGGTTTTTTTGTTTTAAGGGTTACTGTTTTTCAAATTCCATAAAAATTTTGAATCTGGCATTTCCGGAACAATGCCTTCTTTTGTCCGGAAATGGATCCTGCCAGCGTCTTACTGAAATTACCGGAACATTCCATCCGTATCTGATCCATTTCAAGTTTTTGTGTTCAAACATTTTCGTTTTAATCCAAGCATTGGCTGTAGCTTCAATATTCTTACGCGGTGTCGGCGCATCGCCACAACCTCTGACTCCTCTCCAGGATGATACTAGATCAGCCTCAACTCTTAAAATGTTTGATGCAACTATTTTACTCTGATCAACCTCAGGGTTGGCAAATTTTGCATTTAATGAATCTCTAACTTGTCCAAAGATCACTCCTGTCCAAAGCAAAAGTGGCAGTAAAATTTTCGTTTTCATAATTAGTTGTTTTAGGGTTAAAGTTTTTATCATTGAAGAGCAGAGAAATTCAATTCTGAAACAATATCTTTTTAGAACTGATATTTTGATGACTCTTAGCTTCACAACAAAGTTTGGACTTTTATGGAGACAAAAAAATAACCCGTTTGTGTTATTTTTCAGAAAAAAATGAAACCAAGCTTCATATCATCTAAAAGGCTGATCAATATCATCAGGGGATTTCGGTGTAAAACTTGTACTTTTATATTACATGGAACGAACGACAATACAACCTCGCTTTAAAGATTCTTCTCATTTCAAAAACTTTTGGGAAGAAGGCAATGGCAAACAGCTCATTGAAATTTCAGGAGCTGAAGTGAGTTTTGAAAACTTTGAGAAATATGCGCCTTTCTTTTATCATGTAGATGAAACCGGTGATGAGGTTGTAAAAGAGGTTTATTTTACTAAAAAATACCAGGAAGCCTCCAGAGAAATTGAAAACTATATCCGCAATGGTGTTTCTGAAACCGACGATGTTCCTGACAGCGTAAAAAAATTATTCGCCCAAACCCAAAAGGTTCCTGAGTGGCTTGATTATAACCTGCTTAAAAGCGGTGCTGAACTTTGCATGAGAAGTAATCTGGACTCTCTGATCTCACTGCGGGATTACTGCCTGATCGGAGGATATGATTATGCTTATCTCAATAAACCGCTGATCGTAACGGAAGCCTTAAAAAAAGGAGCTGTAAAGCGTCTTTCGGAAACACTGGATTTCTGGGTCAATGCTACCCGCTACAATGCACTCGAACTTCACGCAAAAGGATATGAGTTTGCCATAAAAACCAGGCTTATCCATTCCTATGCCAGGCTTTCCATAAAGAAACACTATAAAGACTGGGACACTGAAAACTGGGGAGAGCCCATCAATTCCTGGGATATGATGGCTACCTATATTGGGTTCAGCCTCGTTTTCCTTCACAGCCTTCAAAAACTGGGAAATACTTTTTCTGTCGAAGAAGAACAGGGTATTTTTCACCTCTGGAAATATGTAGGATATTTATTAGGAATTCCGGAGCAGATTCTTCCCGATAATAAAAAGCAGGCTACAGAATATTTTTATCTATGGACTTCGGTTCAGCCACCTTCAGATAAAGACTCTGTTCTCCTTGCCCATTCTTTACTGAACGAATCGTTAGAAAATCCTATTTTAAAATTTGAATTCCAAAGAAAAAACTTAAGGTATCTCCATATCTGCTGTACCTGGTTTCTTTTGGGTGACGAGGTTTGTAAAAGACTACAAATTCCGGAAGTTTCCTATAAAAAACTATTTCCAAAATCTAAGATATTTTTCAATAAAATCTATGACAAGCTGGTAAGCCGGGAAGCAAGAATACAAAGAGGAAATAAGGATCAGATGAAGGTACTGGAAGACTATCTGAATATCACAAAAAACTCAAATTTCCATTAGATAATATCTCTGTTGTAAATAAAAAATATGTTTTAAAATTTCCCGAAAACTATATTCTGCATCTGCTTCGTTATGAATGAGATCAGTAGTAAAAATTTATCATTTTTTAACTTTAAAAACAGGTTTCACCCATAAATAATATTAGTTTTTGATATTTAAATTATGTATTTTTGAGAAATATTTTAATAGCGATGAGTAACATTGAAGATAAGAAAAAAGCACTCGCATTAGTGCTTGACAAATTAGATAAAACATACGGAAAAGGAACTGTAATGACTTTGGGGGATGCTGCCGTAGATACGACCATAGAAGTTATTCCTTCAGGATCTTTAGGATTAGATATCGCATTAGGCGTAGGTGGATATCCAAGAGGAAGAATCATTGAAATATATGGTCCTGAATCTTCAGGTAAAACAACATTGACTCTTCACGCTATCGCTGAAGCTCAAAAAGCAGGGGGTATTGCTGCATTTATTGATGCTGAGCACGCTTTCGACAGAACCTATGCTGCAAAACTAGGAATTGATTTAGAAAACCTTATTATTTCTCAACCGGATAACGGTGAGCAGGCTTTAGAAATTGCGGATAATCTTATCCGTTCAGGAGCTATTGATATCGTTGTGATTGACTCTGTAGCTGCTCTTACTCCAAAAGCTGAAATTGAAGGGGAAATGGGAGACTCTAAAATGGGTCTTCATGCAAGATTGATGTCTCAGGCATTAAGAAAACTTACTGCTACTATTTCAAGAACAAAATGTACGGTAATCTTCATCAACCAGCTAAGAGAAAAAATCGGTGTTATGTTTGGAAACCCTGAAACAACTACCGGTGGTAATGCTCTTAAATTCTATGCTTCTGTAAGACTGGATATCAGAAAAGCAAGTGCTCCAATTAAGCAGGGTGACGAAGCTATCGGAAGCCGTGTGAAAGTGAAGATTGTGAAAAACAAAGTAGCCCCACCTTTCAAACAGGCTGAATTTGACATTATGTATGGAGAAGGAGTTTCTAAAGTAGGAGAGATTCTTGATACAGCAGTAGATATGGGAATTGTAAAGAAAAGCGGTTCTTGGTTCAGCTACGAAGAGACCAAATTAGGTCAGGGACGTGATGCTGTAAAAGATGTTTTAAAAGATAATCCTGATCTTGCTGAGGAATTGGAAAACAAAATCAAGGAAGAATTGAAAAACAAATAATTTGTTTCAATTAAAATAAAAAAACGGTCTGAAAATTCAGACCGTTTTTCTTTTGTATGCTTATTATTAGTCTGCCATCTTACCTTGCAACTGTAATGCTCCGGCAACCTGCATTCCTTTGGTCAACGTTTCAAATCTCATATTTCCTTTACTAACAAAGGCATCAATTGTAAAGAAGTCTTCCATTTCAGAATTTGTGATCAGCTTTAATTTCAGTATATAGCCTTTAGCACTTCCATCTGCCAGTACTTCCGTTTCTCTGAAGTCTATAATCTTACCCACAAAATCAAAACATCCATAATTAGGAAGATCCTGGCTTGGTTTATACGCTGTAAAATCCTCTCCCGTCATAGTACCGTCCGGTAATTCAAAACTCTCATGCAAATCCAATACGAAAATAATCCCACTGATATTAACATTTAAATTTGTCTGTGTCAAATATCTGTTCCTATTCTCCACATAATCCGTTGCGAAAAACCAAATTCCAAAGGTATCTCTTGCCGAACCTCCAATAACCGCTTCATTGTTGTTCACATTTTCCCATTCGTTAATCTCCTTTGTTTCAAAATCCAGGGAAAAATCAGTTTTTACTTCCGGATACATGGTAGTAAAATCATCGGAAAGTACCGGCTTGAATTTTACATCTTTAAATTCTGTATACTTCAGCTTATCCTGGTCATAAGCAGGGTCTTCCATTCTAAATAAAGACATGGTGTGGATCAAATACTCGGAAAATTCTTTCTGGTTCTGAAAGCTTTCAAATCCGAAAACTCCACCCCACGTGCTCGCAAGGGTATGAACATTTGATTTTTTAATCTTAATTCCAGCTTCGTTACTACTTTCCGGTATTTTAATTTCTTCTATATTGGTGAAATACTCTTTACCCTCTACCAACTGATTATTCATGATCTCATTGTTTTCTTCCTGAGAAAACTCTGAAAAACCTTTATAAGTGATGCTTTGGTTTTCAAAAACATAAGGCAATGCTGTTTTAGCTTTATCAAAACCTTTATAATGATAGGAAAGCGTGATTGATTTGAACTCTCCTTCCTGGGTTGCCACTTCATGGTTGCCATTATCATCAAACTTAGAATGGTATAAAATCATGTATGACCTGATCTTACCTTCCTTAAGCTCAGACTCAAACTTTTTTTCCATTCTTCCGATAGCATCTTCCATTGAAAACATATATGTATCATCGTTCACCATATAGGCAAATCCTTCCACTTCACCATTTTCCTTTTCAAATGCAGAAATAGGGGCATAATCACCCTTTAGCTGAAGCGCAATGAAATAGACAATATAATCATTGTAAATCTTTATCTTTTCATATTCATTATTGATCTTCTTTTCTTCAACTGGCTCCGAAGGCTGCTCAGGTAATGTATCTAACATTACTTCCACTTCTTCAGCTTCTTCCATTACATTTTTAACTGATGTTTCATTTTGCTGAACCGGAGCATAAACTTCCTCCTGTCTGTTTTCTTTTTTCTTAAAAAAATTAAAGATTCCCATATTGTTATTATAATTGGCGGTAAATATAATAAAAGGGATGAATAGACCGCTCATAAAAAAAATGTCATTCTGTCACATTCTTCTTCGTGGTATTTTTTTTGAGAAGTTATGGGTAACAATTAAAAATCTAAAATATTATGACTAAAGGAAATATTAATGTATCTGTTGAAAATATTTTTCCCCTTATAAAAAAGTTTCTTTACAGCGACCACGAAATATTTTTAAGAGAATTAATCTCTAATGCTACTGATGCTACCTTAAAATTAAAGCATTTAACAAGTATCGGAGAGGCTAAGGTTGAATACGGTAACCCAAAACTTGAGGTTAAAATCGATAAAGAACAAAAAACGTTACGCATCATCGACCAGGGTATTGGTATGACGGGTGAGGAAGTTGAAAAATACATCAACCAGGTTGCTTTTTCCGGAGCTGAAGAGTTTTTGGAAAAATATAAAGATTCTGCAAAAGATTCAGGAATTATCGGACATTTTGGGCTTGGATTCTACTCTGCTTTTATGGTGGCTGAGAAAGTGGAAATCCTTACCAAATCATATAAAGATGAACCGGCTGTAAGATGGATCTGTGATGGAAGCCCGGAATTTACCCTTGAGGAAACAACGGATAAAACTGACAGAGGTACAGAAATCATCCTTCACATTGCAGAAGATTCTGTAGAGTTTTTAGAAGAAGGAAAAATCCGTGAGCTATTATCAAAGTATAACAAGTTTATGCCTGTTCCTATTAAATTCGGAACAAAAACACATACCCTGCCTTTACCGGAAGACGCTCCTGAAGATGCCGTTGCGGAAACAGAAGAAGTAGATAATATCATCAACAACCCTACACCGGCATGGACTATCGCTCCAAGTGAGCTGACCAACGAAGATTATATGAAGTTCTATCACGAATTGTATCCAATGCAGTTTGATGAACCTCTATTCAATATTCACCTTAATGTTGATTATCCATTCAACCTTACCGGAGTTTTATTCTTCCCAAAACTGAGCAACAATCTGAATATCGACAAGGATAAAATCCAACTCTACCAAAATCAGGTATTTGTAACAGATGAAGTAAAAGGTATCGTTCCGGATTTCCTGATGCTTCTTAGAGGAGTTATCGACTCTCCGGATATTCCGTTGAATGTATCCCGTTCTTATCTTCAGGCAGACGGTGCTGTAAAGAAAATTTCATCTTATATCACCAAAAAAGTAGCCGATAAAATGGTTTCTCTGATCAACGAAAACCGTGAAGATTATGAGAAAAAATGGAACGATATTAAAATCGTTATTGAATACGGAATTATCACTGAAGAGAAATTTTCTGAAAAAGCAGATAAATTTACGCTGTATCCTACCACAGACGGAAAATACTTTTTATGGGATGAATTAGTTGAGAAAATCAAGCCGTCACAAACGGATAAGGATAACAAATTAGTTGTTCTCTATGCTACCAATGCTGATGAACAGCACAGCTACATCCAATCTGCAAAGGATAAAGGATATGAGGTACTTTTATTAGACTCTCCTATTATTCCACATGTGATCCAGAAACTGGAAACTTCAAAAGAAAACATCTCATTCGCAAGAGTAGATGCTGATCACATCAATAACCTGATCAAAAAAGATGAGCCGGTTATTTCAAAATTAAATGAAACTGAAAAAGAATCTTTAAAAAAGAATGTAGAAGAAGCAATACAGGATGCTAAATTCACCGTTCAGCTTGAAGATCTTGACAGCAGTGATGCTCCTTTCACTATTACCCAGCCGGAGTTTATGAGAAGAATGAAAGAAATGCAGGCTACAGGTGGAGGTGGAATGTTCGGAATGGGAGGATTCCCGGAAATGTACAATCTTGTTGTCAATTCCAACAGTGAACTTTCTAATCAGATATTAAAAACTGAAAATAGTGACGAAAAGCAAAACCTGATCAAATATGCTCTGGATCTTGCCAAGCTTTCACAGAATTTACTGAAAGGAAAAGACCTGACAAACTTTATACAGAGAAGCTATAAGCAACTTGAAAAATAATATTACACAAGAGACTGTTTCATTTCGAAACAGTCTTTTTTTACTAAAAAGGATGAGGAAGTTGGAAAACGCTAAGGCGCAATTTTTTTGATATAACTCATGCTTTTAAGGCGCAAGGATTTTATCTCCGATAAAATTGTGTACGGTAGATTTTAACCAGCACTTGCTGGGTCTGCGAGAAATTTAATACTATTCTGTCGCGTCCCTTGCTGAAAATCTTAGATTTTCTTGCGTCTTAAATTTTCATACTACATGAAAATCCCTTGCGCCTTTGCGTATTCCAACAAAAAAGAGATGCTAAGCAGCTTGAAAAATAATATTACACAAGAGACTGTTTCAATTTTGAAGCAGTCTTTTTTTTACTAAAAAGGATGAGGAGTTGGAAAACGCTAAGGCGCAATTTTTTTGATATAACTCATGCTTTTAAGGCGCAAGGATTTTATCTCCGATAAAATTGTGTACTGTAGATTTTAATCTGCATTTGCTGGATCTGCGAGAAATTTAATACTATTCTGTCGCGTCCCTTGCTGAAAATCTTAGATTTTCTTGCGTCTTAAATTTT
>NZ_QNUF01000031.1 GCF_003385455.1 Chryseobacterium rhizosphaerae | reverse complement strand
TCTAAACCCTCAATCCATCTACTCCTGCGCTCCCATATTGGGACTGCAAAGATACAAATCTTTTTCACTTTCGCAACTTTTATTTTTAAAAAGTTTTGATCACGTTTTTTAGAATTATTATCTTATAAAGTATATCGTTTCTGCTTAGCTAAAAGCTCTTCTGCGCTTACTGAATATCTTTCGTTTTTCAGTGGGGCAAAGGTAAGCCAACTTACCTATACCAAACAAGTTTATTTAACTTTAAATTTACAATTATGTAATATTTAAATCTAACATACTGGTAGGCAAGGGAGAAAATTTTAAACAAATGTTTGAAGCAACGCATTGGAGCGTGGGAGGGAGCTGAGATGAGGAGTGATGAGTGATGAGTGATGAGTGATGGAAGTTATACATATATATAGTAGGGGTATTCTTTTATAGGATAGAGTATCTCAATTATGGTTGGGCTAAAGCCAGGGCAGAGGTTGATTTTATTTGAGCGGGCTAAAGCACACTCCTATTGAATATGCATTTCCAAAAAGAATTGATTGGCAGCTGGCTATTGGCTGCTAGCGACTGATGGCTGGCTATATTGACTATTGACTACCAGTTATTCATCAGCCTATATTTATAATCTATATCTACTCCCCTAGCCCCGATAGAAACGGATACCCCACAGCACAGGCTGGAAAGCATAAGGATTACAGCACTGGAAAGCCTTGGCGCGAGGAGTATGAGTGGATAGCGGGAAAAAGCTACTGGTGTTAGAGAGTCTGAGGGTTGGAGAGTCTGAAAGTTGGTGGACCCTAGAGGTTGGGAGTTGAGGGGGTGAGAATGTAAATGTCCCAATGTTTTGGAAAATTTGAAATACGGAGTTTTCCTGTTTCAAATTATAGGGTATATCAGAAAAAGCGTTTGATCAATATTTTATAGGTATAGTAACCTATAAGACATCCGATAGTGTCTGCTACGATATCGAGTGTTTCCATAGATCTGCCCAATCCCATTTCTTCCTGCAAAATTTCAGTAAGAAAAGCATAGATAAGGATGATCTGAAAAAAGTAAGAGAATTTTATTCTGGGGAATGTAGCAATGAAAGAGAATCCCAGTGCTGCAAATATACACAGGTGCAAAACTTTGTCTATACCACTGAACATGAACCAATATTCCTGGTTCTCCACCCCGGGCTTGAGAAGCATGTAAGTAAGAAATGCCCAATAAATGGGCAATATCTTACTAAATATTTTTGAAATCTTATCCAATGATAGCCTGGTAATCTTCAGCTGAAAGTAATTCAGACTGATCTGCTCCATCAGCAAGTTCTAATTTGATAATCCATCCGTTTCCATAAGGGTCTGTATTCAACAACTCAGGCTGGGCTTCTAATTCTGAATTAAATTCAATAACCTTTCCTGCAATAGGTAAGAATAAATCTGAAACAGTTTTTACCGCTTCTACACTTCCAAAAACATCTCCTCCATTAAGGTCATCATCTACAGTATCTACATCTACATATACGATGTCCCCAAGTTCTCCCTGAGCAAAGTCTGTAATACCAATTGTAGCAACATTACCTTCAATCTTGATCCATTCGTGATCTTTAGTGTACTTTAATTCTGATGGTGTGTTCATTTTTAAATTTTTATTTTTACAAATGTATTCAAAATTCTAAAAGGTTCAAAGCTTTAATAAGCATCTTACAGAAATTTTGAGTGGAAATAAAAAAATCGCTGCCGAAGCAGCGATTCTGGTTAATATTATTTTTTGACAACCTTGTTCGGATAGGTCTTTCCATTTATATCAATCAGGATTACGCTATAGATTCCTGCAAGATATCGTGAGAGATTAACCTCAACAAAATTCATATACAATATACATTTAGCTATAGTGACCTTTTCCAACCTCATCATAGTATATAAAAATCCCTTTCTGTTATAGAAAGGGATTTTAGTTTATTTATTGTTATTATATCTTCTTAGAAGCCACCACCAGCATCACCGAATGTAAACGTTGCAGAAATACCTGCTCTAACCGTTGACAATGGGAATGCGGTTGATATCTTATACTTGGAAGTCATCTGTTCGTAGAACACTCTTAAATTCAGATTCTCAGAAACATTATAGTCTGCCGAAAGTTTGATATTTAAAAGCTTTTGTCCTCCTGTGATCTGAGAGTCATTCAACAAGATATTCATAATAGAGGTTTTACTGTCTCTCAATGAAATATCTCCTCTGATATTAAGATCACTTCCTTTTCCTCTTGAACCTCTTACATTCGCCATTCCCAACCTGAAGTTGCGGACAATATATCCCAGTCTTACCACATATTCTGAGTTGGAATCTTCAGTAAGGGTATGATTCACTAATCCCAGTACCATCATTCTATTTCTGTTATACTGTAATCCGAACTGCATATTATTTCTCATGGTTACATCTACTCCGATAAGCGGTGCAAATGATTCTACATAGCCAACCTGAGCAAAAGTAAATGGATTGATGTAATCTTTATTCACATCAAATGCAGAATTTGGATCATTAACTTTAGTAATTAAACTATTGAAATAGTCAATACTGGACTGAATTCCGGTTGCCGTATAGGTTGCCGTATATCCATGCAGAATATCAAATTTTGTAAACTGCCCATTAATCATTGGTACATTTCTTAGTCCTGAATAGGTAATTCGCCAGTTTGGTAACGGGAATCCTGCTTTTTTGGGATCACCCATTGTCTTCACCGCTTTACCTTCAACGGCCGCTCTAAATGCCGGAATTAATACATAAGCATTGGATATGCTGTAATGCTCTGCAAATCCGTCATTCCCGATAACTGCATTCGGACCTCCTAAACGGGTTGAAAGTATTCTTGCATTTTCTCTGATTGTCTGATAAACAGCCTGCCCATCTTTAAATGAAGTACTAAGAAGTACTGTAGAATTGGAATAGGTTATTAAATCAGTAGCAAACGTAAAGTCTGGATTGGCAACACCTCCACTTGTATAATTAAATCCTGTATGTGAAAAATTTCTGTTATAATTATGCAATACATTAAGATCTATTCTAAAATCGTTCATTGGAACAACTTGGAGATTTGCCCTCAGTTCTTTGGTCGACATCCTTACATATGGATCTGTCATGTATGGGGAATTACTTACCCAGCCATTCTCCATCACGGTTCTTCTGATATCAGCCTGTGATCCAAACAGGAATCCTAATGTAGGACCTCCTAATGTCTGTCCGGAGCCATACCAGTTCGGGGCAGACAATAATCCCGGAAGTACAGTACCGTTAGTTTCATTATAATTCACGTCCAACTGTTTGAAAGAGGTCAGGAAGAACGCTGCACTTTCAAGCACTGTCAGTTTATTTTTAAACTTATAATTTTTATATCTGTACCTGTTCTTTGCCCATTGCTGTGTATACACATTATTCAAGGAATCAATTTCCTGTTTACGTTTTTGCAGTTTGGTAGAAATATTTTTAAAATATTTAAACTGACCGAAGAACTTTGGAATATCTGCAGTAGCAGTTGCCTGGATCACATTGGTATTCTGTCCTACAGATCCCAACGAACCTTCCGGACTTGCAAGCAATGCTGTAGATCTTGCATTCCAGTTATAGGTAAACCCATATCCTACTTCAGCATTAATGAAATCTAAATAAGGAAGGTACTGGAATGGCAGTTTATAGTTCAGCTGAACCCTGTGGTTATACAATACCGGTCTTCCTGCTCTGAATATATTTCCAAAAATGGCTTTATTGTCCATGGTGTTCACATCTACATTATCATTCAAAGTTCTGGTTGCAGAATTGATTTCCAGTTTTAATGATTTTGTAAAGTTGAATCCTAATCCATACTGCCAGCCGAAATAGAAGTTTCTGTTTCTTAATGCTCCTAGATCACCGCTGGTATCTCCTCCTAAAATAGCCTCTACATTTCTGAACTCAAGTTCATTATAATTCCTGTCGATTTCCGTTCTGAACGATAGTCTTGTAGGAACCGGGTTAAAGTTGAATTCCTTCACCCATCTCAGATACTTGGTAGATTTTGCCGTATCACTGATCATCTTATTGAACGGTTTAATCACCCATGGCTTAAAGGTATAATTGTAATCAACATATCCTCTCAGGTATTGTCTGTAGTTTTTCTTGGTGTAGATATCTCTGAAATAATCATCGTTATAAACAGCGGTTACTGAAACGTTTTCTATATCATAGAATTTAGGCTTTTTATTTTGATTCACCCTTTCTTTACGCATATTGACTACTCCAATACTTCTCTGCTGAGTATACGTTCTTGCTACCTTTTTCAGCTGCTCTTTATTAGGAGCCTTGCTAAACTCAACATCCGTATCCAAAGGATTATATTTCGGATCTTCGATAGTTTGTGAATAAGAGTAATTCAAAGGTATTTTCATACCTGTTTTCTCCGGTAATAATTTATCAACATTAATAGCGGTATTAATACTGAATGCTGATTGGGTAGACTGATTTCTTTCTGCCGGTTTTGAATCTATATTTCCAAATCCAACTGAGGTATAAGAAGCATTTGCATTCACTGTTGCAAAATCTCCCATATTGAAATTTAAGCTTGCATTCCCAGCATATCCTCCATCATTTTCAATTTCAGAAAGACGGATTTCGTTAACCCAAAGTACTCTATTTATAGCTTCTGCATCTGTTTCTCCTCTTGCAATACCATTTCTTACCCCAATCATAATAGTAGTGATATTTCCTAAACTTGGACGACCTTTGATATAGATCCTTTTAGAACTGTCACCTCCACCAAAAACATCATCTAAAATTCTTTCTGAAATTTTATCTGACTTATTTTTATCTCTTCTGATTTTTGCATCTACAAAGCTTTGAATTTCCAAATCTACTTCATTCTCCATTGGCCAGATTTCCATTGGTGTTGTTTCTGTAGTTCTTGTAAGTTTCAAAGCAGCTTCATATTCGTAATAGTTATCTGTAGCATCACTTCCAAAACGGATGAAAAACTTAGTTTTAGGATCTATCCTTCCTAAATATTTATCTCTATTCGCTGGATCATGAGCATGTGTAAAAAGTCTCAGTCTCTTATACCTTCTCATATCCAAAGTCGTATTTTTAAACACTCCTCTAGCTTCACTACTTTCCAATTGGTCTGCCTTCATATACAAAGAAGCTTCATTCTGTCTTTGCGCTCCTGCATTTCCACTCAACACCTGTCTGTCAATCCCCGGAGGCAACACATATGGAGGTTGGTTAAAGGCATTCTCTTCAATGTTAACACTCCCAACTTCTAAGTTGGATGTATTAACCTCCATACTTCCTTCATCCTTTGAAGGATTAGCACCCTGTGACTGATAAACAGCAATGTTTCTAGGGTATTTTCTCCAGTCTGATCTTACAAGATCCATTGTCCCAAATCTTAATGTAGAAGTTTGCTCAAATCCTGTTAACATTAATCTGGCAAATCTTACATTATTTAAAACGGAGGTTTCATGTGCTCCTTCACTAGGATCAAATTTAGACACTGGAATTCTGAAAAGGTACCATTTTACATCCGAAGACTGTCCGTTCTGGAAGTTGGCTTTTACCGTCTTTACATCAACGATATTGTTATCTCCCAATGTAAGACTTGGCTTATCCAGTTTTACAACATATTGGTTATAGTTTTCAGTTTGATCAAGGTTATAATCTCTGTTGATATCTTCAGCATCCGGTGTTTGTGAAGCTACATTTAAAGAGTTTGCTTCAGAGTTTCCGTCCGGGTTTCTGAAATATTTATATCGCTGAACCAGTGAAGCGGCTTGGCTTCCTGTAAACCGGTCAGACATAAAGAACACGAAGTCATCCAATGCAGGGTCAGATGCATTAGTTACCGGGTTCACAAATGTATTTCCAAATTTCATGGACTCCTGATCGGAACTTAATCCATCATATCCTACATCCTGTGCTTTTCTGTTTTCTCCTTCGGTAGAGAATGCATACAGAATAGGTGGCTGCTTTGGCTGTGTTCCCCAGTTTGAGTTGGTCGTTGTAGATGGAGTTGCCGGAGTCGGAAGTCCATTTTCATACTGCATTTTTCCATCTTTCAGTACATCTTCAGAAACATTTCCTAAATGCAGTAAAAGCTTGGGATTCGCTCCCAGTTGGTTACCATCTGCATAAGGATCCATCATCCAAAACTCAACATACTCAATATTTGAGTTTACAAAGTTAGAAACACTGATCGGTCTCATGATACCGGCCCATCTGTTTTGTGCCAGTTCAGTGGCCTGATTTACGTTATAAGGACCTCTTTCCTGAGGATAGTATGAGATATCAAAAGTATTTGTAAAGGTTTGTTCTCCTGCTACAAAATCCCTGTTATTATAGATCTCGGATAATTGAACTCTTCTTGAAGCGTGATTGGATACAGACTGTGGGGTAATCCCTGCAGGTGTTCTTCCCCCTACTCCCCAGAATCTCGGATCAATATTATACCAGGATAACAGACCTCTTCCGTAGCCGCTGGTCAGATCATCATTAAGAGGAGGATTGTTGAACGGAGCCACTGTATTTTTCTCTGGCCTTGAGGCTAAGCTCCATGCAGCAGGTTCTTTTAGGGATATTTTAGAAGTCGTTTGTTCAAAATCATCAATATAGGATTGATCATTGGTTCCTTTATTTAATCCCGGAAGTAAATAAGCTCCCTCCATCCTAAAGTTTACGTTGGACGGTGCCTCTGTTTTCACCAATGGCAGTTTATCTGTAAGCCTTGTCAGGAATGGCACCTGATTGTTGTACATCAAGTTGATCCCCGCCATTGTATTATTAACAGCCTCCTGTCCGTAGTTTACTTTCTGAGTAAGTGGTGATTCTGAATAATTGACAACTGTGGCTCCTAAAATAAAGTTTTCATTAAACCTTCTTTCTAAATTTAATCCTAAGAATCTTTTTCTTTGGGTATTAAATGTCAATTGGTTTTCTAATGAAATATTAATGGCCTGCCCAGACTGCTTCACATTTTCATTAATGATCGTCACAGTTCCCAGCATATAGTCTACGGTATAGTCTACTCCTTCATTCAACTGTACTCCATTGGCAGAAACTTTTACAGATCCTTGCGGAACATTGACAGCTCCTAAAGAAATACCCTGTCCCTGTGTTCCTTTGTAACGTCCTTCCATTGTATATCTCAATGCTAAGTTACTGGAAAGGGCATCCTGTTTCTGTTTATCATAAAGATCATGAAAAACATATTGAGGATCATTACTTCCGATCTTAGCTTGCATATAATCTCCAAACGGCTGTACTTTAGTAAAGATAATTCTTCCTGTTTCCGGTCGGATTGTAAGGCCATTTACAAAGTCAAAAATACCATCACCTTTAGAACCGTCCTGATTATTCTGGACATCTCCGTTCATATTCAAACGGTCCCAGTTCATTAATTTCAGTAAGTTCTGATCCTGTACCTGGGTACCTGGAAGATAGTTTACTTTACCTCCCGTTTTCTGATCTCTGTAATATAAATTCAGAATAAATCCGTCCTGTGCAACCTGCCCTGCATCTAAAGAATAAATATTCTTCATCATCAGCTTCCACATTGGTGATTGGGTATTTACCTTATTGTTTGGTCTTAAAACCTTGGTAATCAAAACGGGGCTTTCTTCTGAAAATTCCCCTACTTTATATACTTTATTACTTCCCCCTACCGTATAGGAATAAGAAACCGCTAAAAGCTGGTTCTCGTTAAGTTTCTGGTTTAAGGAAACGTATCCTAATTGCGGTTGTAATGTATATTCATTCGTATTAAGCCTTCTCGCTTTTGTATTGAAAATAAATTCTTCACCATTGTCATAGGGTGCTGCACTTCCCGGGAAAACCTGCCCCTGAAAAATAGCACCATAATTTTTACCAGGTTCTCTGGTCCCTGCCGTAGTACTCACAGCATTATATAACCCATTCAGAGAGTTGTCCGGTAGGATTGCTCCACCAGCACCTTCTCCCAGGTCTCTGATCCCGATAATACTCTTTTGATAAGCCAGATTGCTATTTCCCTGATCCAATACCCAAACTTCCATTCTGGTAATATTGATCGTTGAATTAATCTGTGGGTAATTGGCTAATGCATCATCATACTTACCCAGGAAATAATGTCCTAAAAAGTAGTGTTGGTTATCTTCATAGTCGATGGCATTGACTTTAAAGTTATTCATTACTCCACCGCCCTGTACTACAATATTTCTGGCTTCACCTTGTTGCTGGGAAAGGACAACTGTTCCAAAGGTTTTACCCAGCTGAAATTCAGCCTTCACCCCAAATAAAGATTGTGACCCACGGATCAAACTTGTTGAAAGCGGCATATTTACGTTACCAAATTCAACCCTTTTGATGATTTTATCTTCGCCACCTGCATTAGGTTTATCCACATTTCCAAGGCCTTTGCTCTGAAGATCCTTCCAGTTTCCTTTAGCCTGCCATACAAGGTTCATCCTGTTTTCAAAAGCAAAACCACTTTGGGTATCATAATTGGCTTTTAACTGAAGGTTCTCTCCTACTTTACCCAATAATCCCAGCTGAATTCTCTGATTGATATCAAAAGTAAAACTGGTCCTGTTTTGAGGCAGAATCATCGGGTTATCTATTTTTTGGTAAAGGCCGGCAAAATCAAGGGAGGCGTATCCTGTAGGAATGATTTCAATCTTATTTCCTCCGAAAATAGTTTCAAAGAGTCTGTTATTGATCTGCACTGAAGGGATAAGCCCTTTCTTACGCGCGTCTGTTTTATCTTTTCTGAAAAGGAGATTGTATTTTTCAGATTTCTCCTTATAATATGCTCTGGTCTGAGTGGCCAGCATATATTCTTTATATTCTTCAGGAGACATAGCTGTGGGAGGTCCTGTAATGGTATTCCCAACTTTAGGATACACATAGTACATCCCGGTTTTTATGTCGTAATAGGCTTCATACCTTGTAGGGTCGGCCACTTCATATTCTTTTCTTATGATTGCTGTATCCTTCTTCTGCTGTTGTGCAAAGGCACTGACAGACATACAAAGAAACGACAGGAACAAAAATATGTTAAGATGCTTATTATTCGCCACCAAATGTTAAATGTTTTTTAAAATTTGTTTTACCAATTCTTCAACCGAGATGCTTGGATCTTGTTTTAATATTTTATCAGCAATCTTCTCGCTCATCCGCTTAGGAATCCCTAAAACTTCTAATGCAGATAACGCTTCTTCCTTAATTTTATTATCTACCCATGCAGAAATATTCTCTGCAGGATCACTGAATTTCTGGACTTTATCTTTAAGATCAACAATAATTCTTTCAGCCGTTTTTGCTCCGATACCTTTTGCTTTTTGGATCAAAGCACTGTTCTTTGAAAGTACTGCAGAAGCAATCTCATCAAGGCTCAATGTTGATAGCAGAATAAGGGCTGAAATAGCTCCTACTCCATTAACGCTTATTAACAGATTAAACATTTCTTTTTCTGAACGAGTGTTAAATCCAAAGAGGAGATGAGCATCTTCACGGATGATCTGCTGAATAAATAAGAAGGTCTGCTGATTCAAAACCAGCGTCTGTGAGGTCATTAAACTGATACCTACATAGTAACCAACTCCTTGTACATTAATTACTGCGTAGGTAGGCGTAAGTTCCTGAACGGTGCCTTGTAAAGAAAATATCATTATTAATTTTTAAAACTCCCAAATATAGCAATTTAAACTAATTAATATTTTCATTTCACGTACGAATGATTTTTAACTTAAATTTTGAAGTGGAATTCAATCATTTGTAAGAAAAACAAAAGATTTGAAAAAACGAAAACTTCACCTTAGCCTCTCCCATGATTTCCAGGCAGTCCTATCATGTTCAGCCCTCGTTATTTACCACCAAATCTCTAGTTGAAGTCCATAGGATATTCCATGATTTTTATTCAGAAGCCGGGTATTGAAGTCTGACACCCCTGTTATCCCCATGAAGCTATCAGACCAATGGGCATAGGTAATAAACGGTCTTACTACCGGTCTTGAATAATATCCGTAATCCCAGGAAATCTGAGGGGAAAATGTTACTTTCTGTAAACTTCCTTCTATTGCAGACCTGTTATCTTTCATATAATCATTTCCGGCTTCCACTGCCAGATTAAAATGTTTGTTAATATAATACAGATATCGAAAGCCTATGCTCACCCAGTTTTTTGCTACTTTATTATCGAGTACCACTCCATTTTCATTGGTATTGCCAATCCCAAAATCCTTGTATTGATAAGTAAGTGATGCCTGCACTGCATGTCTCCGTTTATCATCATAAACAAAATTATTAATGATATCCAATGAGTTGGCATGATCAAGATTATACATTCTTTTTCCGCCTGTAAAATCTGATACCGTTTTTCCTGTATAAAAATTATCTGTAATTGAACTTCCTTTTCTGAATATTATGGTAGAAGTATGGGTAATATTCTTTTTGGAATACGTCCACCATCCTCCAACTGCGTATCCAAAAGATTTTGGAGTATCCTCTATTTCATTTTCGGTTTTAATGCTATACTGGCCAAGGAGGTTAATTTTCGAGTGTTCTGAAACGGGAATATCCAAATACCTAAGATCAGTTACATAAGAATGAGAATCATTATTTCCATATTTAAATCTTATGAATGCAGCATTTAAGTTCCCGGAATTTTTAATCTTATAATTCTCAATCCCAATACCTACCTGTGAATTTTGCGCAGAATTAAGCCAAAAATAATCCAATAATTCACTATTCCTACGATCGTAATATCGTTTTCCTATCCAAATATTGGCATTTCTGACTACATTATTTATCTTTCCGTATAACTGGGCGGTCTGAGGAAACTGTTTATAATCATCACCTCCATAAGGAATAAATTTCGCCATCATATAGGTTACTTCATACATATTTACAGAATCTTTATTTTTATACCGGTAATTAAACTGGAGTTCTCCATAATGATTGGCTTCATTACCCATTCTGAATTTATGTATATTTTCCGGAGTTGTAAAATTGACCATTTGATTTCCGTCAGTGCCTCCTATTCCTGTTCTTATGTACCCATTGATGGATAACTCATGAGGGTTGAAATTAAATTTTTGTGAATAGCACAGGGATCCGACCATCAGAAGCAGAGGTAACCCCAACGTTGTGAATGTCTTTTTTTTCATAGTGTTTCTTTACTAAAAAGAATCAACTAAAAACCATACAGATCTTTCAACAGCATAAGGCTAACTGTTGTCTTGTTTCATAAAAAAACAAAGAATTTTACCGGAAAGGATATATCTAAATATCGGGATATTCCAAAACCAATCTTTGATTCGGCAGTAATATTCTACCTTTCATGTATAATTCCGGAATCAAAAAGGGGATCTTTTTTCATGCATCTGTATTTGCTTTTAATCTCTCTTGTGTTTTTAATACCTCCTAAGATATTAAATAAACCCAACACTCCCCAAAAAACCAATGACAACTCATTAGAAAACTAATATCAATGAATATTTTGAACTATTTATCACAAAAACCAATACATAAATTAAGCTAACCACAAAAAACAGCAAAAAGACAAACTTACTTATCTGCGTAAATAATAAAAATCCATGCTCCTTAAATAGCAGAAATTACTCATCTTGCACGCAGAAGCCAAACTTTATATTTCTTTTCATAAAAAAACCAGACGAATATTCGTCTGGTTCTATACCGGTTTTTATAAAAACCTTAAATATCTTAATTATTACGCCTTCTTCTCTCTTCTCTGTGCATCAAGAACAGCAATGGTAGCAAGGTTCACAATCTCATCAACGCTTGAACGCATCTGAAGTACATGTACCGGTTGCTTTAATCCCATTAAGATAGGTCCTATTACCTGCGCTACCTTCATACCTCTTAGAATTTTATATGATAAGTTGGCACTTTCAAGATTCGGGAAGATGAATGTGTTGGCAGGTGTTGTTCCTAATTTGGAGAAAGGATAATCACTTAAATGATCTGCATTCATCGCAAAATCCGGCTGAATTTCACCATCTACAATCATCTTAGGATATTTCTCATGAAGGATACTCACAGCCTTAGCTACTTTCTTTGAAGTATCAGAAATTGCTGCGAAATTTTCGAATCCAAGCATCGCAATTCTAGGTTCGATAGCAAAAGATTTCACGGTAAATTCTGCCATTTTAGCAATATTCACAAGATCTTCTGCTGTAGGATTCTGGTTGATAGAAGTATCTGCAAAGAAAATAGGTTTCTTTTCAGAAAGAATCATCATCATTGCTGACACTTTATCTACTCCTTTATCTTTTTCAATAACTTCCAAAATAGGACGCAATACTGAAGTATAGTTTTTAGAGAATCCTACAATCAGACCATCGGTATCTCCATGCTTTAGCATTAGAGGTCCAAAATAGTCTCTCTGACGAACGTATCTTTTCGCTTTGTACTCATTCATCCCTTTTCTCTGACGAAGTTTCCAAAGTGTTTCTCTGTATTTCTTTCTGTTTTCTTTCTGATCATCATCACTTGGGTCAATGATTGGAATATCCAGGTTGATTCCAAAACGTTCCATTTGCTCCTTGATGTACTTTTTGTCTCCCAGAAGGCTTGGGTAAGCAATTCCTTCTTCATAAAGAATTTGGGCTGCTTTCAGTACATTGTACTCTTCTGCATTTCCTAGAGTGATTCTTTTCGGATTAGATTTTGCACGGCTCTGCATCATTCTTACCAATCTCTCATCTCTTCCCATTCTGTCTAAAAGCTGGTGCTCATACTCTTCAAAATCAGTAATTGTTTTTCTTGAAACTCCACTTTCAATCGCAGCTTTTGCCACAGCGCTTGATACTTTTGTGATCAGTCTGTTATCAAAAGGTTTTGGAATAAAATAGTCTCTTCCGAACTGCAGACTCTGAACGTTATACGCCAGAATAACAGCCTCAGGTACCGGCTCTTTCGCCAAATCAGCAATAGCGTGTACCGCTGCCAGTTTCATTTCTTCATTAATTCCTGTAGCCTGAACATCTAATGCTCCACGGAAAATATAAGGGAATCCCAGTACATTATTAACCTGGTTAGGATAGTCACTTCTTCCTGTAGCAAGAATAACATCTTTACGGGTCTCAATCGCAAGATCATAAGCAATCTCCGGATCCGGATTAGCCAATGCAAATACAATTGGATTTTCTCCCATACTCAATAACATTTCAGGGGTCATCACGTTTCCTTTAGACAAACCAACAAAAACATCAGATCCTTTTACCGCATCTTCCAATGTTTCGATATCTGTCTGAGCAATAAAGTCTAGCTTTTCAGGAGTAAGATTTTCTCTTTTATGGTTGATAACTCCCTTACTGTCACACATCAGAACATTTTCTTTTTTCAGTCCTAATGAAATATAAAGCTTGGTACAGGCAATAGCAGCTGCTCCAGCTCCATTCACCACCATTTTCACTTCATCAATCTTTTTATTGGCAATCTGCAAAGAGTTAATTAATGCAGCAGCAGAAATAATAGCTGTTCCGTGTTGGTCATCATGCATCAAAGGAATATTCAATTCCTCTTTCAGCTTTTGCTCTATATAAAATGCTTCCGGAGCTTTAATATCTTCAAGGTTGATCCCTCCAAAAGTAGGAGCAATACCCTTTACAATTTCAATAAATTTATCCGGGTCTTTCTCATTGATCTCAATATCAAAAACATTGATATCAGCAAAGATCTTAAACAAAAGACCTTTTCCCTCCATTACCGGTTTTGAAGCTTCTGCCCCAATATCTCCCAATCCAAGTACAGCAGTACCATTAGAAATTACAGCCACCAGGTTTCCTTTTCCTGTATAATCATAAACCGTTTCAGGTTTTTCGAAGATTTCCATACAAGGAACTGCTACTCCGGGAGAATATGCCAATGACAAATCTCTTTGAGAAGAGTGCGGTTTTGACGGGATCACTTCAATTTTCCCTTTAGGTTCTGCTTTATGATAGTCTAACGCGGCCTGACTAAAGTTCTTTTCGTCGCGATTATTGTTACTTGACATAGGTTTTATTTTTTGTTAGAGTATATATTTAATGTGGTAATCTACTAAGCTTTCAATTGGTTTCTGAACAACATGTCCCACATTTAAATTAAGTTCTGTAGCAACAGAACGTAGAATATTTTCGTAATAATAAGCAATGGAGCCAATAAAATTAATCTCAGCTTCATTCACTTCGTGATAAGGAAGAACCTGGTATTCGAAGAAATTTTTCATTTCTTCAAAAACCATATCCCTTAGATAAGGATGATCTTTTCTATCCACAACAAATTTATTGAAATGAGCCAAATAAGCATTTGGCCTTGGAGCATGATACATATTTTTCAATGCATCTTCTATGGTCAGCTGATAATCTGATTCAAATTCACGGTGAAGGTCTGCGGGCAGCTTTTTCATAAAATACCTGCGCACCAACTGTTTTCCAATAGCGCTTCCACTCCCCTCGTCCCCTATAAGGAAACCAAGAGACGGCAATTCAATTTTAAGATTTTCACCATCAAAAAAACAAGAATTTGACCCTGTCCCCAGAATGCATACAATTGCCGGTTTTCCACTATATGCAGCATATGCAGCTGCCATCAGATCTTCCCTGACAATAATTTCTGCTTTTCCAAAGACTTTCTTGAGTTCGTTTTCAATGGTTTCACAGTTTTTCTGTACTCCACATCCGGAACCATAGAAAAAGATTCTGGTAATTGAATTTCTGACCGATATTAGATTGCTGTTTTTCTCTATTTCAGGAGCGATAAGTTCTTTGTTGATAAAATTCGGATTAAAGCCGATGGTTTCTGTTTTCAGAAAGACTTTTTTAAAGTCATCAAGTATTACCCAATCCGATTTGGTAGAACCACTATCTACAATAGCAACCATATTTTAGATTTTAATTTAAGGATGCTAAATTATGAATTTATCTTCAATTAGCGTTTAAAACAAGCTGGAAGCTGTCTAAAATCACTAATGTTTTATATCAGTTTTTTTTTCATTGAATTGCAGAAGCCAGTCTTCGATCTCATCTTCCAGATAAGATGTCTGTAAAACCATTGCATTGATAAAATCATCGGGAACAGGCTCACCACTGGAATTCTCAAGATTCCAAAGCTCATTAGACATATTTTCATACTCGGAATACACTCTTTTGAAGCGGGAATTTTCTCTCTCAAGAGCCTCAATATTTTTCTGTTGAAGCTGGAATTTTCTGTATTTGTTTTGACGTTTCATACAAATATTATTAAAATTTGGGTCATTAAATATGGGAGTAGTATGCTTTCAACCACGCATTACAAGATAGAAAAAACCATCAACACAAGAAGTTGAAAATGAATTTATTATCAGGTTATTTTTACACTGTTTTGAATAATAAATTTAGAAATAAATTTTATTAAAAAAAATATTTTAACATCTTTTTTCAGTGTTTAACATATAGTTATAAATTTGCACTTCATATTGTGAAACATTAAGATGATCAGCGGAAAAATCTTTCCCTGATAAGCAATATTATAGTAAATTACAGACATAATATTCTAATAGCTAACACGATATATAAGTTTTTTTAAATGAAAGAAATACTCATACGTCAGAAACAGGTTTTGTTTTTCATCATAGCAGGAGGACTCAGTGCTATTATAGAAATTGGCAGCTTTAAGGTGTTCAGCACCTATCTTCCACAATTTCTTGCCAGAGAAACCAATTTCCATGGCATCCATTATCCCTTAAGTAATATTTTTTCTACCAGCTGTGGAATCATTACCAATTACTTTCTCAGCATCTGGTTTGTTTTTGAAAGAGGAAAACACTCCAAGAAAAAAGAGTTTGCTTATTTCATGGTAGTTTCCTTTATCTCCACTTTATTCAGCTTAGGTTTTTTCCAGATATTTTACAACTTTGTATTTAAAGATAATATCAATTTAATTTTTTATACCTTAAGCCCTGAAATGATCAGTAAGATTGCTGCTATTCTGCTGGTTTCTATTCTCAATTATTCTGTAAAAAAGAAAGTAATTTTTAATGGTTAAACTGTGACAAAAATTTTAAATTATCTCTGGAGATTCTGGCTGCTGTTACTTGCATTTATCTTAACAGTTACGATGGGAATCCCTGTTTATATTTTATCATTCAATAAAAAGCATTATAAATATGCTTATAAATTTATAAGGATCTGGTGTTTCGGAATGTTCTACGGAATGGGGTTCAGATATGACCTCATAAAACTTTCTGAACAGAAGAAAGATAAAAATCAACAGTATGTTTTCATCTCGAACCATACTTCTATTATGGATATCATGCTTACCTGCATTCTTTTCCCGGATCATCCGGTTTGTTTTGTAGGAAAAAAAGAGCTTGTAAAGATTCCTATTTTTGGTACCATCTATAAAAGAATATGCGTCATGGTGGATAGAACCAGTGCAAAAAGCAGAGCAGATGTATACAGGAGGTGTGCTGAGAAAATGCAAGAAGGAAACAGCATTGCTATTTTTCCTGAAGGCGGGGTTCCTGATGATACCAGTATTATCCTGGACGAATTTAAGGATGGAGCATTTATGTTGTCTTCAAAATACCATTCTCCCATTGCTGTATACACCTTTATAGGCCTTAAAGAAATGTTTCCTTTTGACAGTTCTCAGGGCTACCCTGGAAGAGTAAAGGTCTATTTCAATGGAATTATACAACCTACAAATTCTCCAAAAGATTCAAAATCAGAAGCTTATCAAGAAATTAAAAAAACCTTATTGGAGTATTCTATTTAAAAGAAATAGTTATATTTGTTTGCGAAATTTTCAATAAAATATGTCAAAAACCAATCAGCCGACTAATTACCCGGCGCTGTACACACTTGTACTTGTATTTTTTTTCTGGGGTTTTATTGCTGCCGGCAATAGTATTTTCATCCCTTTCTGTAAAAACTATTTTTCTCTTGACCAATTTCAGTCTCAGTTAATAGATTTTGCATTTTATACCGCTTATTTCCTGGGAGCATTGCTGCTCTTCATATTCAGTACTATAAAAGGTACTGATATAATTGGTAAATGGGGATATAAAAAGAGTATTGTTTATGGGCTTCTGCTCTCTGCCGTTGGTGCAGCCATCATGATCATTGCCGTTAAAAGCAATGTATACTACGGGATGCTTATAGGGCTTTTTGTGGTTGCATTAGGGTTTTCGATTCAGCAGACTGCTGCTAATCCTTTTGCCGTTCTGCTGGGAGATCCTAAAACCGGAGCAAGCAGACAGAACCTTGCGGGTGGGATCAATTCCTTTGGAACCTCTATAGGACCCATTATTGTAGGACTGGCACTGTTCGGAACGACAGCTACTGTAGATGATGACCAGATTAAACATTTGGCTCTCGATAAAGTTATTTTACTGTACACAGCAGTGGGAGCTCTTTTCTTAATAGCTGCCGGAATTTTCTATTTTTCAAAGAAACTTCCTGACGGAATCTCTACAGAACCTATGGAAAAAGCAGGAAAAGCCAGAAAAACATTGGTTGTAATGACTATACTGGTCATTCTTTTCTTCATTCCTGTGTTCAGCAGCTACAATTCTGAAGAAGCTAAAAACATTGAAATACTGGGTAATGAAATCACTGTATTGGATCAGACTGTAGCAAAAGAAACCGATGCTGCAAAAATCACAGTATTCAAAAAACAGATCAGCGATAAAAAAATAGAACTGGAAACCATCAAACACCCGCTAGAAAAGAAGAGAATGCTTTATCTTGGAGGGGCTTTACTTGCCGTTGTGGTTTCTCTTTTATTTGCTAACAGCAGTGCCAAGAAAAATGCTGAAGGCTGGGGTGCTATGAAGTATCCACAGCTTTTATTAGGAATGATTGCTATTCTGGCCTATGTGGGTGTAGAAGTTGCCATAGGAAGTAACCTTGGAGAACTTTTAAGCATGCCTGAGTTTGGCGGACACCAATCTTCTGATCTTGCTCCTTATATTTCTATGTACTGGGGAAGTTTAATGATCGGACGATGGACCGGTGCCATTGCTGTTTTCAACCTTAATAAACAACAACAGACTATTGCGACAATCATTGTTCCTTTTATTGCATTTTCAGTGATTATAGGAATCAATACGATTGCACAGAAAGATATGTCGCATTTATATTATTATGCAGTTTGCGTAGCCATTCAGGTAGTATTATTCCTGATCAGCAAAAACAAGCCTGCTGTGACCCTGATTATTTTCGGGTTATTCGGAACTGCAGCAATGATTACCGGGTTACTTACAACAGGTAATTTTGCGATCTATGCATTCCTTTCAGGAGGACTTGCCTGCAGTATTATGTGGCCTTCTATTTTCACCTTAGCCATTACCGGTTTAGGAAAATACACGGCTCAGGGTTCAGCATTCCTGGTCATGATGATTTTAGGTGGAGGTATTATTCCTCCATTACAGGGGAAGCTTGCTGATATTATCGGTATTCACAGCTCGTATATTATTCCAGTATTATGTTTTGTTTACATTACAATATTTGCTTATTTGGCTAAAAAATCTTTATTTAGACAAGGAATTAATGTTGACGTTTTAGAATCCGAAGGTGGTCATTAAAAATATACATACATATAAGAAAAAGAGATTTTGGGCAGGTTTATTACTTGCCCAATTTCTTTTGTTTTACTGTTTTTCAAAATCAAAACTGATGATTTCTTTTTTTGAAGGATTTTTTGAACTTCAAAAGCCACTTCATCAGGCCCTTTTCAGCTGGCTTCCTTTCTCTGCAGGAGATGTTATTTATGGAATACTGGGTATATTTCTTCTGTACTACTTCAGTTCACTCTTCAGGAAGAAAACCCGGAATAATTCCATGATCAAAATTCTGGGAATCATCAATATCTTTTATTTTACCTATCAAATATTCTGGGGAATGCTGTACTTCCAAACCCCTATTATTAAAAAGCTATCAAGCCAGGATACTCCGCAACTGAATAAAGCTAAAATACTGGCTTTAAAATACCTTGAGAAGTGTAAAGCAACCCGACAGCAGGTAAAAGAAGATCGTAAAGGAGTATTCATAATTACCGATCTGAAATCTCTGCAGCAGGAAATCCTCTTTCAGCAAACGAAACTCCCTACCTATATTTCAGATAAAAAAGCTCCTCAGATCCTCGATATTAAGCCGAGTCTGTTTAAAAATATAATGAGTTTTACAGGAATTCTGGGTTACTATAATCCTTTTACAGCTGAAGCTCAGTATAATTCTGAATTGCCCTCTACATTCATCCCCTTTACAACCGCCCATGAAAGCTCTCATCAACTTGGGTTTGCCAGAGAGCAGGAAGCCAATTTTGTGGGATATTTAATAGGAACACAGTCAGACAATACCGATTTGCGCTATAGCACCGAATATTTCACGTTAAAAAGCCTTTTACGATTCATTGTAGAACAAGATCCTGATTTTGTAAAATCTGCTCTTCAAGGCTATTCTCCAGCGATGAAAAGAGATCGGGCTTATGAAAAGGCTTTTATCACCCATCACCAGGGTTTGTTGGATGATTTTTTTGGATTTACCAACAATTTATTCCTGAAAAGTAATCAACAGGAAGGTTCGGTTACCTATTCTTATTTTATAGATCTCCTCTTAAATTACGAAAAATAATTACATAAAAAAAAGAATCGTATCAGGCGATACGATTCTAAAAACACAAATGATGAAAAAAAATTTATTACCTTGACTTGTTCCCTCATTCAAGGCGATGTAAAAGTACAATATATTTTATAAATACAAAAACATTTACTCCCTTTTTTAAAACTTTATGAAAACTTTATGATTTTTTAAGTTTTTTTGAGTCCAACCCCACTTATTATTAATTAGAAATAATCCCCTTATCCGATAGCAAAACGCCATTAAAAGCAGCCACAGACTGTAAAAAACCTACAAAATTAAACATTTGTTTAAAGATAAAATATTCGACTTATTGCCTATTTTTCATGCCCAAAAAATTAGAGTTATTATTCAAAAACTGGAAGTATTTCAAAAAAAATAACGCTATTTATCCTCGAAAATCTTAAACGGAAATTTAACTATTTTAACGTTTAATTCCCCGGAATCGTGTCATTATTAAAGATATTTTGCTGCATGTATAATTAAAATGATAATGATAAAAAATAAGTGCCGGAAGTCACGGATAAAACAAAAAATAACAAATCTGATAGCGTACAGACGCATTTAGAATTAAAAACAAGGTGTTGACAAGAGGGGAACCACTTCCACAAATAAGATAGTATGTTTTTCTGCCAACAAAATATTGAAAGTCAAACTAAATCCTATAACATTCGGTTATATCTCACTAATAAAAGAAAAATATTTTTGTTTATTTAAAACATCTATGTATTTTAGATAAAAATATTAATATGATTTTTGACAAACTAATTAACTATCTAAAACTCGATAAACAGGAGTTTATTTTCCAGTTCAATTCCCACCCTAACTACCCTTCAGCACTGGCTTTCAGTGATACTTTAAATTTCATGGGGGTAAAAAATGATGCTTATGAGCTGGATAAAGAATATTGGGACGAATTGCCTGAAGAATTTATTGCCATAGTCGAAAATTCTTTTTCATTAGTGAAAAAGTCGGGAAATAGTTATTCAGTTTATTCAGAAAAATCAAAAACAATTGATAAAGACGAGCTTTACAAAAACTCTACTGACTTTGTACTTTTATTTGAAAAAACTGTAGCTGCAGAAAATAAGCTTACGTTTAATTTCAAACCTATCCTCTATTTTATTTTTGCAACGGTTCTTATTTACTCTTTTTTAAGTCAGACCATCTACGAGGCGTTATTTAACCTGCTTTCTCTTGCCGGAGTATATATATCATTGGAAATCTTTAACCAGAAATTCGGAAACACCTCTGCTGTTATTGGAAGTATATGTGGTGGAGCGTCTACTGTACAGACCGCAAATTCATGTGATAAGATTATTAAACAGGATAAAACCAGTATTTTAGGACTAAAATTCTCTGATTTTTCATTAATCTATTTTTCGGGGCTTGCCGTATTAGGTCTTTTTCTACCTGCCTCAGCCTATATTGTAAAAGGATTTACCTTTGTTTCAGTACTTGCTATAGCTTATTCACTGTATATACAAGCATTTGTAGAGAAAACATTTTGTAGGGTTTGTTTATTGATTATTTCTGTACTGGTTGGACAATTGGTGATCAGCAGTATATTTTTCCAAAATCTGTCTTTTGGAATTGGAGCACTTTTATTGACCGTTATATTATGGGTTCTTATTTTCTCTGCTGTTTTATACTTCAATAACCTTCTTGAACAAAAAGAAAATCTTCAAAAATCAAATGCTAAAAACCTTAGGTTCAAAAGAAATTATGATCTGTTTAAAAGTCAACTGCTGGAAAATGAAAAAGTAACATTTCAGGATACTCAAACTTTCTCCGTAGGACAAAAAGATTCAAAACTTCGTATTTCCATAATTTCCAATCCTTATTGTGGCTTCTGTAAAGATGGTCATAAAATAATGGAAAGCCTTCTGAAAAAATATCCAAACGATATCTCCGTACAAATGAGGTTCAATTATACACCCGAAAGAGCCAACGAAAAATACACTCAGTTAATTTCAGACCTGACCTATATCTACCATAACAAGCCGGAAAAAGAATTCCTTCATGCAGTGGAAGAATGGTTTGAAAGCAAAGATGAAAATAAGATCAATCTATTATCCGGAGGAGTTCCTACTTCTGAAAATCTGAATCCATTAATCGCGATGTCTGCAGAAAATAATAATGCAGGGTTGAACTTTACCCCTATTTTTCTTATCAATGGTTATCAATTCCCGGACAAATATGATCGTGAAGATATCTGGTTTTTCATTGATGAATTAATAGAGGATGAAGACTTTTAAACTAAGAAATACAATTGAATTAAAAATTTCACTATCTTAGGAAAAGAAAAATAACGTTCTAAAAGCTACATGAGAGCTGCAAAACTAAAACTAATAATATGAAACATATAAAGAAGAATCTAATACCTCCAGAACGAGGAATTGCCCTGGACTGTGCATTAATACAGGTTTTGGCATGCTATAACGGATCGAAAACAGACCCATCCAAAGAAGCTGCTACAGATACGTGCAACAAATGGTGCTATTTCTAGTGATCCATTTTATTGAGTTAAAACATTGAATAAAGTAAAAAATGTCGTCACCTTATGACGGCATTTTATAATGAGTATTAGTTTTGAAGAAATTTCCTTTTTATAAGCAACCAGATGCCAAAGACTGCGGCCCTACCTGCCTCAGGATTGTAAGCAAATATTATGGCAAAAGCATATCGTTACAGCAAATTCGCGCCCTTTCTGAAACCACACGTGAAGGAAGTAGCCTTCTGGGGCTAAGCGATGCCGCAGAAAACTTAGGATTCCGTTCCTTAGGTGTACAAATAGATTTCAATACCCTTACACAGGAAGTTCCATTTCCCTGTATTGCCCATTGGAACAAAAATCACTTCGTTGTTATTTATAAAATTGATAAAAATAACAAGGTTTATATATCCGATCCCAGCTATGGGCTCATCACCTATGAGCGTGATGAGTTTATCAAATTCTGGATTGGTGAAAATGCGAATGAAAATACAGAAGAAGGTATTATTCTTATTCTAGAAACAACACCCACTTTTTTCCAGACTGAATTTGATATTGATCAGAGTAAGGCGAGCTTTTCTTTTCTTTCCAGGTATCTACTTAAATATAAATCACTGGTTATTCAGCTGGCAGTAGGGCTTCTCGCGGGAAGTTTATTATCACTGATTTTCCCGTTTCTTACCCAAAGTATTGTAGATGTTGGGATTCAAAATCAGGATATTAATTTTATTTATCTTGTACTTACCGCACAGATCATGCTTTTCCTCGGAAGAATGGGAATAGAGATGATCCGAAGCTGGATCCTGCTCCATCTCTCAGCCAGAATTAACATCTCCATTATCTCAGATTTCTTTATCAAACTGATGAGGCTTCCTATAAGTTTCTTCGACACGAGAATGACTGGAGATATTATGCAGAGAATTAATGACCATCACAGGATAGAACAACTTCTTACAAGTTCTTCATTAAATACCCTGTTCTCATTAGTGAATCTTATCATCTTTAGTATAGTTTTACTTTTGTATGATTACAGATTATTTCTGGTTTATTTTGTAGGAGCTATATTATACATTGGCTGGATCAGCTTCTTCCTTAAAAAGAGAAAAGAGCTTGATTACAAACGATTTTCTCAGGTTTCTCAGGAACAGAGTAAAGTAATTGAGCTTATCAACGGTATGCAGGAGATTAAAATGCATAATGCCGAAAAACAGAAAAGATGGGATTGGGAGTTTTTACAGGTAAAACTCTTTAAAATAAGAATAAAATCTCTGAGTCTGGAACAGTGGCAGTCTGTAGGAGGAAACTTTATCAATCAGATAAAGGATATCCTGGTGAGCTTCCTTTCTGCAAAATTGGTTTTGAGCGGAAACCTTACTTTAGGGATGATGCTTTCTGTACAGTATATCATCGGACAGCTTAACAGCCCCCTGCTTCAGTTGATTGATTTTATAAAACAAACCCAGGACGCCAAGATCTCTCTGGAAAGATTGGGTGAAATTCATGATAAAGACGATGAAGAGGATAAAAATGAGCAGTATGCTACAGAAATTCCCCATAAGGATATTGAGGTAAAAGATATTTCCTTCAGATATATTGGTTCTGATGTTCCTGTTTTTGAAAATTTAAGCCTTCGCATCCCCTTCCAGAAAACTACTGCCATCGTAGGAGCCAGTGGAAGTGGAAAAACAACCCTGCTTAAATTATTAATGAAGTTTTATGATCCTGACCAGGGAGAAATCAGAATAGGAAGTACCAGTTTGAAAAATATCTCACCAAGACATTGGAGAGACCATTGCGGAGTGGTAATGCAGGAGGGATATGTTTTCAATGATACCATTGCTAACAATATCGCTGTAGGAGAAGATCATATTGACAAGAAAAAACTAAGACGTGCTGTAGAAATTGCAAATATCAAAGACTTTATAGAAAGTCTTCCTCTTAGCTACAACACGAAGATAGGAAATGAAGGAGTTGGGGTAAGTGGTGGCCAAAAGCAAAGGCTCTTTATCGCAAGAGCAGTATACAAGTCACCTGAATATATTTTATTTGATGAAGCAACATCAGCACTGGATGCCAATAATGAGAAGATTATTATGGAAAATCTTGAGCAGTTCTTCAAAGGTAAAACTGCAGTAGTGATAGCCCACCGACTGTCAACCGTAAAACATGCCGACAATATCATTGTTCTGGATAAAGGAAAGGTAGTAGAAGAAGGCAGCCATGCCGAGCTTGTAGATATGCGGGGAGAATATTACAGACTTGTTAAAAACCAATTGGAATTAGGAAATTAATAAAACCGTAAAAATTGTTTCTCCCGGAACATTGATGAAATTTTACTTTAAAACATGAAAGAAGACATTTTAGACAATATAGAACTCCGCTCAGAAAGCGTACAGGATATCCTGACCCAGCCGCCACATTGGATGATACGTTGGGGTAATACCATTATTTTTGTTATTCTCCTGCTCATTCTTGTGATGAGCTACATTATAAAATACCCGGAATTTGTTCCGGCTCCCATTATTGTAACTTCTCAAAATCCTCCGGAAAAATTAGAGGCAAGGACCAGTTCCAAAATTGAAAAAATCTTTATTAAAGATCATCAGGAAGTAAAGAAAAATGATCTTCTGATGGTGATGCAGTCAGCTGCTAATTATAAAGATGTACTGGAGCTGAAAAAGCTGGTAGATTCTACTGCGCCTAATCAACTCTACACTTTTCCTCTTTCTGTAACTTCAAGATTTAAACTTGGAGAACTTCAAGGGGATTATAATAATTTTGCAAAAGCTTTTCAGGATGAGGAGCTTTTTACAAGACTTCAGCCTTATGCACCGGAAAACCTGGCCGCTAATCAGAGTATTCTTGAAAACAGAGGAAGAATATCTACCCTGAAGCAACAAAAAAATCTGGAGCTAGCTAAATATGACCTTACTAAGAAAAACTTCCAGAGATCTCAGGAGCTTTTTAATCAAGGGGTAATCTCTTCTTTGGAGCTTGAAAATGAAAAAATAAAATATATTCAGGCCCAACAGAACATTGAAAACCTTAACATTTCCATATCTCAGATGGAAGAAGGCATCTCCAATCTTAATAAGACCAAAAGCGGTACTGCCATCAATACGGAAAAAGATAAGATCACCTATTCTTCTCAAACCCTACAATTATTTGAACAACTACGTAAATCTTTAAAACAATGGGAACAAAATTTTCTTGTGATCTCTTCTACGGATGGTATCGCCAGTTTCCAGCAGTTTTTCGGAGAAAATCAGTTTGTAAAGGTAGGAGACCCTATCCTATCTATTCTTCCGGAGAATAAGGAAAAATTAGTCGGTAGAATGTCTGTTCCTACAGTAAACTCCGGAAAGATCATTCCTGGGGAGAAAGTTCTCATTAAACTTGATAATTACCGTTTCCAGGAGTATGGTATTATAGAAGGTAAAGTTCAGAATATTTCCCTGATCCCTGATGATAAAGGTAATTACTACGTAGATGTGGTTTTGCCCAAAGGATTAAAAACAAGCTATAACAAAACGCTTACTTTTGATAAAGAGCTTAGAGGAAGTGCTGAAATTGTAACTCAGGATTTAAGACTTATTGAAAGGTTCTTCTACCAGATTAGAAAATTACTTGGCTATCAAAGCTAACCATACAACTAAACCCGCAGATGTGCGGGTTTAATTTTTATAGACTGTGTAAATATTAAATTTATTTCTTAGGCTTCACTTTTAAAAAGATGAAACTGTAATCTGTCGGTATACTGGTACCAATCACAGGAGCATTTTTATGACAGTCCATACATTGTTTGCTCTGGGCGTAGGTTTCCATAGTTGTATTTGAGATTTGGTTGGGTTTTACCCCTCCTTCCATAAGTGGAGTCTGCGTGTTATTATCTTTATCCGCAACCGGATTTTCCGGCCATTGGATATTGACAAGCTGATAGTATTGCCATACCGATTTCGGGTTACTGGCCCTGATCAGCTGTTTCATCTGGGCATTCAGTTTTTGAACACTCTGACTTATTCTATTGACCCTTACCACCTGAACCGGTTTATTTAAACTGTCTTTTCCGGGAACCGGAGACTGATTGGCCGGATCTTTACTGTTTGGATTGTAAAAGCTGTACTTTACAGAAGGATCAGCAGGTCCTGGGCCGGGAGCATTATTGACGTGTTCAAAAGTCATCCAGTTCAGCTGTGGAGACTGTGGAGTTTTACGGATAATATGCAAACCGACCAATCCGAGATACTTTTGTGTATATTTCCCATAGATAGGTTTCTTCCCGTTAAATCCTTTAATTTCCGGCACCATAGCTTTGGATATTTTATAGTAATTTTTCAGGGAGTCCAATTGATCGTCAGGAATTACGCGCCATGCTGCTTTTAATTCTATAGATTCATTAGGCAGCCAGACTCCATTATTTTTTGTACCAAAAGCTTTCAGATTATCATAATCATAGAGTTTATTTTGCCGGATAAAATCACTTTCAAGGTTATTTATTTTAATTTCATACCAAACTATATTTCCATTCTGATCAGTAAGCCAGGCGCCTTCAGCCTGCATGATTTCATCTACATTGCTACTGCCTACTGCTGCTCTGAGGGTAGCCTTAGGAAGACTTGAAATGATATCCGTAAATTTATTGATCTCATTAATTCTCTTTATATAGCCTGTTTTACTTTTAAGATTCCATGCTAAAGGGGGCTTAGGAGCAAATACATCATCAATACTTAAAAAACTTTCCCATACTGTAGGGCTGTAATCCCCAGGCATCCCATAATTAGCAGCTGTTGCTGTAGTATCCGGAATACCGCGCTGGGCAGAAGCGATCCAGTTTAATGCTATAAAATTTTTCCAGGCAAAACAATTCAGCACTTCCTGGGAACTGTGGGCACAGGTAGAATCTGCAGCCAGTTCATAACTAATTGCAGGTGGATTACAATAAGCTCCACAGAAAATCGTTTCACTGGTTACTTTCTTCGAAAACCCCGTTGCAGAGTTTAGCTTTTTATCCTTTTTACTGGATTCACACGAGACTATACTCACTATGGCAAGTGACCATATTAAAATTAAAGCTTTCATTTTAATATCTTTTTAACCTGTTCTATTTGCTGGCTGGAAAGTAATGTACGGTTTGGAGTACTATCTGTTTTAGGTAACGATCCTGCTGCCACCACTTCCAATACTCCTGATAATGCAAATCCAGGATCTGAAGCATTATTATACAGGGTAAGCGGTTTTTCTCCCAAAGCCACCCCACCATCTGTTGTTATACTAATGAGGAAAAGCTGTGTATCTTCATCCAGATTCTGAAAATCCGTTACTGCAACTGTAACCCCCGGGCCAAAATCAAAACCGGTTTGCTGAATAGCTCCGTTAGCCAGGACTGCAATTCCTTCTGTGGTCGTTCCAGCCTCAACCTGGGTAATACAGGAAGTCAGGTTTGAGAAAGTATTCAGTTTATTGTAAAGACTGGCCTGTAGCAAATTATTATCCAACAGATATTGCACACTCGGAAGTGTGGTGGCTGGTATTCCCACCGGAGGAAATTTTTCAGGCTGTTGCCCCTGTGCAGGACTCAATCCTGTACCGGCAAGCTGCACAAAAAAAGTATCTGCAATCTGGGAGCCCCATTTTAGCGGTTTCTTATTCACCAATATATCACTCAGTTTAAAGTTCGCATCAGCAGGTACAGAAAACCTTGTATGAAGCAACATATTATTAGGATAATAAGTAATTCCTTTATTCTTCAAAGCACCTCTTACTACAGTGTAACAGTCTTCAATTTTATAATTGGCTGTAGCTGGCATTTCAAATTGATCAAAATGAGGGATCTGTCCATACAATGCAATTGGGTTCGTTAAAGATACCTGTACATTATGGTTATACACCAATGAGTTTACGTTCTGCCCAATACGGGGATCACTGTTTCTGTAGATCTGTCCATACTGAGCTGCACAAATCAATGTATTCGCATCTGTTATTACCTTTCCATTTACCACTCTAAGTATGGTAGCTGCTGCCCCAAGATATATTTCTGCTCCTAATGAATTGGGAGGGCTCGTAAGATGCACTGCCCCACCTCCTGAAGAAGTAGCATCCGGTCCATTATTCCATTTATTGATCGGGTTATAGGCAGGAAGCCCGGTTTCTCTTACAATAACAGGATTTCCATGACTGTCCAGCAGATAGAGATCTTCTTTCTGAACATTTTCATTATTAAGAATTTCCTGATACAGGGACACTACCGTATCCGGAGAGATTTTCCACATGTGGAACCAATATTCCGGATTCTCATGTGTAAAATTAACAGCAATGATATCTCCACTCTCGTCTCTTGTTACAGACCATTCGCAATATTCATCCTGCCATCCTCTGGGTCCTGAAGGTCCGAAAGCTTTAGTTCCTGTATCAGTAGGATCACACGGGTTTCTAGGAACCGTAAGCTTCATATTATATTTTTGCCCAAAAGCAATAGGACCAATATCTGCCAGTTCATGTAATTTATCCTCATAATCCTGCTTTCCAAATTTATCGGTAAAAAGAGTGGTAAAATAGTGATTGATTCTGTTTGGGAAAGCATTCCATTGTATAGGAACCGTATTATTTTCATTAGGTATCGAAGGAGTGACCAATGGATTGTAATACCAGCTTCTGGGATGATCATACGTGCTTGACCATGGATTTCCCATTATCGAATTTACTGTACAGTATTTAACGTAATTACTCCATGCATTATGAAGCTTTTCTCTCAAAGCCGGATTGTCTTTAAAATCTTTTTCTGCCTGATAGGCTGGGGTGTCAAATGTTTTCATGGTGTTAAGTTTTATTATAGTTTTTATCTTGAATAAATTATTTTAATCTAAAATATGCAGATAGTACATGACGAGTAAAACCTGAGATTGGGTTTCGGAGGATCAATAAAAATGATTATTGATATTTCAAAGCTAGAAATTATCTGTGGAAATAGATTACGTATTTCTACCCATTTTCTCCAATCCGTGAAAAATACGATGCCCGAAAAAATAAATCAGTTTACTATTTTACGAGCCCTGAAAACATGTTTGAAATAATTGAGACTGACAGCCAAAGTGGCAATGATAAGATTCCTGAAAGTTGTATGGAGAAGTATTCGATATTTTGCCAGAAATCTTCATAAACTGCTAAAATTCTAACTTCTCAATCACGTCATCAATAGCAATGCGTTTTACAATATTTGTTTCTAGCCTTAGCTTTAGAAAATATTTATAAGTTCCAGATGAAGGACTGAAATTTTTTTTAAAAAAACACAGTTGTATTTTTTGTGCCTAGCATTTTTATCATTTTAAATAATCCGGATTAAACGCATTTATATATCTCTTAAGTTTTTCTTAAGCAGTAACATTTTGCTTTTTTGAAAATGTAAGATAACTTGCCAAAAGGGAAAATTTTAATTCAATTTTCTAGAGATATTTTAGTGTCCATAAGTCAAAAGGAGATATTCTTAAGCCAGGAGTTCTTAAAGAAATCCCCATATAATTTATCAAAATTCGGAATTTTAGTATTATTAAAAACAACTTAACATACACAAATACAACTATTTATAATCATTCATATTGCTTTTACTTTTCTTGTATTGCATCCCTAGTTCTTTTGAATTTACCTTTACACCCAGATTTTTTATCCTCGAATAAACTCGAATAAATACTAAATATGATGAAAATATGAAAAAATTGTTATCAACAAAAAGTGCAATGATTGGCGGGTCTTTGTTTATTTGTTTCTTTGTTCATGCACAGGTAGGCATTGGGTTAAATTCACCACAAGAAACATTACACGTTAAAGGAACACTAAGATTAGAAAATCCTTCAGAGGGTATAGGCAAGGTGTTACAGGTTTTTAATAATGGGTCGATGAAGTGGTCAGTAAGTACTGCTAGTCCTTTACTTGGCACTATTGAAACCAATAACGGCATAAATACATTTTTTACAACTCCTCGTTATTTAAATGGACGGATTGATCTACCTCCTGGTAAGTGGATTGTAAAGATGTCACAATTAATAAGCGCTGCTTTTACAGGAGATTCAACCGCTGGCGCTGTAGCAGAGACTTATTTTACAGACTCTAACATGTCAAGTAGTCCAACATCAGATTATCTGCCAAATTCAGCAACCATCATGTCAGGTTCATGTAAAGGGCCCAATATCTACGGAATGCTTGTAGGCAATATACTTTTAAATAATCAAACCAATAATCTTAAAAGCTATTATCTGTGGGGAACCTTAACTCCGGTTGGAACAGGAGGTTCTCACTCAGTTTATGGTTTTTCTGCCAGTTATTGGGGAGAAAATAGAATTTATGCAGTTCCATTTGAATAACTTTTAAAATAATCTAAAAAATGAAACTATTATATATTATAGCACTATCATGTGCTGCACTTATTGTTAAAGGGCAAAGTGGGAATGTAGGTATAGGTACTACATCACCTACTGCTACACTACATGTGAAAACATCAAATCCTTATATTTTAAGAATTGAAGATAATGTAAATACATCTTCTTCCAACTATACTATACAAAGCTCTGATAACAAGGGAACATTTGAAAAAGTTGCTACTAATAAATTTAGAAAAGTTCAGATCTTTCCCTTAACTACTGGTACGAGTATTAATACTCTTTATCCTTTATGGCAATCAACAAGTATAATAATCACATTACAACCAGGAAGATGGATCGTTACAGGTGTTGTGTTATTGAAGGCTTCAACTTCTCTTTCTGGAAGTAATAAAGCTTTAATTGGACGAGCAACATTTTCGGATGTAATAGGAGGTGTAAATCCGTCTTTAGATATTGAAGGTGCAAATTCAGGAACATCTGGGCAGGCATATTTCAAAGGAGCTTTAGTTGCCCCCCTTCCTTATGACTTAATGTTAGGAAATATTATAATCAATAATAATACATCAACTAACAAATCCTACTATATGATTGCAAATATTGAGAAAATAGGAGGTCTAGAAAATTTTATAAATTTTGGAGCTTCCACTGAAAAACAGAATCAAATTTATGCTATTCCTATTAACTAAATTATTTGAAATGAAAAAATTATTTCTACCCCTAACTTTTATATTAAGTCAATCTTTTTATGGGCAGTTTGGTATAAATACAGCAACCCCAAAGGAAACACTACACGTGAAAGGAACAATGAGATATGAGCCTGAATCAGGAGATCCAAACCAGCCATTAGTTGGAAAAACACTAGTATCTGATGAGTATGGAAATGCTTCTTGGCAAATACAAGATTCCAGAACAACACATTTGGCAGACTATAAAGCAGAACCCTCAGATATTACATTTAGTATTACAGATGATACTACTGAAGCAGGATCCATTTCCCCTGCAATGTATACCGGAACATCCATTACTCTTCCCAAAGGAGATTGGCTAGTTATATTTAGCCTGAATGCACAAGGTGAGACTCAAAATTCATCAGGAAATTGGGTACCGCTAACGAATCGACAAGCCATGTGGATAAGAATGATTCTATCTTCCGACACAACGTCTTCAAATTACAAATCATCATCCGATAGTAATGTAAAGGGAGGAAATCTGGTAAGTGGAACAATTAATGGACCAGCTACAAGTACTTTAATCTATGGAGAGTTATTTATTAGACAGCCTGAGGCAAGTAAAACATATTATCTAAAAGCAAGTTTACAAGGAATTAGTGCATTTCCTGTCCCTTCAGCGCAAAACCCGGTTAATATGAGGATAAGGAATCCAGCAATTTCTCCTAATGTAAGTTCAGAGAATAAAATTTTGGCTATGCCTGTTAACTTTACATCAATTTTATAACAATGGATTGCCTCTCTTTTCCCATCAAAAATACAAATTTAATATAGTATATAATACGAAATAAGAGAGGTAATTACATTAATTTAATACTAAGCCCATGGAATCTTTTAAAATAATACATATTGGTTCTTTAATCAAGCAATGTGTGGAAGAGAAAAAAATTGGAATATCAAGAATCAGTAATTTTTTTAAGTGTAGCATCAAAGAAATTGATCAGATGTATCTATCTGAAAGCCTCGATTCAAATATACTATTACAATGGTGCAAATTAACTGATTATGATTTTTTTAGAATTTATTCTCAGCATCTGATCTTGTTCTCTCCTCCTGCATCATTGGGAAAAAATAAAATTTCAAATATCAAAATATCAAATCTCCCTGAATTTAAAAAAAGCTTATATACTCAAGGAATAATAAATTTTATATTAGAGCTCATTGAGTCTGGTACAAAAACTAGAAAACAGATTATAGAAGATTATAGAATACCAAAAACAACTTTGTATACATGGATGAAAAAGTACAAAAAGTAGTATCCCGTCCCAACTACAAATGCATCTATAAAGATATAATAGAGAAAAAACATCCTGATAAGTGGGAAAAATGTCAGGCTATCCTGGCAAAAGATGAATGGAAAATAAAAGATATTCTTCAATTAGATAAAATACTTTTCATTGGTACAGAAGATGATGAAATTGAATTCAATAAAAAACATCGCTTTTATGATGAATCGTCAATTTTAGATATTTTAAGATTTCAAAAGGAAAAAGGTTATAATAACGGTGAATTGGCTAGTCATTTTAATATCAGTAGAAATACAATAACAAAATGGAAAAGATTATTCAAAGTTTAACATCTAACAGATTTTGAGATATGTTGAAATAAAACTCATGTGAAATTTTTCTAATGTACTTTCTTTATTAAGTTTATAGCCTAGAACATTAAATATTCCTGTATCTATAATCGTAACATACAATGTTTACAGATAGCAAATTATGCGCAAAAATAAACGAGAAATAATCATGAATACGTCTTTTGGTTTGCCGGAGGGTCTTGGTATAATACAAATCAATTTGCAGTTGAGAGTTTGAGGTAGCATCTATAGAACAGAAGGGAACCTAATCTGAAATGACAGGATTGGATTGATTATGTTTCAAATACTGTCTATCAAAAACTGTCAAATGCTATTGTAGGAATATACACAGGAGTAGAGGCTTTTGGTAAAGCTGGCACACTACCATCAAACAAGTTTTTTGATAGAATTGCCAAGAATAAAATAAAATCAGATAAAGTATAATTTAACCAGAGTAAATACTATCTAAGATATTGTTTCCAGTGCTTTAATAAAAGCTGAAGGATGCATTCCTGTAATTTTCTTAAATTCAAGAGAAAAAGCACTATGGGAAGAATATCCAGTAATTTCAGAAAGATGATTAATTTTATATTTACGGTATTGTGGTTCATTTTTTAATTGATCAATAACATATTTGATTCTCAAGTGATTGATGTATTGATTGAAGTTTAGCTTTTTGTGCTTCTTGATGACAGCCGATAGATATTTTGAGTTCACATTTAAGACAGAAGAAAGACTATAAAGTGAAACGTTTTTATTATTAAAATCAAGATTTTTCTCAAATTTCATTAAACCATTGAGTATATTTTCCTCAGAAGCAGATGAAATCTTGAGATCTGCAGGAATGCTGATAGGAGTTGGATCTTGAGTAGATTCCTCAGGAGAGATTTCTTCATAAGAAGCAGTAGGTATTCCTTTCTCATAAATCCTTTTTACAAGAATTCTATGATTTTTCTTCAGCCTTACTATATAAAAAATAAAGATAATTAAAAGAAAAAGGAGAATTAAACAAGTAATAATCACACCTTTTGACACTTTATAACTTTCACCCAATTTTTGGTTAAAGTTCTCTTCTTTTTGATTAAGAGTTTCATTGACGACCATTTTTTGACCGTAGGAGATACTGTCTTTAAGTTCAAGCTTTTTCAGTTTGTATTTTTCAGCATTTTGACGATCGTTCATTTTTTTGTAAGCCTCTTCAAGATCCTCAGTAATGTCTATTTTTTTTTCATTAAATCCATATTGATTGGCAATTTTTAGAGCTTTTTGATAATAAAAAACGGCACTATCAGATTTATTTTGCTGATCAAATGAAAATCCTATATCATGGAAAATATTAGATCTTAGGTAATGATTATCCTTACCAGCTAGTGCAAGAGCTTTAACAAAAAAAGACTTTGCCCTATCAAACTTTTTTAGTTCGGATAAAATATAACCAAAATTTGTATAAGCAGAAATTAATAATTCATTTCTTCTGGTCTTGTTTTTAATCAGTTGGAACTCCCTAATAGCATTTGTAGAGTAGAATTCTTTCTTTTGGTATTCATTCTGATTTAAAAGAATCAAAAAAGAATTGTAAAGCATTCCTTTCAGTTCATGTCCTTCATCAGTATTATTACTTTTTATTTCAAATAACCCTTTATTCAGGCTTTCAAAAGCTTCTTTTAAAAGTCCCAACTTAGCATATTGAGCTCCTTGCATTTTATATGCAAGAGCCTTTCCAGGTGCATAATTTGCTTCATTGGAAACTGTCAGCGCTTTTTGGGCAAAATCAAGCGTTCCTTTGGCGTCTGATCTCAAATAACAGTTGTATGATTTCAAATAATAGGCTTTCGCAAGATAGGCAGGTTCTTTTTGTTTCCGTGCTGAATCTATAATACTATTCAAAACGATTTCAGAGCTATCCGGATTTTTAGAAGCTAGATAGCGCGCATAATTGTATTTGCTATCAAAATCAAAGTTTTGAGAAAATGAGAAACTCGAAATGATAAGAAAGAGAAAGAGCATAATTTTTTTCTCCATCGATATGTTGTTGTGTTTATTTTTACTTTTAGAGTATTCGCTTTTGATGTCAAAACTATTTCCTCCTTATTTCGTTAATGTTAAATATAAGAAATATATATAATATTTTGAAAAATTAAAAGATAATCTACTTTGTATAATATCAAGAGTACGAAAGAATGTTTTGTATATATTAAGTACACTTAAGTTTTTGAAAAATCAAAGACTTTTATCTTATGTGAATTTTTATACAGTAGCATATTAAACCAGCTTAAGTGTTCAAAATAAACACTTTTGTAACTTTTGGCTACGTTGAATTTTCGATTTATGGTTGAAAAGTATCTGGTTGCAAAAAATGATAGTATCTGTTTTTTTATAGAATGAAAAAGACAGGCTTAAATCGCCTGTCTTCATCATATGCTGTTATCTTTTTATTTTGTAAGGATAATTTTATGGGTATATACTTTTCCATCCTGAGTTTGCAGGGTCATAAGGTAGATTCCTTCTGGTAATGTAGCTGGTAAATCAACTGTTTTGGAATTTAATTTTTTACGGAAAACTTCTTTCCCAAAAGTATTATTAACAAAAATTTCTGTTCCTGCTATAGGAATATTTCCATCCAGTATGATTCGTCCTTTCGTTGGATTGGGAGATAGAGTAAGTATATTTTCAGCAGGAGTGGTCTTCATTGCAGATACTAATGGGGCAGGGTTTCCTGAAGGACAGTTTTGTGGTAGGTTATAAGCGCAAGGTAAATTTTTGAGTACTTCATCAGGCAGCACCTCATCATATACAAGAAGTTCATCAATAATGGTTGAGCTGTAAGGGAAAGCGTTAAGTATTATTGATTGATCATCTGGCTCTGGAGCACTGATGTCCGGTTGAATAATAAGAGGAAAGGAAGACCATTTAACTCCATCCATATAAATAGAGATTGTTTCTTTTGTTGGTACTGAACAATCGTAAGAAGTTCCTCCCTGTTGTTCACAGAGCGTTTTCTCAATAGGGGTGCGGAATGTTGGTAGAACGGTTATTGAATAATGATGAAGGCTGGTACTAGTATACACTGGTACTCTTTTAGACACTTGATAACCAGGACCAAATGCTCTTACTTTAATTGAATCTAATGTTATATCAATTTCTGTATCAGCTATACCTAGAGTTAATCCGCTCGTTGTGCTTGCCCAGAAAGATATCGTTTTTTCATAATTCATTGGAAGATGTTCAGACTCTAATATTTCTGAAAGGGAGGAAGGAATTATGAGGGCCTTGCCGCATACCAGACTATTTTGAAATGAATTAGGAGGAGATGAAGGATAAAGATCCAAATTTCTGATTATTTCCTCGTTATTTCCATCAAAAGGATAATAAAGGTAAGGATCACCCGGTAGGATGGCGGCGCATGGTGTGACAAAAGCCGACTGATAGGCGTAATAAATTCGCAATTCACGATTCAGGCTAAGAATTCCTGCATTGAGGCTTATTTTAACCCGGTCATAAGACTTGGAAGGTCTGAGTTGGATCACTCCATTGTCACCAGGTCCTGCGTTAATGGTTAGGATCTGGCTGTCTATGATCCTGCTGTCCCCATTGGAAACATTTCCGTTCATGGTTTCTATGGTGGCTGCGCTTAGCAATGCCGCTGTCAGTTCGCCATTACCTGTCCCAATGTGGATTGCTAATTTTTGTAAGCTGGTTGCCGGGAATATGAGCGTTTTCTCTACTTTTCCCAATAAACCGATTCCCATCTTTAAAGAAGAATAATTGGTTAGGTTGTTGCCTACGGCATTTTGTGGATTTTGAATGCTGCAGCCCAGACAAGGGGCAGAGACGGTATGGGCTTCACTTGTTGCATAAGTGCTGGGTTGTGCAGAGAACAAGCTGCTCATAAGGTACAATAAAGAGACTAGCAGGGCTGTTTTTGTAAAACAGGAACCTGAGAACAAATGTGTTTTCATATTTGAAGAATTTTGGTATTTAGTTTTATTCAAAAAAAACAAAGTTTTGTTATTGACCAAAAAATATTAATTATTTCAATTATCATAGTTTATGTTAACTGATTATGTCTAATATTGTTTAAACTGTAATTTTCATGAGGAACAAAATAGAGAAACCAAATAATTCAGATTTATCATGAAATGAGATATCCAAAACAATAAATTTCATAGAAAAATTAGAGACTATAATCTGGAGCTATAGTCTCTATATTTAGTTGCCTCTGTCTTTAAATAATTTTAACTTTTTTAATCATAATTCATTTATCATCTGAGCATATATCTATAATGATAAAAACATGAAGCCCAGCTGACTCCATAAATTTACCTCGTCAGAATAATCTTATGAGTATAGATTTCCTTATCTTTAGTTTGCACGGTAAGCATATACACCCCTCCGGGTAATGTTGCTGGCAAATCAATGGTTTTAGATCTGAATTTCGAACGGAAAACTTCTTTTCCAAGAGTATTGTTAATGAAAATATCGGCATCCGTTAAAACGATATTTCCTTCTAGGGTAATTTGTCCTGTTGTAGGATTAGGAAATAAGGTTAGGACTTTTTCTGTAGAATCAGCTTTCATTGTATTGTTAGAAAGTGCAGGATTATAAAGATTCTCCTGACAGACATAATGAATTTTTAATTCTTCAGAAAAGTGAGAACTTCTCGCACTCAATAAAACATCATTATAAGGATCGGTTGTTATAAATTCTATTGTACCGTAATAAGGGTTTTGAGGGGCTTTTTTTAGTTGAATAAAAGGTAATTCAGATAGAGCACCATTATTTACTGGAGAAACACCAAAATTAGAGGATCCACCAATTACCTGATCAATAGGTTTACTGTCACTGCTTACACCAATCACAACTTTAGTAGAGGTCCTAGGGGTCTGGAAGTGAAGCAATTGTTGAATAGGGTATTGACTATCAGAAATAGGTTGAATTAGTTTTGAAAAATCGACTTCATTGGGACCTACAGCGTTTTGTGGATTTTGGACTGCACAGCCGGGACATTGAGCAACATGAGTTTCACTATTTGCATAAACTCTGTCAAGCTGATAAGCATAATAGACTTGAAGGCCTCCATTAAGTAAAACTCCAGAATTTAGGTACAAAACGATCCGATCATAAGGTTTGGCAGTATTAAATTCTATAGTACCCTTGCTGGGATCAGTGACTCCAATTTTAAGGATCTCATTGTTAACAATCTTGTAATCATTATTTGAAAGGCTTCCGTTAAAGGTTTCCACTGCAATACCTCCCAGCAATTGCACAGATAAACCAGCTTGATTGGTGCCAATACCTATGACCACTTTTGAGTACGTTTTTACTGAAGGAATAGTTAATGAAGATAAATCACGACGGGAAATGTATTTTTCAAAATCTTCCATTATTTCAATTCATATTCTAGTTAAGAAAAAACATATAATTTTATATCAATTGAATTTACCACCCCTCAACGAAATGAGCCGGATTCCTTTTTGTTACTTTTTTTGATACAATAGTTTTAATTTTTCGTCCTGATCTCCTATAGCTAAAAGTTAATAATACCTAAACATACCATCATTGCATAGCAATTTTACACTAAGTCTGTCAACTAAAAGAACTCTTAAAATCCAGAACTGATAATAAAAATCAGAGCATATTTTAAGTTCTTCTCGATAATATCCATTAAGCTTGGCAAGCTTGTCATTATAAAATAAAACTCATTTATAATCAAAATATTACATTATATTTTTAACTTATAAACATTATTGCGTTTAAAATAATAATATAAAATTATTATATTTGAATTATAAATAAATCACAATTGAAAGATAATTCTTTTTCCAGCGTTGACCATACTCCCGTTTTCCCTCTTTCTCTCGGGGGCGCTGGTATTGGCTCTTGTAATGAAAATATTTTTTTCCAGGAAGCTATCTCTGAAAAACAAGCTGTAGAAACAATATTATATGCACTGGAAAATGGCATTAATCTTATTGACACCTCCCCTTTTTATGGTAATAGTGAGAAAAAAATTGGTATTGCATTACAAGAATATGGAAACCGCTCATCTCTTGTTATTTCCACAAAAGCAGGAACGCATCCTATTTACAAAGGATATTCAGGAGAAAACTTCCGGAAAAGTATCGAAAACAGCTTAAAATTGTTACAAACAGATTACCTGGATATTGTACACATACATGACCCCTCAACTATCGAATTTAAAAATATGATGGAAAATGGAGGAATGGAAACCTTGCTACGTTTAAAGGAAGAAAAAATAATCCGAAATATTGGCTTAGGAGTTAGAGATCATCATATTCATTTTCAGTTCATTGCCTCTGGTTATGCTGACGCTATCTTACCCTATCTTGATTATAACCTTTTATCCACCAAAGCAGGCCCGTTACTGGAAACAGCACACAAGAATAATATTTCCGTTTTACTGGGATCAGCTTTATGTATGGGGATACTTTCAGGTAAAAATCCAGCTGACATCAACATTCGACATTATGATATAGAGAAAGATGTTTCAATAGAAAAGGCAATACAAATGTATTTATGGTGCTGTAAAAATGAAGTCAACTTAATGGCTCTTAACTATCAGTTTATTCTTAATAATCCAGCTGTGAATACCATCATAATTGGAGCTTCCTCTAAAGAAGAAGTTGAAAAAAGCCTACATGCCTATAAAGAAAATATAAATCCAAATCTTATGAAGCTCTTTCTGCAACAATTCAATCTTTTATAAAATATAATAAATCACTTAAAGAAACTAATCAATGGAAAAAAAACCACTAAATTACAAAGATGGAAATATTTTAAAATCTTCCGGCGGGATGATCCCTACTGAACTTTACCGCTCTATTCTCGACAATGTACCTTTGATCTGTGTTGATCTTATCATTATAAAACACAACAAGGCTTTCCTTACCAAACGTAAAAACAAACCTAGCAAAGACATTTATTGGATGCAAGGCGGAAGAATGTTAAAAAATGAAGGAATAGAAGAGTGTGGCATAAGGAAAGCAGCTTTGGAACTCAAAATCCCTGAAGATAAAATAAGAATAACAAACTATCTTGGTACCTTCTCCACAGAATTTAATGATTCTGAACAAGGAGCCTCTTCACATACTGTAAATATTACTTTTCAGGCAGAAATTGATGATGATATTTCTTTAGGCTTTGATCATGATCATTCAGATGGAAAATGGTTTGACATTGACGGGTCAATTCCGGCCGAATTAGAAGGTTTGTACAAACATCACCCCTACATTGCTGAAGTTCTACAATTAATTGAACCTAAGCGCATTCTAAAAACTGACAAAATTAAAGTATTGGTAACAGGTGCAAGTGGATTCATAGGTTCCCATCTGGGAAAACGACTAAAACAAGAAGGATATTATGTTGTAGGAGTAGATTGGAAAAGCCCGGAATTCATGGAAACTAATGAATTCTGCCACGAATTCCTTAAAATCGACTTGCGAATAATGAAAAACTGTCTACAGGCTTGCGAAGGAATCGATTGGGTATTTAATCTTGCCGCTGATATGGGCGGTATGGGTTTTATTCAAAGTAACCATAGTCGTATCGGGTACAATAATACAATGATCAGTTTAAATATGCTGGAAGCAGCAAGACATCATCATGTGAAACGTTATTTTTATTCTTCAAGTGCCTGCGTTTACCCTTTACATGTGCAGGACGATTCTAAAAACACAATTGGATTAAAAGAAAGTGATGCCTGGCCGGCTTATCCACAGGACATCTATGGACTTGAAAAATTATATGGTGAAGAAACAGCCTTGAAGTACTCGGAAGAGTTCCCACAAATGCAGATACGTATTGCGAGATTCCATGGAATCTACGGTGAGCAAGGAACATGGAAAGGAGGAAGAGAAAAGGTGCCCGCTGCATTTTGTCGTAAAGCCGCTGCTGCAGATTCAGTTTTCGAAATATGGGGTGATGGAGAACAGAAACGTTCATTCTGCTATATTGATGATTGTGTGGAAGGGGTAATTAGGATAATGAAGTCTGATTATAATAAACCCCTCAACCTTGGTTCCGAAGAAATGATATCAATGAATGATTTCGCAAGGCTTATCATGGAAATTGCTGGCAAAAATTTACCTTTAAAACATATCGAAGGACCTGAAGGCGTTCGTGGAAGAAACTCTGACAACACACTTATTGAAGATGTACTTGGCTGGAAGCCTTCTATTCCCTTAGCTATAGGAATAGAAAAAACATACAGATGGGTGAAAGAGCAGGTTGAAGCAGAAAAACAAATAGGGATCAATACATCAGCATACAGCGAATCAAAAGTTGTCGTTACCGAAGCATCTGATATCAATGATTAAAGAAAATAATTACATCTGGGATAACTGGGCAGGAAATCAATCCTGCCTTGCTGAAAACTATTTTGAACCGGAAACAGAAGAACAGATTATTGAAATAGTTCAGCTTGCAGTAAAAAATAAAAAAAAGATCAGGGTTGTCGGCTCTGGTCATTCTTTTTCTCCCATTGCTATCAGTAATGAAATTTTAATTTCATTAAAAAAACACCGGAAATTAATTGCAGCAAATAGAGATTCCATCACCTGTCAGGGTGGAATGTATTTACATGAGTTATATACTATTATGAAGACAAACCAATTGTCATTTCCTAATTTTGGAGTCATTAATAAGCAAACGATTTCCGGAGCTTTAGCAACTGGTACGCATGGCAGCGGACTGACACACAAAAGTCTTTCTGCACAAATTGAAAAATTACGGATAATAACTGCTTCAGGAGATCCAATGGAGATAACCAGAGATACCCTATGGAAAATTAATGATAAAGAATTCAATTTATGGGAAGCAGCTTCTATTTCATTGGGTTTGTTTGGGATCGTTACAGAAGTGACTTTAAAATGTGAACCTTTATTCTATCTGAAATCAGAAGAGTCTGTTATTGATTTTAATGAATTCCTCGAATCTATGGATGATTATGCCAGGTGCTATGAATACTTTAAAGCATGGTGGTTTCCACACACAGATAAAGTATATCTATTTAAAGCAAAACGAATAGAGAAAGATCAGTACAATAAAAAAGATCAATGGATACAATACACTGAAGAACAAAAAAAACGCGATATCGAAATTGATATATTAACAACTCCTTTATTTGTAAAAAGTAATCATAACCCCTCTATAATTCCTGAAATAAACTCCTATTGCTTGAACTATTTTTTCACTCCCCGTACAAAAATTGGAAATAGTTTTGAAATATTAGTCCATGAAGAAACTATACCAATGGTCGTATCAGAATACGGACTATCCATGCTCAATAACAATCATAAAAAAGCATTAAAGGAGTTCAGGGATACCTTGGAACGCTCTGAACAAAAGATTCATTTTCCCATAGATCTGCGTTATACTGCAGCAGAAGACTCATTGCTTAGTCCCTCCTATCAACAGAATACGTTTTATATTGGAATGTGCGTGCGTGAATACCGGGAGAAAAAAACTCATCCTTCTATGCAATTATTTTTCGAAGTCATGAAAAAATATAATGCCCGTCCCAACTGGGGGAAGCTATCAGACTTATCAAAAATAGCTTTGGAAGAAATATTTCCAGGAATAAATGATTTCCGGGAATTGCGAAACAATATGGATCCCAATGGAATTTTTTTGAATAAATTTCTTAAAACGTTCCTCTAGATTTTAGAGTTAGTTTACAACAATCCGGGTATAGTTAATACATTTTTAAGTGTAGCTAGGTAAACTAATCAACCAATCTAAGTTGTAAAAGAACCTTTACTAAAATTTGGATAATTTAAATTAATGCTTTTTTTATATCTTTAACTTACAATAAAAAACACATACATTATGAAAGATTTAATTTCAAAAAATTATCCAATAGCAACCAGTGCAGGAGCCCATCGTTTTATCGGTAAAGTTGCTATAGTAGCAGGCGCGCCATCTAATGTTGGTCGTACACTTACTGAGTTACTGACACAAGAAGGAAGCCAAGAGACATCTCCCGAAGCGTGCTGGATCACAGGTACAACAAATTACATCAATGGTGGAATTATTTCCACTATCAATTAAAATTAATACAGAGCTTACTCCAATATTAAAGAAACATACCATCTAGCCTGTTCCACCCAATGGGATGGGATGTTCCGTGATACACTACAACAAATGACCATGTACTTCTGAATTAAAAGTAGAGAACAAATTTATTTGAAGATTTGAGTAATCTGCACAAAGAATAACGATGGATTGCTCAAACACAAATAAATATAATTCTTTAAAAAATTTTCCGACTCATGAAGCTACCTCCAGAATTAGAAGACCAATATGTAAAAGAAGTCCTATATAATAGATCTTTAGAAAACCTTCCGGGTGAACAATGGAAGCCTATTGAAGGTTTTGAAAATTATGAAATATCCAATTACGGAAGAGTTAAGAGCCTGAGCCGTCTTTCTCATATATCATTAGGAGTAGAACATTGGGTTTCCGAAAAAATCCGAAAGTTGCTTTTTACCAAACAGTATAATAACTATCTTAAAGTCTATTTTTATAATGTGCACTGTGGATTATCTTTGGAAGGTCATAAGTATACAAGATCTGTTGCTCGTTTGGTGTATTATCATTTTGTTGAAAAATTTGATGTCAAGGATCGCTTTTTTATGATTTCGTATAAAGATAATAACGTATTTAATAAACATAGCAGTAATTTAGAGAAAATTTCAGTCAAAGAAAAACGTCTTTCTTCCTTTCGCAATGATCGGTCAAGAAACGTGCATGTTGATTACATGAAGCCTGTCAGTCAATATACTGTAGAAGGAGAGTGTATTGCTAGTTTTGAAAGTATATATGCTGTTGAAAAAAAATTGGGTATTGCTTGCGAAAGTATTATGGACGTTATAAATAAAAAAATCTTAACGTCAGGAACATTTCGATGGTTTTTGCAAGATAATCCTCCGAAAAAAGAGGATTTTTACATGGTCAAAACTTCAGATATCTTAAATGGTTTACTTAATAAGTATCTTTGGGAGAAGCTTGGCAAGCCCATAATTGACAAAGACAACCTCCCTTCCTGTTTTAATTTGTCAGTTAAAGATCTTCCCGGAGAGTACTGGGTTCCAGTTCCCATTCCCGGTTTTGAATCTCGATTTGTTTTATCTAATAAGGGTAGGGTAAAACGATTAAGTGGTTGGATTTCGAAAGGAAGGGTTATGTTTTTGCAGGAAAAAATATTATCCCAAAAATTGATCATTAATAGTGAAAAAACGTACTCTCTATCGTGTACATTAAGTAATGAAGGAAAATACGTTCGGGTTGTAATGAGTAAATTGCTCTATTGTTGTTTTGTAGAAAAATTTGATTTATCAGACAGAAATTTGATGGTCGTCAATGAAAGTAATCCTCTATGGGATATCGATATTTCAAAACTCTCACTGCATCCGGCTTATTATGTACTGAAGGAAAAATATAGAAATTCTGATAGCCTTGGTGAGGAAAATAATTAATTTAAAGAAGTTTCCTGGACACTACTTTCCTAATGAGTAGATATGAGATCCACAATAAACTTATTAATCCTCAATTTATGTTGGAGATTTTTATTTTTTAATAAAATATGTCAATTAAAAAGATCAAACGAAAGCTCCAAAAGAAATTTATAAACCCCTAGGATTGACAAAGGCAACCTTTTGGTTAGGTTTTATTACATAGACAATTGCGGATCAAGCATGTCTCTTCGCTTGCTTTATTATTATTTTGTAAGCAGTTTAACCCGAATAACAAAACGCTGCTAATAAATAATGAGAATGAATCCCGATGGGAAATGGATCTTGTAAAACTTTCATTATAATCGATTCATTCTATGCCTAAAAGAAAAGGGACCAAATTAGATAGTCCCTAATTTAATCCCCTATATTTATAAACCCTTGATTAACAAGAGTGTTTGTAGCGAAGACGGGAATTGAACCCGTGACCTCAGGGTTATGAATCCTGCGCTCTAACCGACTGAGCTACCTCGCCTTTTTGGTGGTGCAAATATAGTAAATATTTCTTTACCTCCAAAATTATTTTAGCTTAAAATATTCTAAAACATCGCCAACATGGTCTGGTTTGTTGATTATCTTATTGTTAGCATCTAAAATAAAATACGTTGGTGTTGCATGAATATTGTAAGTATCTACATAAGTACTTTTCCATCCTCTCAATTCTGTATCATTGATCCAAGGAAAAGCAGCAATCTTTGTGGAATAAGAATTCTTATCAACATCTAAAGATAATGCTACAACCTGAATATTTTTTGATTTCAGATCATTGTATTTTTCCAATAGCTTTGGAAGTTCACTTTCACAGTGAGAACATGTGGACGACCAGAAGATAATAATTTTCTTATCAGCTTTTACATCATAAAGTGACTTAGCATTGGTATTCACCGGTGCCTGGAATTTATAGTTAGGGAAAGCAGCTCCTATTTGAACATTAGCGTTAGATTTTAATGTAGAAGCCAATCTGTCATTGATGGTACATTTAAGGTCCTTGGCAAGCCCCAGATACTTATTCTTAAACTCATCCATTTGGTATGTATCAAAGATATCGATCAATTCAGACAAAACAGTCTGCCCTCTTGGAGTTTCTACCTTTAAACGGTCTAAAAGCTTGTCTACAGATCCGCCTACATTTGTATTACCACCTGAATTCAGGTATGACATCAGCAAAGGTTGCAGCAAAGAAGAACTTTCAAGCATATCATTGGATTTATCCAGGAAATTAATGATATCGTCCGGATTAACCTTTTTAGCAGGGTCGGATGAATTGGACAAAAACTTACTATAATTGCTGTTGTAATAAGAAATAAACGGGTGATTTGCTGCATCAACAGAAGATGAAGTACCCGTAAGTCTACCGATCTCTGCATGTAAAGCTTTTCCAAACTCAGTATTATCCTTATAATATTCTTTAATCTGAGTTAAAGCAGGAAGAATAAGCTCTTTCTTTTGTGAACCCTCCTGTTGTTTGCTCATCAGCTCATTGGCTTCATCCAGATAGAAAACATCTTTGATTTTATTATTCTGGATATCCAGTTTTACACTGATATTTTTATTTTCAGAAATGAAATTGACCGCATTATTACTACCTGGGAAATAAACTTTCATCATCCCCATATAATTACTGGGATATTTAAAAGTCCATGTATTATTCTTACTTTGTTCTTTGGTAACAATAATATCCTTTGAACCGTTTAATGTATATAAAATCGCATCCTGATCTTTAAAATCTGCCGATGCCTGTACTGTAACAGTAAATTGAGCCTGCAGAGAAAATGCGGTTAATACCGCAGATAATATATAAACCTTTTTCATAGAGTAAAAATAAAAAAACTCTCTGACTAATCAGAGAGTTTAATATTATTTTAATAAAATTTTATGCTTTTTGATTTTTGTACTTCTTTGTAAAGAATACAATAAATGTAATTGCTATAGCAGAAAGTACATATACATACATATCGATTGGTGAGGATGGCGCTCCTGTACCATTTCCTCCATTTCCTCCTCCTCCTGGTATCGGGGGTGCAGCATTCACCAATAATATGGCGAAAAGAAAAAAAGCGGATGCTAGTTTACTAATAGTTTTCATATTGATTATTTTAAGATTTTTGTGTTAACAGTTTCACCCTTGTCAGAGACAATTTTTACTATGTAAGAATTTTTAATAGAGTTATTAAGCTCGATTACAAAATCCCTAGACGCATCAACCGCTTTTTTAGAGATTACCAGTTTACCGCTCATATCATAAACTTCAATATCTGCTTTTTTCCACTGTGGATCAAATCTAACAATATAATTTGTAATTGACGGATCGTATACCACCAATGTTCTTGATGTTGATACCGCTTTATTATCTTTACTTGCAGCTAAAGTAGCATCATTAGGCTGCCCGTAATATAAATTTGCTTCTTCATTGGTAACAGGAACAATATCTCCCTGCTTAGCCTGTAGTATACTTCCGTTTTCTGCTTTATAGTAGAAACCGATACCTGAAGATAACTGGTGAGCCCCTGCAGGAATTAATTCTGCATTTTCTCTTACCTCAAATTTATAATACTTAACTTTATCCTGATAGTAGTTTACTAACTTAACATTTTTACCTTTGAAAGTATCTTCGTTCGCTTCATTGATATATAACCAATAGTTTGTATTGTTATTATCATACCCTCCAGTTAATGCTTCTTCAAAAGTACCGATGATATTCTTACCGGCTGAAGCCTGTACTGTAGTTGCTGTAGAAACCTGATGACCTGTTGTAAATTCCGGAGAAACTACATAATACGTTCTTGCAATTTCATTTTGATTCGCATCAAGACCGATAACTCCAAGTTGTTTAATAGTTCCTCTGTCGTTAGCATGTCTTGCAGCTCCTACACTATAATCAGTACCCGCTGCTCTTGCTGTTTCTTTAAATCTTCTTAAAGTATTAAAGTTTAAAGTCTGAGCAGTGTTGTTTCTTAACTTCATTTTGAATGACTGCATAGGTTTGATAACCACCAAATCTACGTCTCCAACTGCCGGAGCTACACCGTCACCTGTAGGGAAGAAGGTAACCACTCTGGAATTGGTAGCATAAGTTGAACCATTCGGAAGTGTGTTAATTGTACCCGGGTTATATTCAACACCCCAGATATTTGTCACAGCATTCCCGTCAGATCCCGTAGTACTCTCGGTATATCCTATTTTAGATAAATCGATATTAGTTAAGAATGGATTTCCAAACTGGTAGAAATTTTTTCCAAATGTTCCCGTCCATGCAGAAGTAGTAAATTCAAATGAATCGTCCAAATACGTATAGTACTTTTCATTATACGCGTTGTTATTACTTCCGTTTGGTCCGAAGTTCACATTTCCTGCATTTTGAAGCGTTGTTGCACTTGCAAACTGGGCATAAGGTACTCCGTTGATGGTGTACACATTCCCTGTTGCAGGAGCACTTGCACTCCAGTCATTGTTGGTCACTTTCAACATATAGTAACCCAAACCGTCAGTGGTAGTAGTTGCTAAGTTGGTGAAGTGATTGGACACAGCTGTTGTGTTATCCCATTTAAGAATAGGATTACCATATCTTGCTGTATTAAAGGTTTTACCAAGTTCAGTAGATAATGTACTCAACGCTTTACCATAGAAAGGTAATGCTACTTGTTGAAAATAATTTGGATTAGTAGAACCACCATGATTTGTTGTTCTATACTCTTTACTTACAACACCTGTAATATTGGATTGGGATAGTCCATCAATGTACAGCTGTCCATAAGTAGAAGTTGCAAAGGAAGCTGGAGTGTTCAATCTTAAAACAATATTTCCACCATCGGTTTTAGCTCCGCCGGCAGCATCAATTGTTTTAAAAGCGTCTCCGGTTGCCCCTACAACCATAATATTCCCGTGTACATCCAAAAGGCCATTACCCCTGGTTTGTACACCACCACCGCTATATACTAGGGTGCCTTCGCTCACATACATATTAGCGTTAGTGTCTACGTGACATAAAACATTCTGCGCCTGAACAGAATAGCTAACGGCTAAAAGACCTATAGCAAATAAACTTTTTCTCATTGTATAAATTATTTGTGTGTTAATACAATCTTCACCCGCAAAGGTATATTTTTTTTCTTAAAAAAAAAAACATTTTATCTATTAATCAAAATATTATCTCCTGTTAACACAATATTTTTCTCTTCTCCAATCGAGAACATATAGTCCTCCAAAACCTTTTCAGTTGTTCCTCGAAGCCCTCTCGCTCCCAACCCTTTTTCCATGGTTTCCTCTACAATTTTTTCAATTGCGCCTTCTGTGAAAACCAAATCCGTGCCATCCATCTTAAAAAGCTCCACAAATTGATTCACAATTGAATTTTTTGGCTCATTCATAATTCTTACCAACGTCTCTTTTGTGAGTTTATCGAGATAAGTGATGATTGGAAATCTTCCTAAAAGTTCGGGAATTAATCCGAAAGATCGAAGATCGACAGCATTAATATTTGTTAATACATACTCATCTTCATCTACCTTATTGATTTTTTCAGAGCTGAAACCTATGGCCTGCTTATTCATTCTTCTTTCGATGATCTCTTTGATCCCGTCAAAAGCTCCTCCGGCAATAAATAATATATTCTGGGTATTCACCTGGATATATTTCTGGTCAGGATGCTTTCTTCCTCCCTGTGGTGGAACATTGACAATACTTCCCTCCAGCAGCTTCAGTAATCCCTGCTGTACTCCTTCTCCTGAAACATCTCTTGTGATACTAGGGTTATCTGATTTTCTTGCAATTTTATCAATCTCATCGATAAATACAATTCCTTTTTCTGCCTTTTCCACATCATAATCTGCCACCATCAGCAGTCTTGATAAGATGCTTTCCACATCTTCCCCTACATATCCTGCTTCTGTAAGAATGGTAGCATCTACGATACAAAACGGAACATTAAGTTCTCTTGCAATGGTTTTTGCAAGAAGCGTCTTTCCTGTACCCGTCTCCCCTATCATAATAATATTGGACTTTTCAAGCTCTACTTCTCTGTTTTCATCCTTAGCATGAAGGAGTCTCTTATAATGGTTGTATACTGCTATGGAAAGCTGTTTTTTTGCCTGATCCTGTCCAATTACATACTGATCCAGAAATACTTTGATTTCTTTCGGCTTTTTAAGCTCCTCCATATTATCTGCAGGTGAATATTCTGTTTTGGAAGCACCGTCTTTTACGATAGTGTGCGCCTGCTCTATACAATTTTCACAAATAAAACCGTTCTGCCCAGAAATCAGCATCTGTACTTCATTTCTTTTTCTACCGCAGAAAGAACATTGGTTTGAATTCATAATATATATATAATGTATATGTTAAAGAAAATCGTAAAAAATTTCTTTTTTACGATTTTATGTTTTTAAGAATTAATAATTGAGTTTTGAATCTCTGTATATTCTTCGTTCGTTAATTTTAATCTCTCATTTCTAAAGTTCATATCCTCCATCTTATTTAAAGGGATGAGATGGATGTGGGCATGAGGTACTTCTAATCCTACTACTGCTACTCCTACTCTTACACATGGAACTGCAGTTTTGATCTTCTTGGCTACCTCCTGGGCAAATCCCCATAGGTTTTTGTATTCTTCACTTTCAAGATCAAAAATCAAATCCACTTCTTTTTTAGGAACTACTAAAGTATGTCCCTTCACCAAAGGCATTGCGTCTAAGAATGCTATAAAATTTTCATCCTCTGCAATTTTATAAGAGGGAATTTCGCCGTTGATGATTTTTGTGAATATAGTGCTCATTTTGTATGAAGTTAGCGTTAGATATTAGAAGTTTAGAAATAGAAATTTATATCAGACTATAGAGAAATGTCTAATACTTCAAAAGACAGTTTGTTTCCGTTTGGTAAAGTAATTTCTGCAGTTTCGCCTATTACTTTTCCTAACAGACCTTTTGCGATAGGTGTGTTTACAGAGATTTTTCCTGTTTTAAGATCGCTTTCATTATCAGGCACTAATTTAAATACCTGCTCTTGTTTTGTAGCGTTGTTCTTAAGCTTCACTGTTGTTAAAATGGAAACTTTTGATGTATCTAGTTGACTTTCGTCTATAATTTTAGAAGTTGCAACAGCATCTTTCAGCTTTGAAATTCTCATTTCAAGCATTCCTTGCGCCTCTTTAGCCGCATCATATTCAGCATTTTCAGACAAATCTCCTTTATCTCTTGCTTCTGCGATCTGCTGAGTTATTTTTGGTCTTTCCACAGTTTCCAACTGTTCCAGCTCAGCTTTCATTTTCCCTAGTCCCTCCTTGGTTACATAGCTTGCCATAATTTTCGAAATTTAGTTTTAGTATAAAAAAATAATCCGACATTTGCCGGACAATGTTTTACGTGTTATAATCGTTTAACTTTTACAAATATATAAAAATTTAAATTGAAATGAAAAAAACTTTCTCAATAATATCTATTTTCACCTTGTTGATTTTCAGTATTTTATCTATAAACTCATGCGGAAGCAGAGAAGATACGGTAAGCTGCTTTCCCAATAATCCAATCAATGTCAGTTTGAATTTGAACCTGCCGGCTTATAATAATTTGAACTATGAGAACGGCTGGATTTATGTAAATGAACAACAATCCGGAACCAGAGGACTCATCGTTGTTCGTGTGGGAAATTCCTTCAAAGCATATGATAGAAATGCCCCTCATATATGCCCGGATAATAACACCACTCTTGAGGTAAAAGATAATATTGCTATTGTATGTCCTAAAGATAATACCAGGTGGATCTTAAGAACCGGACAGCCTGAATCGGGTTCTAAAACCTCGCTCCCTCCCAAAACGTATCCTTTTAATTATGATACCGCCACTAAAGTTTTAAATATTTACTACTAAATAAAAAACCGCAATCTCTTGTTGCGGTTTTTTATTTAATCCGGGTATTTCACGGCTTTATCCAATTCTACCGGATTATTAAAAGACCTCATCTTTTCTCTTTCTCTTTTCTCGGCAGGTTTTAATTCTTCTTTGCTTAAGATCGTTCCGTCATCTAGTAACAGCTTTTTCCCTTCCGGAATGCTTAGTTTTCCGTTAAAAACATATTTAAAAGGATCCTGATACAATTCTAATTTTAAATGACCCAGTTTTTTGTAATTTGTTTTTATAGCGTTACTCTTACGTCCTTTCAATGTATGGCTTTGGTAATTATCCGCAATTTTTTCACTTTTAATCAGTTGAAAAAAATAATTTTTACGGGTATCATATATTTCTATAATCAGCCCCGGTAAACCATTGAATTTATAAGGCCCATAGGACAATGGAATTTCCGGAGTAAACCAGGCAATCCATTTTCTTCCGCCAAAGTTGGTTTCTGCCTGTTGTACCTTTAATTCATTGATCTGTTTTGTATGATCGGTAATTTTCCAGTCAAGGGTAACAGCCTCTTCTATTTTATAAAAATTGACGTCTCCTATGTATTCATAATTTTCATACAGAGTATTATTTAGTTTTTTAGTAAAAAATGGAGTCAGCTTAAATCCTTTAAAACCATCTTTTCCGGTACTTGCGAATACTGAATCATTAATATAATCAATCCGGTTATAATAAGCAAGATCTTCTTTGGTAATATCTAAAATATAATTCTCTCGGATCATTTCCTGAGAGGTGGAGTCTTTTTTGTAGTCAACCGCATAAATAAACCGATCATTCTGGGCATACAACCAACATTGAGTACCGAATAACAGTAATGCAATAATCTTTTTCATAAATAATTCAAATGTTTAAAAAAATTCACTCTTGTCAATAGTTTTTTTATCTCATAAGGCCACCTGCCATCTGGTGCTTGTTTTATTGATTCACCTCTTGCTTCCCACAGGAATATGTTCCTTAAATTGATAATGAAAGGCAATGATATGAATAAAATCCAGTATTTTTACAGATCATATTAAAAAAAGAAGAGAGAAGATTTTGACATACTGAAGTTAAATCTGTAATTTAGGATTTTACAAAAAAAGTGATTAAGATCGGGAATATTTCATTCCTATCTTTTTTAGCAAAACACAATTATAATTAAAAATGAAGATCGTTATACAAAGAGTTTCTGAGGCCCGTGTAAAAGTAGATGGAAAAACCGTTGGAGAAATAGGAAAAGGATTAATGCTTTTGGTGGGCATTGATGAAAATGATGAAAAAAAAGACGCCGACTGGCTTGTACAAAAAATCCTAAATCTCAGGATCTTTGGTGATGAAGAAGACAAACTTAATCTTTCTGTAAAAGATATTTCAGGAGAAATCCTCTGCATCAGCCAGTTTACACTGATCGCAGATTATAAAAAAGGAAACCGCCCTTCTTTTATCAAAGCAGCCAAACCGGATAAGGCCATTCCTCTATTTGATTATTTTAAAGAAGAAATAGCAAAATCAGGATTAAAAACGGAAAGCGGAATCTTTGGTGCTGATATGAAAGTTTCACTGATCAACGATGGTCCCGTTACCATTGTTATGGATTCAATCACAAAAAACTAATGACCTTGATGAAAAGTAAACACCTACCTATTATTTACCTGGCCATTACTGTTTTATTTGTCATTGAAATCATTTTAAGCTGGAAACAATATAGTTTCGCTGGTTATTATACTGATAAATTGATTAATTGGGCCTGGCTTGCGATGACTGTATTTATGATCATAAGATTCTGGAAGAGAAAAACAGCAAAAGCTTATTTTACACTGCTCGTTTCTGTCATTATTTTAAGCATACTACCTATGATGATTCCTTTCTTTGGGATCGTCTATTATTTTTCAACTATCGATGATTATCAACAGATTGAGCTTAATGACAGCTACAGAATTGAGAGAACAAGGCCTGGAGCTTTAAACAAGCCCCAAATTTATATTTACAAAAAAGAAGGTATCCTTGAAAAAAAAATCTACAAAACCCCTTATTTAGAAGTTGTAGAACATGTTATTCAAAACCCTCTCAAACGTGAACCCGGCCAAAAAGATCCTCAGATCCAACAGGCAAAATTAATCAGCAGCAATAAAGACAGTATTGGAATTGAGTATCAGATTATGGGTAAAAAGCACATATTTTATCATAAAAATCAAGAAGACGATGAGTTTTATAATTGATCACATTATATCGGGAATCTGAGTATTTTGCTTTGATTTACCAATCTAAAAAACACCTTTCGACCTAGCCGAAAGGTGTTTTTTTTATTATATAATTTTTATAAACTCTGTTATATACTCTAGTATAGCCTGAAGAGCCTAATCATCTATTTAAAATAAAATTTTCTTTTAAATAAATTCACAATATTGTGATTTTGTTTTTATTTTATTATTATTTTTACCATAAACAAACTTAATTCACAACCATTTAACAAATATTTTATGAAAACAAAAATTAATCTTTTAGCATTACTGCTCTCCTGCTCTCTTTCTTTCGGTCAGCATTCTTCAGACCGGGGTACTCATCTTAATTCAAATATTTATGTATGCTTTTCAAAAGGTATAACCTCAGAGAAAGTGGCATTTGATAAGAATCCGGATTTGGAAAAATTCATCACTGAAAATAAAATTTCCTTTACGTATGATCTTGGTTTCAGCGATACGAAATTGGATGAAATGGCAAAAAACAGCAGAATGAATGGTTTTTCCGGGGAGTCTGTGGAAAAACTGAAAAGGATTTTTAAAGCCGATGTTCCGGTTCAAAATGGAGATACAGCTAAAAAGCTCATTCAGATTCTTGAAAGGTTCCCTGAAATAGAATATGTATCGGTAATGAGTAGTGAGCCTATTGAGCCTCCATTGGTTAATACATTTGTAACCACTCCCAATTTAGAAAGCTTGCAGACTTATCTGACCGATAATCCGGGAATCAACGCCACCTATGCATGGTCCAGAGGAATTACAGGGCAAAATATCAGAATTCGTGATGTTGAATATGGTTTTTATAAAACACATGAAATGCTGGCTAATCAAAATGCTATACAACTGGAGCCCGGATACAGTCCCAACTCCGGTTTATCAAATAATAACTACCGTGATCACGGAACGGCTGTGGTAAGTATTTTAGGATCTGTAAAAGATAATATCGGACTTTCCGGAGCGGCCTACAGCGCCTCTGAAATAAAGGGATACATGGAATGGACTACTGTAGGCTACAACAGAGCTTCGGCAGTAAGCAGATCGATCAATGCGTCTCAGGCCGGTGATATTATTTTATATGAAATGCAGACAGGAGGAAAAGATAATCAATATTGTCCTGCAGAATATGATAGCGTTATCTGGGATCTGACAAAAGCAGCAACTGATTCCGGAATTATCATTATTGCAGCAGCAGGAAATGGAAATCAAAACCTTGATGATCCCTTCTATGCAGCTTATAATGCAAGAGGAAACAGTGGGGCCATTATTGTAGGTGCAGGCTCTCCTAATACTACCCACTCGAAACTAAGTTTCAGTACCTACGGAAACAGAGTGGATGTACAGGGTTGGGGAAGCAATGTGCTGGCAGCAGGATACGGCTCATATCAAAAATATGACAACGACAATAACAGGACTTATACTTATTTTAATGGGACAAGTTCCGCAACTCCTGTAGTGGCTTCAGCAGCAACACTGATCCAGTCTTATTACTACCAGAATACGGGCCAGTACCTAAGCCCTTCAGCTATGAAAAACCTTTTAATAAGCACAGGAATTCCTCAGGGAGGGACAGTTGTCAACCAAAAAATAGGTCCTTTACCTAATGTAAAAAATGCTATACTGCAATTGGAAAGTACCCTGCGGGGCACAATTAAAAGCCAGCTTCCTTTAGAAATTAAAATTTATCCAAATCCAACAACAAGCTATATAGCAGTTCAAAGCAAAGAAAATAAAAAGCTTGATTTTGAAATTATCAATATGAATGGACGAACTGTGAACAAAGGGTCCATTATTCCTGATGAAAAAATCAATGTTTCACAACTTCCACAAGGTCAGTATATCATCAATTTTAATGATGGCCAACGGAGAGCAATAGAAAAATTTTCAAAATTATAATGTAAACAAAAACGTCTTTCAAGAATTTTGAAAGACGTTTTTTACTCTGTTATTATACTCTTATTTTGCAGGAACGCTGCTGAAATTTAGAGCTACTTTGATGTTCATGTCTGAAGTGGTTTGATTTTTCAGCTCATAAACAGTTCTTACGGTAAGTCCCGAACTTTTTACTATTTCGTCAAGAAACCCCGTATCATTCAGATCTAAATTTAAGCTGGATGAGTTTGTGGATATATTGGAACGAGAAGCAATAAGCCTTTCATTGGTTCCTGTAGAAGAAACATATATCTTCACAGATTTGAATGCACTCAAATTACCTCCGGCAGGAGATACTATAGATACTTTAGCGTCAGAAATCCTTACATCTTTAATCTTGGCATTATTATTTCCTCCAAACCAGGTTTGAACATTGGTAGCCGTCGCCGTAGAAGAAACTTCTTTATCTGCAGGTACTCCTGTAGAAACTAAAACATTCGTTGTGTATGGGAAGGTATTCTGAACCAGCGATTGTACGGTTCCGCAGCTTACAAGTACAGCCGAAGCAGCCATTGCGGTTAGAACTATATTTTTCATAATATTAAATTTAAATTTTAAAGTTTAGTTTGCAGAAACTGTACCAAATTAGTTTACCTTAGTCAATACTTACTGTAAAATTTCCTTTCGTATTTCCAGAAGCCATATTACTTTTTCCAATGATCAGCCAAACTTCACCTTTCCCGGAAACTTCATGAGTAATTTCTCTTCCGAAAGGTCCGTCATAATCTCCGTTTGGAAGCTTAATCTGGTTAAAGCGGATATTAAAATCTTTTTGCTTGGTTGTAATTGCAGCTTTGATAGAAGGCTTCTCATAATTAGTAATTTTTAAGACCAGTTCCTGACCCTCTTTTGTAAACTCTTCTCCCAATGTAAAAGGAAGCTGGGAAGCATCTGCTGTTCTAATGATCTGTCCGTCTTTCTCATCTCTCATGACACCTTTACGTAGAACTTCTTTTGTAGCAGGAGCATTGTTAATGATTGAATCTTTTTTTCTCAATGCTGCAGAATCCGGTTTCATCACAGAATCCGGCATCTCTGTTACCACCGCAGAATCTTTATCGGATACTGCCGGTACGTTAGCTTCTTTTTTACAGGAAATAATAATCAATGGTATTAACAATAAGCTTTTTTTCATAATAATTAATTTTACGAATGTATAAAATCAACATTCTGTTTGATATTGTCCATTATAAATGCTAAAATTGTTCCAACTCTTATAAATTGTTCACATTTCCCGGTTGTATAATTCTTTCATTATTATTTCTCACCAATTTAAAGGTGAAGTACATAAAATTAAGCAGAACACCCATTAGAATGGTAACACCCCAGGTTTTTGTATACTCCAGCGGGTAAATAAATCTTACCACAATATCATTGAATAATCCAAAAGGATTATGGAGAACATCCCAACTGTTCCATCTGAGAAATCTTCCCAGGTAAACCCCAAAACTGCTCATAAAAAGAAAGCTGATAACAATAGCATTGAGCATAGTTCCCTGACAGTACTCTGAAAGTCGTTTTTCAATATCGCTAAGGCTTATAAAACCACAAACCAACCCGGTCCAGGCATATGACAGAATAACAATAAGATCATACCAGATAGGAACTGCATTTCTCGCTTTTAAATGAAAAAGATCGGTCAGAATATATGGAGAATTGGGGAAAAATAAGATCCATACCACTATAATCACGGATAAAGAAACTTTACTTCTAACCGTAAAGGCGACAAGAAAGGTACTTAGTGCTAAAGGAATCCATGCCAGGAATAAGTTCCAGTTCAGGAAAAAAAACACTTTAGTTTCGGTGATGTAGTATCTGAAAACAGACAGACTAACACAAAACAAAGTCATGAGTATAAGCAACATATTCATTTTAAATCGTGGAGACTCAATCAATTGTTTCATACAGGATTATTCTATAGTTTGATAATACATGATCTTTGAAAGAAAAGTTTTTGACCTTTCATTTTTCGTTTTTTCCTCCAGCTTTTTTTTAAGCTGGCTATCATTCTTGTCTTTTGCATATTTCCATAATCCTTTCTCACTGAAATTGACAGAACCCAAGTGGTAATTAACGGCAAAATCTTTGCGCTTCATATTCTGAGAAGTGATAAAACCTCCCCAATTGATATAACTGCACACCAGAATGGTTCCGTACATATACCAAACCATGGTATTGAACAGGAAAGCATTTCTTTTTTTCTTCTGGATTTTGATAAAGGTCAAAGCCAGCCCAATTAGTGACAAAAGCAGAAAGGCAAAGACCCCCAATCTTTTATAGGTAAAGGCATAATTCACAATATATTCATAGTTTTTTACCGCAGCAGACAGTACCAGAACAGCATTGAGGAAGATCCATATTTTGGCCAAAATCTTCAACAGACCGGCTTTAGGATCAAAATTAAAACCACCCTTAAAGTAAAACATAATCACCAAAATAGCCATAACAATGGACATGATCACCGCATTCACCCTTTCATGGGTTTCTTCTGAAAGCTGTACGGGTGTTTTGGTAACTTCATAAAATTGCTCGTAATTGTAAGTAATGATAAAAAAGACCAGTAAGATATTAAGCAAAAGGAAAGACATCACGCCGCTTATCCTTTCGGAATTAAGATCCAGGAAAGAATAGGTAGATGTTGGAACCTGAGAGTCTTTCTGAAATTCATCATTCAGGATATGATGGTTTTTATAGATCAATCTTTCCACGGCATAGTTCCAGTAATTAAAGGCTATAAAAAAACCTAAAGCTGAAAGACAGAATATCTGCCAAAGGTTAATATCCAATTCATAGTCTGTAAAAAGAGCAGCAAAATGATCACTTCCAGCAGAGTAAATTCCAAAAAATACAGAAAGTAATATAAGAGGAATCAGAACAAAAGACAATATCTTCTGCCATAAACCAGAAATATTTCTTTGAGGCAGCCAGGCGTCAAAACTGAAAAACCGGCAGAATGAGGTACAGCTGTTCACAATAAAAACAGGAATGAGAAAAAGAATTTTCATGGTTCTGTTTTTTGACTTATATGATAACAGAAGCAGTGAACTTACAACTGCCAGGAAAGACGGAAAATCTCCATACCATGCAAAAGCTATGCTTGAAAGAATACTTGTTCCGAACAGAAGATACAAAGTTCTGGTTTTATTTTTTTCTGGAGTTTTAAATAAAGTTAAGACTGCATATACTGCTCCCAGAATTCCGAGGTTCAGCCCCATATCCTGATCGTAAAATACAAAGACAAATAAGGCAGTTGTAAGAAATATATAATGATGTGTTTTCATGATAATAAATATATAAGGGTTAAAGGGGTCATCAATAATTACAAGGATTCGCAGACTATAAAAAAATATCCTATAGCAACTGGGATATTGACCAATAATAACAGTACAGCGTTTCCGGAATTTTTATTTTCAGATGCATTATTGGCATATTCTATCAATTCATACAGAAGAATAAGCAGGTTGATGATTGCTGCACCGATCACATAATAAAAGCCTGTTATGAGCAGAAAATCTAATCTGGTGAGCAGAAAAGATAGGAGTAAAAAGGTGCCACAAAGGAAGGATATAAGGAATGTTCGTCTTCCCAGCTGACTGAATACTCTGTTTTTCATAAGAATAATTTTTAGTGAAGAACAACATGATCTTTCTGGTGAATAAAATCTTTCAGATGGTCAAAATTTTGCCATAGGAGGCCTTCAAAGTCCCATTCATGAAAGGCTCTCATATCCTGTCCCTTCTTATAGGCTTTGATATAAATTTCCACATATTCCGGCAAAATAAATGTTCCTAATACGATTGCTGCCAAAAGATGGGCATTGAGTTTACCATTTCCCAGCAAAAGATACTGCATGGCGATTTCATCCTCGAAATTGGTTCCGCAGCCTGTGATCAGATGATGAACATCGTGATTCTCCATTTTAGGGATCATAGAAAACCCATATTTTTTATAAAATTCTCCAAGTTTTCTCCCCAAAGAATCTTCTTGAAATTCCAGCAGTTGTTTTTCCGTAAACTGCCACTGTCTTTTTTTCTTTTTAAAATATTTCCTGTACAGCTTTTGGGTTTTATCATATACAAAAAGCAGAAATTGGACACGTATTTTTTTCATAATATATTGTTTCTTTATTTTAAATGGGTAATTCCTATCATGGTATAGATAATGGCAAACGGGATATTGATCAGAAGGATGCCGGCAGATTGGAAGCACGTTTTGCGTTTAGCTTTCCTGATACCTCCATAGATCAATAATCCCAATACGATAATGAGGTTAATAAGGGTTCCATAAACCAGCAACAAGAATCCTGAATCGGCAAACCAGAAATTCTTCGTAATCACATATCCGAACAGACAGATATTCCCTGCCAGAAAAGATATTCCGAATACCATTTTTCCAAGGTTTAAAATGTTTTGATCTTCCATTATTTATTTTGAATTAAAAATTAAATACAAAGAACTTTGAATCACAAAGTAAAATTTCAAAAAAATATAGGATCAACGTCCCAATAATTTTTCCAGTGCGTCCAGATGTTCGGTAAAAGCCTGTCTGCCATTCTGTGTAACACGGTAAGATGTTTTCGGTTTTTTTCCTACAAATTCTTTTTTCACTTCAATGTAACCGTTTTTTTCCAAAGCACTACTATGACTGGCCAGATTACCGTCTGTAATCTCCAGTAAACCTTTCATTTCAGAAAAATCAACCCAGTCATTAACCATAAGAACAGACATAATGCCCAATCTTACACGACTTTCAAATTCTTTATTGAGTTGATTTATTTTTATCATAATACGGTAATAGGTTGCAGATGGCAGAACTCACATCCGACAAGCTGCAAATTTAGTTTTTATTTATATTTTTTGTGCATAATAAGACCATAAACAATATGTAGAATACCAAAGCCCACAGACCAGAAGACTAATCCCCAGCCTAGAAAAAATAATGAAAACAAACCTAAAATGATTTCACAGTATCCCAGGTATTTCACATCTGTCAAAGTATATCTTTCTGCACTTACCAACGCCAAACCATAAAAGATAAGCGTAGTAGGAGCAATCCAAACAAAAAGATGGTGAAAAAGCAGTGCTAAACAGAAAACTCCGCCAGCCAATAATGGTACTGCAAAAGTAATTAAAAGCCTTTTGGTCGTAGCATCCCAGATCTTCAGCCCTTTCTTTTTGCTTTTATGGGCTGTAAAAATATAGCCACTAAAAACCGCTACCAGTAAAATAACTGTTCCAATAAAAGTCAGTTCTTTCACCAGTGCCGGAGCAAAAAAGTTTCTCTCTCCCTCAAAGTAATCAATCCCCTCTCTTTTAAAAACAAAGTAAACATACGCTGCACCAATAAGAGCAGCAAGCCCAGCTACAACACCAGAAAGCCCGCTTAGTGAAATGAATCTGGAAGACCGCTCCATCATGGAACGGATATGAGATAAGTCTTCGTGATAGTTTTTTGTCTCCATAAAAAGAACTTTGAATTACAAAGTTATAATTTATTTTGAATGTGCAAAATAATTTTTAAAAATTAATACCTTTTTCTAATCAGGTCATTTAATATCTTATCTTTAAAAAAGCTGAGATAAGCGTTAAGAATATTGAATCCTTATGGAAAAAATAGTAGTTGATTATTCACAGGTTCATTTACAGGAGAACATTTCCTTACATGAGGAAGAGATCAACAATATAGCAAGTCAAAAAAAAGATTTTTTCAAAAATGTCCCAGCTTCCCTATTAGTAGCTCTCATTATGCTGGTGCTTGTTGCCTGCTACTTTTTACAGAATGATTTTAAGAATTTCAAGTACTACCATTATATTTTATTTATCAGCCTTGTAGTAGCATTATACGCTTTCTTTTATGCTCTCATCTGGCTGATCTATCAGTATTTTCTTCGAAACTGGAAAAAAGATATTGAAAATGGGAAAAATCAGCTGACCAGTATTGTTACATCCCGTCATAAAACTGAAAATGATGAATACATTATGACTTTTGCCGGGCGTAACAAGCATGAGAAAATAAGGCTCCCGGCCGAAAGAGAAGATTACCACCGGTATGAGGCTGGGACAAAAGTAGTGGTAACCTATTTAAAATACAGTAAAGTGATTCTTTCGATTCACAAGCTGGATACATAAGATCCGGGAAACAATTCACGAGTACAAAAAAGCCACTGAATTAATCAATGGCTTTTTGTTTTGTTTTGTCCCGTCCTGAAATAAGTTGACAATTACTCAACTTATATTATGAAAGATCAAGAATTAAAAAAGGAAAAGCGTACTCAAAGAGATTACAGTATTGG
>NZ_QNUF01000030.1 GCF_003385455.1 Chryseobacterium rhizosphaerae | reverse complement strand
ATGTATAATGTATAATGTATAATGTATAATGTATAATGTATAATGTATAATGTATAATGTATAATGTATAATGTATAATGTATAATGTGATCATTAAACATCATTTTCTCTGTCAATAGAAGTGAGCTTTGCCTGCTTTTCAATAGGATGACGGCAAGCCCTAAAAATAAAGTGCTTAGATTTTTAACAGTAATCCGCTATAAATTTCCGATAAACACTCAGTTTCCTATGATTTAAAATAAAAATGCAAAAAATTTTTTAATAAAAACATCTACGCAAAATGGTTGCGTAATAAGGTGTTTACTTTGCATCAGAAATTAGAGAGGAAGATATAGATTCCTAATGTTTAACAAAAAAACAGTAATCATGAAATTTAATTTTTTAAGAAAAGAGACTAAAGTAGTTAGGAACTACGAAGGTGCAAAAGCATACGTGATGACACCTGCAGAAGAATTATATAGTGCTGTTGTTACAACAGGACTGTCCAATACATCTTATGAAAAAGGAAATGACAGGTTGGAAAGAATCCAGTCTCTGATTAAAAAAAATGATCCGGAGTTTGTGGCGAAATTAGCGGTCTATGCAAGAAGAGATATGTACCTGCGCTCTATACCATTGGTTTTGACAACTGAGCTGGCAAAGCAGACTTCAGGTACGGATTTAGTAAGCCGGACAGTGGATGGTATTGTTCAGAGAGCGGATGAAATCACAGAGCTATTGGCTTACTACCAACTTGCCAATGAAAGAACAGAAACAAAAAAACTGAATAAATTATCAAAACAGATTCAGAAAGGTTTGGTAAAATCATTCAATAAATTTGATGAATACCAGTTTGCAAAATACAATAGAAAAGCTGAGATCACATTGAAAGATGCATTGTTCCTGGTTCACCCAAAAGCAAAAGATGAGAACCAACAGGCTGTTTTCAACAAGATTGTAAATGGCACTCTGGAGGCTCCTTATACTTGGGAAGTTGAACTTTCAGTATTAGGGCAGAAGAAATTCGCTACTGAAGAAGAAAGAAAAGTAGCCTTCAAAAGCAAATGGGAAGAATTGATCTTCAGCAATAAGCTGGGCTATATGGCAACCTTACGAAATCTTAGAAATATTTTAGAAGCGGGAGTGTCATCTTCAGCAATGGATAAAGTATGCCGGTACTTGGCCGATGAAAAAGCGGTTGGTAACTCAAAACAGCTACCATTCAGATTCCTGGCAGCTTATAGAGAATTGAAAAATACTGATTCTCCATACTTGTCCTCTCTTTTGGAAGCCCTTGAAAATGCAGTAATGATAAGTGCAAAGAATATTAAAGGCTTTGGTTTTGATACTTCAGTGGTCATTGCAGCGGATGTTTCAGGTTCAATGCAGAAACCGGTGTCCAATAAGAGTAAAGTCCTGTTGTATGATATAGGATTGCTGATGTCTATGATCCTGCAGTCTCAGTGTAATAATGTAGTAACAGGTATATTCGGTGACCGTTGGATGCGTGTTCCGATGCCAAAAAATAGCATTTTAAGAAATGTTGATGAGTTCTACAAGCGTGAAGGAGAAGTGGGCTACTCTACAAATGGTTATCTCGTTATCGAAGATTTGATCAAAAGAAATGAAAAAGTGGATAAACTAATGTTGTTCACAGATACCCAGATGTGGGACAGCCATGGCTTGAAAAACTCTTTTGAAGACTCCTGGAACAGGTACAAAACCATAGCTCCGAATGCGAAGCTGTATATTTTTGATCTGGCGGGTTATGGTAGACAGCCTTTAGAGGTCAGGAAAAATGATGTATACCTTATTGCAGGTTGGTCAGACAAAATTTTCGATGTATTGAATGCATTGGAAGACCAAAAATCGGCAGTAGAAATGATAAAAAAAGTAGTGCTGTAAGAGGCACTGCTTTTAAAATAAAAGATAATAAAAAATAAAAAACAAACTGCGTAAAAAGAATGCGTATTTAGCTTGTAATTTTGCAGTAGTAAAATACCGGTGCCGTAAGAAAAGACGTTCTTCGAATCCAAACTGACAGAGTCTTTCACCACATTGCCCGGTATAAAATAACCAATGCCGTTGATAAGAGTTCCATCGTCAACTTTTAATTGAATACCATACACTCTTATTATTCATTGCTTGGTTTTTTAATAAAAAAATAAGTACGTAAATAGAATGCGCAGAAGCTGCATAAATTTGTAACAAGAAATTAATAACCATGAAATTATTATAATCAATAGTAAAGGGGTAAGTGCCGTAGAGCAGAGTTACTTCGTTAGGGTAACAAAAGTACAGGTTCAAGTCCTGTTCTGTGGAAGCAGATGGTGTAAAGATAGCACCTTGTTAATACGTCTCTGTTTGAATCATTGCCTTGCTCAACTTATATCAAGTGTCGTTTTAGGATCATACTTCGGGATTTTAATCATTGGGTCGCAGGTTCGAATCCTGCCTTCTCCCCGAAAAGGAGAGGTAGCTCAGAAGGTAGAGCAAATGCACGACAGATCCTAAGAATATTACCTTGATTATATCAGAAAGCACAATGACTGATGAAGAATAAAATACATACTCAAGTGTCGTTTTGGAATCATACTTCGATTACACATCATAAGGTCGCAGGTTCGATTCCTGCCATCCCTGTTGTAAACGGGATGTAGCTCAGAAGGTAGAGCATATGGAAAAGAAAGATTCCGCAATTTTACCTTGAGGTAATAAAGAGTGCCGTAGAGAAGGCTTACTTCGGTTTAATTTGGTTCAACTCCAGAATAGGTCATGAGAATGATCTTATAAAAGTCTTCTCTTATTTTTTGCCTCTTTTTATTAAAAAAAACTAACAAGTGCCGTAAAATAGTGTTACTTCGATTATCACGACGGGGACACGGGTTCGAATCCCGTCTCTTTCACAAAAGATTACGATGTATAGTAGGAAGAGTAGCTCAGGGGTTAGAGCACGACATCACTTTTTGCTTATTGCCTTGTTTTATAAAAAAGAAAAGCTGGAAGCTGTAAGACATCTTTGTATCATAATTTTCTACAATGTCCGATTGATTGTTTTCTTTCAGACTTTTACAATGTCCGTCTTTGCACTTTCAGCTTTATTTTAATAATAATATAAGTGTCGTTAGGAAAAATTTCATCGTTACGCAACTATGGGAGGAATAGCGAAATCGGTAACTCCGGTAAGGCTATCCGGTTCGATTCCGGCTCAACGTACAGCCCGCTTTTTCCTTATCATTACCTTTATAAAAAAATGCCGGTAGATTATTTACCGGCATTTTTCGTTGTATTTTCAAGGTCTTCCTCAAACATCATCTTCCATTTTGAGAGTGTTGTTCTGCTTATTTTATATTTTTTAGACATATAACTGGTAGAATGCCCGTGCTTCTTTTGATATTGAAGAAGCTTCAGCATTGTCTTTTTGTCGTATGTTTTTAGCTTTTGGTTTTCTCTGGACTGCTGGAATAATTTTTCATTAAACTTCAGGACATCTTCAGACGTATTCAGCTTTTCAAGAAGCTCTTTGATTTTAGGATCTTGTAATTTCTCAGGATGTTCCAGTGTAAGCATATCATGATAAATCTTTTTGTAATTCGGGCGCATTCTGTATCTGTTTATCCGTTAGTATTATCAACCTTTTGAAGCCATCGGTGGAGTGTGCTTTTAGGAATAGAATATTCTTTAATAACATCAGTTTGTGTCATCTCCCCCGAAAGAATCCTTTTCATGATAAATTCTTTAATCTCCTGAGTGTAAATATTTTTTCTGAAATATGGAATTTTATCAGATTTCTGCTGGTTTTTATTTACTGCAGAAGGAGGAGCATATAATATTAAGTGAGAACTATACAGTCTGAAAAAATCATACTCTAATAATTTGCTCCATCGTAGAAGAATATCCGCCTCTAGTGATTTTTTTTCGTACATCTTTTCAACAGATTCTTCATCCTTTCCCAAAAATTTACATATTCTCTCAATAGTTATTTCATTTTCATCAACTCTCTCCTTAATAAACTTTCCGATATGGATCTCTTTGTATAACATTTTTATTGAATATTATCTTGATTAAACTTATGTATGCATTGAAAAAATAGGCAGTATATATTAAAGTATGGACGAGCGGATTGGCTTGATTTTGAAGTCAATAGAGTATTGGAGTAATAATGCTCCAAAAAATGTTCAAGATGAATTTAATATCTTAAAAGAATGGGGGCATTGCCACTTTAATTGATCTTAGAATATATTTCTTATTTTCATTTGGTTGATCAACTCTCTTCTCTTTCAAACCTCTTTTTTCTACCATTTGTGTAAATAATATATAACCTATTAAAGTTTCTTCATGCAATTCTATCTATTTAAGTAGTTATTTACAAGGGGTTATGTGTTTTGATAACAAAACTTTACGTAAACATTCCCTATCAATAGTAAATAATTTGCTTAATTGTTTTCAAATTTAAACAAAAATTGGAAGTAAGCAGAATAAGAATGGTAAAAAAGTTTATTTATAGTAAAATTTTAATTAAAATTAACATATTGTATAACGGTGGTGTGAATTATTTAAAAAGATTAGAAGAAAGATCAAAAGAAAATAATTGTATGCCATTGTACAAGTACATACCTTTGTCTATCAATGAAAAATACCATAAGCTTATTCGATTTTTCGAAGAAAATCAATTATAAAAATGAATTGCTGGCAGGCTTTACCGTAGCCATGACCATGATTCCGGAATCTCTTTCATTTGCTATTCTGGCGGGGCTTTCACCACTTACAGGTCTTTATGCAGCTTTTATAATGGGACTGGTGACAGCCGTTTTAGGGGGGCGTCCCGGAATGGTATCAGGAGGAGCTGGTGCTACCATTGTTGTTCTGATTGCATTGATCCAATCTCACGGGATAGAATATCTTTTTGCAACCGTAGTATTGGCGGGCATATTTCAAATGCTGGTAGGGATCTTTAAGCTGGGGAAATTTGTCAGGCTCATTCCACAACCTGTTATGTATGGATTTCTGAACGGATTGGCTATTATTATCTTTATGGCACAGGTTGAACAGTTTAAAATTACAGGGACTAATGGAGCTGTCAGCTGGCTTCAAGGGCTTCCTTTATATATTATGGGTGGATTGACTGCCTTAACGATTGCCGTAGTGTATTTTTTTCCAAAGATCACAAAAGTTGTACCCGCTTCTTTGGTTGCTATTATCGTAGTATTTGCAGTGGTTCTGGGCTTTAATATTCCCACAAAAACAGTGGCTGATATTGCCCACATAAGTGGAAATCTTCCCAGTTTTCATATTCCGCAGATTCCTTTCTCTTTGGAAACATTACAGATTATTTTTCCGTATGCCCTTATTATGGCCGGAGTAGGACTGATAGAGTCACTACTGACATTGTCTATGGTGGATGAAATTACAAATTCAAAAGGAAATGCCAACAAAGAATCTGTTGCGCAGGGTCTTGCCAATATGACCAACGGCTTTTTTGGTGGAATGGGTGGCTGTGCAATGGTGGCACAGACACTGGTAAATCTCAATGCAGGATCAAGAGCCAGGTTATCAGGGATTATCGCTTCTTTGATGATTCTGATGATTATCCTGTTTGGAGCTCCTGTTATTGAAAAAATCCCTATGGCTGCGTTGGTAGGAGTAATGATGATGGTGGCTATAAGTACTTTTCAGTGGGTTTCTATCAGAATTATTAATAAAATGCCGAAATCAGATATCGTGGTAGGAATTACGGTGGCTCTGATAACGGTCATTCTGCATAATCTTGCATTGGCAGTTTTGGTGGGGGTCATTATTTCTGCATTGGTTTTTGCCTGGGATAATGCTAAAAGAATACGGGCGAAAAAATATACGGATGAAAACGGGGTAAGGCATTATGAAATATATGGCCCGTTATTTTTCGGTTCTGTCACCACATTTTTGGATAAATTTGACCCAATAAATGATCCTGATGAGGTGATCATCGATTTCAAAGAAAGCAGGGTAGTAGATATGAGCGCCCTGGATGCTCTTGATAAGCTGTCAAAGCGGTATAAACAGGAAAATAAAACATTATACCTTCGCCATCTTAGTGAAGATTGCCACAAAATGCTTAAAAATGCTGAAGCCATGATTGAAGTTAATATTCAGGAAGATCCCACATATAAAGTAATGCCTGAAAAATAGGTGATTGTCAACCGTGAATTTTGCTTCGCAAGCTAGCGGTGCTATGAGTGTAAATGAAGAGATTGACAAGCGTAGCGTATTGACCGTTCACGACTCTTAAAATAGGTATTCATAAATTAAACAAGGACCGTAAAAAGAAAATTACGGTCCTTGTTTTGCTTTTATTTCGTTCCATAAATCATAAAATATCTTAAAACAGGGAACTAAAGTAATGCATTTCTGATAAATATTTTATCTTTGGGAATAAGTAGAAAACTAAACACTTTTTGATGATTAATAAAATTTAAATCTTTTTCAAAAAAGCTAAATAAAACTTTTAACTAAAACATATTGAAAACAGATATCGACATTCATAACCACTGTCATTTTTCCTTTGACTTGTGGCTCACATTAATCAAATCTCATCCTGAATTTAAAACAAAAAGAGTTGAGCTGTTCTCCTCGTTTTTTAATGTTGACAAACCCATAGAAGACGTTGCCAAAACTGTAAAATATTACGATGATCTTTGCAATACAATTAATGAGGTAACAGGAGGTAATATAGATACCTTTGAAATCTATCTGATGATCTTGGGCGCATTGAATATTGATATAAAGCTTTTAAATAAAGAAAAACTGAACGAATTTTATATTAAAAGCGAAGCGCTTTTTTTAGAATACAAACCGGTAATTATTTTTGAAAATATCCATGATTTTTTTGACGATATCAAAAACCAGGGTAAAACCATTAATGTTCTAAGCAATACCGGATTTATCAAAGGTAAAACGATGAGGAAATTTCTGATTCATGAAAATCTGGATCAGTATATAGATTTTCATATCTACTCCGATGAGATAAACTGTTCCAAACCGAACCCACTTATTTTTCAGGAAGTGAAGAATAAGATTAAAGATCAGGATATTCCAATGCATCAGATTCTGCATATCGGAGACAATCCTGTGGCAGATTATAAAGGAGCGAAAGACTTCGGTTTCAGTGCATATTTACTTAAACACTAAAATAAACATGAATACAAGATACAGCTTACACCACATTCATTCTGCAGATGAGTTCACTTTCTCACCGGCAGAATACAGCTATTTCAAATATGGCGATAAGTCGTATGCTGAAAAATTTGCAAAGGAATTATTCGAGGGGTTTATCTCTCAGAATAAAGAGATTTTAGATACAGATAAAGAAATTGTGGTACTTCCAAGTCCATATATGGCAATTCCTACCGCTTCCAACTTTTTATGTTTTTTCTTTAAAAAATACCTGGATTTTTATCTGTTTCAAAAAGGAAAAAAATCAAGTGTTTTATCTAAAATCAATAGAAACCATACCTATATTACAGATTATGGGAACCTTAATTTTGAAGATCGTAAAAATCTGATTGCCAATGATACTTATTATATAGATAAGGATTTTTTAAGAGGAAAACTTTGTATTTTTATAGACGATATAAAAATTACCGGAAGTCATGAATATACAGTGAACAGAATCCTGAATGAATATAAGGTAGAAGCTGATTTTATGTTCCTGTACTACGCTGAACTGATGAATTTTGACCTTGATCCTAAGATTGAAAACTATTTCAATTACTATGCAGTACAAAATGTACATCATGTTGCTGAAGTGATGGGAAAATCAAGTTTTGAATTCAATACAAGGATCGTGAAATATATTTTAGGCCTTAATTCAAGTAATTTTGATTATCTTACGTCTAAAGTAAAAAAAGAACAGATGGACCTTCTTTTGGAGCTGGCCATCAGTAACAATTATCATTTAATAAAAGAATACGAAAATAACATCAATACTTTAACACAAACGGAATTATATTATGGCTATTAACTTACAAAAAGGACAAAGAGAAAACATTAACGCACCTAAATTTACTGTAGGTTTAGGATGGGATATCAATAATACTTCTACAGGAACAGCATTTGACCTTGACGCTTCTTTATTTTTATTGGGTGAAGACAAAAAATTAGTGTCAGACAGCCACTTTATTTTTTATAACAACCTTGAGTCGCCGGATAAATCAGTAATTCATACCGGGGATAACCTTACAGGAGAAGGTTCAGGTGATGATGAGCAGATTAAAATCGATCTTACAAAAATTGATGCTGCCATTCAGGAAATTACAGTAGTCGTTACTATTCACGATGCAGATGCTAGAAAGCAAAACTTTGGACAGGTAAGAAATTCTTTCATTAGAATTTTTAATTCAGATACGAATGAAGAAATCTTAAAATATGAACTGGATGAAGATTTCTCAATCGAAACCGCTGTAGAGTTTGGAAGAATCTACAACAGAAACGGAGAATGGAAATTTGAGGCTGTAGGAGCAGGACAAAGAGACGGCCTTGAGAAGTTTGTATCAATTTATCAGAAATAAGTATGGATAATCAGGAAAATCAACCCATAGATCCACTAGGATCAATTGAACCTCTTAAAACATTTGAACCTACGCCAATGGCTCCGCCGAGTCAGCCTGTTCAAAATGCAGCACCGGCAGTTCTTGTAGACAGAGAGGGAAATGTAAGCCTTAGTCAGTTGCAGCCGGAAGAACGCCAGAAGTACGAGCTTCTTGCCAACTCCATTGACGAAGCTAATCCGGGATCTATTGTGAATTTTGGAGCTGAGCTTCAGAAAACATTATCGAACCAGAGTGACAGTTTCTTAGGAAATGTAAGAAGATCAAACTCAGGAGAAGTAGGTGTACTTATCAATGATCTTTTGGTAGAGCTTAATTATGTAGACGTAGAAGAGCTTAATGGAAATAAAGTAAAGAGTTTCCTAAGCAAATTGCCTTTCATGAAAAAGATCATGACTCAGGTGGAAAACCTATTTACAAAATATGATAAGATCATCAATAATATTGAGCAGATCTCTTATAAAGTAAATGCGGGGATCATTACTTCTACAAAAGATAATGCTGTATTGCAGACTATTTTTGAAAGTAATGTAAATTCCATTAAGCAAATAGAAGAGCTGGTAATTGCTGGAAATGTAAGAATGGAAAGAGCTGCAGGAGAGCTTGCCTTGATGGAAGCCAGCCCTGAAAGCTATCAGGACTATCAGATTGCAGATAAAAGAGATTTCATTGCAAGATTAGACAGAAGAATGGCTGATCTTAAGGTGGTACGTGTCATCATGATGCAGTCGCTGCCACAGATCAGATTAGTACAGAATAATAATGTTTCTATTGCTGAAAAAGCACAAACAATTCTTACCACGACACTTCCGGTATGGAAAAACCAGCTTTCTCTGGCTGTTGCCATGTACAGACAGCAACAGAATATTGAAATTCAGCAGAAAGTATCTTCCACTACTGAGGCTATCTTAAAAAAGAATGCAGAACGTCTTGGTCAGAATTCAGTGAATGTAGCCAGAGCCAATGAACAGACTATTGTATCTGTAGAAACACTAAGAGAAACAACTTCAATGCTTATCAATACGCTAAACGAAGTGAAACAGATCCAGAAGCAAGGTGCTGATAACCGAAGAAAACTGGATCAGGATCTTCAGACATTGGAGCATGAATTAAAAGCTAATGTCAGAGGTTAATTAACAGGGTACCAAGGTGGGGGATGATGCAGCAACCATATTGTCGCAAAGCAAAAGAAGGTTAACAAAGCTTAAACTTCTGGCTAATTTTTTTGAACATATTGACATAATATCCATTTACATCAAAACAGATATTATCCACAATCTGTTCCAGGAGAATACTGCTTTGGATTATAGCAAACTGGAGCTTTTTCACCTTCAATATACCGACAGCCTTATAGAATTGCTGACCAAAATCAAAAGACAGAAGGAAAATGATATGCTGACTGTCATCAATGAAATTGGTATTAATAAAAAATATATTTCAGGTTTTGAAGAAAGACGGGTAGACAGTTTTCAGACGGACAGGAAAATGTACAGTGGTGTATTTTCACAACATTTGAAAACATTGTATAAAGATCTTACGGAAGATGTTTTTACCGCCAATTGGGATAATGTACTCTATTTCCATAAGAAGTATGCTCAGGAATTTTACAGAACCGAAGCTGATGAATCGCTGCTGAAGTCTGAATCTTTTCCTGCCTATCAGTATCTGGATTATTCCATTGAAAGAAAACTGTTGGGGAGACTTAATATACAGGGATTTAAAGTACGTTTTGTTTGTGGCTACCTTTTTGGAATTCATGAGTATGAACTTTTCAAGATCTTTCAGTCTGATGATTATTTTATTTTCAGTGTAGACGAAAAGAAACTTTATCTTTTTGACAAAGAACTGGATCAACTCGATATTTCTGAAAATCAATCGAATCAGGGCACTATTATCGATCAGTTGAAAAGGAAAAATGAATACCTGGAAAATAGTATGAACGAAAGAAAACGCAGTATACCCACAGAAGTGGAAGGTGTTTTGAAAGACTATTTAAAAAACCTGGAAAATATAGATATTATGAGCAAAATATTTGATTTTGATGAAGAAACAAATATCCTGAGGGCAATGCTTAATTTGAATTTGAATAATAACTGATACGAAATTTGAAAAGTGAAAAAGCCAATCCGCTCTTTCACAAAAAAAGTAAATAACAACTAAACATAAAAAGATGGCTATCAACTTACAAAAAGGTCAAAGAATTAACCTTAAAAAAGAAAACGGCGCAGAACTTTCCCAAGCTTGTGTAGGAATCAACTGGGGAGCAATTGAAAAAAAAGGTCTTTTTGGAACTAAAAAAGAAGCAGTAGACTTAGATGGAAGCTGTATTTTATATGATTCAAACAAAAATGTAACAGAAGTCATTTATTTCGGAAACCTAAAGTCCAGAAACGGATCTGTAAAGCACAGTGGAGATGACCTTACAGGGGATATAAATGGAGATGATGGTTTGGATAATGAAGTAATTACAGTAGATTTCAGCCAACTGGAACCCAATATCGAACATGTTGCCATGGTTCTAAACAGTTACCAAGGTCAGGATTTCGGAACAATTCCTTTTGCTTCTATCCGTATTTATGAAGGATCTCCTACCAACGTAAGAGAAGTTTTTGCTAAATATGATATCGCAAACGATGCCTCTTTCAGAGGACATGTTGCTATGGTAATGGGAGTATTCTATAAGAGAAACGGAGAATGGAAGTTCAATGCGATCGGAGATCCTACAGCAGATAGAAAACTGGAACAGACAATTCAGACTGTACAGATGAATTACTTATAAACAATTATCAATCAATAGATAAATAAATTAGCAGTATTTGTACCTTGTACACTTATTGCTTTTATCATATAATAACATATAACTCAAGTGGAACATCAAAGTATTTTAGAACTGCACCCTGGCCTGGTCTGGGGATTCGCGATAACGGTTGTTATCATGCTGCTCCTGGATTTAGGGGTATTCAATAAAAAAAGTCACGAAGTCTCGTCCAAAGAAGCGACCATCTGGTCTATCGTGTGGATCTCACTTTCTATGATCTTTTCAGGCGTAGTGTATTGGGTTTTCAATACAGACGGAACACCGGAAAGTCATGCTATTGCGGTAGAGAAATTTACACAGTATCAGGCCGCCTACTGGATCGAGAAAGCCCTTTCTGTGGATAACTTATTCGTGTTTATTCTTGTTTTCGGCTTCTTTAAAGTTCCGAAATACCTTCATCATAAAGTGTTGTTCTGGGGAATTATCGGTGCACTGATATTCAGAGCTATATTTATCTTTGCTGGGGTAGGACTTATTAACCTTACTTATCTTCCTGAAATGAATGTTTTCGGAAAACCAGTACAGATCAATGTAGTGATGGCCCTGTTCGGACTGTTTCTTGTGTACGCAGGAATCAAATCCTGGGGTGACGGAGGCGATGATGACGATGAAGACTACAGCAATACAGCAGGAGCAAGACTGATTAAAAGCTTCTGGAAAGTTTCTGACAATTATGATGGTGACAAATTCTTCACCATTCAGAATGGAATTAAGATGGCAACACCTCTTTTAGTAGTGGTGGGGGTTATTGAATTTACAGACGTTCTTTTTGCTGTGGATTCTATTCCGGCAATCTTTGCGATCTCAAATGATCCTTTCATTCTTTACACATCGAACATCTTTGCTATCTTAGGTCTTAGATCATTATATTTCCTACTGGCAAACTTTATTCACATGTTCAGCAAACTTCCATACGGTCTGGCCATTATCCTTTCATTTATTGGAGTTAAAATGCTTATTGCACCGTGGATTCACATTCCATCTCCTGTTTCTTTAGGAATTGTAGGAGGCGTATTGGTAATCTCGGTTCTTTTATCCATTATATTCCCTGAAAAAGAAGAAGCGGAAAAAGAAAAATTAGAAGACTAAACGTTTTTAAAATAAAAAAAAGCCCTGAGAAGTAAACCTCAGGGTTTTCTTATGGCCTCATATTAAAACAGACAGACAAGTTTGTCTGTTTTGTTTTTTTATCATACATTTGTCATACAAAACAAAAAGAGATGAATTCTCCAAGAGACAGAATAATTGAAACAACATTTGATTTGTTTGTAAAACAGGGATATAATTCCACGGGTATCAATCAGATCATTTCCGATGCAGGAGTTGCTAAAGCAAGTTTTTATCTGCACTTTAAATCCAAAGAAGACCTATGTGTAGAATTTTTGAAGGTAAGACATCAGTTTTGGTTCAGCGAACTTCATCATTTTTCATCACAGGCAAAAGATCATCAGTCTAAAATCATCAGTGCTTTTGATTTTTTAATCTATATGAATCAGAAGGAAAACTTCAGAGGATGCAGCTTTCTGAATATTTTATCAGAAATCCCAATGGATAATGTCAAAATACTCAGCGTAATTCAGTCACATAAAGCGGACCTTAGAAACTACTTTTTAGAATTGTTGGCGGATGATGTACTTTCCGATCATATGTATATGCTTTTTGAGAGCAGTATCATTGAAAGTCAGCTTTTCAAGTCTAATGAATTGATTGAGAAAACAAAAAGAATAGTCACCAATTTAATACAATAAACAATGGAACAGAAACATCCGCTTCCCCCTTTCACTCTTGAAACGGCGTTGGAAAAAATTCAAATGGCAGAAGATGCCTGGAACAGTCAGGACCCCGAAAAAGTATCTAAAGCATATACAATAAACAGTGAGTGGAGAAATAGGGATACCTTTATCAATGGAAGAGAAGAGATTGTTATATTTCTTCGTAAGAAATGGGAAAGAGAACTCCATTATAAACTCAAAAAAGAATACTGGGCACATACTGACAACCGTATTGCGGTTCGTTTTGAATATGAATATCAAACAAAAGATGGCAACTGGTTCAGGGCCTATGGAAATGAGAACTGGGAATTTGATGAAAACGGACTCATGCAGAAAAGGTATGCAAGCATCAATGATCTGTCGATTACTGAAAAAGACAGGAAGTTCAGATAAAACCAAGAGACTGTTATCATGACAGTCTTTCTTAGTGTCAGGCTGATTTATAAAGCTCCTTTTCCATGTAAGAGTTTATTTATTTTCCTTCTGGTCTGTACAGAAACCTTGTATGCTTCGTCCCGAAGCTTCTGTATTTTTCCTACGGGCTGAAAAATAGTTTTGCTTTCAAAAGGATTGAATGAAAGAAGTTCATTCGTGCAGGTTTGTGCGTTAAGTAAAGAACCTTTATTGATCTTCAGTTCACCAATTTTAACATAAGGTGAGTTTTTCCATTCCACATTCAGCTTATTGATAGGCTGATCTTTTAAGTCATAGCAGAACTGGATCAAAACATCAGCTGTGAAGTCATGAGTCTGAAAATAAGTTTTTAAGGTATCTTTTATTTTTTGATTCTTACCCATATTCTTATCTACAGATTTTGGGCTTAATTTTATCTTGATCATATAATCCCCAAAACGATAGGCTCCTACTGAATGATAATCAAAGGACAGAATAAAATCATTTTTCTTGCGCATAAGCTTTACCATATTTTTTAAGAAAGAACCCGTTAAAACTGCAGGGATTATTTTAACTGCCTGAGCGAGTATAGGAAATAGACCACTCCATTTTTTCATATACGATCTGTTGATAGCAGTAAATAGCTTTAAAAAAGTGGAAACAGAATTAACAGGGAATAAAGGAAAATTGGCCAATGGAAAATTGGCAAGAAGGCCTCCATTTTCATCTTTAATCTGTACTGCCATTCCATACGCAGGAATATCTTTTTTAGCATTATTAATGGTGGGCTGAGCATTGGAGAACCTGATGATAAGATCAAATTTCTCTTTATCAAAAAAAGCATGCAGCGATTCAGGAATATTGGGATTCACCCATAATGTTCCTTCAGCTACAGCATAGGTTTTTGCATGAGCATTTCTTGTGGCATAATTGACATCACTGATAGAAGAGGATTGCTCAACAAAATCTGCAATCGATTTTTTATTGATCTCCAAAAGCTTCTTTTCCTCTTCATTGAGTTCATCGAATTTCTTATTATATTTTAGTGGTGTTGGCATTTAGTTTTTAAATTCAATTATAACGCCAAGTTTCGGAATCTGTGTTAACTGAGTATTACAAATGTTTGAATTTTACTGAGATGACGCACCGAAAGCTGAAATATTAAACGGTATTAAGAAATAGGATCAGAATAAATATTTTTTAAGTGATTGATTAATAATACTCTCTGTTTCTGACTTCCAATTTCCGGCAACAAATCTTATCTTTGTAAAAAATTAAAGTATGGGAGTAGCAGATTTGTTATTTAAACGTAAAAAAGAATTGGCAGAAAAAAACCTTAATGATGGTAAGGAATATATGGTAGAGTACGGTAAGAGAGAAAGTGTTGTACAATTGCCAAGCGGTTTGCAGTATGAAATCATTACTGAAGGAGATGGTGCCAAGCCAGGACCTAAGTCTACTGTAAAATGCCACTATCATGGAACTACTATTTCAGGTAAAGTTTTCGATAGCTCTGTAAAAAGAGGTACTCCTGCATCTTTTCCTTTAAACAGAGTAATTTCAGGATGGACAGAAGCTCTTCAGCTTATGTCGGTGGGAAGCAAATGGAGATTGATTATTCCTCCGCATTTAGCCTATGGAGATCAGGAAATCAGCAAAGAAATCGGACCTAACAGTACGCTTGTTTTTGAAGTTGAATTACTGGATATTAAATAATTCTTCTTAAAAATAGATTAAAAAATTTACCTGAACTCAGGTAAATTTTTTTATTTGTATTATATTCGTATAAATGAATCATTATAAAAACATAGTTGTCTGGAAACAGTCAATCATGATTATGGTCATTCAGATACTGCACAAATTTTATAAATGAATGAAAAATCTATTCTACCTTTTGGCTATTTTTAGCTTAATGATATCTTGTGTTTCCAGAAAAACTCAGGCTATTCAACAGAATATATTGACCCTGAAGGATAGCTATTGTAAGGCACCCTTTAAATACAACTTTATTAACAAACTGCCTTCGTATAATTCTGACTCCATTCTGACAGCTAATAAAGAACTTAAAAATGTACTTTCTGAGCAAAGTATTCTGATCCTGAATGCCTTGAATAATCTGGATGAGGTATATAAAATTATAGAGCTTAAAAAAGACTCTTCTATTACTTCCCAGCTTAAAGTTTTGCAGCTTAAAGGAAAGATCAATAACAAGATTGCTATTTCCTTAACGGAATTGGATGCTGTTGCCGCAGAATTTGATTGTGAAGGAGAAAGGGTAGAGCAAATTGAAAATTATGTGAATGATCTTAACAGTTCCAGAAATAATAAACTGATTTTATATTCTATCATTGCAGGGGCAGCAGCTTCCATAGCCGGTGGTATTGTAAAAAGTGATGGATGGAGTAATGCAATTGATATTGGCGGGGGAGCTTTAGGAGCCGGCTTTGGGTTGGCAACACTTAACCCGAAAGGAAGAAAAGTGGAATTTATCCATAATAGAAATCTGCTGAGGGATATCTGGACAGAAAAATTGGGATCATCGAATTTTCCTCCGTTTATTTGGTATATGTATACCGAGAAAAGGTTTTCAAGCATGGAAAAAAAATCTATTATTGCCAACATAAAAGAAATATGGCTGCATTATCAGTTCGACGGTAATAAAGACGCTGCTGATCATTCGGTGATTTTCAGTGACGGGGGGATCTACAGGGCCGGAGATCTTCACAGTCGTGCATCGATGCTCAATCAGATGCAGTCTGCTACCCGAAAGATCAATCAAAATATAAGTTATCTCTTATTGGATCTGGACCGTCTTATACTGTAAGAAAAAAATAATTGTAATAAAATTTGTTACAATTAAAAAAATGCTTACCTTTGCCATGTAATTATAATGAACAATACAAGATTTGCTACGGCAGTACATATTATGACCTTATTGGCAAAAAGTCCTCAGGAGTGGCTCACTTCAGAATGGATTGCCGGTAGTATCAATGTAAATCCGGTAATTGTCCGAAAGGAGATGAGTGTATTGAGAGAAGCGGGTCTTATTGCTAGCAGACAAGGAAAAGAAGGAGGGAGCCAGCTGGCAAAGAATGAAGAATTGATTACAATTTCTGAGATCTATAAAGCGGTAAAAAATACAGAAGTATTGGGCAAAAAAAATCAGAACCCCAATCCTGCATGTAGCGTTGGAAAGGAAATCAATGTTCATTTAAATACATTATTTGAAGAAACAGATCAATTGGTAGTTAACTTTTTAGGAGATAAATCATTGAGAGAATTCGCTGATCAGTTCGAATAAAATTTTTTTAACTATAAATGTAACAAATTTTATTACAATTTAATTTAAAATATAACATTATGAAAAAAGTAGCAGTAATAGGTGCAACAGGATTTGTAGGAGCACACGTGGTAACAGAATTAACTGAAAGAGGGTATTCGGTAGAGGCTTTGGTAAGAGATGCATCGAAGGTGAAAACACAAGAGAATGTAACGGCAAAAAGTGTTGACGTAAACAATGTAGATGAATTGGCAGATGCTCTAAAAGGAAGTGATGCTGTAATCAGTGCTTTCAATGCCGGATGGACGAATCCAAACCTTTACAATGATTTCTTAAATGGTTCTGTAAACATTGAAAAAGCAGTAGGACAGGCAGGCGTAAAAAGACTTATCGTAGTAGGAGGAGCAGGAAGCCTATATACTCCGGACAACGTACAGATTGTGGATACTCCTGATTTCCCGGAAGCATACAAACCGGGAGCAACGGCAGCAAGAGATTATTTAAACAAAATCAAAGAAAATAATACATTGGATTGGACTTTCTTCAGCCCGGCAGTAGAAATGAATCAGGCTAATGTAGGAGCAAGAACTGCACAGTATAGGACATCATTGGAAACTCCCGTATTTGACGACAACGGAAGAAGCCGTCTTTCTGTTGAAGATGTAGCCGTAGTTTTAGTAGATGAATTGGAACAGAATAATCACATCCGTGAACGTTTTACAGCCGCTTACTAATTATAAAAAATAACAAATATGTTTAAAAAGAAATTATTATCCTTGGCTGTAATGCTTGGTTTTGCAAGTCTTGTATGGGCTGGTAACCTTAAAGTAAAAGTCTATAATCCAGGATCTAAAGCAATTTTTTCCATTACCTCAACAATCATTTATGGGGATAAAGATGCCATGCTTGTTGATGCTCAGTTTCAGAAACAATATGCGGAACAATTGGTGAAAGAAATAAAAGCAACAGGTAAAAATCTGAAAACCGTTTATATTTCACATAGTGACCCAGATTTTTATTTTGGATTGGATGTGATCAAAAAAGCCTTTCCAAATGCTAGGATTATTTCAACAGCTCAGACTGCCTATTTGATAGCTGCTTCAAAAGATGATAAGATGGCCGTTTGGAAACCACAGATGAAAGGAGATGCTCCTTCAGAAATCATAGTTCCGGAAGCTGTTACTGCCATTCCTGATCTTGAAGGAAATAAAATTGAGATCAGACAGAATCCTGAAGATCCTGCCCATAGTTTTCTCTGGATCCCGTCTTTAAAAACAGTGGCTGGAGGAATTTCAGTTTCTACAGGTTCACATCTTTGGATGGCCGATACTCAAAATGTAAAAGCTATTGATCAGTGGATAGCACAGATTGATGCTATGAAAGCTTTACAACCTCAGCAGGTGATTCCTTCCCATTTTTCAGAACAGTCACTTTCTCCTCAGTCCCTGGATTTTGTTAAAGGTTATCTTGAAAACTATAAAAAAGCAGTTACAGAAAATAAAACAAGCTCTGCCATTGTAGATTTTATGGTGAAAAAATATACCACTCTTCCCGGAAAAGAGGAATTGGAAATGGGTGTGAAAGTGTTTATGGGAGAAATGGCCTGGGATTTAAAATCACCTTATCCGGCGATTGGAAATAAAGTAGAGGTAGATTTTGGAACAACAAAATTCATCCTTGATTTTAAAGATAATAAAACCATGTCATTCCTTGGAACAGCCGGACCTTCGAAAGATACCACAGATACGGTGCAATATACTGCAGTAGAAGTGGCTAAGAATGTTTTTATGGTATATTGGCATGAACCTCATCTGGGTTTTAATGTAACCCATATTCAGGATTATAATAAAAATATAATATATTCAAATATTGCAGGACCTGACGGTACATTTACTCATCCGAAAGGAACTCTGAAGATTTTAAAATAAAAAAAGAATCTGCCTATTGATTCTATTTTTTAGCATCTTTAAGATCAAGATATAAACAATAAAACTTAGTATGAAATACATATCAATTTCATAACTCACAAAGTTTTTAATTGGATATAACAAGAAAAAGGCTGTCCGATGGGACAGCCTTTTTTTATAAATTCATAAACAGCTTCGGATTAACCGGAGTATTGTTTTTGTGTACTTCATAGTGAAGGTGAGGGCCTGTAGAACGGCCTGAATTTCCGGATTTTGCAATTACCTGGCCTACTTTTACCTTATCATTTACTTTTGAAACAAGCTGTGATAAATGTCCATATAGAGTTGCTAATCCATTTCCGTGGGAAACAATAACACAGTTTCCATAACCTCCTTTCTGTCCGGAAAAAATGATTGTTCCTGCAGCGGCAGCTCTTACATCAGAACCATATGCAACAGCAATATCTAATCCTTTATGAAACTGCATCTGATCAGCTTCAGCAGGTGGGTTGTTTTTTTCAGCAGTTGCGATGGTCTTAGAAGAAGAAGTGGTACCGGCAACAGCTTTTGCAGCAGTGGGAGCGGGAGCAGCAGCCACAGGAGCCGCTTTTGGAGTTACCATTACCTTGATTTCCCTTTTAATACCATAGCTGTCTGTCACTTCAATAATTTTTTCCACAGGTTCAGCTTTTACTTCCGGCTTTGGAGCTGCTGCCACTACAGGCTTAGACTCTGTGGCAGCACTTGTTTTTACAGAAGCATAAACAGTTTTATATGGAATAGGATTTTTTCTAATCCCGAAATTTGATGAAATATATCCGTCAGTAGGCATTCCCAGGGGAACCTGCATTAGTTTTTTCTGCAGATCCATTAAATACTGACTATATCGGTTGGCCTGTTTGGCGAGATAAATAGAATTTGAAATGCTGTCCTGGCTGAGAACCATCAGTTTTTCATTAGAAATGTCCTTAGATTTCAGGAAAGAATTGAGCTGTGAAACAGTCTGATCTACAAGATTAAGATCTGTTTTCATTTTCAAATAATCTACACTGTCCCTTTCAGTGTTTATTTTTACAAGGTTTACTTCGTAATTTTTGTCATCCTTCTCTGAGAATAACTTGGCAATACATATCCCTTGTGCAAAAACTACTAGTAAAAGCCCTCCGAGGAGAATGTTTACGTTCTTCTTGCTGTTTAGAAATTTTTTCATATTTCCTCTCTTAGTAAGTTTAAAACGGTTTTGAAACTGCAAATTTAATTAAAATTAGTCTTTGTGACTTATTTTTAATTAAAATTCATGATTTTCTGTATTTAACGTATAATTAGATATTTAATTGTGTTTAAGTGTTAATTTTTTCAGAAAATGGCTTTTATCATTGTTTCAAAAGCTTTGTTACGTCTATGTTTTAATATCTTTGCAGTTCACATTCCAATTTATGGCTAAAAAGAAAATAATGTCAGAATCTTCTCATCCAAAAAAGAATAAAAAAGATATTTCTGTAGGGGTAGTAGGAAGCGGAAGTTTTGCAACCGCTATCGTAAAAATGCTTGTTGAAAACTGTAAAGTTGTACACTGGTGTGTAAGAAGTGAGTTTGTAAAAGGAGCGATTGAGCTTCGTGGACATAACCCCACCTATCTTACAGCGGCTCATTTTAATCTTAAAAGTTTAAAACTGACCACGGATATTAATGAATTGGTTTCTGCCTGTGATGTTATTGTTTTGGCAACGCCATCCATTTACCTGTCTGATACGTTAGATAAAATGACGTGTGAGTATTCAGATAAAATCTTTATCTCTGCTATTAAAGGAATTATTCCTAAAGTAAATGATGTGGTAGCCCACTATTTACGTGATGAATTTAAAATTGGTTTCAGAAATCAGGCGGTTATAGCAGGACCATGTCATGCAGAGGAAGTAGCAATGGAAAGGCTTTCTTATCTTACAATTGCAACGGTAGAGGATGAAACTTCTGAAAAGCTAAAAGAAATTTTCAGTTCAGATTTTATCAAAGTTCAAACCAGTAAAGATATTTTAGGAAATGAATACAGTGCTATTCTTAAAAATATTTTTGCCATTGGAGCCGGAATAGCAAGTGGGTTAGGATATGGAGATAACTTTACAGCAGTTTTTGTATCCAATGCGATTCGTGAAATGGAAACCTTCCTGGAAGCCATTTATGAAGCACCAAGAGATGTGAATGAAAGTGCCTATCTGGGAGACCTTTTGGTAACCGCTTATTCACTTTTCTCAAGAAACAGAAACTTAGGAAACCTTATCGGGAAAGGATATACCGTAAAATCGGCAATCCAATCGATGAATATGGTGGCAGAAGGATATTACGCCGCAGATTCCATCTATAAAACAGCAAAGCAGAAAAAACTTAAATTACCAATTATTGATACAGTGTATGCCATTCTTTATGAAGGCAAAAATGCTGAAAAGCAATTTAAAAAACTGACAGCGAAACTGAATTAAAAAAAGAAGGTTTGCATAAACCTTGTTTTAATATATTTTAACCTAAGCCTCCCAGCTTGGGTTTTTTTATGGATTTATTTCTGTGATGATCAAAGATAGTAGCTGAGCCCCGGAACTGTATTTTTGAGTTTTTACTATTTGATATGTTGCTATTATCAATCATTTCAATGAAGACGTATTGAAATTTTCCATGATTTTTTGTTGTTTACTAAAGAAGTCTATTTCCAGAAAAATTAACGTGTTAAAATCGTTTCTCTTTTTAAAACTTTTCCCGAAATTTGAAGTAAAATTTAAAATTATGTCACAATCGCTTACAAGCAGAACGCCGAAACCTAGATATGACGTTGTACTGATAGGTGGCGGAATTATGAGCGCCACTTTAGCAACAATGCTCCATGAATTTGATCCCAGTCTTGAAATTGCGATCTTCGAAAGACTCGGAAGATTTGCTAAAGAAAGTACAGCCGCATGGAACAATGCCGGAACAGGACATTCTGCATTTTGTGAGCTAAACTATACCCCTGAAAAACCAGATGGCAGCATTGATATAACAAAAGCAGAAAGTATTGCTGAACAATTTGAAATTTCAAAACAATTTTGGTCTTATCTGATTACAAAGGGATATATCAAAGAGCCTAAAGAGTTTATCAATTCATGTCCACATATGAGTTTGGTATTTGGTGAAAAAGATGCGGAATATCTTAGAAAGCGTCATGATAAAATGGTTGATTCTGTTCTTTTTTCGGGAATGGAATTTTCTTCCGATCATGAGAAACTGAAAGAATGGATTCCTTTGGTAATGAGCAAAAGGAATCAATCTGAAATAATGGCAGCTACGAAAATGGATATGGGGACGGATGTCAACTTTGGAACGTTAACCCGAAAAATGGGAAGACACCTGCTTGAAGATTCTAATGTAGAGGTTTTCTTATACCATGAAGTGAAAGATATTGACCCAAGAGAAGACGGTAAATGGGAAATGAAGGTAAAAGACAGAATTCATAGCCACAAACAGGAGGTTGTTGCTGATTTTGTATTTATCGGAGCCGGAGGATATGCACTTCAGTTATTAGAGAGTTCGGATATTAAAGAAAGCGAAGGCTATGGAGGTTTCCCTGTTTCCGGACAGTGGTTGGTAAGCCATAATCAGGAGCTGGTAAAAAAACATCAGGCTAAAGTATATACACAGGCAACAGTGGATGCCCCACCAATGTCTGTTCCGCACCTTGACCTTAGAATTATCGATGGCGAGAAAGCTCTTCTTTTCGGACCTTTCGCAGGGTTTTCAACAAAATTCCTGAAAGAAGGAAGTTACCTTGATCTGCCTGAAAGTGTTAATACAAAAAATTTAAAGTCATTATTTGGTGCCTGGTGGCATAATATCCCGTTGACAAAATACCTTATTCAGCAGGTTGCCATGACAAAATCCCAGAGAATGCAGCATTTGAGAGAATTTGTAAAAGACGCCAAAGAGGAAGACTGGGAACTGAAAGTAGCAGGACAGAGAGTTCAGGTTATTAAAAAAGACGAAAAAGAAGGAGGAAAACTGGAATTTGGAACTGAAGTGGTTGTAAACAAGAGTGGTACTATTGCTTCTTTGTTGGGGGCTTCACCAGGAGCTTCCACAGCGGTATATGCTATGCTGAATGTTCTTGAAAAATGTTTCCCGGAAAAAATTCAGGGAGAATGGAAAGGTAAATTGCTTGAGATGGTTCCTTCTTACGGGAAGAAATTGGCAGAACATCCGGAACTTACTGAAGAGGTGAGAAATTATACAAAAGAAAAATTAGAATTAGAATATTAACATCAGCAGTAAGCAATGGGTAGTAAGCAATACAAGCAGAATTACTCATTGCTTACTACTTATTACTTATAAAAAGGTGGAAGAAGTAGTTGTAAAGCCGCTCATAGCAAAAGAACTCCTGGAGTCCCTTCAAACGAAAATAGAAGAGGAGAAACAGGTGATTATACATTGTTGTTTTCCGGCATCACCATTCCTGGGAAATCTGATCAGGATCTGGCATTCCACGTATCTTTTTGATAATCAGTCTGAGCATAGAAGTAAGCTTATTCATGCAGAAAATATCTCAATTTCCCCTTATTGGACACCGGTTCCCTTCATGAAAGATTTTTGGTTTACCCTGATATTCTCGGGGCTTCCGAAAGACTGTAAAAGTTTTGATTTAAAAGAAGTGATTCCTGAAGAAGGAGGGTTCTTTGTAGAATCTATTAAGAGAAATTCTTCAGATGTGTATTGTGTAAAAATATCAGAATTCTGAATGATATGAAAATAAGAGAGGAAAAGCTGAAACAAATTATTCAGTGGGCTGAAAATAATCCCGATATCCGGGCTGTTCTTCTGACCAGCTCATTGGTGAATCCTTATGCTCCGGTAGATGACCTGAGTGATCTTGATGTAGAACTGGTTTTTGAAAGCCGAAAAGACTATGAATCCGGAAATAGCTGGCTTCAGCTTTTTGGAGATCCTATTTCTATGATTGAGGAAGATGATACTGTCTTTGAAGGAAGACATGCCATGAAAATGGTTTTGTACAGAGATCATGTAAAAGTTGATTTTAAGCTGTATCAGGTGTCTGAATTTATGGAAGAAGTACAAAAAGGAGCACTTCCAGAAGATTGGGATGTAGGATATAAAGTGCTGATTGATAAAGATGGCCTGACAAAAGATCTGAAACCTCCCACTTATCAGTCTATCATGATTCATAAGCCTGATGAAAAAGAATTTCAACAGCTGATGAATGATTTCTGGTGGGATACCACCTATGTGGCAAAATGTCTGAAACGGGGTGATATTTTTTATGCTAAATTCATGTCTGAGAATATCCTGAGAGCAGAATATTTGGTTAGTCTGGTTGAATGGCATATTGGTAACGACCATAACTGGGATAACATGACTACCAATAAGCATGGAAGGCTTTTTAAAAAATACCTGCCTGAAGATTTATGGAGTAGAGTGGAGGCTACATTTTCCGGAAGCTCCATTGAAGAAAACTGGACTGCTCTGTTTGCTTTCGCTGACCTGATTCAAGAACTGGGAACTGCTTTAGCTCAAAAACTGAACTTTACATATCCTTCTAAACTTGAAAGTGACATCAGAACTTATCTTCTTGAAGTAAAATCAATGCCGTAATTTAAGCAAATTCACTCCCTTTGATCAGGTTTTCAATACAGTATTCTGCAATGGCAGTAATGGTAACAAAAGGATTTACTCCAATTGTTCCGGGGATTAATGACCCATCTAAAACATAGAGATTTTCATGTTCCTTTAATTTACCATATTCATTAGTGGTTTCACCCAGTACACATCCTCCGAGCGGATGATAGCAGATATCTGCTCCAAAACCATTATTGAACAGGAAATGACTTCTGGTTCCTCCATTGGCTTTATTCATTTTTCTGACAAAGTATTTGGCATTTTCCTTCATTTTGACCGTATGGCTTTCATCCCAATTCAACTTCAGAGACCGATTGATGGTATCATACGTCACTTCTCCTTTTTTATCAACTCTGTTAATTAATAAATACAAGGCAGTGGCTACATCCATTCCCATAGGTAAAGGTGCAATCTCAGTAAAGAAGGGATGTTCCTTATCATCCCAGTTATCAATACCACCTACCGGAATGGTAGATTGCTTTGCTCCTGTTCCTCCGGACAGAGGCTTTACCCAATTCCTTCCGGTCATAAAGTTCCCATTGTTACCCCAGTTTTTTCCGATGCCTTCGTGAAGAGGTAATCCGTTTACAGCATTGGATCGCAACAGAAGCTGTAAAGTTCCCATTGTACCTGCAGCAAGAATAAGCTTTTTACAATGGAATATTTTATCAGCAATTAGAGCGCCTGATGTATCAGTCTGTTGTACGTTTACACTATAGGTTTTATCATCATTCAGTTTTATATCATCTACCCGGTGAAGATCAAGAATTTCAAGATTTCCCGTTTCCAGTGCTTTCTTAAGATAGGTTTTGTCTAAACTGTTTTTACCATGATTGTTTCCATAGATCACTTCAGTATTAAGAGCAGAGCGGGGAACTTCATTTCGAAATTCTTTCTCCATATATTTAAAATCATATACATTGGGAACTCTCATCGTTTTAAAACCAGCCTGATGAGCTTCCTCTTCTCCCACCCGTGTAAATTTGTAATAAGGACAGTCTTTTAAAAACTCCTCATCAATGATATTTACCTTAAGCTCTTCGTGAACCAAAGGGAAATAGTGATGATAAAACTTCTCTGCATCCAGCTGAGGGAAAACTTCTTTGAAATAACTTTCTTTAGGAGTTACTGCCATTCCTCCGTTAACGAGCGATCCACCGCCAACACCCCGTCCAACCCAGATATTAATATGATCAAAATCTAAACGGTCCAGGGTTCCGGTAAAAGGAGTTAAAGAAAAAATATTCATAAATGGGGCAATGCTTTTCTTTTTAAGCCAAGCAGAACTTTTTCCCGGTTTCAGCAGGTTAGAAAAAGGAATTCTTGACTTTTCCCAGTTGAGCCCCATTTCCAGCAACACTACTTTTTTTCCGGCTTCACAAAGACGTAAAGCAGATACAGCCCCTCCATACCCACTACCAATGATAACAATCGGAGCTTCTATAATTTTGTTTTGCTTATCGCTTGTCCGCTCTGCAGCCCGGAATAGATTAGATTGAAGAAAATAAAAGCCTGATACTGCTAACACACTTGTCTTAATGAATTTTTTCCTGTCCATGAGTTTTGCTTCTCAAAAAGTATGCTAACTTCACAAAAGTGTTTTTTATTTAAAACAGATTATACTTTTTATTATAATTTTAACTGTTTATACCCTGAAAAATTCATAGTTTTACTTATAATTTATAGCATTTATGAAAAAAATTATATGGCTTTTTCTGATCCTTCCTCTCTGGGCTTTTTCCCAAAAAACGACTTCTAAAGAAGTGATGGATGTGAAAAAATTTCAGAAAGAACTCAATGCTGAATATCTGAATCCGAAAGAAACGCCTTTGCGGGGAGATAACTTTAAAAATTTTAAAGAACATCCTTTCTTTCCAATCGATATGAAATATAGAATTACGGCAAAATTTGTTAAATCAAAAGATACAAAACCTTTTGATCTTCCCACTTCTTCAGGGAAAACAAAGTCTTATCAGGAATATGGAAAGGCAAGCTTTGAGCTGGATGGAAATCCTTATACCCTTACTTTATACCAAAGCCTGGATTTAATTAAGCAGAAGAAATATCAGGACTATCTTTTTCTTCCATTCCGGGATGCTACCAATGAAAAAGAAACCTATGGTGGGGGAAAGTATTTGGATCTGAAAATTCCAAAAGGAAATACAATAGTACTGGATTTTAATCAGTCCTACCACCCTTATTGTGCTTATAATGCCTACGATTATAACTGTCCTATTGTGCCTGAAGAAAATAAACTTCCTGTGGAAATACGTGCAGGGGTAATGTATGAAGATATCTATCATCACTAAATTTGACTATGGTAAGCTTAGAATTTTATACTCCGGAACATCTTTCAGCCATTACATATACGCTGGACGAAAAGCAATCACAATTTACAGCATTAGCAGAAGAAGCTTTGCAGAGAATAGAAGAAAGGGATGATCATGATGCATTTCCTGTTACCATTTTTGAGGATGGAAATCCTGTCGGCTTTTTCGTACTTGATTTTGGTCAAGATAAGTTGGAACTGACTGATAATAAAAATTCTGTTCTGGTGAGATCATTATCTGTAAATCCTGAAATGCAGGGAAAAGGAATAGGAAAAACAGCCATGATGAAAGTGGATGATTTTATCAGAAATCATTTCAAAGATTGCCATGAAATTGTTCTTGCTGTGAATCAGAAAAATGAGTCAGCCTATCATATTTACCTTAAAGCGGGATATTCCTATGAAGGGAAAACGAGAATCGGAAGAAGTGGACCTCAATATCTTATGTACAAGAAACTTTAAGAAAATTTTAAATTCAAAATTCCCATCCTCCTGATTTCTTTCCATAACTTTGAGTATCACCAAATGACAAAACATGGAAATATCACTTCGTAATCAGGTGGCTATCGTTACAGGAGCCTCCAGTGGAATAGGTTCAGGAATTGCAAAATCTTTGGCTGCCGCAGGCGCTGCCGTTGTTGTCAATCACTCTTCACAAAGATCTTTAGAAGAGGCACAGGCTGTTTTAAAAGAAATTACCGATGCAGGAGGGAAAGGTATTACCTACCAGTGCGATGTTTCTAAAGAAGACCAGGTCATTGCCATGTTTCAGGATGTTGTCTCTCAATTGGGTACCGTGGATATACTGGTTAATAATGCAGGAATTCAAAAAGATGCCCAATTTACAGAGATGACAATAGATCAATGGAATGCCGTGATTGGTGTCAACCTGACGGGGCAATTCCTCTGTGCAAGAGAAGCTGTCAAAGAATTTCTCCGTCGGGGTATTGATCCATCCCGATCTATTGCCTGTGGTAAAATTATTCACATCAGTTCCGTTCATGAAATTATTCCCTGGGCAGGACATGCCAACTATGCATCGAGTAAAGGGGCTGTCAGAATGCTGATGCAGACCTTAGCACAGGAATACGGAGCGGATAGGATCCGGGTCAATTCTATTTGTCCGGGAGCGATCCAGACTCCAATAAATAAAGGGGCCTGGGAAACTCCTGAAGCACTTAATGCCCTTCTTACCCTTATCCCTTACAACAGAATCGGACAGCCGCAAGATATAGGAAACTTAGCAGCATTTCTCGCCAGTGACCTTGCTGATTATATAACCGGAACCAGCATTTTTGTTGATGGGGGAATGACTACGTTTGAGAGCTTTTCAACCGGAGGATAGGTGAGAGTTATAAGTTGGGTTTGGCAGGTTTTAAAATTTCAAAGTAGAGGATGTTGAATTATTAATGATTTCATTATGTCAGAAAAACAGAGAATTTCAGATATTTTATGGAAAAAATGGGGCCCCTATGTAAGTAACCGTGAATGGGGACTTGTACGTGAGGATTACAGTGAGAACGGGGATGCCTGGAATTATACCAGTCATAATACTGCAGAAGCTAAAACATACAGATGGGGTGAAGAAGGGATATGTGGCATCTGTGATGACCTTCAGCAATTGGTCTTTTCTGTCGGATTCTGGAATAAAAAGGATGAAATGGTGAAAGAACGGTTCTTTGGTCTTACCAACGGACAGGGAAATCATGGTGAGGATGTGAAGGAATACTTTTATTACCTGGATTCTACCCCTACCCATTCTTATATGAAGATGTTGTACAAATATCCGCAAAATGCTTTCCCATATGCAGATCTTGTGAAAACCAATGCAGAAAGAGGTAAAACAGAACCTGAATATGAGCTCATTGATACAGGAATTTTTGATACTAATGAATACTTTGATATTTTCATTGAATATGCTAAAGAAGGTCCAAATGATATTTTAATAAGACTTACCATTATCAACAAGGCTGAAAAAGAATCTTCTCTTGTTATACTGCCTACCGTCTGGTTCAGAAATACATGGAATTGGGGGTATGATGAATATCAACCGGAGATGAGTGCCCATGAAGCAGATCATATCAGACTAAGTCATAAAGACCTTGAAATAAAAAATATCTATGCAAAACAATCTATAAAAACCTTGTTTTGTGATAATGAAACCAATAACAAAAGACTTTATCAGTCACCTAATACATCAGAATACTGCAAAGACGGGATTAATAATTTTATACTGACAGGGAATGCTCAGTCGGTTAACTCCCAAAATGTAGGCACAAAAGCCTCGTTCTTTATTGATGAAGATTTTAAAGGTAAAGAGTCAAAAACCTTTGAATTCAGGATGACGGATAAAGAATTGAAAGAACCCTTTAATGATTTTGATCCTATTTTTAATCTGAGACAGAAAGAAGCAGATGAATTTTATGCTGAAGTCCAGAAGGGGATTCAGTCAGAAGATGAAAAAATGGTGCAGAGACAGGCATTTGCAGGAATGCTTTGGAATAAAATGTTCTATCATTATAATGTTGAAAAATGGCTGAAAGGAGATCCTGCAGAAATATCACCACCAAAATCCAGGGATAAAATAAGAAATTATGACTGGAAGCATCTAAACAATGCCCATATTATCTCCATGCCTGATAAATGGGAATATCCATGGTATGCAACCTGGGATCTGGCTTTCCATACTATCAGCTTTTCATTAATTGATCCTGATTTTGCCAAACATCAGCTTAAACTTTTCCTGTTTGAATGGTATATGCATCCTAACGGCCAGCTTCCTGCCTACGAATGGAATTTCAGCGATGTTAACCCTCCGGTACATGCGTGGGCTGTTTTCAGGGTGTTTAAAATTGATGAATATATACGAGGTAAACCGGACCTTGAATTTCTTGAAAGTGCATTTCAGAAACTGCTGATGAACTTTACCTGGTGGGTGAACAAAAAAGACAGTAACGGGAATAATATTTTTGAAGGAGGATTTTTAGGGCTTGATAATATTGGTGTTTTCGACAGGAATTCTGCACTTCCCAATGGTGAGCAGCTCGAACAGGCTGACGGGACAAGCTGGATGGCCATGTTTGCCCTGAATATGATGAGAATAGCACTCGAACTGGCATTATATAACAAGGTGTACGAAGAAATGGCTATGAAGTTTTTTGAACACTTCTTGTCTATTGCCCATTCATTGGATAATATGGGGGATGAAAATTTCAGCCTTTGGGATGAGGAAGATGAATTTTTTTATGATGCGATTGCCTCCAGTGACAATACCCATATGTACTTAAGGTTAAGGACAATTGTAGGGTTGATACCAATGTTTGCCGTTGAGGTCATAGATGACGAAATGATTGAAAATCTTCCCAATTTTAAGAAGAGAATGAAATGGGTACTGGAAAATAAACCGGAACTCGCTTCTCTGGTTTCCAGATGGGAAGTTAAAGGACAGGATTCTAAGCACCTTTTATCTTTGCTTCGGGGACACCGTTTAAAAAGACTGTTGAGCAGGATGCTGAATACGGAGGAATTTTTAAGTGATTACGGAGTCAGAGCTTTGTCGAAAGAATATGAACAAAATCCATATACTTTACAGCTTAATGAAACGGATTATTGTGTGAAATACACCCCTGCAGAAAGTGATAGCGGGCTCTTTGGCGGAAATAGCAATTGGCGTGGACCCATTTGGTTTCCTATTAATTTTCTTATTATTGAAAGCCTTCAGCGTTTTTTCTTCTACTACAGCCCGGATTTTATGGTAGAATACCCTACAGGAAGTGGAAATTATTCTAATCTGGATCAGATAGCGGATTCTTTAAGTAAAAGACTCTCAAAAATATTTTTAAAAGACGAAAATGGGAAACGCCCAGTGAATGGTCAGTACGAAAGATTCCAGACGGATCCGGATTTTAAAGATTATATTTTATTTTATGAATATTTTCATGGTGATAATGGCCGTGGGGTAGGTGCTTCTCATCAAACAGGCTGGACGGGATTGATCGCAAAAATTCTGCAGCCAAGATTCACCAAAAAAGAAATTGCAGAATCTGAAACTGAAATGCCGGAGGAAGCGAAATAGCGAAAAATAAATTTCTGGTTATCTTTACTCTATTCGAATATCTGCTGTATAATTTCCAATGAAGGAGGTGTTTTAAAATCGGTGATATGATAATGGTAATAGACTAAAAGACTATCCAGGAAATCTTTCCTCATGGAAGAATGGATTTTAGTCGTGTAAAAGTTTTCGGCAGTGAGAGCTGTTCTCCATAGTAATGAGATTTCTTCACTGAAGATATGGTGGGTGGAACTGGCTGAAAAAGTGCCCGTTTCCGGATCTAAAAATCTTCCTTCACCAATTAAGGGAGTAACTCCCTGAATTTTTAAAACAGCGAGTAAAAAAAGAAGATGTGATTGATAATTTTTGTTGATAAGCTGATCAATAAATTCATCAATACTAAAAAATATAGTGAGGTTTTTATTTTCAAATTTAAGAATCTGACTAAGGAAATCCGAAATAAAAAAAATAATGGTATTTACTTTTATATCATTATAAATATCATTGTTTTTTACCAGTTCAAACTTTGATACTGATGCTATGCCGTTACCTCTTATTGGGTTTATGGAAAAGCTGAGTTTGCTCAACGGCTGCAGCAGGGCTTTCTTTTTATTTCTCTTGGAGTAAACCCCTTTAAGAAAATAAGTCTGAAAACCCTCCTCTTCTGTAAAACAATGCAGTACAGCATCATTTTCTCCGTACTTTATAAATGAAAGTAAAAATCCGTTTTGTGAATTCATTAATTGACTACCCCTATTTTGGCTGTAGCTTTATCAGAACCGTCTTCATTAGTCATTAATACAAAATAAATACCTGAAGCTACTCTTGTTCCTCTCTGATTGTTAAGATCCCACTCATAGTAGCCTCCTCTTGCCACAGCAGAATGTACTACATTTCCTGCTGCATCTACAATTCTTATGTTCGTTTTTTCTGCCAAACCTTTAATGGTAACCTTTCCCTTAAAGTTAGAATATACTACAGGATTCGGGTAAACTAATACATCTCCAAAATTTGAATTTACATCTGCAACATCTCCCTGATAAGTGACAATACCGTTATAAGTGACGAAATATACCTTACCGGTCTTTTTATCTACCTTGATATCTGTTATACTATTGGTAGGAAGGGGGGAGTTTTCTTTTGTAAAATGTTTTATTGTCTTTTCTCCATTAGAAGAAAGATAGTATACACCACCACCTTCTACAGATACCCACTTATAATCCCCTGCATCCACTTCAATCTGAAGAATCTGTGAGTCTCTGAAAAGTTCTTCCGGAAGACCGTTTTGTTCTATAATAATAGGGGATGCTGTAGGACTTGGCGTTTTTATCTCAGAAGCTGCGTTAGGAAGAATTCTTAACCCATTATCACTGCCAATCCATGCATCTCCGGATTTATCAAATGCTACAGATAAAGTTCCTTCACCTGCAATTCCATTAGATTCCTTTAATAAATAATCGGTATCGTCAGAAAGATTGGTTGCATTTTTATAGTCATATACCCAGAAATTATTTGTTCTTGGTAGGGGTGTCCAAAGCATATTTTCATATAGAATAGGTTTTTGCACGCCTGAACTTGCAATAGTATATTTTTTTATGATAAAATCATCTGCTGCTTTATCGTAAATTCCCATTGAAGGAAGCCCATTATCTGTAAATCCAATAGATACAAAAATATTGCTTTGAGCATCTGTAGCAAAACCTACAGGACGTCGGTAAAAAGGCTCTCCCCCTACATTATAATATTTTACCAATTCAAAGTCTTTGCTGCTTGCATTGTATTTCATTTTATAGACTCCATTGTTAAACATGGTATAATTGGTAAAGAATACTTCATTGTTGCTGATAGGGCTCATGACTGCATCAAGTACATTGACTTGTCCTATATTCGTCTTATTAAAATAGGAAGGGTATATCCATTCGGTACCATTGAAATAATAGAACCCTGGTTTTTTAGGATTTTCTACCGGGAAGTTATAAATATCTGCTCTTGCCCCACTGGAGACAAGCATCTGATTGTTATCGTACAGATTTAATTTATAGGCAAAATTAAAATACGGACCAGAAGGTTTATAAGTATTGTTACCTTCATCTTTTATTCCTGATAATACAGTTCCTCCAAACACTTTTCCACCCGCTATTGTAGCTGTATTACAATCTTCTCCAAGACTTATAGCATTTAAAGAAATGCCGTTGAGTCCAAAGGTATAGATTCTGTTATCGGTTACTACAATATTATTTTGGGTGATCACCACATCCTGAATATTTGCAAAACTGGCAGGAAGTGGAGTGGGAGTACCATTATTATACATGAATGCAGAGGTGGCGGATGAAAACACCAATTCAGACTCAGCATCTATATTTTTGAATGCTCCCGGAACTTCTGTTGTCCATGTAGAAAATACAGGAAATGTAGTATTGATCTCATGGCTTTTCAATCCTGTATTGGTTACAGAATAAATTTTGTTTCCGAATATGGTCGCTTCATTACTGGCTTCATATATCCCTCCGCTAAGGAAAAATGCAGAATCTCCAAACTCTTTCTTTTTAAGATCAAATATAGAGACTCCATACCCTACAGAAATAACCGCCTTATCTCCTGTGATAGAAATATGGTTAACTTTTTTATTTCCGTTGTAACCTGTGGCAATTGGAATATCAACGATGTATTTAATTTCCTGAGGAGTAATCACATCCATAGATCCATCGGAATACCCAATAAGACCTGTCTTGGTTTGTGAATTATAATCGAAAGCGGTGATTCCGATATTATGGAGTCCGTTAGCTTTAGACAGTTTTGTAATCTCTCCACTTCCTATAGTATAATAGAATAATCCGTTTTCTGTTGCGGCTATTATTTTTCCATTGTCTTCTTTCATGGCCAGGACATTATTGTAGGAAAAAAGATCTGACCATTTTTTTGATGAAATGACCTGCGCTTTTGTAAACTGCAGGGATGCTAAAATACCAAGAGAAATTAAAGAGAGTTTTTTCATATTATGCTATTATGCTGCTGTCTATTACCTGATTGTTCCAGGAGATATGCTGTACGTTTTTATTTGTATCAAAGTGAAAATCTATTCTTCCCAAAAGGAGCCCTGCCCATCCAACCTGGTTAACCAAGACCTTCTTACCTTGTCTGTTGGTGAAAGTTTGAGGTTCAGGAAGGAAAGTGTGGGTATGGCCGCCTAAAATAATATCAATATTTTCTGTACTGGCAGCTAAAATTTTATCACTTATTTTATTAGGTTCGTCTTTGTAATCATACCCAATGTGGGAAAGACAGATTACAAGATCACATTTTTGGTCTTTTTTCAGAAAGTTTGAATAATGCTGTGCTACATCAATGGGGCTAGAGTATACAGTTTCTCCATATTGCTTTTTACCCACAAGACCATCCAGCTGGATGCCTACTCCAAAAATTCCTACTTTAATACCGTTTTTATTAAAGATCTTATAAGGAGAAGTTTTCCCGTCAAGTATTGTATTCTTGAAATCATAATTAGAACAGATAAATGGGAACTTTGCAGTAGGAAGAACCTTTGAAAATCCATCTAAACCATTATCAAAATCGTGATTTCCCATGGTAGAAGCATCATACTTCATCATGGACATTAATTTAAATTCCAGCTCACCCCCAAAGAAATTAAAATAGGGAGTTCCCTGAAAAATATCTCCGGAATCAAGAAGTAATACATTAGATTCCTGATTTCTGATCTGTTGAATTAAGCTAGCTCTTCTGGCAAAACCTCCCTGATTTGGATTTTTGGTATAACTTGCATCAAAAGGCTCTATTCTGCTATGCTGATCATTGGTATGAAGAATAGTCAGTTTAGTTGCGGATTGTAATCCAGGAATAGCTAATCCTTCCGCCTTCATCATATTAGGAGCTAAAGCCATTGCTAAAGTTCCACCACCTATTGCTTTTAAAAAACTTTTTCTATCCATTACTTTTTACCAATAAAATTTAAACGAACATCTGTATTAGGCACTACTTCCGGAGTTTTCTTGAAATATTCAATAAATAAATCTCTAAGTTTTATTCCTGTCGGAATTGATTCTCCTTTGGCAAAGAATTTCATATTATCTCCACCCAAAGCAAGATAGTCTGAGGTAGCGATATAATAGTCTTTATCAGTGTCTATTTTTTGCCCGTTAATTAACGATTGATTAAGTTGTCCGTTTTTTGTTTCAATATACAAATGGGAAACAGGGTTGTTGACTTGAGTTTTTGCATAATAATCAAAAAGACCCTGAAGATCAGTCCCTTTCATTTTAACAATAATCACCTCATTTTCAAAAGGCATTACTTCAAAAATGTTTTTCAGCATAATATCACCCTTTCCAATGGTTGTACGGATTCCTCCGATATTGATCAAGGCAGCATCTACATTTTTCTTAAGATTTATTTTTGCCCACTCATTCCCTCCTTCAAATGTATAATCCGCTAAAAGATTACCGAGATTACTGTTGTCTCCCTGCTTTGTAAGGTCTACACTTGTATGAGAAATTTTCTGATTCATTTCCCGGTCCAGTTTCTCTTTATAAGGTTCAATTACCTTTACAAATTCCTCATCATTCTTTAGCTCGTTATTAATAGAAATATTCTGCTGGGGCTGTACGTTTGCAAGCTGCAGCGTGGATGCTGTTTTGCAGGCGGTAAGCGATGCCAGAGCAATTCCTAGTAACAAGAATTTATTTTTCATAATATCTTTTAGTATATGCAAATATAACCATATGAATAATAAAACATTATTATTTATTACAAATTCTTATTGTAAATTATTAAATTTGACAAAAATAATTCGAACAGATGAGCATTTTAAAAGGAGTAGGTGTTGCATTGGTAACACCCTTTAATGAAGATTTATCCGTTGACTTCGACAGTTTAACCAAACTTGTTGAATACAATATTGAAAACGGAACCAATTATTTGGTAGTATTGGGAACTACGGCAGAAGCCGCTACGCTTTCTGATGAAGAAAAGAAACAGGTAATTGAGCATATCATTAATGTAAATAATAAACGTCTTCCTTTGGTATTAGGAATTGGCGGTAACAATACTCTTGAAGTAAAGAAACAGATTGAAGAAGCAGATCTTTCTGCATTTGAAGCAGTGCTTTCTGTATCTCCATATTACAATAAGCCTAACCAGGAAGGACTTTACCAACATTACAAGGTATTGGCTTCCACAGGGAAAAAAATCATCATCTACAATGTTCCTTCAAGAACAGGGCAGAATATTGATGCAGATACTACTATTCGTATTGCAAAGGAATTTCCTAATCTCTTTATGATCAAGGAAGCAGCACCCAATATTCTTCAGTATTTTGATATTTTAAGAAAAAAACCTGAAGGGTTTTCATTGGTTTCCGGAGATGATGAGTATACACTTCCTGTGACGTTGGCTGGTGGAAATGGTGTAATTTCTGTGATTGGACAGGGATACCCTAAGGAGTTTTCCACAATGGTACAGCTGGCTTTTGAAGGAAAGGTAAAAGAAGCTTATGAAATTCATAATAAGCTGGTTGAAATCACACGTTTAATCTTTGCTGAAGGGAATCCTTGCGGGATTAAAGTAATTCTTGCTGAAAAAGGAATTATTAAAAACCACCTTAGACTTCCTTTGGTTCCTGCTTCAGAAGGACTTTATGCAAAGATTAAAGCTGAAATGGCAAATATTTAATAGAATATCAACCGTCAGCAATGAATAGAGATTAATATAGACCGATTCATTGTTGAAAACAGATCATTGATATAATCTCATAAAGTGAAAAGTTCAGACTTTTCACTTTTTTTTAATCATAAAATAAAAATAATGAAATTAATAGAAGCGATGGTAAAGGACATTCCTTTGATTCAGGATTTAGCAAGAAGATCCTGGGAAAATGCTTATGCAGATATTCTTTCGGCTGAACAGATGGAGTATATGCTTGCAGAAATGTATTCTGAGACTGAGATTGAAAATCATCTCCAAAATCCGGATTATCATTATTATCTGATTCAGGATGAGAATAACAGTTCTTTTGAAGGTTTTATCGGATATGAACACGATTATGAACCCCAGACCACAAAGCTCCACCGTATTTATCTGGTTCCGGAAAGTAAAGGGAAAGGCTTTGGAAAAGAAGCACTTCAATTTTTGAATCTTAAAGTAGCTGAAAATGGAAATGAAAGAATTATTTTGAATGTTAATAAATATAATTCTGCCAGAAATTTTTATGAATCCCAGGGATACAAGGTGTTTGGGGAAGGAACTTTTGATATTGGAAGAGGGTTTGTAATGGACGATTTTTTGATGGAGTTTCTAATTCACAAATGATTGACTTAAAATCTTGTAACTTTCTCTTGTAATTCTATAACAAGTGATTTCTTTTTTTGATTCATCTTTGCTTCAGAACCAAATCACTTTTAATAATACATTCATATGCTTGGTTTTGAGCTGATTTAGCTTTTTATCAGTATATTTTTTTCATCCTTAGTGTTTAAATTCCTGTATTCTTGAATGCAGGAATTTTTTTGTGGATACATTGTCGAAAAAAAGAAACCTATTTCACATTTAATTGAAATAAATCATTATATTTACTGAAAATTTGACTTACTATAATAGGATGAAAATGTATGTAAAATTTGATTTCAACACTCTCTGTAAGAAAGTGTTAGATGAAAAACTTAAAGAACACGGGCTGAAATACAGGTTGCTGAACTTTGGAGAGGTAGAGTTTTACGAACCCCTAACGCAGGAACAACATCATCTTTTTAAGACACATCTTGGAGAGTATGGTATCGAAATTATTGAAAGCCAGAAAACGGCTTTGGTACAAAAGATAAAAGATGCTATCGTAGAACTTGTTTTTTCTGAAGAGATTATCCCTGTAAAAGCATCTATTTATATTTCTGAAAAGCTGAATCATAGCTATGGATATCTTTCCAATCTTTTTTCAGAAGTTGCTTTTACTTCTATTGAGAACTTTATTATTTTGCAAAAAATAGAACATGCTAAAGTGTTAATTATAAGAAATAAGCAAAGCCTCACAGAAATCGCCCACAAATTGAATTACTCCAGTGTAGCCCATCTAAGTACTCAGTTTAAAAATACAACCGGAATCACCCCCTCCCAGTTTCAAAAAATACTAGGGAAAAGACGCAGAGCCCAAAATACGGCCATAAACCATAAAATGCAGTATGAATAAAGAATTTCTGAACGTAATCGTAGCAGATGATAATGAAAACACTCTAATTTTTTTTAAAAATATATTTAAAGAGCTAAAAATTTCTATAAAAGTTCAATGTTTTAACAGTGGAATATCCTTAATGAAGTATCTGAATAATGAAGAGGCTGTTATTCCTGAAATTGTCTTTATGAGGTATGAAATTCCTGAGAAAAATAGTTTAGAATGGATTGAGGAGATTAGGGATAACCAGAAGTTTAACAATATGGTAATAGCCATATATTCTGAATCAATTCCCGAAAATGAAGTGGAAGATATCTTTGTAAAAGGAGGAAATGTGTATATCAAAAAACCGGAGGCATTTGATCAGCTGAAAAAAGTACTCACAGAAGTTATTACGATCAATTGGCAGTATCATACTTCAGGTTTAAATAAAGAGAATTTTATTCTGAAAGTGTAAGTAGTGATAGTTTTTTTAATTCCATTTTTTGATTATTTAACGATATTTATCACATAGTATTCACAAATAGGTGAAAATTTTATAATTAATAGCTGAAATAATATAAAAAGGTTTTCAATAAAAATGCAGACTTTTGTAGTATAGAATCAGTGACACAAATTTGATATAAATAAAAGATACAGATGAATGAAGAGTAATTGTTTCACAACAAGTATTTATATAAATCACGATGTTATTTAACAAAATGAATTATATTAATTTCCAATTATAAAGCATAGAAGATCTTTAAACAAAACGGTACAATCATGAAAACTCAAAAGTAGTTGGAGACATATTTATTCGTTTCATTCCCTCGTCTCCCTCTATATTCAGTTAGTTTTTATAATAAGCAAGTTGGAAAAATAATTCATTTTGTTTTTTTATAATTTATTTTAATAGTTATGGTTTGAAATCTATTCAAATAATGCATAAATATTTTCACACCACATCACAAAATATTAAACCTAAACTATTAAAATAAATTTTCTTTAGGCAGACAAGAAGTAATTTCTTCTAAATAACAGTTTTATAAGGGGACCGCAGGAAAGATTTTCTGCGGTTTTTTTTATGAAATTTTGCTCCACTTATTCTTTCCTTTGTAATACCTGATGTAATAATTTTTGATGATGAGATTATCAGGTCTTGCCAGCATTGGATCAGCCTCCAGAATTCTGTCTACAGTATTTTTTGTAGTCTTAATGATTGCCGAATCATTGATAAGGTCTAATCTTTTGAAATCTACGACACCGCTCTGCTGAGTTCCCAGGATATCTCCGGGACCTCGAAGTTGCATGTCGACTTCCGAGATTTTAAAACCATCATTGGTCTCTGTCATTGTTCTGATACGGGTCCTGCTTTCCTTAGATAATTTATCTGAAGTCATCAAAATACAATAGCTTTGTTCTGCTCCTCTTCCTACACGTCCTCTAAGCTGGTGAAGTTGTGAAAGACCAAATCTTTCTGCACTTTCAATAACCATTACAGATGCATTAGGAACGTTGACTCCCACTTCAATAACCGTTGTAGCTACCATAATTTCTGCTTTTCCTGAAGCAAAATAAGTCATGGCAGCATCTTTTTCATCAGGTTTCATTTTTCCATGAAGCATGGTGACATTATAATCTGAGAAGTATTCCATGACATGTTCTAGCCCCTCCATCAGATTTTTGTAATCTAAAGTTTCAGACTCTTCAATAAGTGGATAAACAAAATAAATTTGTCTTCCTTTCTTGATCTCATCTTTACAGAAATTGTACACATACGCCCTGTCTTTTTCACGCCTGTGAGCAGTAATTATAGGTTTTCTTCCCACTGGCATTTCATCAATCACAGACACATCAAGATCTGAATAAAAACTCATTGCCAATGTTCTTGGAATAGGAGTTGCGGTCATCACAAGAATGTGAGGTGGAATTTTATTTTTTGCCCAAAGTTTTGCTCGTTGTGCTACTCCGAATCTATGCTGCTCATCAATAATAGCGAGTCCTAAATTTTTAAATTTAACCTTATCTTCTAATACAGCATGAGTGCCAACCAGAATAGAAAGACTGCCACTTTCAAGCTCTGCGTGAATAATTTTCCTTTCAGAAGCTTTGGTAGAGCCGGTGAGAAGCCGGATATTGATATTTGTTTCCTGTAATAAATCCTTCATTCCGTTATAATGCTGCTGGGCAAGAATTTCTGTAGGAGCCATCATACAGCTCTGAAAACCGTTATCCATTGCAATCAGCATGGTAAGTAATCCTACCATTGTTTTTCCGGATCCTACATCACCCTGTAAAAGCCTGTTCATCTGAATAGGCTTTTTCATATCCATACGGATTTCTTTTAAAACCCTTTTCTGAGCATTTGTAAGATCAAAAGGAAGGTGATTTTCATAAAAATCATTGAAATGATCCCCAATAATGGGAAAAGGATTGCCGTGAGACTGGGTTTTATGATGAAGCTTTTTTAAGCCATAGCCCAATTGGAAAAAGAATGACTCTTCAAATTTAAGTCTGAAGTCAGCCTTATCAAAATGCTCCATATCTTTTGGGAAATGCACATTCAGAAAAGCATGCTGCCTTGAGATAAACTTGAAGGTTTTCATTAAATATTCCGGGAAATTTTCCTCAATAAGTTGAGGAATCTCTTTACAGATATTCCTGAGAGCATTTTGAAAGAATTTTTGGCCCAGCCCCCTTTTGGTAAGTTTTTCAGAACTTGGATAAATAGGTTTCAGGCGGACGTCACTGTCTTTACTTTCCTCAGCTTCTATTTCCGGATGTGGCATAGAAAACTGCCTGTTGAAAACATTGATCTTTCCAAAGATATACACATCACGGTTGATAGGAATCTGTTCCTTCAGCCATTTTGAATATTGAAACCATACAAGATCTATACTGCCAGTATGGTCATTAAATTTGGCGGAAAGTCTTTTTGTTTTTCCGGTCTGGATTTCCTGTATCTGGGTGATTTTCCCTTTCAGCTGGATATCAAGATTGCTTTCCTCAAGCTGAGAGACTGTATAAATTTTACTTTTATCCAGATAGCGGATAGGGTAGAAGTTCAGAAGATCTTCCACGGTGGAAAGGCCCAGCACACTTTTGATGAGTTTGGCTCTTTCAGGACCTATTCCTTTTACATATTCTATTGAAGTATCTAAAGTCATTTAAAAAACGAGCCCTAATTTCGGTAAAATAGCTGGGATTTAAAATTTTTAGCACCAAAATATTGGTGTAAATATCTAAAAAAGGCTCTCAGATTCTGAAAGCCTTTGATTTATATTAGTCTTTGATTTTAGATTTGAACTTTTTCTGGTAATCTTCCCACTGTTCTCTGGTACGGATCTTTTTAAATAAATCTTTTGAGATGAGTTCCAGATAGGGCTCCAGCTCTTTGGCGGATAATTCTCCCTGTAGAATAGTGATTGGATCTCCATGCTCATCCAGGAAAACAGTACTTGGTACAGCCCCTACATTCATATATTGTGTAAACTCATGCAGAGAATTTTTTCCTTTTTTATGCTCTGTATTTGGATTTGAGAATGTTCTTCCAAAGATTTCAACACTATTTTTTTCTTCAGCATTAAATTTTACAGGATAGTAATTCTCATTTAAGATCTGGGAAATCACGGCATGGCCGTATGTTTTTTTATCCATAATCTTACACGGTCCGCACCAGTCTGCATAAAAATCAATAAGAATTTTTTTAGGATGCGTTTTCTGAGCTTTTAAAGCTTCCTCAATAGTCATCCACTTTATTTGTGCAAAACTAAAATTCAATAATAATAAGAGTACTATGCTTAAAATTTTCTTCATAATGATTTGTGATATTTATGTAAAAATAAGCATAATAGTTTATTCTTTATTTTACATCTTGCATTAATTTTTTCACGAAGGATGATAGCAAAATCAATACCACACCAGCAATTAATGCGTAGATTCCCAGAGTTTTGTATCCATCAGTATAGGCGATCAGTTTGCTCATATTGGTATTCCCTGTATTTGATTCAGATAAACTCGCTCCAATTTTCCCTGCTGCAAACTGCCCGAATGCACTGGCTAGAAACCAAAGCCCCATCATCATACCAAACATCTTTTTAGGAGATAGTTTTGTAATAATAGACATTCCAATAGGACCTAAACACAATTCTCCGAATGTGATAACAAGCCACGTAAAGGTAAATAAATTAAGAGATGATTTACCATCTGCACCTGCAAAATATCTTAAACTGTAGAATAAGAAAAATCCGGCAGCGAGAAATAAAAATCCAATTCCAAATTTATTAATAGTATTGGGCTCAAGTTTCTTTTTGTTTAAACCTACCCAAGCTAACCCGATTAGAGGACTGAAAATAATAATGAAAAATGAATTCGCACTGTTGTTGATAACATTAGGATCCATACCAAATCCCAATAAGTTGTGAACAAGGTTGTCCTTTGCAAATAAAGACAATGAACCACCACTTTGCTCATAAATGGAATTAAATAGGAAGTACATGAAAATAAAAACAAAAGCAGCAATAAGCTTCTTTTGATAAGGTGTTGTCTGTTTCAGTGTTTCTAGGATAAAATATCCTACGGCAGCGATACCAATCAAATACATAAAATAGTCTGTATAATCGGTATTTTTAACCATAATAAAAATAAGAGGCATGCTTAATAAAGCTCCAATATAAACTAAAACCTCACGTAGGGTTCTTTTAGATTGGGGAAGAATTTGTAGGGGAGAATCACCAATTGGTCCCAATGATTTTTTGGTAGCAAAAAAAGTAATTAATCCTAAAATCATCACTATTGCCGCTGCCAGGAAACACCATGACCAGGAGTGGTATTTTCCAAGATATACACAAAGTGCTCCTCCCAGTAACCCTCCAATATTAATTCCGGCATAAAAAAGACCATATCCCGCATCTCTTCGGGCATCATCTTCCTTGTAGAGTTCTCCTACCATTGAGGAAATATTCGGTTTGAAAAATCCGGTTCCAATAATAGAGCAGGTAATCCCAAAATAAAAGAAGTCATGAGGTGACAGTGCAATAATAAGATTTCCAACTGCCATAATAAGTCCCCCAAAAACCAGAGACTTTTTAAATCCTAAGATTTTATCCGCAAAAATACCTCCTATAAAGGTAAAGGCATAAATAAAAGCCTGTATGGCTCCATATTGTAAATTAGCCTTGTCTTCCAGCAGTCCCAGCTGGTCTACCATAAAAATTGTAAGAACTCCGCGCATTCCGTAAAAACAAAAGCGTTCCCACATTTCTACAGTGAATAAGGTCCAAAGTTGCTTTGGATACTTTCCTTTAAAGTTTTGTATTTCTTCTAGAGTTAAGCTCATAATGATATATGATTGTTTTAATTAGGGGTTTTTATTATCCTGATCTAGTTCAAAACGAATTCTGTCCTGATCGATGATTTGTTTTAATTCTTCTTCTTCTTCTTTTGGGAGGTACGGCAGTTATTTGCTGGCAAATAAATTATTTTTATCATTGAGCACAGAGTATTTTACAATAGTTTCATCTTTTTCAGAAAACCGTTCGTCTGCCTTTATGCCAAGAAATTCAAAAATGTAGGGATCTTTTAAAACTCTGTGGATGTTTTCCGGTGAAGACTCTTTATGTTTTAAAACTCTTTCGTAGGCAAGGGAGTTCATCTGCCTTTTTAGATCTCTTACATTCCAATTGTTTTGTACATCTTCAACAATAAGTTTTCCAATCTGCCAATAAGTAAGCAGTAGTGTAGAATTCGCTATTCGAAAAACCTTTTCGCGCGACTGTCTAATGATCTCCTTTACGGATTGGAATAAAGATTCTTCGGAAATTTCCATCGTACGAAATTAAAAAAAACCTCTGACTTAGCAGAGGTTTTATTCATATTTTGTTAACACACTTAGTTTACACCGTGCATCATTTTCTTTAAGATAGGTGAAAGTAAAGCTAAAATTACTGAAGCAATACCACAAAGTACCACAAATACCATGAAGAATTCAAATAAATTGTGAATCTCAAATCCTACAAAAGTAGGGTTATGTAATGGTAACTGAGCTTTTTCAAATGCAGCTGTCTGATCAGCGGTTAATGTTACTTTTTTATCTAAAACATCCTGAAGGTTTACTCCTATTTCCTGCGCTTTTGTAAATTTATCACCTGTTGCAGGGATCAAAGCTCCTAATGAACCTGCCAAAGCATATCCTGCTGCATTGGAAATAAAGAAAACACCATATAATAATGAGGCGAATCTTTTTGGTGCCAGTTTACCTACCAGTGATAACCCGATTGGAGATAAACAAAGCTCTCCACAAGTTTGGATGAAGTATAGAAGCATTAACCATTTTATTGCCAGTAGACCTGAGTTTCCTAGATCTTTTACATTATGTGCTATGATAAAGTAGCTTAAAGCTATTAATGCAAGTCCCATTGCTTGTTTGAATGGTGATACCGGCTCTTTTCCTTTTGCTCTTAGTTTATCCCAACACAAACTGAAAGGAACGGCTAACAGCACAACGAAAATACCATTAAAGATCTGAACCATTGATGGTGGCATATTCCACCCCAAAATGTTTCTATCGGTTTGATTATCTGCAATAAATGTTAATGAAGAACCTGCCTGTTCGAAAGCTGCCCAGAAAAAGATAATAAAGAATGAAACAATATAAATTACCCAGATTCTCTGTCTTTCAATTTTGTTTTCTGCAGAGCTCATAATAAGGAAGGCCAAAGAAATACCTGCTGAATAAATGAAAGGATAAATAACTCCTTTGATCAGTTGACCCATTTCTACAGCTTTAAATCCAATTTCTCCTACCAATGCATATCGGAAAACAAAGAATAAAACAACAAATATAAGTCCGGTAATACCTAAAGCCATTCCCGAGAATTTTGCTGTTTGAGTTTCCCCTTCTTCAAAATCTGCACTGGTATTGTTTTTTGGTAATCCACCGATAGGTCTTCCTTCCGGCGTTACTACATATTTATTTTTAAGGATAAAGAATGTAATAGTTCCAATAACCATAGCAATTGAAGCTGCTAAGAATCCCCATTTAAAGGCGAAAATATCTCTTACTCCTGTTGCAGCGTCTTTTACGTCTCCTACATAAGGGCAGATAAACTGACCTAAAAACGCTCCAATGTTGATCCCCATATAGAAAATGGTGAAAGCAGAATCCAGTTTAGACTTCTCTTGTTTTGGATAAAGACTTCCCACCATGGATGAGATGTTCGGTTTGAAAAATCCATTACCAAAAATAATAACGAATAAAGCCAGCCACATGATAAGCTTAGCGCTTCCAATATCTGCGGAAAAAGTTGAAGCACTGATGAATAATAAAAACTGACCAATGGCCATTAATGATCCTCCAATGATAATAGCAAATCTGTTTCCGATATATTTATCTGCAATAAATCCTCCTAAAAGGGGAGTTAAATAACATAAAGCTAAAAATCCACCATAGATAATAGCTGCATCAGCTTCTTTTATCAATAAGGAATTTACCATAAAGAGCGTCAAAAGAGCTCTCATTCCGTAAAAGTTGAAACGCTCCCACATTTCCGTTCCGAACAGAACCCACAATCCTTTCGGATGTCTGGAATTCTTATTCTCTACAAATTCATCCGGTTTCGGACTTATTGCTTCAATATTATCCATTTCTATTGTTAATTTTTGTTAAGACTGACAAATATAGTTTATTTTGGGTTTTTGGCAAGGTTTTAATTTTATTTTTAAATAAAAAAGCTGCAGAACCATTCTGCAGCTTTATATTCTTTATAAATACTAAGGATTAGTGCCCTTTTTCCTTCATAATTTTATTTAATCTTTTTAACATAGAAAGGCCTAAAAGCGTAGCAAATATTAACAAACCGAAATTAACAAGAAAATAATTCGTCTTGTTTTCGTAGTTATACCAGGTGCTGGCAAGGATCCCTGAAAGCTTGTTTCCTACAGAGTTGGCAAGGAAAAATCCTCCCATCATCAGGGCTGTAATTCTTGCCGGTGAAAGTTTTGAGACAAAAGAAAGTCCCATAGGCGAAAGGCATAATTCCCCAATAGTAATCACACCATAACTGGCTACCAGCCATAAAGGAGAAACTTTTACAGCTCCGTTATCTCCGGCCATTACTGCTAATACCATCACCAGACAGGATAGTCCTGAAATAAATAGTCCTAAAACTATTTTAGTAGGGGTTAACGGCTCTTTACCTTTTCGTCTTAAAAGGGCCCAAAAGCCAACTATGACAGGGGTCAGAGCAATTACCCAAAACGGATTAATAGACTGGAATAATTCAGTATTGTACAGATATACTTTGTTTTCAGGATTCTTTTCAAGAGCAGCCCGCTGTTCGGGAGAAATATTTTTAAAATAAACATCTTTTCCTGTTTCTTTCCTGGTATCTCCCTTTTCATCTTTTTGAGATCTGAACTGGTTGTCATATACAGGGGTTTCTTTATCTTCATAGCTCTTCCCATCCACCATGTAAATTCCTTCCAGCGGCTTTTCTAAAGATGCCGGAACACTTCTGTCTGTATAATAATTGGCCCATCTTGTCAAGGCAGTACCGTTTTGCTTAAATACAGCCCAGAAAAACATACTGATCAGGAATACGGATAATAGGGCGCCAATAGAAGCTTTTTCATCCGGTTTAGCTTTGAAATAAAGAGAGGCATAAAAGTAAATAACAGGAACACATGCAAATATAAAGGCATCTGTGCTGTCACTCCCAAAAATATTGTTAGGAATAAACCAACCGATTGCTCCGGCAATAATAGCGGGAACAAATACTTTAAGCATAATTTCAGAAAGTTTGGTGTCTCCTTCCTGCACCGGTTTCATCTGTGCAGCATGGATATAGTGTTTTCTTCCGATCGTGAAAATTACCATACCGATCAGCATTCCTACTCCGGCAGTGATGAATGCTTCACCCCATCCGAATTTATTACGCATGAAGGCAGCAATAATATTACAGATAAATGCACCGATATTGATTCCCATATAGAAAATATTATATCCGGAATCTTTATTGGCTTTATAGGGTTCTTCAGAATACAGGTTTCCTAAAAGAGTAGAAATTGTAGGCTTAAAAAAACCATTTCCAATGATAATTAAAGCTAAAGACGAATAAAATAGCGGCAGGTCTTTGAAAACTCCCATCCCAATATATCCTGCAGCCATTAAAAATCCACCGATATAAATAGATCTGATATATCCTAAAACCCTGTCTGCTAAAAATCCGCCAATGAAAGGGGTAAGGTATGTCAGGGCAATATAAGTCCCGAAAATATCATCAGCTGTTTTGTCTGGCAGTCCAAGGCCTCCCTTCATACCTGTGGGCTCAATAACATATAGTACAAAGATTCCAAGAATCAGGTAGTATCCGAAACGCTCCCACATTTCAGTGAAAAAGAGGAAGGGTAGCCCTTTAGGATGTTTAGTCTTCATATAATCAATTTTCAAATTTCCCAAAAATAAGTTTTTAATTTCAATTGATAAAATAAATAATACTGAGCGAAATGATTAATGAAATAAATAGAAAATCTCCTGACTCGATCAGGAGATTTTAATATGTTTATAAAATGAAAAAGATATTCAATCTTTTTTAACCAGATTTTGTGGTTTTATTGAATGAAGTTAAGATTTTAAAATCTTAATTTCTTCTTTTAGTTCATGGATTTCTTTCTTTAAAAGACTTATATAATCTTGAAGGTTTTCTACAATAGAGTTAGAGATACTGAAATATTGATTATAATTTCCGGAATTATCATGGAATGTAGAATTGTCATTATTGATAGAAAATTTACTTTCAGACTCTTTAATGTCTTCAACAGGAACATCAAGAGCCTCGGCTAGTTTTTGCCATTCATCATCATGAATTTTTACTTCTCCACGCTCTTTGCGAGAATAATTCGAAGGGTCTGTAGATATTGCTTTAGCCATTTTTTCTTGTGACATGCCTTTTTGTTTACGTAGGTTTCTGAGTTTTTCCTGGACCATCATTTCTAATGTTTTATACAAATATGCAAAATAGGTGCCTATTTTGCAAGAAAATTACAAGGAAATTACAATAAATATATCACTCCTGTTTGAATTTTATTTTTAGCTTTGAAATGTCAATAGTGGCACAGAACAATTTTATAAAAAACAACATGAAAAAAATCGATTTAAAAAAATTGAAAGGAAGCCTATCCAGAGAGGAGCAGAGAACAATTAAAGGAGGACTCATAAAAGAGGATCCAGACGTGTTGAGTTGTGGGTGTGTAAGCGCAGCTTGTTATTTTTGGAATAATACTGGAGACGCTCACTGCACTGCTGGCTTTTGCTGTAGATAACATGCACAATAGGTACATGTTCTGCAAGAAAATTGCAAGGAAATAACAAGAATTATTTCACAATCATTTGAATTTTATTTTTAGCTTTGAAAGGTCAATAATGACACAAAACAATTTAATTAAAAAACAACATGAAAAAAATCGATTTAAAAAAAATGAAAGGAAGCTTATCCAGAGAGGAGCAGAGAACAATTAAAGGAGGACTTATAAAAGAAGATCCATATACTGAGCTGGGATGTGCATGTACGAATGCAGCTTGTGCGAATACCCATAATGGTAATGGAGATTCTTATTGCAATGGAACTTTTTGTTGCGGATAATTAAGACTCATTCTTTAAAATGGCAACAGGAAACTGTTGCCGTTTTTTGAAACGCAAATGATGTAAAAAAATGACACACAAAAGCTACACTGCTGTTATCAATTATTTAGATGATAATAAAATATATGTTGATCGGGATGAATTTGAGCTTCAGTTGGAAGGGCATCCGGATTTTCCTAGTCTTTTAGCATTTTCTGATGCATTACACTTTTTCAATATTGAAAACTACAGCTACAGAATAGATAATGATGAAAAAGATATTTTACCTGAAAATTTTCTGGCTTTAGTAGAAGGAGAGCTGGCTGCTGTGAAAAATAAGAATGATAAATTGATAATTAATGGTTCCCCAATGAATGATTTTTTTTCAAAATGGGAAAATATAATACTTGTTATTGAAAAAGAAGGCGAACTTGCAACTACAAAATCAAAACTAAATTATTCTTATATCAATTGGGGAATCCTTATACTATTGTTTTTATTTCTTTTGGGATCTAATTCTTCCAGTATAATTTTACAATTAGCTTTTGCACTTACTTCTTTATTGGGGTTTGTTTTTGCTTATGAAGCTTATAAGAAAACCCATGGTAAGGGAACATTTATTCCGGTGGGAGTGTGCAAAAGTAATTACTTGAATACGGATTGCGACTTGGTTTTTAATTCAAAAAAATGGAAAATTTTCAATAAAATAGATTTATCTGAGATATCAATGTTGTTTTTTACCAGCCAAATAACGTGTTTCATTTTATTTTCCCTGGTAAAAGACATCGGATTCTTTTTTGCTGTCTATCAATATGCTTTATTTGCCTTTATACCCATAGCTTGCTTATCTTTATATTATCAGGTCTTTGTGGTCAGGAAATATTGTCCGGTGTGTATGATCATTATAACCTGTGTATGTATCCAATTACTTGCAGCTAATCTTATACCTTTTGATTCCAAGAAAATAAATCTGGGTTCTATAATTTTATTTTTAATTGGAATTTTTGGTTCCTTAATCGTTCTCTTGAATCTAAGGATGAAAAACGAGATTGCACAGAAAAATGAAAATACCATTAAGAGAAACCTGAAATTCAGGAGAAACTATTTGTTTTTTAAAAATAACCTGTCCTTTCAGAAAAAATTAATTGATACAGATGTTTCGGGTGCTTTTGTATTTGGGAATAAACATGCCGATCAAAGTTTGACCTTTATTACCAACCCTTTTTGTAAGCATTGCAAAGAATTTTATCCTACTTTTCTAAAGTTGGTTAAGATGTATTCTGCTGAACTGAGAATCAATATTTTCTTCGATATAGACCTTAACAGAGATGACGAGGATAATAAAACAGTTCATGTCAACCTTACCAATATATACCTCAACAGTGAAAATAAAACTGAGTTTTTAGAAGGCTTAAACAGCTGGTATGCGGTTCAGGGGTATACTGAAAATAAAAACGGATGGTATAAAAGGTATTCTAAATATTTTGGAAGTTCAGAAGCGGCACTTAATGTTTTAAAAGATCATGAAAAATGGTGCATCAACAATAGCGTTCACTTTACACCTGATATTTTTCTCAATGATACGGAATACCCCATTCAGTATGAAAGAGCGGATCTTGAGTATTTTATCCCCGAGTTTTTATCAGAAAATTAAAATTAATTATGAAAAATTTATTATTTATACTACTAGGAACTGTGATGTTTTTTTCTCAGAATAACAGGTTCATCTATGAGGTGAAATACAAGAAAGATTCAACCTCAAAAGAGATCACCCGGGAAAATTATTATCTGGACATTACAAAAGAGGATATAGCCTATTATAACAGACTGAATTATATTAGTGATTCATTATTTGTTGCTACTGGGCAATATGCATTTAAAGGAAACAGGCTGACCTCTTTCCTTATCAAAAAAAATGATAGCAATATCTTTCAAAACTATGAATATATCGGTGATGCGACCTTCTATAAATTATCTGAAGAATCCAAACAACAATGGACTATTATGGACAGTGTAAAAATTTCTAATAATTTCCGGCTTCAAAAAGCTAGTACTCAATTCGGAGGAAGAAACTGGATCGCATGGTTTACTAAAGATATCCCAATACCCTACGGACCTTATAAGTTTAACGGATTACCGGGATTGATTATGGAATTGTATGATACCCAAAAGAATTACTATTTTAATGTGATTAAGAGTGAAAAGATTCCGGATGATTATAAACGTAATTCATTAAATGCCTCTATATCCAGAGCGATTCCCATTACCCAGAAAGATTTAAATAAACTAAGGTTGGACCTCTACTCCAATCCCTTTAAATATGTATTGAATGGAAATTTGACCATGCGCGAAGGACAGAAATTGTTGTTGGAAGACGGAACCGTTCTCTCTAAAGAACAGTTGAAACCTGCCGAAGGTAATGAGAGAAAAAAAATAAAGGCTTTTAATAACCCCATAGAATTGGATAAGGCGATGAAATATCCATAAACAAAATAAAAATCCCTTTCAAATTTTGAAAGGGATCTATAGTAAGTTTTATTTGTAAGAAGTACTTTCTTATAAATTGTTTAAGATAAAATCAGTCATTTTCTGATAAAGCTGTGGTCTTGTCTGTCCTCCATAAATTCCGTGATTTTTATCTGGATAAGCCATGAAATCAAACTGTTTTTTATTTTGAATTAAAGCTTCGGAAAATTCCATGGAATTCTGGAAATGTACGTTGTCATCAGCTGTTCCGTGGATCAACAGGAATTTGCCTTTCAATAAATTAGCATATTCTGTAGGTGAGTTTTTATCATATCCATCAGCATTTTCCTGAGGGGTTCTCATAAATCTTTCAGTGTATACAGAGTCATAATATCTCCAGTTGGTTACCGGTGCAACAGCAATTCCCATCTTGAAAACATCTGCTCCTTTAGTCATTGCCAAACTTGTCATATAGCCTCCGAAGCTCCATCCGAACATTCCGATTCTGCTCTTGTCAATATAAGATTGGGTACCGAACCATTTAGCTGCAGTAATCTGATCTTCAATCTCATATTTACCTAAATTCATATACGTTACTTTCTTATATTTAGCTCCTTTATAGCCTGTTCCACGTCCATCTACACAAGCAACGATATACCCTTTCTGCACCAAATGATTGAACCACATGGCATTTCCGTTATCCCAGGAATTGGAAACCTGCTGAGATCCCGGTCCTGAATATTGGAACATGAATAAAGGATATTTCTTAGTAGGATCAAAGTTTTTAGGTTTCATGATCCATGCATTCATCTGATCACCTACTGCATTGGGAATGGTAATGAATTCCTTTTCAGCAAAATTATCAGTTTTTAATTTTTGTAACTGATCATTATTGTTCTGAAGTTCTTTTACAGCCTTTCCATTTCCGTCTTTTAAAACATAAGTATAAGGTTTTGAAGCCGTAGAAGAGGTCTCAATGAAATAATTATAATTTTTGCTGAAGTTGGCAGAATTGTTTCCTTCCGTATTAGAGATAAGCTGAGATTTTCCGTTTTCAATATTTACTTTAGAAATTACCTTGTTGATACTTCCTTTTTCAGTAGTCTGAACATAGATTTCTTTAGATTTTGGATTGAAACCATAATAATCCGTTACCTCCCAGTTTCCTTTAGTGATTTGCTTCTTAAGCTTACCATCTTTGTCATACCAGTATAAATGACGGTTTCCATCTCTTTCAGAAGCCCAAAGGAAAGAATTGTCTTCTAAAAATTCTAAAGTAGGACTATCCGTATCAATCCATTTGTCATCCGTTTCAGTAAATAATTTCTGAACAGCTCCGGTTTTAGTATTGACCTTTAAAATATCTGAAGCGTTTTGAATTCTTTCGGAAGTAATCAAAACAATTTCATCAGCTTTTGCCGTTTGAAAAACGTTTGGAATATAATAGTTTTTAAAAGATCCTAAATTCAATGGCATTGTTTTTCCACTGTCCAGACGGTATAATTGTGCAGAAACTACAGAATTCTTTTCACCAGCCTTAGGATATTTGTAACGCATTTCAGCAGGGTAAAGATTTTTTCCATAGATAGGAATATAAATTTCCGGAACCTGGCTCTCATCAGATTTTACAAATACAATAGCATCAGAATTTTTTGTCCATTCATATTGTCTTGCATGCCCGAATTCTTCTTCATATACCCAGTCTGCCAATCCATTGATAATAGAATTCTTCTTACCATCATTGGTTATTTGTGTGATCTTTCCGGAAGTCAGATCCTGATAGAATAAATTATTATCAGAGATAAAAGCTATTTTCGTAGCATCAGGGGAAAATCTAGGCTCCTGAACAGTTTTGCCTTCATTTAAGCTGATTACTTTTCCTGATTTTAAATCTTTTACATCAAATTTTCCAAGAAAAGAATGCCTGTAAATAGGCTGGCTTCCTACTTGTAAGAGAATTTTAGACTCGTCATCAGAAAATTCATAGCTTTCAAATTTTCCATCTACAAGGTTTCCTTCTTTCTGAGAAGTTTTGTAAGAATATTTTGCGATTCCTGCTGGTTCTATAACCAGATAGTTTTCGCCGTTTTTCATAGATGTAATCCCGGCAATACCCTTACCACGGTAATATCCTGAATATATTTTATCTAAAGTAATTTCCTGTGCCGATACAGTTTGGAATGCCGCAGCAATCGTAAGCGTTAAAAATAGTTTTTTCATTTCTAGCATTAATGGATTTCAAAGATAATAATTTTATTAAAATGTGTAAAAAAAGCTTTTCAAATAAGACTTTTGGCAGAAAAATTGAATATCATTAAGTATAATCAAATCAAATAATAATTATGGAAACAAATGCATACAACCAGAAACTAAACCGTTATGTATTGAATGACAGAATTGTTTATACAGGTTTTTCCAGTTTTAAAGACGCTGAAGAATGTGCCCAAAAAAAAGGAGGAACATTAGTGGAAGTGAGTTTTAAAGATGGAAATGATAACCCTCAGATTACAGATGAAGCCGGTTTAATAGAAAAAAAACTTCATTACTATGTGTATGCAGGCGATGAATATAAATTTATCCATTCATCTGATCCCGGATTTAGAAAATATGCTGATGAGTTGCAGAAAATAAAAGCAAGAAATGATAAAACAAGTCCGGATGAACGGTATTTTGCCAATTTTGAGATCGAAAATGCAGAAGACCCGATTATTATCCTGAAAAATGATCACTTTGAGTCAGTAACTTCACGAGAACGTTCAAAATATATGAAACATGCCTGTGTTTATGAATTAGGGGTATCCCTGGTAAAATCTTAAAAAAAACGATCATGAGCAAGACAAAATATTCAGATAAAGCTCAGGACAAAGTAGGAAAAGTAATGCACGAATTCAAGGAAGGGAAATTGAAATCTTCTTCCGGAGAAAAGGTGACCAACAGAAAACAAGCCGTAGCAATCGGTATTTCTGAAGCAAGAGAAAAAGGCTTAAAAGTGCCTGCAAAAAAGAAAAGCAAATAATCTTTAATGAAAAATCCGTGGAGAACTTCTTCACGGATTTTTATATTTTAATATTTAGGATTTTCCTTGTAATCTTTTTATTGCTGACCGTTATAAAGTATCCTGTAATATTCATCCGCCATGCGATCACTGTTGAACTGATCCTTTACATCATTCATTGCATTATGCTGGATTTTTCTCCATTGATCAGGATGGTCATAATATGTCGGAAGAATTTCGTTTTCAAGGATTTCATATAGTTTATGTAAATCATAATTATCCTGCTCATAGATGCTCATATTCAGATAATCTGCCTTAGGAACCACAAAAGAATTTTCTCCATGCTTGGCGAATTCAGGAATCCAGCCGTCATCTGTGGATAAATTCACAGAACCATTCATAGCGGCCGTCATTCCGGAGGTTCCGGAAGCTTCTCTGGGAACTCTCGGATTGTTTAACCATAGATCCGAACCTTGCTTTAAAGATTTACTTAAAGAAAGCTCATACCCTGTAAGCACGGCTATACTTTTATGATTTTTACTCTCCTCAACCAATGTATTGAAGATAGAAATAGCAGAATAATCCATGGGATAAGGCTTACCCGCCCATATGATCTGTACAGGATATTTAGGATTATTCAGAAGTCTGTAAAACCTGTCTTTATCATGTAAAAGAAGTTCTGCACGTTTGTATCCTGCAAACCTTCTGGCCCATACAATGGTGAAAATATCAGGATTAAATAAATTTCCTGTTTGATCAGCAACAATGCTGAAGAGCTTTTTCTTTAAATGCTTTTTTCTATAATCGAAAGCAGTTGCATCATTTTCATCTTTAGCATGGTAAAGAGGCTTATCTGCCCAATATTTGAATTCCTGAGCATTGGTAATGGATGTGATTTCACAGATTCCCGGATATTTACTCCACATTGTTCTGGAAACTGTTCCATGAAGCTGAGAAACCCCATTGGCCTTTCTAGCCATTTTTAAAGCACAAAGAGAATGATTAAATCGTTCATCATCCGTTCCTTCTATACTTTTTATTTCTTCCATACTGTAACCGGAAAAATAAGACATATCATAGCACAATTTGAGATTGTGCTTTTCGTTTCCTGCCTCTTCCGGAGTGTGGGTGGTAAATACTAGTTTTTCTCTGACTTTATTGAGGTCTCCATTGTATTTTTTCAACAGGTGGAATGCCGCAGGAAGTCCATGGGCTTCATTCAGATGATATACCTCTCTTTCAACGTTCATCTCTTCCAGTAGTTTAGCGCCACCTTTTCCCAGTAAAATATACTGAGCAAGCTTGGTAGATTCGTTGGCATCGTAAAGTTTGTGACAGATTGTTTTGGAAACATGATCATTTTCCGGAACATCCGTTGAAAGAAAGAACATAGGAGCTGTATTGAAAGTCTCAGGATCAAGATACCATACTTTTACCCAAACCGGAGCACTGTGGATTTCGATCTGAAATTTTATCCCGGTGTCTACAAGAAAGCTGTACATTTTTCTTGTCCATACCGGTTGTAGTGTTTGATCGTGATTTCTTGCCTGATCATAATAACCAAATTTCCAAAGGATTCCGATTCCGATAAGGTCCTGCTTCAGGTTATATGCACTCCTCATATGGGAGCCTGCTAAAAATCCGAGTCCTCCGGAATATATTTTCAACACCTGCTCAAGGGCAAATTCCATTGAGAAATAGGCGGTTTTTTTTGAATATTGGGGATTAACGCTGTAAGGTATTTTGAAATTCCTGAAATCCATAAATGCTGATTTGTGTTAGAAGGAGCAAAGGTATTGATTATGAAAATAAACTCTACATTAATTATTTGATAAATAAACCTGGAAAGTAAATATCGGATTGTTTTTTTACTTACCTTTAAGAGTGTAAAATTTTGATTATCAAAAACTTTTAGTGGTGAAAACCGATGATTGCATGTGTTCTTTAATTCAATAAAAAAATCACACATGAAAAAGACATTTTCTGAAGAAGATCTGATAAAGAATCTAAGTTTATATTACCTGAACAGGCATTTGAAAAAAAAGCCCATAGAAAAGTATCACCGTACAATAGATGAATCTCAGCTGCATGACCGTGAAAAATATAGAAAGAAGTCCGAAATATTACTTCTCAACTCTTTTATGCATCATTTTCCCGAGGTGAAGTTTGAGGATTTCACTTGTGAAAGTCCCGATTTTATTGCGAAATTAAATGATAAAAAAATTGGAATAGAGCTGACTGAAGTCATCAATCATCTGGAAATGAAGAAGGTGGAAAGTACCTTGAATAAGATATTCCGTCAGGCAGAAATATTATTGGAACAGGAAGACACTACGAAATATCGTGGTGTTTATTTTTTAGAATTCCATACCAATGTAAGATTTGATAATCTTGAACATCAGGAAGAAAATATTATCAGTATTTACAAAAGCATTAAAAAAAATAAAGCAGTCGGCTGTGTGAAAAGTCTTCGGAAATCTTTCCACCGCAGGAATGTCTTTATCACCCATGAATATAGTATGAACCTTTTTGATGAGCTCTGCTCGGAAAAGATTTTGGAACTTATTGAAAAGAAAAATGAAAAATTTCCATACTATGACACTTCTGTAGATGAGTGCTGGCTGGTCATAGTTTCAGATATGAATTCTATTGCTTCCCGATATACTTTTATTCAGGACAAAGAACATCTGAACGAAGTGAAAAGTCCTTTTCATAAAATCTTTCACCTTGAAAATCTCTGTGGAAATATTACAAGTATAAAATAAATTAATGTAATGCTTGGATTTTACAAAGATTCATTGTTTTAATTTGTAATATTTCAAAATTATTTGAATTTTATTGTTTGTAATTAAATTATAGGTATATTTGGTATAGGTTGGTATCAGCCTGATTTAAACTGATTTAACCATAAAAACATATATCTATGAGGAAACTTTTACTTTTCATTCTTTTTTGTATATCTCAAACTTTTTATTCCCAGGCCGATTGTGCAACGGCATTAGCTGTTTGTGGAAACTCAGATATTACCTACAGTCCTACAGGATATGGTAATATAAAAGAATTGGTAAATTCTGGAAGTTGTTTGGATGCAACGGGTGAGCATAATTCAATTTGGTATAAAATCACGATTGCCACAGGGGGAACACTTACCTTTGATCTGGTTCCCAATAATCCGGATGCCGATTATGACTGGGCTATTTTTGGACCCAATGTAACCTGCGGAAGTCTGGGAGCACCCATACGTTGTAATGCAGCAACAGTGATTGGAGTAGGCCCCTCTACAGGATTAAATATGACAAGTACACTTCTAAGCGCTGTAGGAGGTTCTACCACTCCTTACTGTAAATATATGGATGTTTTACCCGGACAAACTTATTATTTGTTTATCGACAACTGGGTGAGCAGCACCAGCAGTACGACAGCTCCATTTTCTTTGACTTGGGGTGGTACGGCTACACTGGCATCGCCGTTTACAGATCCGAATATTCAGACGTATCCTTTTATTCCCCCAGGAATTGCTCCGGTAAATCCGGCTGATCCAAGGGAAGTTATTATATGTGGAAGTACTGAATTATTTGATTTTTCTATTTTATCTGCAGGAATACTTAATGGAAACCAAAGCTTTAGCGTGAGTTATCATACCAGTCAGAATGAAGCGCTAACAGGAACTAACCCTATTACTGCTCCAAGAACAGTGAATACCACTACCGTTTTTTATTATAGTATTAGTTATACAGATGCGACAAACCCAAATAATCCACTTAACAAATGTAAACAGATCGGGAAATTTAAATTCAAAGATGGTTCTATCAAAGTGAAAAATGCTACATTGACAGCATGTAACAATAATAATATGGGTACGGCATTGTTTGATCTGACATCAGCAGACATTATTGCGAGTACTACTGTGGTTAAGAAATACTATCATTCTATGGCTGATCTCAATGCCGGAATTAATGAGATTACTACACCAATGGCATTTCTATCTGCTGAAGCTACAATTTATGTAAAAGTAATTTCTGAGTTCGGATGTAGTGCTGTTGCTCAAATTACTTTGAAATTTTATCCACAAATCATTGTCACTGATGCTACGATAAGATCATGTTTTATTGAAACAAACCCTTCTACGGCATTATTTAATCTTACAGGAGCTAGTGTAACTACACAGCCGGGTGTCGGGAAAAAATATTATCCATCACTTACAGACGCGATCAATCAAACCAATGAAATTTCTAATTCTTCCAATTATATTGCTCCAAGCGGATATGTATATGTAAGGGTTTATAATGCACAGGGTTGTTATAATATTGCCAGAATTACACTGGCCGTTATCCCACCGGTATATTCGGATATCCTTAAAGACAAAACCATTTGTGCAGAAGATACCACTACTTTAGATGCAGGACCTGGATTTAAAAGTTATGAGTGGAGTACAGGAGCCACTACTCAAAGCATTACCAATGTAGGAATGGGAACCTACTGGGTGAAACTTAAGACTGGAGACTGTACTGCCATACAGAATGTAAAAGTATTGCCATCTGATCAGCCAGTAGTTTCAGGAATTGATATTACGAATAATACCATTACCGTATCTGTAACGGGTGGAAATCCTCCATATAAATATTCTATGGATAACATAAACTGGCAGGATTCCAATACCTTCAAAAATGTATCAAGAGGTGATCATAAAGTATTTGTAAAAGATGCTTACAATTGTGACCCTATTGAAGTTGATATTGTTGTTCCAAACTTAGTAAATGTGATTACTCCCAATCAGGATGGTGTGAATGATGTTATTGATTACTCTGCATTGGCCGGTAAACAGAACTTTGTCATGGATATTTTTGACAGGTATGGAAATAGAATTTTCAAGGCCGACAGAACTAATGGTTACAAATGGGACGGCACAGAAGGAGGAAAAAAAGTATCCACAGGAACGTATTGGTATTCTGTAACCTGGAATGAAAGTGATAAAAACAACACGCCTATCAAATTTTTCGGATGGGTACTGGTGAAAAACAGAGAGTAATAGACATGAATTATTAAATACAATACATAGATAAAACCACTTCATTTGAAGTGGTTTTTTTCTTAAAAAGTCTTATTTTAGATATCAAAATTAAAAGCATGAAGCAACTCTTTATTAAGCGTTTCGAATATTATAAATCTCTCGGTGATAAGACATTCGGACAATTGTCCGAGGAACAGATTTTCTGGCAGTATAACGAAGAAAGTAATTCTATTGCTGTCATTGTAAAACATATTGCAGGAAATATGCTTTCGAGATGGACTCATTTTTTGACTGAAGACGGCGAAAAATCATGGCGTCACCGTGATGAGGAGTTTAAGAACACTTTCAAAACAAAGCAAGAAGTTACTGAATATTGGGAAAAAGGGTGGGCATGCCTCTTTGATGCTTTAAACCAGATTACTGATGACAATATCTATTCTACGATTTATATTAGAGGAGAAGCTCATTCTGTGGTTGATGCTGTCTTCAGGCAGCTGGCTCATTATCCTTATCACGTAGGACAAATTGTATACCTGGCAAAAATGATGAAAAATGAAGAGTGGAAGACCCTTTCTATTGCAAGGAATAAGTCACAGGAGTTTAATACAGAGATGAAAAATAAAGTTTCAAGGGAAGAATCCGATCCCAATTCATCTCCTGTATGTTTTCAAAATAGCCCCGAAGTAAGGGATGAATACAAGCAATAGATTGAATCAATATTTAGTTCTTATTAAAAATTACTATCTTTGCACCCATAAAATTCAGGAGTAACAAATGTCTACTTTTCACAGAACTGCCGCGTTTCACACACTTGGCTGCAAATTAAACTTTGCAGAAACATCTACTATTGCCCGTCAATTAACAGATGCAGGTTATGATAAGGTAAGCTTTGATGATAAGGCTAATGTGTATGTAATCAATACATGTTCGGTAACAGAAAATGCAGACCGTGAATGTAAACTTCACGTAAAAAGAGCAATGAAGGCTAACCCGGAAGGGCTGGTTGTTATTGTAGGATGTTATGCACAGCTGAAACCCGAAGAGATTTCACAGATTGACGGAGTAGATTTGGTATTGGGAGCGAAAGAAAAATTCAATATCCTAAGTTACCTGGATGATCTGGAGAAAACAGAAAACGAAGGAATTGTTCACTCATGTGAAATTGAAGAAACCGACTTTTTTATCGGAAGTTATTCAATTGGGGACAGGACCAGAGCCTTTCTTAAAGTTCAGGACGGATGTGATTACAAATGTACTTACTGTACCATTCCATTAGCAAGAGGGATTTCACGTTCCGATACTATTGGAAATGTCCTTAAAAATGCTACAGAAATTGCGGCAAAAGATATTAAAGAAATTGTTCTTACAGGAGTAAATATTGGGGATTACGGAAAAGGAGAGTTTGGAAACAAAAAACATGAACATACGTTCCTGGATCTTATTTCCGAACTTAATAAAGTGGAAGGAATAGAAAGAATCCGTATCTCATCTATTGAGCCTAATCTTTTAAAAGATGAAAGTATAGAACTGGTTTCGAAAAGTAAAAGTTTTGTTCCGCATTTCCATATTCCATTGCAATCCGGAAGTGATGATTTGTTGAAAAAAATGAAACGCCGTTATCTTACCAAGCTCTATAATGACAGGGTGAATAAGATTCGCGAAGTAATGCCTGATGCTGCTATCGGAGTGGACGTTATCGTTGGATTCCCGGGCGAAACTGAGGAAAGATTTATGGAAACGTATAATTTCCTGAATGAACTTCCCATTACTTATCTTCATGTATTTACTTATTCTGAAAGAGAAAATACAGAAGCGGCTGACATGGAAGGAGTAGTTCCTGTAGCTGAAAGAAAAAAACGTAATAAAATGTTGAGAATTCTTTCTGAAAAGAAGAAAATGGCATTTTATCAGACTCAATTGGGTAAAACGCTTCCTGTACTTTGGGAGCATGAAAATAAAGACGGAAAAATGTTTGGCTTCACAGAAAACTATGTGAGAGTCCAGAAAGACTTTGATCCTGCCTTTGTAAATCAAATAGAATTTCTAAATTTAGAAAAAATCCTGTCAGATGGCACGGTTTCTGTGCAATCTTCTTACCAAAATTTTTTAGCAAAAGCATAGGCTCTTTGCAAAAATTCTACTAAATTTATTTTTAACTTTAAATACTACATTCATGAGAGATAAGTTTTTATCTTGGGGAATTGTATTAGTAACTGCTACGTGGATTGTAGCGTTACTGATCAGAGCGCACTATTGGATACCCATCCTGCTGTCCGCCATCTATGCATTAGGTGTTTACAATGCGTACCAGTCTAAACATGCTATTCTGAGGAACTTTCCTGTATTAGGGTACTTCAGGTACTTCTTTGAAAGTATTTCACCGGAAATGCAGCAGTACTTCATCGAGAGGGAGACAGATGGGAAGCCATTTCCAAGAAATCAGCGTTCTGCAGTATACAGACGTGCCAAAAATTTAAGTGATACTGTTGCTTTTGGTACACAGCTGGAGGTTAATCATAGAAAATATGAAGGAATTAAGCATTCTATTTATGCAAAGTCACCATCAGAAGAGCTTCCAAGAGTTTGGGTAGGTGGAGAACAATGTACACAGCCTTACCATGCTTCTTTATTTAATATTTCAGCAATGAGTTTTGGTGCATTAAGCGACAGAGCTCAGATCTCTTTAAATAGAGGTGCTAAAAAAGGTAATTTTTACCACAATACTGGAGAAGGAGGAATATCTCCCCACCATATGGAAGGAGGCGATTTATGCTGGCAGATTGGGACAGGTTATTTTGGATGCCGTGATGAAGAAGGAAAATTTAATCCTGAGTTATTCACGAAATACTCAAACTTGCCGAATGTGAAAATGATTGAGATCAAATTGTCTCAAGGTGCTAAACCAGGACATGGAGGGGTGCTTCCGGGAGTGAAAAATACTCCGGAAATTGCAGCAATCCGCCACGTCACACCGGGGATGACTGTTATTTCGCCACCATCACACTCTTCTTTTCATGATGCAGCAGGATTGCTGAAATTTGTACAGCATCTGAGAGAGCTTTCCGGAGGTAAGCCGATCGGGTTTAAGCTTTGTATAGGAGATACTAAAGAATTTGAAGATATCTGTGTACAAATGAACGTACTGAAAATCTATCCTGACTTTATCACTATTGATGGAGCAGAAGGGGGAACAGGAGCTGCTCCGCCGGAATTTTCAGATGGTGTAGGAATGCCTTTGGAGCCGGCACTGATCTTTGTAAACAGAACACTGAATAGCTACAACGTAAGAAATAAATTAAGAGTAATTGCCAGTGGTAAAGTACTTACCAGTCTGGATATTTTAAGAGCTGTTGCTATGGGAGCTGATATGTGTAACAACGCCAGAGGTTTTATGTTCTCTTTAGGATGTATTCAGGCCTTACGTTGTAATTCCAATAACTGTCCTACCGGAGTGGCTACTCAGGATAAAATGCTGATTAAAGGATTGGATGTTACCGATAAAAGCGAGAGGGTATATCACTTCCACAAAAATACACTTCATACCTGCAATGAATTGATTGCTGCTGCCGGAAGAAGTTCTTATGAAGAAGTAGATGCTACCATGTTTATGAGAGGTGATGAATTTGACCATCTTGCCGACTTATATTTCCCGGATATTCTGGGTAATGTAAAGCAAAAAGCCAGATCTTAAATGTAAAACAGATGACTAGTCCTGAAAATCCGATACAGATTAAAGGACAAAAATAAATAATTAAACCAGAGCAAATTTGTTTTTGCTTTGGTTTTTGTTTTTATAGGTTTT
>NZ_QNUF01000029.1 GCF_003385455.1 Chryseobacterium rhizosphaerae | reverse complement strand
GCCTATTTACATGATAATTATTAACCTCAATCCTATTTTTAACATAATTTTAACATTTAATTCATGAATAATTAACCTTATTTCAGTGATATTCTTCATTTTTAGTGATTGTTTTATCTCCCAAAATATCTTTAAGAAATAATTTTAATGAAATAAATCATTCAGATTTAAAAGTGTAAGAATCACATTTATATAAAATTGTATCTATAAAAGCTTTACCTTTGTCATAAAATATAAAAGATGACTGAGGATTACTCCCAATATCCCAAACACCTTGTCGCTGTTGACTGTATTATTTTTGGTTTTGATGGTGAAAATCTTAAAATCCTTTTAGTAAAAAGAAATTTTGAACCACAGATGGGTGAATGGTCACTGATGGGTGGTTTCATTGGCAGTGAAGAGACTTCTGATGAGGCAGCCAATAGGGTTCTTTATACGCTGACCGGTCTTGAAAATATTTATCTTGAACAGCTGAAATGTTATACGGAAATTAAACGTGAGCCGACAGCCAGAATCATGTCTATTTCCTATTATGCACTGATCAATATTGAAAAAGATATTCAGATCAATGAGCAGTACAGTGCAAAATGGGTTGAGCTTCAGAAAGCACCTGACCTTATTTTCGATCACAATGACATGGTAAAGGATGCTGTGGCCAGACTGAGAAGAAGGGCTTCCACAGGACCTATAGGGTTTGAGCTTCTACCTGAAAAATTCACGATGAAGGATCTTCAGAATCTCTATGAAGCCATTTTTGATGAAAAATTTGACAAGCGGAATTTTACCAGCAAGATCAACAGTATGGATATCCTTGTCAACACCAATAAAAAGGATATGACCTCATCCCGAAAAGGCTCTTTTCTTTACCGCTTTGACGAAAAAAAATACAACAAAAAAATTTCGCAGGGATTTATGTTTAAGATGTAATACTTACAACCTGTATAATTTTAGAAAAACTTTTTAGAAAATTGACAATTTAGAGTTGTAAAAAATTCCGCATACCTTTATTAAAATCTCACATAAGTGAGATTTTTTTTATGTTCTTGTGAGAAATTTCAAGCAGGGCAAAAAGTTATTTTGTCTTTTTTTAGAATTATCATAATAAAAATTTATGATAAGGTTTTTTCTTTTTCCCTACCACAAAATACATTATGATTATATGGCTTATAATTCTATTTATGATATGTAATTTTTTGTTAATTTTTAATAAATTATTGTTTTATATTTAATATTATACGTATTTTTATATAAAACTAATAACCATATTTAACTATAACTTAAATTTTAATAACCCCCACGCTTACATACGTAGGAACCCAGAAAAAGAGAAGAAAAAGATTTTCAACTCGGAAACTGAATAGAAATGGTTCCATTGTTATACCGAGACCAGTGTTGAAGAATTAGATAAAGAAAGCCGGGAGACAAGCGGTTAGTCGGTTTAATAGAATATAACAGCAATTCTTATTCAAATCCAGCGTCAATAAATTAAGAAGTTTTACTTATCTGCCCAAAACTCCTGTGCAGGGTTAGGGAATCGAGATACTGATGGCTAAAAACTAAAACCATACCCTTTAAATATATAAATTATGAGAACAAACAAAATGTGGCTACTTCTAGCCTCTCTTCTATTAATCATCCTTTCAAGCTGCTCCCGGATGGAAGAAAAATTTTTACAAGAAGAATCTGAACAAAGCCTAAGTACCAGCGCTAGCGCAAGAGCATTGGCAGCAACACCAATGCTGCATGTTGGAGGCAAATACCTTAAAGATCCCTGTGACAATAATGTTGTCTTACATGGTGTTGCCATAACTCCCAGTCCCTGGTTCAATGGCTGTCAATATGGTGCTAATTCCGGCTACTGTACCTGGGATAATTACAATGTACAGGGTGCTCTGAACTATAATAAAGCTGTCATGAACAAGCTCAGCAGTGCTGCTGATGGCTGGTATCTCAATTACATCCGCCTTCATATTGATCCGTATTGGACCAATGATCCCGGACCGGCCATCCCTGAGAACGATATCTCAAGATTCAATTATAACCGTCTGGTTACTTATACAGATCAGGTGATTATCCCATTGATCAACCATGCCCGAAGTTTAGGAATGTATGTTATCCTACGCCCACCAGGAGTATGTCCAAACCGTATTGCTGTGAACGATGCCTATCATAGCTATCTTAAAACCGTATGGACCTTTTTGTCGCAACATCCGGGCCTAAAGAATGCTGACAATGTGATGTTTGAATTAGCCAACGAACCTGTTGAAATCCTAGGTACAAACGGTACATGGGGAACAACAGGCAATGAGCATTTTGCAGCACTCAAAAATTTCTTTCAGCCATTGGTTAACATCATCCGTAACAATGGAGCCAATAATGTTTGCTGGATACCAGGTACAGGCTGGCAATCGCATTATCAAGGTTATGTCAATAATCAGATCACCGGTGGTAATGTTGGTTATGCTGTTCATATCTATCCGGGTTACTGGGGTGGTCTCAACAACTATCAATCCTTTCAGAACGCATGGAATATCAATGTTAAACCAATTGCAGATATAGCACCAATTGCCATTACCGAGACCGACTGGGCACCTCAGGGATATGGTACCTTCGGCATCGGTACAACAGGTACGGCAGGCGGAAGCGGATTTGGAGCCAATTTAAAATATATCGTGGATCAGTCGGGCAATGTAAGCTGGAATGTTCTTGCCCCGGATAATCTCCTCCACAAAGGCGATCCTAATGCAGGAACGGCCTACAACAACGATTGGGAAGCCTGCGCCGCACCAGTTAAACAGTGGTTCCAGCAATATGCATCCTCCAATTATCCTGTTGGAAACTGTAATACAAACAGCAGCCTGGTCAACAATGGTATTTACGAGATCGAGTTTCAGACCGATGCCAATAAAGTACTTGATTTAAAATCAGGAGAGGATGCCAATGGCGCAGTATTAAGGCCATGGACAAGAAATGGCGCTTCTGCACAGCGATGGGTTGCCATTGACGCAGGTAATGGCTACTGGCGTTTTGTATCTAAAGCGAGTGCATCCAATCGCTGCATTGACCTGGCAAGTAACAGCAATACACTGGGAACTTCAATCCGTCTTTGGCAGAATTATAATAATGACGCACAGGTATGGCAGGTAGTCGCTGTCTCCAATGGTTACTACAAAATCCTATCCAAGGTGGATCCTATACGTGGCTGGGATATCCCCAACTGTGCCATGGACGGCAATTCAAACTTGCACCTTTGGGATTATTACGGTACATCCTGTCAGTTGTTCAAGTTCAAATATATTGGGATGAACTAGTGCGTTAGAAACATCTAAGACCCAAAAAAACAGGATGCTTTTCAGCATCCTGTTTTTTATTATTTCATGTTTCAGTACCCGGTTCAATCTACCAAAACCTTACATATAAGGCAGTCAGTAAAAGCAGTGTCATCACGATCAAAACTAAAGTTCTGTTGTCCACTTTAAACATCGTTGCATCAATGGCAAAGGCTTTAGGATTTACTTTAGGACCCGCAAGACTGATGAGTATCATGGCAATTATTGTGATAAAAAACGACCATCCCATATTGATCAGGAAAGGAATCTCTGTAATGGTATGAACCACTCCATTCTCCAGCTTTTCATAAGTGAATGCCGTATACATCCAGGTTTCTTTTCCGAAAATACCCACAGCAAAACTGTTGAAGAAAATGGCCAGGACGAAACCTAAAATCACTCCTACCAAAGCAGCGGTACCGGTTGTTCTTTTCCAGAACATTCCCAAAAGGAACATGGCAAAAACTCCAGGACTGATAAAGCCCGTATATTTCTGGATAAATGTGAAACCTCCTTCACCACCAATTCCTAAAACGTCTGTCCAAGTAAAAGCCAATGCAACCATCATCGCAATAATAATAACCCAGCGGCCTGTTCTCACCATCTGGATTTCGGTGGCATCTGTTTTAAGGTATTTCTTATAGATATCCAGTGTGAAAATAGTTGAGATACTGTTTACTTTTCCTGCCAGTGAAGCTACAATCGCTGCCGTCAAAGCGGCAATTGCCAATCCTTTAAGTCCCACAGGTAAGAATCCCAATATCGCGGAATACGCTCCATCTTTCACTCCGTTGAATCCCGGAAGGTGTCCTTTGGAATATAATACATACGCTGCAATTCCCGGAAGCATAACAATCACAGGCATGAATAGCTTCAGAAAACCGGCAAATAAAATTCCCGTTCTTGCTGTTTTCAGATCTGCCCCCAAAGCTCTCTGGGTGATGTACTGATTACAGCCCCAATAATTCAGGTTGACAATCCACTGACCTGCAAAATACATGGCAAGACCTGGTAGCACCACATATTTCTGTACCTCCAAATTCTGAGGCATTTCCAAAGTAGTAGTGGTGGTCGTTGGCTTTTCAAGAATCAGCTTAAAATGCTGTGGAGCCTCATTGATCAGGGTATTAAATCCTGCCAGAGCATTCCCTACAGCAGCTCCGTTGATTCTCTGGTCCACAATCTGTAAAGCCATATAAACCGTTGCAAAGCCTCCGATAATAAGGACTGCTACCTGGATAACGTCTGTATATCCTATCACTTTCATGCCGCCCAAGCCAATCAGAAGGGCCATAAGCAGAAGAGCGATCATAATCCCGTGAAGATGTTCTCCTCCCAATAAAGTATCGATGGCAAGAGCACCCAGATAAAGGATGGAAGTAAGATTCACAATAACATATAGAAACAGCCAGAAGACTGCCATGATCAATGAAACAGATTTGTTATACCTTCTCTCCAGAAACTGAGGCATAGTATAGATCTTATTCTTAAGATAGATCGGAATAAACCAGACCGCAATAATGATCAGCGCAAGAGCAGCTATCCATTCGTAAGCGGCAACAGCAATTCCTACAAAAAAACCTTCACCACTCATTCCGATAAACTGTTCAGCGGAAATATTGGAGGCAATTAAGCTGGCTCCGATTGCCCACCAGGTCAAAGACCCTTCGGCAAGGAAATAATCCTTACTTCCTGTAGATTCAGATTTTTTCTTTTTATAGATCCATAATCCGTAGGAAGCTACCACTACGAAATAGATCAGGAATATGATAATATCAATAGTTGCTAATTTTCCCATAGTCTATTTTTTAACGGAGAATTTATAGATGGTTTTAGACTGGTACTTCTGTCCTGGCTTCAGTTCTGTAGAAGGGAAAGAAGGCTGGTTTGGTGAATCCGGGAAATGCTGGGTCTCTAAACAGAATCCTGTTCTGAATCCATTTTTACCACCGGTTTTGGTATCAAACTTTCCGTCAAGAAAATTACCGGAATAAAACTGCACACCAGGCTCATCGGTGAAAACTTCCATCAGTCTTCCTGTACCCTGGTGATATACTTTGGCGATGCTTCTGAGTCCTTTTCCATTCAGAATCCAGTTGTGGTCATATCCTTTCCCTTTTTTCAGCTGATCGTCTTCTGCGCTGATATCTTTTCCGATCGGTTTTGAAATCGTGAAATCAAAGGGAGTATCTTTTACAGCTTTCTGTTCGCCGGTAGGAATCAGAGTTTCATTCACAGGTAAAAACTTATCTGCATTAATCTGCATTTCATGATCGGTAATCGTTTTTGTAAAATTTCCGGACAGGTTAAAATAAGAATGTTGGGTAAGATTTACCACTGTAGGCTTATCCGTCTCAGCCTCGTAAGAAATTTCCAAGGCATTATCGTCTGTAAGCGTGTAAAAAACGGTTGTGGTCAGTTTTCCCGGATATCCTTCTTCACCGTCTGCACTGGTGTAAGATAATTTCAACGTTGGAAATTTTGCATCCTTAACAACTTCAATATTCCAGAATCTGGTATGAAATCCTTCTTTTCCTCCGTGAAGACTGTTGGGACCATCATTTTTATCAATTTCGTATGCTTTTCCTTCCAGTGAGAATTTTGCATTAGCAATCCTATTGCCATATCTCCCGATCAAAGCACCGAAATAATAAGGGTTGCCATCAAAATATCCTTCGGGTTTTGTAAAGCCGAGTACCACATCTTCATATTTCCCGTTTCTGTCCGGAACGGTTAAAGAAGTGATAATTCCACCAAAGTTGATGACCTCAACTTTCATCCCGTTTTTATTGGTCAGCGTGTATTTTTTAATAGAATCGCCTTTTGGCGTAACTCCATAGTCTGAAGTAGAAATGTTCTCCATTTTTCCTGAAATATCCTGTTTATTATTTTCTTTTTTACAGCCGAAAATAATTAAAAATAATAAAATAAAAATGCCGTTATATGTTGTTTTTTTCATAATTATTTACATATTTTTTACAATTAGTTAACGATAATACATTTCGTTCCATCGAAGTGTATTTTTAAAATCACGCATTCTGGTATCTTCATCAATGACTAATGATTCAATGCCTGCTATGTCAGCAAAATCTTCCAGCTGTTCTGCTGAAATATTTTCACTGTAACATGTATGGTGTGCCCCTCCTGCCAGTATCCAGGCTTCTGCAGCCGTATATAAATCAGGAAGAGGTTTCCATAAAACTCTTGCTACCGGAAGTTTTGGCAGCTCTTCTGTAATTTCCAATGCTTTTGTTTTGTTGATCAGCAGTCTGAAATGGTTTCCAAAGTCCATCAGGGCAGCGTTCAGAGAGTCAATATTTCCTCTGGAATTAAAAACAAGACGAACGGGATCTGCTTTTCCCCCGATTCCCAGCGGATGAATCTCACATGATGGTTTCCCGGCTGCCAGCACAGGATCTACTTCCAGCATATGGGAACCTAAAATAGAAGGATTGGAAGGGTCTAAATGATAGGTGTAATCTTCCATAAAAGCATTTCCTCCTTCAAGGCCCTGCCCCATTGTTTTCATGGCACGTACGAGCGCTGCTGTTTTCCAGTCTCCTTCTCCTGCAAATCCGTATCCTTTCTGCATCAGGCGCTGCACGGCAATTCCTGGCAGCTGCTCCAGCCCGTGAAGGTCTTCAAAGGTATCTGAAAATCCTTTAAATCCTCCGTCTTTTAAAAATTTTTCAAGTCCTAATTCAATTTTTGCGGCGGTGTGCAGTGAATTTCTGTTGGCTCCTCCTGCCAAAAGAGATGCAGCCATGTGATAAGAAGATTCATATTCTTCCATAAGGCTTTTTATTTCTCCTTCACTTACAGAATTGATAACGCCTACAAGATCACCGATTCCCCAGGTATTGACTGAAAAGCCGAATTGGGTTTCAGCTTCCACCTTATCTCCATCTGTTACGGCTACAAATCTCATATTATCCCCGAAGCGTGCAAATTTAGCTCCCTGCCAGTCGTCCCAGCCTGCAGCAACACGACTCCAGTCACCGATCTGCTTCTGAACTCTTTCTTCTGACCAGTGCCCTACCACTACTTTTCTGTTCTTTCGGAGCCTGCTTACCATAAAACCAAATTCACGATCCCCATGAGCCGCCTGGTTGAGATTCATAAAATCCATATCCATAGTAGACCAAGGAATATCTCTGTTGAATTGGGTATGCAGATGCAGAAGAGGTTTCTGTAAAATTTTTAATCCTCTGATCCACATTTTAGCGGGTGAAAAGGTATGCATCCACGTGATTACTCCTATACAGTTTTCTGCATGATTGGCTGCTGCAATGGTTTCAAATATCTCTTCGGTGGTTTTTACCGTTGGCTTTACAATAACTTTTACCGGGATGAAAGAAGATTTTTCCAATTCTGCCACAATTTTCTGTGAGTGGTCTGCTACCTGCGCCAGTGTTTCTGGTCCGTATAAATGCTGACTTCCTGTGATGAACCAGACTTCTTTGGTATTGAGAGGTGTTAACATAATTTTGTTGATCGTTAATAGTTGTTTATATTGAAGTGTTTAGTGTTTAAATTCCTGTCCGTAATAAGCATTTTTGCCGTGCTTACGTTCATAATGTTTTTTGATAAGCGAGTCTTTCAGTCGTTCCGCATCAGGGTTTATCTGTCTGGTAAGATAAGCCATTTCGGCAATGGTTTCCAGCACTTTGCTGTTGTAGACAGCCTTCTCTGCATTTTTCCCCCAGGTAAACGGACCATGATTGCCGATAAGAACCATTTCTACTTCTTCCGGAGAGAGCTGTTTTTCTTTAAAGCATTCCAGAATCTGGATTCCTGTATTGTATTCGTAGTTTCCTTCAATCAGCTCATCCCGCATAGGTGGAGCGCAGGGAATATCTGTTGTTAAATGGTCTGCATGGGTGGTCCCGAAAACAGGAATATCCATTTGTGCCTGTGCCCACGCCACGGAATAGATGGCATGAGTATGCGAAATCCCACCGATATTTTCCCAGTTCTTATACAGATAAGCATGGGTCTTGGTATCGGAAGAAGGTCTGAGCCTGCCTTCAATGACATTGGCATCAAAGTCTAAAATCACCATATCTTCCGGCTTTAAAATGTCATAGGGAACACCGCTTGGTTTAATGGCAAAAATGCCTTTATCACGGTCTACAGCACTTACATTTCCGAAAGTATAGACCACCAGCTTCAGGGCATCCAGCTGCATATTGGCTTCATAACATTCTCTTTGGAGTTCTTTATAGGTATTCATTTGAGTGTCATTCAAAAGGTTAATATTCAGGAGTTCTGAAGTTCTTTTCTGTTGTTTTTCAGCTTAGTATTGTATTCTACAAAATCAGCGAGCTTCTGGTATTGCTGCATTAATTCTCTGTATTGCTGTACTTCTTCAGCTTTCGGCTGGTATTCCGCTTCAAATCCGGAGCCCATTTTCATACTGGCTTCCTGAACGGTAGGATAAATCCCTGCTGATACAGCAGCATAAACAGCAGCACCCAATGCGGGAGTCTGATCTGAAGCAGCTACCGCAATTGGCATATCCAGAACATTAGCGAGTGTCTGCATGATAAACGGCGATTTCCTTGCTACTCCTCCGATTCCGATCACTTTATTGATTTTCACCCCTTCCTCTTCAAAACGGTCAACGATCTTTTTAGCTCCGAAACAAATGGCATTAACCAAAGCTTTGAAAATATGGGGTGCTTTTGTTCCCAGAGAAAGCTGGCTGATCGCCGCTTTGAGTTCCTGGTCTGCATCCGGTGTTCTTCTTCCGTTTACCCAGTCCAATGCAATCGGAATACTATCTGAAAGAGGAATTTTTTCTGCTTCAAGGGTTAATTTCCTGATAAGTCCTGCCTCCATTTCATCTGCGAGCTTTGTCTTCTGTTCATCTGAAATACTTTCAGATTGCATCATAACCTGGTGAACCGGCCACATCAGGATATCTTTATACCAGGCCAACACATCTCCAAATGCAGACTGTCCTGCTTCGAGCCCTATTAATCCGGGAATTACGGAGCCGTCAACCTGTCCGCATATTCCTTTAACTGTTGTATCCCCGATAGCTTCTTGTGAGGTCACCATAATATCGCAGGTTGAAGTTCCCATGATCCTGATCAGTGTATTTTCTTCCACCCTGGCTCCTACAGCTCCTGAGTGGGCATCAAAGGTTCCTACGGTAATGATGGTTTTGGTGGTAAGACCGGTTTTTGCAGCCCATTCTTCATTCAGATAACCAGCAATTTCATCTGAAGTATAGGTTTCCCTGTATAATCTTGCTCTGAGCATTCCCAGAAAAGGATCAAGCCTGTTGAGAAATTCTTCGGAAGGTAGACCGTCCCATGACTCATGCCACATGGCTTTGTGTCCAGCAGCGCAACGGCTTCTTTTAAAGGTTGCCAGGTCTTTATGATCTGATAAAAGAAAAGTCAGATAATCACAGTGTTCCATCCAGCTATAAGCTGCATTTTTTACTTCTGCATCTGCTCTGCTGATGTGCAGTATTTTAGCCCAGAACCATTCTGAAGAGTAAATACCGCCTTCATATTTTGTATAATCTTCTCCACCCCAGGTCCTTGCAAGGGTATTGATTTCTTCGGCTTCTCGGATAGCGGTATGGTCTTTCCATAAAACCATCATGGCATTGGGATTCTCTTCAAATCCCGGAACCAGTGCTAAGGCTACTCCGTCACTTGTTACTGGTAACGGTGAGGAACCTGTAGTATCAATACAAATACTGACGATCTGTTCTGTCGGTATTCCGCTTTCTTTTACTACTTCTGAAATAGTTTTTTCCAGTCCTTCAATATGATCTGAGGGATGCTGTCTGAAACTGTTGGCTGAGGGATTACAAAACAGGCCTTCCTTCCATCTCTGGTAGTAGCTGACTGAAGAAGTTATTTCGGAACCGTTTTCAGTATCAATAAGGACAGCCCGTACGGAATCTGTACCGTAGTCCAGCCCGATAACATATTTTTTCATGGTGGTGAAACGTTTTTGATTATTGAGATTTTAAATTCTCCTGATGAGATAAAAACAAATATAAGATTCTATTTTAAATAAATGTAAAAAACACACTTATTTTCTATAACATACTACATAACAGTTTATTAAATTGTTTTCACCTTTAAAACAACCAGAGAATTGGCTGGAATTTCTGTTGAAATTTTACCTTTTTTAGCTTCTGAATTCTCCTCTTTGGGTTTCACAGGTTCAGCATCGAAATTATTTTCACTGGAAAGCTGTGGGGCAGACAGAAGAATTTGGGTCACTTTTTTACCAATTTTCAGAGTTCCGGGGTTGATATTTACCGTTTTTGCCTGAGTATCAGTATTGATCATTTTAATAATCACTTCATTTGCTTTTGTATCCTTCACCGCCGTAGCATATAACTTATCCTGCCCAGATAAAGTTTTTCCGTCATTTTCTATTTTCAATAAATCTGTTCCTTTATTGTTGGAGAATAATTTCTGAACATAATAATTCGGGGTGGCATAGGATTTCAAATTATTGAACCAGATGAGATCAGGAGTCCACTGCCAGCCATCAGCATGGGCAAAAAGCGGTGCGTAGGAAGTCATATAAACCACATCTGCGTTTCTTTCAAGACCGGTCATGAAAGCGGCTTCTGAAAGGGCTGTCAGCCAGTTATTTTTATTATCAGGTTTTACCACTCCTACTGATTGGGCTGCATATTCTCCTGCAAAAACTTTGGGCCCGGAACGGTCATACTGATCATATCTTCCTGCATTTTTCATGAACCATTCTGGTGAATTGTAATAATGTTCATCTACAATCTGTGCGTTAAGCTGCTTCAACTCTTTCCAGCCATATTCGAAGAACTCGCCATCGGGTGACGGTCCGCTTCCGGAGATGATCTTAATGTCAGGATATTTTGCATGAATGGCTTTTTCAAATACTTTATAGCGTTCGATATAATCTGCTCCCCACTGTTCATTTCCCACTCCGATAAATTTTAAATTAAAAGGCTTTGGATGCCCCATTTCAGTACGGATTCTCCCCCATTTTGTTCCGGAATCTCCGTTGGCAAATTCAATCAGATCCAAAGCATCCTGAACATAAGGATCGAGGTCTTCCATTTTGACCAGTTCTGCTGTGTTGAACTGGCATGCCATACCACAACTCAGAATAGGAACCGGTTCTGCACCCAGATCTTCGGAAAGCTGGAAATATTCATAAAATCCCAGCCCGAAAGACTGTCCGTAATCCGGTGTAAGACGATGCGGAAATCCTGTACTCCATTTATTGATAAGATATTTACGGTCTGCCACATTTCCTATTGTTTTTTTCCACTGATAGCGTTCTGCCAAAGTTCTTCCTTCTACAATACAGCCACCCGGAAACCTCAAAAATCCGGGCTGCAAATCATATAGTTTCTGAACGAGATCTTTTCGTAAGCCTCCTTTTCTGCCTTTCCAGGTATCTTGAGGGAAGAGGGAGATCATATCCATGTTCACGATGCCGTTTCCGGTAAATGTAATTCGCAGTTTTGCTTTTTCTACAGTTTGTGGTGATTTAAAAACGGCTGTATATTTCTGCCATCCCTTTCCTTTTATGAGCGTGGAAACTGAAGAAATTTCCTTTCCATTTTCATCAACAAGACTTGCATTTACCGCAGCAATATTTCCTGAAACATTCTCCAGGTCAAAACTGAAATCATATTGTTCTCCCTGATGAAGCCCTATTCCCCTGAATCCTTCATTTTCCAGAATGTAATTTTTATCATTGAAAACGGTAATTCGTGCGTAATTTTTATTGGTCTTGGAAGGGTCAGAATAAATGGTCAGAAACCCGGAATCCAGATTAGGAGAAAGTGTTTTTGTGTTAGGCTGTTTCCAGCCTGTAAATGGTTCGTCAAATTCAAAGCTGCGGTTTTTAATCAGTTCAGCATACAATCCGCCATCTGCTGAAAAATTGATATCTTCAAAAAAAATCCCATACATGGTGGGCTGTATTTTAACAGCTGTAGAAGTTTCTTTCAGATCCAAGTTAAAAGTACGGACCGTATTATTCTGAGCCGAAAAAAAAGCAGCACTAAGGGAAATCGCGATGGAAAATATTTTATTTTTTGTTGTCATAGATCGTATATTTTGAAGCTAAAGCATGTCTCAATTTGTCCTGAATCAATTTTTATTTTACTTTTAGCGGAATACTTTTTAACCCCGCATCATCAGAAGTTCCGCCATAAAAAATGGTATAGTCGCCAGGTTTTGAAACCAGATCATCTGCTTTTTCATCGTAGAACGCAAATGAGTCTCTAGAGAGAGTCAGCTGAATATTTTTTGTTTCTTTAGATTTGATTAAAGCTCTTTCAAAAGCCCTTAACGTTTTTACCGGGGCCTGGGAATCATTATTTCTTTTGATATACACCTGCACTACTTCTTCGCCGTCTCTATCTGAAATATTGGTGACCGGAATTGTGATCATCACATTTTCATTGGTACTGATTGTATTTTTGCTCAGTTTTGAATCTCCGTAAGCAAATTTTGAATAGCTCAAACCATGCCCGAAAGGATAAAGAGGTTTTTCCGTCATATAACGGTAGGTTCTTCCCTGCATATCATAATTTTCAAATCCCTGGTGCTTGCTTGTCTTTGAAAGAGCGTTGTCCAGCTGTTCAAGGTTTTTGTAAAAGGTAATGGGTAATTTTCCGGAAGGGTTATAATCACCTGCCAAAACATCTGCTACGGCCGTTCCTTCTGATTGTCCGCCATACCAGGCGTTCAACAGGGCATCATAATTTTTCTCATCCTGTTCCAATCCCAGCGCACTTCCGGTACAAAGAACAAAAACAATAGGTTTTCCGGTTTTCCTAAGCTCCGCCAACAGGTCCCTCTGGACTTTAGGAAGGGCAATCGAAGTTTTGTCACCTCCTTTGAAGCCTTCTGCATTCACCATCATTTCTTCACCTTCCAGACTTGGAGAAAGTCCGCCTGCAAAGACAATGACGTCTGCATTTTTCACCTTTTCCCTCACCGAAGCAAAATTAACAGGGTCTTTTCTATACACTTCAAAACTGATGCTTACATATTTTCCTTTTTGTGTATGACGCAGTTCTATCTGGTATTCTTTTCCTTTTTCCATTTTTACAGGAAACTCCGAAGGATGTCTTGCATCAGGGCCTTTTCTTGTTGCGATTTCTTCTCCGTCCACGAAAAGAGTATAGATATCGGAAGTGGAAGCAGAAAACACAACCTCTCCTGTATAGGTACTTTTGAAAATCCCTGAAATGATGGCTGAGGTATTTTCTCTTCCTACATTGGGCGCAAGCTGGGTTCCTCCAAAACTGTTGTAGCTGATTGCAGTGGAATTTACGGAAATGTTTGCCGGCTGGCCTTTGAATTCATTGTTATTAAAAAACGCTACTTTTATTCCTTTCGCGCCGTTTTTCTGACTGATGAAATTCTGATAGAGTGAGGTTCTGGATGAAGGATCTGTTACTTCACTTCCTTTTTCGTAGATAATTTCAGCATTTGGAAATTTGGTTTTGATTCCGTCTAAAATCGTGACAATTGAAGAAGGGGTTCCGTTATAGTTTCCTAACTGCATCAATCCGTCATTGGCATTTGGTCCTACAACGGCAATTTTTTTAATACTTCTGCTGAGAGGCAGAATATTCTTTTCGTTTTTCATCAGCACAATTGACTTTTGTGCCATTTTCAGTGCCTGCTTTTTATGTTCTTCAGAATCGACTACAGAATAAGGAATTGTATTCCAGTGAACGGAAGATCTCGGATCAAGCATTCCCAGTTCAAACCAGCCTTCCAGGATTCTGCGCATCGACTCATCAATATCCTTTTCGGTAATCAGTCCGCTTGCCAGAGATTTGCTCAGATTGTTATAGGTATCTCCGCATTCCAGATCTGTCGAATGTTTCAGGGCATCTGCTGCGGTTGTTTTTTCGTCAGGATGGGTGCCATGGTATTTTTTCTGAAAGAAATCGGCCAGTGCCCAGCAGTCTGAGACCACCATTCCGTCATACTTCCATTTTCCACGGAGGATTTCAGTAAGTAAAGTATTGTTTGCACAACATGGCTGCCCGTCAAAAGCATTGTAGGCACACATTACTTCTCTTACGTTCCCTTCCTGAACCAATGCTTTGAAAGCGGGAAGATACGTCTCATACAGATCTCTTTTAGAAATTTCTGCGTTATAGGAATGACGGTTCCATTCCGGTCCGCTGTGTACCGCAAAATGTTTGGCACAGGCGTGGGTTTTAAAATATTTTGGGTCGTTTCCCTGCAGACCTTTTACTGCAGCAACGCCCAGAACAGAGGTAAGATAAGGGTCTTCACCATAGGTTTCCTGGCCTCTTCCCCATCTTGGGTCACGAAAAATATTGATATTGGGTGTCCAGAAAGTAAGTCCTTCGTACCGCCCTGTTTTTAAGGCCTCATCAAAAGATCTGTTGTATTTTGCCCGTGCTTCATCAGAAATCATTTCAAAAGTTTTAAAATGCTCCGGAACATCCCATGTGGCCGCCATCCCGATTGCCTGTGGAAAAACAGTAGCTGTTCCTGCTCTTGCCACCCCGTGAAGTGCTTCATTCCACCATCCGTAGGCAGGAATTTCAAGGCGCGGAACTGCCTGGGAGTTATCCATCATCATTCCTATCTTTTCTTCTGTTGTGAGTAAATTAAGAAGGTTCTCTATTCTTTCATTAACCGGGAGATCCGGATTCCTGAACGGATATTTATAATGGCTCTGAGCGAATAATAAAGGTGCCGCCAATGTTGCATATAGGGTTAATACAATTCTTTTCATAAATATTATGGTTTCATTCTTAATAACTTTTATACAAAGTGCTTTCTGTTTCAATCTTTACTTTACCCCATCATCGGATGGATATGAATAAAGCCACCATAAGCTGATCTTATGATGGCTTTGGATACAATTTACTCCTTGACAAATTTTTGTTTCACCACTGCATTATTTTTTTGAGTAACCTCAATAAAGTAAATACCAGCCGGGAAATCTCCCACATTAATTTGGTTTTTCCCTGAATTTATTTTCAATCCGGATCTGATGACACTTCCTTTTCCATCAAAAATATTGGCAACAGCTTCTGAAAAATCAGAATCAATAAAAAGATCTGCTTTTACCGGATTAGGATATATTTTTATAATCTCTTTTTTAGTTCCAGTAGAAATATTTCTGGCACTTAATGATCCGAAATTTAAAGGAAGAACGTTGGCTGAATAGGCATTCTCTTCTGTAAGGTATGCTTTGAAAGATCCTATTGCAGGTTCACTTCCTGCAGTTACTTTATAGAATCCTGTTACTCCGTTTTCTGTTTTTAAAACATAGGCATTCGCCGGAACTTTGATGCCCTGGTAAACTCCGTTCATTTGATTGACCGTGATTGCTTTGGGTGTGGAAACATTTCCTGTACCGCTGAAAGTAATATTCCCTGTCGCATTGACGATTACCGGAGTATTTGCAGGAATGATTCCATTTGAGATTGCAGTACAGTTGATATTACTTGTATCTGGAGACATCAGATAAGCAGTAACTCCGGAAGGTATATTAGCCTGGAATGGCAAGATAAGGACGTCATAACCATTAAAGGTACGGCTGTAAGAAGCTGTATTGGCTGTGAAGTTAAACGGCACCTGAAAATCCATACCCTGGCCGGAAAGGACAAGATTTGAACAAGCTGTACCTGAAATCACATTATTGGCAGATGAACTTACGTTTGAATTCACATAATAAATGCTATTAGTGTTAGCACTCATAGGCTGCCAGTTATTGGAGGAAGTAATTCCTGCTGCATTTCTGAAGTCTACAGAAGTGTAGTAGCCATTTTCCAGCGCATCCATCAGATAGCTGTCGCTTGCGGAATAGGTCCCTCCAAATTTAGAAGCAATTTCATTACCCACATTGAAATAAACATCTCCCAGATTAATCGTAAGCACAGAGCTGTAATTGGAATTTCTCAATCCTAAAATTCCTTTGCATCCGTCTGTAAGCACCTGTCTTGAAATATCTAATGTAATATCGAAGTTTCCTCCCTGTGGAAAATTAATCTTGCCATAATTATACGATTTTGTTACCCCCTGACTGTTGACATAATATAAAGTTGTATTGTCTGAATAGCTTTGCCCCGCAGTTGTATAGCTGTTTACATGCAGGATCAGTTTATTGTACCTGTCATTAAGCTGAAGATATCCGTTAGCCGCAGTCATATTATTACTGATAAGAGGGCTTGGATTGGAGAACGTCACCGTTGTATTGCTTATATTGAATCCTGTACCAAAAGCTGCAATGGTAGGAGTTTGTGTTTCAATTTTATTATAATGAATATCACCGCCTGTCATGAGAGAAGCAGGCCTATCACCACTTTTATTAAAAACGAAAGTCATGATACTGGAAGGGCTGATATCAGCAGTGGGCCGGAATGTTGCCGTACTCAAAGAAATAGGTGTGCTCACCATATTGGATTGTGTATTGGTCAGTACTTTTGTTCCTGAAGTAGTGTAAAAAGGCAGATCAACCTTTAAACTATAGGAATTCTGAGAAGAATTGATGACCATAAGAACAACCTGATTCCCATCCTGGGAAATGTAGGAAGATCCCTGTAAAACTCCGGTTTTGTCATCCCATTTAGCTTCTATTCTTGTCTTTCCAGTTGTGTATTTGGCATAATGTGAAAGGATATAGCCTCTTTTGGTCATTACACCTGCGGGGGTTCCGTAAGTTCCATCACCCATCAAGCCATAATAACGTTTGGCAGAGTAATGAATCCATGCATTAATATTTCCCAATAATGCATTGTTGACGCTGCCTGCAAAAGTAAATGCATCTGTATTCCAGCTGAAATCTCTTGCCGGCTGTGTGGATGAAGAGTTCCAGTTGATCAGATATTCTGTCTGCCAGATTTCTTTGTTGTAATTCTGGAATTGTTTGTAGGTAGACTGCATAAGCCCGTATTGATGCCCGCCGTACACTTCGAAATTGGCCATTGCCGCAGGATCCAGCAAAGCACTGGCAAAATTATCCGTAAATCCCACACTTTCCGGGGCAATCACTTTACAATTGATAAGCTGTCCGTAATTCTTGATGAAAGTGGTAATTTGCGCAGGAGTCCAGATACATCCCTGATACTGTGCCATTTCATCCGGCTCATTTTGAATAGAAATATAATCAAGCTCCACTCCGTTATTCTGAAGATAGGTAACAAAGCTGTTGAGATAAAGGGCATAATCCTGGTAATTTTCCGGCTTTAAATATCCGATCTGCTGTACTCCATTGGTATCGGTGTACACTGCATTTACATGGTTGTTGGTTTTCCAGGCTGCAGGCATTGTCCATGGCGAAGCAAAAATGGTAAGCCCCATTGATTTGGCAAGCTGTGCTGTAGCCAATACGGAGCTCCAGTTGCTACTGTTTTCGGGAATATAAAGTCTCATAATATTATACCCGCCTTCACTGGAAGCTCCCCAGAGATTCTGAATTTCTGCTGTAGACATATGGTTGTAAGCAAACTGAGGGCTGCAGACAAATCCTCCGAATCCTCTGATTTTCTGATAAGCAGTATTCTTATCAATTTTCACTGTAGTAAGCTGGCCTTGCAGCATCAGACTGCAAAACAGAGCTATAGAATGAATGGTAACAAGACTTAAAATTTTTTTCATAATGTTTTGGTTTAAATATTCGTAATTTTGTGTGTAAACAATTGAAATAAAGGCAATAGAATCCCCCTCAAGACAGTTAATTTTCAAAAACCATCAGGAAAATACCCCGAATTATATCAGGCAGCGATCTGTTAAATAAAGTTGCTTACAAAATCATCCGCTGTTCTTTTTCTTCATTCTCTGTCAGGGAACTGTATTTTAGATTGGAATGTAAATTGAGATTACTGATTCATAATTAAAGTGTTGTTTCTTATTAATATTGTTATTTAGTTAACATTTCACTTTCGGGAGCTCCCAGGTAAGAAGGCTTTAAACCTCCGGTATTGATCAATATTTTTTCCAGGACAATGCCAGGTTCAAGCACTCTGAAACGTAAAGTATGTTTTCCGGACTGCAGAACCGAATGTTTGGTAATGGATTTAATAATATGTTCGGACTGCCATCTTCCCAATTCTCCTTTATAATGGCCATTGAAGTTGACAATTTGCGGAGTTTCGTTGTCAAAAGAAATTTCGTAGCGGAGTCCTTTATTATGATTAAAATTTAAAGTCGGAGCTAATAATAATTGGACTTCAAACTCACCTTTTGATTCAAAATTGATATCATATTCCAGCCAGATATTTTCATCGCTTTTAGGATATGCATTCTGCGGAAATGTTGTCACTCCCGACTTTGTTTTTCCAAAATCAGGAATCACTTCCCAATGGATTCGGTCAGAATTACTCATTCTTGCAAAATTTTCTGCTTCAATGGAAACATAGCCGTTTTTCTCCTGAAATATTTTTTCTTTGGGAACCTTGGCTTCAGAAATATAGGTAACTTCAGGCATTATATTTTTTTTTCCGTCTGCCCAGCTTTTATATCCTATTCTCATCTGATCCATCATATGCTTCCATTTGCCGCCGGCAATCACATTATTGTATTGATTATCCAGATAAGCGTTTCTTTCAAAACATGTCTTCACTTTATCTGCGTAGAAATTGGCTCCCGGATCTTTTTTCGCTGCCAGTTCCCTGTTGTTTGCCACCGCATAATACATTTCGTATAAATTACTGCATGCATCAATCGGATACAAAACCAACTGATAATAGGCATCCTGGTATTCAGCAGGAATCTGCTCTTTCAACCGTAAGGCTTCTACAGCCAATGCTCTGTAATCATTTAAAACTGTTTCAAATTCATGATAATTCTGAAGGCTGTACGTTTTACTGTCAAGGGTTTCAGGAGTTACTCTTCTGTTGTATTTGGCATAAAGATTAATCATCCTCGCAATTTCTCTTGCGTGTTTATCTCCAAACTGCTGGGCAACCCATTTTTCGGTATATTCCAAAAGGTTTTTAGCATTAAACTGCTGTGGATTCCAGGCCATTTCCAGAAAAAAACTGATCGGAAACTCCATGGGTTTTAAATCTCCTACATTCACGACCCAAAGCTTATCTACTTTATGTTCATAGGAAAGATTCATCTGTTCCCAGACTCTCTGGATGGGACTGATGTTAATCCATTTGGAGTTTCTCGGGCCACCTACATAATCAAAGTGGTAATAGATTCCATAGCCTCCTTTATGCAAAGGTTTTGAAAGGTCCGGAAGCTTTCTTACATTTCCCCAGTTATCATCACAGAACAGCAGGATCACATCATCCGGAACCCTAATTCCCTTATCATAGTAGTCCTGAACTTCTTTATACAATGCCCAGACCTGAGGAGTTTTCTCAGCCTTTTTCCCGGTAACATCAGCGATGATTTTACGCTGGTCTTTTACAATTTTCTCGAGCAGGGAAATATTGGTTCCTTCTCCCATTGCTTCATCACCATCACCTCGCATTCCTACTGTAACAAGTTTTTCCCAGTTTTTGCTTCTCTCCATTCCGGATCTCCAGAATTTCTGTAAAACTTCAGCATTTTTAGAGTAATCCCAGACATTCGGCAGATTATTTTTTTTAATATACCTGTGCCAGTCGGTCTGTGCCAAAGCCATAGGCTCATGGTGGGAAGTTCCCATGACAATACCCATTTCATTTGCTAAAGGGCCGCTCAGAGGATCGTCGTCATAGAATGCTTTCCCCCACATTGCCGGCCAGATATAGTTTCCTTTAAGGCGCAGGATCAGCTCAAAAACTTTCTCATAAAACTTACTGTTTACTCCGCCAAATGTTGCTCTGGCCCATCCTCCCAACGAAGGCTCTTCATCATTAAGGAAAATACCGCGATACTCTACCGCAGGCTCTCCATCGGTATAGATTCCTTTTTTAAAGTATAGATTATCTTTTTTCTCAACCGGAACATCTGCCCAGTAATACCATGGTGAAACACCTATCTGCTGAGACATTTCATAGATCCCATAAATGGTTCCCCTTTTATCACTTCCTGCGATCACGATAGCTTCGGAAACACCCGGAAAAGGATTACTGACATTCTGAATGATATATTTTTCTCTTTTCCCTGTTAATATTTTTCCATCCAGCTTTTTTTGCCTGATTAAATCATCAATGGCTTTGCTTTTACCTGCTTCCCCAATAATAATGATCATTCCGTTCAATCCAGAGTTTTGGGAAATAAGATGAGGCTGAACACCGGTTACTTTTTGAAAATCAGATTGAAGATTCGCAACAGCACGCAGAATTCCTTTATCCGAATCACTGTCTGAAAAAAGCATCAAACCTGAATTGCGCTCTTTCAATACCACCGAATTTTCTGTTTTGGCAAAAGAAATAAATGGTTCGGCTGCTTTTACAAAAAATATAAACAACAACGTAAGAAACAGCGAAATGTTTTTTGTAAAATTCATACTATATCTTTTTGATTTTAATTTTTAAATAAGTTCAGATCCACAAGTTCTCCCATTCTTTTGTAACCGGCTTCATTGGGATGAAGGAAATCATGGTCGTGCATATCATTTAAGATGACCTCTGGATTTTCACTTTGCATTTGTTTTGCAAAATCTATGACGGCATCAAACTTCCCGCTGTTCCTGATCCAGTCGTTTACTTTTTTCCAGGCCTCGATACGGAAAGGTTTGTCGTAGAATGACTTTCCGAAAGGAAGAATCGTTGCTCCGTACACTTTGATTCCGTTAGCATGTGCCTTATCGATCATCACCTGGTAAGCGGTAATCAGTTCTTCTGTTCTTTTGGAGGCGTCATCAGGATCTCTTGTTCCTCCCAGATCATTCACTCCTTCCAGAATGATCAACCATTTTACGCCCTGCTGATTGAGGATGTTATAATCAAAACGGTCTAATGCCGTAGGGCCTAAACCGCCACGCACTACGCAATTCCCACCAATTCCGAAATTAAGAACACTTACATTCCCGGTTGAAGGATTTGCCAGTAACCGCTGCGAAAAAATATCCGGCCAGCGATTCTGTCTGTTGGTTCCTGATCCTCTTCCGTCGGTAATAGAATTTCCCATAATAGCCACCGCATGTGAGGGTTCACTGGTCTTTACATCGATGTTAAAAAGCGAATACCAATGATCTGTTTTTACAGGATTTTTAAATACCGCAGCATTGGACTGCTCACCTTTAACAATAAAAGAGGTTGTTCTTGAACCCGGATGTCCGGTGACAGATTGGGTTACTTTTGTATAGGAAATTGTAATAGCCAGCAACGAATTAGACTTCAGGTTAAAGTTCACTTCATCAGAATAAATATCAGATCCGGGAGCAATTTTAAAACTGTTTTTCTTCTCAAACGTTAATGATCTGATGGTGGCTGCATCCACATTCCTGCTATCGGACGGCACAGCAATAGAAACTGCTTTTACTGCAAGGCTGTCTGCAGAGTACCTGTTGGAAAAACGTAACCGTAATTTTTTTCCACCCACAGATACACGGACAATCTGACGCAGGGTATTCCCCGAAAGCCCCGGTTCCGGCGGAAGATTTTTGGGTTCCACCAATTGGGGAGCCGTTGCCCAGGTAGTGAGCCACTGATCTTTGGATGAATGCTTCTCCAAACTCTGGGAGGAAGAGCAGGAAACCAAAAATCCCGAAATGATAAAGATGTATAAGTTTTTGAAGCGCATTTTTTCTGTTTTTCGTTATCAATCTTTAATTTCTTACTACAAATCCTCCGTCGGGGATTTTCTCAGTACTGATAAACGGTTCTGCAGCATAGATCTGCAGGCAAAACCCAAACAATGCAATAAGAAAAATATTTTTAAATGATTCATAATCAGTTTTTATTTAACCTTAAAAAATCTGTATTCTTTTAATCTCTTCAAACCTTATAGGTTTTAAAAACCTATAAGGTTTACTTCTTTAATTTTTCAGTACAAAACCACCCTGCGGCTGGATTTCAATCGTAAAATCACCTTTTGCATTCACTTTTACTTCTTTCTCTGATGAATTTCCTTTTGCATCATCATTGATCAGTTTTATGGTTTTTCCGGCGAACATCGGAAGCTTCATTTTCAGCTTTTTAGATTGTTTTTCTGCATTCACACCAGCTGCATACCAATGATCCGCATGTCTTCTCGCAACCACAGCATATTTCCCGGGATAGCCGTCTATGAAAACTGTCTCATCCCAAAGTGTCGGAACTTCTTTCATAAAACTGAGCTGAAATTCCGGAGCATCGGTCAGGTTATTCGGCATGATGCCAAACATCTGAACGGGATTCTGAAACAGGACTGCTGTAGCCAGCTGAAAACCATCTGTGGTATGTCTTTTATTTTTGTCCCTGTTGGATTCTGTCAGGTATTTATTGAGGAAAGTACCTCCGAATTCCATACTTCCCACTGTATTTCTGATGAAAGGATGAAGTGTGGCAAAAAAAGCTTCCTGTTTCCGTACATCTTCTGAGAAATAAAGCATTTCTGAGGCAAGAACGGCTTCACTTCCTGCGTAATTCGGGTACATCACTTCCCAACCTCTCGGGACAGTGGCTCCATGGAAAATAATGGTTAATCCATAATCGTTGGCATCCGACAGAATATCTTCGTAAAGACGCATGGTTTCCTGTTTGTCTCCTCCGAAGAAATCCACTTTCAGTCCTTTTACTCCTGCTTCCTTCAGCCATTTCATTTCCTTTTTACGTTCAACGGATGAGCTCATTTTATTTCTGGGTCCCATGGGCGCATCATTGGCCGCTCCGTTGGAATTATACCAAAGCAATACCCCTACATTTCTGGATTTTGCATACTGAATAAGTTCTTTTATGCGGTCTTTGCCTATATTTTTATCCCAAAGCGCATCAATGAGAATAAACTGATATTTCAATGCAGCAGCAAGGTCTATGAATTTCACCTGATCATCATAGTTCATACTTTTATCCTGCCAAAGAATCCAGCTCCAGGTAGATTTTCCGAACTGATAATCATGTAAAGGCTCATACATCGGATCTACCACATCAAAAGGAATGGTGGTTTCTACGACAGGTTTCAAAGAACTGCCCACGGTAATTGTTCTCCAGGGTGTTTTTCCGGGAAGTGAGACTGCTGCTCCGATACTTCCGAAACCGTTATTTTCAGCAATGTTCGGATAAGCTACTTTGTAAAGATTTTTTTCTGCTGTGGTTTCAAGGTGTGAAGCACAATACGAACTGTTCACTCCTGTCTCGGAAAGTAATACCCAACCCTCATTTCCGATATGGAAAAGACCAGGGAAAACGTATCCGTAATCAGACGACATTCCCATCTCAGCATCGGCTTTATAACCGCTTTCGTAGCTTGGTGCTGTACGGGCAAAACCTGTCATTGGCTTCATCATAGGTGAAAGAAAAGTAGTTGTCTGTATCGGGAATCTATAACCTGTAGTTTCTGACTGCACCACAACACTCAGCCGTTCTTTCATCAGTGGAATATGGTAGCGGAAAGCAATATTGTTGTTGCTCACCTGAAATTCAATGCCTATCTGATGCTGGTCTGCATTGATGAAATTAACCGATAAAGTATTTGCCTTATAATCAATCTCAGATTTTTTGATCTTTGCATTTGTATATTTCTTAGAAACCAAGTCTTTTTGGCTGTCAGTAAATTTCAGATTCTTTGAAAAATCGGACTCATTGGTTACCAGGCCCAGCGGGGATTTTTCAAGCATTATTTTTTCCTGAAGGATAACATTATACCATGCTTTTCCATCTTCTGAAAAGACATGAAGCTTCAGGTGTCCATCAGGGCTTGCAACTTCTGCTACCTGCGCAAAACTTTTGCTGATCAGAAAAAAACTGAATAGAAGATATAAAACTTTTTTTCTCATGATTAATTATTTTCAAGAAAGGTCCAGTAATCGAAATACATAATATCTGTTGAGGCTTTGCCATTGAATACAAAGTACAGATCATGAACACCAGTAATCTTTTCGGTAATCTGAACTTTTACCGTTTCCCAGCGGTCATCTCCACCAGTCATCGGAACCTTTACCGTCGCGGCAACCGGTCCGTTCACAGCATCCAGATGAATGGTCATTGTGACGTCACTGTTATGGGTTGTTCCTACCCTTGCAGAGAAAGCACTGGCTCCTTTTTTTCGGAAATCCACATTCTTTACACTGGTATAAGCACCATTTTTCTTTGCTTTGATGAAAACACCAGCCTCTTTATTCTGATAAGATTTTACATTTTCTGACCAGGCAATCATTTCTGCCTGATTGAACGAATAGGGATTAACTGCAGCAATAGCTTTTGTAATTCCATTGGTCATTTTAAAGGGTGAAATAGAGCCATCTTTATTGAAAGTAAGCTCTTCCAGACTTACCGATCTTGTAAACCCGCTTCCGCCCGGCAACGCACCATTGTGATAAAAGAAATAGGTTTTCCCCCGGAAATCAATAACACCGGGATGATTGGTGAATGACTTTCCTTCAGCAGGCATGATAATTCCTCCATATTTCCAAGGGCCTTGCGCAGTTTTGCTGGTAGAATATCCTATGAATTCAGGAAGCGGACCACCCGGCCAGAAAAGATAATACAGATTTTTTCTTTTGTACAGCCACGGGCCTTCTTCATATTTTGTTGGCCTTTCCGGATTGGGTTTTCCATCTCTTTTTCCAAATGATTCTTCTGTCATCGGGACTTCTATGATATTTCCGGAATAGGAAATCATATCTTCATTCAGCTTGACATATTTCAATTTGGGATTTCCCCAGTACATATGGGCCTGGCCTTCATCATCCACAAAAACTGTAGGATCAATATCTCCCCATTCGCTCTGAACCAGAGGTTTTCCCAATGGATCATGAAAAGGCCCCAACGGACTGTCGCCTACAGCAACCCCTATAGCGCCTTTGTTATTGGTTTTTGACCACATCGGAACATACATAAAAAATTTCCCATTCCTTTCTATGCATTGTGCGGCCCAGGCATCACGTTTTGCCCAATCAAAATCTTTATAGGAAAGAACCGTTCCGTGGTCTGTCCAATTGACCATATCATTGGTGGAATAGACTTTCCAGTCGTTCATGGTAAACCAGGTGGACTCATCTTCATCGTGTGTGGTATACACATACAGTCTGTCATTATAAACCATCGGTGCGGGATCTGCGGTATAATTGGTCTGAATGATAGGATTCTGAGCAAATCCCATCGAAAATAAACCTACTATAGCAATGCAACTGATATGTATTTTGCGGATATTCATAGAACAGAGAATTTGGATGTAAACTTTTATTCTGACTTCAGCATGAGATTAATATCTTCCTGCTTTATGGGTTTGAAAAGAAGTTGTGAAAACAGATACAAATCATTTTTCCAGACTTTGAAATCGTGACCACCCGGCTCTACATAAAAAATATGAGGAATCTTATTTTCTGTAAGATAGTCGCTTGTTCTTTTACTGAAAGGCATCAGTCTGTCCTGATCTCCGCATGAAATCCAGAGAAGCTTTAATTCTTTAGCTTTGAACGGATCAGGAAGAAGCTGTTCAGGCTCTTTGGTATTCGGAGCTGCGGAAAAAGCACCTACCCAGGCGAACCTGTCGATATTTCCCAACCCGAAATTCAGGGTCTGTCCACCACCCATAGAAAGTCCGGCAATGGCTCTGTCATTTCTGTCTTTTTTAACCGGATATTTTTTTTCTATAAATGGAATCAGATCATTCAGCAGATCTTTCTCAAATGTTGCAAAAGCCTCTACTTTATCTTTTGCCATGATATCTCCTGTTGCTCTGTCATCTTTCATAGCCCTTCCGTTAGGCAGTACAACAATCATTGGAGTAAGTTTTCCTTTGGTATACAGATTATCTAAAATAATATGGGGATTTCCGTTTCTGAACCATTCTTTTTCATCTCCCCCAATACCATGAAGCAGATATAAAACAGGATACTTAGTGCCTTTTTTGTATCCGGGAGGAGTATACACCAATGCTTTTCGCGTAGTACCAACCGTTACTGAAGAATATTGTATGGTATCAATCTTTCCGTGTAGAATTTCTTTTTTCTCCGTATCAAAATCCTGTGGTACTTTTTTCTCAAAAACTTGCGCAGAAATAAAAACTCCTGACAGCATGAAACCTAATGATAATACAACTGATTTATTCATGATTTTTTATTTGTATTTTTAACACTTATTATTTCGGATAAAAAAATAATAACATATTATTTTATGTACATAGTTCCGCAGACTTTTCTCTGACTTTCTGACTTTTATTACTATTTCTATTTTCCTGCTTCATTGACTCTGAAAAAATCTACATCTATGAATCCTCCGGTATTTTTAGTGGCATAATTAAAAATTGCAAACTTCGACCCCATAAAAAATCTACGGTAATCAAAAATCATTTTGTAGTCTTTTGCCATTTCCGTCCAGTTTTTCTGATCGGTGCTGTAATAAAAGTCTGCAAGATCTTTCCCAAGGTTAAAATTGGCATCAATACGAAGTAAAACCTTATCTGAGTTGATACGAATGCGTTTTTTTTCTTCTTTTTTAACCTCCGTAATGGCTTTTGTTTTACTATCCAGGCTCACTTCATTGGTTGAAAAAACGATAAATTTTTCATTACCCTCCTTCACTATTGACAAGATGCCGGAATCACCGTTGAAAGCACTGAAGCCTGCAACATCTCCGTCTTTCATTCCTTTAAGATCCATCGTGACAACCGCTGAAGAAGTCGGACCTTCCATTCTCTGGGTTAAAGTATTGGGTGCCGCATACAGATTGTCTACGACTCTGCTGGTTTTCAGTCTGAGAAATCCTTTTCTTTCGGATAAAGACCATGCTTCATTCACCGGATTATGATTCCACTGCCACTGGATCTTCATTTTTTTGTCAGAAAACTCATCACTTTCCACCAGATGATTTTTTGCTTTGAATGGCGGAAGAGGAACTTCACCTTTCAGAGGAACTTTTCCATTATCTCCCAAGACCGGCCAATCGTTTTCCCATTGAACAGGCAATAAAATCGGGACGCGCCCCACCCCATTTCTGTCCTGGAAAATAAGGGAATACCAGTTTCCGTTCTTATCATCTATTAAAGCTCCCTGACCTGCATAGGAAAATCCTAAAAAATTGTCTTCCAGAATTACCTTTTTCTCATAAGGGCCTGCCACTTTATCCGCTCTGTAGACTACCTGACGGCGTTTTCCGTTTCTGGGCCATGAAATCATCATCATGTAGTATTTTCCGTTTCTTTTGATAATCTGATTTCCTTCCAGAAGTCCGGTTTCCGAAGCATCTTTCTGAAACACTTCAGTTCCATCCGGATTTCCTATGACCTCTTTAAAATCAGGACTCAGTTCAAAAACTTTGTTGGAAGTGAAAACATATACTTTGTCATCATCATCAAAAAACAGAGAAGCATCATGAAAATGCCGTGTTCTGGTGATGAGCTTCCAGTTTCCTTTTTCAGGATTATCCGTCACATAGAAATAAGATTTGAAAGGTTCATCATTCGGAGAAAATAAAACATAGTATTTTCCTTTATGGTAGCGGATTGAAGAAGCCCATTGACCTCTCCCGTAAACCGTTCCATTCAATAGATTATATTTTGAATTATCATTTAAAGTATCAAAAACATAACCTGACATTTCCCAATGTACCAGATCCCTGGAGTGCATCACCGGAGCTCCCGGCATCAGATGCATAGTGGTACTGATCAGGTAAAAATCACTTCCGTTTCTGGTAATCGATAAATCAGGTGCATCAGCCCATATGATGGGATTGGTAAAGGATGTACTCTGTTTTCCGGAAGGATTTACCTGGGCTGAAAGAAGATTCAGCCCGATAAACCCCAATAAAGAAACTATATAAGATTTTTTGATTTTCAAAATGTACTGTGATGTTTGGTTTTTAATCTTAGTTTTTTTAATTAAAACATTTATGCAACAAATGAATGTTTTTTCTATGTTGTCAGACCTCCCATATTCATAATGACAAAGGTCTTTCCTACTATTCCGGTACGATATCATTGGAAGAGGTACTGTACAGGCCAATAAGGCTTCCTGTAAAACCTCCCGCCACATCAGTAGAAAGAATATCCCCTGAAACCGGTCCTCCTAGATTTTTGTAGCTCTTACCATCCACAGAATAATTAAAGCTATTTTCATCCTTATCAGCCACCACCTGCAGTTTAACCGGTTTGGATAATGAAATTTTCTCGCTTGCAATTAACTTTGATTCTCCTTTTTCGGTTCTTTCCAATACGATGTAGAAATCTTTATCCTTTTTTGTGATTCCGAAAACATAATTGAATTTTTCACTTTGATAACAGGTAATTCCCGCCAGCTCTTTTTCTGATTTAGGCTTAAAACCCAGGGTTACAGAGGTTTCAAAAGATTCATGCTGTAATCTGTGGAACAGTGCTGAAACCGGGGCCAATGCTTTGATATTGGTTGCAAAAGGATTTACTTTCACACCGTTTTTGGTAATATTGATGAAGCTTTCACGAGGTCCGCGCATGGCAATCCATCGGTAATCAAGATTTTTATCTGTCAGCTTATCAGCATAGGTAAAGTTTCCGTTGGGAAAAAATCCGTTTTGTCCGTTGTGATTCTGAGCTCCTTCAGGCAATTTCAGTTTTGGTTTCATCGGAACCAGCCCATTTTGGAAAACAGGATAGGTTCCGCTCCAGTCAACCGGAAGAATGAACGTTTCACGGCCTTTGTTAACACGGTTTTTCTCGTTGGGACGTATCGCCAGAAATACTCCGTAATATTGGCCATTTGGTGTTTCCACCAAATCTGCATGGCCCGCCCAGTCTACCTTTTCTTTTCTGTCTTTTGGGAAATAACGCTGTGTCAGAATCGGGTTATTACCCGCCGGAACATAAGGTCCTTTTGGAGAATCAGACATAAAAATAACTTCGCTGTGATTCCCTCCAGTTCCTCCTTCTGCACACATCAGGTAATATTTACCGTTCTTTTTGTAAATATGAGGGCCTTCAATCCAGATCGGTTTTTGGGAAAGATCCACCCCGCCGTTGACAATAATTTTATCCGAACCCGGAACTACCTGATCTTTTTCGAGATCGTAGTCCCAGATTTTAATAACGCGGTGACCGTTATACTGTTCGGTGCCTTTTGGCGGAGCATCGTTGTGAACGACATATGCTTTTCCATCATCATCAAAGAAAATAGCCGGATCAATACCGTCAAAATTCAGTTTCTGAACTTCGCTCCATCCTTTTGACGGATCTTTTGTTTTTACGACCATATTTCCAATACCTCCCGCAAACTGGGTAGTGATCATATAAAAAGTGTCGTTGTGCTTGTTGTATTTGATGTCCGGCGCATAAATTCCGTGCGAAACACCTGATTTTTCAACTTTAAGCTGTGAAGGTCTGTCCAGGACGTGCCCTACCTGTTTCCAGTTCACCAGATCTTTAGAAGTAAAAATCGGGACGCCCGGGAACATTGAAAATGAGGAGTTAACGAGATAATAATCTTCCCCTTTTCTGGTAATGCTGGGATCGGGATAACATCCCTGAAGGATCGGCGAGTAGAACTCATCCGGCTTGAGAGGGTTGTCATTATATATTTTATCATTTCCGTGGTAAGTAAAGTCGGAGAATGTTTGGGCAGAAATAGTAGTCACTGAAAGTAAAGCCGCTGCCGCAAGGACATGAGTTTTATTCCTGAAAAAAGTTAAATCCATTATATTCTGTTTCATTGTTATTCTTTTTTATAGTTTTTAATATTTTGCAATTTTTAAGCTTAATTCTATTCTAAACGGTTTTCCTGCGGTTGATAATTTTAATCAATCCCCAGGCTGTAACGTAGGATATTCCAGCTATGAAAAATATGATGTTATAGCCTCCGTTGATATTTCCTGATTTTTTAAAGGTATCGAGAACGATTCCGATAAAAAGAGGAAAAATAATTCCTGCTGCTGAGCCGAGCATACCTCCAAACCCTATCACAGAGCTTACATAATGATTAGGCAGGTGATCCCCGACCGTAGTCATAAGATTGGCTCCCCAGCCCTGATGCGCAGCCGTAGCAAGAGCTATAATCAGGGTAATCAGCCACATATTATCTACATATTTTGAGAACATGACCGGAACAACCATCAAAGCAAACAGTAACATCGTAAAACTTCTTGCTCTTCCGATTGCCCAGCCTTTTTTGATCAGAAATGATGAGAGATATCCTCCACCGATGCTTCCTATCGTGGTTCCGCTGTAAATAATAATCAACGGAAGGGATGGTTTTGTTAAATCCATTTTGAACACATCCGAGAAATACGCCGGAAGCCAGAACATGAAGAAATACCAGATAGGATCAGTTAATATTTTACCAATAGCAAATGACCATGTTACTTTATATTTGAGTAATTCCGATAAAGGAATTTTGGTTTTCTCCTCTGTTTTTTCAGCCTGATCACTTTTTATGTATTGAAGTTCTTCTTTGCTGAGATTTTTTGTTTTTTCCGGTACGGCATAGAATTTCCACCAAAGGATAATCCAAACCATACCCAAAGCACCAATCCACACAAAAGTCTGCCTCCAGCCGTAATGCCCGAGAATGAAAGGAACCAGCAGCGGTGCTAAAATAGCTCCTACAGTTGCTCCCGAGTTGAAAATCCCTGTAGCCAATGCCCTTTCCTTTTTTGGGAACCATTCAGCCACAGATTTGATGGCGGCAGGAAAGTTTCCGGCTTCACTGATTCCCAACGTACTTCTCGCTATGATAAATCCTACTGTACTTTTGACAAACCCATGTCCTATAGAGGCAAAGCTCCATACAATAAGGGAAACAGCATACCCGATTTTTGTTCCCACCTTGTCTATAAACCTTCCCATGGCCATGTATCCGATAGCATAAGTAGTGGTAAATGCCATTACAATATAGCTGTAATCTTTTTCATCCCAGCTGAATTCTTTTTCCAGAACAGGTTTCAGCAAACCCATTACCTGACGGTCAAGATAATTGATCGTAGTGGCGAGAAAAACGAGAGACAGCATCCACCATCTTATATTTCGGTTGTGAGGGGTCTGCATTTAGTTATGATTAAGTTGTTGTAATAAATCCTTTGTTTTCAGAGTCAGTTCTTCTTCATTAAAATCTTTTCCGATGAGCGAACTGCCCAGTCCTACTGCTATGGCACCACCATTGAGCCATTCCGTGATATCTTTATAATCAGCATGGATTCCTCCGGTTGGCATAAAATTCATTCCCGGAAAAACAGGTTTCACAGATTTGATGTAATTCTTTCCTAAACCGTCAGCCGGAAATATTTTAACCAGCTTTAAATCATTCTGATAGGCAATATTGATATCAGAAGGAGTAAAACAGCCCGGAATCAGCAGGAGATTTCTTTCGAAAGAATATTTCACCAATGCTTCACTGATAACCGGTGTAATGATAAAATTTGCCTTTGCATTGGCAAAATCATCCATTTCCTCTATGTTTTTTACTGTTCCAATTCCTAACAAAAGACCGGGAAATTCTGTATGGGAAATTGCTTTCAGCTCTGTAAAATTTTCCAATGCCTGATGACCGCGGTTGGTGTATTCTATTACACGGATTCCTGCTTCGTATAAAGCTTTTATGATATTTTTTGAGACTTCAAACGATTCGTTATAAAATAATGGAACTATTTTATGGTCTTTTATTTTCTGTATTATTTCATTCATAATTTTTCGATATTAATGCTTTCATCAATGGTATCTCCCTTTACAAAAAGCTTTTTAAAAGCAACTTTTGCGGCATCCTCAAGGATCTGCTGATCAGGATTTCCTCTTAAAATTCCATGAATCAAAGCGGCCATAAAAGAATCGCCACTTCCTACCCTTTCTTCAATTTTGTCTGCATTATATTTTTCTGAAACCAAAAGCTGTTCATCAGCAAATAAGGTGGCAAAATAATTGACCTTTTCTCCGTTTGTAAAGCGGAAAGTATTCGCAACTTTTTCCACCTCCGGGAATTGTCTTCTGATTTCCAATGCTGTTTTTCCAGCCTGTTTCAGAAGATTTTCATCATCAAAATTTCCGTTAAGCTCATATTCAATGGGAATATTCAGGAACTGCTCAACAGACCAGATATTTCCCATGAGAACGTTTACAAAAGGCATCAGCTCTTTAATTGTATGAGGATTTTGATTTTGCCAGAGTAACGCTCTGTAATTCAAGTCGAGAGAAACAGTAATATTTCTTGCCCTGGCTTCTTTCATGATATGTAAACATTTGCGAAATGCATGATCACTCAAAGCCGGTGTGATGGTGCTGATATGCAGCCATTTTACATCTGAAAATATTTCATCATCACTGAATGCTTCAAAATCCGATTGGGTAAAAACAGACGGAAAGCGATCATAAACCACCGAAGCATTCTGCATATCTCCATCGGAAGAAAGATAAAATGTTCCTATTCTCCCTTGAGTTTTTCCTGCCAGAACTTTTATTCCTTTATTTTTAAGTTGAAATTCTAATTGGTTTCCAACAAAATTCTCAGGTAAAGCTGTTAACAATTTCACAGAATTTTCCCACTGGGAAAGTGCTGCCGCTACATTGTATTCAGCTCCGCCCACATAGATTTTCAGAGACTGCTCATTGAGCCAGTTTCCTTCGGAATCCGGAGCAAAGTGGAGAAGCAGTTCTCCGAAACATAATATCTTAGACAAATCCTGCATGGTATTAGATTTCAAAATAATTTTTTGTATTGTGATAACAGATATCCTGAATGATCTTTCCAACCCATTTTTCATCATCGGGAAGGAGACCTCTTTCCATCTCATTTCCGAACAGATTGCATAAGAGCCTTCTGAAATAATCGTGTCTTGAGAACGACAACAGACTTCGGGAATCGGTAAGCATACCGATAAAAGTGCTGATTAATCCAATATTTGAAAGCGTATTCATCTGTTTTGTCATTCCGTCAAGCTGATCCAGGAACCACCAGGCTGCCCCAAACTGTACCTTAGATCTGATTCCTCCTTCGTTGAAATTTCCGGCAAGAGCTGCCAGAACTTCGTTAAATGCCGGGTTTAAATTGTAGATAATGGTTTTGGTCAGTTTTCCTTCTGTGTTGAGTTCATCAAGCAGAATGCTCAGTCTCTGTGCATGATATTGTTCTCCAATAGCATCATACCCTGCGTTGGCACCCATTTTTCTGAACATTTCTGAATTGTTGTTTCGGGTTGCCCCTACATGAAACTGCTGCACCCAATCTTTTTCTGCGTACATTTTGCAAAGCTCTTTCAGCATATAACCGCACAAGGCTTCGGGATCGGAAAATGATGAGAGATTCCCCTTAAGGAATTCAGAAAATTCTTTTTCAAGACTATGATTCCATTTCGTAGTATCCGGGAAATATTCAAAGCCATGATCGGCTACTTTTGCCCCTGCTTCCACAAAATAATTGATTCTGGACTGGAGTGCATTCAACAGATCATAAGCTGATGTAATTGGAAATCCGCAGACTTTTTCAAGCTTTTTAATTCCTGAAATATACTGTTCAGGGTTAATCATATTAATATAAGAATCAGGGCGGAAAGCCGGAAGAACAGCCGTTTTAAAGCCACTATCTTTTAAAGCTTTATGATGAACGAGATCATCAGCAGGATCATCTGTGGTACATAAAGCCTCCACTTTAAAATTCTGAAGAATGGATTGTGGCAGAAAACCAGAGGTCTGCAGACTTTCATTCATCTGATGATACACCGCATTTGCATTTTTTGGCGATAAATATTCGCTGATTCCAAAAGGATTTTTTAATTCCAAGTGGGTCCAGTGAAATAATGGGTTACGAAGTGTATAAGGTACGACTTCTGCCCATTTCATAAACTTTTTCTGGTCTGAAGCCTGCCCTGAAATAAACTGTTCATGAACTCCAAAATTTCTCATAGCCCTCCATTTGTAATGGTCTCCGTCCAGCCAAATAGCCGTTGGAGAGCGGAAATTCTGATTGGCAGAAATAATGTCCGGTTCAAGGTGATTGTGATAATCAATAATCGGCATATCTTTAGCATAGCCAAAATACAGATTCTCTGCCTTTGCTGATTCCAGCAAAAACGATTCTCCGAAAACTTCTTTATTTTTAATGGAATTACTCATTATTTACTTTTACAATTCAGAATTTTAATTCTCTTTAGATATTCAGACTTTAAGAAAGTCAACATTTAAAAAACAGGACCTTGCATGAAACCATTAAGGTCCTGTTCATTGGATATGAAGAAATTAGTTTTTTTTATACTCCGCTGAATGCACTGAAACCTCCGTCAACAGGAATCAGTGCTCCTGTGATGAAACTTGCGGCATCTGAACATAGAAACTGTATAACACCATTCAGTTCTTCTACTTCTCCAAATCTCTGCATGGGTGTTTTGGCGATTACTTTTTTGCTTCTCTCGGTTAAACTTCCATCAGGGTTCAGGAGAATGGCCCGGTTCTGATCACCAATAAAAAATCCCGGCGCCACTGCATTAACACGTATTTTATCTCCGAATTTCAATGCCAGATCAGATGCAAGCCATTGTGTGAAGTTGGTAATTGCAGATTTAGCTGCAGAATATCCGGCGACTCTTGTAATAGCTGAGTAAGCAGCCATAGAAGAAATATTAATAATGCTTCCGTTTCCCTGCTCTGCTATTACTTTTCCGAAAACATAACTTGGATAAACAGTTCCGTTGATATTGAGATCAGTAACGTCATTCCATCCTTTGATGTCCATATCAAAAAATGATTGTTCAGGAGATAAGGTAGCTGTGGGAATATTTCCGCCGGCTATATTGAGCAGAATATCAATCCTGCCATATTTTTCTTTTATTTTTTCTGAGGCGGCTTCAAGGCTTTCAATATCCATCACATTGGCTTCTACAGCGAGTGCCTCTCCTCCCAAGTCTGTAAGCTCTTTTACACAGGCGTTCAGTGTTTCCTGGTTTCTTCCCAATGCGATAACTTTTGCTCCGGCATCGATAAAACTTTTAGCAAGACTACCTCCCAAAACGCCTGAAGCTCCTGTGATAACTGCCACTTTGTTCTTAATACTAAACAGGTCTTTCATTTTACTTTTTACTATTTATTACAAACGCAGATTAATTTTTCTGTAATTCCGACTGAACTGCTGCCATTACTCCTTCTATCTGTCCCAATGCCAGCATTCGTCCTAAAAATGAATAACCGGGGTTATACCCTTTATCAATATCTTCTGTTAAAAGTCTTCCGTGATCAATTCTCATGGGCAGATCTGGATTTTCTTTTTCGAATACACGGATTACTTCTATGAGCTTTCCTCTTCCTCCCAAATGATGAGCCTCGATGAAATCCCCGTTTTCAAAGACATTTGTACTTCTCAGGTGAACGAATTTAGTCCGGTGGGCAAATTTCTGAGCCAGTTCCGGAACATCATTCTGAAGGTTGGCACTTAAAGAACCTGCACAGAAGGTCAATCCGTTGTGAGGATTATCAACAGCTTTCAGAAGCCAGTCAATATCTTCTTCATTGGTTACTATCCTTGGTAAGCCCAGTAATGAAAATGGCGGATCATCAGGATGTACACACATCTGAATATTCCATTTTTCACAGACAGGCATTATTTTTTCAAGGAAATATTTCATGTTCTGGCGAAGCTGGTTTTTATCTATACCATCATACAATGCCAGTAAATTTTTGAAAATAGCTACCGGATTATCATCTCCTTCTTTGATGTTTCCGTTAACGAATCCCTGTGTTTTTACAATGACAGAGTCTATCAGAGCATTGTTATCTTTTTCTGTTAAGGTATTTTTTAATTCTTCTACCTTTTGAAGGATCTGTGGGTTATAATCATTTTCTGCTCCTTCTCTTTTGAGAATATGAATTTCGAAGTATGCGAACTTGGCTTTGTCAAAATAAAGTGATGATGAACCGTCTTCCCATTCATGAAAGAGATCGGTTCTTGCCCAGTCCAGAACAGGCATAAAGTTGTAACAAACTGTTGTAATGCCTGCTTTACCCAGATTTTCAAGGCTTGTGATATAATTTTCTATTAAAGAGTCACGGTCTTCACCTCCGTATTTGATCGCTTCGCTTACGGGAAGACTTTCCACAACAGACCAGCGAAGTCCGTGGCTTTCTATATAGCTTTTATAATCATTGATGGCCTTCAGATCCCAGACTTCTCCGTTTAGGGTATCATGCAGTGCAGAAACAATTCCTTCCACTCCGATCTGACGGAGCATATTGAGTTGTATTTTGTCTTTTTTGCCAAACCAACGCCAGGTTTTTTCCATATTTTTTAAAATTTAATTCAGTTAAACAAAGCAGGTGCTTTCACACCTACTCTGTTACTGATATGAATGAAGAATGAAATTAGTTGTATCCGGGGTTCTGGTATTTTGCCTTAATATCTGCAGATACTTCCATAGCATCAATCTGATTCTGAGGAATTGGTCTCAGATAATGAAAAGGTTTTATCGTTCTTGTAACTGTCTGCGGATTGTGATCTCCATAAGAAGCTCCTCCGATCTGATAACTGGCGGCATAATCTCCCCACTTCTGAGTACGCACCAGATCATACCATCTGTAGAATTCTCCGTAATATTCACGGGATCTTTCTGCAAGAATATAATCGATGGTGATTGCAGAAGGTGTGGCAGCAGTCATAGCTACACTGTTATCTGCTACATAAGCGGTATTTTGGGCATTATTGAATTTCCATTTTCCGGCACGGGCACGGATAACATTGATAAGGTCTCTGGCTGTCATAGCTCCTGAAGCTCCTTTTACGGCTGCTTCCGCTGCAATAAAATAGAATTCTGAGAATTTGGCAACACTGAATGGACGGGTTAATCCTGCATTCGGATATCCTAAGCCGTTCGGATCATCAGTACGATAAGTTCCAATTTTCCATAAGCCAGGGTATACAATTCTGCTGATTCCATTCGGTGCAATTACCCAATCTGCTCTTCCTGACAGCGTCCCTGCACCTACCCCGCTTTGTCCTGCTCCTGAAGGATAAGAAGGAGTCTGGCTGTCATCATTAAGAAAACTTAAAATGGCGCCTCCGGGCTGTACAGGCAGATTATTGGCATTATAAAGTACAGGAACCGTTGTTAACCCTGTTCCATTTTTGTTCCAGTTTCCTCTGTAAGTGGTTACAAAAGTCCCATCATAACGGGAATCGTTGGTTTTATCTGCAAAAGTATTTTTAATAACTCCCAAAGTAGGACACATACGAACCCACGGACGTCCCAGTGGCTGTGCCGCTTCTCTCTGTACTCCACTTACAACGTCTGCCCCAGCCCACGCTGTCGTTTTACTGCTTTTGATGGCTGTGTAGTTCCATGTCTGCATCCATGCTGCAAAATTATCCGGCGCCCAGCCTGATCCAAACCCTACAGGGTCACTTTCATTATAGTATGTGCTTGACTGCGTATGGTCTGCATAGAGCATAGATTCAGTATTTCTGTCATTTGAACCTACATTGACATCATAGAAAGTAGGCTGAAGCGCATAAGGTCCGGGATTGTTGATTCCTTCCATGGCAATATCATAAGCCTGCTGAAAATACCACTGGGCATTGTGCCCATCAGGATCATTTCTTGTCGCTTCGGGATAAGTTGGAATATTGTTGGGATTCTGCAGCCACCATCCATAGGTAAGATAAGCTTTGGCAAGCATAAGTCTTGCTACATTTTTGGTCACACCTCCTGTTACCCTTGGTGAGGCAGGCAGATTCTCAATAGCTTTTTTAAGGTCAGCAAAAACTGTTTTTGTATAGACTTCCGGAACAGTACTTCTTGCAGAAGTTGTGGATGGCAGAGTGTTATATTTCAATTCTCCTGCACCTAAATCCAGAGGAACTCCTCCATAGGTCTGCACCAGCATGAAATAGTAAAATCCACGGAAGAAACGGGCTTCAGAAATCATAGATTCTGCGATTCCGAAACCGGGCCCTTTTTCAATAATTCCGTTGGCAGTATTGATATATGGGAAGACTGAATTCCAAACCATGCTTGTAGGAAACGTATTGGAATTAATAATACCATTTCCGGACATATCGAGCTCTTTAAAGTTACCATCCGCACTTTGCGCCCAGGTAGATTCATCAGTTCCGTTCTGACAATTGCTCATAAAGTAGCCATTGCCATACAGTAATCTCATCTGTCTGTATAAAGCTGTAAATCCCTGATTAACTCCATCCGGTGTATTAAAATAATCAGCTGTATATATTGCTCTTGGCTGCTCATCAAGAATTTCGTTACATCCTGTAAATGTTAAGGATAAAAAGATTGCTCCTAATAGCAGTTTTTTGTTAAAATTTATCATGACAGTACAGTTTTAAAAGGTTAAGTTTAGTCCCATTAAGTAATTTCTTGTAGAAGGGTTATTGGTTCCAATAACAAGCTGGCGGTTTTGATATCCGCTTACTGCCTGGTTTTCATTTCCAAAAGAGTTTGGTTCCGGATCCATTCCTGAGAACTTGTGATAAGGAGAGAATAATACTACAGGATTGGTTACAGTAAAGTAAATTCTTAAGCTGGTGATTTTTAAATCCTTTAAAAAATCTTTATTAACATTATAGCCTAAGGTAATGGTGCGAAGCTTAAGATAAGAAGCATCAAACATTGCCAGGGTAGAAGAATATTTCGGATTATCTCCACTCAAATGACGTCCTGGACGAGGAAAATAGGCTCCAGTATTATCTTCTGTCCAATAATCTACATCCACATTATTTCCTCTTCCTGTTAATCTGTTAAGGTAACTTGCAGATCCATAAATGGTACTTACCAGAATTCCACCATGCTGGAAAGCTCCTACTGTGCTCAGTTCAAAATTCTTGTAAGCAAAGCGCATATTAAATCCTCCCTGGAATTTCGGTGCTGTATCAAATATCTGTCTGTCATCCGGTCCTATTGCTCTTACCGGCGTTCCGTCAGCATTATAACCTCCGGTGTAAAGCACTTTAATAGATCCTGTAACATCTGCAGCAGTTCCCGGCTCCAGAATATTCTGATAAGGGTCACCAGCCTGCCAAAGACCGATATACTGATAATCATATAATGAATTAATATTATGTCCTACAAACCATAAGTTATTGACATCACGTGGTGTTCCGGATGCAAGCGATAAAATTTTGTTTTTATTGGTATAAAAGTTAACTCCAGCTTCCCAGGTAAATCCATCCGGATTATCAAAAATGACCCCGTTTAAGGAAACTTCAACTCCTTTATTTTCTGTTTCTGCTACATTGGAAACAATGGAAGACCATCCGCTTGTCGCCGGAAGACTTTTCTGCGTCAACAGGTCATAGGTATGGGTCTTGTAATATTCCACGCTTCCCGTAAGACGGTTGTTCAGTATTCCGAAATCTACCCCGTAGTTTTGTGTTTTTGAATATTCCCATCCTAAATTCGGGTTGGGCGGCTGATTTCCATAAATCCCTGTACTTCCAGCCCCTCCAAAATTGTAAGGTGCCACGTTGAATCTTCCCATTGTAGAGTATGGTTCTACTGCCTGGTTGGAAGTCTGCCCCCATCCTGCCCGGAATTTAAGGAGATTAATACCCTTAATATTCTGCATGAAGGATTCATTGGTAACATTCCATCCTAATGATAATGCGGGATAGGTATGCCATTTATTTCCCGGAGCCAGCCTGGAAGATCCGTCGGCACGAAGTGTTGCCGTAAGCATATATTTGTTATCATAGGTATACATTACTCTTCCCATGGCAGACAGCAAACCGGTTTTCCAATACACCTGGTCTTCTGGTCTTACCGTAATATCTGCCTGCGGTGACTGCCCAAGATTATAATACTGGAAAAAATCTGCAGGAACGTTCTTTGCACTCATGTATGAGCTTGTATACTTATTGCCCTCCGCGGAATATAATCCTACCGCATTAATCTTATGTTTACCAAATGTACGGTCGTAGGTTAAAAGGTTTTCCAATACCCAATGGTACGTCTGGTTATTTCCTCTTCCTGCAGCTGACGGTCCTAAAGGGTTCGTATTAAAGACTCCTACACCTGAGTAATTTCCACTGTTTGAAGTACGGTAATCCAAACCTATATTTAATCTGTATTTCAGTCCTTTGATCGGAAGGCTGGCTTCTCCGTAAAGATTGTTATAGGATGCAAAGGCCTTAGTCTCGTCGATATATTTATCTCCCAGGCTTCCCCTTGTATAAATCCATGTCTGATCGATACCACCTGCTGTACTCATAACTCTTTTCGGGGTTCCGTCCGGATTATAAGGATTAGCAATAGGAGAATATCCTAAAACAGCTCCCGGGTTTACTCCATTTCCTTCCGAGACGGAATAATTGGTATTGGTTGTAAAACCGAATTTAAAGATAGATCCTACCTGTTGGTCAATGGCCATTCGCAGGGCAAATCTTTCATAACTCTGAATAGGAATCAGTGCATTTTGTTTGAAGTATGACAACCCTACATTATAATTCCCTCCCTCCGTTCCGCCTGAAACACCAATATCATGGCTGGTCATCATAGCTGGCTTATAATACAGGCTTTGCCAATCTGTATTAACACCGTTATTTTCATCAGCTCCATTTGAATATAAAGGTGTTGTATTTCCCGCAGGAATGGCATAAGCACGCAGCTGCGCAAACTTAGGACCATCCATCATCGGATATTTTGAGAACAAGGTCTGGACTCCTGTGAACGTATTGTAAGAAAATTTGGGTTTTTGCCCCTTTGCTCCTCTGTTGGTGGTAACGAGAATAACCCCGTTTGCACCTCTGGATCCGTAGATCGCTGTAGCAGAAGCATCTTTCAGGATATCAATACTTTTGATATCACTTGAGCTTATATCTCCCAGTGATCCCACAAAAGGAATACCATCCAATACAATCAGAGGGTTATTATCTCCTGTCAGAGATCTTGTTCCCCTGATACGGATCTGCATGGCAGCACCCGGCTTTGTGGAAGTCTGTGAGATATCGACCCCAGCCGTTCTTCCCTGCAATGCCTGAGTAATATTGGCAGAAGGTACTTCACGCAGGGCATCTCCTTTTACAGTGGCTACAGAACCTGTCACAGCTTCTTTTCTCTGGGTTCCATATCCTATCACAACAACTTCATCTATTTTATTTTCTTTAGCTACTGTATCTTTCTTAACCTGTGAATATGCTATACCGGAAGGCAATAAAGTCATTGCAAAAAATAGTGCCGCTCTATTGCTTTTATTGAAATAAAATCGGTTCATAATTATTATTTTAGTATTAGTTGTTGAATAAAAGGCTGTTTAATAATTATAGTGTATAAGAATCCTTAGTGTTTATAAGCCTTTTATTTTTTCATTATATATACATATTCACGATGGCTTCAAACAATTCCTGTTTTCCGCTTTTTGGCTGTGGTTCGCCGATTTCGTGAGCGATTCTCTGAAGATCTTCCAGTGTAAGCGTGCCATCCTCGAATGCTTTTCCATTTCCTTTATCAAAAGATGCGTAGCGGTCTGTTCTCAGTTTTTTGTAATCTGAATTTTCAAGAATATCAGCTGCTGCAAGAAGACCTTTGGCAAAGACATCCATTCCTGAAATGTGTGAAATGAATAAATCTTCAGCATCAATAGAGTTTCTTCTGATTTTGGCATCAAAGTTTACGCCTCCGGTTCCCAGACCTCCTGACGGAAGCAGTACAAGCCATGCCTGAACCATGTCATAATAATCGATCGGGAACTGATCCGTATCCCAGCCGTTCTGATAGTCGCCTCTGTTGGCATCAATACTTCCTAAAAGGCCTGCATCAACAGCAGCCTGAAGTTCATGTTCGAACGTATGGCCTGCCAATGTAGCATGATTAACCTCAATATTCAGTTTGAAATCTTTGTCTAATCCGTAATGTCTCAGGAATCCTATTACGGTTTCAGAGTCATAATCATACTGGTGTTTCGTAGGCTCCATTGGTTTTGGCTCGATCAGGAAAGTTCCTTTAAAGCCTTGTTGACGTGCATAGTCTCTTGACACAGAAAGGAAACGGGCCAAATGATCTTTTTCACGTTTCATATCAGTATTTAAAAGACTCATATATCCTTCTCTTCCACCCCAGAAAACATAATTTTCACCTCCCAGTGCTATTGTAGCATCTATTGAATTTTTTACCTGAGTTCCTGCACAGGCCAAAACGTCAAAATTCGGGTTGGTTGAGGCTCCGTTCATGTATCTTTCATGCGTGAAAACATTGGCTGTCCCCCATAAAAGCTTAATTCCAGTTTCCTGCTGCTTTTGTTTTGCGTATTCCACAATAGCCTGAAGGTTTTTCTCATATTCCTTCCAGTTGTTGGCAGGGTCTACCAGATCGATATCATGGAAGCAGTAATAATTGAAGCCCATTTTAGACATGAATTCAAAGCCTGCATCCATCTTATGCATTGCTCTGGTTACAGCATCATTTCCTATATCCCATGGGTGATGAATTGTAGGCCCTCCAAATGGATCGCTTCCGTTTGCACATAGGGTGTGCCACCATGCCATCGCAAATCGTGTCCAGTCTTTCATAGGTTTTCCCATCACGATCTTTTCCGCATCATAATAGCGGAATGCCAACGGGTTCTTGCTATCCTTCCCTTCAAACTTAATTTTTTCAATACCCGTAAAAAACTCTTTTGTACCTGTTAAAGTGTCCATATTTATTTGATTATTTTTAATTTATTTTAATTTTTTGCGTAAAAAATCCCTTCTCACTGGTTGTTAAAAGTCAGTAAGAGAATGAAAAATGCTGTTGTAATTGTTCTAGATTATTTCATTAAGATGATGTTTCCACCTTTCATAGGCTTCTAAATATTGTTCTTGTTTTTCGTGTTCAGGCTCTATCACCGCTATTTTTTCAAGTGAAGAAAACGCTTCTCTGGAACCTGAATAAAATCCTATTCCCATTCCGGCCGCCCTTGCTGCTCCCACCGCCCCATCTGTATCATAAAGTTCAATAACTGCATTGCTGACACTGGAAAGTGACTGACGAAAAATAGAACTTAAAAACATGTTGGCATTTCCTGCACGGATCATCTGGATATCCATTCCGATATTTCTCATGATATCCATTCCGTATTCATAAGAGAATACAATACCTTCCTGCGCCGCACGCAGTATATCTCCTTTAGAATGTATATTGAAATTAATTCCGTGAATAGAGCAACTTGTATCTTTATTTTCCAATACTCTTTCTGCTCCGTTTCCAAAAGGAATAATACTTAATCCTTTTGAACCAATAGGTGAAAGTGAAGCCATATCATTCATATCCCCATAAGAAGAAAGTGAAGTTGCAAAATTATGCTTTAACCAGGAATTTAAAATTCCAGTTCCATTGATACAAAGTAAAACTCCCAGCCTGATCTGTTCTGATGTATAATTGACATGGGCAAATGTATTAACCCTTGATAACTTATCATATTCCAGCTGATCGAGAACTCCGTATACCACTCCGGAAGTTCCTGCTGTAGAGGCAATTTCTCCTGGGTTAAAGACATTCAGGGAAAGAGCATTGTTGGGCTGGTCTCCTGCTCTGTATGAGATGGGCGTTCCTTCTTTTAAGCCTAATTCTTCAGCTGCTGTCCTTGAAACAGTTGCCTGAATACCAAATGTAGGTACAATTTCAGGAAAAAAGCTTTTCGGGATTCCATAGTAATTAATAATATCTTCCGAAATACAGTTGTTTTTAAAATCCCAGAAAATTCCTTCCGATAGTCCCTCGATGGTCATTCCTATCTGCTCTGAGAGTCTCATCGCAATATAGTCTCCAGGGAGCATTATTTTATCGATCTTTTCAAAAATTTCAGGTTCGTTTTCTTTTACCCATGCAAGCTTTGATGCTGTAAAATTTCCCGGTGAATTTAATAGATGAGAGAGGCATTTTTCTTCTCCTATTGTTTTGAAAGCTTTTTCGCCATAAGGTACAGCACGGCTGTCACACCAGATAATGGACGGTCTTAAAAGGTTCTGGTCTTTATCTACCAGGATCAGACCATGCATCTGCCAGGTAATTCCAATTCCTTTAATATCTTCAGCATGTACTCCGGATTCATGCATAACAGCTTCATGCGCCAATTTCAGATTAATCCACCAGTCAACTGGGTTTTGCTCTGCCCATCCCGGATTTATAGCAGTGATTTTCATTTCTTTTTTGGGAGAAAATTCAGAAGCAATCACTTTTCCACTGGATGCCTCAATGAGACACACTTTCACAGAGGAACTGCCAATGTCATAGCCTAGTAAGTACATAATTTTTTAAAAGAGATTATTTTATAAGTTTTGTATTGTTTTTCTTGTAAATCTTAGCGTCAAATCTGTAATATCTTGCCGCACGGTGTGATACATCTTTTTGAATTTCATCCAAAGGAACAATATAGGGGAATGAAGATATTTTTTTATGGAAATTCTTAATATCAATATTTCTTTCACTTAAAGCACTATAGAGCTGATAGAGCTGTCTTATAGTAAATCTTTTAGGAAGCAGCTCAAAAATAATCGAGAAATCTGATTCAATCCATTTTCTGATCTCCATCAAAGATTCATTGATAATTTTGTTATGATCAAACGGCAATACAGGAACCTCATCAATAGGATACCAGTCTACAGTATCATATTTTGTACTGTTGATCTTATGATCTATTTTACAAAGCGAAAGATAGGCCACTGTAATGATCCTGTCTATATGATGTTTGTATTCCTGATCCATCCATTTGATATCATGAAGATTGCTTGCTCTCATAGGATCTGCAAAGCATCTGAATTGTTTCAGAACCATTTTCTTAATCCCCGTAAGTTCATGAAGTACTCTTTGTGCAGCATCATCTACATCTTCGTCACTGAAAATCAGACTTCCTGGAAGTTTGATCTGTTTTTCTAACGGTACATCATCAACATGGCGTTGTACTAATAATATATTCAATCGGTTTTCATGGTCAAATCCAAAGACAACACAATCTACAGAGACATAGGTATGGATAAAGTTCTGATTCATTAGTTCGTTAACATTTTGGTAACATTACAAATATAAAAATTCATCTGAATAAAAAAAATAAATCCTCCACTATCTACTGCTTATCAATACATTACATATCGAATTTTAATGATATCAATTGTATAAAAATTATGATAAGGTTATCATTAATTTTACACTTACTTATTTCATAAGACATGAATTCACAATTAATTGCAATATCAATCAGCACCAAAAAAAATTTTAATTTTAAGAATAAATATTATGATAAGAAGATTTTATTTTTTTTTTATTTTCTCTAAGAAAAAAATGTAAAAAACGCATTTTTCATTATCAAAAACTAAATAAAACACCATTTTTTTTCACCAATTTCACTACTATAATGTTATATTTTCACAAAACAATAAATTTATAAGCTAAGTTTATATAGTTACAAAGCAAAACAACAACGTAATTGTATCTGTTGATACAGCATCATTAATATTGGTAATAATACTTAATTGATTGAAAAAGTTTTTTTTTAAAGAAATTAAAAGCAGTAAGCTACAGAACACAAAGCTATTAATACGAATTGGTTCATCCTTGAACTTATTATATAAGTCAAATCTTGAATATTTTTTTGTTATAATAAAATCAAGAAAAATTAAAGTAATTACAATACTTTTTTGGACAAAAAAAGCTATTTACTATGCAAAAGAAGGATTGAAACTGGAAAAGGAATTTAATCTTCTTCCTTGCGGAGGCACATTTAACGCAAAACAATATTATTGAAGGAAAAAACTGTATTCTAAAAACTTATCTTGATATAATTTTGATTAACGTAAGTATTTTCACTTTCAAGCTTATTAACTTCTTTTACTTTATTAACAAAAAAACGGTTAATTCTCTATCTTTTTAAACCTTTCCATATTGTCCTATTACTTTCTCATAATTCCTTTTCTGATTAAAAATAAAGTAGCAATACCCATTTCAGAATATAAATCAAATAAGTTATCTCTTACTTTATTAATTATATTAAGTTCTTCATTCATTTTAATATCTATGCTTTTATAATTTATGCAGATTTTAAATTATAAAATCAGTCAGCTTTCTTACAATAATGGTAGCTAGAGATCGTATTTGGCTTTGGATATCTTTACTCCATAAAAAAACCTCCCGAAAGAGGAAGGTGATAAATGAAATTTATATAAAAGTGATATGTGTTAAACAAAGGTTTGTCTTAAAAACCTGCTTTAACATTAACAATGTATATGCCCTTCTCATCACTATTTATAGAAATATATTTTTGTGTGGTATATTTTGATATGATTATTCGTGAATCCAGCTTTATATCATTTTTCAGAAATGTCTCATCATTGACTGCTTCCAAAAGCAATAGTAACAATTCTAATAGCTAAAAAAACAGTTTTTGCCTATCATTCTATAATGCTTCACTACTTACTTCATTTTTCTAAAACAATCGGTTATGCAATGACCTTAAGGCCTCTATCCTAAAAAAAGATGGAACTAATAATGAAATATTATTTTCACTTCCTCCGTAGGAAATCATTCGTATTGGAATATGCTTTAGCGCTTCAGAGACGATAGTTGCATATCCGTGATTATTTTTTCTAAAATCTCCGACAATGCATATGATCGACTGTTCACTGTCAATTTCAACTGCTGAAAAAGAGTTCAATTCTCTTATAATTTCAGAAAGATTATCCGTTTGGTCAATTGTAAGCGATACAGCTACTTCAGAAGTAGTAATCATATCTATAGGTGTTTTATACCGTTCAAAAACTTCAAAAACCTTTCTCAAAAAGCCATAAGCCATAAGCATACGGGAAGATTGAATACGAATCGCCGTGATCCCATCCTTAGCGGCAATTGCTACAATCTGATTTTGATTGGTTATTTCTCCTGAGATCAACGTTCCGGCTGCAGCAGGATTCATTGTATCTAATAATCTTACAGGAACATTGTATTTTCTTGCAGGGAAAACGCTTTGTGGATGGAGGATTTTGGCTCCAAAGTATGATAGTTCTGCCGCTTCATCAAAACTGAGTCTGGCAATAGATTTTGTATTCTGAACATATCTCGGATCATTATTATGGAATCCATCAATATCCGTCCAGATTTGGATTTCTTCTACCTGCAATGCTGCTCCTAATAATGAAGCTGTGTAATCAGAACCTCCCCTTTGCAGATTATCGATTTCACCTTGAGCATTTCTGCATATGTATCCTTGAGTAATAAATAGGATTTCTTCCTGATATTTTGCAATTTCAAGACCTGCCTGTTTTCTGATGTAGTCAATATCGGGCTCTTTATCTTCATCAATCAACATAAAGTCTAATGCTGATAGTAATACGGACGATATTTCTTTTTCCTTTAAATATAAATGAAACAGAGTTGTTGAAATAATTTCACCTTGGGCAAGAATGATACGTTCCGCACTGGAAGTGAAGTTTTTATTTTTGAACTGATAAAACAGATCAAAAATTTCATCAATAAAGGATAAAGCTTCCAGAATCCCCGCTTCAGTCTTAAATAATTCATTTACAAATTTTTTATATTTTTCATATAGTACATCAATATGTTTGTAGGCTCCTTCAATATCCTTGTTCTCATACAGCTCCGATAATTTCACCAAATCGTTTGTGGTACCGGAAACGGCTGATAAAACAACCAGATGTTTGTCCGAAGCCTGAGATCTGATAATGGGTAATAACTGTTCGATCCTTTCTGGGCTTCCTACCGAAGTTCCACCAAATTTCAATACTTTCATAATAGATTAAATTGTTAAAATTTTTTCAAAAAAAAGGAGCTTGTCGTGATGACAAGCTCCTGTGTGTATTTAGTTTCTAACCAATAGGAAAATGACTCACGACGTTTGACGTAAGTACTGTTTCTTTCCCTTTTTTAAGTTAGATAATATCATTTTCTTTTTTTGCTGGGCAAATATACATTTTTTTTGTAAAAAACATATAAAAGCTTATTAAAAAGAATATTACTTTGTCAAGAATATAATTTTAGTATACTTGGATTCTAATTATATTTCAAACAGGATTTTAAATTTGCTAGTAAAAACAAATAAAACATCTCTGCTAAGGTCCTAATAAGGAACCTGCCTTTTCTTCAGTTTAAGTACTACCTTATGAACCTGCGGCAGTAATAAAACGATCATAATAACGCATAATATCCCACCAAGCATCAGGTTGTAATAATTCCGGGTAGCATTTACCAATACATGTTCTTTTAGCAGACTGCTTATATATCCGGGAGAAGAATTCTTTGCTGTATAAATATCATTTCCAGCATTCATATATGCCTGATAAGCATTCTGCAGAGTAATGAAAAGTTGGGGATTTGTTTCATTCACATTTTCACGTATTATCTCTCTGGCCTCACCTTTAGTATATAGTTGAAGTTCATTATTAAGTGCTAAGCTTGTCGTAAAACCGGTAAACCTTGCAAAAATATCCGGTAAAGCGGAACTTTTTTATGAAACCTCGCTTTACCATTCATTGTAACTATCACCATACCCGTTAAGATTACCAGCAGTACAATGATCTTAAAAAAGGAGATAATGACAATCCTACTATTGGTATAATCCTGTGCACTGAAAAAGATGAACAGTGGTAAAATATTCTGTTATGTCTGAAAATGAGAAACTGTTTGCAAGTAAATATAGCACATACATACCAGATGAGAAAGAATTAAAGCAACTTATTGAAAAACTGATCGATTAAAACTTGAACTGGACGACCTTACATAGAACAAAACAATAATTCTATAATAAAAATTATAGCCGCTTAGATTTAAACAAAGTCTTTTCAATGATTCCTTTAATTATCACTGATAACAATTGTTGATAAAATGTATTTTTAATACACCTGTTACTGCTATAAAGGTTAAACCTGATACCAGTAGTTTTTTTTTTTGTTTTTTCATAATTGAAACACATCAATTTGTTATGGTGTGCCGCACTTTGCGGAACTATGAGACAAAGGTGTCTGAGCCTTGGAATTATTTTAGGCTAATGGCATCATCAGGAATCTTTTGACTTTAAACTAACAAGACACGTGTCAGCATTCGTTTATAATTAATTGTAAATTTGTATGGAATTTCAAAAAAAACAAAACAATCAATACAGAATTGATCACCTTATATTGGAATATTGGTGAATATATCAGTAGAAAGATGGAGCTAAGTGAATGGGGACAATCTGTGGTCAAAGAATTATCTCTATATATCCAGACCAATGAACCTGACATCAAAGGATTTTCGGATAAAAACCTTTGGAGAATGAAGCAGTTTTATGAAACCTACAAGGAGTTTCCAAAAATCTCAACACTGTTGAGAGAAATCAGCTGGTCCCATAATCTGGCTATATTTTCACGTTGCAAAACAATTGAAGAACAAGAATTTTACATCAAACTCACAAAGCAGGAAAATTACAGTTTTAGGGAACTTGAGAGGCAAATTTCCAGCAGCCTTTTTGAGAGAACCATGATCGGAAATTCAAAACTCTCAACACTGTTGAGAGAAACCAACGCAGACATTGCCAATACCTTTAAAGACAGCTATGTCTTTGACTTTTTGAATTTACCTGAAACATTTAATGAAAATGATCTCCAAAAAGGACTGATACAGCAGATGAAGAATTTCATACTGGAATTAGGTAGAGATTTTCTTTTTATCAGCGAGGAGTACAAAGTGCAAGTGGGAAATTCTGATTTTTATATTGATCTATTATTCTTCCACAGAGGCCTGCAATGCCTGGTCGCATTTGAACTGAAAGCTGATAAATTCAAGCCGGAGCATTTAGGACAGCTCAACTTTTATTTGGAGGCTCTCGACCGGGATGTCAAACGTCAGAATGAAAACCCAAGCATTGGCGTACTGCTCTGTAAAGACAAAGATAGTGAGGTGGTAGAATATGCGCTTAGCAGAAGTCTGTCTCCAACCATGGTCTCTGAATACAAGACCCAGCTTCCGGACAAAAAAGTTCTGCAGAAGAAATTGCATGAGTTGTTTGACCATACAAGATAAATCTCTAAATATAATATCGTCCAATTCAAGGCTTGGATTGTAGGATCTGAGTCTTAAAAAAATATTGAAAAAGGGAATTTGCCTAAACAAACTCCCTAATATCGAAACTGTCCGAAGAATTACTTCGCTTAGAAGAAACGATCTCGTCATCATTCGAAATGCTCGAGCTTAACAAACTGGCAATTCTTTTTGAAGCATCTCTTAATGAATTCTCTAAAAGATCAAAAAGCTCGGTTCCCTGAATTTTTTGAATAATATCGACTGCTTGCTGTTCTAAGTCAGGCTCCAGCAAATCCTGTTGAAGCAGCTGACCCGCAGTACTCAATTCCTGGAAGGTAACCCCTGTAGCAAACCAGCTTTCAATTTTAGAATCATCCTGATATTGCCAGTCTTCTTCCTCGTCATCCCAATCATTATTTTTGACCAGTATGCCGCCAAGTTCTTTCCTTGAAGCAATATGTTCAAATACTTCCTCCTTAGTTTCTGAATCAAAATTATTTGCATTTGTTACGATAGATTCTTTCTGACCTTGATCAGCATCAGATGGCACTGGTTTTCTCTCTTCTTTCTTTGTTTCTCCAATAATAGAGGGTAATTCGAGCTGAGTTTCGGCATTTTTTTCCTCAGGATGGTAGTTTGAAAACTTCTTATCCCACAAAATTAGGATGATAGTGATTAACAAACCTATGATAATTAATTGTTCCATAAGATGTGATATTAAAAGATGGGACGGTATTGTATATAAATTTTAGATGGACCAGAGGCAGGACTATTTAACGTATTTGAACTGAGGCAGAAATAATTATGTACTGAGAAGTTTAAAATAAAAAAGAGAGCAAATAAATTATTTGCTCTCTCAATAACGTATATAGTTATTAATTGAAGTTACGCTATTTTAACGTTAACTGCATTAACACCTTTGTTTCCATTTTGTAAATCGAATGTTACGACATCATTTTCGCGAATGTTATCTACTAAACCTGAAGTATGTACGAAAACGTCTTGACCACCTGTTGATGGAGTAATAAAACCAAATCCTTTGGCATCGTTAAAGAATTTCACTGTTCCTTGTTGCATTGTATATGTATTATAAAATTATTGTATTCTGTTTTAAAGGATCAATTATCCTTGTGTCCTGATGTAAATCAAAACAATAATAATTTTTGAGAGAAAAAATTGGATGAATAAAGTTTAAGAGTGAAAATCGAACTTCTTAAAAGGTAGAACACCTAAAATATTAATGACAAAATTGAGCGGCTGACATTACACGTAAGATTAAATTAAAATCTGATATTATGCAGTTGCCTTATTATTCTACAAATATATGTTAAATAATTGACCTGTGCAATTATATTTCTCACTCAGCTATTAAAATTCAAATTAACTTTTCTTGAATGGAAGAATAGGGAGTGTCTTTCCATTCTTTATAATTCCAAGTATCTTCATACATTTGAATACATAAGACTTAAATAATTACAAAATGTAAGAGACTGAATAATTCTGCATGAGTCCGTGCTTAAATGGAGAGTCAATTGAATAAAAAACTAGCTTGTACTGACATATATAACTATCCTATCAAATTAGTGGAATTATTTAAAACCGACTACTGAACGTTATAAGTAGACAGCCCCATGCTGTTAAAAAAATAGCAGTTATTTTGTTTACCTGCTTTAGCAATTTTACTTAGCTAGTAGAGATCACAAGTTTACCAAATTGTGCCAACTGTCTTTAGTTGGCGCACTTTTTTACTTTTTTCTGATGACTTGAAAATCTTCTAAGCATAAATTTTGGTTATGATATAGTTATAGGTACATTTTAGTATATTCTCACCAAAATATTTTCTATCCCAAATTTAACTACTGATTTTGCCCATTCAACGAAAAAATTCTAAAAACAACATCCCTCCTACCGAACTTTATATCATTAAAAATAACAATTAAAATTCTATTATTATGAAAACAAACATCGGACTTACAAAGCAAAACACAGAAGCTGTGGCGGAACAATTGGCAAAATTTTTGGCAGACGAAACCGTACTTTACATCAAAACAAGAAACGCCCATTGGAATGTGACTGGCGATAACTTCCACGCCAATCACATTTTCTTTAAAGAGCAATATAAACAATTAGATGAACTGATTGACAGCGTGGCAGAACGTCTACGAAAAATCGGACATTATGCACCTGCTACAATGAAAATCTATCTAGAATTGACACATCTTACAGAATACAGCGAGAGAACCAATGACGGATTGGGCTTTATGAAGGATTTATTAAAAGACCACGAAAGCATCATCGATTTTCTAAGAGGAAATGTTACGCCTTTTGCTGAAAAATACAAAGATTACGGCTCCAGCGACTTCATCACAAGCCTTATAGAAACGCACGAAGAAATGGCCTGGATGATTCGTTCTTACTTCAGAAATTAAAGAAAATAAGAAAAGGAATAATTATATTTGTGTCAACCATAATAAACTATCCCTATGAAAGCCTTGATTGTTGATGACAACGATATCGCAAGAACCACTCTCGCACACTTGGCAAAACAAGTTCCGAATTTGACGATTGTCAACGAATATTCCAACGCTATTGAAGCTTACAATCATTTGCAAAACAATCAGGTAGATTTGATATTTTTGGATATCGAAATGCCGGAAATGACCGGAATAGAACTCACCAAAAACCTTTCAGGGAAAGACATTATCATTATTTTCACATCTTCAAATAAGGATTACGCACTCGAAGCTTTCGAACTGAATATCGCAGATTACATCCTGAAACCAGTGATGCCTGCAAGATTTTTACAAGCTGTGAGCAAAGCACAATCGATTCTGGAAAGCAGAAAAGAAGATGTGGAAGTCACCAAAGATGAGTTCCTTTTCGTGAGAGATTCCAATATCACAAGACGTTTGAAGCTGGATGATATTTTTTATGCGGAGGCGATGGGCGATTATGTAAAATTCTACACTAGGGAAAAAATGTTTGCCATTCACGGCAAGATGAAAACAGCAGAAGAGCGTCTCCCAAAAAACCATTTCATAAGAGTTCATCGCTCTTACATCGTTTCTCTTGGCAAGATAGATACGCTTCAGGACGGCGGAATTATGATAAACGGAAAATTTATTCCCGTTGCAGACGCTTACAGAAAGGCACTCAATGCGAGAATGAATGTTTTCTAATTGAATATTAATTGGGCAGTTATTTCCATCTTCCGCTCCCAATCTTTTTTGCACACGATTTCAGATTAAATAGATCCTCAGAACAAGCAAAAAAAAAATCTCCACTCAAGTCGGGCTGCAGTAATTCGATGTTGGTAGATGTGCACAAATTCCCCTCCTTTGGAAATCGATGAACGAGATTTGCCGAATTAAATAAATAAAAAATATTAAGGCACTGGTGACGAAAATTCGAAGAATTTTTGACGGAGTGTTTTTTTATAAATTGTAAAGTCGTTTTCAACAATTCAAAATAAGTACAAACACTTATGAAAAAAATATCCTCAGTAATGGGAAACAGACGGTTTAGTTACTTCATTATCCTCACGTTTATTGCGGGCTCTCTCCTATTGATAGCTGTTCAAATCAATTCGGCTAAAAATACCAAAGGACTCATTCAAAACAACAACCGACTTCTCAACGAATTACGTTCCAGCAATCATTTACGTGAAATCGACCGCGACATTTTGGGCGTTGAAAGTAGAATCCGAGCTTCTATTGCGACCAATGACACAACTCATCTCGAAGGAATCGACCAAAAAATCAATCAGATAGAAAACTTCCTCGATTCACTTTCGAAAGATAATTCAGACGGCGTTGAAGAAAAATTGATTCACAGATTGAGCGTTCTTGCAATGGAAAAGAAGACAACGAAGGATAAATTATTGCTCCGTTATCACACCCTTGGAAATATGGACGACAACACTTCCATTGCCAATCCAAGAGCTCGAAAAATTTCGAACGAAATCACCTCCATCACTGCTAAAATCTACGAAAGCAGAAAACTTCATATGGTTAGCCTCAGTAAAGAGACTGAAGCAATGGGACAAAAAGCAAGATTGTATGATATTTCCTTATTGATTCTTTTGATTTTAAGCGGTTCAATTGTCGGTTATCACATTCTTCGTCAGTTCAAACGTCAGAGATTGTTAATTCAGGAATTGGATGTTGCAGAGAAAAAAGCGTCGGTTGCCGCACAAACTAAAGAAAATTTTCTAGCCAATATGAGTCACGAAATCAGAACGCCTTTAAGCGGAATTTTAGGCTTCACCAATCTTTTGCAGAAAAGACCTTTAGATGAAACTTCCAAAGAATTTGTTTCATCAATTCAACGTTCTGGGGAAAATCTGATGGCAATTATTAATGATATTTTAGACTTATCAAAAATCGAAGCTGGAATGATGCGCATTACCAAAGGCATATTCAGCATCAATGGATTGGTAAATTCTGTCGAAACATTTTTTGTGGAAAGAGCCAAAGAAAAAGGCTTAACGATTTCCAGCAAAATCGATACTTCGATACCAGATACTTTAAATGGTGACGCCACGAGATTGACACAAATTTTGGTCAACCTCATCGGAAATGCCATCAAATTTACGCCTCATGGAACAATTAATATAGAAATTTATAATAAACAACAATCAGATAGCAAAATTGTTATCGGTTTCAAAGTTTCAGATACAGGAATCGGAATCGATAAAGAAAAACTGAGTGAAGTCTTTGAAAGATTCAATCAGGGAGAAGATTCTACAACGAGAAATTATGGAGGAACCGGACTTGGATTATCGATTGTAAAAAACCTGATTCAGTTGCAAAATGGCGATATTGAAGTTGTCAGTGAACAAGGGAAAGGCACGACTTTCCATTTTTATATTCCTTATACGATTGCAAAAGAACAGCTTAATGTGATTCCTAAAATTGATACAGATCATTTTAAAGATAAAACAAAGGCGCCTTTGAAAGTGTTAATCGTTGATGACAACGCTATCAATCAAAGTCTGATGAAACATATTCTATCTCAATGGAATATCGATTTTGATACCAAAAACAACGGTTTGGAAGCAGTAGAATTTCTCAAAAACAATGACTGTGATTTGGTTTTAATGGACATCCAAATGCCACAAATGGACGGTTATGTTGCCACGCAAACAATCCGTGAAGAACTGAAACTAAACACGCCAATCATTGCAATGACCGCACATGCTTTGGCTGGTGAACGCGAAAGATGTATGAGCAGTGGAATGAACGAATATATTTCCAAACCGATAAATGAAGAAGAATTATTTAAACTAATAACCAATTTCGGATTGCAGAAAACAGAATCACCAGAAATAACTCCTATAGCATTTAAATATATTGATTTAACCTATATGCAATTGATAAGTGGTGGCAATAAAAGTTTCGAACAAACCGTTACCAAACAATTTATTGATAATATACCTCCACATTTGGAGGATCTTTCAACCGCTTGCGAAAACTGGGATTTTACCACTGTAAAACTTAGAGCACACGACCTGAAATCAAGTGTGGCGATAATGGGACTTTTACCTGTTTTGGAGGAAAATCTCACAGCACTTGAAATGTCGAAAGAAAAAAATAAGAAAGTGCAAAATGATTTAGAACAAGTAAAAAACATTCTCAATTTTTCAATTGACGAGGCGAAACAATTTCTCAAACAGCTATAAATCAAAAATTATGGAAACTCAAGGTGCATCTGTGGTTATTACCCATCATGTTCTCGACGGCAAACAATCCGAGTATGAAAAATGGCTGGATGAAATTCTGCCCGTTTCCAAAAGAGCCAAAGGTTTTATCAATTGGCAAATCGTTCGCCCGATTCCGAATCTGACTTTTGTTTACACTGTGATTATCCGATTTGATACGATTGAAAATCTCAGAAATTGGATGGAATCTGATACCAGAAGAAAATTGATTGACAAAGCCCATCCGTTATTCACAAAAGAAGATAATTATGAGATCAAATCGGGACTGGATTTTCTTTTTTATGGAGAAAAAACAGACAACAAAGTTCCCGTTCGATGGAAACAATATTTAGCAACCTGGTCTGCCATTTATCCTTTATCATTGCTGATGCAATTGCTGTTATTGCCCTCCTTACGATTAATGAATATTCCTGCCAATAGGTATTTTGATACATTGGTAAGTACGGGCTGTCTGGTTTTTCTGGTGATTTATGTGGTGATGCCGAATTATACGAAGCTGATTAGAAAATGGCTTTATCAATGAAAGAAAATCTGATTTAAAATAGAATCCATCTCAAGCAAACTGGGATGGATTTTATATTTTTAAACTTTCTTCAAACAGTCTGTTTAAACTAAAACTCACTTGCATTCTCCCTTAACAACTTACTTAAACCAAAACACAGTTTGCTTTTCTTCAAAACAGCCTGTTTGAAAACAAAATACTTTTATTATTGTTCCCGACTACCTTTTTGTAACCTACAAAACTTTGGCGGAAGTATCACACGGTTTACGGGAAACAAAACAACTCTTACTTTGGTCGCAAATCAAAGGTTTTATAATCAAATGACTTTCACTTTTATTAAAAAACTTAGTTTACTTAGTCTTTATATCATCCTTTCCACCGAGTGCTTTTGCCTGTTCATCGAACACCAATTGATTTTGAAATTTGTTGAATGTAGCTTTACATCATCAAATTAACATATACAAACAATTAAACTTTAAACATTATGGAAATTATTCAAACACCAGAAAACGCATTGTCTCACTCTACAGTTACAGCCATTATCAATGCCCCAATAGAAAAAGTAAACATCGCAGATTGGTTATTAAATCTTCCTGATGCTGAATATCAAAGATGCTCAACGCAGCACATTGGCGCGGCGATTTCTACTACTTATGATGGCGAGCCAGTTTCTTTAAACGTCGAAACAATCGGAGATGCTTTAATGGTTCAGCATTATGTGGCGGTAGAACACCGTCCGGATTACTGTAGAATGTTATCGATTTCAGATTCTATCACCAAAGGCGGACGTACAAAGGTTCAGGTTTTATGGGAACTGAAAGCCACAAAAATCGATGATAACACGACATTGTACACCAACGAAATCCACGCAACAGCCACTCCTGAAATGTTCGAGTATTTAAAAGAACACAACGTGAATCTTGTTGATGCAGCAGCTTCCAGACAAGCCGCTTCTGACGCCCACAACCACGAAGAAACTCCCAACTTTGCGAAAAGCATCGAAAACAAAGCGTTGACAGGAAAATACAATCAACCTTTCTAATTCAAAAAAATATAATGGACGTATTTCGGTACGCCCATTTCATTTTAAAATTATGGAAACACTTTTTGAAAAACTTGTAGGAACCTGGACCTTGGTAGAACTCATCGAAGTTCCTGTCAACGGTGGAGAAATTACCCATCCGATGGGTGAACATCCGAAAGGTTTGATTATTTACAATCCAGACGGTTATATGTCGGCACAAATTATGGATACGCACCGGGAAAACTTTCATCAAGAACATTGGACCAATGCCACGCAAGAAGGTTCAACCTATCTTGCGTATTCGGGGCCATTCAAAACGGACGATGAAAAACAGTTGGTGAGCCACACGATGTACATCTCGCTTTTCCCAAACTGGACGGGACAAACGCAGAATAGAATCGTTATCTTTAAAGATGGTTTTCTGGATATTGAAAGTGAGAAACCATTCACCAGCAATTCAAGGTTGGTGATTCATAAATTGACATGGAAGAGAGTTTGAAATTAATCTAAATTAAAATTAAAAAAAATGAAAGCAATCATTATCAAAAAATATGGTGCTCCAGAAGTATTGAAATTACAAGAATATCCTACTCCCGAAATATCCGGGGATGAAGTTTTAATCGAAGTGAAAGCCGCCGGACTCAACCGTTCGGATGTTTTCCAGCGAGAAGGCAATTATCCTTCTCCTGCAGGTGTTATTTCAGAAATTCCAGGTTTGGAAGTTGCAGGAACCATTGTAAAATGCGGACCTGCTGTCGTCGATTTTACCATTGGAGACAGAGTTTGTGCACTTCTTGCAGGTGGCGGTTACGCAGAATATGTCTCTGTGAGACAAGGTCAATGTTTACCAATTCCTTCAGGTTTAAATTTTGCTGAGGCGGCAAGCTTACCGGAAACGGTTTTTACGGTTTGGTCTAATGTTTTTCAGAGAGGAAATCTTCAACGTGGAGAAACCCTTTTGCTCCACGGTGGAAACAGCGGGATTGGAATCACGGGAATTCAGATTGCTCACGCTTTGGGTTCAAAAGTAATTGTTACGGTTGGTTCCGATGAAAAAGGCCAGAAATGTCTTGAACTTGGCGCAGATTCTTACATTAATTATAAAACTCAGAATTTTGAAACTCAACTTCAAGATGAAGGTGTCGACGTCATTTTGGATATGATTGGCGGTGATTATTTGGCCAAAAACATTAATATTCTAAAACCTGAGGGAAGATTGGTTCACATCAATGCGGTAAGTGGTAGTCGTGTAGATTTGGACATCTGGAAAGTGATGACCAAGCGCCTTACTGTCACAGGAAGTACTTTGAGAAGCCGGGAATATGAATTCAAAAAACAATTGGCCAAAGAGATTCAGAAAAATGTCTGGCCTTTGATTGAATCTAAAAAGTTCAGACCTGTTATTTATAAAAAGTTTCCTTTTTCAGAGGCTGCAGAAGCACATCGATTGCTTGAAGACGGTTCGCATACAGGAAAGGTTATTCTTGTGAGATAAAAAAATTAAACTGATAATCAATGAAAAGAGATACTGTCTTCTATTCGTCTCTAATTATGAATTTCAGTGCAGGTTTTGTGGACACAAGTACCTTCATATTACAGGAAATTTTGTGGTTTTTGCGTACAAATTATCGAACCGTCCGCAATTGCATGATTTTATCAATCTCATCAGTCTTTCCCGTTTTCATACTGGCGGTCATCTTAACCAGAAAAATAGATAGCCTTTATAAGAATGAAAAAGGAATATTTGAATCCATTGGCATATTTTTGATTGGTGCAGGTTGTATCGCTTTTTTATTAAAACAAAATCAGATTGCAACAGGATTTGTGTACCATTCTATGCTGATGCTGATTGTTTTTTCGATGGGTATCCAAAATACGGCGACCCGTTTATACACCAATTCCGCCTTTGCCCCAACGACGGTAATGACGGGCAATGTGACCAAAGCCATTCTTGATTTTTTCTCATACATCTCTACAAAACATACCCTTGAAAAGTTAGTAGAAATAAAGAAATCATTGGTGCTTCTGACAGGTTTTTTGATTGGATGCATCTTTGGCAATTTGATTTCGGATTGGTTCGGATTGGTTTCAATGTTGATTCCAGGTGTTTTGATTTCTGTTTACTACACGGTACCTTCAAAAAAAACATATCTATCCTTGCAATAAATTTTTCTAATTTAAATAATCATCCTTCTCAAGTCAAATTGGGAAGGGTTTGTTTTTTTTAAATTATTTTAAATAATATCGTTCTTTAAAGTAAAAAGATGAATATCGAATCTGTCTCTTTTCATCTGATAACGGCAAGGAATGCACGAATTAATTTATTGAAAGTATATTTTGATTTAAAAAAAACTCGTGCATTCGCGGCATCCTAACAATTCATCAACTACTCCTTTCAATTTCCCGTCGACTCATTTTGCCCATTCACCGAAAACCACTTCGAAATCCTTTGATTCCTGGGTAGCTTTACAGTAGAAATAAAGACAAATTATCATTAATCACAAAAACTTATCATTATGAATACTGCATCATTAAGTTTCAAATACGAATTAGAAAAAAAAGAACCAAGAACCAACGACGGCGGAACTACAAGAGGTGCTTCCGTAAAAGATTTCCCAGCTTCTATAGGCATTGCAGGTGTTTCTATGAGATTGCAACCGGGAAGTATGAGAGAATTACACTGGCACGCTAACGCCGCAGAATGGGCATATGTGATTTCCGGAACGGTTCGTACCACGATCATTCATCCGGATGGACATAGTTATACAGATAATTTTGAGCCAGGCGACGTTTGGTATTTTCCAAAAGGTTACGGTCACTCGATTCAGGCGACAGGAACAGAAGAATGTCATTTCATTTTGATTTTTGATAACGGTAATTTTTCCGAAGACCATACGTTCAGTGTTACTGATTTTGTTTCATCTGTACCTCCAGAAATTGTGGCTCAGAATCTAGGTTTAACTTTAGAAGAAGTAGTCGCTTTACCTCAGAAAGAAGCCTACTTCGCAGCGGGAGTTGTTCCAGATGAAATGTCATTTGTTGCAGCTGCAAGACCTGATGAATCAGATATAGAATTAACGAGCTTCCATCGTTATCCTTTGCATTCTCAACAGCCAAGAATTGTTCCAGGTGGAGGTTTACAGAGATTGGTAACGAGTAAGGAATTCCCTATCAGCAGTACAATGTCGGGTTCTATATTGGAACTTCAGCCGGGCGCTTTGAGAGAAATGCACTGGCATCCGAATGCAGACGAATGGCAATATTTTATTTCTGGGCAAGCAGAAATGTCAGTTTTCTTGGCCGAATCTACCTGTGTTACAGAGCGATTTAATGCAGGAGACGTGGGTTACGTTCCAATGGGAGCCGGACATTACATCAAAAATACAGGCGACACGGTTTGTCGAATTCTGATAGGTTTCAACAGCGGAAAATATGAATCGATTGATTTGAGCGAATGGCTGGCTGGAAATCCAAAGGATGTTGTTATTACTAATTTCGGTTTGAAAGAAGGTGAAATTGAAAAATTCCCGACTGAGAAAGTTTTCATTCAACCTAAATAAGATTAAAACTAAATCTCTCGAAATAATGGATAATTCTGTCATCAAAACAAACATTTCCGTTTCATCTCATTCGATTAAGATGCAAGAGAGATTGGCGATATTTTTAGCTTTGATTGCGGGTTATATTGATGCAACAGGACTGATTCAATGGAAAACCTACGTTTCGTTTATGAGCGGAAATACAACTTCACTGGGAGCGTCGCTTTCAACAGATAAATTGGAAATCGTTATCACATCAATTACTGTCATAGGTAGTTTTATATCAGGAATTTACGCAGGAACCTGTTTGTCATTATCGAGGAGAATAAAGAACCAAAGATTGATATTTTACTTGGTTTCCGGAATTCTGATTTTGTACACCATTATTGCTTATTTCTTTAATATCAATACACTATCATCCATCACAATTGTCGGATTTTCAATGGGAATGATGAACACGATTGTAACTTCCGTCGGAAACCAAAAGGTGAACACAGACTTCGTGACAGGAACTTTGAACAGTTTGGCAAGAAATACCGCAATGCTAAGTATGACTAATGATAAGGCGGAAAAAGCAGAATATCAATCTAACGCCATTCATCTTTTGTTTTTGTGGATAGGATTTTTATCCGGTTCATTTATCGCTCCTTTCCTACTCGATTATTTTGGAAAATGGACTTTGATGATTCCTGCATTGTTACTAATGATTTGCGGAATATTGATTTCAAAAATTAACCCTAAAAACTAATATTATGTTACAGAAAAATGATGTTGCCCCAGATTTCACATTGTACGCAACGCCAGACCAGAAAATTACATTATCAGAATTCAAAGGGAAGAATGTCATCCTCGCTTTTTATCCCGCAGACTGGAGTCCGGTTTGCAGCGACCAGATGGCGTTGTATAATGAAACTTTGAAATTTTTCAAAAAATATGATGCAGAAATTTTCGGAATTTCTGTCGACAGCAAATGGTGTCATCTTGCATTCTCACAGTCAAGAAATTTACATTTTCCCTTACTCGCAGACTTTGAAGCTAAAGGAGAAATCGCAAAAAAATATGGTGCTTATGATGACGAAGAAGGCGAATGTAAACGTGCCTTATTCGTCATCAACAAAGATGGCATTATCGAATGGAGTTATCTGTCACCAACAGCCATCAACCCTGGCGCAGAAGGAATTCTAGAGGCTTTAGAAACTCTTAACACAAAATAAATTATGTCACTAAAACCAAACGTCAGCCAGGCTGACCACGCACAAGGCAACTCAGAAGCCGATTTAGTTATCGTAGAATACGGCGATTACCAATGTCCATACTGTGGCGCTGCTTATCCGGTTCTGAAAGAGTTAATAAAAGAATTTGGAAGTCAGATCAAATTCGTTTTCCGAAACTTCCCATTATCTGAGATGCATCAGTATGCGAGGCCAGCAGCCATAGCAACGGAAGCAGCCAATCTGCAAGGGAAATTCTGGGAAATGCACGATGCGATTTATGAAAATCAGCAAGATTTGAATAATAACTTGCTGATGAGATTGGCAGAGAAATTAAAACTGAATATTCCTCAATTTGAAAAGGATTTGGAAGATACTGCGTTGGCTGAGAAAGTTGATTCAGACTTCGAAAGCGGCATCATAAGCGGCGTGAACGGTACACCTTCTTTCTTTGTGAATGGGAAGAAATTTGATGGTGGCGCAAAAGATTTGTTTGAGCTTTTGAGGGAGAATACTGGAAACTGAAACCAAGGAAGCTTTTAACACTTAAGTAAATATAAGTTTCCATCAGAACGCAGATAGGAACACTTAAGTTTTCTTTTGAGGTTGAACCTTATTTTACACCGAATCTGCAGCCCGGCTTGAGTGGAGCTCTTTTTTGTCATGGCGATTGTGCAAAAGTTCTACAGATTGCTTCACTTTGTTCGCAATGACAAAAAAAGCGGGAACGGAAGGTGGATAAAGCTGCCCAAAATAAAATTATCAAAAATGTACGATATTAAACTAGATTAACGAGAAATGGATTGAACCATCCTACATTTGCTGAAGAATTAAGACAACAAAATATTAAAATAAATTAATCACAACATTAAAAAATTAAAACAATGAGCACACTTAAATTAAAAGACGGAACAGAGATTTTTTACAAAGACCAAGGCGAAGGACCAGTTTTGATGTTTCACCACGGATGGCCTTTATCATCAGACGATTGGGATGCACAGGTGATTTTCTTTCTGCAAAGAGGTTACAGAGTGGTGACGCACGACAGAAGAGGTCATGGCCGTTCTAGTCAGGATATTTACAATCACACCATTGAGCAATACGCTTCTGACGCAGCTGAATTGGTAGAATTCTTAGATTTGAAAGATGTAGTTCACATCGGTCACTCAACTGGTGGCGGCGAAGTAATTCGTTATGTGAATAAATATGCGACCGGAAGAGCTAAAAAAGCAGTTTTAATAAGTGCAGTGCCACCAATTATGGTAGCAAGCGACAGCAATCCTGATGGTGTTCCGATGTCTGTTTTTGATGGCATCAGAGACCAGACTTTGAACAACAGACAACAGTTTTACATCGACTTGACTTTCCCATTCTACGGCTATAACAGAGAAGGTGCAGACGTGAAAGAAGGCGTACAGAGAAACTGGTGGAGACAAGGAATGATGGGCGGAATTGTAGCTCATTATGACGGGATCAAAGCGTTTTCTGAGACTGATTTTACAGAAGATTTGAAAAATGTTGATATTCCGGTTCTGGTCCTTCACGGTGAGGATGACCAGATTGTACCTTATCAAAATGCCGCGTTGAAATCTATAAAATTGTTGAAAAACGGAACTTTAAAAACATATTCTGGTTTTCCTCACGGAATGCCAACTACCGAAGCTGCAACGATTAATAAAGATCTTTTGGAATTTATTGAAGGTTAATCGGGAATATGACTAGTCCTGAAAATCCGATATACATCAAAGGACAAAAATAAATAATTAAACCAGAGCAAATTTCTTTTTGCTTTTATAGGTTTTCATCCTGATTTCTGATTGATTATGCATTTGATTTGGAGTTAAATTATGGTTTGAAAAATGGGGTCTCATTTCATTATAAATTTTGATGGTTGCCAAATTCACTATGTGATCGCTTCGCATCAAACATCCTACAAAGTCTGCTAGGATACACAAAAACCTATTAATCAAGCACCTATTTCTAATATCTTTTCAATGTCAATAATAAAAGAGCTTGGATAACATCCTGTCGAGTCACTGAATGAGACAACTATTGATAGTTGTCTCTTTTTTTTACATATAAGAATATATATATCAAACTTTTACAACCTAATATTTTATGGTTTGACCTTTTTTGCTCCCGTAATTGCGAAGCATAATTCTTTAGATAAACTTTACATCTGTTCTTAATAAGGAAATAATTATCATTATCAATTTTTTCCATTGAAAAAAACTGATGTGCATTTAAACTTCGGTCAATAGAATTATCAATTGTCCTTCCTATCTCATGCTTTTGCTTTGATAAGCTTCTTATCTTCATCGTCATATAATGTATTCAGGTCTTCAATAGAACATTATATTGATATCAATGGTTCTTTTACCATATCTCAACAACACTATGAAAACGTCTCTAATTTAATAGATAATAATTTCTATGTAAATTTTTTATA
>NZ_QNUF01000028.1 GCF_003385455.1 Chryseobacterium rhizosphaerae | reverse complement strand
TTTGTCAGGGTCTATGATTTTATATAAGTACCAGCCTGTAATGGCACTCCTGTCAGGTCCTGCGCTTTGAGTGGTGGACCTTTCAATATTCTCTACCGATCCTCCAAAATAATATTCTGTCCCGGTTTTATCGGTCAGCTTAAAACGAAATAGTTTCCCATACCCCATTATTGGGGCATTCAGATCAAAAATTTCAATTTTCACCTTATCTTTTGATTCGGTAAAAACCTGTAAATTATTGTTAATATAAAAGCTCCCGGATAATCCATTGGCCACAGAAAAATTAAACCAGTCATATTCAGTATCTATTGTATTTCCTGTTCTTGCAGCTTCTTTTATTTGGAGTAAATCCGTAGTTTCATTAATGGTTTCGGGTTTCCAGTTGGTATTATTTTCATCTGTTTCATCTTTTACCACTCTTGATATAACACCCGGAGCGGTCAGTATCCAGGACATTCCGGTGCTTGTTCCTACATCATCTGCTCTTACTCCACTGGAATAGTTTAAAGATATTGGCGTTCTAAGCTGGCTATAAATAGGAATCTGATGGGTGAAATCACCATTGGAAGATTGTTCAAAGCTGATCCTGCTACTGGCAAAGGTTTCCTGGGATGGTGCTACTATTTTGGGTATTCCATAATTATTATTGGGCTCGGATGATGTCTGGCCACTGTATAATTGAAATGCCAGAAGCATACAAATTGGCGTATATATTTTTTTCATGATTTGTAGTTTATTTCTTAATCAGTTTAGCATTTGCTGTTTTACTGTTATCCGTTTTTATGGTCACCAGGTAAGCACCCTGAACCAAAGCCTGTGTACCCAATTTGGTAACATTATTCTTTGTTTTCATCTGCTGTAAAAGCTTTCCACTCATATCATAAACTGAAATATCAGCCTCCTTGAAATCATTAAAGCCGATTTCTACATAAGCATAATCTGAAACAGGATTCGGATAGATCTTGATATCATGTTTTTCTATTAACTGATTAACCTGTTTGTCTCCCAGCTTCACAATTTTCCAGTTTTCCTCTCCAAATTTCTCAGCACTGGTGCCTGCCAGAACGATCGAGCCATCCCTGTTGAGCTTCAAATCTGAAAGTCTCTCCTCTCTTTTTCTCGAGTCTCCATTCACATATTTTCTCCATTTTTCAATCCCTTGCTGGTCAATATAGAGAAGCCAAAAACTTTCGTCATTTTTTTCTATCCTTCCTTCAGCCTGCGTGTATCCGCCCATCAATACTCCTTGCGTGACGTCTTGATTCCTGGTTCCTGGATCTTGACTCTGTATCACATTCATCCCCATCAAAATATCCCGATTGCCCAAAGTATAGGATTTCTGCCAGATCTCTTCACCTCTCTCATTCAGCAAGATTAACCATAGGTCTGTGCCTTCTTGAGCACCTACTGATTTATTTCCGGATCTCTCGGATCTGGATTCTCCTCCGATGATAAAACCATTTGAAGTTAAAGCCAGGGTTCTCAAATGATCATCGCCTTTTCCGCCAAAGTTCTTTTCCCATTCTACTTTTCCGTTTTTATCTAGTTTTATGATCCAATAGTCACCCTCGCCAAAGTTTTCAGTTTTCTTTGATCCTCCAATAGAACTTCGGGAATATACCCCCAGCAAAGCTCCTCCATCCCGCGTAGGGATCATTTTTTCTACTTCATCCAAATTTTTTCCGCCTAAAATAAGTTGGGATAATTCTTTGCCATCTTTATCAAGTCTTACAATTAAAATGTCCTTTGATCCATAGCCTTTGGGAGAGTTTTGTATGTTACCTGCTACAAAGAATCCTAAGTCTGTCGTTTGGATTACGGCTCTGGCTTCTTCATCGGATGAAGTTCCCAAGGTTTTTTGCCAAACTTCGTCTCCAAATTCATTGATACGGATGAGCCAGATGTCTGAACCTCCCTTAGATTCATCTTTCTTATCCAAACCTTTATTGGAATATGTGGTACCAGCAAGCAAAAATCCTCCCTCTTCAGTTGCTACAGTAGAAGAGAGGTAGTCATGGTTATTTCCGGAAAAATATTTTTCCCATATACTATTTCCTAACTGATCAAGTTTTATTAAATGCATGTCGTAGCCATTATTAGACTTTTGGGAGCTCATAGCTGGCGACTGGCTTGTAGCCTGAATACTGCTTCCAGTGATCAGGTATTGCCCATCAATAGTGGTGGTCACCTGGCTTAAAAAGTCCTGAGTTGAGGATTTAATGTCCCGTTGCCATAGGACCGTTGTTTCCTGAGCATATGATATACCCAAGGTTGTGCATAAGTATAATGCACTCAAATAGATTTTTTTCATATTTGTTCTTTTAATTGGTGAAGATAAAAATTATTATTAATTCCCAGTACAGGGAAAATCCCATTTTTATATGGGGTTTTTACGGTAGCCTGTTCTACCCTGATAAATAGAGTGTTTTCATAAAAATATTATTTTAAAGTTGCTATTTGTTTTTAATGTCTTAACTAAAGCAAAGCTACTAAGCCATAGCGACAGAACATGTCGTATTAAATCTAAAATCTTATAAAAGATCTAACTTATCTACACTATGTGACATATATTTTTACAAACGTAAAAGAAATATCTTTTAAATATCATCGGTATTTTGTTATTTTTGAACAAAATATTGATATTATGAGTATAGGAGCCAAAGTAAAAAAGTTTAGAGAGACAAGGGGGATTTCTCAGGATGAATTAGCCTTACGTCTGGATGTTGCACAAAGCACAATTTCAAGTATAGAATCTGATAAAAACATACCCAGTTCATTATTACTAAATAAAATTGCCAAAGAATTAGACGTAGATATTAATGAATTGTTAAATGAAGGGATTCAGGTAAATATATCAAATAATAAATTCAGTGACTTATCCAGTGCAGGCACTATTAATCAATATAATCCAGTATTTAATATGCAGTCACCTGAAATTATTGAGAATATATTAAAAAATCAACAACAGATCACCAAGCTCATTGAATCTCAAAATAAATTTATTGAAACACTATTAAAAAAGGATAAAGACCTTTAAGTTTGTAAAGCTTTTGTTTTTTACAAATGACAGCGATGCAGGAACTCAATTAAATTTTAAATTTGTTAATAATATTGTTACTGAAATTTCTGTTTACCTCAACGAGGGCTGTTAAAAGCAGGGAAAATATACACATAAGTCAAAATCCGGGTTTTCATATCCGGATTTTTACATTTCCATAAGCCGGTAAAAAATTGTAAATTCGCGTGCAAATAAATCAGATATAATGAGTAAAAGTATTGAAGAGTTAAAATCTCTTACTACACAGATCAGAAGAGACATTTTAAGAATGGTTCATGCTGTTAATTCAGGCCACCCGGGCGGAAGTTTAGGTTGTACAGAATACTTCACAGCACTTTACGGAAAGGTGATGAACTATCATCTTCCTTTTACGATGGAAGGGAAAAATGAAGATCATTTTTATCTATCAAACGGGCATATTTCACCTGTTTTCTACTCTACTTTGGCAAGATTTGATTTCTTTCCGGTGGAAGAACTGAAGACTTTCAGAAAACTGGATTCAAGATTACAAGGGCACCCAACTACTCACGAGGGACTTCCTGGAATCAGAATCGCTTCAGGTTCTCTTGGACAGGGGCTTTCTGTAGCACTTGGTGTAGCACAGGGTAAAAAATTAGACGGAGATCAATCTCTTGTTTACACACTTCACGGAGATGGTGAACTTCAGGAGGGTCAGATCTGGGAAGCTTTAATGTATGCTGCTGCTAAAAAAGTAGACAACATTATCTCTACTATTGACTACAACGGACGTCAGATTGACGGAGATACAGATGATGTATTGAGCTTAGGAAATCTTCATGCTAAACTTGAAGCATTCGGATGGACTGTACTTGAGGAGAAAAACGGAAACGATCTTGAAGCCGTGATTGCTATTCTTGAGAAAGCAAAAACTGAAACAGGAAAAGGAAAACCTGTAGTAATCATCCTTCATACTGAGATGGGTTATGGTGTAGATTATATGATGGGAAGCCACGCTTGGCATGGAAAAGCTCCTAATGATGAGCAGTTGGATGCAGCATTCAAGCAATTGTATTTAGAAGCTCCGGCAGATTACTAATATCTTAACATCTCGATTAAAAAAATAAAAATGAAATATACATATACAGAAAAAAAAGATACACGTTCAGGATTTGGAGCCGGATTAGCAGAGCTGGCTGACAAAAACCCTAATGTAGTAGCACTTTGTGCAGACCTTATCGGTTCTTTAAAAATGGAGAAATTCATTGAAAAAGCACCTGAAAGATTCTTCCAGATAGGGATTGCAGAAGCTAATATGATGGGTATTGCTGCAGGACTTAGCATTACAGGAAAAATTCCTTTTACAGGAACTTTCGCTAACTTCTCTACTTCAAGAGTATATGACCAGATCCGTCAGTCTATCGCTTATTCTGGAAAAAATGTGAAAATCTGTGCATCTCACGCAGGTCTTACTTTAGGGGAAGATGGAGCTACTCACCAGGTTTTGGAAGATATCGGAATGATGAAAATGCTTCCTGGAATGACGGTTATCAATACTTGTGACTACAACCAGACTAAAGCTGCTACATTGGCAATTGCTGATTTTGAAGGTCCTGTATATTTAAGATTCGGAAGACCGGTAGTTCCTGTATTTATTCCGGAAGATATGCCTTTCGAAATTGGAAAAGGGATTATGCTACAGGAAGGTACTGACGTAACGATTGTTGCAACAGGGCACCTTGTATGGGAATCTCTTGTAGCGGCTGAAGAGCTTGAAAAAGAAGGTATTTCTTGTGAAGTGATCAATATCCACACCATTAAACCTTTAGACGAAGAGATCATCTTAAAATCTGTTGAAAAAACAGGAAAGATCGTTACTGCTGAAGAGCATAACTACCTTGGTGGTTTAGGAGAGTCTGTTGCGGGAATGCTTGCAAGAAAAAGACCTACAAGACAGGAATTTGTGGCCGTAAATGATACTTTTGGAGAATCTGCAACGCCTGCTGAACTGATGAAGAAGTATAAAATTGATGCTGAAGCAGTAAAAGAAGCCGTAAAAAGAATCTTAGCTAACTAGGAAAGTCTTTTCAATTATAAAACAAAGCCGTCTCAGTGAGACGGCTTTATTATTTTTTTTCTACAATAACTATTTCAATCCAAAGTTTTTAGAGATTCCTACTCCTACTTCTTTTCCGAAAGAAAGATTGAAATTGCTGCTGGTAGCATCAATGCTATCTGCTTTTAAATGGCTGTATTTAATTCCTCCAATATTGAAGTTTAGTCCAAATCCATTCTTGAAGTTGATAAATAATGCAGGGGTAAAGCTGGTATAAAACCCGTTAGATTTCACTTCACTGGTAGAACCCAAAGTAGTTGTTTTCATATTCTGATTTTGGTAACCAGCACCTAAATCTCCATAAACAGCGAAAATATCACCCAAAGGAACTGCATAACGAACGAATGGCCCAATAGCAAACTCGTTGGTTTTCAAGGTAGCAGGATTATTATTAAAAACTTCTTCTTGCTTCCCGGAAGTAATAACAGAATTGATACCTATTGTCCAATTTTTATGGAACTGATAACCTACCGTTGGAGTAAAAGTAAACGCTTCGGTACTGGATACTTTATCACCCATGAATTTATTATTGTTATTACTATACCCAATGTTTCCACCTACTAACAAGGAATTTTTCTGAGCACTTACCATTCCGAATACTGCAATAGCAGTCATAACTAAGATTTTTTTCATTTGTTTTGAATTTTAAGCATTTATTAACAATTAATATGCCAAATCACAAAATTAGTTAAATATAAATTAAAAAACCGACTCTCTTAACGCTTTAAAAACAACAAATAACATAAACAAAATCAAATAATTATAGAATAACAAATATTAAACACATACAATAAAGGGTATATGTTCAAAATAAAAATATTAACAAATATTAAGAAATTAATTAATATTTTATTCAACATTTAAAAATAAACCATTGTATTTATTAATTTATTTGCGTTTTAATTAATAAAAATACACAACTCATTAACCATCAAAACTATAGTAGATCCATACAGAGAATCCTGGTTTACAATCAGCTAATTTCATAAATAAAAACTCAGCGGTTTCTTTGAAACCGCTGAGTTTTTATTTATGATTATTCGTTAAATTATTGATATGCTCTCCTATACTATTTTTATCAGGGCTTTTCAGTCATTATTTAGGCTGATTCACGGGAATTCCCACTGCCTGCAGTACCGGGCATAATACTTTTTCTATATACTCATCTTCCCTCCTGTTTGAAGCCTTAGAACCTGAAAAATAATTACTGATTCTATAATTTTTCACAAACTGATTTCTTTTTTTTCCAATTGAAAAATAATAAGTGCCCCATTCTTCATGGATAAAATAGGTCATTTCATCAAAGTTCATGATCTTTCTGGAAAAATACAGCTTTTTATAAATGCATTTCTGAGATTTATCAAAAATATAGGTTACCGGAATTCTGAAAATAAGATCAAACAGAAAGTAGATCATATAAACACCCCATAACCCCACAGCGATCTGAAAGGTATTCAAAGACATCTGGGTCCTGTAAAAGTAAATAACGGGAAGTGCCATAATCCCAGCAACAAGCCACCATACCAAAAAGCGGATAAAGCTGTATTGGGGCATTATACGGATTTCATTTCCGTCTTCCCTGAATCTATACCGATCTGCTACGTTCATCATTCAAATGATTACTATTCATAATATCTTCCGTCTCATTGATCATTTTCTGTATTCCTTTATGGGAAACGGCTTGCCCTAAAACTAATTTTTTATCTTTTCCATCTGCATGAAAATGGATGGAAAGAAGCACATTGGTGGTAATAAACCCCATATATTTCGTTGCCAAAACCTCAAAATTCGTAAAATCTTTTAGGTGATATGTTTTTGCGGGACTAAAAACGGTATGCTTTCCTGTAATGGTCTGCCGGTCCATATCAATGATAAACTTCTTTGTAAAGAAATTGATCGCAATAAGTACAACAACGGCTATCATCACATAGGATAACCATTTAATATCTATTCTGTAAAACAATATGGCAGTGGCAATAAAAAAGATAGCCACTATAAAAACAAACACCGGCTGGTTTTTAAAAGTGTACTGGTTTCCTTCTTTTTTGTAATATTTTAGTGTATTCATAATTAATATTTTCTGTTCTTTATTTGATTTGGATTAATTTTCCCTGTCTATTTCCCGTCCAATCAGCTTTTCCAGCTTCCCAAACATATTTTCAATGCTTAACACTTCGAGATCAGGGTGATTTTTAAGCCATTGAGCATTTAAATCTACGATATCCTCCTCCAGACTGTAGAATGAATCGTTTTTCAGTTTGTCTCTTGTTTTATTGGGTCCGAAATACTCGCTTTCTAAAAACTTCTGAAGTTCCCCTTCTTCTAAATTTTCTACCTTGAAACACTGCTCAAGAAATAAATCCAGATTTTTGTGAGCCCCTATTTTTTTTAGGCCATCTTTTATAATTCCGTTAAGTTCAGAGGACCATCCCGAATTCCAGACAAACTGGGAAAAATTCCCGTTTTTATATTGGGACAGATAGTAATCAATAAAGTAGCTGGTTATTGAATCTTCATGCATATGATCTTGTTCCACACCTTCTTCATTCAGCAGATTGATAACGGAAATATTAGAACTAATCACGTCATAAGGTTCGTTGCTATTGAAAGAAGTATCTGAAACAATTATTTTATTCAGTTTCATATTTTTATAATCTAAGGTGTTTTTCCTACTCTATATTGGGGATCAGCTTGCCCACGTGTCCATCCACGTCAGATATTCATTTTTAAATTCATTATCGTTAAGGCTGGTGATGATATTTTTCAAATCTTCCGTTTCAAATTCATATTCTGAAACTGTAAAAATCAGAAATATATCTTCACCCGTAATCTGGCTAAAGAAATTCTCATTTTTAAGTTTTTCCAACACTTCAATACAGCATGAATATAATTTGCTTTGAAATCCTTCAAACCATTTATCATCTTCATCATGTTTATCAAGTTCTGTTCTCAACTGAGTACAGATGTCATTGAATTCTTCCTCTGCCCCATCCATCTCATATGTCCATTCAGCAGGTTCATATTTATAATACAACGCATCATCTTCATCTGCATTTTCAAGCATCGTAAAGGTATTTGTGGCAGGACATACGGTCATAGCTCCTTCATCACTGTATAATGCAAAACTATAGATCTTCTCTGCACCATGCTGAGTATACATTTCCAAAAAAGCTTTCTTCGCCGCTTTTTCTATCTGTTGCTTTAAAATTTCAAAATCCATACTTCTTTTTTAAAGAGCCGATAAAAGTACCCTTATCCTACTAAACCAGCATACTAATTTTTATAAAGCTATGTCTGTTTTCAGGATTATAGCTACCTTATTCATCATTTCAAACCCTTATGTTAATGAATCCGAATCTTTGGAGGAGCTTAAAGTGAGCCATACTAATAAGATTTAATTCTTCAGAAAGACTATCTAAATGATGAATATATAACCCAAAAACATTTCTAAAAACAACTTATCGGTAACCTTGCATTACTGTGTACAATTGAAATTTTTTCAAAGTTTCAAACATTATATGAATACTTATTGCCTTATCATTTCAATACCTTTTATATTTTCTTTAAGCTTTGAAATTCATTTAAAAACACGTACTTCCTTCACCCTTTAAATGTGCACATTTTCCTATTAAAATTGCAAAATAATTGCAAATCATATCCCCATCATGTGATGTATTTATATTTAGCTTTGAAAAATCAACGTTGATGGATATGTTCTGCATATTTAATTGTATGTGTACAGTACAAAGTTAATATGGGAATAATCTATCCCCATGTCAGGGATTATATGACAGACAATAATACATTAACTTAAAAAATTCAAAAAAATGAAAAAGCTTAAAGGAATGAAGAAAAACTTTTCTTCACTGGAAAACAAAAGAATAAAAAGAAATGATTTAAAATTTATTAACGGTAGTATTCAACAGTATACAATTGAATCTAATACGGCCCCATCAGGATGTTATGAATCAGACCATTATGCATATAATGGAGGACCATATGAAGGCAGAGTAATTGTTTGCTAGTAAGGAATAAGGAGGGTGAGCTCCCCTCTTTATTAATTAATTAAGTTATGAAAAAACAAAGTGCAATTAGCTACAGTATTCTTTTTATTGTTTTGCTATCTCTTGCATCTTGCAGGAAAAATTATATTATCTATTATAATAAGGTCAACGAAATTGACAGCATCTACAGGTTTACCAATAATCCTAAGTTGGCTATTAAAGAATACCGAAAACTTTTTAAGGAATATACTCCCAAAAATCAAGATCGTATTGAAGAATATGCCACTTATATAACTCTAGCAGACAAATACAATGAAGATTTCGGAGGAAAGAAAAGCCTATACCAATTAATAACTTTAGTAGCTCCATATAATCATGAATACAAGAAATACCTTCCACTTTTTAAGAAATATGGAATAGATAGTACGGAAGTACAACAAAAAATAACAGAATGGAAACAAGGACTGGATAAAAAATTGGTTGATTCTTTCAGAATTGCTTTGATCCGGGATCAACAGGGAAGACCTGATGATACCGTGTTGGTCAGGAAAAACGTAGAAAAAAATGCAAAGCTTCTTATCTGGACATTTAAAAATGATGGATTCCCTACATCAAAAAAAATAGGATGGTTTCCTATGCCAACCTTTATAACCCATATGGTTGAATCTAAAAAACATTATCCTTATATAAGAGAAAAGTTACTGGAATTTGTTAAATCAGGAGACTGCTCACCCCGTGATTATGCGAGAATGGTGGATACGGATATGGGATCTCACAACAATACCACATTATATGGTTTTAATATGATTCTTGTGAAAGATAGTATACAGACAGACCGCAATCGGAAAACCCTGGGAATACCGAGCATGAAACACAGTGCTAAGATAAGACAGGATTATTTTAAAAAACTGAAAGAAAATGATACTCATTATATCGAATAACGGAGATACTACGACAACACAAGTCATCAAATATCTTTCGGCAATGAGAAAGCCATTTATTCGTGTGCACGAAGATGAGTTTTTTGAGATTAAAACAGATAAAAAAAGAATTTATATGGTAAGTGAAAGACATCAGTTTTTCCTGGATGAAATCACCAGTACATGGTACAGAAGAGGGAGATTAAAATTCAAACGTCTATCCTACGATAATGATTCTATTAATATTCATATGGATGAAACTCAACATTGGCTGGAAGATTATGTAATAAAAACGTTAGAATCAAAAAAAACGATCAACAAACAAACTAATAGTCATGTGAATAAGCTGTTCGTATTAGAACAAGCTCAAAAAGCAGGATTAAACGTTCCAAAGTACTTTTTAGCAGAAAACACCGATGAAGTAGTTGTCAATACAACGATTACAAAAGCGATTACAGAAAATGTTATATTAGATTCTATCAATAAGTATTCAGATGCTATTATATATACTTCAATAATAGAGGAAAAAGAAAAAGAAAATTTTTTTATTACTTTTTTTCAAGAAAAAATTGAGAAAGATTTTGAAATCAGGAGCTTTTATTTAAGTGGTAAAACGTGGTCTACAGCTATTATTTCTCAAAGCGATGAACAGACCAAAACCGATTTTAGAAAATATAATTATAAAAAACCCAACAGAAAAGTACCCTATCAGCTACCTGAAAGTATTGAACAAAAAACACATCAGCTTATGGGGTTATTGGACTTGAACTGCGGGTCTATAGATTTTATAAAAAGTGGGAATACATTCTACTTTTTAGAGGTTAATCCTCTAGGCCAATTTTTAGGCTTATCAACTGCTTGTAACTATTCATTGGAAAAAGAAATAGCACAATATTTATGAAAAAATTATTTAAAAAAGAAAAAAATAAATTACCTCTCACCTTCAAATATATTGAAGAGCTTAGAACTAAAAAAAATAACAAAAATAATAGTACCGGAAATCATGTACCATGTGAGAAGTTCCAAACAGATTATCTTTTGAGGGAAATGCCCATAAAGTCTCTTACCCGGTTATTATAGAATATTTTAAATTATTTTTAAATTCAATATTGCGAGCTGAAAAAAAGTGCTCAATTTCATTTGTATTCAACCCTAAACATTAATCTGTGTAATCTATGGTAAAATATATTAAGAGCTATTCTTCATGTATCTTAATTATTATTTTTTTAATTCTTTCTGCATGCAAGAACAGAAATTTAAATTATATCACCTATTATAACAAGGTGAATGACATAGACAGCATTTACCGTTTCCAGAAGGATACTTTAACAGTTATCAGACAATATAAAAAGCTATTCAAAAAATATTCCCCAAAAAACCAGGACCGTATTCAGGAATATGAAACCTACATCAGGCTTGCCGATCAGCAACATAAAAACTTTGGTGGAAAAAAAAGCCTCTATAAACTAATCCCTTTGGTTGCTCCTAATTGGAAATATAAAAATAAAGATTCCAGCTTTATTCAACTCTATCAAAACTATGGCATAGACAGGCGGGAAATGGAAAAAGAAATTTCACAATGGGAGAAAGGCCTTAATAAAAAAATGATAGATTCATTCACCGTTGCATTTAAGCGTGATCAGGGTAGTCGTAAAGATTCAAACTATGAAGATTTGTTCAAAAATGACAAAAAAAATGCTGAAATGCTGAAGTGGATGTTTGAGAATGAGGGATTTCCCAGTCTACAGAAAATAGGTTTATGGAATGGTGATTTTTTAATGCCTTCAGGTTCGTTGTTGCTTCATATAGCTAATTATGGCGAATATCACCAATATTTCAAAACCAAAATATTAGAATATGTAAAATCAGGTGAATGTCCTCCGCGGGACTATGCTGCGATGATAGACCGATATTATCTGTATGTCCTTAAAAAAGATACTCCTTATTACATATATGTAGGACAAAATCCTGTAAAAGATTCTGCAGCTATCAATCGTAACCGAAAAAGCATAGGATTGCCAAGTATGAAACACGGAAATGCTATTATTAAAGATTATAATAAAACGGAAAAATGATTCTGATTATTTCTCAAAATAAAGAGATTACCACAACCGAGGTCATAAAGTGGTGGTTCAGGATGGATAAAAGCTTCATAGTATTCACGAAGAAGCAGAAGTGCTTCGAATTAAAACAAAAGTTGTAAAAAATAAAAAGAGAGAAAAGTCATATACTACGATGTAAAACTGAAATCCAATAAATTCCTCATACGACGAACATGAAATACTTCAATCTATTCAGCACTATTTTTATCACAAAAGGGGCAAAAAGAATCCTGATGTCGGATTTACAAAGAAACACGTCAGAACTGTATCCGCTGGAGCTGTATGAGCTTATACAAGAACTTAAAGCCCATCCTATTGACCATATCCTCAGGAATTACGATCAGGAGTCCAGAGAGATTGTACAGGAGTATGTAGATCTACTGCTTGAAAAAGAATATGGCTTCATCACCGAAAATGACTGGGATCATAATTTCTCTCCATTATCTTATGAATACAATGAGTACAGTACAATTTCTAATGTTTTTATAGAGCTCGGGAATGTAGATATTCTGCATCAAGTAAAACATTCGATCGAAAATCTGGGAGTCAGACATCTTGTTATTTTCTCTACAAGTCAATTTTCTTTTGATGAGCTTCTGAAGATTGACCAGTTGTTTACAAACACCTCTTTAGAAAATATTGAGATTTTCTCACCACATCATCACCAGCTCGATCATCATTATCTTGAAGATCTGAGTGAAAAGGTTTCCAGAATTCACAGCCTTGTATTCTACAATTCCGCCTCTTCATCTTTTAAAGTAAACAATAGGTTTAGATTTACGGTCAATTTCATACAACAGGATGTAAAGATATCTTCCTGCGGAAAAGTAGATCTAAAATATTTCAATACCAATCTTCCGAAAGTTCTTGAAGCTATCAATCATAATTCATGTTTACACAAAAAAATCGGAATTGATATCAACGGTAATATTAAAAACTGTCCTTTAATGCCGGAAATCTATGGTAATATTAACCACAACAGCCTTGAAGAAGTTTTAAAGCAGCCAGGATTTAAAAAATACTGGAATCTCACCAAAGATCATATAGAAACCTGCAAAGATTGTGAGTTCAGGAATATCTGTACAGACTGCAGAGCGTATACAGAGCTGACTCATATAAACAAAGAGGGACTGGATATATCAAAACCTTTGAAGTGTGGGTATAACCCTTATTCCGGAGAATGGGAAGAATGGACCCAAAACCCATTAAAATCTAAGGCCATTCAACAGTATAGAGCGCTGTAAAAAACCTCTTCCACTCTCACCCAATACAAAGTATCTGTTATCTGAAAAATTTCCATTTCGGAATAATAGCCAGCATTCCAAATCCTGTAAAAAGGAAAAGATTGGTAACATCGGTATATAAGAAAGTAGACAGGTAATAATTGTGCATAAAGAAATGCAGTACCAGCAATGCCGGGAACATAAAAATCCCCACTTTTCTGTAGAAGAACATCAATACCAATCCGATCATCATAAACAGATCAATGGAAAAGATAACGTAAAAGTACCATCTTGGAATTTCAAGGTATTCATGCTGTAAGTATTCATCCACATCAATTCCAAGTCCCATAATCGTAAATAACATCAGGGCAGCAAATGCCAGTACAAATCCCCATCCTTTCTTCGGATCTTCATCAAAATAGCTGTATTCTTCCATAGTACAAAAATAAAGAACTTATGAGAGATTTCATAAGTTCTTTTATAATAATTCGTTTAAAATTTGAATTAGATTGAGATCGCGTTGATCAGTCTGTTTTTGTCACTCAAGAACTCTTCCATAGAGATCATACTTTCTGTTCTCATTACATCCTGAATATCATCTATCTGGTAGATAATTCTTTTTGCATCTTCGGTGTTCTTAGCTCTTACTTTACAGAAAATATTATATTTTCCTGAAATAACGCTAGCTTCAATTACGTTAGGAATAATTGACAATTCTTTCAGTACTTCCTGAGTACGGTTTGATTTTGTCAAAAGTATCCCGATGAAAGCAGTGAAATGATAATCTAGTTTACCATAATCAATATTAAGAGATGATCCCAAAATAATACCTGCATCTTCCATCTTTTTCACTCTTACGTGAATTGTTCCAGCAGAAACATCCATCTGCTTTGCAATTTCTGTAAAAGGCATTCTTGTGTTTTCTACTAAGAAATCAAGAATCTTCTTGTCTATTTCGTCCAGTTGATAGTTCATATTAGTTAAATTACAATTTCTTTAAAAAATCTATGTATTTTTTGCAAATTTATAAAAAATAATTTAACTAAAAAAATTATATCAAACATTAACAATAATTAACACGGATGATAAAAATCATTAAAATATTCAGATTATTTCCCTGCTGATTTTATAGAATCTGTTTTTATTTCACTTTTAGCCTCAGAAGGTTTTTTATCTTTTTTCTTCTTTTTAAACAAAGAATTAAAGCTTTTACTCCATACAACTCCCATTCCATAGGCTTGATTAGCAGAACCGTTGGTACTTACCATACCAATATTGGTAGGTTTTGAATACCCTCTCAGGACCAGCGTACCGTCATTCTTTTTAGAAAGATCGTACTCTATAGATCCCTCTCCGGAGAGATAATTCGTCTGCGTTCCCTCAGTTTTGGTTAACGGAATACCCAATCCTGTTTTCACATTTACCCTTGGTGAGAGAGCTACACTTACTCCTGCATTGGCTCTATCTCCGATATTGGCATTCTGATCCCCTTTTACGTAATTCAGGTCAATCTGGAATTCGTTACTCATGGTATTCAGAACAGATCCCAGCTGTTTAAGAAGCATATTATATCCGGATGATTCCGCTACGTTTCCAACATTAACTTCTACACCACCGGTATTGGATACATTAAAGGTACTCAATAGCAATACTGAACCAAACTGAAGAACCTTCTCCCCTTCCTGGCTCATTTTCGCGGCTAATGTTTCCCTTACCTGGCTGGAAACATCCATGGCGGTCACATCAAGATCTACTTTAGGATCTATCAGAGACCTGCTGATGTTAGCCTGTAATAAAATACTGATAGGCTGAAGTTTTCCAAGACTGAGATACTCTCCGGCATTGGAAACCATCCTCATGTAATTGGCTGTAATATCAAGGGTAGGCTTCATAGCATCACCATCCCATCTGATACTGCTGTTCTTTTCGATCTGGAACGTTTTATTAAGAATAGCTTTCGAAACAAAAGTTCCGTTATCTACTTTATATGTCCCGTTCATCGCTATATTCCCCTGTCTGTTCATCTGGAACTTCAATGGGTCAGCCGCTCCTTTTACGGTAATATTTCCTACATCATCACCAATAAGTACATTCACGGTGGTTCCTTTATCTATAGCCAGGTTAAAATCAATATTCATATTAGCCCCGGTCTTTTTCTTTTCTTCCAAAGTAATCAGTCCATCTTTTCCTTCTTTCAGGAACCTCAGCATTTTAAACTCTTCCACATTGGATGTAGAGCCGGAATTAAAGGTAAAGGTACTTCCGTTAAGAGCCTTCATATTAGGGGTTGTAATACTCAATCCAGAAACAGGTCCGTCCACATAGAGATCTCCCTGACCATATACTCTTCCCCAGAATAAGTCAGAATCCTTCTGAGTACTGTTCAGTACCAATAGATTGTCTGCTCTCATTACCAGGTTGACCCCCATTGAAGAAAGAGTTTCAAACTGAATCGCTCCGGAAATATTTCCTTTAGAATTCGATCTGCCATCATGTACCTCTATATTGTTAAGGATCGCAAGTCCCCGGGTCAGCTGAATGACAGTATCATCAAATGAGTAGTCTACTCCCGTGAACAATAATTTCAATCCAAAATCTTTTAAGGCAATATCCCCACTATAATCAAGATTATTGAGTTTACCATTAATTTTAAGATCTCCCGTTGCTTTTCCTCTTAAATTTCCAAAAACCGTATGGACAAACTGTTGGGTAAATGAAAGATCAAAATCCCGCATTTCCGCTGTCAGGTCAATAATCGGCGAAGCAGTATTATTATTAACGGTACCCGTCAGATTCAGACTATTGTTTCCAAGTACACCTGCTGAATTTACTTTTACATCAATATCATAAACATTCAGTGAGAAACCGTTGGTGGCAGAAATGGAGATATCCCCCATATCATTACCATTCATTTTAATAGCATCAATATTAAGATCTACCAAAGGCTGGAGTGTGCTCTTATCCATTTTGATCTTTACACTTCCATTAGCAAGACCTTTTATATCCATACCATTCCCTCCGGACTGCATCTCCAGAAGTTTCTCTATGGCAAAATCATTAATGTCAGCATCTACATAGAAATCTTTAGCCGATTTAAACTGGGCTTCCTTAATAAACAAAGCACTTTTATCAGAATATACCCTCAGGTTTCTGATATCAAAGTCGCCGGTTTTCTTTCTATAGGTAATGGAATGATTAAGCTCAGGACTGGTATCTATTGCCCAGGTAACTTCATTGAATTTAACTTCAGTAGGCTCAAACCTGAAAACATAGTCTCCTGCAGCATCTGTAGACTGATCAACGTTGATAGCATATTCCTTGAGTTTATCTTCAATCTCATCTTCCGGACTGCCGTGCTTAAATACTGTTGATAAATGCAGGGTATTGCTGTTTTCATTATTACCTTTAAGTTCAAAGTCTTTAATGACATTCTTATTATATATAACTCTGTTTATTTTGGCATACAATTGCTGATTAAGGTCTGCCGTATTAATTCGAACTTTAACACTATCCACCACAGCACTGTCTTTGCTGATATTTTTACGGTCATTAATCTTATAATCCGGGTTTGAGGCCGCTAAAGCCTTATCTGCATCTGTAATTTCATCTTCTTTTGTCATAATGTATTTCAAAGAAGAAGCATCCAGATTTAAAATTAAATTATTGGAATTGCCATCATATTCTCCTTCTACTTTAGCGCCATTAGGAAGTTTCAGATCCGGCAGAAAATAATTAACCAATCCCTGCTGTATATCAAAGTTCAAGGCAAAATTCTGCCCACGGTACAACTTTCTTGGCGGTGGACCTACCAATATTTTTCCTACTCCGTTTTCTACCATTCCAGCAAGATCTGCAAGACTGTATCTTCCAGAGATTTTCCCTGTGGCTGCTCCGGGAGCATCTACATCAATGACACGCCCTCCTCCATCAACAAATGTTTTTATTTTGGCATTGGGGATTGTATATTTTTGAGTTGCAGTAGCAAATTGAAGGTCATTAGCGTTTACATCTAAGGTAAGGTCATTAATAGAAGACATAGACATTTTACCATCTACCTTCCCGCTTACAATCTGGCTTCCCGGTTTGTTGGTAAAATAATTCATATTCAGATAACCTACATCTGCATTGACATCCATCGCAACTTTAGACGTGCTGAAATCGATAAGCCCCTTGATTGTTGCCTTCGCCTGATCATCATTTACCGTAATAAGTCCGTTGTATTTTTTATGATCCAATAAACCGTCAAGATACAGGTTACTGATCACCTTATCCATAATTTCAATACTGGCAATCTGAGATTTAGTAGTCAGACGCATGGTATTGACATCGAAGCTTTGTCCGTTAAGATCAAATTTACCCGAAATCAGCCCCACTGTTTTATTCTTAGTAATAACAGAGGTATTAAGGTCTTTTACCTCAAGATACCCTGAATATTTTGGCATCGTACTGCTATACGCTGTAAGTGATAATTTGGATATTTTAGCCTGCCCAATTCCTGTCAGTAAATTCCCGTTTTCCACATAAACCTGTTCCGGGGTTACTTTTGCTGTTCCATTGTACTTCAGTTTTCCAAAATCATCAGCAAAATTTTTCATTTTTTTAGAAATAAATGAAGGCATCATTGCTTTTAAATCCTTATAGGTAAAATCAGCAGAAAGGTTTTTGGTTTCAATAGCAAAATTTCCTTTCAGCAGATTATCAACTTTCATAGTTTGAGTTGCAATATTGACATCAGGGTTTCTGATCAGGAAGTTTTCAAGATGAAACTTATTCAAAGGGCCTGTCATTTTTCCGGCAATATTGAATGGCTTACTATTATCCCAGTTGGTTACAAAATAGCTGATGTCATATCCACTTACCTGACTTCCCTGCTGAATATTCATATCCCATCGAACTCTATCAGCAAAATCAGACCATGAACCATCATGAAGGTTAAATTTGATATCCCCCTGAAGTAAGGTATGATCGGTATTTAATGTTAAATCTTTTAATGATAAAAACTGGTGGGTTAAAGAAAGTTCCGTTGAAAAAGTATCTACAATATGTGATTTCCCCCATCTTGAGGTAACAAATGACATATTGTTGATCAACGCAGAGACATTAGGACCATTAACTTTGAGATTTGGTGCTTTTAAATTAAATTTTGTAGCAGTAAGCCACTTCCCCTGTTCTCCTGGAGAATTCTGATTCACAATGGAAACTTTAGAATCAATAATCTGTATCCTGGAATTCAGCTCAAAGGGTTTCTTTTTAGGATCTCTTTTCTTACCATCATCAAAAAGTTCTGTAAACCGTACAAAATTGGAAATACTGTCTCCTTTATAGGTAATTACTTTTACATCGGCATTCACGAGGGTCAGAGAATTAAAGCTTAAAGAATTGCTTTTCCCTGAAATGGCATTTACCGCAAGAGATATCCAGTCTGAATCGGCTCGAAATTCACGTGCCGTAATAAAATTCAGGCCCTTATAATCCTTTACTTTTAATCCTTTGATGGTTACATTTCCGAAATAATTGACATCTACACTTTCTGTAGAAAAACCGGATTTAAAGTCATTGTTAACAAGCTTCAATGCCTGATTGGCCGCCCATTGTTTGGTGACCGGAAGATTGATCGTTATCAGGATTCCCCCCACAACAACAATTCCCAGCCAGAAAAGAATCAAAAGAAGCTTTGCCCACCAGGAATAGCTGGTGACGTCTTTCATTGCCTGCTTACCGAATTCTTCAGCTGTTTCTACAGGATGATGAATAGCGTCTGAAGCAAGTTCAGAGGCTTCTTTTACTGTTTCCCTAACCTTTTCCTCAACATTATCAACAGTTTTCTGTACCTGATCCCCTAGGTTTTCAGCTACAGATTTTTTATTCTCATTCTCGTTATTATTCTCTAACTTTGCCATTATTATGAGCGACTCTATAATTTTAGGTATTGAATCGTCTTGCGACGACACCTCAGCAGCTATCATCAAGGGGAATTCTATTCTTTCAAACATTGCCGCAAGCCAGGCCATCCATAAAGAATATGGTGGTGTAGTTCCTGAATTAGCTTCACGAGCTCATCAGCAAAATATTATCCCCGTTGTTGAAAAATCTTTTACTAAAGCAAATATACAACAAAATGCAATCTCAGCTATAGGATTTACACGCGGTCCCGGACTTTTAGGATCACTTCTTGTAGGAACATCATTTGCTAAATCTTTGGCAATGAGCCTCAATGTCCCTTTAATAGAAGTAAATCACCTCCAAGCCCACATTTTAGCCCATTTTATTGAAGATGCAAATCCTATGCCGCCAGCCTTTCCTTTTCTATGTCTTACCGTAAGTGGTGGTCATACCATGATTGTACTGGTAAAAGATTATTTTGAAATGGAAATCATTGGAAAAACAATTGATGATGCTGCAGGAGAAGCATTTGATAAAATAGGAAAGATTTTTGATCTGGATTATCCTGCCGGTCCTATTATTGACCGACTTGCCAAAGAAGGAGATCCTCATGCTTTTACATTTAATAAACCCAAACTAGAAGAATACAATTATTCTTTCAGCGGTATTAAAACATCAGTATTATATTTTATCCAGAAAGAAGTCCGAAAAAACCCGGATTTCATTAAAGAAAATCTTAACGACCTTTGTGCTTCGGTACAAAGATCTATCATTGAGATCTTAATGAATAAGCTTGAGAAAGCTGCTAAAGACCTCAACATCAAAGAAGTTGCTATTGCAGGCGGTGTTTCTGCCAATTCTGCATTACGAAAAGCAATGGAAGACAATAAGGATAGATTGGGATGGAATATTTACATTCCAAAATTTGAATATACAACAGATAATGCAGCCATGATTGCTATGGTAGCAAAATTGAAGTTCGACAAAGGTGAATTTACAGACCTGAGAACTTCAGCAACAGCAAAATATGATTTATGAAAATACTCTTAGAAGAAAAAGTACTCGGAACCCATTCTAAAAAGAACTCAAAATATTATTGGGTATTAGAAACTATTACGGGGAAAAATGATGATCCGGGAAATTCTTTAGATTACCTTCCATCGAGTTCTGAAAAAGGATATATTCAGGATGTAAAAGAGGAAATCATAGAAAAAATAAATGCAGAGAATCTTTTCAGTTTTCCTTACGCTCCAAAAGAAGGGGATTATTTATCTATTAAAAATAATTTAAGAAAACAGGAATACCTGAATTTAATTTTCATCAATAACAGTTGGAAAGAAGAGATTTTCATCTGTACTTACCGTGACTGTGATACAGACATTTACACTACAATAAAAACAGGAGTTGCATTCTTAACGCAGGATATATGAAACTATTTTACGGAGAAATAGAAGGTCAGAAGGTCATCATCAACGACGAGGAACAACAGCATATTGTAAAAGTTCTCCGCATGAGAGCGGGTGAAGATATTCATGTGACTGATGGAAAAGGGCGTTTAGCTTCTGGGAAACTTATCATAGAAGGTAAAAGAGCAGGTATTGAGGTATTGGAAATCAAAGAAAACCTGTCTGATTTCAACCCCAAGCTTCATATTGCTATTGCTCCCACAAAAAATATTGACAGGATAGAATTTTTCGTAGAAAAAGCTGTAGAAATGGGAATTTCTGAGATCAGCATCATCATTACAGAAAAAACGGAACGTAAAAATATCAATATTGATAAAATCAGAAAACAGAGTATTGCCGCGTCAAAACAAAGTCTAAGATTTCATTTTCCTATTATCAATGATTCTATTAAGCTATCTGATTTTCTGAAAAACATTGATCCTCAAAATACTTTTGTAGCACACTGCCACGAAAACCTGGAAAGAGTTGACCTTAACAAGATTCCGTTATCTGAAAATCATACCTTCCTGATAGGCCCTGAAGGTGATTTTTCTGAAAGAGAAATCGGATATTTATCCGAAAACAATATAAAAGCTGTATCTCTGGGTAACCAAAGACTGAGAACAGAGACTGCAGGCGTATTTGTTGCCGCCTGGAATTATAATAAAATGATTTAAGTGTTAAGTACTTTAGCTTCACCCCTTTTGAAAAGAGGAGGTAAGATGTGATACGGGAAGAAGATGACAAGAAGTAAATAGTTTGTATTCTCAAAATCTGCCAGTACAAACTTTGCTGTGTAAGTATGGAATATATAAAGAAACAGCATAAAAAAGGTCAGCAACTTCCTGTTAAAAGCTCCTAAAAAACAAAGAAACTGAAGGCCAATTCCCACCACCGTCAATACTACCCAAAAGTTTTCATAGGCATATATTTCTTTCATCCAATCAGGGATTGCCATATCGGCTGCCCAATAATTATCATAAGTATTCAGCTTTGCTGCATTTTTATCCAGCCACGTAAGTTTGGGGGTATGCTTAATGATATTCTTAGCCGTCCCTAAAAACTTACCCATCCCGGCAAGCGTATAAGTCATCAAAACACCCAGATAGAAATATTGTACCAGTTTATAGTCTTTATCTTCAAGATTTTTGGGCAGTAAAAAAATACTGAGAAAATAAACCAGGATGATTACATGATTGTCATGATGAACTCCAAAGTTAGCGGATAATGGAAGGTTTATAACTGCCATTAATAAAAAGATCATGATATTAAACACATAAGAAGGTTTAAAAACAGAAGCAATTATAAATGCCCCACAGGCAACAATAAGCCCGGTAGCCATAAATATCCCGGGAAACTCAGGAAATATCATTTTTTCGAACCCAAAAACAGGATCATAAATTTCTTTTGGCCTGTTTTCCAATTCAATAAACTTCAGAAATTGAACACCCAGCCAATATAGACTGAATACTCTTAATACGTAATAAACCGTTTTATAATTAAATACGGTAAGCTGAGGGTAGTTCATTAAAGTCTTGTAATAATTTTTTTATCAATTTTCATCTTTTTTTCACCTATCTCACGGGGGCTGTATGTTTCTTTATACAAAAGATACTCCTGAAATTCAGGTCTTGTATCTTTGGCAAAAATCAAAAGCTTCTTCATATTTCCCTTTTTATCTTCATTGTGGTCAATCTTCCCGCCATAGGTGTTGACAATAAATTCCTCATCATTGGCTTCATAGCTCTTAACAGGAGTATTTAAAATCCTTATGGTATCACCATGATTGATTCCATAGAGTTTATATCTTTCTCCGGAAGCTTCTCCCCCACTTGGTACAGTAAATAGTTTCCAGCTTGCAAAAGGATATATTTCATTATAACCTTTTTCTTTAATAGCAAGACTGGTCAAAGACATAATAAGTGAAAAAAAGAATAAGTATTGGGTATATTTTTTCATCAGGTTATTGTATATTATGATCTTTACGGTACTTTGCCAGAATTTCTTTCCCGCTTTTTATAGAGTTCACAGCCCATCGAAGTTTCATTTCCAGACGTTTTTGATCATTCAGTTTATAATCAATTCCCGATCTCATCAGTTTCTGTTTCAGCTCATACATACAGATTCCTGCTGCTACGGAAACATTGAAACTTTTGGTAAGGCCATACATAGGAATAGCCAGTGTTTCATCTGCAAAATCTATTACTTCCTGAGAAACACCTTTCAATTCTGTTCCAAAAACAAGTGCTATAGGTTCCGTAATTTCATAATCAGGAAGCATAACTGCATTTTTTTCCAGGGATACTGCCAGTATTTTATACCCTCTGTCTTTGATATTTTGTAAGGAAGCTATATTCTTTGGGACTTTTTCAACCTCTACCCAGGTTTCGGCGCCTTTGGTTACCGTAAGGTTAGGATTAAAAACATTCTCCTCCTCCATCGCAATCACTTTGTGAAAAGCACAGGCTTCTACGGACCTTATAATAGCTGCCGCATTTCTGAACTGATACACGTCATCCATCACAGGAAGTATAAAATCTGAACTTTCCTGGGAGAAATGTTCAATTTTGGACAGTCTTTCGTCTGTTAAAAATTGTTTTAAATACTCAAAAGTTTCTGCTAAATCTTTCATCCATTTTCAAATCTTTGCAAATTAACGTAATTTTGGGCTATGAACCTTAACCTGCCTCAAATTCTTAATTAAAAATAGTACATGAAGCGAAAAGTCCTGCTCATCTATACCGGGGGAACCATCGGTATGGAAAAAGATTATGAAACTGGTAGCCTCCGCGCCTTTGACTTTGGAAATATATTTGAAAAGATGCCCGAAATGAAGCTCATGGAATGTGAGGTTTTTGTTCATCCTTTCGCCAAACCGCTGGACTCTTCAGATATGGGGCCCGAGGAATGGAAAATTATCGCCAATTACATCCTTAAAAACTATAATGACTTTGACGGTTTCCTGATCCTGCACGGAACAGATACCATGTCTTATACGGCATCTGCATTAAGCTTTATGCTAAAGGGATTAAGAAAACCGGTGATCATGACGGGATCTCAGCTCCCTATTGGTGATCTGAGAACGGATGCTAAGGAAAATCTTTTGACCAGTCTTTATTACGCCAGTCTATATGAAAATGATGAAGCTGTTATCCAGGAAGTGGCGGTCTATTTTGAATACAAATTGTTAAGAGGAAACAGAACACTGAAATATTCTGCAGAGTATTTTGATGCCTATGCAAGTCCAAATTATCCTATTTTAGGGCAATCTGGAGTACATTTAAATATTATTAAAGACAATCTTTTCCGATGTGATCCGGCAGTAGAATTTCATGTTGATGAACATATTTCAGAAGATATTTTATTCTGGAGAATTTTCCCGGGAATGCACTTGAGCCATTTCAGAGAAATCCCCAAAATGAAAGTGCTTATTCTGCAGGTTTTTGGTTCCGGAACTATTTTCAGCAGTGAAAAAACCCAGGAAACCCTTCAGGAAATCAGAAATAATGGAACAGAAATCGTAGTGGTAAGCCAGTGTATTTCAGGGGGTATCTCCTTTGGAAAGTATGAGAACAGTAATATTTTCTCAAGAATAGGTGCTATCAGCGGCAGGGACATGACAGCTGAAACAGCCATTACCAAAGCAATGCACTTAATTGATAACCCTAATTACCCTGGAAGCTTTGCCGATCACTTTACAAGGAGTCTTTGTGGAGAAATTACAGATTAAATTGCAATAATAATTTGGATATTCAAGAAAATACTCTATTTTTGCAATCTCAAAAAGAAAGGTGTCCGAGTGGTTGAAGGAGCTACCCTGGAAAGGTAGTATACGGGTAACTGTATCGAGGGTTCGAATCCCTTCCTTTCTGCAAGTTAAAATAAGCCCATGCTAAAACAGCATGGGCTTATTTTTTGTGGGATATATCAAACCCCGAATACTTTCCATATATAAAAACAACGGATTATATATTCTTAAAGCATAGGTATTTATACTCAAAATTATAATTGGTTATTTGTACTCTACACCATCTGCTCTCTTCTTTGTTACTTTGAAATAGAAATAACCAACCAAACTTAAATTACCATGACAACAACCAGTGTAAACGCAAATTCATCCGGCCAGGTTCAGCTTGGGGGCGGTGCCCAGTTCTGGGTTTATCTTTCCCCTCAAAACGACACCTCTGTAATGATCACTACATGGCGAGTAACATTCTCACAGGGAAATTGGAGCGATTCTATCTCCAGTGACAATCCTACCAAACAAATCCAAACCCCTAACCTTTCAGGGATCTTTGATATTAAAGTAGAACTATTAAGTGGTTCAACAGGCACCTGGCGACAAATTCCTCCTCAGGCAGGAAGCTACAATGAAATAGGATGCAATTCTAACTGTGCTTCCATGGTGGGTATTGTTGCTGACAGCACTCATCCACTTATTGGTGCTATCAATGCGCATTTCTGGACAACCTGGGATGCTATGTGCAAAACAGGAAATTAATAAACTATTTATATTCCCCAATTGCCGCAGTATTTTTTGTAATCATCAAGGTGTAGATTTATATCATACATTTTGTACCTGCAAAAAAACACTGGGGCAATTTATCTTTTATTATCGCCCAAAAACACCACAAAAAAAACAACTGATATACAGCATATTATTCCATTCCCCATCACAATTAAGGAGGTAAATGCTAAAGTTGCCCACAAACAATCAACAGGTTTTCCACAAGTTTTCCACAAAAAACATTTTACAATTCATTCGCTACTTATCTATATCCCTTTTTCGCTACTTTAGCAACTGAAAATATTATAAAAAACGGCCATTATATTAATCATGAAAAATCAGATCAAGATTTTGAGGGAAGCAAAAAATATGACCCAAAATGAGCTTGCTGAACAATCGGGTCTTTCTCTGCGAACGGTTCAAAGAGTAGAAGCCGGAGGTATGCTAAAAGGTTTCACACTGAAAGCTATTGCTCAGGCATTGGATACCCATCCCGAACATCTTATTGATCAGCCTAAAGAACAGGAGAATATCAACAGGGCAAAAATAATTAACCTCTCTATCTTATCAGGTATGATCATTCCGTTTGGCGGTGTCATCTTTCCTCTTATCCTAACCTACCAAACAAAAGATTCAAACAATAAAGAACTGGGAAAAAGTATGGTATGTATCCAAATTATACTGGCAACAGTTTTTTCAGCTTCGCTGATCATCAGTCCATTTATACAAAAGTTTTTCTCATGGAAGTTTCCACTTTTCATCATTCTCATCATGATGTTTCTTTTTGTGAAAATATTGATCATCATCAGTAATGGCATCAGTTTAAACAAAAAACATGATATTCATATCAAACTGAAAACCAATTTTTTATAATAAAAGTCATACAACTGTCGTACAAGTGTCGGCCTGTTTTTGTGTAGAAACAGATTTGTATTTCCGAATCTTGCACAAAAAACAGCATGAGAACTATCAAAAAAACGGCAGTGTCTATTTTAGGGATGATCACCCTATTATTATTGGGTGGTTATATTTATTTTGATCAAAAATTCAGTCCGGAAAAGAACTACCTGAACATCGAAAACGAAAGCGGGAATATTCCGATCGTATGGCCAGGCAAACACAAATCTGCTTTGCTTTTACCCATTCATTTTCCGAAAGACTCCATAACTTATTATCTGCAGTTTGATACCGGGGCCGCCTATACAGAATTTTACAGTCATTCAATAAAGAACTTGAAGGGAATTACAGTTCGTAATAAATTAGCTACCTCTTTGTTCTATATTGGAAAATCAAAGATCTCTTCTGATCAAATTAAAATTTCAGATACGGGAAGAAAAACAGACCCCGGAGATTCTATTAAAATAATCGGGACGCTGGGAGCAGATATTCTTGAAAACAGGAAAACAATGATTAATTTTAAAAAGAACTATATTGTTTTCAATATAGCCCATGAACCGGCTGAATTTAAAAATAACCTCATCGATTTTAAATTCAAAAAGAGAAAAATTATTATCCTGGGCACTTTAAAAGGGAAAGAGGAAAAATTCCTGTTCGATTCGGGAACAAGTGCTTATGAACTGTTGACTAACAAAGAAAACTGGCAGGATTTAAAATTACCTCATTCCAAAGTGATCATAGAAAAAGCACAGTCCAGACCTCATATTTTAACCACTTACACTACTGAAAGCAACCATAGTATCCGGTTGGGAAACAAAGACATTCCTTTACATGAAATCACTTATGTGGAAGGATTTTCCCAGACCCAATATATGCTGATGAAGTTTTCCGGTATGACAGGAATGCTGGGTAATAAAATCTTTTTAAAAAACTGTCTGTATATAGACTGTTCTCAAAACAAAATCGGGATCAAATAAAAATATTATTTCTTTCGCTTACCTAATCTTCACCAAATAATCCCTCTTGTAGCTGTTCTGTCTAAAAATTAGAGTACGGAAATTTTTTCCCTGTAAAAGCGTATTATTCTTAACAACTATTGTTTATTTAGAAAAACATCTAATAAAAAGATCATTTAATAAAATTCTAGAATAATCAGTAATCACACAAATAAAATTAAACAAAAACAAAATAATCCAAAATAAAACAACCAACATAAAAGAAATAAATTAAACATCACTCAAAAATTAATCACTAAATGTTGAAATATAATAAATTATATCTATTTTTATTACACAATCTAAAAAACAGAAAACATGAAAAAAGTATTAATTTTAAGCCTATTATTTTGGGGCTTTTTAAAGATTACTGCAACCATCACTCAAATAAGATGGGGCAGCACAACAGGCCCTTTAGATGGACTTACCATTGACTGGACGAGTACCGGAACCTCCGATCAAATCCGCTGGGGGTATACAGTCAATTATGAAATGGGAACTTTTACCACCACCCAAAGACCTGGTATTAGTCCCGGATCTTCCTTTTTCAGATATGCCTTTCCAATAGTGACTCCGAACGCTACACTTTATTATCAGCTTTATGATTCCTCAAACAACAGCTGGATAAACCAAAAAACATTTAAAACGGCACCTCCTTCCAATACCACTAATTTCAATTTTATTGTGCAGGGAGACAGCCGCAACAATGTCAATACTGTCTGGAAGAATATTGCTGACAAGGTGAATGCAAAAAACAGGGCCTTTACACTCTTTACAGGCGATATTACCAAGTCCGGCAATAAAGTGAATGAATACAACACCTGGTTTGATAATGCTGTAGATTATTTAGCAGACAACATTATCTACCATGCCCAGGGAAATCATGAGGTTCCCGGCTCCGTAGATTATTATCAGACGATGTTCCCACTTCCAAAAAACAATCCGGATAATACAAATCTTTATTATTCTTTCAAATATGGAAATGCTTTATTTATTTCACTAAACTCAGAAGACGTACAGTCTGCAACCTCCCCTCAATCTTTGTGGCTAAAATCAACTCTCGAAAATGCAAAAAATGATCCCAGTATAACGTGGAGAATTATATTTTATCACAGACCATTAGTAAATGCAGGAAAGCACTATGGTGAGGAAATCCCAAGACGAAGCTCTTGGGGAGCATGGTTTGATGAATACGATGTGGATTTAATCCTTAATGGGCATGACCATAATTACCAAAGAACTAAACCCATCAATTTTGACAGCAGCGGCAATGTCAGCACAACTACCGAATACGGAACTTCTCCAGGAAAAGGAATGTGTGAGATGATCTGTGGTGGGTTGGGAGCAAACCTCACATCACAAACTACCAATGCTGACGTTCCTCTTACAAGTATTTTTTACGAAGGGTTTAATTATGTTTATGTAACGATTGATAATGCTGTACTGACAGCAAAAGTATATACATTGGGAAGCCAACCTTCTTCCACAGCCCCAGAAAATCTGTTGGAAACAGTAATCATTAACAAAAACTCAACAATGGCTACTCATGAAATAAGAGCTAATAAGCAAAACCCTATCAACATATATCCCAATCCGGTAACAGACAAGCTAAACCTTACGTATGACTCTCAAGAAATGGGGGCAGCTACTATCAGGATCTATGACATGTCAGCCAGAGAAATACAGTCATTTAAAGTAAATAAAAACAGTAAAAATTTTAAAACTACGGTAGACGTTTCTACTTACGCCAAAGGTCTGTATAATATTTCATTCATTATGGGTGAACATAAGGACAGTACCATTTTTATAAAACAATAATTCTAAAGACACATTATACATATCGTAAAAACGATGAAAAAAACGATTGAAATAATATCCAGAATAGGCATTTTTGGGACATTTCTGGGACATGGCATCATAGCACTTACCAATAATACTAAATGGATACCTCTTCTCACCTGCTATGGTTTTTCAGAACAGGAAGCACAACATCTTTTCCCCTTTATTGGGATTCTGGATGTTATTGTTGCCTTTACCATACTTATTTTCCCTCTCAGGATTGTCGTTGTATGGGCTACTTTGTGGGCATTTATGACAGCGCTTAGCCGGCCCATTTCCGGAGATTCATTTGTAGAATTCGTAGAAAGAGCAGCTAATTGGTGCCTACCCTTGATATTACTTCTCATTCTTGGAATTCCAAAAAATAGAAGCGGCTTCATGAAAGTGAAAGATTAGCTTATTATAATAAAAAGTAATAAAACCGTCGTACAACTTATCTGCCTTTTTTTATGTAGAAGCATATTTGGATTTCCGAATATTGAGCAAAAAAACAGCATGAGAATTATCAAAAAAGTAGTATCTATGAAAGGAATTACAATCCATAATAACTTCGCTACGTTGCACCAAAGAGAGACTGGGAATTGAATAAAAAGATGTTTTTTATCCATCCTTTTTACATTCTTTCTTTAAATTTGCCCTTCAATTATTAACAACTTCTTTGATTTTATGGGTACAAAATATTTACCAATCAAAATATACAGTTTGAAAAAACTTATCTCTTTATTATTATTTTCAATGGTTTTTCTATTTCCTCAGCTTATAAAAGCAAGTGCTTACTGGATGGAAATACATGGATCAGGAAAAGTGAATGAAGTTGTCAAAATCCAGGTATGCTACGGTTTTATTGATGATTTAAGTGAGCGACACCGTACCAATGGTCCAGAGTTTAAGGAAATACAATATTTTAATTTTTTTGTTCTTAATGATAAAGGGGAAAAATTAAAGATTGAATTACAGCCTAAAGAAGATCATTGGGAAGGGAGTTTTACTCCAGACAAGGAAGGAACTTATCGAATATTAGGAATGAATGATCATCTTCCTGTTCTTATGCGCTCCAAAAATTCACATGAAAATATACGCCCTATTGATTTTATGTGTGGCGCTTATAATGTGGGAAGTCATTCTGCCAATAATATGATACCTGTTCAGTTTATGGATGTTATCCTTCAGGAGAAAAATGGTATTTATACTGTTTTTCCTTATCGCAATTTGAAACCGGCAGAAAAAGGAACGCTTCTGCGAATATTTAACCCTGAAAACTGGGAGAAGAACATTCTGGTTAATGAAAGTCAGCAGGTGGTTTTTAAGCCTACTATGCCAGGGCTCTATGTCATCCGACAGGATTGGTCTGATAACACACCCGGAACTTTTCAAGGCAAAGCATATGGTAAAATACGATATCGCAATAACTACTGTCTTTGGATTAACTAAAATAATTAGATAAAAATATAAAAAGCCCTGATGAATGCATCAGGGCTTTTCTATGTATAATTTTCATTTTAGAATTTAAGGGAAACACTTCCAAGAAAACGTGCAGGAGCTTGTGGTGTTAAACGAACAGACCATGCTTTTTCATTGGTAATATTATCAAATTTCAATCCCACTCTATACTTAGGTTGATCATAGAAAATCCCTAAATCAAACATTTTATAAGAAGGAATAATCACTTTGGCAGTTTGTGTATTGGTCTGAAAAGAAGAAGATCCCATATTTCCACCACCACCAATTCCTAAGCCTTTCAGCTTACCTTGGGAAATACGATAACTGATCCAGAAATTGAACATATTCGCAGGACCAGATAATGCAGGTCTTAAACCATTAACGGAAGGGTTTGCATTGGTATATTTACTGTCATTATAGGCATAACCGGCAACAATATTCAATCCATCGAAAGGGTTAGCAGTTAGCTCCGCTTCTATTCCTTTACTAAGCTGTGTACCATCCTGAATTGAGTAATTAATATCATCAGGGTTGGTTCTTAAAATATTATCCACACGGATATTATAATAACTCAAAGTACCTACCAATCTATGATTGAAAACATCTCCTTTCACCCCAAATTCCAGTTGATTAGCATATTCCGGCCTGAAGGTATTACCGCTTATATCTACTCCACTGACATTATTAAAGCCATTCATATAGTTTCCAAATAATGAAAGTTTATTTTTAAGAACTTCATAAACCACTCCTAATTTTGGTGAAAATGCAGTCTGTCCATAAGGTCCTGACTGTGCTCCGCTATTACTCAACCCGCCTTTAATTTCCCCTGTAGTAATATCATATACTCCTTTGAACTGGAACCGATCGACCCTCAAACTAGCCATTACCATAAGCTGATCTGTAATATTAAATACATCCGAAACATAGGCCGCATAAGTATTATCACCATTATTTTCCTTTCTCATAGCAGAAGTTGCAGTAAGAGCATCAATTGTATTGTGATTTACTCTAAAGTCTGCTGAAGGATGAACAAAATTAAATACTTTAGTGTTTGTATGATAACGGTCAAAATGATTAGAATTATTATAATAATCCAGCCCTACTACCATTCTGTTTCTAAAGCGTCCTATATGAAAATCTCCGATGAAATTCTGTTGAATATTTGTTGCAATAAAAGAGGTAGTTCCTACCATTACCTGAGCACTGGCCGTAGAGTCTGTTTTTCCGTTGATCGCAGAGATATATCCATTAATTGTTGATCTGGCTCTTGATAATATCGTTTGTGAAGTCCAGTTTTCCGAAACTTTATAATTCAGCTGGGCAAAAATATTCATCATCTGTGTTTCATAGGCAAGATCATCACCTAAGAAATTTTTATAATAAGGAAACTTCATATCTGCAATAGACTGAGTTTTATTACTTCCAGTATAAGGGTTAAAACGTACGACGGAAGTTCCTTTTGCCTGATTGAATTCTACATCTAAAAGAAGTGCCATACGGTCATTGATCTGGTAAGAAAAGCTTGGGGCAATAGCCAAAGAATTAGTGAATCCCAGATCCTGAAAACTTTTCTCAAAAGTTCCTGCAGCATTCAGACGAAAAAGAGCGGTTCTGTCTTTATTGACCGGTGTATTAACGTCCACGGTCAGTCGGTTATAGCTCCAGCTTCCACCCACATACCCTATTTCACCACCAAAATCATTATAAGGTTTTTTTGTAACGCGATTGTATACCCCACCATAGCTACTGGCAACACTTTTTCCAAATAAAGTTGCTGAAGGACCTTTAATAGCTTCTATATGTTCCAAATTTACAGGATCAATTACTGAAAAAGCGGCTCCAGCCACACCATTCCGCGCATTAGGTTCTGTTTCAAATCCCCTTGAACGGAATGTTACTCTTCCTTGATTAGCAATCATAGGTACTCCTGCACCAGGTACATTTTTAGAAATACTTCCCAGATCTACAGCCACCTGTTCCTGAAACAATTCTTTAGTAACCGTATTATAGACCTGAGGATTTTCTAAGTTTTTCAAGGGCAATCTGGCGACAAATCCGCTTTCTTTTTTGGAAAACCTATTGGTATTTTTCATAATAACCACTTCCTGAATGGCAAGGATATTTTCTTTTGTCAGCTGATAATCCAATGTTGTTGTCTCACCGGCCTTTACCTCAACCGGAAGACGGATCTCTTTGCTTCCTAAAATTTGAAATTTTACAGTATAACTGCCCGTATTCAGATTCACAAAACGATAAGCTCCCTCATCATCTGTCAGCGTCTGATGATCCGTACCCAATAATGAAACTGATATTGCTCTCAGAGGTTGCCCGTCAATCATATTCACTTTTCCACCAATTCCACCCTGTGTATCTTGTGCATACACTTTTACCAGATTTATCAGAGAAAAAACTAAGATGAAGAGGAGCTTGGTCCATTGCGGCATTTTAGTTTTTAAAAGTTTATTGGTGTTTTTTGTTTTTCCAGGATTGATTATTTCCTTTAACAGAGGTATATTTTCACTACATCGTATCATTTTTCCAGCCTTATTTAAAATAATTATAAATAAAAATGCAAAATAACAGAATACAAACCTCACCCGCAATATTAATTTGAATTATTCTAAATAAAATAAACAATACGATCCCTGAACTATGATTCCATAAGAATTACAAATTCTATGCATTCCTAAATTCTTCCTAAATCATCGGCTAGTTTTGTCGTGTTTTTAAATAGTATTAAAAGAATTTAAGTAAACAATGAGTGCGTAGCCTCTTATAACTTTGTAATGAGAAATACTCTTTTTGTAAGTCATTCATTCTTACGATCCCGCAGACATTAAACATTAATATTGAAGAAGTGATCCATGATGTGTAGTATAAAGAAAATTTTAGCAACCTTATTTTTAATTGGTTTTATAGGAAATACCTTAAAAGCACAGATCAGTCCACCAGGTTTGGGTGATGCCAATACAGCATTATGGACAGCTTTTGGAGTAAAGCGTCAGCTGGATTCATTAGGAAAAAAGCAAGCTTTAAGCTATATTGCTATAGGCCGTAAAAGCAGTCCGGACAATGATAACCTCCTTTCCAAACAGGCTATTCTTGTAATAAACCATGAGGTTTACCATTCTTTTGCCCCACATCAGCAATACAGCTATGCTCTTAGCTATCGGCGTCAACCTCAATATGAAAGCAGCGCCCCTTACGAAAAAGAAAGCACGGAACAGGAATTCAGGATCTACGGAAGATATGCCTATACTTTTGATCTTGGAAAAAAGTGGAAATTAAAAAATACAGTCCGACAGGAATTCAGAAAATTTTTCGCTGCTGATTTTAGCAAAGTGGAAGAGGATTTCCAATTGAGAACCCGTATCAAAAGTCAGCTGACGTACAATCTATCACCAACAAATAACCAGAAATTAGCATTAAGTGCCGAAGCCCTGTTTTCTATGAGCCACCTTAACGACCCAGATCCACAGTGGACTTCTTTTGGATATCGTGAAATGCGTATTGCAGCCTATTATATGTTTACGATTCCCCACTCTCCTTTTACTGTAGATGTAGGCTACATGAATGACCTTATCAGAGATAGCAGAAGTATTCATCACGGGGGTGTTCATTATCTGGCAGCGGATATTATCTGGAATATCCCCTATCATAAGAACTAATCTATTTGATATCATAAAAAATCCCGATCATTCCTGATTGGGATTTTTGTTTGAAAAACCAGGGTTTTTCAACAATATAATTAGTATGAATATTTGGTTTCATTTAATTGCATAGGGTAAGGAACTGCCTACTCATCTGTACTTTAAATTTAGCTTCTGATCTTGAGTGTACATAAATGGTATGCTCAAAGGCCTGCACTGTTTTCAGTTTCTGATCGATAAATTCTGCTATTTCTACAAGAGAGAAAATAAAATCCCGGTATATAGCCATATTGACCGTTTGTCCATAGTAAGGAAGATAAGCTTTCAGGAAAGGAACAGCCATTTGATGTTTGTTGTAGTTGATACAATATCCAACTCCTTCTCTGGAGGTTACAATGTCATGCTCATTGATATAATCCAGGATATTTTTACCACCATTCAGGGCATTGCTGTTTTTTGAACAATATCGGTTGATTTTATCCAGAATATGCTGGGCATACTCCATCATTGAAACGGTTTTCCATTCAAATACATGGCTTAGTCCTTTTTTAGATGATTTTCCATTTTCACAGCTTGTACAAAAAGAGATTCCAATTTTTTCATGATAAGGAAAAAAACAATCTTTAACCTCAATGGAAGCATCTGCCTGTACTCTATCTTCTGCAAAATTGTAATACAGATAAGGACTATATAAAGCTGCAAGAGCTTTCAGATAATCTGTTTCACTCGTATTATGATATTCTTCAAACCATTTTTCAAGGTTGTCGTAATAATAACTTTCAAAGTCTTTAAAGTTTAAGTAAAATGGCAATTCCATAGCTCTGTAATTTTGATAAAGCAAAGCTATTGTCGTAATGCGACAAAACTTGACGTGTTTTTATTTTTATTCTCTGACTAACATCCAGTTCTTTCCAAAAGCTATGTCATAATAATGAACCTTTTTATCTTTTTTACAGAAAAAACCAGATCAATGATCTGGCTTATAGTTGAGAAATATTTTGAATATTTTTTACATTATATATTATGGAAGGCAGATGAGCTCATCTGAAGGTGTTTCATAATAATTAGTATCTGTATAATGAATATTGGCTGTATTCCCGGTTATTAAAACAGCAGGCTTATCTCCGTTTGGAATAAATTTGCCACCATTCATAAACCCATTTCCTACAAAGTTCAAGTAACTTTTTTCAGCAGTATTCGAAAGAACAAAAACTGAAGTATAAATACTGGCTGTTAATCTATTAAATGTATTGCCAATGAAATTCGCTGTTCCACCGCTATTTAAAGTATAATAAACATCAACACCATTAGAAGTTCCTTCAAAATAGTTATTGATTAAGTTTAATCCCACCCTTCCATTAGCTGTTGCAAATGAAGCCTCTAAGGCATTTCCACCATTACCCTCAAATCCACATCCATCAAACTTCACATTATGTATTCTATATAATTCTACTCCTTTAACAGCATTTGAATTAAAATGACAATTAATAAATGTTAGCAAATTGGGAGGGGTAACAGCCACCATCTCGCAATAGAAACCTTTGTCACCCCAATGGGTTTTTACATTTTCAAAAAGAGAAGAACAGGTATCCATTATCTGCATTCCGATATTAAATTTAAATACCTCGACATCTTTTATGGTAAGCTCCATAATATTCTTTACATACACACCAGCACCACCGGAAGCATTTGTTACATCTGGTCTTGTAATCGTAAATCCGGAAATCGTCAAATAACTAGAACCGTTAGGACCATCTGACACAAAATGCAATCCTCCTGTCGTTCCAATTGAACGAAGAAATGTTAAATTAACACCTGAACCAATTAATTGAAATCGATTAATATTAGTATTAGTTGTTATAGCACACACTATATTTTTTGATATAACAATTTCCCCAATAGGCAACTTCAGCTTCCATCCATTCTTCCCACAAAAGTCAAAAGCTTTTTGTAATGCATCAGAATCATCCGTAGCCCCATCAGCTCTTACTCCAAAAAGACCGGCATTTAATTCTGAACCTGATAAAATGAGCGTATTCACATAATACTCAGTTCCCTTCTTTCTATAAATTTTCCCATCAATTAAATTTGCTTCGTTAGACGAGTTTATGGAAGTACCATCCATCCAAACGGCAATTTTTTTGTAATTAACATTTTCCTTGGTTAAATTATCAACTAACTGCACCAAATCATCATTTGGATATGGACTGTTTTGTGCGAAAAAATCTTCTGTATAAATCATAATATTGTAATTTGTCTTACAAATATATATGGTGAATGCGACAGAACTTGACGTATTTTATATTGTTCCTTGCCCGAAATCCATATTCTCTAAAAAAAGTTTTAAAAAAAACAATCCTTTTTATCTACCATATTAATAAATCGGATCATTTACTCTGTTTTACCTTTAAAACCTTCTAAAAACTTTCATAATCAACGAATAATCAACCCATTGAAAACTCCTACCTCATTAAAGCAAATTAGTTTTTATTTGTTTGTTTTATTAAACTTTCAGATATTTGAGTAAGGTGTACAAAAAGAAAAAACATAAAAAACAACTAAAACAAATCTGATGAATAAGAATGTATTAACCCTATTTTTAATAGTGATGGCTTCTCTGGTTTCAAATGCCTGTACAGAAAAACCAAAAACTGAAAAGAAGCAAGAAATAACGAACAAGACCGACAATATGGTAAATATCCGGAATTTAATTGGCAGCACTTACGAATGGAAGTACAAAGAATACACTTATCATATCACGTTACTATCAGATTCAATGGTCCACTGGAAATTAATTAAAGGGGACTATCCCGGTGCCACTGAAGAAACGGATACATATGTGTATTCACCATTAGATCAGACTAAGATTTTCATCTCGTGGATTGAAAAAAGTGGATTGGGCATATCTGCTGTACTCGATTTTGAAACCATGAACCTTTACACTCATGGAAGTCAGAATGGTAGTTTATATGTTAATCCCGGTAAAATAAAAAAGATAAAATAGCAATACGTTACCCATTTGCATCAGGGTAGCTACCTGTCATAGTTTTTCATCATATATTCAAAGTAATGGATCATCTTCAGATAGTTTTCTATGCTGAGATATTCGTTGGTACTATGAATACTTTGCTGTTCCGAACTGTTTATTTTGATTGGCATGAACCGGTATACATTCTTGCTCACAATTTCATATTTTGCTGCATCTGTTCCTGCCATTGTAAGATAAGGAGTAACAATAGCTCCCGGATGAATTTCCTTGATTCCAGCTTGTATCAGTTGGTATGCTTTGGTATTGGTAGGTGATATTTTTGAAGCTTCCCGTGTATTATCAATCTCTTCCACCTCAACATCGAACCCCTGTGTAAGTTTTGCAATATGTTCTCTGACATCTTTGACCGTATTTCCCGGAAGGAGCCTGAAATTAACAACAAATTCAACTTCCGGAGAAAGGACATTCGTTCCATCACTTCCTTTCATCATGGTTAAAGCTGTAGTGGTTCTTACCAACGCATTGGTTGTATTATTTTTGGTAAGCTGAGATAACAGCACAGGTTTTAAAAGCCATTGGTTGGCAATTGCAAGTCTGCTGGAGAATGGCATAGCACCACCGATATTATCAAAAAACTCTTTGATTAGTGGGGTAATGACGGGTTTCATCTGATCATCTTCCAGACGCTGCATAATAACAGCAGCTTTTCCAATAGCACTTTCCATAGGAGGCATGGATGAATGCCCACCGAGTCCTTTTACTTTTATTTTTGCAGAAAGAAATCCTTTTTCAGCACATCCTACTACAGCAACATCAGAATCTATTCCGGCTACACTTCCTTTCTGCATAATCAAACCTCCTTCATCATATACTGCATCAAACTTCAATCCTTTTTTCTTAAAATAATCAGCAATCTGAATAGCTCCTTTTTGTCCCCCTACTTCTTCATCAAAACCGAAAGCAAGGTAAATATCACGTTGCGGAATTTGTTTACTTTTAATCAAATTGTTCATAGACTCCATCAGGGAGAAGAGCATACCTTTCATGTCTATTGCTCCTCTTCCATAAATCCTGCCATTGGCAACCACTCCTGCAAAAGGGGAATAATCCCAATCTTCAGCAACTTTTGAAACAGGAGGCAGTACTTTATCATCGGGACGGAATATATTTTCTTCTTTGTTTTTTATATCAGCATCTCCCGGAGGTACAACGTCCATATGGGAAAGAAACAGGATAGGCTCAAGAGCAGGATTACTTCCTTTCAGCCTGAATACCAATCCATATTTATTTACTTCGAAATTCTCTGTATTCTGATAAACCAATGGATATGATCTTTTCAGATATTCTTTAAACTCATCAAAAGGTGTATAGTTGAATTCTCCCAAACTCCCGGTGGATACCGTTGGAATTTTTATGCCGTTGGAAAATCTCATTATGGCTGAATCATTTTTCACAGGCTTCCATCCTTCTCCGGCTTCAGCTGTATTTTTCTTAAACGGATAAGTATACGTTTTAATAAGTAAGACAGCAACGAGGATAACGAGAATACCTAAAACGGTTAGAAGAGCTTTTTTCATGATCAACTGATTTTGTATGATGGTTTGGTTCTATAAATATAAGAAAGTCTTTTTGCAGCAGCAATAATTCCAGTCAGATATCGAAAATCAGAGGAAATGAAAACCAATTATGTGGCATATCTAAAAAACCTACTACCCAATTTTTATAACATAGTAAAGTGTCCCAGAAATACCATGGTAATATCTAAAGTCTTTGCATCTAATGTAGAACCGTCATGAATACAATTATCCGTGGGCGCTATATAAAAATCATAGGGTTTTTGTTCTATTTTAAGTACCGGATAGTCAGGGAAATATTTAAAAAAATACTCAATGATATTCTTATTGGTAATATTTTCTTTTTTTACATCAGTTTTTTTCTTCAGCATATTATAGATCTGGATCATGGTCAGATTGATAAATAGAAAATATCTTGATTCCTGACCAAGATTGATTGTTAGACGATTACCATGTCTATGAGATGATCCGATTGTCATTTTCCGGTCGGAAGAATCTTTATGAAGCCCAATGAACCTCATCTCATGCGGCTGATATCCTTCCCGCAGATTCCTTCTGTCTACCGAAGTGGTTTCACAGTTAGGGTAACCGGCTGCAATACAGTGAAAAGAATAATCTGCAGATAGGTCTTGTAAAAAATCATTTAATCCCTCATTCAGTCGCTCTACGATTTCTTTATTATTGTAAAAGCATTCAAGAACTTCCTTTTCACTGGTCGCTCCGTGAAGATTAAGCTGCTTACATAAACTTTGCAGTTCTTCAGGAATTCTCCCTATAGCAGCAGTATTATAATCTTTTAGAAAGCGGGCCGTCTGGATTCTGGATACAACCTGCCCCTCCACTTTTCCCCAATCTCTTTTGGGAAGATAAGCTTCATCTTCATATTGTGGCTCGAAATCTACTTCTCCAAATGAAACCTTGGTAGGCTGTCTGTATTTACTGGAATGACTGCCGGTATTAATTGTTACAGTTTCCTCAAATTTCCTGTCCGTACAAAAAATCTTTATTCCGCTTTTTAATTTCATAGTGTTAATAATTATCAAATTTTCCAGTGTAAACGATGGTGATATCAAATTCTTTATTTCCTAAAGTGCTTCCGTCATGGATAAAATTATCAGTGGGAGCAATATAATATTGATAAGGTTTTATTTCTAATCTGATTACAGGATAATCAGGAAAGTCATTTAAGAAATTTTCTACAATATTTTCTGTGGTTATTTTTCTTCTGTGGTATAGTTTATAAATTTGTCTTAAACTCAGGTTGATATAATACAGATAACGGGATTCGCTACTGATATTAATAGATATCCTGTTGTCCGATTTATAAGCTGTATGAGGGGTAAATTTCCGGCTCTCATCAATATGCAGACCTGTATATCGGATATATTCTTTATTTATAAAATGAAAAGTGGTCGTTTCTCTGTTAGGCTGGGCTTTGGCAATACGATGGAACTTATACTGCTGAACTGAAGATTTATTTTTCAAAAACTCATCCAGTTCTTTATTGATCTTCATAACCAGTTCTTCGTTCTCCTGAAATTTAGGTTCAATATCAAACAGACTTGTACATTCTGATAATTGTAACTTTTTAATAAGATTAATTACTTTTTGGGGAATTCTTCCCACAGAAACCGATTTTGACAGTGGATTAAAATGATCATTGGTCATGATAATGCTGTGCTCTTTTGGGGTAAGGGGTCTCCAGCTTTTTTTGGGAATAAAAGCATTACCGGAATATTCAACAGTTGTAATATGCTCTGCCGATTCAGTACCGGTATTGATTAAGATCTGCTGTCCGATATTATCAATCCCGCTATTGTATAATTGAAGTCCTTTTCTTAACATACTAAACTAAATGATTTTAATTTGTTTTTTATTTCATCATGAGCTTTTATAAGTGATATTTCTTTTAGCTCTTCTACGATTTCTTCATAATGAGCCTCGCTAGCATCCAAAGAAGCACAGACCTCATCCGGAAGGCTGTTTACGATATCATTTTGAATATGAGAAACCAGTTTTATCATATCATGGCAGTAAATGGTAGGGTTATCAAAACCTTCCTCATTGGAATAACGGTTTCCCAGGAACCCACCGCCACATATATCATATATCGGACAGGTCAGACATGTATCATTCACCATATTATGACTGTGAAAAAAGACCTCAAATAATGGATCATTATACAGATCGTCAATAGAATGGGTATGAATATTCAGATCATTCCTCGTAATTCCTTCATAGCAGGCCCGGATAGAATCCGACACTTCCAGCGCTCCGTTTGTTTCCAAAACAGCGACACCATTGGTCAGCCTTCCCACCATTTGATCCCCTGTCTGCTCTCCCATGATCAGTTCAATCAACGTCCGGAAAAAACGTATCATAGGTCTGTCACTATCTGTTTTCCATATCTCGAATATTTCAATAAGCCAATCAGCATAGGGAGTATGATGTAATGTATTTACTTTTAATTTTTCAAAACTATCGGGTAAATTGTCATAGTGCCCATCCGGTAATAACAGGTTAAAACTCGGTACTCCTAAATTTTTTACTTCCTGATAAAATTCTGAAGGAGAAATATTCAGATTAACAACAGACAGGATATTACTCATGCCATATTGTTTTCCAAGCTCTATAGCCTTTACTACTTTTTCATAAGATCCTTTTCCATTATGAAATACGCGGTATCTGTCATGGTGTTCTTTGGGACCGTCCATGCTGATTCCCACCCGGATATTAAGTTCTTTAAACAGTTTATACCAATCATGGGTAAGGCTTACGCCGTTTGTCTGCATTGCAAAGCCAAAATCCACGTCTTTTACAATGGTTGTAAAAATTTCAATGGCCTGTTTATAATTTTCTTTACCCCACAACATAGGTTCCCCACCATGAAATACGATTTGAACATATCTTGCCTTCTTTTCCTGGCAATAGGTATGGAGTTTTTGAGCAAAAACTGTAATTGTTTCCATAGACATGAATTTAGGCTGAGAGAGATAGGTTTTATCGCCCAGATTATACATGTAACAGTAAGAACAATTGAGGTTGCATCTACTCGCAACCTTTAAAACAAATGAGACAATATTTTCCATAAATTTTATTTAAGAGAAACTCTCCATTAGCCGGTTTTTAGCTAATGGAGAATAAAAAGAGTACTTATACTCTTAAAAATGGATCATACTTACTGTACGCTGCAGATCCGCCACCGCCTTCAACGGCAACATTGCAATTATCCAGTCCAATTCCGGTTCCAGGATTGGTGATCCCCTTTCCTCCGAAAACAGCTTTGTACAGATCCATCTTCTCTGTACCTGAAGATTGAATAGTTTCTTTTAAAATGCTTTTGTGCTCTAAGTTTGAAACTAGTTTAACTCTTTTTTTCATAAAAAAAATTTAAGATTAATAAAATAAATGCCATCAGTAAGGACATGGCAATCGCCCCTCATTTATAAAATGAGCAATTATTATAGTGTTTGTGTTGGTTATGCTGATGCTGATGGTAACAGCTGTACGTTGTATATCTGTTGGTTAGTTTGCTCAGCAATTCCCCCTTAGTCTAAGGGGTATATTCTGATTGGCAATTTTCACGTTAGATAAACAAGGTATGGGTAAACCATCTTGTCTTTCAAAAGAATGTTAAAGGCTGTTATAAACGATTTGTACAAGTAATTACTTCTGCTATTCTCTGCATATGAAAACAAGAAGAAATTACCCCAAATAAAAGAAAGGGTAGAAATAAGTGATTCATCGTATAGTTATTAGTTATTTTTTAAGCTTACTGAACTTTTACTGGAGGAATTGGTGGAGATTTTGGTCCTCCGTCATAAGCAGACTCTTCGGTATTTTCCCAACTATTTTTCATAATTAAAGAATCTGACGCATTCATAGGACTGCTTCTCTGTAACTCTTCAGAATTACTTGTTGGCTTCATTTTTGCTGTTGGTGCAGGGAGGTCTTGGTCATCATCCTGTCTGCACGATACAGTTAAAAATGCAATAGCACATGCGTATAATATGCTTAGTAGAAATATCCTTTTTGTCATAACAGTTTTTTTATACAATTTATGTAATCCTAGTAGCCGAAACTACAAATTTAATTATCAACAAGTGTCATTTCTTAAAAAAAATATATTAAATCATAAAAAAATCAACCACACAATTATTATAAGTAACTAAATATCAATGTTTTACTTTTTTGTATTTTTAAAAGATTAATCACTATTTTTGTTAGAGTTTTTTTTGTGATTTTTGTAATTTTCTAGAATGAAAAAAATATATTTTCTACCACTTTTTCAATTATGCTTAATACTGAGCATTTTTTGTTCTTCATTAATAAGAGGACAAAAAATGGAAAAAGCGAAAGATTCGCTCAGTGACGAAGAAAAATGGAAAAAAATTTCACTTCAAATAAAGAATTCTAAAAAAAATAAGGAATTTAAGAAACTTTATGATGCCTATGAAAATGCGGCATTGATGGGGGCGAAAAATCAGAAGAACTACTTAGATAGTCTTTTAATAACCGCAAAAGAGCTGAAAGACGATAAGCTGATTGGAGAAGCTTATATGTGGTTGGGGATGAATGGTGAAAGCATAGAAAATTATCCTGAAGCGCTGGATAACTATATCAATGCATATAGTATGCTTTCAAAAACCAATAATCAGCTGGCCATCAACAAATCAATTACTTTTCTGGCAAGGGTTAAATTGTATATGGGAGATTATGATGGAGCCTACAATCTCTTAAAACCTGCCTTAAAGAATCTCAAATCAATAAATACTGAAGAATCCCACTTATATTTTACATATGGACAGCTTGCTCTTATTGAAACCAATTGGTATCTGAAAAGAGACAATAACAGCGCCTTAGTAAAAGAAGGAATGGATTTTATTAAAAACACCAACCAATCAGGATATTACCCTTATTTTCTGGCAGCAGAAGGAGTTGATGAATATTACAATAAGAATTATAGTGAAGCCATCAGAAAAATAACTTCTGCAGAAAAGCTATACACAGACCAATTTCAGCATTTAACGGATAAACTTTACCTTGCCCTCAGCTATTGGGAACAGGGTAATACTAAGCAGGCGTATACTTTTTTACAGCAGATTGATGATGCCTACGATAAAACGGGGAAAATAGACCCGAAATTCCGTTCTGCGTTTGAAATGTTGATCAAGTATTATGAGAAAACCGGTGATAAGGACAAAGAGCTGGAATACGTAAAGAAACTATTATCAATTGATGCTAAATACGAAAAGGATTACAAACTCCTGTTTTCCACCATGCACAAAGAGTTTGATAATAAAAAACTAATCGAAACCAAAACAATATTAGAAAACAAGATAAAAAAGGGCAAGATCATATATAAGATCAGTATTGCCATCGGAATTGGACTTATTATTTTCCTTATATCCATTATCTATAAAGGAATTAAGAAAAGGAATAAATACCAGAAACTGTACAAAGAATTTATCAGTATCAAGAGTAGTGAAGATTTAGATGAAGAACTTCTTGACGAAGATCCTGTGACAGCAGAATTTATAGACGCTTATGATATTGATTCCGATTCTGATACAGAACCGGATATCCTGGATGATATTGATGATATTGATATCAATCCAAAACTTGTAGAAAATGTTCTTAAAGAACTTGATCTGTTTGAAAAGAATAAAGACTTTTTAAAGAAAAAAGTAAATCTGGAAAGCCTTTCACTACAGTGTGGAACCAATACCGCCTATCTTTCTAAAATTATCAACCATTATAAAAAGCAAAATTTCAAAACCTATCTCAATGATTTAAGGCTTAATTATGTCATGAATCTTTGGCGGGGAAGTAAAAAGAGTAGAAGATACTCTATACAGGATATTGCAAGTAAGGCAGGATTCAGTAATTCGCAAAGCTTTTCAAAAAAATTTCAAGAAAAATTCGGGGTTTCCCCTTCATTTTTCTTGAAAAAGCTTAATTCCAATAAAGAATTGGAAAGCGATATAATCGCTACGGATAATGAATTAAAAAATGATTAATATGTTGTTAATGTAAACTGTGTCCCTTATTTTAAAATGGCTCTATTTCCCTTATGGGTTTTACCATCTGCTCTAACGCTGAAGCTAAATTAGTTATTATCCTGATATAATATCAAAACAAGGGGCCTCCGGAGGGTTGAAAACTTAAAAAAGAAGACCCAAAAACTTAAAAAACTTAAAAAAACGCATCTTCTTTTCTACTGATTTACAAGAGAATAAGATTTTATAAACTAGGTTTTGAATCTTATTTATTTTAATGATTGAAAGTAGAGATAAAAGTACCGGAATCTATCATTTAGGCCATAAATTTTCAATGTACTCTGGATAATACATGGTTAAAATACCTATAAAATGATCACATCAAAACACAAAAAGGGCCAATCCCAAAAAGAATTGGCCCCAAACATTAACTGTTTACTGAATTATGATGTTTTTTATTTCCAGCCTCCACCTAAACTTTTATAGATATCTACTACTGTACTCAGCTGTTTTTGCTTGGCTTCAATAAGTTCCATTTTTGCATCCAGTGCATCTCTTTGGTTCAACAGAACTTCAAGATAATCTGCTCTGGAATTTCGGAACAATTGGTTGGCAATATCTATGGATTGATCCAATGCTTTGGTTTCCTGGGATTTTAATTGATAATACTGGTCTATATTCTTAATCCTGGACATCATATTGGCAACATCCAGATACGCATTCAAAATCGTTTTATCATACTCATACAGCGCCTGAACCTGTCTCGCATCAGCTGTTTGGAAATTGGCTTTGATAGCACTTTTGTTGATCAGTGGTCCAGCCATCTCTCCAACAAGATTATAGGCGATAGATTCCGGCATTTTAACCAAATAAGATGGTTTAAAAGCCTCCAATCCCAGGGTTGCAGATATTTCCAATGAAGGATAAAACTCTTTTCTTGCTGCCTCCACATCTAATTTTGAAGATTTCAATTCAAGTTCTGCACGTTTTATATCCGGACGGTTGGAAAGCAACTGTGATGGAATTCCTGTATAAACCGTCTGCGGAATTGTAGACATAAAACTTTCTTTTGTCCTTACAATCGGCTGTGGATATCTTCCTAGCAAAGCATTGATACCGTTTTCCTTTTCAGTAATTTGCTGACGGATCGTATATTCTGCAGCTTTTGACTTGGCCAGTTCGGCTTCAAACTTCTTCACCGCCAATTCTGTTGTCGCTGCAGCTTCCTTCTGGATTTTAGAAATTTCCAAAGCTTTTTGCTGAAGCTTAATGTACTGCTGTATGATATCCAACTGATTATCAAGAGCCAGCAACTCATAATAACTGTCAGCTACCTCTTCAATCAGATTAGACAACACAAAATTTTTCCCCTCTACTGTAGAAAGGTAGTGAGCAACAGCTGATTCTTTCTCGGTTCTGAGCTTTTTCCAGATATCAATCTCCCAATTCGCCATTAATCCTCCTTCAAAATTCCCCAGTGGATCCGGCATTTCTCTTCCCGGTTCTATTTCTGTTGTGGCATCCCCTGCCCCTTCACTGGTATAGCGCCCGGCTTTTTTCAGCCCGGCACCTATCCCGGCAGAAACAGTTGGGCTCAGTTTTCCTTTTTTAGCTAACACACCACTCTTGGCAATTTCAATCTCCTGAAGCGTGATCAGAAGTTCCTGATTGTTCTTTAGAGAGATTTCAATAAGATTTACAAGATTGGGATCAGTAAAGAATTGTCTCCACGGTGTTGTTCCGCTGTTATTATTAGCATCCTGCTGTTCTTCCTGGTTAAAATTTTGAGGTATATTCTCTTTAACCTCATCTTTTATGACTGTCGCCATCGGAGCTTTACAGCTTGCCAGAACAAGAGATAAAGCAATGGTTGTGATTATATTTTTAGTCTTCAAATTTTCCATCATGTTCATAAGGTTCAGTTTGTTCTGTTAAAGGATTTTCCTCTTCATATCGTGCCAATCTCGATTTATCCGCAATCGTTCCGAAAATATAATATAACCCCGGAATAATCATTAATCCGAAAATGGTTCCTATCAACATTCCTCCTGCGGCCGCAGTACCAATCGTTCGGTTACCCACTGCACCAGGTCCGGTTGCAATTACCAACGGAATTAACCCGGCAACGAATGCAAATGAGGTCATCAGGATAGGACGGAAACGGATTGCAGCACCTTCAATCGCTGCTTTTGCTACAGGAATACCTTCTTCAGCTTTCTTCTGTACCGCAAATTCTACAATCAGTACCGCATTTTTACCCAGAAGCCCAATAAGCATTACCATGGCAACCTGTGCATAGATATTGTTTTCCAGCCCTAAAAGCTTCAAGCATAAGAATGCTCCAAAAATACCTACCGGAAGAGATAGAATCACCGGTAACGGAAGAATGAAACTTTCATACTGTGCAGAAAGGATCAGGTAAACGAATCCTAAACACACAAGAAAGATAAATACAGCTTCATTTCCACGGCTTACTTCATCTTTAGAAATCCCTGCCCAGTCTATACCAAAACCTCTTGGAAGTGTTTTATCCGCAACTTCCTGAATGGCTTTAATGGCCTGCCCACTACTGTATCCGGGAGCCGGAGTTCCACTTACTTCCGCCGAGTTATACATATTATGTCTTGTAATTTCAGATAATCCATACACTTTTTCAAGTCTCATAAAATCTGAATATGGCACCATCTGGTCTTTATCATTTTTAACATATAATTTCAACAGATCTGTTGGCAGCGCACGATACTGGGGTCCTGCCTGTACAATTACCTTGTAAGGTCTGTCAAAACGGATAAAACTCGTCTCATAGTTGGAACCGATAAGGGTTGATAAGTTGTCCATTGCCTTTTCAATGGTCACCCCTTTCTGTTCCGCAAGGTCATTATCTATTCTAAGCATATATTGAGGGAAACTTGCAGAATAAAACGTAAATGCCGAACCGAGTTCCGGACGCTTTTTAAGCTCTTTTACAAAATCATTACTTACCTGTTCCATTTTATGATAATCTCCACTTCCTGCTTTATCCAGCAAACGGAGTTCAAAACCTCCTGCAGCACCATAACCCGGAACTGAAGGTGGCTGGAAGAATTCAATATTGGCTCCAGGAATATTCTTAGCCTTTTCTTCAAGTTTTTCAATAATTTCTGAGGCTGATTCTTTACGTTCTTCCCAGCTTTTAAGGTTGATCAGACAAGTTCCCGAGTTAGATCCCGTTCCTTCGGTCAGAATTTCATATCCTGCCAGTGAAGAAACAGACTGTACCCCGTCAATATCTTCAGATTCTCTTAAAAGTTCCTTTGCAATCTGATTCGTTCTTTCCAATGTAGATCCTGGTGGAGTCTGGATAATTGCATAAATCATCCCCTGATCTTCCGCGGGAATAAATCCTGAAGGAAGGGAGTTGCTGAGAAAATAAGTACAAGCACAAAAAGCCAGTAATAATGGTAACGTAATTGTTTTTTTCGTAACCGTTTTATTAAGCATTTTCTCATATTTTCCGGCTCCTTTCGTAAAAATATTATTGAATTTATCCAGGAATATGGAAATCGGAGTTTTCTTTTTAGCTTTTCCGTGGTTATTTCTCAGAATTAAAGCACATAATGCAGGAGTCAGCGTAAGCGCTACAATTCCGGATAAAATAATAGACGATGCCATTGTAATAGAGAACTGGCGATAAAATACCCCAACAGGTCCGGACATAAATGCAATCGGGATGAATACGGATGCCATTACCAATGTTATAGCGATAATAGCACCACTGATCTCATGCATCGCCTCTTCAGTTGCTTTTAAAGGAGAAAGGTGTTTTTCTTCCATCTTGGCATGGACGGCTTCAATCACTACAATCGCATCATCCACTACGACCCCGATTGCCATTACCAGGGCAAAGAGTGAGATCATATTCAGGGTAATTCCAAATGCAGACATTACAGCAAATGTACCTACCAGTGAAACAGGAACTGCCAGTGCAGGAATAAGCGTTGAACGCCAGTCTCCAAGGAAAAGAAATACAACAATAGCCACCAATATAAATGCCTCAAACAGGGTATGTATCACTTTTTCCATAGAAGCATCCAGGAATCTGGAAACATCATAGCTGATATCATAGTGCATTCCTTTTGGAAAGTTATTTTTTTCAAGATCCTTCATCAATGCTTTTACATTTTTGATAACGTCACTAGCATTGGATCCATAGGACTGCTTTACCGTAATTGCTGCAGAAGGTTTTCCATTTAACGTAGAATAAATATCATACATGGAACTTCCAAACTCTATATCCGCGACATCTTTTAACCTTACGGATTCTCCATCAGGTTTCGCCTTTAGAATAATATTTCCGTAATCTTTTTCATTATTAAAACGTCCCGGATATTTTAAAACATATTCAAAAGACTGAGAACGTTTTCCTGAACTTTCTCCTGTTTTTCCGGGAGAAGCCTCCAAACTCTGCTCATTCAGTGATTCCATCACTTCATCAGCCGAAATATTATATGCTGTAAGCCTATCCGGTTTAAGCCAGATACGCATTGCATATTCACGGGTTCCAAGGATATCAGCAAAACCTACTCCACTTACCCTTCTCAATTCAGACATTACATTGATATCTGCATAGTTGAAAAGGAATTTCTGGTCAGCTTTGGGATCATCACTGTAGAGGTTAATATACATCAACATATTGGGCTCTTCGCGGGTAATTTTCACCCCTTCACGTACTACCAGCGGAGGTAATTTGTTCACTACCGAAGATACCCTGTTTTGTACATTTACGGCAGCAACATTGGGGTCTGTACCCAGATCAAATACAATCTGAATAGAGGCTTCCCCATCATTTCCGGCATCCGAGGTCATGTATTTCATACCGGGAACACCATTCAATCCTCTTTCCAACGGAATCACTACGGATTTGATCAGTAGCTCGTTGTTGGCTCCCGGATACTCTGCCGTAATATTAACTTTAGGTGGAGAAATGGATGGAAACTGCGTCACAGGAAGTTTCACTAAGGACAGAATCCCTAAAAATACTATAATCAATGAGATTACAATAGACAGAACAGGTCTGCGAATGAATTTCTTAAACATACTTCTTCATTTTAGAGTAGACTACTCTGCTTTTAATTTCAATGATTGAAGAACCTTTTTAGGATCCTGGAATTTTGTTTTTATCTTTTGGTCGTCTTTCACTTTCTGAACTCCTTCCAGAAGAATCTGATCTCCTTTTGACAGCCCGGAAGCTACAACATAGAGATCCGGAAGTTCATAAGCAATTTTAATGTTTCGGGATTTTGCGGTTCCGTTTTTATCAATGACAAATACATATTTCTGATCCTGAATCTCGTACGTTGCTTTTTGAGGAATGATCAGTGCATTGTGAACCGGCATTACCATTTGAACTTTACCGGTTTCCCCATTTCTCAGCAGTTTTTCCGGATTCGGAAACTTTGCACGGAAAGCAATATTTCCGGTTTCATTATCAAACTCTCCTTCGATAGTCTGAATTTCTCCTTTATGGGTATAGGTTTCACCATTAGCAGTAATCAATGCCACTTCATTGCTGCCACGATCTGCCACATGAGTCTGGTAGCTTAAATATTCAGGTTCTGAAACATTGAAGTAAGTATAAATATTGGTATTATCTGATAATGAAGTAAGAAGATCTCCCTCATCTACCAAACTTCCAAGTTTTAGAGGGATTCTGTTGATCACCCCGGAAAACGGAGCTTTGATATCTGTAAATGACAGATGGATTTGTGCTAACTTCATTTCTGCATTGGCAGCATCCAATTTAGCTTTTGCCATCGCCTTTTCGTTTTTGGACACAATATTGTTATTGGCCAGTGTACTAGCATTTTTCAATTCAATAGACGCCTGTTCTACTTCTGCCTGTGCCTTTAGCAGCTCTGCCTGATACAGTTTAGGCATAATCCGGAATAAAGTCTGTCCGGCCTGTACATACTGTCCTTCGTCTACGAAAATCTTTTCAAGGAAACCTTTTTCCTGTGCCCGGATTTCAATGTTCTTCACTGACTGGATCTGAGCAACATATTCTTTATTAATTACAGTATCCTGGACTACCGGGGACGTTACCGGATAAATAGAGGCTTCTTCTTTTTCCTCTTTTTTCTTGGTACAGCCAACAGCCAGTAGCAGAATGCTTAAAGCAATGCCTGGGGCAACTCTTTTTATCATAATTCTAGAGTTTATATAAATCGTTAATGTTTTAATAGAAATAAGAATGGTAATCGGGAATGCTACGATGTGATGATTACCGGAAGGTCACAACGCAAGAAAACTCTCCACCTGACATCAGGCAGAAAATAAACGGAAAAAGGAATTTCTAAATTCTAATGGAACGGATGAAAAGAAATTTTTTGGCAGAAACACCAAAAACAAAACCGTGAATGTGCGGTTTAAACTGTTTATAACTTTTTAATCCGAAAATATAGACCAAACTGAAGATACCGGTAAAAACAACAATAGCCTGAAATACATCAGACAACTGAAAATCATTTTCGATAAGTTCTAAGGTGGAATTGTCTACATTGTCTGCCTTCTGCTGAACTGATAGTTTTTCGTATGTCTGGTTCAGACGGTTAGCTCTTTTAGGAATGTGATGAGAAACATGACCTGAATAGTCATTTCGCAGTGTTTTAACGTTAAGCTTACTTTCCACTATAAAGAGCAGAAAAAGGCTTGTTAAAAAATATACTATAAAGTTTCTCATTTTGAAGTCGCAAATGTACATTTAGATTATGATATAATCATAGTAGATTAACAAAATTTAACGATTCTTTAAATTACCTGAATGTAGAAATTACATAGTATTTTTTTTACTTTCCTGCTTGTCTGAAAGAAAAATGACAAGCTATTCTTTATTTTATAAATTATAAATTTCTGATAGTTTTTTTGGACATTTTATGTATTCACTCCTCTTAATGTATAAAACTACACTTCAGATCCTTTTTTCAATCCCATATGCAATTTTAATAGATCTACAGCCTTTTTATCCCTTTTATAGTTCACCTTATTCACCTATACTTGATTTATACAAACATGAACTTAAAATAGAAAATTACACATAATAAGTAAATTATATTATCAATTAATTTATAATAAATTGTATATTTATAAAAAATAAACAACTAAATATGATAAATTTAGTTTATATTTTAAATTATCCAAAAGAGAATTTTCACCCTAATTTTTCTGAGGGTTATAAGGTGCTCTGCTCTTTAGTAAATTCCTTTTCCGTCTTCACATCACCAGGTACAATCATTTTTCCAAATTTATATTTACCTGGCTGTGCTTTTCCTTTAAAAGCCAATAGTTTTTATAATACCGCGAAAATAAGCTTCCCAATTTTTGACTTGTATTTTAACAAACCTACACACAACAACCAAAATATTTTACTTATGAGAAAGAATTTATCTTTACTGGGATTAGTTTTTGTTTCAATCCTTCACGCACAGGTAGGTATACACACCTCCAACCCCCAAAACACATTTCATGTAGACGGAGCAAAAGACAATCCCGCCACAGGTGCTCCCTCCTCCACTCAACAGGCCAATGACGTAATTGTAACTTCCAGTGGCAGTACAGGAATCGGAACCATTACTCCCGATCCTTCCGCTATGCTGGAAGTGAATTCCCCCAACAAAGGGATTTTACCGCCCAGAGTGGTCCTCACCTCTGCCAATATGCAGCTTAGTGCCAATCCTAATGCTACGGGACTATTGGTTTACAATACTTCTTCAACTCCCTTAAAAACAGGGTATTACTTTTGGGATGGCATACAATGGCAAAAATTAGACTCTACAACAGATAACAGCGGTGTTAATGCCACTGTAGAAACTAAAGCTGTAATGGGACCCCTGACAGCCACCACAGATAATGGCAGAGCCGGCTACGCCATTGTTGTAACAACACCTGATGGCAGATTTTCTGTACGTTGCTTTATTCCTTCAGGAAGTCTATTTGCTGATGTTAATTTACAGATCAGAAATAATGATATTCCAACAGTAGATATCATTTCAAACGGGCATTATTTATGGTCCGGGGCGGGAGGATACCAGCAAAACCAACTGAGATTACCATCTGCAGCATGGGCTGGTGATAATGCAACTACTTCACAGGCACTAATTGATGCAACAACCGGAGCAAGAATACAAACAGCCCTCACCAATCCATACTGGGGAGATCCTGGTGTATATGCCAGTGGCGTTCCGGAACAAAGACTATATTCATGGACTACCACTGATGGTAATGATAAAGTTTTCTACAAAATGTACTTTATGATGGGTTCCTCTACTCCAGCCAGTGCAGGAAATGCAACAACATGTCCTGGCGGCATATGCAACACAACAAAAGCATTTTTCACTATAGATCAGGTTAAAGCTCCTTAATCAACTTCATCTGCTTCATATCACCCAAAGAAGGACTGAAAAATTCAGTTCTTCTTTTTTATTGATGAATAAGCTGTCATTGCCTGATGACGTACGTTTTGATAAGGAGAATCTATTATAAAAAACTAACTTTTATCATGATTTCCAATTATTTACAAAATCCTATTGTTATTCTCTTCTTTTTGAATTATTTTTGCCGAAAATTAAAACAACAAATACAAAATGAAAAATTTATACTTTATCTCATTTAGAATGAGCAGAATATACTTCTCTGCTTTTACAAACTAAAACTTAAATCCCTCATCCCTATTATTCTGTTTCAAAAGATCTGTTTCTAATAAACATAGAAACACATCCGATTAAAACATAGTGTTAATTTTACATAAACTAACATATTTTTAATAAAAATAGTTGTAAATTTATATAGTATTAACACCACAATTCATGAAACACTTTAAAATCACTTATCACTATGAAAAATTTATTACCATCAATCCTTTTGGGTTTGACAATTCTTTCCTCAACAGCGTGTAAACACCCCGGTAAGGAAGCCGACATTCTAACTGCTGCACCGGAAAACAAGGATGATATTTCTAAAAATGTTTATGTAGATAGCTATGGAGAAAAAATAGAAGTTACCATAAACAGTACTAAAAATACAGCAACAGTACATTTGAATGGCAAAACATATGACCTTAAAAAAAGTGAAGCATTGCCAGAATATACCGCTTCAAATGAAGAGTATCAGTATTCTGAAATTAAAGGCAATATTACTTTTTTGAAGAAAAATGTAGACATGGTTCTCTTTCATCTTAAAAAGGATAAAAAAGAATCTGGCCCGGCTAAAATGGCATCATATTAGCTAAAGAGTTAAACATACATTTAAATTAAACTTTATGAAAAACTTGTATTACTACCTATCAGCTCTTTTTCTTGCTGTATTTCTTGTTGCCTGTAAAACTCCTGCAGTACAGAAGTCTACAGATATTACAGGAAAAACATGGAAACTTGTTGAGCTTAACGGACAACCCATTCAATTAAAAAATCCTAAGAATAATCCTCATTTTAAGCTTGACACCAATGGTATGAGATATGAAGGACATGCAGGATGCAACGGTCTTGGAGGTACTTTTGAAATAAAGCCTGATATTATGAGAATTAAATTCAATCAGGGAATGTCTACTATGATGGCATGTGAAGATCTTGATATTGAAAATCAATTTACAAAGGCTTTACTTTCTGCAGATAATTATTCTGTAAACGGGAATACTTTGACTTTAAACAAAGCAAGAATGGCTCCTTTAGCTAAATTTGTACTTCAGTAAGTATTGAAATCACAATAGAAATATAAAGACGCTTTGCAATTGCAGAGCGTCTTTTTTTATCCTTTCTTGTTGTATATTATATAACAGATTAAAAGACTTATATTGACCAAAACTGCAAATGAATTGGAAATAATAATGGGCAATTCATCCTTTATAAAACCATACCACACCCAGAGAGAAAGTCCAGAAATAAGAACAAGAAGCATAAGAAGAGAAATATCTTCCACATTCTTTTCCTTGATCACTTTTATAAGCTGAGGAATCATTGAAACAGAGGTTAAAATCCCTGCAATAATTCCTAGTATATTTTCATTCATGGTTCTGTTTTTTCTGTTGATAAGAATTAAAGAATGTCAGGATCAAGAAAAATTCTGATTATTTGAACCTATCTGCAGAAACTTCTTCATGAAGAGGAATATCATTCTCGATAAAATCATAAAGGTTTTTTGAAAAATAACATCCATTCAGAATTCCCCTTGCCCCCATACCATTAAAGACATATAAGTTTTTTAATGACTCATGTCTGCCAATGATAGGTCTTCTGTCCTTTACTGTCGGGCGGAAACCAAAATGAACTTCTTCCACTTCGAAATCATGGGAATAAAATTCTGAGAGACCATTTACCAACTGTTTTACCGCAGATTCATCTATATGATGATGCAGCTGTTCTCTATCATATGTTCCACCATAGAAATGCAGCCCGTTTCCAACAGGAAATAAAAAATGTTTCTTTTTGATGGTGATATCCGGCACAGCTTCGGAAAGTTTTACTTTAATGTGATGTCCTTTATTTGGAATGACAGCAACTTCTGAAAAATAAGGATTTTCCTTCACCCCCATTCCTTCACAGAAAACAATATTTTTAAAAGTAAAATCCCGATAAGAAGATTCAGAAGGATTCAGTTTCTCATACTCAAATTTTTCTTTTACCAAAAGGTCATTTTTTTCAAAATATTTAAATAAACCCGCAAAAAATCCATTAACATTCAGTCTGGCTGACTGAGACACCTTTCCGCTGAGAAAATCGTTTTTTACCCCATTTAAAGACTCAAAATTTTTAGTAAGAAAACCTGATAAGTCTTCATTTTCTGATTTCTTCAGCCATAGTTTCTGTTCATTTTCATCATGAAAAATTCTATGGATAGATTTTTCTACCAAATAATTTTCTCCTGTATATGATTCTATTTCCTCCAGCGTATTTTTAAGGAAATCAATCTGTTCCTGAGCTTTCCAGAAGGTCGTAAACTTCTTAAGAACAACAGGATTAATGATACCGGCTGAGATTTGAGAAGCACTTTTCCTTCCTTCCGAGAATATTACAAAGGACTTATTATTTTTAATTAGCTGGTGAGCGAAGAAAAGTCCTGCATATCCATCCCCCACTATAATATAATCTACATTTCTCATAATAAAAAAACCTGAGTAAAAGTACTCAGGTTTTCTATAAATATCAAGTGAAATTTAGTAATTCCACATATCATTTTCCATTTCAAGGATCTGCGTCTTGATTCTGTCACTTTCATCTAGCTGATCATCAGCATCTCTAGGGATATAGTCCTTAATAGTACCATCTCCTAAACCAGCTGAAGATTTGTAGATTACAGAAGAGAACCTTCTCGCATTGATAATATCATCAAAAGATAAATCAGCTGAAGAGTTTTTTCTGTTGAAAACATAATTGTTTGCTAAGATATCTCTTGCATTAGGATAGAAGATCCAGAATAGATCGATAAGCTCGTCATTGCTCGCAAGCGGCTTACCATCAGGACCTATTACTCCCTGTACTGCCGGGTCAGGACCCATAGCTGCAATACCAAGAGGTCTGTATTTCATCTGTCCGTCTCTCTTATCGATGAACCACATACCCATAATTTTAAGAACTTTTACTTTATCAGTAGTCGTTTCAATAATATCGGTATATTCTTTTTTCTCCTGCTCAGTTAACTGTCTTCCAGAGTTCAGGATATCGATCGCTGCATCACTGATTTTCACATTAACCAATCTTTTCTTAATGGCTTCCGGAGTAAGTTTATCTACAAAATTTTCGTCGTTGTAAACCTGCTCAATTTTACCACTTAAAGCGGCATCAAGCAACAATTTATATAAAGATCTTGTAGGTGTAGAAAGCAATCCATCCGGATTATCATAATAGAACGGCTGATTGATCTTATCGTTCATATCAATGATTTCCCAAACAAACATACTCTTAAGAATATCTTTATCTTCTACAAAACCATATTCAAGAGGTTTTACTGTTTTATCAATAATTGTATCACCGACTTTCTGTTTATTCTCCTCTCTCATCTTTCTAAACTCTTCTGGAGAAGAAGCGTTCAGAATAGTCTGGGACAAAGCAAATCCCGAAACTAATACTAAAAGGGTGCTAATATATTTTTTCATAATAAATTACAATTTTAGTCCTATTGAACATTAATTAATATAGGAGTAATGTTTTTAATCTGTTGCCCTTCTAAACCTTGAGCTGTTGCTTTAATATCAAATATTGAAAATACATCTCCTGATCTTAAGTTTCTAACTAATCCAGCTGCTTCACCTAAAGAATTTCCATGGATCAGCAATGCTGCTTTTCCAGGTACTCTTACCATAAACTGAGTTACAGTGAATGATACTGGGAAGTCAAAGTCAGGAATAGTTGCCTGTACAGTTTGGTTCGGGATAGAAGTTGCCGGCATAGACAATATATTCTGTCCTCTCATTTGCCCCTGTGGTGGCGGTACATTCTTGATTCTATATTCAAATACCTGAGATACTGATTTACCATAAGGGTCAAGACCTGACAATGTCAACTTAACTGTAGTACCAGCACCAGGTTTTACATTCCATTTACCAGGACCTGTACTTTTCACAGATGCACCCGGAGCCGATAATGAAAGTTTAGCATTGTCTGCCCCTAAGATTGATCCTGAAACAGGGTTCTCAAGTCCTCTATACATTACATTCATTTTGTCAGCAGAAAGTAATAATCCTTTTTCAAGTTTTACTTCTCTTGGTCCTGCAATTACGTTGTAAGTATGCGTCCAAGGGTAGTTTTGAGCTTTACCTGTAGCATCCGTTAATGTAATTACACCTCCTAATTTATGTTCACCAATACCAGCGCCAGAGATAGGAATAATACCTTTTCCATTCTCCAGTTTGCTTACACCTGAGATACTGATTTTATTACTGTTAGAATAGTTACCCAACATTACTTTTACTTCAGCCTGCTTACCAGCCTGGATATCCACCGGACCTGCAACAATAGCTTCATAACTTGTAAATTTAATGCTTGCATCTACTTTCTCCTGAAGTAATAACGCCAATGCATCAGACTGAACATTTCTGGCATCATTTTGGATAATCTCTAAATTGGAAATAGCTGCAATTAAAGGCTGGTGATAGAATTTATTCTGAAACCAGGTCTTATCATTTGGAGATTTTCCTTTAGGATATTCTGCAATAAGAGATTTATTAGCTCTCTCTACTAAATCTTTAAGCTGAGCATTGTTCCCAAAAGTAGCATTAATGTAGTTTCTTACATCATCAATTTTAGCTTTTAAGTCTAATGCATTCTTTGAAGGTGTATTTTCATCTCCTTCCTTAAAGAAATATTCTGTAGTTGCTTCGTTATTATTAAGTGCTGCAAAGTTCTCACTTACATCAACATCTTTTCCGTCTTTATCTTTATCATGAAACTCAGATTGCTTTTTCAGAAGATCTTTGATATCCTGAGAAGATTTCACCAACGCATCAATCTTAGTTTTCAATACTTTGTACTGTGCCCAAGGCTGTTCGTAAGTATCTGGAACTTGCTGAGCTTTAGCTTCAAGCGTCTTTTCAAAGATTTTCTCGTTCTTTCTTTCTGTTAAAGTTCTGGTTTCATTTAATGCTCTGGTAGAGTCGTAATATGATCTGATGATTTCTGCATCAATGTTTAGGGCCATCATCGCGATGAACACCAGATACATCAGGTTGATCATCTTCTGACGAGGGGTCTGTTTTCCTTGTGCCATTCTCTGTTTCTTTTTTTAGATTAAATAGTTATTTAGAAATGGTTTAGGAATTAAGACTTCATAGCAGTTAACATACCACCATAAACTCTATTTAAATTATTCAGATTAGAGGTTAAACCTTGTAGCTCTTGGTTGAATTTTTCAGATTGCTCTGCAGATTTCTGCATATCAGCAACATATTTGTTTGCGTACTCAGATTGTTTTTTACCATTCTCAAGTTGCATAGTATAAAGAGCATTCATGCTTTCCATATGCTGAGCAGCTTTATTCAACTGATCATTATATTTATGCGTAGAAGCTGATACATCTACAGTTTGGTTAATTTGATCTACAGAATTTGAAAATTTATCAATTCCTGTTCTTAATCTGTCAAATAACTGAACATCCAATTTAGCATCCTCAAGCATTTTATCTAATTTCTTAGAAAGAGAATTTTCCAATTCAGCAAATTGAGCTGCAGCATTGTTATTTCTAGAAGAAACATTAGAATGTAAAGGGTTTGGGTTAGCATGTTTATCTAATAGTTCAGGATAAACATTTTCCCATGCATAAGACTCTTCAGATTTTGGAGGGTCGAATGCAAAAATGATAAAGATAATTGCCTCTGTAATAAGCCCTACTGTAAGAGCTATATTACCATTAATGGGTCCCAAGGTAATGTGAGTAATTTTAAGCCAAGCTCCAAGAATTACAATTGCAGCACCGAATGAATAAAAGAAATTCATCCAAGCATCTTTAGTCTTAAACATATTGAGTTAGTTTTTTTATGTTAAATAAAATTGTTTTGAAAAATAATTGTCTTGTTATCTGTTAACTCTTCTTGGTTTCACAGCTGCTTCAGGAATATCCTGAACAGTTCTGAATCCGATATAGCTTCTAGCAGAATCCTTTCTTTCCCAATCTCTTGCTCCCGTCATCAATGCATATCCTATATCTTTCCAAGATCCACCTCTTACAGATTTTTTAGTATCCTTTTTATCTTTTGTAGAAGGATTTAATGTAGAAGAGAATCCATATGAAGAATTGTTATATGCAGATACTGTCCATTCAGAAACGTTTCCAGCCATATCAAACAACCCAAATCCATTTTTCTTAAATTTCTTAACTGGAGCTGTATATGTATAAGTCCCTTTTTTCTCGTCTTCCATGTAATTACCTCTCTTAGGCTTAAAGTTCGCTAAGTAGCAACCTCTGTCATCCATTAAATATGGACCTCCCCAAGGGTAAGTGGCATTTTGCATACCACCTCTTGCAGCATATTCCCATTCAATTTCTGTTGGAAGACGGAACTGCAATGGTCTTTGTTTTTTTCTTTTTAAACTTTCGTTGTAATCAGTTTTCAATTTAGATCTGAAGCTACAATAAGCTCTTGCCTGATCCCATGTTACTCCAACTACCGGGTAGTTTTTGTAAGCTTTGTGCCAGAAATATTGTTCAAATAATGGCTCATTGTAAGCAAAGTGGAAATCTTTTACCCAAACTGTAGTATCCGGATAAATCGCGATACTTTCACTTTTAAGGTAATTAACTCCTCTTTCGTTATCTGCAATTGCAGCGTCCATATCTCCCCAACGGTAAGTATATTTAAGCTTACTTACATCTAAAATTCTTTCGTTTCCAATTCTGGAAGATGCAGGCAAGTACAATGCTTCTAAAACCTCTGCATATTCTACATCCGGATATTTTGAAGTACTCCAATGTAATGGAATTTTCCAATCTAATCTTTTGCTTGCATCATAGGTTCCATCTTCACGGCCTCCCTGGCCTTCCATATATTCCTGATAAGGTGTTAAATTTTCTTCTTTTTTAGCAAGGTATGCGTAATCTCCTATGCTTGCCCCTTTACGTCCGCCTTCATCACCACCTTCTCCGGCAGCTTCAGCAAGTAAAGTTCTCGCAATAGAATCTCTTACATAATTGATAAATACCCTGTATTCTGAGTTGGTAGTTTCTGCTTCATCCATGAAGAAAGATGAAACAGTAACGGTTTTCAATGCTGTTTTTTCAGGTGTATGTGTTGGATCCTGATCTGCCAGACCAGCAACAAATGAACCTGCAGGAATTGCGACCATTCCGTATGGTCTTTCCGCAACAAATGATTTCGTTTTTTCTCTTGGTATCAATTCTCCTTTTGTTCCAGGCTTCCCTACAGAAGAGCTGCCACCACCTGAACAAGATACCGATGCTACCGATGCAGACAATAATAAAAGAAATATCCTTTTCATGTTAATTTTTATAATTAAGCCGTAAATATATAATTTTTTTAAGAAACTTTTAAGATTTTTTTTGAAATAACGGAAGAAATCTAAATTTATTTTATTTACAACAACTTTTTATTCAACAGTAACAGATTTTGCTAAGTTTCTCGGTTGATCAACGTTTGCACCTCTATAAACTGCAATATAATAAGCAAGCAACTGTAGGGGCACTGATGCAACGATTGGAGAGAAACATTCTGAAGTTTCAGGAATTTCGATCACATAATCTGACATCTCACTTACCTGACGATCTCCTTTGTTGACTACAGCGATAATTTTTCCTTTTCTTGCCTTAATTTCCTGAACATTACTTACAATTTTATCATAATGACCTTTTTTAGGTGCTATAATAACAATTGGCATGTTTTCATCGATCAACGCAATAGGGCCATGCTTCATTTCTGCTGCCGGGTATCCTTCTGCATGGATATAAGAAATTTCTTTTAATTTTAAGGCTCCTTCTAAGGCCGCAGGATAGTTGTACCCTCTTCCTAAGTATAGGAAATTAGTAGTTTCCACGAAATCTTTTGCAATTTCCTGAACCTGCTCATGGGTAGCATTTAAAACTTCTTCAATTCTCTTAGGAATAGCATCTAATTCAGCAATTAAGCTCATAAATTCAGCATTCCCCAAGTTTCCGTTATGTTTACCTAATTTAAATGCAATCAGTGTAAGAATGGTAAGCTGAGCAGTAAATGCTTTGGTAGAAGCTACCCCAATCTCAGGACCTGCATGGGTATAAGAACCTGCATCTGTAATTCTAGCAATAGACGAATCTACCACATTACATATACCATATATAAATGCACCTTTTTCTTTTGCCAGCTTTAAAGCAGCCATTGTATCTGCTGTTTCTCCAGACTGAGAAATTGCTATAACCACATCCTTATCAGTGATAATAGGATTTCTATATCTGAATTCTGAAGCATATTCTACTTCAACAGGAATTCTTGCATATTCTTCAATAAGATATTCTCCGATAAGTCCTGCATGCCAAGATGTACCACAAGCTATAATAATAATCCTGTTGGCATTTTTGAATCTTTCAACATGATCCCAGATTCCAGCCATTTTAATAACTCCTTCATCTACAAGAAGTCTCCCTCTCATTGTATCATGGATAGACTTTGGCTGTTCAAAGATTTCTTTAAGCATAAAATGCTCGTAACCTCCTTTTTCAATTTGCTCCAGGCTCAGTTTAAGCTTTTGGATTTCCGGCTCGATCTTAGAGTTTTCATTGATTGTTCTAATATCTACTCCTTTTTCAAGAGAAATGATAGCCATATGTCCTTCTTCCAGATAAATTGCTTCTTTTGTAAATTCTACAAAAGGAGAAGCATCTGAAGCAATAAAGTATTCATTTTCTCCGATTCCTATTGCTAAAGGCGAACCTAATCTTCCCACTACCAATACTCCAGGATAATCTTCATGAAGTACAGTAATTGCATAGGCTCCATATACTTCATTCAATGCATATCTCACCGCTGTTGGGAAATCAATCTCAGGATTCAGTTCCATGAAATACTGAATAAGGTTCACCAATACTTCAGTATCTGTTTCTGATTGGAAAGTATACCCTTTCTCAGTAAGCATTTTTTTAATAGTATCATAATTCTCAATGATACCATTATGTACAATAGCTATTTTTCCATTATTTGACAAATGCGGGTGTGAGTTTCTGTCACTTGGAACACCGTGAGTCGCCCAACGTGTATGTCCCATCCCAATTTTGGCTGTTCCTTTCAATTCTGCTGAAATATTCACCAAATCATCAACCTTACCTTTTGTTTTTTCTACTGAAAATTTCTTTTCAGTATTTTCTAAAACAATTCCTGCACTGTCATATCCTCTGTATTCTAATCTTCTAAGACCATTGATTACTATTTCGTAAGCGTCTTGAAAACCTGTATATCCTACTATTCCGCACATATTTATTTTGTCTAGTGTGTTGTTATTTTTTTGTTTATTTTTTTGTACCGTAAGTAACTCTTAGCTGAATTCTATTCGCACTTTTATCACTTCCGACCAATATCGTTCTGTTCATATCAAATGCTCTTGTTGTAAATGTCGGTCCAAAATAGGCTCCTGAACTTACAACTCTTGCAAATGCACCCTGATTGATAAGTAATACATTATTTTTAAACTGATACTCATTCTTATCATTAACTACTACATTATCAGCAGGACCTTCAACAATACCTTTAATGGTCTTTGTTATCACAAAGTCATAATATGCTGGTTTTTCATTGATCAGATAAAGAGGGAATCCTGCCATTAAATCTGAAGTAAAGCCTGGTGAAACAAACTCGCCGTCTTTTCCTTTATCTTTATTTACCGGAAGGAGTGAAAATCTACTGTCTCCAAATTTCGAATGTTTATTAGACCATGTTAATGGATCTACATAAATTCTGATTTTTGCACTTACAATTCCTGCTTTATCTTTTTCATATAAACTTTTAAGCTTATTAATAGCCTCTTCCGGAATTTTCACTCCTATAGAAGGCCCTCCCATTCCCTGAGCATAAAGCTTCGGATCACCAGTGGTATCATTACTTGCTGCTAATGCAGATGAAACTTGCGATCCTGTTCTATTGTAAGCATACTGACCTATGTGGACATTACCTCCTCCTAAATTAAATTTAAGTGTAGTTTGTGGTCGAGTCGTTGTACCATTATCTGTTTTATCATATTTATAGTACATCACAATCTCCATATCATTAGGCGAAAACTGGAAAAGGTATTTATCCGTTTCACTTACTGAAATCTTGATTCCTCTTAGATATCTGATAAAGTTTGCTGTATTTTGCAATTCAGGCATTCCTTTTTTATCTACAATTCTGGTTTGGAAGAAGTCTTTATCCAATTTCATTCTAAAATCATTAGTTGAATTGAATACAGCTGTATTGTCAGATTTTTTAGTCACGGCTATCGTACTTACTCTACCGTCAAATACTGCTGAACCTAATAATCCGCCCGTGCTCACATCTACATTTGAACGGGTGAAAGGTTTAGCGTTAGCATCCAGGAAAGTTGTAACCTCATGTACATTTATGGTCATAGAGTTATACTGCCCCCCTATTTTACCATATTTAAAAACAGGATATGTCTTTTTATCTATAGAAACCGGTACCGTTTCATTTCCTACCGGGAAATCACTTCTGTCATAAGCACCAGGTGCTTTTACTGAGTCTGTGATATAGTATGGTGTTTTCATCACCAGAACAACAGAGTCTACTTTTGCGTTAGGTCCGGTAAAATCGAAGTTATCGGTAGGCATTCTCAATTGTGTAATATAAGATGCTTTTTGCCCTCCAAACTGATTTTCGGTAAAAGCTCCCAGAACACCAACGGTTGTAAATCCTCCTGCAGCATTTTGTTCACTGATCAATTTAGAAGCATCACTTCTGATGGAATCATGATTATCAATATTATATGCAATAAGATCATATAATGTTTCATTACCATCTACCTGATCTTTTATAAACAGCTGTTCCCCAAGGGAATCTACATCCGGTTCACAGTTATAAAGAATGGTACTTCCGAAAATCGCCAGTAAAAGTACGGCGAATGTCTTTTTAAGATTATGAGTCATTAAAAATGTGTTTTTTAATAAAGTTGGTTTATAGAATCTACGTCAAGATACTCTGACTTTTTAGTAGCTGTTTCATTGAAAGCCTGGTCAAGGTCTTCATCAAGAAACTCATCTCCTTTTACAACTGCATCCACGTAGTTCATACTTTCGATAACAAAGCTTTTAATTGTTGGATTATCTAACGCTTTTAATCCTGAAATATTATCAAACTTCAATTTTTCATCAATCTTTTTATCCAGAGCAGCGTCTTTCTCATTATACAGAGAAAGAACAATTTTAGCGTCTTTGAAATAAGTATCTGATTCGTAATACGTTTTAAGGTAAATAGGTACAAAAGAAGACATCCATCCGTTCAGGTGGATAACATCCGGTACCCAGTTCAGCTTTTTGATGGTTTCAATAACTCCTCTTGCAAAGAAAATAGCTCTTTCGTCGTTATCCTCGAAAGGATTTTCTTCGTCGTCAAAATAGTATTGCTTTCTTTTGAAGTATTCTTCATTATCAATAAAGTAAACCTGAAGTCTTTCCCCCGGAAGAGACGCTACTTTAATAATTAAGGGCTGGTCCAGGTCATTGATAATAATATTCATTCCTGAAAGACGGATTACCTCATGAAGCTGGAATTTCCTCTCACTTATTTGTCCAAATCTTGGCATAAAAACTCTTACATCATTGCCTTCATTGTGCATCTTAAGTGCCATTTTGTTTACCACTGCAGCCATATTGGTATCTTCCTGATATGGATACATCTCTGTAGTAATGTACAGTATTTTTTGATTCGGCATAAACTTTCTATCTAATTTTTTGTAAAAATGCTTTAATGTGCAAAATTACAAAAAAACATCCAACATTATTTTAATTAACATTTTTTTACGAAAATTACCTTTTCCAAATTATTAAAAACACACTTTATTATGTGATATTTTTAGTATTTTTGAAATAGTATTAAAATAAACTATGGAAGTTATAAGAAATAGGAAAGTCCTTCAGGATTTCATTGAAAGACAGAAAGAAATGGGAAAAAGAATAGGCTTTGCTCCTACTATGGGCGCCCTTCACAAGGGTCATCTTTCTCTATATGAAGAAGCAAAAAAGGAGAATGATCTTGTTATTTCATCAATTTTTGTAAATCCCACTCAATTTAACAATCCTGAAGACCTTGAAAAGTACCCAAGGGACATTAACAGAGATATTTTAATCCTTGAAAACTCAGGGCTTGTAGATGCTGTATATATTCCTGAAATAGCAGATATTTATCCTGAAAAAGCAGAAAGCAAGCACTATGATTTTGATGGACTTGAGAATGAAATGGAAGGAAAATCACGACCAGGACATTTTGACGGAGTAGGAACCGTCGTAGAAGAACTTTTCAGACAGGTACAGCCAGACAGTGCCTATTTTGGAGAAAAAGATTTCCAGCAATTAGCCATTATTAAGAAAATGGTTGAAAAAACACATCTCCCGGTTAAAATAACAGGCGTTCCCATCTATAGAGCCGAAAACGGACTTGCACTAAGCTCAAGAAACCAAAGACTTCACGAAGACCGAAAAGAAGCTTCAAAAATCATTTATGAAACCCTGAATAAAGTAAACGACTGGTTCCGAACGGTTACCATTGCAGAAATTAAGGAAAGGGTAACAGATATTTTTGACAACCAGCAAGGAATGCATCTGGAATATTTCCTGATTGCCGATGAAAACACATTAAAAGAAACTGATTTTTTCTATAAAGACAGAAGTTTCAGAGCCTTTATCGTGGTAGTGGTAGATGGTGTAAGATTAATTGACAATATGCATTTAGATTAAAAAAAGCTATATAATATGTATGCTTTTATAGAATACAAACTCTGATGGTAACGTCAGAGTTTTTTTGATGTATTATAATAAGAACCGAATAACCAAATAATCACGGGAGAGAAAAATAATACCACAGAAAAGATTCCTACTACTACATTTTCAATACTATCATTTTTTATTCCAAGAAATAATAGACAAAGGAATTCAAAGCCCATTACAGCAGCTCCTCCTAAAACATAACCATAGGATCTGGTATCCTTAAATTTTATTTTCTCCCGATTGGATTTTATGTAGCCACAAACTACGTGATATAAAAAAATTAAAAAGAAAACTCCTGCAGACAATAATACAACAAGAATCATCCAGGCTAATTCTTCATCAATGATACTAATATCACTCATATTTCTTTTATAATTGATTATTAACAAAAAAAAATCAAAGGCCTCTTGAGGAGACCTTTGAAACACCAAATCACAAAATATTAATATGAAAAAAATTTACTTTTCAGTAAACTTGTGACCCGGCTGGGATTCGAACCCAGGACCCATACATTAAAAGTGTATTGCTCTACCAGCTGAGCTACCGAGTCGGCCACAATTAAAGTGAATTACTTCACTATTAATTATTAAATTTTCTTTGCAGTGCCTGCGACTGGACTCGAACCAGCACATCCTTAGGAAACCACCCCCTCAAGATGGCGTGTCTACCAATTTCACCACGCAGGCAATAAAATTACAAAAAATTAAGTAATTTTTATTGCTAGTGACCCGGCTGGGATTCGAACCCAGGACCCATACATTAAAAGTGTATTGCTCTACCAGCTGAGCTACCGAGTCGGTCACTTATGCATCAAGTTTCATTTAAGTAATGTCCCTTGTTTTAAGTGGTGCAAAGATATGACTTTTTTCTTTATCTCAAAACTTTTTCGCAAATTTGTTCAAAAAAAATTCATGATAATTTCACTGATTGGATACATGGGAAGTGGCAAATCTCACATTTCCAAAATATTAAGCGAAAAAATAGATTTTAAATTAATTGACCTCGATAAAGAGATCGTCAGGAGAAATAAATTAACCATTCCTGAAATATTCGAAAAAAGAGGAGAAATCTATTTTAGAAAGCTAGAAAGAGAGGCATTGGAAGAAATTCTGGCTTCTGAAGAAAACGTGGTTTTAAGCCTTGGCGGAGGGACTCCTGTTTATTATAATAATATGGAGATCATCAATCATAACTCAAAGAGTATATTTTTAAGAACATCGGTAGGAACATTGGTAGAAAGACTTTCAAAACAGAAAGAAAAAAGACCAATAATTGCTAATATTACGGATGAAGACCTTCCGGAATTCATTGCCAAGCATCTGTTTGAAAGAAATCAATTTTACAGTAAGGCACAATACAGTTTAAGTACGGATTCCAGAGAACCTGAAGACATCGTCAAGGAAATAATAGAAAAGCTCTATCTCTAGAGCTTTTTTTATTTTTAATCTTCTTTTTCGGTTTCGTCACCTGTTTCTCCAAAGAAATCATCCCAATCTGTAAAGTCTGCATCAATATCATTACCCACATATTCGTCCATTTCTCTTCTGTCTTTTTTAGTAGGTCTGCCTTCCCCTTTGTTCCTGTAATAATCCTGGGACATTTTACGAAGTTTCAGCAATTCATACTGTTCCTTATCTGTCACATCCTGTATGTGAAGGGAGACAAGCTTTGCTCCTATCCTGCTTTTAGGAATCTGAACTACCTTTATTTTATAATCAATCTGATTTTTCCGAATTTTGATAACATCTCCTTCTTTTACCTCTTTTGACGACTTTACGGCGGACGTTCCCATTGAAACCCTGTTCTTTTTAATTTCCTCTGTTGCAATACTTCTCGTCTTATAAAAACGAATGCACCATAAAAATTTATCTATTCTCATAATTTTTTATACTTTTGCCGTTATATTATTTGTAAAGTAATTAAACTTTTTTGAAATGAAAAAAATATTTTTATATATCCTTGCAGGATCTTTATGTTTTACGGCGTGTAAAAAAGATGATGTAGTAGATACCATTAATGAACCTGAAGACATTAACGTCCAAAACAGCTATGATGATCAGGCGATTAAAAAGTTTATGGATGAAAATTACCTTGATGCACAGGGAAATGTAAGAACTTTCAGTACAACAGACGCCAGTGATGATAATGAAAAGAAATTATCAGCTCTTCCTAACGAAACTTTACCATCAGGTACGGTTTTCATTACAAGACCTGATGCCCAGCCTACTAATGGAGTAGCAATTACCGAAGGAGACAGTTTACGTATCATGATGAACGCGCTGACTTTTGTAGCCACTGATAACAACGGAAGTATTGTATATGGAGCAAAAACACCTTTGACTAATTACAACACCATCAGTGAAACCGGAATTCCAGTAGTTGATCCGAAATTCTACTATATCAAAAACAACAATAAATTAATCAAAAACGCTACTACAGATATAGCAAAGCAAAAAAGCTATTATAAGATTGAAGGCTTTAATGAGGCTTTACAGAAATATAAAGCTTTTGATAAAGCGGATGGAGAAGCTTATAATCTCCAGGGGGTTATTATAGTACCGTCCAGAGCTGCTTTTGCAAGAGATCCTCATTACAATTACAGTGGGTATTCTTTCAGAAACAGGACTTTTGTCTTCAACTTCCAGGTCTATAAAAATACACCAAGGGCAGCTGATTAAGCTCGATAAAAAATAATAAATCCCCACAATGAAACATTGTGGGGATTTTATTTTATACTCTTGTCTAGTCCTGAAATATCGATACACAAAAAAAGCATCGTTATGGAAGAGCATTTAGAAACCCAGTACGTCAAGCGTACACAGCGAGATTACAATTTGAGTTTAAAGCTTCAAATTGTAAAAGAAATTGAAGCGGGAAAATCAGGAATT
>NZ_QNUF01000027.1 GCF_003385455.1 Chryseobacterium rhizosphaerae | reverse complement strand
ATATATTGATTAATTATTTATCTTTAATGCTTAAAAAAACTGCAACAATGAAACTAAGAATTACCTTCATTTCTATTTGTGCATCTTTCCTTATGAATGCACAGGTATTGAGCCCCCATGGCCTGAGTAGTGATGATCTTCCCGGAACTACCTTTACCTTAAACACAGAAAACTTCAGGAGAAATATTGATGCCAACAGGAAAAGTTCGAAAAAAATTAATGATCAATCTATCGTATTGACTCTTATTGACGGAACTAAAAAAGAATTTATACTGTCTGAAAATAATCTTCTCAATAAGAGGCTTGATAACATTATAACGTTTGACGGATTTTCAAAAGACAGGCAGGATAAGATAAAGCTTACATTAGTAGGGAATGAAATTTCTGCTATGATCAAGTCTGGTCAGGGATATTATATTATTGAACCTTATAAGACTAAAAAAGGAGAATACCGGATTTATAATTCTTTTGAAATGTTTGGTGAAAAATTTCAGTGTGGAGCTGATGAGAACGATTTCAGAGAAAGCTTAGAGGCGGTAGCCAAAGGGCTGAATGTTCAGAAGTCAGTAACCGGTTTCCCTTATGGAAATACCTTGAAAACATTCAGAATGGCAGTGGCTACCACGGGAGAATTTACCACAGCTCTTGGAAATCAGGATGCTGCCCTTGGAGAATTGGTAGCTATGATGAATCTTATTAACCAGATTTACGAGTCGGAATTATCCATTTCCTTTGCTTTGATTGATAAAACGGTCAATAAAACCTTAATTTTCACCAATGGAGCTACAGATCCTTTTACGGTAGATCCTTCTTTTGCTTCTGCAGCCAACTCACAGGCTGGATTTGATGTTCTCAATACAAACGGAACGCTTCCCTATGCTGATTATGATATTGGACATACCTTCAACATTATGCCGGGAGCTAACGGAAGTGCTCAGGGACAGGCAGGGCCAAGGCCTTGTACAGCCTCTCTCAAAGCGAGAGCCTGGAGCCAGTGGACGCTTTCTATGCCTAAATCATTGTCTGCTAACCTGATTGTTCATGAAATGGGACACCAGTTTGGGGCAGGACATACGTATAATGCTGTAGGAGGAACACCTTCTAGCCCTACATTCTGTACTTCAGGATGGAATGCCGCAGCGGCGGTAGAACCTGGATCGGGGTCTACGATAATGGCCTATAAAAATAACTGTACAACACCTAACGATCAGACGAATACCGGTAATAACGGACTGAATTACTTCCATGCTAAAAGTATTGATCAGGTATTAAATACACTTAGCGTATCTTCTACCTGCTTTAGTTCTGTAGCGGTAGCCAATACACCGCCTTCTGCCAATGCCGGAAATACAGCCATCAGCATTCCGAAAAATACCCCTTTTAAATTGAAAGGAATAGGAAGTGATGCTGAAGACTCCAATTTATCATACACCTGGGATCAGGTAGATGTGGCTACTGCTAATGATAAAGGGGCATTTGGAAGTACGGTCAATGGAAGCGGTGGATATTCTGCAGTAAACAGTACTACCGCTCCTTTGTTTAGATCAGAGCAGAGTACCCTTACCACTGAAAGGTATTTCCCGAAGATGAAATTTGTCCTGGACAATCAGAATACGCCTCCTACCAATGAAGCAGAAGCGCTTCCTCTGGTAGCAAGAACAATGAAGATGAGATTTACAGTAAGAGATAACAGTGTGATTTCAGGAGGGGCAGATTCTGACCAGGTAGTAGTAACGGTGACCAACCAAGGGCCTTTAACGGTGACTTATCCCAATTCAAATGTAGCTGTAAATGCAGATTCTAATATCAACGTAACATGGGATGTTAACCAGACCAATGTTTTAAAAAATATGGTCAATATCCTTCTTTCTACGGATGGGGGAGAAACCTTCCCTTATACACTTGCTTCCAATGTACCCAATAATGGTACGGCTGCTGTAGCTTTACCATTCGTTCCGTATACCGATAAGGCGAGAATAAAGGTGACTGCAGTGATTAATGATTTTGCAGAGTTCTTTGATGTATCTAATACCAATTTTATCATCAATTCGAACTGTAATGCCTTCCATACGATCATTGTAGAAAATGCAAAGGTGGTAACGGCCGCTCAGGGCAGCCAGCAGGCTAATCTTAATTTGCAGCCACAAACACCATCCAGTGATATTTATAATGCTAAAACGCTGACTTTTGATGCAGCTAATATGGGCCCGGAAAACTGGTATATCTACAATCAGACTCAAACAGCTCCTCATTTGCTTGTGTCGGGTTCCAGCATGCTTCCTTTTAGATTTAAGGTGACAGAGACCGGAAGCTATACGTTGAGCTATCCTTCTCCAAGTGGAGTAGCAGTGACCATCTTTAAAGGAAATCAGACCGGAACAGCCAATTTTGTGACGTCAAATGCTGTTTATTCCGGAACAGGTACCAGCTTTACCTATTACAGATCATTCAGTGCCAATTTGGAAAAAGGGGTTGAATATCTTGCCACTACAAAAAATTTGAGTAGTACGCCTGCAGGATCCAGTGTGGTTCTTAGTACTTCGGGGCCTGGGAAATTCTATAATATTATTGATATCCCTGCCGGGGTTAACTATACGTATGCAGCGATTAATTCTGCTAACAATACTATAATTGCCACCAATGCTACTGCAGACTTTACATCATTACCGGTGGGAACCTATACGGTACAGGGAATTTCATTTACAGGAGCTGAAAGTGCTTTGCTTAATAAGACTATCGGTCAGCTTACACAGAGCAAAGTGTGTTACCAGCTAAGTACCAATAGTGTTACTTTAATTATTACTGCAGCTTTGGCCACCCATGATATCGTTAAGAAACAGATCGGGCTGGTTCCCAATCCTGTAAAAGATTATCTTCAGATACATAGTGATGAGAAAATCACTCACTATGAAATTTATGATGCTTCAGGAAGATTAATGGATGCTAACAGTGTAATAAATTCCGAGATTAATTTTTCAAAATTTACTGCCGGAGTTTATATGTTGAAGTTGCTGCACAACAAAACCTTGATCAACCAATCTAAAGTTATCAAGAAGTAAATAGGAAATGAAATTTAAAAAGGGTTATATTTATATAGCCCTTTTTTTTATATAACCAGAGCCTGTTTAAATTTTATTCAGTAATAATTTTATTGCAGATAATTTGACCATATTTTCAGAAGATTCCATTAGAAGCTCATAATTCCGGCATAATCTCCTGTCATTATCAAACCATGAAAATGTTCTTTCAATAATCCATCGTTGATGGGTAGATTCAGACTCATGATGTTGTTTACCATTCCTTATCACGGTTTGAATAATGTAACTAAATTTAATTTTTATTTCTTCAACGATATCTCCTCTGTACCCTCCATCTGCCAGGATGAGCTGAAGGGGAATCAATAAATATTGGAGTGTTTTCATCAGCAATAAAGCCGCTTTAGTATCGTGCATATTGGCTACACTTACCATTACAGCTAATAAAAAGCCATTTTTATCTACCACAACATGCCTTTTAATGCCTTTCACTTTTTTATTTCCATCGAAGCCATTCAGCGAACGATTATTTCCCCAGCGTACACTTTGGCTGTCCATAATTCCTAAACTTGCTTCAGCTTTCTGACCTCTGTTTAGCCGTACTTTTTCTCTTAATTTTGATAGTAATAAATCGAAAATTTCCAGATTGGCCCATTTTGAATAATAGTAATAAACCAATTGCCATTTAGGGAAATCTGATGGCAGTAGTCTCCATTGACATCCGGTTTTTACAATGTAACTGATCGCATTCCAGATAATTATAAGATCATATTTTCGTTTTCTTTCATCAAAATTCAATGTTTTTTTTATAAATTGCCACTGAGCTTGAGTTAAATTAGTTGGGTACATGGTTAGTTTTAGTTTTTATAACCCTAAAATGACAATTTTTATCCAATTTTTAGGCTTAGTTTTTTTTATTTTACGTTTTTAAACAGGCTCTATGACTACTTTTTTTATATTCTGAAAATAAAATCTGAAACCAATAAATGAAAAATATTATAATATTCTTATTGTTTAACTTGTTCTACCATGTACAGCAACAACAGAGTTTTGTTTTTGCTTTCAATCCTAAAAAATTCATTCAGGAAAATAAATTGAAAGAAATCACTGATAGGGAAGTTATTTTTAATCTGTATGATATTTATGGTAAGGAAACAAAATATATTACGAGTAATAAAACCACAGATATTCTGAGAAAAGCAGGAATCTACAGTTTTAAAGGAAAGTCTGAAGACGGGACAAAACTCATCACACTGACCATTGCTTCCGGCAAACTGAGTGGGGCTTATCTGGAAAACGGAAAATCTTATTTTATTGAACCTTTCGATAAAAACTGCAAAAAGAAATATAAGATCTATATAAAGCCTGAAGGAAACTATCAGGTGGGGCAGCCAAATGATTTTGTACCATAAAACATATCATTCCGAAAGCCGTTCCGGAAGCCTGATATTTCTGATATTTTAACTCTTTTTCATAGGGATAATATTATTACATTTTTTTAATTTTACTCTATGAAATTTTCATTTAAAAACGATTATTCTGAGGGATGTCACCCTAATATATTACAGACCCTTTTACAGTGTAATCTTGAACAGCAGGCTGGCTATGGAGAAGATGAGTATTCATTAAAAGCTAAAGAACTCATTAAAGAAAAAATAAAAAAAGCAGATTCAGAAGTCTATTTAGTTTCCGGTGGAACGCAGGCTAATCTGATTGTTATTTCTTCTATTCTAAAACCTTATCAATGTGCTATTTCCGCATCCAGCGGACATGTTTTAAATAATGAAACCGGGGCTATTGAAGCAACAGGGCACAAAATATTAAGCATTGAAACGGAGGATGGCAAACTAAGGCCGTCCGATATTATTCCGGTGCTGGAAAGCCATAAAAATGTACCCCATCAGGTAATGCCGAAGCTGGTATATATTTCCAATTCTACAGAACTCGGAACCATTTACCAGGCCAAAGAATTAGAAGAGCTTTCAGATTTTTGCAGACAGAACCGTTTATACCTGTTTATGGATGGAGCGAGGTTGGGACACGGACTTACTTCAGAAATCAGTGACCTTACCCTGGAAAGGGTAGCGGAATTAACGGATATCTTTTATCTTGGAGGTACTAAAAACGGAGCATTGATAGGTGAAGCTATTGTGATTAATACGATAAGCCTTCAGGAAGATTTTGCATTTAATATCAAGCAGAAAGGTGCTTTACTGGCAAAAGGAAGACTTTTGGGAATCCAGTTTTTAGAGCTGATGAAAGATGATCTATATTTTGATCTTGCAAAGCATGCCAATCAGCAGGCGATGAAAATCAAAAATGCATTCCGCAGCAAGGGTGTTCAGTTTCTTGCAGATACCTATACCAATCAGATTTTCCCTATTGTAAGCAATGAACTTATAGAGGTACTGTCTGAAAGTTTTGATTTTTTTGTCTGGAAAAAAGTGAATGAAGACTTCTCGGCAATCCGTCTCATCACTTCCTGGAATACAGGAGATGATGCTGTGAATAGTTTTATAGAAATTATAAACAGAGAATTATAAAACATAAAAAAAAACAGCCCCAAAATCAGGGCTGTTTTTTTATATATCAGAGACCATTATTTTAGGCCTTTATTCACTGCCTTACAATCTGCTGTATTCAGTTTTTGTCCATCCTGATAGCTGATCTTCTTTTCATCAGCATATTTTGAATGTCCGTCTTCTTCTTTATGATCTCCAATTCCCTCTGTCAATGTATTGTCTTTCTGTAGGAAGTAAATATCCCTTTTGCTTTTTTTCCCTTCAGAGGCAAATTCATAAGTCAGTTTCAACGTATCTCCGGATTTAAAACCTGTGACGTCACCTTTCGAGCTGTCTTTTTCACTGTTTTTATAAGATAATTTCCCAATGATTGTTCCTAAATTATCATCAATAGAAGCAAAAACACTATCTTTTCCGGTTACACCTATATAACAGAATGATTTGGGGCCCAGCGTATCTACTATCGGTTCAGCTACCGCAATGGTGTCTGCTTCCGTTTTTGGAGCAGGAGCTTCTGTTTTCTTATTACAGTTGATCAGAAATGCCGAAACAGCACTCAGTAATATTAATTTCTTCATGTCCTCAGTTGTTTAAATCAAATTTGAACTGCTAAATTAGTGATACTATTTATATATTAAAGAATAATATAGATAAATAAGAATATTTTTCAAAAGTTTAAAAAGATCACTGACTTGGGCACGGAAAATGATTCATAGTATATTATTTTTAAATTCATCACGATGACAATGACCACAAGAATACTAGGATTAGGGATAGTATTGCTAGGATTACATTTTTTAATGGGACAAACACCCCAAAACTATATTTATACTTCGTCGGGAGATCTGCATAACATCGAGAAAATGATCGTGCGAAAAGATATTGGAGGAGTGCAGATTGTCTATAACTGGAGAGCACTGGAAACATCAAAAGATGTTTATGATTTTTCGGGTATTGAAAAAGACTTAGCTTACCTGACTTCTTTAGACAGAAAGCTTTTTATTCAGCTTCAGGATCGGTTCTTCGAACCTCAGGCAAGATACGTTCCCGATTATATTTTAAATGAAAAGGTATATACCGGCGGACTGGTTGCCCAATATGACAATCCGGGTGAGAATAAACCCGTAGGAAGTGGTTGGGTCACCCAGCAATGGAACCCTGCAGTTCGGGAGAGGTATCAGAAACTGATAGAAGCGTTGGCCAAAAAGTTTGACGGAAAGATCCAGGGCATTAACCTTCCGGAAACAGCCATCGATATTGATATGAAAAAAGATAAAACAGGTTTCAGCTGCGACACCTACTTTCAGGCCGAGCTGGATAATCTAAAGTTTGCAAGGAATGCTTTCAAACAATCTTATGTTTTACAGTATGTCAATTTCTTTCCATGTGAATGGGAAAACGATCATCAGTATATGTCCAGATTATTTGATTTTGCAGATAAAAATAATATAGGATTGGGAGGTCCGGATATTGTTCCCAATAAAAATGCCCAGATGAAAAATTCTTATCCATTCTTTCATCAGTATAAAGGAAAATTACCATTGGTAGCCATGGCCGTTCAGGAACCCACCTTAACATATAAAAATCCGAAAACAAAGAAACCTTTTACCAAAGAAGAATTTGTAAGCTATGCTCAGGATTTCCTGGGGGTTCATATTATATTCTGGAGTGTAGAATCTCCATGGCTAAAAGGGTCATGAATGTTATTGGAAAAGAGAGACCGGTAATTTATATTAAACTAAACGTTTTATTTGTCATTCCGTAGGAATCCAGGCGTAGTAGGTTAGGATTTTCTTGTAACCACAAAAGTCACAAAAGTTTTTAAACACTTAAGTTATTAAAGTTTGCAGCTTTGCGCATATAGAGTACACTAAAGTTTTAAGAAAATCTTTGATTTTCATCTTAAGTGTACTTACTTATGCACTATTCTTTTAAACTTGCTAAAGTGTACTAAAGTGTTTTAAATATTTGCAATGTTGAGATTTAAGGACTTTGTTGTAACCACAAAAGTCACAAAAGTTTTTAAACACTTAAGTTATTAAAGTTTCCAGCTTTGCGCATATAAAGTACACTAAAGTTCTGAAAAAATCTTTGATTTTTCACTCTCCAACTCTCCAACCCTCACACTCTCACGCCCTCCAACTCTCTTACACCTTCACCATTCCCCTGAATCCTCTCGCTGCATAATAGGAATCTGCACCATTATGATACATAAAAACGGTATTATAGCGTCTGTCACAGAAAATAGCTCCTCCAAGTTCTCTGATAGAAGCCGGTGTTTTTACCCAGCTTGACGTTTTCTGATCAAATTTTCCGAGTTCCTGAAGCTGGCGGTATTGTTCTTCGGTTAAAAGCTCAATTCCCATTTCAGCAGCCGTATCAATGACGTTGCTTTCCGGTTTGTTGGCTTTTCGGGAATCCCAGGCTTGGTAATCATAGCAGAGGCTTCGGCGTTTAGGGCTTTCCGGGGAACAGTCGAAAAAAAGATATTCGTCTGTTTTTTTGTTATAATCTACCACATCAGGTTCACCTTCTGTGGTTTCCATTTCGTTCAGTGACCAGAGTTTTTCAGGGTTGGCTTCCAGTTTTGGCTGTATTTTCTCCCATTTCAGGTCGTTGTGGCGGTTCATATTTTTCTCAAAGCGTGTTTTTAAAACTTTTAAAAGAGTTTCGCTTTGTTCGGGTGTTAATGCTTTCTTTTTCATGTTAAATTTCGTTTTAATGATGTTTTATTGAGAATGTTTGGGGTTAACTTTAAAGGCACTCATTGCCATAAAAATACGGTTTTAAGGTGTGAAAAATTTTTCTGTGATGAATTTTTTAGTTGGTTAATCGCAAGGACGCAAATTATTATAAAAAATACTGCTTTAGGACGCAAGGATTTTATCTGCGATAAAATTGAATGCTGCTGATCTAAATCCGCAATATTATATTTGCTTTTACTTACTGAAAATCGTTGATTTTCTTGCGTCTTATAATATCCTTGTTGTATTAATCTTTGCGTTTTTGCGTTTTTCCAATATCTAATAGTAAATAGTTGGCTAATCGCAAAGACGCAAATTATTATAAAAAAATACTGCTTTAAGACGCAAGGATTTTATCTGCGATACAATTGAATGCTGCTGATCTAAATCTACAGTATTGTATTTGCTTATCTAATAGTAAATAGTTGGCTAATCGCAAGGACGCAAATTATTATAAAAAAATACTGCTTTAAGACGCAAGGATTTTATCTGCGATACAATTGAATGCTGCAGGTCTAAATCTAAAGTATTGATTTGGTTGTACTTGCTGAAAATCGTTGATTTTCTTGCGTCTTACAATCGCCTTGTTGTATTAATCTTTGCGCCTTTGCGTTTTCCCAACATCTAATAGTAAATAGTTGGTTAATCGCAAGGACGCAAATTATTATAAAAAATACTGCTTTAAGACGCAAGGATTTTATCTGCGATAAAATTAAATGCTGCTGATCTAAATCTACAGTATTGTATTTGCTTTTACTTGCTGAAAATCGTTGATTTTCTTGCGTCTTATAATATCCTTTTTGTATTAAATCTTTGCCTCTTTGCGTTTTTCCAACAACCTTATAGCAGAATGATTGTATGGCATTTTTATCGTTTTATTAATGATTGGTAAAAGCAATTTTTCTGTTGGCAGGTCTGAAATACCATGAAATAAGGACTAAAACCAATAATAATACAGCTGGAAGTGTTCTGGCTGCGGGATCTCCAACAATTAGGTGGGAGATAACTGCTCCTGACATCACAAAGAAAAACCCGGCATAGGCCCATTCTTTTAGTAATAAACGCTTTGGAATAAGGATGGTGATAACGCCTAAAATTTTCCAGACTCCTATGATGGTCATCAGGTAAGCGGGATAGCCCAAATTGGTGAAGTTGGCGAGTTCATCTTTGTTTTTCATAAGCTGGACAATAGCTGTAGAAACCATTCCCAGGGCCATCCAAAGGGTAAATATCCAATAGATGATTTTTGTTCTTTTTTCTGATCGGTTTGATGTTTCCATATTGATTAAGTTTTGTGATTAGTCGTTAAGCCCTTTTCCATCCAGGATTTGAAGGATGCATTTCTCAATTCTTGCTTCTCTTGTTTTAGACTGTTTGGCAGAGGAGAAGTGGAGTAGGTAGGCCCGTTGTCTTCCTTGTGTTAATCCTTCGAACGCTTCTTTTAATGCCAGATTTTCATCTAATCTTTGTTGAAATTCCTCAACCATTTCAAAGTCCTTGGTTTTCTTCATTTCAACTTTTGCCCCGGATTCTTCAATTTCTACAGCTTCAAACATATAGGCCCGAAGTTCTTTTTCAAGATCATTGATCTGTAGAATATCTGTAAAGCGAATTTGCCTTGCCGCCTGTACATTTTCAGATTGCTGAATTAAAATCTGGTCAGGATCTTTCATCAATGCTCCTTTAAAAAAAAGAAGCGCACAATATTCTTTAAAACCATGAATTAAGAAAATATTCTTTCCTTCATAGGTGTAACAGGGACAACCCCATTTTAAATCTTCTACCAATTCGGTACTTAAGGCAATGGTTCTTAATTTTTCAAATTCTTCTTTCCATTGCGTGGCTTTATCGAAGAAAAAATCAACTTTTGGATTCATGTGTTTTAGGTTTGAGGGTTCTGGAGTTCTAGGGTTTCAGAGTATTGGAGTGGAAGAGTTTGAGTGTTTTAGGATGGGAGGGTAAGAGTGTGTGAAGTTTAAAGTGTAATGTTCAAGGTTGTTGTTTTTTCATTGCTAATTGACGATTCACTTGCTAAGCAAAATTCCCTATTGGCATTCACAATGTAAACTATGGCATCCATGTCTCTCCTCTCTTCGTCTATTATCTCTCCGTCTCTCTAAATATTTCCTGTAAACGATTATGCGCCATATTAATTCCCTGAGCAAATGGCATTTTCAGATGCTGATCTCTGAAGTCTACGGATTTATAAATGGTTTGGATCGTAATTTTGCTGGTAGTATCGGTTAATTTTTCAAATTCTAAAAACTCAATCTGAACCGGAAAAGGCGTGTTCTCCATCTGAAAAGTTCTCGTAATTTTCTCATTCTGAACAATGTCATGAATAGTTCCATTAGCGCTGAACACTACATCTCCCTGAGGATTTAAGGTTTCAAAGCGGTAACTTCCGTGTGGTCTGTTTTCAAATTTGGTTACTTTGGTTCCCATCCATTGTTCAAAAAGTTCTGCTTCTGTATAGGCTTTGAAGAGCAGTTCTACAGGAAGATCAAATTCTCTGATGATGAAGATTTCCTGTTTTCCGTCTTCTGCGTGGATTTTTGTTTTAAGTTCCATATTTTGAGGGTTTGGGGTTCGTGTTTCGTGGTGCGGGATGCGGGTTGTTGAGTTTCGTGATTCAAGGTACGTGTTATTGTTTTTCGTGGTGCGGGATTCGAGTTATTGAGGTTGAGGATAGGAGTAAAGGGCTTTTATTTGGTTTTGTATTTGTAAACTTATATTGCTAAACCCCGAACCCCGAACCCCGCATCTCATACCTCGCATCACGCATTTTTATCCTGGTACGCTTTCATCACATCTTCAAGCTTATTGAATTTCTCGTCCCACATTTTGCGGAAGGGTTCTATAAAATTGGCTATTTCTTTCATTTTATGGGGATTAAGGTGATACGTAATTTCCCGGCCGTTTTGTTCAGATCTCAATAATTCACATTCTGTAAGGATCTGGATATGCTTTGAAACAGTAGGCCTTGCCGTATCAAAGTTTGCCGCTATCGCTCCGGCTGTCATCGATTGAGCCGCTACCAACATCAATATAGATCTTCTGGTAGGGTCTGCAATCGCCTGAAAAACATCTCTTCTTAAATTCATTGTGTAGTTATTTGACTACAAATATATGTGTAGTTATTTAGCTACGCAAGTTTTTTTAAGAAATTTTTCTTATGATAACATCAATCGTAAGAAATTTTGTTTATAGATAATTTATTATTTGAATAAAAAATTTACTGGAAAACCTTATCTCCTGCAGTATAGGAATCTATGAGAGTACTGAATGAATCAAGTTGATTACTTAATCGTCTTAATTCTATCAGATGATCCAAAAATTCTTTAGAACCATGATATGGACTTGTACAATGAATTTTATACCCATCATTATAAAAATTATTTAACACTTCGAAGTGTGGATGTTTATATTTTGCATTTTCTCCAGCAGAAGCTATAGCATGTCTTTCATCTGTTTTAATAACATGATCCCAAAATGGTTTATGGTAATTTTTTGATGCACCATGATGAGGCATTTGTCCTATATATAACGATTTTTCAAGTAATTCCTCGTGTGATTTCTCCTTTAATAATCGTTCGAACGTAAGAAGTTCACTATCAGAAGTGAGCAAAAAATAATTATCATTTTTCACAAGGCAGAATAAAGTTGATAAATAATTTGCTCCACTACTTGCAGCTTTCCTGTTTTTTTCAGGTTCACCATTTACAATCTCCATATAAACAGTAGCCTCATCTTGGCCAGGTGATAAGCACTTTAAATAAATATCAGTTGCTAAATCTTCTCTCCAGCCTTCAATAATAGGTGAAACTTTTAAAATGATCCCTGATTTTTTTAGATCCTCTGTTCTTTGTACTAATTTTTGTAAGTCTTCCAACGCAGCTGTATCTATCTCTACCCAATTAAGATATTTATAAAAATCTTTACCAAGTAAAAAAAGTGTGTGTGCGAATTTTTTTATCTTTATACTTTTTGATTCTGCATAATTAAGTAAATCAATCATTCCAGAAAAATGATCGGCATGTGGATGTGATAAGATGATAAAATCAATCTCTTCTATATCTAAAATTTTTAAATGCTCAAGAACAGGATTTAGCTTTCCCTTTTTATTACAGTCAATTATGCCAATTTTTTTTATTCCTGCTTTTTCCCACTCTAATATAATAGAATCACCCTGACCTACATCTTTAAATGTTATTTTCATAGCTTAATCATTATCATCTATAAAGAATGCCGTATCTTTTAATTCTTCAAAATAATCAATAATTTGGAATTTTTGAGATAAATCAGAGGCTTCCTTAAATATCTCAATCTTTCGGCTTCCTAACTCTGTGCTCATTGAAATCCTTATAAAACTTCCTACTTCTAGATCTTCTATTCCTTTAAATAATTCATTGTCAAATTTTCGTACTTGAAATGTAGGCTTTTCCAGATTCAGTAGGCAATTAACGAGTAGACCGTCCTCTTCAATTTCCAAGATTTGTCCGGATATAATATCAGTCAATTTTTTATTATCTGAAGCAGAATTTATTAATTCATCAATTTTAGAATTAAAATCATAAGTATTAAAATCGAAATCTGTTTTTTGCCAAGCTTCAAAATAGGTTGGATATAAGTGAGCTTGTGCAAGTACTGCTAACAATTCACCTTGTTTATCAGTATCTCTTGACCAAATTACAAGAATATATTTTGAATTGGGAGCTATAATTCTAGATATCCATTGTGCAGAAAGCTCAGGATCAAAATTTAGAGCCCCATAATAAAGATCAAGAAATACAAGCTTAACGCTTTCAATAGGCTCAGGAGGAAAATTATTAGCTTCTGGCCTAGCATCGAAGAAAATACTTCCCGCATTGATTTTATCAATAGAATTCTGTAATGGTTCTATTTGAGATTGGATGTCATCTACAAATGCAATTTGAGGTCCAATAGTCATTAGTTTAATTAGTTTTTGTTAAAAATTAATTCAACAATAGCCCCATCATACTTTTCAGGTAATTCTGTGCTATCATTGTTAGTATATATTTTAAGTTTGCCATATTTCATCATGATTGTATCAATAAGATACATACCTATTCCTATACCACCTTCTTTTCTCGAGAAAAAAGGAGTTATTATTTCATGAGTTTCATCTTTGAATCCTGGACCATTATCAGCAATAATTATATGAGTAGCATTTTGTTTTTTAAAGGCTTTAATAAATATTACTTTTTTATCCTTGTTAATAGTATCAAGCCAATAAATACTATTATCAATAAGGTTCATAAGCATTGTAATAGCATATCTTTTATCACAATTAAACATTCCAATATCTTCAGGAATATCTTTTTTTACTTCGATTTTTCTCATATCAAGTTTAAATTGATAATTGCTTATAGCCAATTCAATTACTTCTTTAATATTAATAGGTTTGGTTCCTGCTTGTTTTAGAATAGAAAGTATACCAGATACATACTCATCGAGTTCTTCTATTTGATTTCTTATTCTTTCTGGATCAATAGGAGCGATTTCAACTGTTTCTTCCATTCTAGGAACCAGCTTTTCTATTTCATGTAAAGCCACTGAGGCAGTCATACCAACTCCTGCCGGTATTAATAATGTTTCTTGAGCTTTTTCATAATCATTTTCTATTTGTGTAGCTTCGTTAAGTAACTTCTGTTTTTCTTCTTCATCAATTTCTATGTTATTAACCAAATTCATAAAACTAGAGATACGTTCCTTAAATGAATTCTTTTTTTCTTTTTTATTAAACTGAATCCATTGTTGTCTATCTTTTTGACGTTCTATTCTAAATTGAAGTAATATATATTCAATAACAATTTTGAAAAAATCAAAACTTTCATTATTTAAAAAGCCTTCACGATTAGTCTTTTCAATCAAAGCACCTGAATTTGCAGAATCTAAATATACAAATCCAATATTTTGATTATTTGAGAACCATTCCTTATTATTTACACGCTTTAAGTCTAAGCCGAGCCAATCATTATCTGGTTCACCGTAATCATATACCCTTAAATCATCTTTAAAAACCCGTATACCGTGTTGATCTTTTAATGTTTTTTTTAATACATCAGGTGTATAGGTAACATCTTTTAACGATGGCGAATCAAGGTCATAAGAATATAACTCAATTATCAATCCTCCAAAAGGTAGGGAAGCATTTGCTTTTTCCTCAAGTAATTTTTCAATTTGGCCATCTTCAAATCCTTTTTCTTCATAATATGATCTTAAAAAAGGACGTAAATTTCCAGTTATATTTACACCTTTATCTGCTTTAATTTCTCGTAAACCGATAGTTGGATTATTAGCTAATTTAAACGTGTAATCGAACTGGAGATTATAATCTTTGTCTAAAATTGCCGTGAGTTTATAGGGCGCCTGAAATAATAATTCATCAATTCCTGGAAACCTATCCAGCCAATTATTATAGAAATTTAAATCAATCTGAAATTTTTGGGGATCATTTTTAGGTGAAATCATGGCTAAAGTGTGACGTTTTAGCTGTCTGGCCATTCCTCGGTTCCAAGTTTCTTTTAAATCGGATATTCTAATATAAGTACCTGAATTATTCTGGAAATAAAAACTTTTTTTGTCTGTGTTCTTTTTGTATTCTATATGGATTTCTGATAAATAACTTGATTGAGTAAATACTTTCCAATCAATTTCTATTTCTACTTCATAGTCCAATAATTTACTCTCTATAACATCCCCTTTATCATCAAAAACTAGTTCTGCGGGTCTGCTTATCAGTTGTATTTTATTTCCTAACTTGTGAACGGCAAACCTACCAACTCCTTTTTCACCCATAGGGACTCGCTTAAAAAGTGGGCTTCGGATTATCATTCTTTTTCCAAATTCATCAAAAGGTTTTCTAAAAGCAGTACCAGGTTCAAGCCATACGTCTCTAAGGACCTCCTCTTTCATTCCGGTGCCAGAATCTTTTACAATAATATTAGCCAATTTTGGATTTAGAATATCATTAAAATGAACTTCTACTTTTTTAGCATCAGCATCGTAGCTGTTTTTAATTAATTCATAAATTGCCATTACAGGGTCTTTAATGAGTTCTTCTCCCAATAATGTAAGTATATGTGCTTTAGGTCTAAAACTTGCAGTTAGAACCTCTGTCTCTCCCGAAGGAAATAATTCAATCTCATATTGAGACTCATTTTCAGAGGGTTTCTGTTGTTGTAATTCTGATATATTTGGTCCGTATGGAATTAAAGCATTTGTATGCTGCTTTTCAATTTCAAATTCCTTTAAGAAAGTATCTTTTTCTGCTTCATCTGAAATTTTAAATCCAAAATATTCATTTACGGATTTTTGGCAAATAATAACGAGTTCACCTTCCTTAAAGTGAGTACCAAGACGGGTTATTCGGTATTCATTACGAGTACCTCCTCCATAGTATTTTAGACAACATTTAGAAGTGACTCCATTTGACCATGTAATTTCTGCAAAGCGTTCTTTATTTTGCCCTTTAACTCCAGGTTCATCGAAAAGAAGTTTATACGAGTTTTTAGGTATATAAAGGCCTCCTTGATGGGCACCTGTTGTACCTGCATCATTAGCACTGGTAAATTTACAAAATGAAAATTTACTAGTTTTGACTGTATTGATTGCTGTGTTAAGAGTGTCCGACATTAAAAATGTGTCTTTAATTAAGATATTAAAAATACTAAATTTTGGAAAACTATCCGATATTGTTTTGATTTAATACATCAACAATTTTTTGGCCAACGGCTTGCATTAGAGGAACTACAATAGAGTTTCCAAATTGTTTATATGCTTGTGTATCTGAAACGGGAATTTTGAAGGTATCCGGATATCCCTGTAATCTTGCGCATTCTCGTGGAGTTAAACGCCTTGGATTTTTTTCTCCTTGCGGAAGTAAAATTTCTGCACCATCTTTATAATATCTGGCAGAAAGTGTTCTGCTTATTCCATTTAAATTAGTCAAACCATAACCAAATCCATTACCTTTTGCCTTATGTTTTGCAGCATATTCCTGAAGATAGTTCCACAGTTTATCACTTAATGTGTATTTGTCTAAAATATTTTCTTCTAAAATATTTTTAACAGAATGAATACCCTCAGGCATATCTGGAAAAGAAAAACCCTCTTCTCCATTAAAAATATTTCTATCAAAACCGACAATTACAATTCTTTCTCTATGTTGGGGAACAAAATATTTTCCATCAAGAATTTTACAATGTATATCATAGCCAAGTTCGTGTAATGTACCTTGAATTATTCTGAATGTGTTACCTTTATCATGTGATACCAGATTTTTCACATTTTCTAATAAAAATGCTCTTGGTCTTTTTGATTCCAGTATTCTTACGATATCAAAAAAAAGTGTCCCCTGTGTTTCATCTCTAAATCCATGATTTCGGCCCAATGCGTTTTTTTTGCTTACTCCTGCAAGTGAAAAAGGTTGACAAGGAAATCCACCAACCAGAATATCATGATTAGGTATTGTATGTTCATCAATTTGGGTAATATCACCAAAAGGAACTTCTCCAAAATTAGAACTATAGGTCTTTTTTGCGTAATTATTCCATTCACTAGAGAAAACACATTTTCCACCAAGATTTTGAAATGCAAGTCTGAATCCTCCAATACCTGCAAAAAGGTCTATAAAACTAAACTTTGGATCAGAATGCTCTGAGAAAACCGTATCTCCTTTTTTTGATCTTTCGGTATTTACTAATTCAGATATTATTTCATCATTAAATATAATATCAGGATATTCTTTTGTTAGAATCTCGTTTATATAATTAACAGCTTCATATTCAAATTCACCAGTATGAACAAAATGCGTTATTACGGCTTCTTTATCGGTTAAGATTTTATTTTTATCTATTATATCACTTATTGAAAATTTTATTTTTTCAAATATTGATTTTGGTTCTAGGACACTACTCATTCTAATCATTAAATAATGACAAATTTACAATATTGGATTTTAATATAGCAGAATATAAAATGTTAATTACCTTTTATTAAAAAAAGTAAATGGCTTAATGTTTTATCTGAAATTTTGGATTTTAAATCACATTCCCAGATTTCTAAAACTTTCCAACCCTCATTTTGTAATGCAATATTTGCCTTCTGATCATTTTCAATGTTATGATTAATTTTATTCAACCACCATTCTGTTCTTGTTTTGGGAACTACAAAGTATTTACATCCTTGATGTCCATGCCAGAAACAGCCATGTACAAATATTACTGTTTTATATTTTGGCAGAACGATGTCCGGTTTACCAGGTAATTTTTTATCATGAAGACGATAACGAAATCCATTAGCAAAAAGAAATTTACGTACAAGCATTTCAGGTTTGGTATCCTTACCTTTTATTTTGCTCATATTGTAGCTTCTGACCTCTTTGCTATGAACGTCTGCCATTTTCTTTAATGCTTTATTTTTTTTCTATTAATTTTTCCAGCTTCTCAATCATCTCCTTCTGCTGTTCCAGCATACGCTCATAAAGCTCTACCATTTTATCAAGAGGATTGAAAGTAGGATGAATATTTACTGCATTTAAAGTTGATGTATCGTTACTTGTAAATGTATTAGAAATAACATTCACCGCCTGTTCCTCATCAAAATTCTCAATCGCTTCCGCCGGCACTTTCAGAATCTTCGCTACCTGCGCCAGAATATCAGATTCTACGGTTTCTTTCTGTTCTAAAAGAGAAACTTTCTTCTGGTTCCAGTCGTCACCCAGTTCAAAAGCTAAAGCTTCCTGTTTGATTCCTAACATTTCACGGAAACGTTTTATATTTCGGCCCTGATGTATTTTTTTATTTTGCATATCTGTGTAAGTCATAATAACAAATATAAAACTTTAAGTGCTAAAAATAAAGCACGGTTTTAAAATAAATTATCTTCTAAAATAGTTACTTTTTTGTATAAAATATCCTTTTCATAACTGGTACAGCCCATCATATATTTCTTGCTTTGATGGAAAACAACAATATGAGAGAAATAATTATTCGGGGCAAATATAAGATAGTGTCCATTCGGAACCTTACGGTTTCCCATAAAGCATTTGGAAGAGCATACAGAAGGCTGGTTTTCTTCCCGGAAATCCGGTTGGCAGGGAAGTGGCTGCTGGAGTGTGGTTTTGAACCGGGAGATAAAGTGCTGGTGACGGTTCGGAGGAACCAGATTATTTTAGAAAAGGAGATGGTGTATGAAGATGTATAAATATATAGAAGTTCGTTTTTGTTTTGTAGAATTTCTCGCAGATTTCGGAGATCAAGCAGATGATTGGGGATTAAAATCTGCATAATCTGTTTGATCTGCGAGATGTTTATTTTTTTAGACGCAAAGCTTTATGATGGTGCTGTATATTTTTAGGGAGCTAAGGGTAGGCAAGTGAACTTGCCGATGAAGGTGAGGGGATAGGGCCTCTGTTTTTATGGTGAGAGAAATAAATTCTTTCGCTTGTTTCTTTTTATAAATTCTCGCTGATTTCAGGATAAGTAAATGATAAGATCTGCGTAATCTGCGGGAGGTTTATATCTTTTTAGGTTAAACGCAAAGTTTTATGATGATGCTGTATATTTTTGGGAGCTAAGGGTGGGCAAGTGAACTTGCCTGATGAAGGTGAGGGGTATAGTTTCGGCGGCCGGAGGCCGCCGAAACTATACCATTCCTGAAATATAAATACCATTCAAGAATTATAGTTTTGCTTATTTAAGAATAAAATGATGTAAGCTATTCCTGTTTAAATAGATGTTACTAAGTTTTTTTACTTACAAAAATATCTGTCCAGAAGTATCTGGAATAATGTAATAAAAACGGTGTTTTTCTTTTGCTTTTTCAATGGTACTGTTATTAGTTTATAGTTTCGGATTTTATATAAAAAAGTCTCTGCTTTTTTATATAAATATATGTTAACACACTAAATAGTGTCATATTTTATGACTGCAAATGTATAAAAAATATTTATAAACAAAGCAGGCCTGCATTATTCTTAGTATTATCATTTGTTAACAGCTTCATCATCTTGTATTTATTGGGATAGAAGACCCCTGGAATCTGTTGAGAAAAACAGGAGTCATGAAATAATCTTATCTTTGAAAATCCAATATTTTCTTAGCATTAATCAATACTACCATAGATGAAATTTTTACTGGACTTTTTATTCCGTGTTTTACAGCTTTTTACAGAACCTTATTTTTTAGTATTTCTTGCAGTAGTTATCATCGCTCTGCTGAAAAGAAAAAATAAATGTAAAAATCTGAGAACAGGAATTTTTATATCAGCAGTTGTCATGATTATCCTTATAGGAAATGGCTTTCTGGGTAAACTAATCTCCGGATATCTGCAGAAAAGTTATATCAGTAGTTCAGGGATGAAGAATACACCGGCTCAGAATCCCATTATTGTAGTACTCGGTGGCGGGGTGGTAGATATTGACAATATAGAGAAATTGCATACCATGTCTTATTCCAGAATAGTTACTGCCTATCAATTGTATCATGAATACAGGGAAAATAATCAATCTTGTAAAATATTAATTTCCGGAAAAGGAAGAGGACATACAAGTGAAGCCGAATTATTCAGAGAGAATTTTAAAAAGATGGGAGTGCCGGATTCTGACATGATTAAGGAAGATCAAAGCATGAATACGTATCAAAATGCAAAATATTCGAGCCAGATAGTAAATCAGATGGGGCCATCCAGTGTATATCTCGTGACTTCGGGGTTTCACATGAAAAGATCTGTTGCTCTGTTTCAGACATTTGGATTAAAACCTATTCCTAAAGCATCGGATTTTATAGATACTGAAATAACAATATTTCCTAACAGCTATAATGCTGCATTTACATTTGTTATGCTTAAAGAGGTCGTAGGAATATGGCAGGTACAATTGTATAACAGTTTGGGAATGAATAAATAGTTTTCTGCAGTCTGTTGTATATTAATACGAACAACAAACCGGCCCCTTGAGTGAACTTAAGGGGCCGGTTTGCTTTAAAACTTTTCAAACTGTTTTAGTAGGTTTTGGCTAAAGCCAAATTGATTGTCATGTTTTATCAGATGGGCTAAAGCCCATCTCTATTGAATTTATATTGCCGTTTTTTAAATCATCAGCCTGTTTTCTTCAGTGAAATTAAGGGCTGTTTTTCCATAAAATCTCTGCAAAATCACATAAAATACCTTCAAATAAAGAAAAACGATAAAAGGTCCAAATAACCCGTGTTTTTCCATCCTGTACCTATGCTATCTGACTGGAAATAAGAGGGATTTATGGGCAAAAATGATTTTTGATTGAAATTTCAGATTTTTTACATTTTAAAGACATTAAATTTATGTCCATCAGGATCTGCAAAGACAAAACCATAATAGTTGTTTCCAAAACTTTCAGGTTCTGAGACAATGGTTCCGCCTGCATTTTTAACTTCTTCCGCCCACTGGTCGGCCTGATCTATGGTTTCAGCGGAAAGGGTAAATATAATTTCATTGGAATGGTGAGGGTCACCATATTTTACATGCTTTAGATTGCTTTCAATAATGTTTTTTAGAAAGAAGTGAATAATAAATTCATTTTCTCCAACAAAAAAACTTACCAATTCATTAGAACTGTGTGGATTATTGGGCTTAAATCCCAGTTCTGTATAAAATTTCTGTGTTCGTTCAAGGTCCGCCACAGCAAGGTTTGCCCAGATCATTTTTGGTTTCATACTATTTTATTTTTTGGTTAGGATAAAGGTAGCACCTTTCAATAGGATAGAGGTTGTCATGTGGCAAGTTTTTTATAGCCGTCCTAAGACAACATGATTGGATGTTGATCCTAAGATCTAGGGAATTTTATAACGATAATACTATGGATGAAATAGATTGGTCAGAAATATCATTTTGCGTTCCCAGTCCTTATACATTACCACAGAAACAGCATTAGCCACGGAGTTTTCCTTGGTTATTTCAGATGATAATGATATTTTTGAGATGATAGTAAGGAGGTATGTTGAACGGGAAAAACGGAATTGATCAATTTAACATAATATAATTGGAGTACAGTTTAAGAAATATAAATAAATCACACAATGAATGATAGTATTATACATAAAATCAATACTTTAGGTGGAGTTACAGATGCTGTGAATCCTGATAAAACCTTTACAGAAAACTGGCAGAGCATTAGATTCAACAATTATCTGTATGATAAAGATTGGGATGTTTACGGTATCGACGAGTTTTACAGAAATCATGCAGCGCTGTATAAAGAAAATAATGAAAAATTTTACAACGACTTAACTGAGCATTATTTTTCCCTACATGACCGTGCATACGGTCAATATTTTTTCAAAGATTGGATGTTCACGCCGTTTAAACCAGGCTCGGAAGATTATGAGGAATTAGAAGGGCTTGTAGAGGAAAATGAATTAAAAAAAACTGTAGAAGGCAAAGAAATGGATTTTGTCTGTATATTTTATTCGTATGGATACCCGGATCATTATTTTGTGTGTACAACAGATCCTGATCAGTCGAACCCAGCGGTATACGGAACAGACCATGAAGTTTATTTCGATGAAATTGAAAACGAAGGAAGTCTGGTAGAGTTTCTGGATAGGTTTATGACCAAAGAAGAGTTCCGAGAAGTCGTTAAAGAGTATTTGCAAGGAAAATTAGGTGGATAATGGATTCTGAGGCTGGTAGTGCTCTATCCTTTAGATAATTATTTTGTCCTATAATTTATATTATGTTAAATTGAATATATTTCAGCTTTTCAAAAGGTAATGCCATTTTTAGATTTACATCAGAATCCAAAGTTCCATTCCAAATCGATTTATCCTATACTTCAGTCCCCATAGCGTTTTGATTTCAACAATCAGTTTATATTAATCTCAATTTTGTGGTAAGCAATCCATCGTTTGAGATTTCCAACCATTCTTTTTAAATGATCTTCATTCAGGAAAATATTGGTCCAATATTCAAATCTATCGCACTGAACACTTATATAATAGGTCATAATTGCTAAACATGCGAAGGGTAAAAACTTTTTTTCTTCATTACTAATTTGAGTTACTGTCTCATACCCTTTTATGAAACTTTCTGCTTTTGTTTGATATTCCTCTTCGTTCAAATGGGTTGTAAATAACTGAAATAGGAAATAAGAAATATCAAAGCATAAATAACCGTTGCCACAGAAATCAAAGTCAAAAAATGTTATTTCTTTTTCATTGTCAATATGCAAATTGTCAAACCAAACATCAAGATGAACGGCTCCGTATCTCATTTTCTGTTGGCCTATATTTTCCATTTTTAATGTTAAAAAAACAGAAAGGGTTTCTAAAAATTCAATTTCGCTAGTATTTTTACTATAGAATTCTTTTGTTCTTAAAACAGGGGTTCTGAGCAAGTTTTGAGCATTGTAAGACATTCTCATCAGTTCGATATTTTCTGCCGATTGATGAACTTTTGCTAATGCTTGTCCAATTAGAAAGCTTGTTTGTGGTGAAAATTTTGCAGTCTTTATGCCTTTAGCATACGAAAATAAAACGCCAAATCTTGTCCCTTCCGGAGCTTCAATTTCTTGAATGAATTTGTTCGATTTATCAGCTATGGGAAAAGCAACCTGTCTACCCGCTTCTTTTAGAAGAATTAAAAGTCTTAATTCTTCTTCAATTTCTAATTTAGTCCTCCAATTATGGGTGTAAACTCTAAAAACGTATTTGTTTTCGTCATCATGAACAATGTATAAATGATTCATGGCAAGTCGAAATATGCTGCATTCCGTTTTGTCGGTTAGTTCATATTTTTGTTGAATAAGTTGACCAAGTCTATTGGGTGAAAGTGTACTATTTATTGTCGGAAATTTCTCTGTCATTAATTCTTAGTTCGCAGTTGGTTATAAAATACATGCAATTTCGTTAACATTTTTTGGTTTTATATACATTACTTGTATAAATTTTTGTTTTAGCTACAATTGTTCGTAAGTCCCATACTATTAAAACTCATTGTTCAGGTTTTTAATAGTTTTAAAAAAGATTGTAGAACAGCATTTTGATTGTCCTTGTTATAGCAATATGCAACAACTGCTTGCTGTGGCATAAAATCAAGTACATAATGTTTTGTAGTTGTTTTGATCCCATTCAAACTGGATACTGGAAGAATTGAATAACCAAAACCAGATTCTACTAGCCTGATTATAGTATCTAGTTGACTTGCTTCGTGAATAATATCAGGAGAAAGAGAAACCGTATTACATAAAGAGATTATTTGGTCATAGATTCCGCTACCTAACTTCCGTGGAAATAAAATAAATGGGACTGTGCCTAAGGCTTTTAGCTTTTCTGCTGAATCTATTGTATAGTTAAATTCAGGAGGTGTAATTAATGCAAAATACTCTCGTTCAATTTCAACAATTTCTAAATTATCAGCTAATGCAGGACTCCTTATGAAGCCAATATCAGCACTTCCGTTTTTTATGATTTCGATTTGTTCAAAGGTTGTGTACTGGCTAAGTGTCACTTTTATTTTAGGATATAGAGTTGTGAATTTTTTTAAATAGGGTTGAATAATCTGAAAAACAGAACCCACAAATGCAATATGGAGACTCCCCTCTTTACCCTCTGCTATTCTTTTAATTTGAGTTTCTATAATCGAAATCCTGCTAAAAAGTAAGTCCGATTGAGCTAGAAGATAATCTCCTGCACTGGTAAGTGTTACTTTTCTTTGATGTCTTTCAAAAAGTTTTACCTCCAATTCTTCTTCCAGCTGTTGTATGGCTCTGGTCAAAGGTGGTTGGGTAATATGTAATTTTTTTGCAGCTCTTCCAAAATGCAGTTCTTGGGCTACTACGGTAAAATATCGGAGATATGTTATATTCATACTTATAAGGTATTAATTAAGGTAAAACATAGTATTAAAGGTAATATATATTTGTAAATAAAATTAAACAAAATGAATAAAGTATCTATTATTACAGGCGGTGCAAGCGGTATTGGTAAAGCTATTGCAGAAAAATTCATGGAATATGGACATACTGTTATTGTCATTGGGAGGGATGAAAAAAAATTAATGGCAATGAAGGATGCTTACCCAAATAATTGTGAAGTTATAAAAGGTAATATTGCCAGTTCTGATGACATCAAGAAAATTTTCAGGATTATCAGTTTGAACTACCCGGTTATTGATAATCTTATTAATTCGGCAGGATTTAATATGACCGTTAATACAGAACTTACATTTGAAGAAGCTATGCTTAACTGGAATAGTGTGATTGCTACTAACTTAACAGGATCATTTATGATGGCAATAAAAGTTGCAGAAATTATGAAACGGCCTGGAGGAAGAATTATAAATATCAGCTCTATTGGTGCATTTACTGGAGGAATTGCAACAGGAGGTATAGCTTATGCTGCTTCAAAAGCTGGCTTAAACGGATTGACATTTAGTTTGGCCAGAGAGCTTAGCAGCAAAGGAATTACTGTTAATTCAATAGCTCCGGGGTTTATTGAACAAACTGGTTTTACAGCTAGTTTTCCTAAAGAAAAAACAAGTGAGATATTAAGTCAAATACCTGTTGGCCGTGCGGGAAAGTCTAAGGATATTGCAGATATTTGTTATTTCTTATGTTCCGAAGAGGCATCATACATTACAGGAGAAATAATTAATGTTAATGGAGGCTGGCTTTTTGGGAGGTAGTAAAACTAAAATATAAATAAAATTAATCATTTGAAAGACTTTAATTACTCTCTATTTGAGATTTTCCCATAGAAGTTTTTATCATCTGCTTTGGTTTCCGGATAACATTGATGTAGCGAACACAATAGCTTCAATCACCCAGCCTCTATTTCAATGCAAATAAAATCGTTCCGCTAATAATGAGTAAAGCTCCGATTATAGTTTTTAAAGTCAGGGTTTCTTTAAAAAACAATACGGATAAAATTATAGCTATGGCTACACTTAATTTGTCAACAGCTGCAACTTGTGACACTTTTCCTATTTGCAGCGCTTTAAAATAAAACAACCAGGATAATCCCGTTGCCACACCTGATAAAACCAGAAATACAATATTCATTTTCGATAAAGAACCCATATCTTTTGCTTCGCCTTTGAAATATATAATACTCCAAACCAGCACAAGGATGACAATGGTTCTTATTCCGGTGGCAAGATTAGAATTGATGTTGGACACTCCTATTTTAGCAAATACTGCTGTAAAGGCAGCAAACAAGGCTGATAGTAAAGCATAATAGAACCACATATCTTTATTTTTTATAGTAAAATTAAAAAGTTTTAACCCATCCTATTCCTATGCTTTTGTCCTGATAAAAAGGCATTACCATTGTCGCTGTATTTTTGTTCTTCCCGCCCAATAAATTATTTATTTTAGGATATAACCAATAAGCTAATTCTGTGGAAAGAATCCCGAATCCAGCACCTGCCACTACATCCCCTACCCAATGTTTATCATTTAACATTCGATAAACACCTGTGAATACTGCAAATGAATAGCCTGAGATTCCTAACAAAAAGTTGGTGTCTTTGTATTCTCTATACATAAACTGTGCAGAAGCAAATGCTATAGCGGTATGCCCTGAAGGAAATGACAAATTATTGGATTGATCCGGCCTTTCTTCTTTTACAATATGTTTTAAAGGAAGTGTAATTGCAGAAGTGATCAACATTGAAGTCCCATAAATTATACTTCTGTCTTTGAAGTTATGCTTGCCCTTAACTCCAAGAGCATTTAATCCATAAACCAACACTGCCGGTGCAAATTGGGTGTAATTGTCAAGTTTAACATGGTCTATTAATTTCGTCTCTGGTAGAAAAGTTTAATTGTTTAAGATCTTTGACCGTTAAGCTTGCTACTCCATAACCAATAAATACGGTAGGTAAAATCAAACTTTTGTAGTTCAAATGGCTTTTTTCAATTGAAGAAACAATGGAACTGTCTTGTTTTGATTCCTGAACCTGAATCGTATCATTATTATTTTGTCCTGCAATCCTGTTGCCGGCTGAAATAAAGATAATAAGACTGACTGCTATTTTTTGAAGATATTTTGGCATCTGATTAAAGGTGGGTTTATATTAAATATTTATTGGGAGCAATTCATTAATTGAATATTGACTTCTTTAAATTTCATCAGGATTTTTTGACCATAATCTGTGTAATAGCTATGACTGGTAAGAAAATTACAGTTTTTTATCAGCCATTCTTCATCGGTATAGATCAGTCCCAGGTATTGCTCAAACTCTTGCCTTATAGCATTTTCATATCTTGAATAATCTGTTCGTGTGAAATCTGATGGGCATGGCAGAACGCACTCCGAAATGGCGGGCTTCATAGGAGCAGGAAGCTACTACACCACGGTCTCCTCCTCCGATGATCAGAGGAATTCCATTAAATTCAGAATGGTTAAGGCGCTCACAGGACACAAAAAATGTGTCCAGGTCCATATGTACAATCGTCCGTTCCATGTTACAAAATCAGTTACGTTTTTGAACAAAATTTGTATTTTTGTTGATATAATTTGTAACAATGTCGATTTTTTCAGATAACATAAGGTTTTTGAGAGGTAAGAGAGAAAAAACTCAACAAGAGCTTGCTGATCTTTTAAGCATTACCCGCTCCCGGTATGTTTCATATGAAGATGGAAGATCGGAACCTTCTATTGAGATGCTGCTGAAAGTTTCTCAGTCTTTTCATGTGAGCATTGATCTTCTGGTATCTGTAGACATCAGGAAGTACCCGATGGAAGAGACATTGAACCTTCCGGATAACAGAATTATCCTGCCTGTATTGGTAGATCATCTGGGAAATGATACCATAGAGATTATATCTCAAAAAGAGGCTGAGAATTATCTTGAAGGCTACAGGGATATACAGTATATTGGAAATCTTCAAAGAATTGCTCTTCCTTTTCTGACGCATGGGAAATACAGAGCCTTTCCGGCGGAAGGAAATTCCATGCCACCCTTTAGAAGGGGTTCTTATATTGTAGGAAAATATGTGGAAGGGATAGATCATCTGAAACCTGGAAAAACCTATGTTTTTGTAACTCTAAATGAAGGAATCATCTATAAACGTTTTATGGGTAAAAGAAAAAACAGAATCTGGGTAAGCTCAGATAATTCATTTTATAGACCTTATGATATTTTGATTGAGGAAGTTTTGGAGATATGGCAATATGCTTCAGGTATTTTTCCTGAAGATTTTGAATCGGATGAGACAGAAGATCTGGATATGAAAGAAATGTTTATGGAGTTGAAAAAAGATATCAAGGAATTGGAAAATAAAATTTCCGGAAAATAATAATGGAAAATATATTTAAAAATGTCGCAGCTTAGCTTATTTAATTCTGAAGAATTTTACAGGTTTCCAAGTGAACTATTGGAGTATACGGAACATTTTTTAGCTGAAAATGAGGCTTCAGAACTTGAGGAACTTTTAATGCATACTGCTCCCTGGAAACAGAGAACTCAGAAAATGTATGATAAAATGGTCCTGACGCCCCGTTTGACAGCCTGGTATGGTGATGATGACAAAAAATATCAATTGGATGGCCATCAGTTTAATGTTAACCCCTGGCTGCCTGAGCTTTTGGAATTGAAAGAGCGCATCGAGAAAAGCACAGGATATCGGTTTAATTCAGTGTTATTGAATTTATACCGGGATAAAAATGATTCTGTAGCCTGGCATAGGGATAAGGAAAGTGAATTGGGAAACCGTCCTGTTATTGCTTCCATAAGCCTGGGGCAGGTAAGAAGTTTTGACTTCAGAAAGTTTGATGACCATTCCAATAAATACAGCCTGCCTCTTCAGCATGGTTCCCTGTTAATTATGAAAGGAGATCTCCAGATGAACTGGGAACATCGCATTGCCAAATCTTCGCGGCCTATGAAACCAAGGATTAATATGACTTTCCGGCTAGTGAAATAAAATCCGTTGTTACCTGCCTTGCCAAAATTGTTTCAAACAGGTAACAGCCGGATCTAATGGTTATGATATTTTGATTTTCACTCCTACAGAAATATTAATTCCTGCGAGTGGGCTAAGGAATTTCAGCTGAGAGTTTTGAAGCCTTGCTTCTGTATTTAATAAATTGCTTCCTGCTATATAATATTCTATACTTCCCATTTTTAAATGGGTATCTTCATAAGAAACACGTGCGTTAAGAAGTGAAAATGCCGGCATCGGGAGTTCCGGATTTATATTTTTCCCAAGATATTTTTGCTTCATATAATGGTCCAATGCTATATTGAAGTTCAGTTTTTGTACTGTTCCGCTAAGGTTGAACCCAAAACGGCTTGTCGGCATATTGGGCATATAATCTCCATCGCTCCATTTTCTTATAGAACTGTCGGCTGTACTGATGTTTCTCACCAGATCATAATAGGAACCTACTTCCCATTTTCCCAATGTATGAAGATCCATTTTGTAGGCTGCTTCAGCTTCTATTCCATTGATCTCGGTATCATCAGAACGCCATTCCTTTACCAGGAAAACCTCCCGTGAAATCCCCGTATGAGCAAGGTAGATATAATTTTTATAGAAAGTATGGTACCAATTGGCAGATAAGCGAATATTTTTCAAATTAAGTCCACCGCCAATTTCCCATGTCTTTGCAATTTCTTTATCCAGTTTATCATCTCCGTTTTCTTCTGTGAGAATAGCAAAATGATTGTTTCCTGCATACAGTTCATTGACTTCCGGGGCTCTTTCAGAATGATTATACTGTACTTTCAGATAGGCTTTTTTTAAGATATTCCATTGGGCTGCTGTATGAAACTGATTCAGGGTAAAATCTCTTCCCATAAGATTTCCTCCGGAGAGTCCACGGCTTCTGATGTATTTTTTATCAGCATCGGCTCTGCGCTGTACATGATCATTCCGATATCCCAAATCAAATTCAAGAAAATCGAAATTGAGGTGCTGCATTGTGAATATGCCAATTTCACGGCTTATGTTGTCAGGAAGATATCTTTGACTTCCACTGCCTTCCATTTCCCTGTATTGTACTTCAACTCCAGTCGTTCCGGTTAAAAATTTCAGCTTCTGTTGTGCTATTTCCAAGCGGCCATTATGTTGTTGTACATGAAATTGATTGGCTTTGTGGCGCTCCAGAAGTTCCGAATTACTGGAAAACACTCCCATATAATTAAATTTTATTCCGGCAATGGGAGAATGATTGAATTGATAAGCCGTTTCCAGCATAGCTTTATGAGATAAGCTTTTTATATTGATGGGGACGTATTCCAATGTCTTCTGAGGTTTTCCGTGAGAGTGTTTGGGAATTTTGGACAGGGCATAGCCGGGAACTCCAAAATAGGAATAGGCGTTTTGATAAGCACCTCCCAGATAAAAGGATTTGCCAATATAGCTGGTCCCCACGTAAAATGAATTGCTTTCTGAATGACTGTTTGGAATGACGCCGTCTTTTGTCGGGACATAATCCTTAATGCTGTTTACTTCGCTTCTGTAACGGTCTTTTGTTGGATCCTGTCCCGGAACATACTGATCGTTTTTGGGATTGGGGTAATATTGGCCATCCGACGGATTATAATAAGTGGGACTGAATGTGTAAAGATCATCCTGTGAAAGTTCATATTCTACCATATGATCTTTGGCAAACTGGCTGATATAAGGGAACAGACTAATGTTAAGAACATTTCTTGAATTTACATCCAGCTGGCAGAGGGATTGCAAAATGCTGTTAAACCCAACCAGATTTGGATCATAACATCTGCTGTCTTTAGATTTTCCCGGGATCCGGACAATTTCCTGTTTTTGGTTGGATCCTCCCATTGTCCATATCCAGTTTTTAATAATAGTTCCTTTTGCAGAAAATGACTGTTTCTGCCCACTGTTACTTCCACCCTCCAGGAGTGCCTGAAGATTAATTTTTTTGGATGGAAGCTGATGGACGATATAATTGGTTTCAATATCAACAGCTCCCCCAATAGCTTTTCCACCGTACAGAACAGCTGCTGAATTTTTATAAATGCTGATATTTTGGACATTATCCATTTGAATATCCAGATTAAAATCCGGACTTATTCCTGAAAGATCATTGACTGCAGTTCCGTTTTCCAGAATTCTTACTCTATTTCCGCTCAGACTCCGAATAACAGGGGCTCCGGAATTGGGGCCATATCCTGAGTTTTGAATACCCGGAATTTTACTTAGCGTTTCTCCTAAGGTATTGGATTGGATGACATCCAGTGTTTTCCGTGGAATGCTTACCACCTCCTTATTCATTTTTCCCTGTATCTGTATTGACTCTATATCCTGAACGGTTTTTTTAGCCCTTAGGTTCTGAGCTTTCAACACAGAAGGATAAGAAATAAGTGTCCCTCCCATCAAAAAAATAACGGCTTTTTTCATATGCGTATGCTTTAATAATCCGGCAAAGCTAGATAATTAATTCTACTAAAGCAACTTTGTTGCATTATTGAAAAAGCAATATGTTCCTAATTATAAAGTCTGGTAACCCATAACATATTGTATGGTAATAAAATATAGTATGGGAGATAGATCTGCAAAAAAACGGGTTGAAAGATGATTATAAATAATGTAACCGATTAAATTATACTTACGTCAGCTGTTGACAAACACTTATTTTTTCCGGAAAAATTAACCTGGTGTTAAAAGTTTTCCGGTAAACAGGTGACGGATCGTCTGAAACAGAGTAATAAGGATGAAGATGGTTACAATGCCCAATAGTATTACAGCGATTCCCATATTGAATGAAAGCTGGTTGAATCTTGCATATTGAAGTGATGCATTAGTTAACGCTACAGTAGAAAAACAGGCACCCCACCATGATACCATAAAAGGAAGTTTTTTATTAAAAACCACCAATAAGAGTACTATAAAAATGAAAAATCCGGAATAGAATAAAGCAGAGGCAAAGGTGTCTATTTCTTTTCTTGTACTCAGATAACTCAACAATCCTACTTCAAAAGGTGCAGACATTATTAATAAAGTTGGTTTTAAAAATAATGTAACGGGTTCACGGTGTATCAGACGATAGGTGACAATAATAAAGAATACTATGGCATACATGATCCCGACAGAAAAAAGGATGGTATCCATTTCTTTACTTTCCCATCCTAAATCAACACTGGCATGAGCGGTAACTGCATTGAGGATTGTTAACCCCGGTATCAGTACTGGCGGTACCAGATCAAGTGAATCTATAGACCCTTTAAATAACCTCACGGTTAGTATATAAACAAAAATAATACCTCCGAATGTTCCTATTATCCAGCTTATCCTGGCAAGAAGCAGTGAATAAGGTGCCGCCAATGTGGAAAGGAGGACTGCAGAAATGAAAAATGTACCCAGAAAATTAGCCTTTACCGGATGAGTCAGTTCAGCTTTTACCTTATATGGAAACATGATTATTTTGTACAGATACCCTATTATTAACAGGATAAATACAGTCCAGCCCAAAAAACCAATATACTTGCTGATCATTATAGGAGCACCAAATAAGGCTGCAGAGGTTTTCCAGGCTATAGATAAGCCTGATAATGCAACCGTTGAGCCAAAAAGACCTACAGGTAAATGTTGTAAAGGACTGTTGCTGATGCTTTTATTTTCTGAACTAAGCAGAGGCGGACTGTTATTAAGAGAAAAAAAAGATCGGTTCGAATTTTTCATCAGAATAGGTATGTATTTATTAAAACTGTCTCAACTTTTTATTCATAAGACTCTTTAAGTGTGTGGTTTTCACTAAAAAGTTGAGACAGCTTTATTGTTTGAAGGTCATAACATGGTCTAGCTTGCTCCACAAGGTCTTTCTATCAACGATCATGGGGCCTGTTAAAGTTTTCACCAATACCGTCGTAGAATTCACATACTCTGCCAGAGAAACTCCACCCAGAGGTGTTTCGAGTTGGATATCCAGCCTTACGCCGGCTTCTTTATTAAGTTTATCTAGCAGCGAGAGCCCTTCAGCAACCGGTAAGGGATTATTATACCTCAATACAAGATCGAGATCACTTTCTTCAGTCAGTGTTTTTATTCCTGTTGCCAGTTCAAATGCAGTACTTCCTGTAGGTCCCCAATAAAGTTTTTCCTGGTTTAAAATTGGAGTAATGCTTTTTAAAGACAGGATAGATGGGTTTAGTTCATGTTGTTTAATTTTCCATTGTAAAGGAGAAACCAACATTTCAGGAGAAATGACTTCATATACCACAGATGATATAAGCCATGCAGGGAGTCGTTCATTTTTTTTACTTCCTCTTATTCCAACAGGTATCAATCCATTTTTGGAGGGAGCACGGCGTACAACCGCATAAGGAGCATGTACTAATGCTGAAACAGCCCATTCGGGGAGTGATGCATCCGTTAAGAGGTCATCCTGGTTATAGATCCGGATAAGATCATGGGGGTTCAGTTCCATTGTTCTCCAATTTTAGTTCTCACCAGACGGGAGTATGCTCTACCCTGATTAATGGCATTCGGTGTTTCCAATCTTTGGTTGAGTGTGTCATCAGCTTTATGGATTGCTTTTCCAAGCGCTGCACTTACCTTCTGAATATCAACTGAATCAGGATGAGTGGTATCAGTGATAGTTACCAAAGCATCAAGTGGACCCAAAGCATTAAAACTGGCAACATCATATGCCATAGCCGGTACTTTTTGAGTGGCTTTTTCCAACTCTGCGATGGTACGTTTCGTAATCCGGGCTGCTGATTCTTTGGACATAGCCTGTATATTTATAGAAGGATCATTTAAGGCAACAAGGCGGCTTGCCTGCATTCCGTGGGTCAAAAAAGCACCTGAAATAGCATTGCCTACGATAAAACCAGTTACAGAATGACCTGAAATCCGGGCACTGGCATAGGCATCCACTCCTGCTGCACAGGCATAATGGATTCCAAATAATTCTTCATGGTAACCATAGGCCTGGCTGGGTACATCAATAATGGCTACAATATTTCTTTTATCAGCTTTGTGGGCATCTTCATCTATCGCCTGGCGAACATATTTTGCTATTGCCCAACCTTCCAGTAATCCAACCTCTCCGTGACGTGCGCGGGGGAAACGGTTAGCTTCATTAGGAACGACTGCTATAAAACGTGTTAATTTACCCTCAAACTGAGTATCGGCAACAAGCAGACTTGGATATTCACTGATAGAAGATGCTCCTTCTGTAAGTATTGTAAACCAGGTCCTTCCCTTCCCTTCAACAGGTTTATTTTCAAGGACTGCTTTTACTTCAGTTTTTTTCTTTTTGTTCAATTCAATAAAATCCGTTTTGGTATTTTTAACGGACAAGTCTATTTGTGAAATTAGGGAAAGATAATGCTCTATCTGACGGGTTCGGGAGATGGTATCAGGTTCCGTAACAGCTTTAATAATGGCCTTTTTAAAAGCTGGAATATCATCTTCTACCAACTGATCAACCAAGCCTGTTTCGAAACGTGATCTACCGCCAATCGTATCCCAAATCAGCCTGCGGTCGCGTGAGTTTAGTTCTTCAATCCCTGCTTCCTGCTCAATGACTTCAGGGCCGTTGAGACCAAAGCGGGCCGTTTCCGTTATGATCAAGGTAGAACATAACGCTGCTGTAATAGACATTCCTCCAAAGCACCCTACATTTCCCGGGATCAACCCAATGACAGGGACATGGCGTTTTAAGGCTACGATTGCAGATTGGATTTCTGAAATACATAATAAACCATAATTGGCCTCCTGAAGCCGTACACCCCCTGTATCAAATATAATAACCGGAATTATTTTTTTTCCATTTTGAATGTCTTTTAACACATACTCCAGTGAGCCTGCTATTTTACTGCCACTGACCTCTCCTATTCCTCCTCCCTGGAAACTCCCTTCTATGGATAATATGACTGCCGGCTGCCCGCTGATAGTCCCTCTGGCAATAACCACTCCGTCATCACTTTCCGGTACAATACCCTGTGCCGGAAGATGGGGAGATTCTATTCTTTCAAAAGGATCCAGTATTTCTTCAAAAGTATTGATATCCAGCAGAGCCTGGGCACGTTCACGGCCTTTCAGCTCAATAAAACTTGTTTTCATAAGTCCTTATTTTTTTGTTTGATTGGAAATTTCTACTGCCTGTGCCAACCGTAAACTGACTACGCCTGGTGTAGCACCAAAATCATTGATCGTTATAATAGCATCTATATCATGATGTACTGTAAAGCGTTTAAATACTGCCCTCCATGTTTCTTTGAAGCCTTCTGAAGCGGTACGGACATTGAATATTGTTGTTCCGCTTGTCCCCGGTTCCAGTAATATTTCGAGATCTCCAGATCCTACCACTCCTATATGCGCTCTTTTTGCAACCGACTTTTTAGCCGGAGTTGTAAATGAAAATGATTCCATATTAATTGATTGTAAAATGATGAGTTACTTTATGAATAAAAATGCTGGCTGCAAGCATATCCGCACTTCCTCCCGGTGATACCCACCAGTATCTGACCAGATCATCTAAGTCCTGATATACATGCTGATTTTCAGGGATCCCCATACCTCCCCGGTCCAAGATATCTTTAGCTTTTTGCTTGATCATCCGGAGTACTTTCATATCGCTTCGATGCAGAATACAGGTGTCATCAACTACTGAAATCAATGATAGCAGTACATTGATGCGGCAAATGTTTTCCGATTCATTTTGATATTTTCTCCAGGTTGGTAAAGCTGTTTTAGATAGCGACGGAAAACCCAGTGCAGCTTCTTCCCGGGCGGTAACCACTTTATATTTTTTGCTTACCTGTTTGCCATTGCTTGGGGCTGAAGGCTGATACTGGTCATCAAATCTGGCAATGGCTCCTGCCGTATTTAATAGATTGCTTATCGTAAAGACAGAATCTCCCGATGATAAAATACTTGTTGCTGCCACTAAAAGGCCTATGCTCCATATTGCTCCTTTATGTGCGTTGATACCGCCGGTGGCTTCCAGCATTTTCCGTTCTCCATAGCGTCCAATGGCTCCTAATTCCTCCCTTAGCTGTAATGATGGTTTTTTATGGGCTGCCACTATAGCCATTTCGTAGAAAACCGATCTTAATGCTAAGGCAGAGGATTCCATTACCGTAAGATTCAGATCGTGATGTGATCCGTTATTTTCCCTATCTACCAAACCCGGTTTTGGGGTAAGATAAACTTCTTCTAAAAGGGATTCTCTGGCAAAATCGGCAATTGTATCCGCCACCAGGTTATATGTTATTATTTCTGCTAACATTTTTTTAGATTTATATGAGAATAATTACCAGTTTTTGAATTTAGCGGGAGGATTGTACAGCCCACCAGACCACTCTACCAGGTCTTTTATATTTTTAGCTGCCAGCAGGCTGCGTTTAGCTTCTGTACGGTGGACTCCGATATCTTCCGGATATGCCACCACTCCACGTTCCCTCAATGCCTGTGTGGTTTTGGGGTCTGCGGTACGCCCTACTGAGGTAACACCGGCAATAGCAGCCAAAGCCTGTCTCCGCTCTTCTTGTCCTTCGGCTTTATAAATATAGGCGACACCTTCTTCTGTAACTACATGGGTAACATCATCTCCATAAATCATGACCGGGGCTGTAGCCAGGTTAGATTGCTTAGCAACTTCTACCGCGTCTAAAGTTTCTACAAATACTGGGGTATTGCCATTCTGGAATGTCTCCACGGTCTGTACAACCAGTTTACGGCCATGTGCCAGAGGGTCTTTGGAAGTAATCATATCCAGCCATGCTTTTGAGGAATGTCTCCGTCCACGCGGGTCGTGCCCCATATTAGGAGCCCCTCCAAAGCCGGCCAGCCTGCCGGATACTACCGTGGAAGAGTTTCCGTTTTTATCGATTTGCAGTGTAGATCCTATAAACATATCGATGGCATATTGTCCGGCAACCTGGGCAAGGGCCCTGTTTGACCTTAATGAGCCGTCTCTTCCTGTAAAAAAAATATCCGGGCGGGCAGCCACATATTGTTCCATACCCACTTCACCTCCAAAAGCATACAACGTATCCACCCATCCTGATTCTATAGCAGGAATTAATGTAGGGTGCGGATTGAGTGCCCAGTTTGTGGCAATTTTCCCTTTAAGGCCAAGGCTTTGAGCATAAGTGGGAAGTAACAGTTCAATAGCTGCAGTATTAAAACCCACTCCGTGGTTCAGCGATTTGACGTGATGCTTTTCATACACTCCTCGTATTGTAAGCATGGCGATCAAAATATGTAATTCGGTAATATTCTGAGGATCGCGTGTAAATAAAGCCTCCAATTGATAGGGTTGGTCTGCTTCCACAATAAAATCAACCCATGAGGAAGGGATATCAACTCTTGGCAATTCATCCACAATTTCATTGACCTGAACAATGACGATTCCATCTTTAAAAGCAGCCGCTTCTGCTATTGTAGGAGTTTCTTCCGTATTGGGACCGGTATAAAGATTACCCAGCCGGTCGGCTTTATCGGCTGCAATTAAAACAACATTTGGGATGAGGTCAATGAATAGTCTTCCATAAAGCTCAAGATAGGTATGGATTTCACCGATTTTAAGTATCCCATCTTCAAGCATTTGGGCAATTCTCAGGCTTTGTGGCCCGGCATAGGCAAAATCAACCTTTTCGGCAATCCCTTTTTCAAAGATATCCAAATGCTCAGGCAGAGAAATACTGGACATGACCATATGGAGCTTATTCACTTTGGCGGGGTCTAATTGGAGCAGGGCTTCAGCCAGAAACGATGCCTGTTTTTGATTATTACCTTCCAGTACTACACGGTCTCCGGGCTGAATCAATACCTGTAAGGTTTCAACTATATTTTCTCTTTTTATAAAGATGTTTTCAACCAGATGTTTTACGGCATTGATCCTGCGTTTTTTCTCGTCACGTTTCTTTGTCCATGATGTACTTATCATTTGATTTTCCATAATACTTTAATTTATTACTTATGTTGATAATTATTCCACAGAACAGTTATTTGATCTATTTGTTTACTGTCCATATTCAGAATTTCCGCTTCTGGAAAAGCTTCTGTTGCTAATTTTGCCAATACTCCTGAGGGCTCCATTTCAATAAATATCCGTGTACCGAGTTCGTAGATCAGTGTCGTGGCATCATACCATTTTACGGGTGATGAAATACTCTGCCACAAATCTTTACCAATGGCATCGGCGGTTTTTAAGAGTCTGCCGGTTACATTTGAGGCAAAGGGAATGACAGGAGATTTTAAAGTCAGTTGTTCAATCTGTTGTTTCAGAGATTGGGAAACACTTGTCATCAATTCACAATGTGAAGGTACTTTTACATCCAGCAGTTTGGTTTTTCGTATTCCTGCTTTTTCCAGTTCGTTAATCAGGATGGCTATACTGTCTATTTTACCTGTAACAACCAGCTGATCTGAAGCATTAATATTGGATAGATAAACAGGAGTATGGCGGCTATTATGATCTTTTAAATAAAGTATTAATCTGTTTTCGGTAAATCCTAGCAGGGCAGCCATTCCATAATGTGCCGGAAATGCTTTTTCCATGAGCTGTGCACGGTGATGCACCAAGCTGACAGCTTCTTGAAATGTAATGACTTCACTAACAACTGCTGCGGCAAATGCTCCTACTGAATGTCCTGCCACAAAGTCTGCAGTTACGCCTCTGGCAAGCAGCTGTTTTGCAGATAGCACTCCTGCAATTAGTAAATTTACCTGTACATTGACTGTTGAGAATAAACCCTCACTGCTGTCTATTTCTGAAATGCTTTTTTGAAGGATTTGCTCTGTCAAATAAGATAGATATCCGGCATCAGACTCCTGAGCAAGTAATGAGGATAATATATCTGGCTTCTGTGAGCCCTGACCGGGAAATAAGAATGCTGTTTTCATAATTAAGACATAAGGTGAGCAGATGACTTACGGTAAATATTTTCATATTTTTTTATTCATACTTTCAATTAAGGCCTTCGCAGATTCAGGCTGCTGGTTGATTATACTTTCTAAGAGGTCGTTATGGAGGCTGGTAAAACGATGCATAACGGCAGGTTCTTTGATGGTACTTGATATACTTTTTTTAAGCTGCTGCTCAGCAAAGGTTTTGTACAGATCACTTAATACGGTATTTTTACTGGCTTCAGCTATGGCAATATGAAAATGAATATCTGCTTCCACCCATGCCGTAAAATTGCTGTCATCAGCCGCCTGGTTTCTCTTCTTAAGAAATGATGTAATAGTGGTTATATCAGTTTGGGTTCTGTTAAGTGCCGCTTTTTCCACAATTTTGATTTCTAACAGCTCCCTCACCTCTTTTACTTCCGCCTGGGAAGCATTCATCAGCTGGGTTGCCAAAGAAGTTGTTTGTGAAGTCTGTGAAGTCACAAAAGAACCTACCCCATGTTTTACAGTAATGATACCTGAGTTTTCCAAAATACGTAAAGCCTCACGAAGTGAAGATCTCCCAACTCCCAACATTTTCATCAGCTCCGGCTCAATGGGTAATTTCTGATCCAGTTTATAAGTGCCATTTTGAATCTGCTGGTGTAAGGTTGCTGCAATTTCCTCTGCTAAACTTTTGCGTCTAATAATCTTTGTCATAATATCGTCATGTCATCTGATGACTCAAATGTAAAACAATATTTTTTAAAGGCCAAAATTATTTTCAAAAAAAGTAAAAATAGTTTGATTTGAAGCTCAGGTACTTATAAGAGAAAGGTAGTCTTGATTTTGTAAACTCTTTACTGGTGGTGATTTCTTTCCCTTGGTTAGTAAGTGCTGTACTGTCACAAAAAAACCGCTCCGAAAAGAGCGGTATAGTTTTTATTACTTGTTTTTTCTTAGCAAGTAGATCCACACTCAAGTAATCTGATGTGAATGACACCATTGATTACACATTGTGTTTGGCATAATGCGTTACCTACAAGAGTACCAACACCTGTAACAACATCACCAACGATAGTGCCTACACCTCCTACAACACCTCCAACTACACCACCTAGTCCTCCTAGTAATCCACCGATTGGATCAAGTAATCCGTTACCAGAAATTGTTTTTAATTCGTTTCTGTCTAATTTTTTTAAGTTTTTCATAACTATAATTTTATATGATTATTACATTACGAATATAAGAAGAATAATAATAAGTTCCCAAATTTTTCTTAAAAAATTAATAATATGTTTTTATAGTTTAATATTTCATTAATATAAAAGGAAAATGATGAGAATATCATTTATTGTTATATCTGATTGATTTACTAAATGTTAAAAAACATATTTCAAATTCGAAAATTTAGAGTTAATAATTTAAGAGTAAATATTGTTTTTTAATGAATATTCTTCAAAACTGAAAAAAACAGTCTGTCTCTGTATAAATAGTAAAAACGGGAGTGCTGAAATTCACCTTTTTCCTTCAGCATCCGGTATAATATACCAGAAAAGGTGATTTTTTTCCACTTTGTACAGGAAAACAAGCGTTGCTGATCACTGATAACGAAATCAATTTTGTATTTTTGCTGATATACTTTTATTTTATCAATGTCAATTTTTTCAAATAATATACGATTCTTAAGAGCTAAGAGAAAACTTTCCCAACAAAATGTAGCTGACGAATTAACGATCTCCAGAGTAAGATATTCTAAATATGAGAATGGAATATCTGAGCCTCCGATTGAGCTTCTGGTAAAAATATCCAAATATTTCCATGTGAGTATTGATCTTCTGGTCTCTGTAGATATCCAGAAATATCCTATGGATGAAATGCTGAAACTTCCGGACAACAGAATTGTACTTCCGGTAGCTGTAGATCATCATGGAAATGATACTATTGAAATCATTCCTCAAAAAGCATCAATGGGATATCTGGAGGGATATAGCGATGTAGAATATATTGAAAGCCTTCAAAGGATTGCCCTTCCCTTTTTAACGAATGGAAAATACAGAGCATTTCCTGCAGATGGAGACTCTATGCCTCCGTTTAGAAACGGTTCTTATATTGTAGGGAAATATGTAGAAGGAATAAATGACCTGAAACAAGGGAAAACCTATGTTTTTGTCACTTTAAATGACGGAATTACCTATAAACGTTTTAAAGAAAAGAATGAAAATACCATCAGTGTAAGTGCGGATAATTCATTCTATGAGCCTTACGAAATCCCCTTTGATGAGGTGGTGGAAATATGGCAGTATGCTTCAGGAATTTTTCCGGAAGACTTTGAACCCGGTGATTATGAAAGCTATAATTTTAAAGAGATGTTTCGGGAATTGAGACAGGATATCAAAGATCTTGACCGTAAGGTTTCCGGTCGTCGCCGTAAATTATCATAATATAATTGCTATAGATCTCTGATTTCTATAGCATACATATACCATACAGCCAGCTTATCAAAAAAGACTGGCTGTATTTTTTATTTACTAAAACCTTTATAACGGTCATCACGGCTTCGAGGATCGGTCCAATATAATCCATACCGGTGTATGATCACTGCTCTTTTCCCAACCCCTGACATGACGGTCTACTCCACCTGATTGCAGTTGGGGACTCAGGAAAGGACTTAATAAAATATGATCAAGCCGTATTCCTGCATTACGATCGTAAGCTTTGTATAGATAATCCCAGAATGTATAGATCTTTTCTTCAGGATAAAGGGTACGAATAGAATCCATCCATCCTTTCTTTTGCAGTTCTTTATATGCTTTTCTTACTTCAATTCTGTACAGTGCATCATTTTCCCAGCGTTCAGGTTTGTAGACATCTATGGGTTCGGGAATAATATTGAAATCTCCGATAAGGATCGCAGGAAGCTCCATTTTAATAAGCTGGTTTGTTCTCCTTTGTAAGCGTTTGATCCATGAGAGCTTGTAATCAAATTTTGCTCCAGGATAAGGGTTGCCGTTGGGAAGATATAAGCAGCATATAACCATTTGATCAATAATGGCTTCTATATATCTGCTCTGAAGATCTTCAGGATCACCTGGCAGAGACCGCTGTACTTCTGTGATCTCTCTGTTTTTTGCCAGTATGGCTACCCCGTTCCAGCTTTTCTGTCCGTTCCATATGGCCTGATAACCGGCAGCATTAATTTCTTTTAAAGGAAATCGTTCCTGTGGAGCTTTGAGCTCCTGAAGGCATACTATATCCGGGGAGGCTTCTTTCAGCCATTGCAAGAGTAAAGGTAACCGGGCATTGATTCCGTTGACATTATAGGTTGCTATTTTCATAATAGAAAAATATTAGAATACACCAGATCATGAATAAGGCAATAATTATTCCATGATATAGGTTAAAAATAGAAGCTGATAACACAAAAGTACCATACATTATATATGGTACTTGTCGTAAAAGGATGGATAAAAATTAATTATTGATCATCTGTTTTTTTAAGGTCTGGCGATGAGTACACTTTTTTTTGATAAAGGTCCTTTTCCGGATATGCCGGAAAAGGACACCTCCTCCACTGCCATCCAATCACAATTACACTATAAATAAGGAGGCAATAGTTTGGGCATCACTGCCACTCATCACTTCGTCATAGGCGGCGGAACCTGCCGCCGCCCCAAATAAGGTTCCTGTATTGTATCCGGACTGGTTTACATTGTCCTCTCCGGCGTATACAGGGTCTGTGGCTGAAGGCATATTTCCACCATTAGCCAGTTCAATCCAGCCTTTATTAGCCCTCATTCTTCTTACCTGTGATGCATGTCTTGCTTCAACGGAATGAATCTGTAAGGCGGCCTGAAGTACAACTTTATTGGACATGACATTTCCTGCCTGTCCTTTATAGGCTCTTACTCCCGTATCTTCAAAAGCCTGTGCCAGGATAAGAAACTGATTATAATCTGTAAAAGGAGAAAAACTTCCATTAGCTGTAAAATCAAAAGTAGGTTTCGCTCCCGGAGTTGTCCCTAAAGAAGTAAGGGTGCTTTTCAGAAAGCTGACGTGGGCCGATTCATGTTTTGAAATCTGCATAAAAACCGGCCTATCCGAATTGGGAATCAGCCCTGCTGCAGACAGCCCTAAAGCATAATACTCATTTTCAAGATATTCTAATACCAAAGCCAATTGTAAAGCATCGGTTAATGTACTTTTTAAAGCAGTACCTCTAAATTCTTTTGTTGCCGTTTCTGCTTTTACCGGCGTGACCATCATGGCACCTAATCCAAAAGGAATTGCGGCAGTTGCTGCTTTTTTTCCGAATAATGACATATTCGTAAGTGTTTCCAGTCTTGAAGCTTCCGCCGTAAAAAATTTATCATGAGAAAGCTTATCTAATAATTTAAGAATGTTCATAATACAAGATTTGAAGATGAATGATTAATTAATACCTCTTTCTTTCCACGTGAAAGGCGTTTTTATAAACCCTCCTGCAGCCATGACAATATCCTTGGGCTCTTTGGCAAGATCCAGACCGTTGGAATCCACTACATCGTCTCCTGAGAAATCTGCAGATCCCGGATTGATCAGATTTCTGATCGCTGAGGCATGTCTGGCTTCTACGGAAACTATTTTCCCGGCAATTACAAGGTAAGCCGCATTGGTAATATACTTCCCGGCTCCATTGTATGCCGCGACTCCGGTATCTTCTAATGCTTTTGCCGTAGCAAGCACAGAACTCCGATTATTAAAGTTTACATTGGGATACTGAAATTCCAGCTTTGGAAGAACGTTCTGAGTAGCACTGCTGATGGCTGCTTTGAAGAAATCCCTGTGAATGACTTCGTGGTGATAAAGATCCGTGAAAATTTCCTTTTCAGTACTGGAAATTCCCGTGTAAAAATTATTAACCACTTTAGTATAAAAATCTGCTTCCAGCTGTTCTAGGGCATAGGCATAATTTAATATCCCTACATCTCCTGTTCCCAGATCAAATATATTTCCATCATTTATGATCTGAAAATCATCATTATCATCACAACCTACCAGAGTGAGACCGGCCATAGCCAATCCTATACCTCCCAGTTTCAAAAAGTTTCTTCTGCTTGTATCAAGACTTGCTCCCTGATTAGAAACATGAATCGTTTTTTTCATAATATTAATTGTTTAAGTGTTTGTTGAGATAATAGAAGAAAAAACAGCATACCTCAATATGCTGTTTTGTTAATCCTTATGGCATTAAAACTGTATCTATGACATGAATAACTCCATTAGATTGGTTTACGTCCGCAATGGTCACTTTGGCACTGTTTCCTTTGGCATCTTTTATATAAAGATCTTTACCTTTTGTCCAGAATGTAAGTTCTTCTCCCTGTACTGTTTTCATCATACTTTTCCCGTTTCCGGCTTTTACAGCTGCCCATATTTCCTTAGCATTATATTTTCCCGGCAAAACATGGTAAGTCAGTATACTGGTAAGCATGGCTTTGTTTTCCGGTTTTACAAGATTTTCCACAGTTCCTTTCGGAAGCTTTGCAAAAGCAGCGTCTGTAGGTGCCAACACGGTAAAAGGACCCGCTCCCTGTAATGTTTCTACCAATCCCGCAGCTTTTACTGCAGCGACAAGGGTTTTATGGTCTTTAGAGTTGACGGCATTTTCAATAATATTCTTAGATGGATACATGGCAGCCCCTCCTACCATTACTGTTTTTTCTTTCATCGTTTGTGCAGTTAGCTTCCCGCTAAAAGCGAATGATAAGGTGATCATTGCTAAAACTGCGATTTTTGATTGTGTGTTCATTGTGGTTGATTTTTATTGAGTTATACTTGATTGTGTTCTTAGTGTCATTTACGAGGTTGGTTTTGTTTTAGATTGATAAAAAATGAAATAATTTACAATTATCTGATTATCAATTGTTTATTTTTAAAAAAGAATGAAGTCAAAGTAAATTTTCTATAGGTTTCAGGTAAGAACAGGGGTGATCATTGAGTACACAGGTAGTGTTCTACAGTGTTTTAAATATTTGCAATGTTGAGATTTATAAAGAGTGATGTATGCTAGTGTTCTGCTTGTTATTCCGTAGGAATCCAACCCTAGTGGATTAAAACTTTCTTGTAACCACAAAAGTCACAAAAGTCTTTAAACACTTAAGTTATTAAAGTTTCCAGCTTTGCGCATATAAAGTACACTAAAGTTTTAAGAAAATCTTTGATTTTCATCTTAAGTGCACTTACTTATACACTATTATTTTAAACTTTCTAAAGTGCTCTAAAGTGTTTTAAATATTTGCAATATTGAGATGATGTATGCTAGTGTTCTGTTTGTCATTCCGTAGGAATCCAACCCTAGTGGATTAAAACTTTCTTGTAACCACAAAAGTCACAAAAGTCTTTAAACACTTAAGTTATTAAAGTTTCCAGCTTTGCGCATATAAAGTACACTAAAGTTTTAAGAAAATCTTTGATTTTCATCTTAAGTGCACTTACTTATACACTATTATTTTAAACTTTCTAAAGTGCTCTAAAGTGTTTTAAATATTTGCAATATTGAGATGATGTATGCTAGTGTTCTGTTTGTCATTCCGTAGGAATCCAACCCTAGTGGATTAAAACTTTCTTGTAACCACAAAAGTCACAAAAGTCTTTAAACACTTAAGTTATTAAAGTTTCCAGCTTTGCGCATATAAAGTACACTAAAGTTTTAAGAAAATCTTTGATTTTCATCTTAAGTGCACTTACTTATACACTATTATTTTAAACTTGCTAAAGTGCTCTAAAGTGTTTTAAATATTTGCAATATTGAGATGATGTATGCTAGTGTTCTGTTTGTCATTCCGTAGGAATCCAACCCTAGGATTAAAACTTTCTTGTAACCACAAAAGTCACAAAAGTCTTTAAACACTTAAGTTATTAAAGTTTCCAGCTTTGCGCATATAAAGTACACTGAAGTTTTAAGAAAATCTTTGATTTTGATCTTATGTGAACTTAATTGTGCGGTATTCCTTTAAACTTTCTAAAGTGTACTAAAGTGTCTAAAAAATAAAAATTTTTGTGTCTGACTACGTTGAATCTTCGATTTGTGGTTTAGTAAAAAAGTTTAAATAGTTTTCTCAAATAAAATCATATATAAAGTAAAAGATTTTAATGATTTCGTTTGGAATGTGTTTTATTTTGCTACATTTGGAAGGAAAAATAACAATTATTAAGACAACCTATTCTGAAGAGGAGCTTATCGTTTTATTAAAAGAAAAAAACGAAACCGGTTTTCATTATCTGTATGACCACTATTCGGGTGCGCTGTACGGAATTATTCTTCGTATTGTTCAGTCTAAAGAATATACTGAAGAAGTCATTCAGGATGTTTTTGTTAAAATATGGAATTCTATCCACCAATATGATGACTCTAAAGGAAGATTTTATACATGGATGATCAATATTGCCCGAAATACTGCAATAGATTATTTAAAATCTAAAGGGTTTCAGAATGAGCTTAAAAACCAACCACTTCCGGATTTCGTATATAATACTACAGAACTTTCAACGACCAACAATTCATCCGATTATATTGGATTTAACAATGTGCTGGAAGGTCTGGAAGTAGACAAGCAGGAACTTATTAATCTTGCTTATTATCAGGGATATACCCAACACGAAATATCCGAAAAACTGAAGATACCCCTGGGAACGGTAAAAACGAAAATGCGGAATGCATTGATGAAATTAAAAGATTTGCTAAAAGATTATCAATAAATTGAACACAAAAGAATACATATCATCCGGAATTATAGAATCTTATATTCTAGGCCATGCTTCTCCCGAGGAAGCTGGGATTTTGGAGTGTGTGATGAAGAATAATGCTGAAGTAAAAGCGGCTTTTGAAGAAGCCCAAAAAACTTTGGAACATCTTGCTACGGCTCAGGCTGTAACACCTCCAAGTGATCTGAAATCTAAAATCTGGAACAGAATTCAACAGGAACAGTCTTCTGTTGAAGAAATAAGACCGTCTCTTTCTACAGATATTCCGGAAGCAAAAGATGACGGGGAAATGAAAACCCGGGAACAGATCCAGGGAAAAACAAACTGGAAACCTTATGCTGTGGCAGCATCTGTTTTATTCCTGTTAAGTGTGGCTGGAAATCTGTTCTGGATGAACAGTCAATCTGCAGTAAAACAGGAAATGACAAAACTGGCAGCAGAAAAGCAATCCCAGGATGTCGCTATGAAAAAGATGGATCGGAAATTGAATATGTTTTCCAATCCGGATATGCAAATGGTGATGTTAAAAGGGGTTGAAAAACATCAGGATGCCAAGGCCATGGTTTTCTGGGACAAAAAAACAAAAAAAGTATATCTGAATGCTGAAAGTCTTCCTAAAACTCCGGAAGGTATGCAGTATCAGCTTTGGGCTCTTGAAGATGGAAAGCCGGTAAGCGCAGGAATGTATACTGAAGATAAAGACAGCCAGATTGCACTGGCGACTATTTCAAAAGCACAGGCCTTTGCCATCACCCTTGAAAAAGAAGGTGGAAGCCCGGTTCCTACTATGGAAAACATGTATGTAATGGGTGGAATATAACCATCCTGGAATAAAAATAAAAAAATGAGGTCATAAAATACCTCATTTTTTGTTTAACACACTTACCGTTACTATGATTTATAGTATTTATTAGTCTGTAACGACTCCAATTCTAGCTTTTAAAGGAATATTATAGGTATTTAAACACGGAGTCTGTCCATGAAAATCAAATTTGATATTCACTCCCGGTCTGAATATCAGACAATGGGTAGAACCTCCAAAATGGAAGGTACCTATGGGATCTCCTTTTTTCACATGATCACCTTCCTTCACTGTAATCTCACAGCTGGAAACTTCCGCCATACCAATAGCCACAAAACACATCAGTCCTATTTTTTCATTATCCGACTGGATGAAAATTAGAGCGCGGGCCGCCAGTTCTGTAATATAGCCCTGAGAGTCATTGGGTCCTGACGGATCATACCCTTCTATCGGAGCTTCTGCGTAATAGGTACCCGGAACATTTTCAATGGCTACTATTTTACCGTCTACCGGACTGTTCCATCTGTGATAAGTTTTAGCACATAAAAAGGCTTGATACACAGTGCTGTTGTCTCCAAATTGCTGAGCTAGCGAATGGTTATTCATGATATCCAGTAAAGAATAAGGCTGCCCTTTCATCCAGAATTTATCTTTCATTTTTGCATTGGTCACACAGTTGTAGGGAGCTGATTCGCAGGCGTTCACAATTACGGACTGATCCTGGTCTTCAGGGCTTACCTCTCTGATTCCCGGATTAAATTCCCGGGTGAAAAAATCATCCCAGCTTTTATATCCAAAATGAGGCTGTGAAGGATCACATTGGTAGTTGTATATGAAGTTATCCAACGCATTTTCAGGATCTTTGCCCTTTCCTCTTAAAGGATCCATGGCTGCAATAGCTTCTAAAGAATCCGGAGAAAGCCATCCTATAGGCTGCGTATAATCGGGTTGTGGCTGAATAACGGGGCCGTCTACCAAAACATATTTTGAATCCGGGGATTCCAGGAAGGTCTTCCATTCTGCCAGTATTACACTGAGCTTTTCATTCACTACAGGATGCAGAAAGGTTAAATATCCTGCCTGAGTACCCATTGCCCAATCCAATATGGCGTTGATTGGAAATCCCACTAATCCTATTGTATCTTCTATTGTGCTGTAACAAGGAGCTTCCTTCAAAACCTGATTAATGATCAGTAACATGGTTTCAAAGTTTTTTACAGGTTCATTATAGCCTTGCGGAATCTCATCGTACATGCTGGTGAAGCTCATATATAAAACGGGATCACTGTAGATAGCATCTCTCAGGTCTGCTACGGCCGGGCTTAATGGGGTATTGCTGTTTTTAACCTGTTGGATCTTTTTTTCTATCCAGTTATTTAAAAACGCTCTGTCGGAAGGAAGCCATTTTCCTATCCTGTATTTTACATGGTTCATGATATCAAGTTTTAGGTTGTTTGTTGATTTTGATACCATAAAATTACCTCTTACCATAAAGCAGGACAAGAGTATTTCTACTCAAAGTGATGTAAGTAGAAATACTGATCATAGGAAAACGGAATTATTCCAGGATTAAATAATAAGAACCGGAGATGAGTACCCGGTTCCTATCCATTGATTATTCTATTTTCTGTTTTGAAACTGCAAATTCTACAGCAGCATCAACATGGATTTTAATGGTATCAAATACAGGAACTGAAACATCTTCCTGTTTGATCAATAAAGGGATTTCTGTACATCCTAAAATAATACCTTCAGCACCTCGGTCAATCAGCCCCTGAATGATGGTAAGGTATTTCTTTTTGGTTTCAGGATTAATAATCCCCCGGCTCAACTCGTTTCTCAAAATATCTTCTATATAATCCCTGTCTTCACTGCTTTCCGGAATTAAAGGTTCCAGGCCGCCTTCAATCAATTTATCTTTATAAAAATCCAGCTCCATCGTATAACTGGTTCCCAATAAACCGACTTTTTTTAATCCTTTCCGGTTAACAGCATTGGCTGTAGCAGTTGTAATATGGATGAGTGGCAGCCCTATGAGTTCTTCCATTCTATCAGCAACGATATGAGCTGTATTGGCACAAAGAACAATGGCTTCTGCTCCGGATTTTTTTAAGTTTTGAGCAGCATCAAAAAGCAGGTCGAAGGTTGCATTCCAATCGTAATCGGCGTTAAACTGTTGAAAATAATTAAAGTTTACAGAATAAATGATACACTCTGCAAAATTCAATCCGCCCAGCTCCTGATTGATCCCTTCGTTCAATAAGCGGTAATAGTCTAAGGTAGAAGCCCAGCTGATCCCTCCTACTAATCCTAATTTTTTCATATTCTTCTTTTTTTGTTCTCAACAAAAGTATATATCTTTACCATGTTGTAACAGATACAAAAAATGAATATATTAATGTAACAGATGAAAGATTTTCAATACATAGCTCTTGCAGATCAATTTGAGATTTCTATTAATAACGGTACCTATCCTGTGGGATCCAAGCTTCCATCATTGCGTAGCATCCGGGAGCAATTAAAAGTAAGTGTAGGTACCATCCTCAAAGCTTTTATGGTTCTGGAAGACAAGGGATTGATTGTAGGAAAAGAAAGATCGGGTTTTATGGTACTCCGTACCTCTGTTTCTTCCATACATCTTCCTCAGTATGTAGAAAATAAAACATTTGCTCAGGAGGTTGCTATTGGAAAAGTCCTGCAGGAAGCTTCATTTCCTGACCTTGAAAATAAGTCTTATGTATCATTTTTTAATGCTGTTTTAAGTCCTGACCTTCTGCCTTTTAATGCTCTGCGGAGGAGTTTGCAACAAGCTTCCAGAGATTTAACCGGACAACATTTGCAGTATGAATCGGCTGCAGGAAATATTCACCTAAGGACAGAAATTGCCAAAAGGTCTTTTCTTTGGCAGGGAAAGCTGGCCGCAGATGATGTCATCATAACCAATGGTGCGCTGGAAGCGGTGAGTCTATGTCTGCGTGCTGTAACGAAAATGGGTGATACTGTCATTGTTCAGTCACCCATCTACCATGGTATATTACAAACCATAGAGAGCCTCGGATTAAAAATAATTGAATTATCAGGCAGCCCTTTAGCTGGAATCAATATTGAGGAATTGGAAGAGATTTGCAAGAGTCAAAAGATTTCAGCCTGTTTATTGATTTCAAACTTTAATAATCCGAACGGTATTATGCTAAGCAATGAAAAAAAGCAGGCTATAGCTGCTTTTGCTGAAAGGATGAAGATACCGGTCATAGATGATGATATTTATGGTGATCTTCATTTTCAGGCCCAGCGTCCGACAAATATAAAAAGTTATGATAAAGAGGGCTGGGTAATGCTTTGTTCTTCTTTCTCTAAATCAGCAGCACCGGGTTACAGAATTGGCTGGTGTGCTGCAGGAAGGTTTACTGATCAGGTTGTAAAGTTAAAAGCTGTTACCAATGTAGCTACGGCAAGTATTGTACAGCTGTCTTTGCTACAGCTCTTAAAAACGGGTGCTTATGACAGACACCTGCGAAAATTGAGACCCGAACTGCACAGGCTTATGTTATTGACTATACAGGCTGTAGAAAATTATTTTCCATCTGATATACGGATGAGCCGTCCCGGAGGAGGTCTGGTGCTTTGGATAGAATTGCCAGAATATATCAATGCTTTTGAACTTCAGCAAAAAGCCATTGATCAGTTTGTAAATATTGCTCCGGGGCCTTTATTTTCCAATAATGGTGATTATATCCACTATATCAGGATCAGCTGTAATAATGTATGGAATACTAAAGTGGAAGAAGCTTTAAAGAGATTGGGTCGTATTATAAAGAGTATGCGGGTAGATCGTGGCCGATAGGCAGAAAAGATTTGCCGCTTGTGTACTCTGTAATTTAGATGGTCTGATTTTCTTTGCATTTATTCCCGGGTATAATAACCAAAACAGGGCAAAATACAATTCGCCCTGTTACACCAAAAAATTAATATGATATGAAAATATGAATAAGTTTATAAAGGAGAAGCTTTAAGCATTAGGTCATGCAGATCTGTATTTTTAATGAAAGGCTTCAAAAGCTGACTTCCCGGACCGTAAACCGCCACTTCTACATAATCTCCGGAGTGATCCATGCTGATCCACCCTACTGAATTACGGTTTTTCTGAATATCAGAATAGAGTTTGAACGGAAGTTTTTTATAATTGTAAAGCCCTTCTTCTTTTTCAAGACCGTTATAGAAACTTAATAGATGTTTGGCTTCATCATCATTCAGAGCCAGTTGGTTGCCTTCGTAAATCCAGTCTTTAATATCTTTCACAGAAAAATCTTTATGGATCTGATTCAGAATATATTCATTAGTGTATTTGTAGTCTGAAATACTGTTGAATTTTTTGGTAGCATCAGTTCCGTAAATCGTTCCGGGATTGGCATTTCCATGATCCGTAGTTATGATCACCAGCGTATTTCCGTCTTTCTCTGCAAAATCCATTACTGTTTTGACTGCTTCATCAAATGCAAGCTGATCATGGATTAATGCGGCTACATCATTGGCATGAGCAGACCAGTCTACTTTTCCTCCTTCTACCTGAAGTACAAAACCTCCCGGATGATCTTTCATCTGATCAATCGCTGTTTTTGCCATTTCGGCCAGTGTAGGTGTATTTTTGAAATCAGGAAGACTGGTTCTGTCGATGCTGTAAGGCAACGCTCCTGTACTGAATACTCCTATTATCTTTTCTCCTTTTTTAATGTCTTTCAGGTGATTGCGCTCCTTAAGGACCTGGTATCCTTTTTTTCTGTAAACAGCATAAAGGTCTTTTTTATCTTCCCTTTTTTCAGGATTAAAAAACTCATCGCCGCCGCCCATCAGAACATCTAATTCCAGCTCGGCATACATTTCAGCGATTTGAGGCTCTGCATTTCTTTGGGCAGAATTTACACAGAATCCGGCGGGTGTAGCATGGGTAATCGTTACCGTGGTGACGCAGCCGGCTTTTTTTCCTGCTTTTTTAAATTTTTGCCATATAGGAAGATGCTTTTCGCCATTGGCTCCCATATTTAATACCCCGTTTTTCACTCTGATTCCCCCTCCGAAAGCCGAGCTGGCAGCAGCTGAATCTGTAACAATAGAACTGGCTGAAGCCGTATCCATCAATGCCCGTGAAACTTTTTGATCATGATACAGATTAAGCCAATTACTTCCCTTTCCCAAAATATTCCGGGAATACAGGTCGGCCATTGAAAGTGTTCCAAGACTCATCCCGTCGCTTACCATAAATATAATATTCTTTGCACTTCCGGAATGGAGTTGCTCAGTATTTCTTTTGGAACTCCAAAGTTCAAGCGGAGATATTGTAAAGAGACCTGATAGTAATGCTGATCCTTTTAGAAATTTACGTCTGTCCATATGCTGTAAAAATAATGCTGAAAGGTATTCTATTTATGATATTATTGATACTTTGTTGCATTAATTAAAGGTTAATTTTAAATATGCTCAGGAAACGGATCCTGAAAATCCTGCTGTTGGCTTAATAATTCTTTATCATTAATAAGACAGTCTTGGAGATCCTGTACCATTTGGTCTTTGTTTATATCCTGACCTATAAAAACGAGCTCATTGATTCTGTCACCCCAGTTTTTATCCCATCTGCTTTCAATAAATTCCTGATTTTCTGCAAATGAATTATAGTTTAATCTTTGATTCATGGGCATGCTGCACCACCAGACCCCTGCTTTTTCCAAACGGAACGAACCTCCAGCCTGGGAGAAGTTTAATGCGTCATCCGGTCTGGAAGCCAGCCAGAAAAGCCCTTTAGCCCTTAAAATACCTTCAGGATATCTTTCATTAAGGTAGTTCCATAATCTTTCGGGATGAAATGGTTTTTGGTCTCTGAAAACCAATGACCCGATACCATACTCCTCTGTTTCAGGATTGTGGTGATCAGACTGAAGCTCTTTTTGCCAGCCGGCTGAAGACTGTGCCGTATCAAAATCAAAGAGTTGGGTATTTAAAATTAGCCGGGAGTCAATCTTCCCGAATTCTGAATGAATGATATGGGCTTCAGGATTCAGTTTTGTTATAGCTGCTTTTAAAAATCCAAGAGTTTCGGAATCGATAAGATCTGTTTTATTTAAGATAATGACATTCGCAAATTCAATCTGATCCGTAAGAAGGTTAACAATGGTTCTGTGATCCCCTTCCATATCCGTAAGGTCTCTGTCCATCAATAATTCATTCGTTGAAAAGTCTTTCATAAAATTGAAGCTGTCCACTACGGTCACCATGGTGTCTACATAGCTGAACCTGGAAAGGTCTATGCCGCTTTCTTCATCAATATAGGTAAATGTCTGGGCTACGGGGATAGGCTCACTGATTCCTGTACTTTCAATCAGCAGGTAATCAAAACGTTTTTCATGCGCTAAACGCTCGACTTCAATCATCAGATCTTCCCTGAGTGTACAGCAAATGCATCCGTTACTCATTTCTACAAGCTTTTCTTCCGTTCTGGAAAGCGTATTCTGATTTTCGATAAGGCGTACATCAATATTCACTTCACTCATATCGTTTACAATAACGGCTACTTTTAGTCCCTGTTTATTGTGCAGAATATGGTTCAGTAAAGTTGTTTTCCCGGCTCCCAGAAAGCCACTGAGTACAGTTACAGGAAGTTTCTTTGTCATGTATTAATGTTTATGATTTTTAAAATTGATGATATGACCTGTAATTAAACCTGCTGCTCCTACATAAATAAGAGGAATATGAATTTCAAATATAAAATCTGCCAGTACAGAAATGGAGATCAGCAGAATAGAAGCCCAAAACAGAAACTTGAGGCGTCGGTTGGTTATTTGTCTCGTTATTCTGAAAACTACGAGGGCTCCAATGATCAGAAAAGCCAGATCAATATAATGATTATGTGATATTCCCAATGGGATGATCATCAGTAAAGGAAAGACTATGCAATGAATCAAACATAAAACGGCTGCGGAGATTCCTACTGCATCAAGAATTTTTGACTTCATAAAAAGGATGATTTAATTTTGTTATTGTAACTTTGTTGCAAAGTAAATACAAAATTTTAAATAACGCAACATTGTTGCATTAAAAATATGAAACAAGTTAGAAATACCCATGCCAAAACTGAGATTTTGAACCTTATCAACGATTCTGAGGTGGCACTTACCCACTCTGATATTCAGAAGAAACTAGGGGATTTGTGTAACAGAGTTACCATTTACAGGGTTTTGGAAAGACTTGAAAATGAAGGCGCTATTCATAAGATCGTCAATATTGACGGAGTTGTGAATTTTGCTAAGTGTAGTGGGAAATGTACTCACGAACAGCATTTTCACAATCACGTTCATTTCAATTGTAAAGAATGCCATTCTGTTACCTGTATTGAAAATGCTATACCCGAAATTAGTTTACCTGAGAATTTTATAGCTCAGGAGTATAACTTTATCATCAGCGGAATCTGTCCGAGATGCGCGCATGCTTAAACAAAGAAAAAGCATCCCTGGAGATGCTTTTTCATGATGATATTGGAACAAGCGATGATTATGCATAGGCTGCTGAAGCTTCTTTAGCAGCAGCTACCATTGCAATTAAAGCTTTTTCAGTTTCTTCCCAATGTCTTGTTTTCAGGCCACAGTCAGGATTTACCCATAACTGGCTGGCTGGAATTACATTTTGAGCTTTCCTTAAAAGCTCAATCATTTCTTCTTTAGAAGGAACCCTTGGAGAGTGGATGTCATAAACTCCGGGACCTATTTCGTTTGGGTATTTAAAATCTGCAAAAGCATTTAAAAGTTCCATTTGAGATCTCGAACATTCTATCGTAATAACATCTGCATCCATATCGGCAATATTTTTAATAATATCATTAAATTCAGAATAGCACATATGGGTATGGATCTGGGTAGCATCTTCTACTCCACTTGCTGAGATTCTGAAGGCTTCTACAGCCCATTTCAGGTAGTTTTGCCATTCTGCTTTTCTCAATGGAAGACCTTCTCTGATGGCAGGCTCATCAATCTGGATAATCCGGATTCCTGCTTTTTCAAGATCCACTACTTCATCACGGATCGCCAAAGCAATCTGCTTACAAGTCTCGGCACGGGGCTGATCATCCCGTACAAAAGACCATTGTAATATGGTAACAGGACCGGTCAGCATTCCTTTTACCCATTTACTGGTTTGGGATTGCGCATATTGAGACCAGTATACAGTCATTGGATCAGGACGGGAAATATCTCCGAAAATAACGGGTGGTTTTACACAACGGCTTCCATAGCTCTGTACCCAGCCGTTTTTAGTGAAAATAAATCCTTCAAGCTTTTCCCCGAAGTATTCTACCATGTCATTACGTTCAAATTCTCCGTGAACAAGGACATCAATTCCTATTTCTTCCTGCCAACGGATGGTTCTCTGAGTTTCCTCTTTCAATAAAGCATCGTATTGTTCTGCACTAAGATCCCCTTTTTTAAACTGGGCCCTCCAGCTTCTTACTTCAGTAGTTTGCGGGAATGAGCCTATGGTGGTGGTTGGGAATAGCGGAAGCTGTAATGATTCCTGCTGCTTTTCTTTACGGATTCTAAATGAATTCTTTCGCTGAGCATCTTCTTCAGTTACGGCAGCCACTCTTTGTTTCACTTTATCATTATGAATAAGAGAAGATGTTTTTCTGCTGGCAACAGCCTTTTTATTGTCTTCAAAATCTGCAAGGATACTTTCATCCTCAGTTCCTGAAGCAAGAGCTTTAAGACTTACGACTTCTTTCACTTTTTGTTTTGCAAAAGACAGCCAGTTTTTAATTTCAGGCTGAAGGGCCGTTTCAAAATCCAGATCACAAGGCGAATGAAGTAATGAACATGACGGAGCCACAAAAATTCTTTCTGTACCCAGTTTTTCGGTAGCTTTTTTAATGAAAGTCAAAGACTTTTCATAGTTGTTTTTCCAGATATTTCTTCCGTCTACCACTCCTAATGACAGGCTTAGGTTTTCAGGAATAGTATTTAAAATATCTTCCAGCTGCTCAGGATTTCTCACCAGGTCTATATGCAGAACGTCTGCCGGAAGTGAAACCGCAAGAGATGCATTGTCTTTCAATCCGTCGAAATAGGTTGCGATGATGAATTTCAGTTTTGGAAACTGCTTTCTAAGTTCCCGATAAACGTACTGATAGGTTTCTTTTGCTTTCTCCGTTATATCTAAGGTTAAAAACGGTTCATCAAACTGAATCCATTGGGCACCCTGATCCTGAAGTTTTGTTATGATTTCGGTGTATACCGGAAGAAGATTTTTTGCAAGATCCAGTTTATCAAATCCTTCTTCCTTTTCCTTTCCTAAAAGAAGGTAAGAAACAAGCCCGATGAGTACCGGCTTGGCATTAATTCCAGCTTGTTTAGCTCCCGCAAACTCGTTGAATATTTTGTCGGAAGTCAGTTTAAACTGCTGATTTTTATAAAATTCTGGAACAATATAATGATAATTGGTATCAAACCATTTGGTCATTTCCATGGCCGTGATATCCAGTCCGTCTTTCTGGTATCCTCTTGCCATCGCAAAGTACAGATCCAGTTCTGAATTATTTTTTTTAAGGGCGACTTCATGATAACGTACCGGAATAGCTCCTACAATTAAGCTCATATCCAGTACCTGATCGTAATAGGAAAAATCATTACATGGGATAAGGTCTATCCCTGCTTCCTTCTGAATATTCCAATTGTGATTGCAGATATTCCTTCCTGTAGTAAGAAGTTCTTCCAAAAGAATTTTACCTGACCAATATTGCTCGCAGGCTTTTTTGAGTTCTCTTTTGCTACCAATTCGCGGATAGCCTAGAATGTGCGTTTGCATTTTTTAAACTTTTAATTAAACTTATTTTTAAAAGCTCTTTGAATGCTTCGTAATGCTTTTGCCGGTATCTATTTTTGGGGAAAATAATGACATACCTGATAATCCCGTTTTACTCTGAGAAAAACGTACTAAAAAATATATCATCTGTATGACCCAAAGCTTCAGACCGCGAAAGCATTGTCAATTCAGTAAAGGCAGGTCTCCTGACTTGTAACAGTATCTGTCGTCCTTCCCGCTTTCAGGCAGTGGATCACAAGGACAGAAACCTTTGGTGTGTTACTTACAGTTGCGCGACAGCTCATGATTTGCACACGATTCCCTATTAATTTACCTTACGTAAAACCTCTCCTGTTTGATGAAGTATTGTAAAGAACTATTCTTTATTAATTATACTGACTATCTGTATTGATAGAAGATTTTAATTTTGTGTAAAATTACATATACAGAATAAATGAACAAGTATTGATTTAAAATAAAGCAAATATATCCTTATAGTTCAATTTTAAAAGAATATAATTCTGTAACTTTGATGAAAATTAATACTAAAAAGAATAATATCCTGTGGAACATCTCGATACCAAAGATATACAGCTGCTGAGACTGCTTCAGAAAAATGCAAAACTTACCGTTAAGGAGCTTGCCAAAGAAGTTAACCTTTCTCCTTCTCCTGTTTTTGAAAGGGTGAAACGTCTGGAACAGGAAGGCTATGTGAAAAAATATGCTGCAGTTCTTGATCCTGATAAGCTTAACCGGGGTTTTACCGTTTTCTGCCAGATCAAACTGAAAATTCATGACCGTTCTGTAGGGTATGATTTCGTTAATGAAATTATGGATATAGAAGAAGTGGCAGAATGTTATAATATTTCGGGAGATTTTGATTTCCTGCTGAAAGTTCAGGTCCGGGATATGAAACATTATCAGGATTTTGTATTCAATACACTGGGATCTGTAGATTCTATCGGAAGTACACATAGTACCTTTGTAATGGCAGAAGTGAAAAATACCCATGGATTAACGATCTGATACAAAAAGATGAGGATGTACAAAAATTTTCAGACATCCTCATCCTGACCAGATTAAAAAGGGCGGTCGAACTTTTCTATATTCGATCGTATTAATTTCCCTGGAAATCAGGGGTTCTTTTTTCTATAAATGCCCCTATGCCTTCGCTATGGTCCTGTGTGGTAAATAATGCTCCGAATAAAGCCGCTTCTTGTTTTAATCCTTCAGAGATATGAAGTTCAGAACCTGTATTTAAAGACTGTTTTGCTTTTGCAACAGCCACAGGTCCTCTTGATGCAATGGTTTTGGCCAGCTTTAGAGCTTCATTCAGTAATTCTTCGGGTGCAAAAACATGGTTAACAAAACCGAAATCTTTGCAGGCTTCCGCGGAATAAAAGTCTCCTGAGAAAACCATTTCCCTGGCTTTATATAAACCAATCGCTCTTGGAAGACGCTGGGTACCCCCAAAACATGGTAATAAGCCCAATGTAACTTCCGGTAACCCGAATTTCGCTTTTCCGCTTGCTAAAATAATATCGCAGGATAATGCCAGTTCACAACCACCGCCCAGGGCAAATCCATTTACGACTGCAATCACTGCAAACGGCAGGTTTTCAACAGCATTAAATGCCGTCTGTGCCACCATTGAAAAGTCTTCTGCTTCTTTGGGACTCATCCCCTGCATGGCTTTGATATCAGCTCCTGCAACAAAAGCTTTCTCCCCGGACCCGGTAATGATTAAGACTCTTATATTCCGGTCTGATTGTATTTGTTCCGTAAATGAAGTAAGTTCTTTTAAAACTGTTTCATTCAAAGCATTCAAAGCTTGTGGCCTGTTGATCGTTAGTGTTCCGATATGGCCTTCCTGGTGATATATTAATGTTTCAAAATTCATTGTCTTACGTTGAAATTTAAAGGTTAAATATTGGGAATGAAAATAGAGGGTGAATGGCTGTTTTAATTTTCAATATTCCCTTTTCCATTTAAAAATTGAAGAATACTGGAGAAATCTGTTTTCCCATGTCCTGTTTCACTCCAGATTCTGTATAAGTTCAGTGCGGTATTCCCTAATGGTGTAGAGGTTTTGGTTTCCAATCCGGCTTCTGCGGCAAGGCCTAAATCTTTAGCCATCAGATCTACGGCAAAGCCTCCTGAATAGGCTCTGGAAGCCGGAGCATTTTCCATCACACCGGGATATGGGTTATATACTTCTAAAGACCAGTTTTTACCGGAACTTTTCTGCATGATTTCACTTAATATTTTGGGGTCCAGACCATGTTTTACTCCCAGGTTGATCGCTTCTGAGGTGCCAATCATATGAATGGCTAGCAGCATATTATTACAGATTTTAGCGACCTGTCCGGCTCCGGATTCTCCGGCATGAAATATATTTTGTCCCATACATTTCAAGATCGGTCGGGCTTTTTCATAATCTTCCTGCTTACCACCCACAATAAAGGTCAATGTTCCTGCCTGTGCCCCACCGGTACCCCCGGAAACGGGAGCATCTATCATTTTGCACCCTTTTGAAATGGCTAATGTCGCAACTGAGCGGGCTGTAACAGCATCAATAGTACTGCTGTCAATCAATAATGTATTCGGTTTCAGAGTACTGATGAAGTCCTCAGAATAGAGTTCTGCAACATGCTTTCCTGAAGGTAACATCGAGATAATTACGTCTGCGGATTTTGCAGCATCTAAAGCTGATCCGGCCGTCTGACCACCAGCTGATTCCAATACCTTTAATGCTGTTTCCGAAAGATCAAAACCTGTAACGGTATGACCTTTCCTGATAAGATTGGCAGCCATAGGGCCTCCCATATTTCCTAAACCGATGAATGCTATATTTGACATGATTTTTTTTGAATTAGATGTTAGAGATTTGAGACTTGAGATTAGAAAAGGTGTAATCAATTATTATTTGAATAGAAGTGAGATAGTATGGCGTTAGCCAAAACCTATATGTTTTTTACCTTTCGCAGATTGTGCAGATAAGGCAGATGTTTATGTCTAATCAGGATAAAGATTGAAAGTCCTCTACTTTTAATTCCGCAAAATAGCTGTCTATCCATTCTGTGGTAATATCATTTAAAGTGGCGGGCTGCCACTGGGGAGACTGATCTTTATCCACCAATAAAGCCCTTACTCCTTCTGCAAAATCCGGGTGGATGCAACATTGACATGAAAGGTTCAATTCAGATTGGAAGACCTCTTCCAGGCTCAGGTGCTTGCCTTGTTTCAATTGTCTGAAAATAATGTGTGCCGAACTTGGAGATCCTGCGGTAAAACTTTTTAATCCTGTATTGATCCAGTCATCTTTTTCAGGATAATTCCTTATCAGATCACTGAATTCCTCTACAGCATCTACTCCTTCAAAATTCTGGATAAATTCATGATGTAATGCAGCCTGGGATTCAGGAATATCTGTATTTTCCGAGATCGTATTTAAAATATCGGAAACTGTTTGATAAGGATTACTTGTCCAGTCTGCCTGTTTCAGAGCGTTTATAATATCTTCTTTTGAAGAGGATTCCATATAATAATCTGCCAGTCCTAAATATTTGCAGTCTGCACCATCTAATCTTGCCCCGGTTAAGCCTAAATATATTCCAAAGGCAGAAGGCATTTTATTCAAAAACCAGGTACCTCCTACATCCGGATACAGGCCAATGGTAATTTCAGGCATGGCCAGTTTACTTTTTTCGGTGACGATACGATGGGAAGCTCCTACCATCAGACCGATACCGCCACCCATTACAATACCGCTTCCCCAGACTATTACAGGCTTTGGATAGGTATGGATGTCGTAATCTACCTGATACTCTTTTGAAAAGAAATCGTAGCAGTCTTTAGGGACTTCCGTAGGGTCAATAGCTCTTTGTGCCATAATAGCATCATAGAGCTTCCGTACATCTCCCCCTGCACATAAAGCTTTTTCACCGGCACCCTGAAGAAAAAGACAGACTACCTGATCGGATGTTTTCCAATCTGTCAGAATGCTCTGTAATTCTTCAATCATAGGTAATGACAGAGAATTCAGTGTTTTTTCGGAATTTAAAGTGATGATCCCGACTTTGTTTTTTATTTCTGTTAGTACTAAGCTCATTGTATTGAATTGAAAATTGAACTTTAAAAATTTTATGGGCTGAAATGTTAAAACAGATGTAGATTATTATCCGGTTTCAGCTTTCCGTTTTTATCTGTTATAACTATCTGATTTGTAGGGTCGCTCCTACTTCTAAAATCTTTCTGGAGATTACCAGTTTCATAATTTCATTGGTTCCCTCCACTACCTGATGGATTCTGGCATCCCGCATCAGTCTTTCTACAGGGAAATCCTGTGTGCAGCCATACCCTCCCAGGACCTGAATAGCTTCATTACAGATATTAAAACACATATCTGTTGCTAATCTTTTGGCCATAGCACAATAGGTTGTAGCATTCGGGTCTTTGGAATCCAGTTTAAAAGCAGCCAGATGAACCATTTGGCGGGCAGCAACAAGATCTGTTACCATATCGGCAATTTTAAACTGAAGCGATTGAAACTGAGCCAATGATTTTCCAAACTGCTGCCTTTCATGCATATACTGCTGAGCCTGATTGATAGCGCCCTGTGCGGCTCCTACTGAGCAGCTTCCAATGTTTATCCTGCCCCCATCCAGTCCTTTCAGGGCAATTTTAAAACCTTCTCCAGGTTCTCCCAAAAGATACTTCTCTTCTACTTCCACATGATCCAGGAATACAAAACGTGTAGGCTGGGTATTCCAGCCCAGTTTTTTTTCTTTTTCTCCGAAGCTGATTCCTTTTGTATTGGCAGGTACAATAAAAGCACTGATTCCTTTTGAACCGGGATCTCCTGTACGGGCCATTACAATCAGGATATCGCTTTCTCCGGCTCCGGAAATAAAGGCCTTTGTTCCATTGATGATATAGGTATTGCCCTTTTTTACAGCTGTGGTTTTCAATCCTGCAGCATCAGAACCTGACCCGGGTTCAGTAAGACAATAAGAGCCCAGTAATATACCTGAAGCTAAAGCCGGACATAATTCTTCCCGGACATCATCTTTCGCAAATTTGTCAATCATCCAGGAAACCATATTGTGTATGGTAATATAAGCCGTAGTTGAAGGACAGGCTGAAGCGAGCTCTTCAAATATGATGGCTGCATCCAATCTTGACAATCCCAGACCTCCTGCTGTTTCACTTGTATAAATGCCACAAAACCCAAGTTCTCCGGCCTTAGCAATTGCTTCTCTTGGGAATATCTTTTTGGCATCCCATTCTGAAGCGTAGGGGAAAAATTCTTTTTCAGCGAATCTTCTTGCCGCATCCTGAAAAGCCAGCTGATCTTCATTTAGGTTAAACTCCATTGTATTTAAATTTAAGTTGAAAGCTGAGTGTTGAAAGTGGAGAGCATATAGGCATTTTCCACCGTTTGCTTTCCATTATTTTAGACTGATGGTCATATTGAGATTTCCTCCCGGCACATCTTCTTCAAACCAGCGGGCTGTAACTGTTTTTGTTTCGGTATAGAAACGGATGCCCTGTTTTCCGTATGAATGCAGATCTCCGAAGAAAGATTTTCTCCATCCTGTAAAAGAGAAAAATGGCAGCGGCACAGGAATAGGAAGATTAATACCAATCTGGCCTACTTCAATTTCATGTTGGAATTTTCGGGCTGCAGCTCCGGAATTGGTAAATATTGAAGTTCCGTTCCCATAAGGATTGGCATTGATGATACTGATGGCTTCGTCTAAGGTGTCGGCTTTTAACAAAAGTAATGCAGGACCGAAGATCTCTTCTTTATAAATGTCCATATCCACAGATACATTACTGAATAAAGTAGGGCCTACAAAATATCCGTTTTCATAGCCTTCTACTGTACATTCACTTCCGTCTAATAAGACTTCAGCTCCCTGTTCATAGCCACTTTTGATCAGTCGTAGCACTTTTTCCTTAGACTGCCTGTTGATTAAGGGGCCAAATGCGGCAGACTCGTCTGACCATACTCCCGGCTTAATGGTTTTTAAAGCGTTTTTAATATCCTCCACCCAATGTTGAGCTTCTCCTACCAAAACGGCAACACTGATTGCCATACAACGCTGGCCGGCAGCCCCACATGAGGCTCCCACTAAATTATTGACCACCTGCTCTTTATTGGCATCAGGCATTACCACCATATGGTTTTTTGCTCCTCCAAAAGCCTGTACTCTTTTCAGGTTATCTGTTCCGGTACGGTAAACATGTTCCGCTACAGGGACAGAGCCTACGAAGGATATAGCTTTAATTTCCGGATGGTTAAGAATATGGTTTACCTGGTCTTTGGAACCATGGACAATATTCAGTACCCCTTTAGGAAAGCCTGCTTTCAAAAACAGCTCTGCCATTTTCATGGAGGTCATTGGGGTCTGCTCGGAAGGTTTTAAAATAAAGGTATTGCCGCAGGCAATAGCCATAGGGAACATCCATAAAGGAATCATTGCAGGGAAATTAAAAGGGGTAATTCCCGCACAGACTCCAAGTGGTTGAATATAGCTATAGGTATCTACACCTCTTGCTACATTTTCTACGGTCTCGCCCATCATCAGCGTTGGGATATTACAGGCATGTTCCACGACTTCAATACCCCGCCATACGTCTCCCATAGCATCGGCAAGTGTTTTTCCATTCTCTCTGGACAGGATTTCAGCGATTTCTTTCTGATTTTCTTTTAAAAGATGCTGGTATTTTAAGAATAACCTTGCCCTTTCCGGGGTGGCTACCTCTTTCCATGTTTTGAAGGCCAGTTGGGCAGCTTCAATCGCTTCGTCTATTTCAGACAATAGCGTTAGGGGAACTTCTGCAAGAATTTCCTGTGTGGCAGGATTTTCAACAGGTAAATGTTCAGAAGCTTTACTTTCTATAAAGTTTCCATTGATTAATATTTGTACTGTATGTGACATAGTTTTTGTTAAGGTGAAAGGTGAAAATGAAGGGTTGAAACATAATTGAGATTCAACCCTTCATTTAAAATTATATGACCAATAAATCAACAAATTCATTGACATTAAGATTGACAAGGGTGTCATACTCCAACGAGTTTTCTAATACTACCCGCTGTTGTTTTTCAGGGAATATTCTTGCCAAATTGATTTTATACTTTTTAATTAATTCAGGAATTCCTTCCTCTCTTCTTCGTTTGTGACCTATAGGATATTCTACCTCTATTTCATTTAAAATGGTTCCGTCATTCAATTCTACAGTCAAAGCATTGGCAATAGAACGTTTTTCAGGATTATGATAATCTGTGGTAAACTGTACATCTTCTACGCATTCAATTTTATCACGGAGGATATCAATTCGCGGATCTAAAGCGATACTGTCTTCATAATCGGCAGCGGTAAGTCTTCCGTAAATTAATGGAACGGCTACCATGTACTGAATACAGTGATCACGGTCTGCAGGGTTGTTCAGCGGACCTTTTTTGTCTATAATCCGGATGGCCGCTTCATGAGTTCTGATGGTAATTTTTTTAATGTCATCTGTTGTTTTTCCAAGGTCCTGTAAGGTGTGATGTAATGTCATTGCAGCTTCAACGGCTGTCTGGGAATGAAACTCGGCCGGGAATGAAATTTTGAATAGTACATTTTCCATCACATAGGAAGTGTAGTCTCTCTGGAATTTGAATTCATTTCCTTTGAAAGATACATCATAGAATCCCCAGGTTTTTGCTGTCAGAACGGAAGGGTATCCCATTTCTCCGGTTTGTGCTATTAATGCTAAACGAACGGCTCTTGATGTAGCATCTCCTGCTGCCCATGATTTTCTGGACCCTGTATTAGGAGCATGGCGGTATGTTCTTAAAGACTGACCATCTACAAAAGCTAATGATACGGCATTGATCAATTCGTCGCGGGTTAACCCTATCAATTTTCCTACTACTGCTGTAGAAGCCAGTTTTACCAGCAAAACATGGTCTAAACCTACTTTGTTAAAAGAGTTTTCCAGCGCCATTACCCCTTGTATTTCATGAGCCATGATCATGGCCTCCAATACCTGCTTCATTTTAAGAGGAGCTTTTCCTTCTGCAATATTGGTTCTGGATAACCAATCGGCTGTTGCTAAAATACCGCCTAAGTTATCTGATGGATGTCCCCACTCAGCAGCCAGCCACGTATCATTAAAATCCAGCCAACGGATAATTGTCCCAATATTAAATGCAGCCTGAATAGGGTCAAGTTGAAACTGTGTTCCCGGAACTTTACCACCATTCGGAACGATAGTCCCTTTTACTACAGGTCCTAAAAGTTTGGTACAGGCCGGATAGGTCAAAGCTTCCAGACCACACCCAATCGTATCAAGAAGACAGTAATGGGCTGTTTTCCAGGCAAGGTCATTTTTTATTTCGTAGTTTAATACATAATCTGCAATATCTGCCAGTACTTTATCCGGCTGTGGCCTTTCATTTGAAATGTGTGAACTCATTTTTTTTGTTGAAAATTTTAATTAGTTGAAAATAGTTTAATTCTTTTATCGTTGATCGATGGATACAAATGCTTTGTTTTCAGGACCTGTATAATTGGCGCTTGGACGGATGATTTTACCATCCTGTCTCTGTTCCATGATATGTGCGCTCCATCCTGTAACTCTTGAAATTACGAATAATGGCGTAAACATCAGCGTAGGTACTCCCATTAAGTGGTAGGATACCGCAGAGAACCAATCCAGATTAGGGAACATTTTCTTTTCTTCCCACATAATGGTTTCCAGTCTTTCAGCAATATTAAAAAGTAACATATCCCCTGCTTCTTCGGAAAGTTCTTTAGCTACTTTTTTGATCACTACATTTCTTGGGTCTGAAATGGTATAGACCGGATGTCCGAATCCAATGATCACTTCTTTGTTGGCAATACGCTGCCTGATGTCGCTTTCTGCTTCGTCCGGAGAATGATAACGGCTCTGAATTTCAAAAGCCACTTCATTGGCACCCCCGTGTTTAGGTCCTCTTAATGCTCCAATAGCTCCTGTAATGGCAGAATAAATATCGGAACCTGTACCTGCAATAACACGGCTTGTGAATGTAGAAGCATTAAATTCATGTTCTGCATACAGATTCAGAGAGATCTGCATGGCTTTTGTCCAGGAATCGGAAGGTTTTTTTCCATGCAGTAAATGAAGGAAATGGCCTCCGATAGTATCATCATCTGTCTCTACATCAATTTCTTTTCCGTTGTGGGTATAGTGGTACCAATACAAAAGGCCTGAGCTGAATGATGCCAGTAATTTATCGGCTATATCTCTGGCTCCCGCCATATTATGATCATCTTTTTCCGGCTGAATACTACCGATAGCAGATACCATTGACCGCATAACGTCCATTGGATGTGCAGCAGCAGGGATACTTTTTAAAATATTTCTTACAGAATGTGGCAGCCCTCTTAATGATTTTAATTTTGCCTTATAATTTTTCAGCTGTGCTTCGGTAGGCAGATGCCCATAGATCAGCAGGTAAGCCACTTCTTCAAACTGCGTTTTTTCTGCAAGGTCCAAAATATCATATCCTCTGTAGTGCAGGTCGTTTCCACTTTTTCCGACACTGCAAAGTGCTGTATTGCCGGCTGCTACTCCCGAAAGCGCGACACTTTTTTTAGGCTTGAAGGTAGGTTCATTATTTGTTGACATCAGTATTCTTTTTAAAAAGGTTATCTAATTTTTGTTCATAATCATGGTATCCAATACTTTGGTAGAGTTCTTCTCTGGTTTGCATGGTATCTATCACATTAGCCTGGGTACCCTCTTTACGGATATGTTCATAGACATTTTGAGCGGCTTTATTAGCTGCGCGGAAAGCAGAAAGCGGATAAAGAATCAACCCTACTCCCGCGGTCTTCAATTCTTCAACAGTATACATGCTGATCATTCCAAATTCTGTAATATTGGCCAATACAGGGATTCCTGTAGCATCTACAAATTTTTGATAGTAGCTCAGGTCCGGTACTGCTTCTGCAAAAATGAAATCGGCACCTGCCTCCTTATAGGCAATAGCTCTTTCCAGTGTTTTTTCCAGTCCTTCATTGGCAAATGCATCCGTTCGTGCTCCGATAACAAAATTTTCGTCGACACGGGCATCTGCGGCAGCTTTCAGCCTGTCTGTCATTTCTTCTTTACTCACAATTTCTTTTCCGGGACGGTGGCCACAACGTTTGGCTCCTACCTGATCTTCAATATGTAAGGCTGCTGCTCCAGCTTTAATCAGAGATTTTACTGTTCTGGCTACGTTAAAAGCCGACGGACCAAATCCCGTATCAATATCCACCATAAGGGGGAGATCACAGATATTGGTGATGCGCTGAACATCTGTTAGTACATCTTCCAGGGTAGTAATTCCCAGATCGGGAATTCCTAAAGAACCGGCGGCAACACCACCTCCCGAAAGATAAATTGCATTAAAACCTGCCTGCTGTGCCAATAATGCATGGTTGGCATTAATAGCTCCTACAATCTGGAGAGGTTTTTCTTTCTGCATAGCCTCGCGGAATCGTAACCCGGGAGACTGCATACTTTCATTCTTAATCATTTAATATCTATTGTTTTGTTAAAAATTTGTTTTGGTGTATGGGATTGCTGATAAAAGCAATAGGAGTTATTGATGTATAGGAATACCTGATGATAACGGATAATGATGAACAGAAATTAAATCTGTGTTGAAAGCTTTTAGCAAAACCTTATTGATCCAAGGGAATGGACTGCTCTTTTCCATTATAAGCCAGTTACTGATTCTTACATAGCGATTATATGTTTGCATTCTTCAACTTTTTAAATGATAAAATCCTTTTAAAAAGCTCTTGCCAAACTTCACAATGCCTGATGGGAAATAAAAACTATGGAAAGGGAAATACGAATGAGCTTATAGACATAATGAAAAGGCACACGGCCACATTACAACTATCTCAAAAAAATAACTTACGAAAAAACAGCGCACAGTTATCTATATCGTATCATACCTGACTATAAGCTTCAGATCGCGAAAGCATCGTCAATTCGAAATAGGCAGGTCTCCTGACTTGTAACAGTTTTTATCATCCTTCCCATTTACCCAGGTAAACAGTGGACATATATTGATAAAAACCTTCATGTTACTTACAGTTGCGCGACAGTTCGTGATTTGCACACGATTCCCTTTTAATACACAGCTAAGTGTAACCAGTTTCGGTTGATAAAGAAGGTGTTAAGAACTCCTTGGTGGTAAATATAGCCATTTTATTGAAACAGCCGCATGGGGATTTGTTTTTTATTATGAAAAAGCTTTAAATCATTGAAAATATGAGGGATATTTTGTCTTAATATTCTTTTTTTAAGGCTGAATTCGGACTGATTTTAGAGAAATTTATAATTTTTTTAACACTAAAATTATACTGTAAATAGGAAGTATTTGATAAGCCCGTGATTTTATTTCAAGACTAAGGTTAATTATGTGTTACATTAAAATTATTTTTTCAACGCTTTATACGGAATGATGTGAATATCATTTGTCCCAATAATTTTAAGAAAAGATATGATCCTGAAATTCAACAATAGGTCTCATATTTAAAAATCGACATTTCAAAGGTCTGAATATACGTTTGGATCACAAAATAGAAATATGATGTACATAAAATCAGTTTTTTTGTACTCAGATTCACATACGATGGCGAAGGAAAAACTAAGCTTTAAAAATAAACTGGTATTTATCTTTTTAGGATTGGGAACATTGTGTTTAGCGGGAGTTCCGGTCCTTTTCTTTGTGGATTTTCCCAATAAAGCATCCACCATCCTGATCCTGCTTATTACGGGGGAGGTTTTGTTTTTGCTTACGATAGCCTTAACAGGGAAAGGGTATTTGGAGAAAATAAAGGAATCAATGGGTGAACTCCTGTTGTTTCGGAAGAAAAAGAAATAGCTTGTGATAAAAATAAGACAGAAATAATTTATTAGTAGAACTATTTCTGTCTTATCATGACGGCTATAAAGGTGAAATGTACACTTCTATTTTGGTACCGTCATAATTAAAGGTTCCGTCTGAATTTCTTTTACCTAAGAAAACCCAGTCCATATCTACGGGAACAGACCATGCTGATCCTAATGAAAATCCGTTTACAGATCGGATTTCGTTACCGTTTCCTGTAGTGATGGCTGAATGAAACCAGGTTTTGTCGATAAGTCTGTAGAAACCAATTGCTTTTCCTGCCGGAATGGGGGCATAGCCATCCCACTTTTCTCCGTCCGGATATCTGAATACAGTGAGCCATTTTTGGCCAGCTGATTCAGCCAGCTGAGTGGGGCTTATCCGGGCGCCTCGCATATACAAAGCATATGCTACAACATCGTGGCATACTCCGGTATTATACTTTGAGATATTCTCTGCACCTGAGAGTACGGCATGGGCAACGGGCTCTCTTTCTGTTACAGATAACTGAGCTTTCCTTGCTCCTTCTGGGGTTACAAATGACATATTAATAATTTTGTTTGGTTATTGTAAAGGTAGGCCTTTTAAATTTAATGCTACTTAAGCGTTATTTTGAAGAAATTTATTCGGATTTTAATAAGCATCTGAGTACAGAGATTAGCATGATCATAAGATCGACCTATGAATGCATTTTATTTGATTATTAAAATTATCTTTTTTAATTTGGCTTACAAAATCAGCGACTTATGAAAAATAAGATAATATTCGTCATCATATTATTGTTTTCTCTTTCGATATTCGGACAAAACAGCAAACCCGGAGATGAGTATGCTGAAGCTAGGGAAATTATAAAGGACCTGGATTCAATTGTAAGTCCCAATGGAATTCAGGAAAGATATAAAGTAAATATCGGGGTGTTCAGCAATGGGTTTTTGTGCGTGGTCAGCATAAAGATAATCCGGTGATACTCTTTGTACACGGTGGTCCGGCTTCACCTCTTTCGCCGGTCATGTGGATGTTTCAAAGACCTATTGAGGAGTATTTCACTGTTGTCAATTACGATCAGCGGGCTTCCGGCAAAACTTATCATGCCAATGATACCTTATCATTAAAAAACACCATTCATATCAGTCAATATGTAGATGATGCTATTGAACTGGCTGAATTAATCAAAGCAAAGTATAAAAAGAAGAAAGTATTGCTGATTGGTCACAGCTGGGGAACGATTATTTCTATGAGGGCGGGGTTGAAAAGACCGGATCTGTTTTATGCTTATGTAGGAATCGGACAGGTCATCAATACTAGAGACAATGAACGTTTGAGTGTTGATTTTGCCGTACCCGGTTAAAAAATGAAGAGGCTTTGAAAGAATTGGCATCTATAGCACCCTATCCGGGAACCACTCCTATTACCAGAAAAAGGATCATTATTGCACGGAAATGGCCCCAGTATTATGGCGGACTTACAGCTTTCAGGAATAATTCCAGGTATTTCCTCCAAGCTCCGTTATTATCCCCGGAATATTCTTATCAGGATGCTGAGGCTATTGGTAAAGGCAGTGTATTTACCCTGGCAAAGGTGCTTCCTGAATTTCTGGATACTGACTTTAAGAATATTAAAACCTTCCCTATTCCGGTTTTTATGTTTATGGGAAGGCATGATTACACTACCCCTTCTGAGCCCACTGCGCAATGGTTGCAAAATGTAAAAGCTCCGTTTAAAAAAGGGATATGGTTTGAAAATTCTGCCCATCTGATCCCCATTGAGGAACCCGGAAAAACCTTAGTTACCTTACTAAACGATGTTAAACCTGTCTGTAAGTAAAATGTTAAGCTTCCAACTGAAAAAGTACCATAGTCGCATTATGATAATGAGCGGGAAGCCCTTCGGTATCGGCTATTTTTTTTGGTCCTAATTGAGTAAATCCGCATCGTATGTAATAATCCGCCAACCTCTGGTTTCCTGCTGTGGTATCCATTCTGACATAGTGTTTCTCATTTTCCTTTGCGAATTTTGCAGACCATTCAACGATCTGTTCTACAAATTTTTGTCCTCTGAAATCAGGATGGGTGGCAATCCTGTGAATATAAACAGCAGGATCTGCATTTCTTTCTTCCCAAACCTGAGGATCATTAAATGTAATGCTCCAGACGCGGGCGATCTGTCCGTCTACTATAATTTTCCAATGGCGGTTTTCTTTAATTTCTGTTTCTATCATGCTTCGGTCAAACTCCGGCCATTGTACCCCGGATACTGTTTTCTTAAAATCGGAAGCCATTTTATAAAGATCAAAAACTTCATCAATATCCTGTAGAAAGGTGTTCACTATCATTATTACGTTATTGTTCTTCAAAAATACCGAAAAAATAAACAGATTGATGTTTGTTATTGTTATTCAGAATGGGTATAAATTCCATCCTATTGCAGACTTCCGTTGGGAAAAGAAAATAAAAATACTATTTTTATCCTCCGATAAAAGAAAACATTCATTATGCCGACTGATGCTTCTCTCAAGCTGATTCCGATGACAACCTTTGTAATTGAATACTATTCGAATGAAGGTTATGCCGATCTTCAAATTTTAAATTTGATGAATAATTATGCCAATTTTCTAAGAAAGCCTCTCTATCTTGGAATGTTTGTTCCTGTAGATACGGAAGGAAATGTCCTGAAGGAGCCTAAAAATTATGCTTCATGGAAGTCTCTGGAACATAATGACGGAAAAAGAACCGATGCGGTAGGATTTGAAGAATACGCCGAATACCAGAATGCAGAGCAAAAATGTATGTTTGAAGGTTTTAAAGTAGATTATAACGGGTACTCAAAGGTGAGAATCGTGGCGTCATATGATCCTTCCATAGAATTATCTTTTAATAAAAACGATATGATTCCCCTGGGTTACAATGATGTGGAATCCCTTACTGTCTTCGATGATATTTATTTAACCGCCCATGCTTTAAAAGTAATCGGGATAAAGGATAGGCGATAAATTTAATATCACCTGTAATATTCTTATTTTAATACAGCTGACACTTAATTTAGGTGTTTCCAGAATTATTTATTTTTTTTCCTGAATTCAGTGGGAGACAGCTGTTGGTACCCTTTGAATATTTTATTAAAATGGCTGGTATCATTAAACCCCAATTTATCAGCAATTTCATTGATATTGTACGGACTTTGCAGGAGAAGTTTTTCTGCTGTTTTTATTTTGTACTGAATGATATGCTGCTGTATAGAAAATCCGGTTTGTTTTTTTACATAAATACTGATATAGTTGGAAGAAAGCATGAATTCTTTGGCCAGGTTCTCAATTTTCATTTTATCTGTATCCAGTACATTGACATTGATATAATATAGAATCTTTTCAATTCTGCTTAGATGCTGGGAAATCCATTTTTTATTGGTCGTGGTTTCCATCGTATTTCTAATCAGAACGGTTATAATGGCTGAAAAGATATCAACTACAATGTCTTTATTGTATCTGCTTTGATGGCTGAATTCATAGAGAAGAATATGGGCCAGCTGTAACAGATGAACCCTGTCTGTTTTATTTTTAATGGCCGATTCGTAAACAAAAGACCGATCTTCCATAAGAAGCTGAATGACCTTTTTCAGCTCATTCTTTTTGTTTATCAACAGGGTTTCCCATATGTACTGCTCTGTAAACTTTATATAGATAAATTTTGTTTTAGTTTTGATAGAAAACTCATGTCCGTCACTGGGTCTGAGCAGGAAGACATCGCCTTTTTTATAGGGAAATACAATACCGTTCAGATGGTGAAATCCTTTTCCTTTTTCAATGATAATCAATTCATAGAAGTTGTGATTATGGTATTCAACATCCCATACTTCTTTTTCAATACTGAAAACATTAAAGGAATTGAAATTAACAATGCGTTTCATAAAGAATGGATTTTTACAAATTTACCATTAATTTTTACAATACATAATGCTGACATTCGAAGCAATTTTGCATAACAAAAAACATTCGAAATGAAATATTTAAGACAATCAGCGCTGATGCTTTTTTCTACAGTATTCCTGGTTTCCTGTTTCAATAATAAAGACAGAATCAAAGGGGGAATTAGTAACCAAAATGAAACCCCAACCAAAGGAAAAAAGTATTGGCCCAATGGTGCTCAGCTGGTCATTTCCGTCTCTATGCAGTTTGAAACCGGCGGACAGCCTGAAGGTGCTGAAAGCCCTTTTAGCAGCACTCCTCTTCCTGCAGGCCAGCCAGATCTTCCAGCGGAAAGCTGGTATCGTTATGGAGGCAATGAAGGTATCTACCGTATGCTGGATCTTTGGAAAAAGTACAACATTAAAGTAACATCCCATATCGTGGGAACTGCTGCCGAAAAATATCCGGAGGTTGCCAAAGCCATTGCAAATGAAGGACATGAAGTAGCGGCTCATGGGTTCACCTGGGATAACCAGTGGAATAAAAGCTATGCCGATGAATTGTATTTTGTGAAAGAAGGTGTAGATGTTGTCCAAAAAATAACCGGCAAAAGAGCGGTAGGCTATAACAGCAACTGGCTGAGGAGAAGTCCGAATACCTTGAAAGTACTACAGGAACTCGGTTTTCTGTACCATATAGACGATGTAAGCCATGATGAGCCTTTCATTACTAAAGTTCAAGGGAAAAATTTTATGGTAATCCCCTATACGATCCGTAATAATGACATTGTGAATATTGAAGGAAAACATTGGAGCCCTGATCAGTTTCTGACGCAACTGAAATTTGAGTTTGACCGTCTCTATGAGGAAGGGGCTTCTAAAAGGAGAATGATGAGTATAAGTTTTCATGACAGAATTGGCGGAGCGCCTGCTATGATTCATGCTATGGAAGAATTTATCAAATACACTCAGAAGAAACAAGGGGTTGTCTTTATGAGAAAGGATGATATTGCCAAAATGGTGATGAATGATCCCAATACTCCTGTGGATAACAGTGAAGAGAAATATAATAAGTAAGGAGTCAGAGTGTCGGAAGAAAGAGACTCTTAAAGTGATGGATAGCTTACTATTATTTCCTTTACAGAAATTAAGAATCATGTGTAATGCTTTCATGATTTTTTGCCTTCTGCTTTCCCATCTTTAAAACAATACAACAAATAAAAAATAACAATAATGAGTAAAAAAACAGGATATTTTTTCCTTCGTATTTCAATGGGAATCAATTTTTTTGGACATGGGCTTGTGAGGCTTACCAAATTACAGGATTTTGCAGACGGAATGACTGCCGGTTTTGAGAAAAGCTGGCTGCCACAGGTATTGGTACATGCTTTTAGTATGGCACTACCCTTTCTCGAGTTTACAATTGGCCTGCTGCTTATGATAGGTTTCAAAACCCGTATTGCCGCTATGAGTGGAGCGTCACTCATTGTGATGCTGCTTTTTGGAAGCAGTACGGTTGAAAACTGGGAGGCCATGGGAATTCAAATGATCTATGCCGGGTTATTTTATATGCTGATCAGCAAAATAGAGGATGATAATCTTGCCGTGGACAGGAAGTGATACAATAGCTGAAGGTGAGGGAAATTTTCTCACCTTCAGCCGCCTTTCAGAGATTGCGTTACAAATTCCGATGATTGGGATACCTATTTTTGATCATAATACCCGAATTTTGTATCAGAAATAAAGAGGGTCATCAATGGTACTCAACTGTTAATGATCAGCTTTCATACAAAACTCTGAAAATAAAATAGTATGCAAACAATATTAGGAGCCAATGGACAGATTGGACAGGAACTGGCAAAGGAACTGAAACGGAACTATACCTCCGATATCAGAATCGTCAGCAGAAAGGCCGTTAAAGTAAATGATACCGATACTGTATTTTCTGCAGACCTCACAGACAGGAATAAAGCAATAGAAGCGGTAAAAGGAAGTGACATTGCTTATTTTACCCTGGGACTTCCTATGGATACGGATCTATGGGAGGAACAGTTTACAATGATTCTTAGAAATGTAATTGATGCCTGTAAAATCAATGGAACCAAGTTGGTGTTTTTTGACAATACTTATATGTACCCTCAAAATAACCAGGTCCTGACGGAACAGACTGCTTTTGCTCCTGTAGGAAGAAAAGGAAGGGTAAGAAAAGAGATGACCGATATGCTTTTGAAGGAAATGGCAGCCGGAACTATAGAAGCGGTGATCTGCAGAGCACCTGAGTTTTATGGACCGGGAAAGACACAAAGTATTACCAATAGTCTTATTTTCAATGCCATTAAAGAAGATAAAAAACTGAAAGTGCCATTGAGAGATAATAAACTTCGAAGCCTGATCTGGACTCCTGATGCCAGCAGTGCTACCGCTTTAATAGGAAATACACCTGACGCTTTCGGTCAGACCTGGCACTTACCGGTAGATGATCATAAACTGACTTATCAACAATTCATTGCCCTGGTTTCTGAGATATATGGAAAAGAATTCCGCTATTCTGTCATTCCTAAAATGGCTTTCAGGATAGGCGCTCTTTTCAATAAAAATGCAAAAGAACTGCTGGAACTGCTTCCAAGGTATGAGTATGATAATCTGTTTGATGATTCTCAATTTAGAAAAAGATTTCCCGATTTTAAGGTAACGACCTACAGACAAGGAATTGAGCAAATCCGAAAAGAACAGCTGGCAGCAAAGTAAACCTTCCTCCGAAGAGGGTGGGAAGACCTCCAAAAATAAAATTTTGTACCTTTTCTAGGTAATTTATCAATAGATTTAAAGTGGTAAAAGCAGAAAGCGAATGAAAGCACCTGAAAAAATAACCTCCATTACGACACTGCATCTTTATTTAAAGCTGGGGAGGCCATCCAATCCTTTGATCAGTGTTTTTGACTTTACTGAAGTTGCCGCTGACCCCAGCAGTCTTCGTACTGCTGTAACTACAGATTTTTATGTTGTGGCCATTAAGAATGATTGTGCAGGAAAATTTAAATATGGTCAGCAATATTATGATTTTCAGGATGGGATCATGTATTTTATTGCACCCCATCAGGTGATGCAGTTCGAGGATATTTTACTTTCCGAAGTCAAGGGCAGTGTATTGCTTGTTCATCCTGATTTTTTACAGGGATATCCTATAGCAGCTACGATAAAAGAATATGGCTATTTTTCCTATGCAGCCCATGAGGCTTTGCACCTTTCTGAAAGAGAAGAAAAGTCTGTTACGGATATCATTGATAATATCCGGAGGGAAACCGAAAATAATATGGATGTTTTTACTCAGGATTTATTAGTCTCCAATATTGACTTACTGCTGAAATACTGTGACCGCTTTTATAACCGCCAGTTTCTGACCAGAAAGAAAATGAATCATGATCTCTTGATTCAGCTTGAAGGTGTACTGGATGATTATTTTAAAAATAACCGATTAATTATCGATGGAATTCCTACAGTACAGTTTATTGCCTCAGAAATGAATATCAGTCCCAATTATTTAAGTGATATGCTTAGAGTTCATACAGGCCAGACTACGCAGCAGCACATTCAGAACAGGCTGATCGAAAGAGCTAAAGAATTACTGTCCACAACCATGATGACCGTATCTGAGATTGCTTATCATTTAGGATTTGAACATCCGCAGTCTTTTCACCGTTTATTTAAAAACAGGACTGCAATCTCACCTCTTGAATTCAGGCAAACGTTTAATTAAGCTTCTCCCGATTATTATTGATTTCCAATATGGGTTGCTTTCTACCTCTCTTATTTGACCTTTGAAGGAGGTGTCACTTCCACAAGCCTGTTGTTTTTGTAAATATAATTGACGGGTATACTTTCTCCTTCCTGAACATGAAATCCGGGTTCTATTATTCCCTCTACTACCCCATCTTTTATACTTTTGAAAAAGGTCTGTGTTTCTGCCAGATCGGCTCCCCTGTCGAAAGAATACTGATACTTGAGCTGACCGTCTTTATTGATAAAAACAGCATAATGGGCATCCCAGTTATTGCCGCCATCACGGCCTTCAATAGAAAAAGGCATAATAGCATCTTCTAAGTGGTCTCCATTCAGATCTCCTATAAGAATGGGCCGTTCCGAATCAAAAATAGAACCGGAAAGCTCATCTTTTAAGTTGAAATATAAATCTTTACCAAATTTTTCTGTCTGTGAAGCTTTCTTAAAAGCCATCAGTACTGCTGTTGTATCAATAATAGGAATTTTTTTGCTCTTTGTAAAGCTATCATGCTCTTTAGTACTGCTTATATGGGTCTTAATAGTATCATGAGGTTGAGTTTCCGGGATGGTTTTCTTTTCCGGTTTGCAGCTTAGAGTCATTGCCACAGACAGTAATGAAAAATATATTGTATTGAAATGCATGTTGTAAAAGTTTGATATTGAGATAGGTGCTCGTTGGTTAATGTATTGTTAGATATTTGTATGCTTTACCTTTAGTCTTTATTTTCTTTGTCCAGTTCTTCCTGGAACTCAATTAAAGCCTTTGTGCTACCGGATTTTAAACTTCCGTTTTTTTCTCCTTCTTCCCACGTTTTAAAGGCTTTTTCCCTTAATCCCAATGTGAAATAATAGCTTCCCAATACGGTATATCCTTCCGGCTCTCCAAGATCTATAATTTTCTTTGATAGTGAGAGTAACTCAGGGTGAGGTTTTATTTTTTTTGAAGAAATCTTCGCAGGATCTGTTAAAAGACCAGGAGTATATTCCAACATTTTTAACCCAAAAAGATTCATACAAGCCTTTGCCAACCCTTTATTACATAGGTCTTCATTAATTTTTGAGGTTTTACCGGAAGCTAATGCTTCAAAATCAAGATCTGATCCGGTGGAACTCTTTGTTTTATCATAGTATTCGGCTAATAGCTGAGCTTTCTTTTTGGCATCTGCCGGATGGTGTCTGTTATTGATTTCAGAACTGTCTTTTTTGGGAATCCAGACTCCTTTATCTACCCAATTTGAGATTCCGGTCAGTTTTCCTTTTTTGATTTTAAAAATGAATATACTTTTATCAGGATAAATAATCAGACTGTCATTTCTTGTGAAATAATCCCCATAATCCATATCAGATATTAAGACTTTTCCATTGCCGTCAAAATTAAAACTATTATAAAGTGTTTTATCATTACTTGCCTTATAATAACCCTGTAAAGAATTATCTGCTTCCTGCGCTGATAAAATATATCCTGAGAAGGATAATATGGTTAAAAATAATTTATTTTTCATCATTTTCTACTTCTTTAGTATTGAATAATTATTGCTTTACAAAGCTATTGAATAGAAAACGAATTTAATTAGTCAATTTCAGCTATTTTTATTCATTTAAACCAGCCATAAATATTTCAGTATATTTGTCTCAGTGGAAAAACGAATGACACTTAAACAAACTGGTTTATTGCATTATATAAAAATACTGAGTGTATTTTTAGTACTGTCTCATTTGTTTATTCTTAAAGCTGATTATAACCGCTTTTCTACGGCCGTATTAAAGACTTTTCATCATTTTAAAATAGATTCCGAGCAGGAATGTAACAGGATGTATCTTGAGCACAATACTAAAAGTCCGATGAAATGCAACAGCAATTACTGTAATAATTTTTCATCCTTTTTTACCACTTCATTTTCTTCTTTTACATTCAATTCATTATTAGGGCGGGATATAAGAAACCGTTTCTTTTTATACAATGATCCGGCCTATTCATCTTTTTTTAATTCTATTTGGATCCCTCCTAAAATAAACTGTTAATTCTCATATAATCAACTGCTACACTATACTGTCTTATTCAATCTATGATAAGATGTATTGTGATATGTACTGGTAATGAGACAACAATCCGTACTGTATGAAATAGGTAAGAGGCAGTATGGCTATCCTATTATTCAATTGTTAAATATTAAATACTATGACAAAGTCCTGGTTATGGGCTGGTCGTAGGTATGAATCAAAAAATGAAATAGAAAATATCATGAATACAATAAGATCAAAATTCGAAAAAAACACAAATACCATTTATATCATATGTCGTATATTAATTGGTCTGTTCTTCTTTATCGCAGGCTTTAATAAACTGTTCCACCCTATTTTTCAGGGATACATGTTCAATACCATTAGCGGTATCGGATTTCCCTTTCCTGGGTTTACGGCTCACTTTACTGCTTTTTGTGAGTGTATGTTTGGGCTGTTTCTGATGCTTGGATTATGGACAAGAATAAGTGCTTCGGTCTTAATTATCATTATACTTGTCGCATTATTTACCCATGATCTGAATACAATTCCAAAAGAACTTATCCCTATTAAACCGGAGACCGGAATTTATGAAATGGATCCTTTTACCTGGCTGAGCTATTTTCTTTATCTTCCGCAAACCCTGTATTTAATGTTCCTGACCTTATTTCTGTTTCAGGGATGTACAGGATTTGGAATTGATAAAAAATAAGCTCCCGTTATGCATCATATTTAAACTAAAAAAGCTCCCAAATAGAGTGCACCCAAAAGTTTAGACAAAATTAAATAATCTTTTGATAATAAAGAGTTCGATATTCTATCGGACTCTTTCCTTTTAAATTAAGTCTTATC
>NZ_QNUF01000026.1 GCF_003385455.1 Chryseobacterium rhizosphaerae | reverse complement strand
AATTTTATACTGAAGATAATTATAAAGATGACCTTTGTCTACTATTTTCAACAGATGATCAGTATACTGTTCTAATAACCATTAGATAATAAAATCCGACTGAATGTTAACCTGCCTCTGCGGCAGGTTTTCTTTTGTAATATATTTCACAAGCGGCTCGGCATCCACTTTTATCATTTTGCTACAATTGACCTTTGTATCGTCGGTAATAGTGGACATATAAAGGATGCTGCTTTAGCAGATGCTGTAGCCCAACCGGATTTTAAAAAATACTGGACTCTCGGTAAAGACAGCATCTCAAAGTGTAAAGACTGCGAATTCCGTCATGTATGTACCGATTGCCGGGCCTATCTGGATGAACCTGCCAATATATACTCAGCGCCTCTGAAATGTGGGTATGATCCTTATACCAATACCTGGGAAGAATGGAGCAGTAACCCTTTAAAAGAAAAGGCAGTACATTATTATCAGATGCAGGAAATGACACCCAATATATGATACAAAATAAATTCCTATCTGGTTTCCAGCTTACCGATTACATTTTTCAGCATGACAGGAACGATCAGCCTGTGAAAAGGACGGACCGGTAAAAAATACAAGACGCCCAGCCAGTTATGAAATTTTACAGTAGTAGAAATGGTCAGTGATTTCTCAGTATTATCATCCCGGGTTTTATCAAACAGCAGGGAAACTCTAAAGTCAAGATGTTTATCATCCTCGCCCAGTATAATTTCATTCTCTGTTTTTTCAAATACGGTAAAGATTCCCATACGTTCTCCTACTTCACATTGAAAGTGATCGTCAGCCTGAGTTTTATCAGATTCTACTCCGGTTTTTAGTCCAAATAAACTCACTACTTTATTCCTGAAGGCAAACATTTTCTTTCCCCACTTCGGGCCACTGATAAAAAAAGCTTTTCCAACTTCTGAGATGTCAATATTTGAGTGGCTGCTCATCAGTTCCCCGGCAAAGCTGTCAACATAATCAAAATCCTTTTTGTCTTTAGCTAGCACTGATTTTTGTGGAAACTCAATCTTCTTAATCTTCTTAATCTTCATTCTCATAGATTTAAATGGGTTATTGGTCTAACAAATGTAGGCATCTTCCATCAAAACAAAAAGAGAAAAAGCATCTTTTTAAACAAATGTTTATTTAATTTTTCTCCACTAATCTTCCTCGACAGTACATTGAATTTTTATGGAATCAGGTTTTCTTCCTTCAACTCAAATCAAATATGAGTTTCTCTTTAGATTTGGAGAGAATTCTTGATTTAATTTCCGATAACCTCAAACTGTTTTAAATATTTCATTAAATTCGATACAGCAAAAATCGCTTTTATGATACAACTTCCTCTATCAAAACTTTCCAATGTGGGAACTACCATTTTCAGCCAGATGACTCAGCTGGCCAATGAAAATGAAGCCATCAATCTCTCTCAGGGATTTCCTGATTTCATGCCTGATATGGAACTCTTAAACCATGTAGACCATTTCATAAAAAAGGGGTTCAACCAGTATGCTCCATTGGGAGGAATGATTGGATTAAAGGAGGAAATTGCCAGAAAAATTGAAAACAGCCATCAGGCAACTTATCATCCCGATACAGAAATAACCATTACTGCAGGAGGTACTCAGGCCATTTTCACAGCTATTGCCGCTTTTATTAAAAAAGAAGATGAGGTCATTATTTTTGAACCTGCATATGATTGTTATGAACCTACAGTGGAGCTGTTCGGAGGTATCGTAAAGCGCTTTGAGATGAAAGCTCCAGACTATGAGATCAACTGGAATGCTGTACAGAATCTGATCAGCGAAAAAACCAAAATGATCATTCTTAACAATCCTAATAATCCTTCCGGGAAAATCCTGAAAGAAAATGATATTCAAGAACTTATCAAACTCGTAAAAGGTAGTTCAATTCTTATTTTAAGCGATGAAGTGTATGAAAATATTGTTTTTGACGGAAAACAGCATTTAAGCATATGCCAGTATCCTGAACTTAAGGAAAGAAGCCTTCTGGTAGCCTCATTTGGAAAACTTTTCCATGTTACAGGCTGGAAAGTAGGCTATTGTGCAGCTCCCAAAAACTTAACCGATGAGTTCCGAAAAGTTCATCAGTTTAATGTTTTCTGTGTCAACACTCCTATTCAGCTTGCCCTGGCAGAATACATGAAAAATGATGAACATTATACTCATCTTAATCAGTTCTTTCAGGAAAAGAGAGATTTTCTGAGAAAAGGCCTTTCCGGGACTTCTTTTGAATTACTGGATTGTGAAGGAACTTACTTTCAGGCTGTCAAATACAATAAGATCTCTGATAAAAATGATTTTGACTTCGCAACTCAGCTAACCGTTGAACATAAAGTTGCAAGCGTTCCTTTTTCTTCCTTTTACAAAAACAAGGTCAATGAAAATGTTATCAGATTATGTTTTGCCAAGAAGCAGGAAACACTGGAAAAGGCTATTGAAAATCTTTCAAAAGTGTAAGTATTCTTTCCTGATACATTATATTTACCATACTTCGAACCGGCTGGCTACAGTCGGTTCTTTTATTTTTTCAATCCCTTTCATAACGTTAAAAACAACGATTATAAGTGAATAATCATCTACTTTTATCCACACAATGTGATATATTTCAATTATTTTATATATCTTAGTGAAAATCAAACAAATAAACATCCTATGAAAGCGAAAATCTTAACAAAAGGAAAAAAACTGAACAAAAAAGAATTGAAAACGATTGCCGGAGGTATGCTGGACTGTATGCCAGCTCAGGTTATCTGCAGTCCGAATCTTGAACCGTGTGAATCTCATGTTGATGAAAATGGCTGTTCGATGATTTCCCCTTTTTGCGGGCAAAAAATATGCAGACCACAATAATATCCGAATCACTCATTTAAAATCAAAACTATGAAAAATCAAAAATTAGACAAAGGAAAAAAGTTAAATAAAAAAGAATTGAAAATGATCACTGGAGGGCTTGTAAGATGTATCATTTCCGGTACACGTTGCCAATACTACGGACCGGGTTGCAAAGAACCCCAGTGTCAGCCCCCTACTCCCGTTGATCCCATCGAAATCATTGGTCCTATCTTACCCATAAACTAGATTCAACAGATACATAAAAAAAGAACCAGCCCTATCAGGTTGGTTCTTTTTTCTATATCGTTTCAGACTGCTTATAAAAACATTCCTCCTGAGGCTTCAATTCTTTGCCCATTAATCCATCCTGCATCTTCGGTACATAAAAAGGCCACTACTCCACCAATATCGTCAGGAAGCCCTACTCTTCCTAAGGCTGTAGCACCTGCAACTACGGCGTTTATATCTTTATTATCCCTTACTCTTCCTCCTCCAAAATCAGTTTCTATAGCTCCCGGCGCTACTACATTAGCTTTGATTCTTCTGGTTCCCAATTCCTTAGCCATATACTTTGTAAGCATTTCCACGCCTGCTTTTATAGAACCGTAAACAGATGATCCCGGTGTAGCAAATCTGGCCAACCCTGAAGAAATATTTACAATTCCCCCGCCATCATTGATAAACGGTAACAGTTTTTGGGTTAAGAAAAACACACCCTTGAAATGAATATCCACGATATCATCCAACTGCTCTTCGGTAACTTCGGTAATAGGTGAATATAAAGCTGTCCCTGCATTATTGATCAGGTAATCGATATTCGAACTTCCGGTATTTTGCTGTAAATGATCCGTAACCGCCTTCACAAATCCGTCAAAGCTCTTTATATCTTTTGTATCCAGCTGAAAAGCCGCCGCCTTTCTTCCCAAAGCTTTAATTTCCTCTACTACAGCTTCCGCTTCTTCTTTATTGCTTCTATAGGTAATAATAACGTCCAATCCTTTTTGAGCAATTTTAAGTGCAGAATTCTTACCCAAGCCTCGGCTTCCTCCGGTTACCAATGCAATATTTGCTTTTGTGTCCATTTTATTTTGATTATTTTGATGTTACAAAGTTGAGGTATTTTCGTCTTGAACTATTTGCTTGAATCAATCTGAAATTTGCAAAATTCAAATCATGAACGAAATTCCAGTGGGGCAAATGTTGTTTTCCTTTTAAAAAAGTTTGAAAAGTGAGCAATCTCTTCAAAACCCAAAGCATAAGAAATCTCAGAAACATTCCATTGAGTCTGTTTTAAAAGGATTTTAGCTTCCTGGATAATGCGGTCCGCAATACATTCGGTAGTCGTTTTCCCCGTGCTTTCTTTCAGCTTTTTATTTAAATAATTGACATGAACAGCCAGTCTGCCTGCATAGTCTTTTGCCGTCTTTAACTGCAATCTCTGTTCTGTAGATTCAATGGGGAACTGTCTTTCCAGTAATTCTATAAATAAAGAAACCACCCTCATGGAAGCATCGTTTGAAGTTGAAATATTGGATGCGGGCTGTAGCTTTTGCCCATAATGAATCAGTTCCAGTACATAATTTCTAATCAGGTCATATTTGTAGATATAATCTGAAGCAATCTCTTTTTTTATTTTTTTAAAAAGAATTTCAATTTCTTCAGCCATCTCATCATCAATCTCAAAGACAGGTACTCCTCCGGGCTGAAAGATCGGAAGGTCTTCCAGACTGTTATAGGATTTATCTTTTATGAAAAAGTCTTCGGTAAACACACAAAAACTTCCTGACTGTTCGGAAGATTCCGGAACCCAGTGATAAGGAACTTTAGGGGTTGCAAACAATAAAGCATTCTGCTGTATGGAAATAACTTTATCGGCATATTCAGCTCTGTTTCTGCCTCTGATAAAGCTTATTTTATAATACTTCCTTCTATTGTAAGGCATTTCTGACGTGGTCTTTATCCTTTCAATAGTTTGGGCAATATCAAAAACATTAAAATGTCCGATGTCTTTATGAAGTCCTTTTGGGAAAATACTTTCAAGGTCTTTCCCCAGCTTGGCCGCCATTTCTCTATAAAAATCTTCCAGTGAAGTATGAGCTATCTTTTCCATAGCAGATGATTTGTAAAATTCAAATATACAAAGTTATGGAAACCTTTGAGTTAAAAACACTAAGAAGACCGGAAATAATTTCAGTACTATGACAAACTACTCGCTGAGATCCCAAACTCTTTCTTGAATGCAAAAGAAAAATGGGAAAGATCTTCAAAGCCTAAATCAATATAAATATCTGTTGGTCTCTGCTTTTTCTCTTTAATCAGAAATAATGCTTCCTGCAGCCTTCTTTTAATTAACCATCGGTTAGGGGTCTCGTTGAAGATTTTTTTTAAAGTCTCTCTTAAAAGCTGATAAACTGCGTCCTGCGAGAAATGCAAAACGTTCCAAATTGACATTGAACTTATCATTTTTTTGCATAAACTCCTCAAGATCCAGCCGCCCCGGAGTTCCAAAATCAAAAAGCATATCTGATAATAGGCAGATTGAATGTGGACCTAATTATTAATATTTCAGCGTATCGTGAAAATAATTAGTCATTTCTCTACAAAAAGTGATTTACGCTCATTTATTTTTATTACATTCGTGAAAACTAAGTCATTAAAAATCAGACCCATGAAAAAACAAATTTTACAAGCCGGGAAAAAACTAAACAAAAAAGAGTTAAAAATGATTACAGGGGGTATGCTTGACTGTATGCAGCCTGTCTTATGTCCTGAGTGGCCATGTGAAACCTATCCACCTGGTGATCCCAGAAACTGTACCACAATTTCTGTAGGCTGCGCTCAAAAAGTATGCAGACCACAACTTATAGAATAAAAAGCTGCCAAAACTTTTTACTATAAAAAACTTAAGTCTGCTCACGCTATACAAAGTGGGCAACTTAAAATAACTAAAAAAGTTTTAAAAGACTTTGATATAACCGTTTTATTTTATGAAGTTTATACAACTTCTAAGAATAAATTCACTCAATCCAATTAAAATTAAGTGCTATGAAAAACAAGAACCTAGACAATGGCAAAAAATTAAATAAAAAAGAGCTAAGAACGATTACAGGTGGTTTACTACAGTGTGTTGATCTTACGACAGGTTTATGCAGAATTGTTGGAGCAAGCTGTGCAGAGCGACAGTGCAGATATGTACCAGATCCTCTTTTACCATAATATAAATACTATTTAAAAAAATACCTATAACAACTAACCTATAAAATCAAGACAATGAAAAATCAAACATTAAACAACGGGAAAAAATTAAACAAAAAAGAACTAAGAATTATCACCGGAGGAAAAGAAATGTGTTTACTTGCAAACCTACAATGTAAGAGATACTCTCTAAGCTGTGCAGAGCCACAGTGCCAGCCGGGACCTATAGAACTTGAATAATATAATGATAATGAAACGCTTCCCATATGGAAGCGTTTTTTTATCAGTAAAAAAGAAATCCAAACAATAATCCATGTTTATATTTCCGGTATCGCAAAAAACGCTCCCAAATTCATGGAAGCGTTTTTTTATTACAAACTAACTTTAATATTTTTCTCTTATACGTTGAATCTAAAGTGCATGATGTCACCATCCTGAACGATATATTCTTTACCTTCTACAGAAAGTTTTCCGGCTTCTTTGATTTTTACTTCAGAACCATAAGTCAAATAATCTTCATACTTGATTACTTCAGCACGGATAAATCCTTTCTCAAAGTCTGTATGGATTACTCCTGCTGCCTGAGGAGCTGTCCATCCTTGTCCGATAGTCCATGCTCTTACTTCTTTTACCCCAGCTGTGAAATACGTTTGAAGTTTTAATAAGTCATAAGCCTTTCTGATCAAACGGTTTACTCCCGGTTCTGTAAGGCCTAATTCTTCAAGGAAGATCTCTCTTTCTTCGAAAGTTTCCAATTCGTTGATATCAGCTTCAATCTGAGCGGCTAAAACCACAACTTCAGCACCTTCATTTTTAGCCATTTCTTCAATCTTACCAATCCAGTCGTTTCCGTTTTTAATTGAGTTTTCATCAACATTACAAACGTACAATACGGGTTTGTTGGTTAGAAGCTGCACTTCTGAGATCACTGATTTTGCGAAATCATCCATTGCAAATTCTCTTGCATTTTTACCGTCTTCAAGGAATTTCTGAAGATTTTGAAGCGTTTCGTACGTCAATAAATCTTCTTTCTTTCCAGATTTGATAAATTTTTTAGCTTTCTCCACTGCTTTCCCTACTGTTTCAAGGTCTTTCAGCTGCAATTCGATATCAATAATTTCTTTATCTCTTAACGGATCTACAGAACCTTCAACATGAATAATGTTTCCGTTATCAAAACATCTTAGAACGTGGATGATGGCTTCACACTCACGGATATTGGCCAGGAACTGGTTTCCCAATCCTTCTCCTTTGCTGGCTCCCTTTACAAGACCTGCAATATCAACGATTTCAACTACAGCTGGTAAAACTCTCTCAGGCTTTACGATTTTCTCCAGTTCAAACAATCTCTGATCCGGTACAGAAACCGTTCCAAGGTTCGGCTCAATAGTACAGAAAGGATAGTTTGCTGATTGAGCTTTTGCATTGCTCAGACAGTTAAAAAGAGTTGATTTACCTACATTCGGCAGGCCTACGATTCCACATTTCATATTGTAAAATTCAAAGTTTAAGGTTCAATTGTAATTCAAGATTCCTCCAACTTTTACTAGTGAATGATGGACCTTGAATTATGAGTGTGCAAAGATAGTGATTTTAAAGGGAGATTCATAATAAAAAAATCTGCCGTTATTCTGGCAGATTTTCAACTCATTTTATTTTAATAATCAGGCTTTAGGGATTGTCTCCCGTGGCATTCTGTGCCAGTGGCACGTCATTCGGAGCTTCCTGTAATGTTTTATCTAAAGTAAATAAAGATTCGTCGGTTGCTCTGTCACCACCTGCAATTTTCAATTTATCAATTAAGTTATGAGCCAGTGTTTCTTCTTCAATCTGTTCCTGTACAAACCACTGCATAAAGTTCCATGTTGCCCAGTCCTTTTCATCCATTGAAAGGTCTACAATTTTGTAGATGGCCGTTGTATTATCCACTTCATGTTTAAAGACTCCATCAAAACATGCGGTAAGTGTTTTCGGATCTGCCGGAGGAGCGGGAATGGCATTTACTTTCGGCTTGCCCCCTCTGTTGAGAATATATTCCATGAATTTGATTGAATGATTTCGTTCTTCCTGAGCATGTCTGTAAAGAAAATTGGCAATCCCCTGATATCCTTTGTCATCAGCCCAAATTCCATAAGATAAAAAAACGTGTGATGCATGAATTTCCTTATTCATTTGGTCACTAAGTGCTTTTTCCATGTTTGCGGAAAGTCTGTTCGTATTCATAATGTTATATTTTGGTGATTATGAGATTCATAATGCAAAAATGATTCCGACAATGCTTTAAATTTTAACACACAAATTCAAAATCAATTTATATTTAACTGATTTTCATTGATTTAAATTAATAATTTATAGTAATTCTAAAATAAAACCCGGTTCTACAATGAACCGGGTTTCTTATTGTTAGCTAGCACAAAAGCGCTAAGACTTGTATACATTTTATGATCAGGGTACCATAAAATCAAAGATTTTTGCAGATATCCCTATATCAACTGATGCCATCATCACTTCATTTCTCAGCTTCTTTTCGCTTTTTATTTCAAAAATTTATTTGATTTTTTTTGCGATATAATCACTTTCATTTCCAAGTCTGTCAATAGCTTTGATGGCGACAGCATTTAATTTTTTTCCATCCTTGAACTTAGGGATATCTTTTGAAAGGGTATCCAGTGTTATGATTTCAGTTTCCCACTGTCCGTTATACTGCGTAAAAAGTACCCATTGAAAAACTTCACCTATATTTTTGGTACTCCAGTTTACCCGTGCAGAACTTCCGATGTCTGTAATAAACAATGTAGGAGCCTGTAACGGGACAGCTTTTATCCATGGTGTTTTAGGGACCAATGCTTTTTCACTGTAAGGTCCGTTTTTAAGGACCGGAAGCATATTTGAATTCTTTGTAAGCCCGGCAATACTCCAGTGGATTTCTCCGGCATCTTTTTTCAGAATATTTCTGGAAATTTCAATTTGATTTTTAATCTCCGTAGGACGGTCAGAAACCTTGATCTCCACTGTATTTAACCCCGGCCATAAGTGACGGTTCAAGGTATTTTCTCCCTGCCACCAGTTTAACAGCGCTTCAAAGCTCTGTCCTTTTGAATCTATAGGCCAGTATAGCTGTGGTGAGAAATAGTCTACCCACCCTTTGTTTAACCATAATTTGGCGTCTGCATACAGTTCATCATACTGTGAAGATCCAACAATTCCTGTTGGATATCCCGGTTTCCAGATTCCGAACGGGCTGATTCCAAATCTTACATAACTTTTTTCAGCGTGGATTTCTTTATAGATACGTTCTACAAATTTATTAACGTTATCTCTTCGCCAGTCTGCTCTTGATAATGTTCCACCATTGCTTACATAAGTATTCCAGCTGGCATTGTCAGGAAAGTCTGCCCCTCTGTTGTAGGTGGCATAAGGATAGAAATAGTCATCAAAGTGAACTGCATCTATATCATATCTTTTCACAATATCTTTTACAACATTGGAAACGTGACCCTGTGTTTTAGGATTAGCAGGATCAAACCAATACATCCCGTTCTTTAATCTTACTACAATATCGGAAAGTTTATTGGCCATTGATAAACTGTTTACTGAACCTCCGTTCGTATGGTGAGCCCGGTAAGGGTTCAGCCAGACATGAAGCTCTAACCCTCTTTTATGTGCTTCCTCAATCCAAAACTGAAGCGGATCATAATTGGGATAAGGAGCGGTTCCGGTTTCTCCGGTTAAAAAGTAAGACCATGGTTCAATATTACTGGTATAAAGAGCATCTGCCGAAGGTCTGATCTGGAAGATGGCTGCATTGAAATTATTATCTTTCAGCATATCGAGCATGCTGATCGCTTCTGCTTTCTGCTGCTCTACGGTCAGATTATTTCTTGAAGGCCAGTTGATATTCGCAACACTGGCAATCCATGCTCCCCGGAATTCTCTTTTAATTTCCGGAAGAGTGGTTCTGAAAGTTTCTTCTGTTGGAATTCCTGTTTGAGGCTTGGTAACCGCTACAGGTTCTTTTGGCTTCGTTGTATTATTGTTAGGTTTTGTTGTGCTGTTTTGAGTTGGAGGAGTCTTTACAACATTGTTCTGAACAGAACATGAGGTAGTGTAAGACGCAAAAACCCCTAATAAAACGATAAGCTTTAATTTATGTATTCTCATATATTGGTCGGAAGAAGGATTCTAAGATATTAAAAATGCAAAACTAATGATATAAAGACGATTATCCGAATTTGAAATATTCTTTTTTAATGATATAAATAATTTCTGCCCTGTTCAGCAATTTACAATTCAGCTTTGAATGACCGTCAGCACTGCATATATCTCTTTATTCATCCTCTTTCGTAAGATCAGTTTTATAGGTTTCCGGAATCAGTGTTATATTAACGATGATAGCCAGGACAACGAGAACCAACGGGTAAATCAAACCTATAAAGGGAGAAAGAAACGCACTCACAACAAAACTGGTCTTAAGAAATTCTGTTACAAAAGCGGTGGCTCCCCCAATAAAACCGTTACCCATATTCTGGGCAAATCCCATACTGGTATATCGTATTTTGGTAGGAAAAATTTCCAGCATAAAGGCGCCCAAAGGGCCGTAAGTAGCCGCTGCAGCCACTGAAAGCAAAAAACTCAGCCCCACAATCTTCAATATAGCACCTGTACTGATTGAATGTACTTCATCAATACCCTGAGGATTTCCGATTTTCATAAAAAGATAAAAAGACAGCGGAATCAGAATAAGACTGGAAACCAAGCCTCCAATGAGTACCTTTTTACGTCCAATTTTATCACTCAATGCGCCGAAGTACTGGTAAAAATAGACACTTAAAAACATGGCTATTCCGGTAATCAGTAAAACAGTAGTATTTTCAAGCTTTACGGTATTCTGCAAAAAGAAAAATACAACAAACTGATTGGTCTGCATCACCGAACTCTGTGCGGCATTACCTCCAAAAATAGCTTTCAACATTGTTTTTACGTTACCTTTTGTTGTAAATGCCTCTTTAATCGGTGACTTGCTCGTTTTTCCGGATTTTTTAAGCTCTGCAAAAACAGGACTCTCATGAAGTCTTTTTCGTATGAAATAGCTTAAAATGACCAATACAGAACTTAAAAGAAAGGGAATTCTCCACCCATAGCTGTTAAAATCTGCTTCAGACATTGTACTTTCTGTTATAAAAACGACACCTAAGCAAACCAACAGCCCTACGGGAACTGTCGCCTGAATAAATCCTGTGTAAAAGCCTCTTTTTTCCATCGGAGCATGTTCTGCCACATAAATGACGGCACCGGCATACTCGCCACTGATCGCTAACCCCTGCAGCAATCTGCACAGCAGTAACAAAACCGGAGCTGCCCAACCAATACTGGAAAAATTAGGAATACAGCCAATCAGAAACGTAGAAGCTCCCATTAAAACCAATGAAATAAGGAAGGAATATTTTCGGCCTACTTTATCGCCTATATTTCCAAAAATAAGGGATCCTATCGGACGGAACATAAATGACGATCCTACTATGGCAAGGGTCTCCAGAAAGTGAGAACCTTCCGACGGAAATAAGTTTACGGAGAGAACTTTTGCAAGAATTACAGCAAGCAGCATATCGTACCACTCAATCAATGTTCCTACAGATGATGCAACAATAACAGTTTTAATATCATTTTTATAGGTATCATTTGCTATGTCCATTTTATTGTATCATTTTATATTATAACAGGTTTTTTTATGATATCGCAACGTTTCGTTGCTTTATGAACAAACATACAATTAATTCTATACTAAAATCAATAACTTATTTATTTCATTTAAAACATACAAAATGAATGAAAAAATCATTTGAAACCTGTAAAATAATTGAAAAAGAAATACAACAGCTTAAAATAAATAAAACATATCATCATACCTCCTACCCTTGTAAAAACAAAAAAGCCCCGACAAATCGGGGCTTTAATTTATATATAAGAATTTGATTAAGCTTTCGCTGATCTTTCCATTCTTTTTCTTTCTTCTTCAGAAAGGATTTTCTTTCTCATACGGATGAAGTTTGGAGTTACCTCGATTGCTTCATCACCCTGGATATATTCCATACATTCTTCAAGAGAGAATAAGATTTTTGGAGCAACTCCAGTATCTTTATCTTTTCCTGAAGCTCTCATGTTGTTCAGCTGTTTTGCTTCAACAATGTTTACAACAAGATCTCCAGGTTTGTTTTGTTCTCCAATGATCATACCTGCGTAGATTTCCTCACCCGGATCCACAAAGAACTTACCTCTGTCTTGTAATTTAGCAATAGAATATTCTGTAGCAGGACCTTGAGTTTTGCTGATCAATACTCCATTGTTTCTTCCAGGAATAGCACCTTTGAAAGGCTTATATTCTGTGAAACGGTGTGCCATAATAGCTTCACCAGCAGTAGCTGTCAACATCTGAGAACGCAATCCGATCAAACCTCTTGAAGGAATTTCGAATTCCATGTGCTGCATTTCTCCTTTAGTTTCCATGATGTGAAGATCTCCTTTTCTCTGAGTTGCCAAGTCGATAACTCTTGAAGCATATTCTTCAGGAACGTCAACAACTAAAGATTCATAAGGCTCACATTTCTCACCGTCAATTTCTCTAAGGATAACCTGTGGCTGACCAATAGTCATTTCGTAACCTTCTCTTCTCATTGTTTCGATCAAAACTGACAAGTGAAGAATACCTCTACCGAATACAAGGAATGTATTGGCATCATCAGTCTGCTGAACTCTTAATGCTAAGTTTTTCTCTAATTCTTTTGTTAATCTTTCTTTCAGGTGATTAGAAGTAACATATTTACCATCTTTTCCGAAGAAAGGTGAATTGTTAATAGAGAACGTCATGTTCAAGGTAGGCTCATCAATAGCCGTTCTTTCCAATGGCTCAGGGTTTTCAAGATCTACGAATGAATCACCGATCTGGAAAGCATCAAAACCTACTACAGCACAGATATCTCCTGCCTGTACTTCAGTTACTTTTTTCTTTCCTAAACCTTCGAAAACGTAAAGTTCTTTTACTTTTCCTTTTACAATTTTACCGTCTGCCTGAGCAAGCCCAATCCACTGAGATTCTTTAAGCTCACCTCTTGTTACTTTCCCGATAGCAATTCTTCCTAAGAAAGAAGAGAAATCAAGAGAAGTAATCTGCATCTGAAGAGTTCCTTCAGTTACTTTCGGCTCAGGAACATATTGTAAAATCCCATCTAATAATGGTAAAATATCTTCAGTCTGCTCTAATGAAGTGTTGAACCAACCTTGCTTAGAAGAACCGTAGAATGTTGGGAAATCCAATTGTTCTTCAGTTGCTTCAAGGTTGAAGAATAAGTCAAATACCTGATCGTGAACTTCGTCCGGACGACAGTTTGGCTTATCTACTTTATTAATAACAACTAATGGTCTTAAACCTAGCTCCAATGCTTTTTGAAGTACGAATCTTGTTTGTGGCATCGGTCCTTCGAACGCATCCACCAACAAAATAACTCCATCAGCCATTTTTAATACTCTCTCTACTTCTCCACCGAAATCCGCGTGACCAGGAGTATCAATTACGTTAATTTTTGTGTCTTTATAAGTAACAGAAATATTCTTGGATAAGATCGTGATCCCTCTTTCTCTTTCAAGATCATTGTTATCCATAATTAATTCTCCACTCTCCTGATTTTCTCTGAAAATATTGGTAGCGTGAATGATTTTGTCAACCAAAGTCGTCTTCCCGTGGTCAACGTGTGCGATAATCGCAATATTTCTAATGTTTTGCATATAGGATTTTTACGGGTGCAAAAATAGTGATTTAAAATGAATTAATTAAAAAGTTTATGCAATATTTAACAATTTCATAATGAGAAATTTAGATAATTCCCATTTATAATCAATGAAAAAATATGTTGCGTCAAGTTCTGACGCTGGTCAATTTTACCTTTGTTTCCATAAAACTGCATTCAAAAACTCATCTCTCAAAAAAAAACAAAAAATGACAAATAATTTACATGTCCTGACCATTAATGAATTCATTGATTCTCAGGACCCTAATTTAGACAAAGAAATTGTAACACTGATTGATCAATACAGCGGAGAACTTGTTAATTTCAGAAAACAGGCTAAACCGGTGCCGGCCAATGGCCGTTATCTTTACCGTACCAAAATCAACAATGATGAGTCTATCGTGTATTATAAAAGAATTGTCACCCAGGATATTTCTATAAAAATTGCGGAAGTGTACGGAGACGGCAATACAGATGATTCCCCTGAGATCCAGCAGTTAATCGACGAAATGGAAACAGGACAGGTCTTACGTCTGGACAATAAAAGATATATGCTCCGCAGTCCACTACAGATCAATAAGGCTATTAAAATAAAAGGTTCTTCTGTGAAAAGCAATATCAGTTTTCCTCCGTTTCTGATCACCAACAACAATGATGGTATTATTCTCAATACATCAGGAGTAGTTCTTGAAGGATTTGGAATTTATAACATCATATGGCATACTACATCTCCCAATACCTTCACCGGAATTAAAGTGAATGGCATTGTGGAAAATCATATCAATGACATTATTTTAAGGGACCTTACGATCAGAGGATATCACACCGCATTAGAAGTCAACCATATGTGTTCCTCTCAAATTCAAACCCTAAAAACCGAAAACTGTAAAGTGGGAATTCATGTTAAAGGGCTCTCTGCCCACAATGCAATCTCCGGCAATACATCAATTATGATTAACCATCATTATGATATCCCAGGCAGCAGAGGCATCTGGTTTGAAGGAAGTTTCCCAAAGGAAGGATGGAGAATTACCCATACAAACATCTGCAATGTCTACGAAGGAATCTATGCCGAAAAGGCATCCCAGATTAATGTTAACCACAGTATAATTGATTTTTGCAGACATACGGGGATAACGATAGCGGAGGGCTGCAATAACTGGAATATCAACAGCAATTATATCGCTCTTTCCCAGCCGGGATACGGAATATTTTTAGCCAATAATGCCCAGCCTTCTGCACTGAGCCGTGGAAACAAAATTGTCGATAACGATCTTTTTATCTATGAGCATGCTGAAAACGACACCACCTCTATTGGTATCAACATTATTGGAGAAGGATCTTTTTATGATGAAGTAAGAGGAAATTCTCTCAAGAACTTTAAAGCATATGATATCAAAACAGATACAGGATTAAAAACAACCATCATCCACAATAAATGTTTATCTGAAATCACTCCTAATATCATGGGTAACTTTCTAGCCAATGACAATCTGGGAACGGTCTGTTATCAGAAGGCTGCGAATCAACCATTATCATAACAACAAACTTATCAATGTCTTATAAATCTGTAAAGCAATACAAGATCAATGAGAACCACCAGAATAAATTTCATGAGGAATGATTTTTTAGAGGTTTTATGATTAAATATGATCATTCCCGAGGCTGATCCTATGATACCGCCTAAAAGTGAAATTCCTAACAGTGTATTTTCCGGTATTCTTCTTTTCTGTTGAATAGCACGTTTTTTATCGAGTCCAAAAATAAAAAAGCTCAATATATTGATGACAGACAGTATATAAATCATTGGGGCAAATGTATTAATTTATTCAATGTCCTCTCCTATCCGTATTACACAAAAAAGAGCTGCTTTGGGTAAAGCAGCTCTTCTATAATTCATTGTTTGTTCAACAATTATTTTTTTGCTTTTACATCAATAGCAATTTCGATGTCTTTGCTGATCATCCATTCTGCCGGATCTGCTTCTGAAGTACCGAATTTGATTCCCCAATCAGCTCTGTTTACTGTAAATTTAGCCTGGATAGAAGCTGAATTATCTACTACATCTACTTTAGCAGGGAAAGTCACATTCATTGTTTTTCCTGACAAAGTAAGGTTTCCGCTTACTGTTTTGTTTGCTCCAGCCACAGCATCTTTTGGTGCCTCTTTTAAATCTGCAACACTTGTAATTTTGAATTCTGAAGTTGGGTTTTTCGCCGCATCAAAGAAATCAGGGTTTTTTAAGTGCGCTTCAAGATCTGCCGGTTTTTTATCCTTCTCTGTTACTGAAGCAGGATCCACTTTGATAGAGTTCATATCGATCACAAAGTTTCCTGCAGAAACCTGACCTCCATCAACACTGATATCTCCTGATTTTACGCTAAGTGTTCCCCAACGAGGTGCCATACCTCCTTTGTGATATGCTTTCCAGTTTACTACAGAAGTTGCAGCATCTACCGCCAATACTTCTCCTTTGCTTTCTGCAACAGTCTGCTCCTGAGCTGTAGCTGCTGTATCTGCTGATTTTCCTTTATTACATGATGCTACAAGCAATCCTACTCCTACTAATGCAATTACGCTAATTTTTTTCATATTGAATTGTTTAAAAAAGTTTGTATTTTAAGATTCCAAAAGTAAAGAAACTTTATTTCTGTGACCTTAACATACATCAAGAAATGAAAAATTTTGGTTTTTATTGTGTAACAGGCGATTTAATTCAACTTTTACTCATAAAACTACCAATAAAATATTGTAAAAACCTAAGATAGATTAGTCTGCTTTTCCCATTTCTCGAAAATTGCTTATCTTAGAGTTCAATCATTGACTCACTTTATGGTTACAACTACCTCAAGATTTGCAGCTTAAATAAACAATAAAACTTCAATTACCAATTTCAAAATTCAAAACATGAATCAGCAATTATTCGAAAAAGTAGATCAGTACATTAGCCACCTGGTAGCACCTGAAGACCGTTTTCTTCAAGAAACCATTCAGTCCTTAGATTATGCTTCCATGCCTCAAATCAGTATAACACCGACGCAAGGCAAGTTTTTACAGGTCATGATGCTCATGTGTAAAGCCAAGCGCGTATTAGAATTAGGTACTTTAGGGGCCTACAGCACTATTTGGATGGCAAGAGCAATTCCTGCAGATGGCAAAGTTATCACCATAGAATATGACCCTCATCACGCTGATATTGCCAGCCGGAATATTGCAAAAGCCGGACTTGATGATCAGATTGACCTGAGGGTTGGCAAAGCAATGGATCTTTTAAAAGAGCTTATTGCCAAGAATGAAGACCCTTTTGACTTTATTTTTATCGATGCCGATAAACCACCCTACACCGAATATTTTGAATTAGCACTTGAGCTTTCACATCCGGGAACAGTAATCGTTTGTGATAATATAATTAGGGAAGGCAAAGTATTGGATGAAAATACCACTGATGAAAAGGTGAAAGGTGTACAGCGTTTTAATACAATGCTGGCCAGCAATCCAAAAGTTACCGCGACAATTATGCAAACAGTGGGTGCAAAAGAATATGACGGAATGGCAATTGCCATTGTTAATTGATTTGACCTGTAATTTTGACAGGTAAAAATATTTTTAAGGCGGGGCAACTCGTCTTTTTTCTTTTTAAAACCCTATTTTAGCGATCCGAAAACAGAACAATGACGACCGTAGAATTTATACAGAAGCAGCTTAATATCTCTGAAAAGAGCATCAACAATACCCTACAATTATTAGCAGAAGACTGCACTATTCCTTTTATTTCCCGTTACCGAAAGGATAAAACAGGGAATTTGGATGAAGTTCAGATTGAACAGATCTCAAAGATCAGCAAGCAGTTTGAAGAGATTGTCAAAAGAAAGGAATCTATTGTAAAATCTATAGATGAACAGGGCGCTTTAACACCTGAACTCCAACAAAGAATTGAAGAAAGCTTTGATATTCAGGAGCTGGAAGATTTATACCTTCCTTTCAAAAAACGTAAAAAGACAAAGGCTGATGCAGCCAAAGAAAAGGGATTGGAACCTTTAGCCAGGATCATTATGAGCCAGAAGAATAACGACATTCAGTTTCTGGCCTCAAAATACCTTAATAATGAAGTTTCATCAGAAGAAGAAGCACTGCAGGGAGCAAGAGATATCATGGCAGAATGGATCAATGAAAACATGTATGTCCGTAAAAATCTCCGTCGTTTGTTTCAGCGTAAAGCTGTAATCACCTCTAAGGCAGTAAAAGCTAAAAAAGAGGAAGAAGCTGCCCAGAAGTTCTCCCAATATTTTGAATGGGAAGAAAATCTCAGCAGAACACCTTCTCATAGGCTTCTTGCAATGCTAAGAGCTGAAGCAGAAGGCTTTGTAAAAACCAATGTAGGCGTTGATAAGGAGGAAGCCATCGACTTTATAGAGAAAGCCATTATCAAGTCTGATAATGAAAGCTCTGATCAAATTGCACTGGCCATAAAGGACGGTTATAAAAGACTTCTGGAACCTGCCATTTCCAATGAAAGCCTGCAGGAAGCCAAAGAAAAAGCAGACAAGAAAGCCATAGAAATATTTTCCGAGAATTTAAGCCAATTACTTTTAGCACCGCCTTTGGGTGAAAAAAGAATTTTAGCCATTGACCCCGGCTACCGAAGCGGATGCAAAATTGTGTGCCTGGATGAAAAGGGAGACTTACTCCACAATGAAACCATCTATCCTCATGCACCACAGAACGAAACAGGAATGGCCATGAAGAAAATCCGCTCTATGGTTAACGCCTATAATATTGAGGCTATTTCTATAGGAAATGGAACCGCAAGCCGTGAAACAGAATTTTTCATTAAAAAAATCGCTTTTGATAAGCCTTTACAGGTTTTTGTGGTTTCTGAAGCAGGAGCCTCTGTATATTCTGCCAGCAAAATCGCGAGGGATGAATTTCCTACCTATGACGTAACTGTACGAGGTGCTGTTTCTATTGGAAGGAGGCTTTCTGATCCACTGGCAGAACTGGTGAAAATTGATGCAAAATCTATTGGTGTTGGCCAGTATCAGCATGATGTAGACCAAACTCAGTTGAAAAATGAACTGGATTCTACCGTCATGAAATGTGTAAATTCTGTAGGAATTAACTTAAATACAGCCAGTAAATCGTTATTGAGCTACGTTTCCGGAATTGGGGAGAAAATGGCGGAAAACATCGTCAGCTACCGTGCAGAAAACGGAGCTTTTGAAAACAGGAAGCAATTGAAAAAAGTACCGAGGCTGGGCGAAAAAGCCTTCCAACAAGCCGCAGCATTTGTCAGAATTGCCAATGCCGAAAACCCATTAGACAATTCTGCTGTACACCCTGAAGCTTACAGTATTGTAGAAAAAATGGCCAAAGATCTTGGGATTAAAACCCATGAACTGATTGCTAATAAGGAAAAAATAACGCTGGTAAAACCCGAAGATTATATTACAGGAGAAATTGGAATTTTAGGAATCAAAGATATTCTGAAGGAGCTTGAAAAACCGGGATTAGACCCTAGAAAAGCCGCTAAAGTATTTGAGTTTGATCCTCATGTAAAAAGTATTAAAGACTTAAAAACAGGAATGATCCTTCCAGGAATCGTCAACAATATTACGGCTTTCGGATGTTTTGTAGATCTGGGAATTAAAGAAAGCGGTTTGGTTCATATTTCCCAGCTGAAAGACGGATTTGTTTCTGATGTCAATGAAGTGGTAAAACTTCATCAGCATGTTCGCGTAAAAGTAACGGAGGTAGATGAGGCCAGAAAGAGGATTCAGCTGAGTATGATTCTGTAAGCATATATTTTAATCAATAAAAAAATACACCTTGAATTATAAGAATTTAATTTTCGATTTAGATGGAACTTTATGGGATTCCAGAGCTTCTATCATTACGATATGGAATCATGTTCTGAACAGGTATCAGCTGATAAAAAAAGACCTGAAACCTGAAGATATGGATCAGTATATGGGATTACTGGCGCTTGATATCGTTAAAGATATTGTTCCCGGAATTTCAGATCGGCAGGCTCAGGAAATACTTTCTGAAATTGTTTCTCAGGAAAATGAAATACTGCGTATCCAGGGTGGGATTCTGTATGATGGTGTTGAGAATACCCTGAAAAGCCTTACCAACACGCACCGCCTTTTTATCGTAAGCAACTGTCAGGATGGATATATTGAAGCATTTTTAGAATACTGTCAGTTCAATGACCTGTTTGCAGATTTTGAATCTCACGGACGGACCCAAAAACCCAAGGCTGAAAACATAAAGCTGATCATGGAAAGGAATCAATTAAACCCCGAAAACACCATTTATATTGGCGATACCCAAACAGATTACAACTCATCAAAATCAAATGAGCTGGAGTTTATTTTTTGTAAATATGGTTTTGGAAAATTAGAAGATCCTTCATATGAACCTTCTATTTCAAAGTTTTCAGATTTAGAATTGTATATCTAATTGTAAAAACTATACGAATATACCTACATAAAAAGGCTGCCTAAATAGGCAGCCTTTGTTATTTTGAATACTAATATCTTATTATTTATATTCTTTAGAATCTCTTCTCGGCTCCTTAAGTTCCGGCCATTTTATTGTTCCGCCCTTTTCATCCTGAGGCATTACTCTTTTTTCTCTATTGGTAAATTCAGGATCTTCAGAAGCCATATACGCCAATGCAGCAGTTAAAACCACATTATTTTTCACTTCATCAAAAACAATCTTATCATACGTATCTTTTGTAGTATGCCATGTATACCCAAAATACCCCCAGTTCAGAGAACCTAAAGAGAATCCTGGCACTCCTGCCGCTACAAAGGAAGCATGATCAGAACCTCCACCTCCTGGCATTCCAGGGAAGTCAGTTTTAATGTGTCCTTTTACGGTTTTTGGAACTCCATCAAGCCATCTTCCGATATAATCATATGCTTTCACAAATCCCTGACCGCTGATGTTTACCACTCTTCCTGTTCCGTTATCCTGGTTGAAGGCAGCCTGTACTCCTTTAATGATCTGAGGGTTGTCTGCTACAAAACCTCTGGAACCATTTAACCCCTGTTCTTCACTTCCCCAAAGTCCGATAACGATTGTTCTCTTATTGTTTGGATAATATTTCTTTAGGATTCTCATGGTTTCAAGCATCGTAAGGGTACCTGTTCCATTATCCGTAGCTCCCTGAGCTCCATCCCAGGAATCAAGGTGAGCAGAAAGGATAACATATTCTTCAGGTTTTTCCTTTCCTTTGATCATTCCGATGGTATTGAAGCTTTTGGCATCAGGAAGGATTTTTGACTGGGCATCAATTTTAATTTTTGGCTTACTTCCTTTTTCCGCCATTCTGTAAAGCATTCCATAATCTTCCACATCAATGTCGATCATTGGAATTTTGAATGTTTTTGCTCCGAAGATTCTGTTGGCGCCCATAATCCCTGTCCAGTTGGAAATAGCAATTCCTGCTGCCCCTGCTTTTTCCAAAGCTTCCGGAAGCGTGCTGTTGTCGTAGCCTATATTTTTTACATACGCAGTAAAGTCCTTGGCAGCCTGCTCTTTTTCCGCTTTAAGTTTTTCATAAAGTTCAGGAGTTGCAAATTCTTTGATCTGCTCATCAGAGCGTCCTATTTTTTGATATTGAGCCATCAGCACAATTTTCCCTTTTGCGGAAGGCAGCCATTGATCAAATTCTGCTTTAGAAGATACTTTAGGAAGAATAATTACTTCTGCTTCCACAGCTTTTTTAGTCGCCGGGCTCCAGGCCAATTGCGTTGCAGACAGTGATTTTACACGCGGATATACCATATCAACATGGGTAATCCCTCTTTGCCAGCCTTTCCATGTTCCAAATTGCTGAAGGTTTGCCTCCACTCCCCATGAGCGAAGTTTCCCGGCACTCCATTCATTGGCGGCAAGCATTTCCGGAGTTCCCACAAGACGCGGGCCTATACCGTCTAATAATTCGCCAGCCATATTTTCAAGCTGAGAATTGTTATTTACTTCATCTACAAAACTTTTTACGATCGGATCAAGTTTTTCTTTCGGATCTACTTTTACCTGAGCCCATGAAAATTGGGCAGCCAACACCACTGCCGGTACTGCAAAAAATCTATTTATCTTCATAACATATATTGATTGGTTTAAAGATAAAGGAAATTGCGGAAATGATAAAGGATTAGAGGCAAAAAAGTCTTTACGGACGAATGTTTTCAACCTTTTTGCATGAAAAGTTGATATTCATCACAAAGGGTTAGCAAAAGCAGGCTACCGTATGAGCCATCATGAGTAAGCGAAAGAAATGTTGTACAGAAATTGAAGGCATAAAAAAAAACCGGCTTTAAAAGCCGGTTAGAGGTGAATTATTTTTTAGCTTCTTCTACAGAAACTTTTCTGAAGTCTTTGAACAGTTTGCTTAGTTCTAAAGCTGCTTTACGAGCTCTTGTACCAGCTGCTTTGTTTCCTTTTTCTGCTTGTTGGTTTGCCTCAGTTGTGAACGCTTCAAATTCTGCGTTGATTTTTTCAATTAGTTCTTTCATTTATTTAAAAATTTAGGCTGCAAATATAGGTTTTATGGTGATTCCAGCCAATACAGCACCCAGAAAATTTGTAAAAATCCTGAATTTCAGTAAAATTCTTTTTTCTTACACTGAGGAAATAATCAAACACATGTGTTTTTTACATGCTATAACCGACTACAAAACAGTTTGTTTCCTAAAATTAACAAGCCCTGCAAAATAAAAAAACACACTCAACAACAGCAACGGTCCAAACATCATCAACCCATTGACAGAAGATCTGTTATGATAATATTCCAGTTTAAAGTCTTTCCAGTTGATGGTTTCTGTAGGCTTTTTGGCAAAAATTTCAGGATAAAAGAAAAGTCTTTTCTTTTCATGAAACAGTTCAACAGCCTGCATAAATTGTAACTGATCTGCAAGTCCTGAACCGGTAAGATCATTCAATTGAAACTGTACATGTAAGCCAGGGATAAAGTAGGAAAACCTCCTGCTCATCTCCTCTCTTTTCCAAAGCTTCGTCTTCAGTTGATCCGACTGGTTTTTAGATTCATCATCCCCCATCTGTTGCATCGCATAATACCAAAGCCAGCTGAAATTCTCTTTTGGAAAACCATAAGACCTGAACTGTGGATAATGTTGGTAGAACTTTTCCAAAGTCGGTTTCTGGTCTGTATCCCATTTTTCATGATAGGCTTCTCTCTGCTCAATAGCAGTATCCAATGCCTCCGGTAATGGATATTTGCTTAAAATAAAATTATTGAGAACAGCAGGAAGAATAACAGTAAGCACAATCCAGAAACATAAAAGCCCTGCTGCACTTAGTCTTGAATTTTTATTCCATGAAACCACCCAAAAGCTCAAAGCAAACCAGAAAATAAAATACAACAGGGAAATCATGATGAAAGCTAATAAAGTGAGATCAAAGCTGAGATTCAGAATAGGAATTGCCAAAAGAACCAAAAGGAATAAAGTTCCGGCAATGGCCGTAAAACGTATCATAAATTTTTGAAATAAAATACGGAAAGGTTTTTGAGACTGTACACAAAGAAGAACCCATGTGCTTTCTTCTTTCTCTTCTGATAAAAGGTTATAGGTATATGATATAATGACCAAAGGAAAAAGAAAAATAATGACAAATCCAAGATCCAGGCTTCCTAAAAGAAGGCTTACAGGATTCTGAAGATCAGTATCATATTTTTGACCTTCCAGGTTTCTGATCGTCACACTCTGTATGGAAGGATTAAGATCTCTCTGTCCTATTGACAATGCATTAATAGGATCTGCTTTATTAACCAATCCAAATTTCAGATAATACAGAAGCAGCCCAAGGTCTTTGTCTATATATCCTGTATACCTCTGGATATGCTCATGCTGATATATCTCTGTTTTATGGATATTGGCATTCTGCTGATCTATAAATTGTTTTCCTACAAAAATACTGATCAATCCTGATAAGAGCAGAAACAATATTCCTAGGTAAGCTGCCTGGGAACGTATAAAATTCTTGTATAATAATAGGTACATGACTAATTTATTTTTATTTTTTTGGATATAAAATGAAGGATAAAAAGAAGACCCACTCCCCATACAAGAAGTGAAAGCCCTGAAGCCGCCTCATTCTGAAAAAGCTCCCTGCTACTGATAAAACGATACTGAAAATCCGGAAGTTCTTTCCAGTGATCTCTCCCGATGGTATACGGTTTCTCTCCCGGCAGCTGTTTTTTATTGCTGATATTCTCCATCTGCAGTTTGTTCATCAGCTGTGCCAATTGATACCGGTAGTCTTCCACTTGTTCCTGATAACTTATATAAGAATTAAAATCAGACCCCGTAAGTGCCATGGAAAGGTTCCTGACAGCCTGAAAAGGGTTAACAAAAACAAGGGAATTATTAATACTGTTCTGCTGCTCATAAATTGTAAGCTGCCTTTTCCAGTATTTATTGTAGATTCCCGAGCTGATCTTTTCTCCTTCAGCCATAATATATCCGCTATAATTAAAAGGCAGTTCCTCTACCGTTTTTACTTTGTATGCATTGAGTAAAGAATCTTTTATTCCTTTATAATATATATCATTAGGGTTATGGCTGTCTCCGGTTTTTACCAGTTCATTTTCCACCATAGTATCAAAATCTATTTTTGATGGAGCCGGATAAAGAAAGGATCCAAAAGCCTGCGCAGTCCTTGGTATAATAACAATAAACAAAAGCCATATTCCTATTAGCTTTATTAAAGAAGATCTCGAGGTACTGCTTACTGCCGATACCATAACACAGATACTGCAAATCATGAAAAAATACGCCAGGTATACTACAGTCACCAACAATAAATGCGAAAACTCATTAACTGTAGTGTAGAAACCTGCAAGGCTAAACCAAATAAACGCCGACAACAGCATCACAGGAAAAAACACAATGCTGACCAAACAAAGTAAACCTACTATTTTCCCGGCCAACAGCTCTTTCCATTTGACACCCTGGCTCAGTAATACTTTCAGTGTGTTATTCTCCCGCTCTGCTGAAATGCAGCTGAATCCAAGAAAAAATATAAATAACGGAATCAAAGTCTGCAAAATTACAGCAGTACTTACCTCTCCAAAACGCAGCATCCCCGTTGAAAACCCTGCCTCTGAAAAATTAACCGTATTTTGCTTGTGAGCTTCCAGAAATACAGAGTTTCCCATATACCGCTCTAATCCATAATCGAAAAAGCTAAACGGGTATCTCGGTCGGAAAATCAAATATCCGTAATGCGCCATCCGGTGAGGATGTTTATCCGGTTTTTCTTCCCACTGCTGACGTACCTCCATCTGATGTCTGATTCTGTTATTTTCCTGTACCTTATAATCCTGCCATCCTGTATACGCTGCAAATACAAAAAGAAGACTTAAAATCATCAGAAGAAAAACAACGGCTTTATTTTGTAATGACTGTTTCCAAACCTGTTTTGAAATCAGCCGGACAATATGTATTCTCATAGTAATATGATTTAAAATTTATATACTGCTGTAAGCACTGCATTTCTTGGAGCCCCAGGAAATAAACGCAGATAGTTTTGTGCCCCCAGCCAGTAAGTGGTGTTAAAAAGATTATTGATATTGAGGGAAATTTTCAAAGGTCCCTGTTTTGGCGTATAGTATATTGCTGCATCGAAAATGGTATATTCCGGCACCAAAAAGGAACGGTTATACATTGGAACTTTATTTCCACTGTACTGAACCCCAAAACCTATGGCGATATCCCTCAGAAAAGAAGTCTTCTCGAAACTATACTTCTGCCAGATATTGGCACTGTGAAAAGGTGTATTCTGCTTTCTTGCCCCCACCAACTCAGGATTTACATCATTAATAATCCTGGCATCATTATACCCATAAGAAGCAAATACCTGCCATTCGGGGAGTATATTTCCTATAATATCCATTTCAAAGCCACGGCTTCGTTCTTCTCCTCTGGTGACCAGTCTGTCCGGTTCTGAAGGGTCATTAGCATTCAGAAGGATATTCCGCTGTGTGATCTCATAAACCGCAAAGTCAACGTGAAGTTTTTTATTGAAAAAGTCTGCTTTCATCCCTATTTCCTGTGACTTACTTTTTAAAGGTTCAAATGCTCTCCCTTCAGGGATAGCCACGGCTGCCAGTGAAGCTGTATTAGGCTGAGGCTGAAACCCTTCTATATAGGAAGCATAGACATTGATGTGATCATTTACATTATAGGTCACCCCAATCCTGGGAATCAGTTTGGTATCTTTAACTGTCACTTCATTATTTTCTTTATAATGGGTTATATCCTGAAACCATTCCTGTCTGAGACTCAGAAAAAGATTAAAACGATGCCATTTGATCTGGTCCTGGATATATATTCCATTGGAACGGATCAACGCTGCCGGAAGAGCTGCTTTTGAAAATACATATTCCTCAGGATTCTTAATCGCATAGGTAGGATCTGCCAGATTAAAATGTTCTACATTCGGCTTGGGCATGGTAATCCCGTTAATGGTCACCATCTGATAGGCTCCCGCATTTTGAGGGTCATAAGACGATGCTGTTTTTCCGTTAGTCAGAAGGTATCCTCTTGCCGTATTCTGGGCACCGCCTTTATATTTATGAGTACTGATAACATCATACCCTGCCAAGATTTTGTGTTCTAAAGGTCCGCTTTTAACATTAAAAACCATGTATGCATTAAAGTTATCTGTATTCCAGAATTGGTTTCGCTGTACCATCTGCATCCCTGCCAGCGTCGGAATAGCTTTATTATTACTATCTACTCCAAAAGTATTGGTGGTTCTGTGCTCCTGAAGATCCTCTTTCCAGGTCTGCTTCATATATGACGCATTAATACTAAGCTTATCAGTAATACGATGGGTAAAATTCGACATGATAATAAGCTCTTTTGATTTAAAATAATCATTTACAGCCCCCAGATTAAAACTTATAGGTGTACTATTCAGATCAGTAACTCCTGCCACTGCACCAAAAATGGGTTGTCCACGGTCTATTTTTCCATTCAGGTCATTATAAATCATTTCTACATTGACAGCCGTCCTGTCATTGGGGATAAAAGAAAAGGACGGGGATATTAATATGGCCTTTTGTGATTGTATATCCCTGAAACTTTTAGCTTCCGAATATGCTGCATTGAAACGGTACAATAACGTTTTATCCTGATTCAAAGGACCTGTAAAGTCCAGTGAGCTTCTTATGGTGCTAAAGCTTCCTACACTCATACTGATTTCTCTGCCAGGAGTTTTCAAGGGCTTTTTTGTCACCAGCACAATACTTCCTCCCGGATCTACACTGGAGAGAACGGCACTGGCCGGACCTTTAATCACTTCTATTTTCTCAAGGTTGGTGGTAATGGGCTGCATAAAATAATACTGCCGGGTACGCATTCCATTAATAATTGTACCCTCTTCATTCTGCGCAATCCCCCGGATGCTGAATTGATTATAATAGCTTACCGGGGTGACACTACTGGCCAGCTTTACAGCATCTCCAAGCTGATAGGCCTGGCAATCGTTGATCAGCTCTTTGCTCACTGTAGAGATGGAAAAAGGAATATCCTTATTTTGTACTCCTATTTTAGTAGCCGAAAAAGAATAATCACTGTAATATTTTTTGGAAGCTCTTCCTGTAATTTCTACTTCCTGTATGTTTCCAACCTTAAAAAGATGAAAAATGAATTTTCTGCTTTGCGATGTACTGTCTATTGCAATATGCTCAGTATACTCATCATAGGAGTCTGCATTCACCTTTACCTCATAGTTCCCACTTTTGATATCCGTTATTGTAAAATTTCCATCCTGACTAGTTGTATTGTAGGTATTTTCTTTATTTTCAATACTGATCCGGGCATTTGTAAGCTTGTGTCTATTCTCGCCTATCACTTCTCCGGATAATCTCTGCTGTGCACAGATCTTCACACTGGCAGTCGCCAGTGCAGCTGTGATATAAAAATATTTCATTGGCCTGCTCTTAAATGGTTTCCAGATAGATTTTCTGAAGTTCATCAGCAGTGACTGAACTTGCCTCCAACGTATGAACAAGACAGCCTTCTTTCATGATTCCTATCCGGGTGCCTACATTCACAGCATTGAAAATATCATGAGTAGCCATCAGAATGCTTTTACCTTCTGCAGCGAGATCTTTACAAATCCTTGTAAACTCTGCAGTAGCTTTAGGATCCAGACCCGAGGTGGGCTCATCCATTAAAATCAGATCTGCGTTTTTGGCCACGGCAATAGCAATAGCCACTTTTTGACGCATTCCTTTGGAATACGAAGACAGTTTTTTATGGTGTGCAGACTGCTGAAGACTTGTATTCTCAAGAAATAAGGCTAATTCAGCTCTCGAATAACGAAATCCTGCCATCTGACTGAAAAAATCCAGATTTTCAATCCCTGTAAGATGAGGATATAACTGTACCACTTCCGGGATATACGCTATATATTTCTTAGTAGCTTCCCCATTGATTTCCACTGGAATACCATTAATAAGAGCCTCTCCGGAACTGGCTTTCAGGAATCCCAAAAAGATATTAATTGTTGTTGTTTTCCCGGCACCGTTTTGTCCGAGCAGGCAGAATATTTCTCCTTTTTGTACGGATATATTGAGTCCGCTTAGTGCAGTAACATGGTTATACTGCTTACTAAGCTGGATTGCTTGTAATATTGACATGAAAAATGTATTATGTTATGATTAAAAGAGTGAAGCCCACATAGAAAGCAGGCAATATAGATCTAAGTATCATAACATTACAGGAGGACCCCGGTCTGATAAGGAAAAAAGGCTGAAAGAAAACAGACCCCCCGGAGAAGAGGTAATCTTCCCGGTAATTTTTTTTAAGGCAAAAACCGTGGTATAACCATTCCCATGATGCTCTTCACCCAACAGTTTGTGATGACAAACCGGACACTTGGTATCACATTTTGAAAAAGAGTTTTTGAAAACTTTTCCGTTTTCATGTGTAGAGTCCTGAACACTGATCCCGGCATCCAGATTGTGAAGAAAATGATGGTGAAGATATTCTGCCGGAGAAACAGCAAAAGCATAGACCGCAATAAACATTGCCGTCAGAAAATTCTTAAAATGCCTTGTGATTCTCAAAAGAATATGTTTAGAGATTATTACCGGATTTCGCGAAATTAAAGAATTATATTGAAAAAAGCATACTTACAAAGAGAAATACTAAAAAATCAACATCTTATTCTAAAAAAATGTAGGTTAGCTACATCTTTTAATTCAGAATCGACACATCATACTAAAACACTTCCGTTTTTATCAAAAATCAGCTGCAACTTCTGAGCTTTTCTCCTACACTTTTCAGTAAGGCGAGGCTCTCTGGGGTAATTCTCTCTGTAAATACTATCCTAAAATGGTGACTGTAGTGCTCTGTAAGAGAAAATGTAGTACCGGGAGTAAATACAATTTTGTTATTTTCACAGTAAAGGTAGAATGCATCCATATCAACAGTCTCGGGTAACTGTCCCCAAACGCTGTAACCACCCTGTGGTCTGTGAAAATATGAGTCTTGTGGAAAATGCCTTCTTAATGCATCCAGTACCATAGTTGCTTGTTCGTTCAGTTTTTTTCGAAATGAGCGCAAATGCCTTTCATAGCTGTTTCCCTGAAGAAGTTTGAGTACCAGCTCCTGATAAATGGGCGACACCGATTTCCCCAATACAAACCTGTTTCTCTCTGCCTTTGAATAAAAACGACCTGTAGACAACCAGCCTAAGCGAATGCCCGGTGCCAATGTCTTTGAAAATGAAGAATACGTCATCACCAATCCCGTTTCATCAAAATTTTTAATGCAACGGGGTCTTTTTTCCGTAAAATAAAGATCGCTATACATATCATTTTCAATGACCGGGACCTGATGTGCTACAGCTATTCTCAGCAGCTCTTTCTTTGTATCATCACTCATCAAAATACCAGTAGGATTGTGAAAATTGGGAGTTATCACCAGGGCACGGATATTATTTTCTGCACATATTTTTCTGAAATACTCCGTGTCAAAACCATTCCGATAATGAACAGGAACCTCTATAACCTTAAGCCCCAGATTAGCAATCACTTCTAATATTGAAAATACACAGGGACTATCAACCGCTACCACATCTCCGGTATTTGTTACAGACCTCAATGCAATAACCAATGCCTGCAAAGCTCCATCTGTAATAATCAATTCATCGGGATTACATGTGCCGCCATATTTTCCCATTTGAACTGCAATATGTTTTCTCAATGATTCTAACCCGTTTGAAGGATAATACCGGAGAAGTGCAGCCCCTTTTTCACGGATCACTTCCTGCATCGTCCTGAGTATTAATTTTTGTGGAATCAGAAGATCTCCCGGCATAGCGGCATTAAAAGAGCTGAACTCCGATGTTCTTTTGGATGTCAGCATCATGTTTTTCATAAATACCTCATCCCTGACTACCGGGGCAAGCTTTGTTCTTCTTCTGGGAATATTTTCTTCCACGATGTCCGAAACAAAATACCCTGAACGCGGATTGCTTTCAACCAGACCTTTCATCATAAGGTATTCAAAACCACTCTGAACAGAACTTGTACTCAGCTGATATGTTTTCTTAATTTCCCGGATCGATGGCAGGCGATCTTTACCCTGCAAAAGTCCGTTACGGATTTGTTCCTCAATAACAGCTGTAAAAATTTCGTATTTGTATGGTTTCATAAACTCGGCTAAACTGTACTGAACAAATTTACAAAATAAACATCTGTACTGATTATATTTTCGCAAACTGTATCCCTTCTGCTCGGATAAATCTTATAATTTTGAATAAAAAAAAGAATGGATATCATTTCAAAATTTACAGTAGGTTCTGAAGAGGGAATTTCTGATCTTATAACCATTATCGATTCTTCAGTTTATAGCCTGTACAAGGACTTTGTTTCTGAAGAAGACATCAAAAAATATATCTACAACGATATAGATCCAAGAAAGATGATTAATGAACTGAACGATCTATCCAACCAGCTTATCATAACGTATGCAGATCAGCAACCAGTGGGATACAGCATCATTAAAAGCGGCTCCGTATATCCGGGAATACCTGAAGGAAAAAGGTCTGCGGAAATCAGCTTTGTTATTCTCCCTGAATTTGATTCTCCTGAAACAAGGCAGTCTCTTTGGAAAAAATGCAGATCTGCACTAGGTTTTACAGATATAATATGGATCAATATGTTCAGCCATGATCCGCTTCTGGAATTTTTGAAGGAGTCTGGCTTTACCCCGGTTTCCCAGACACAGACCGGACCTTTTCAGCTTCCGTCGTCTATTTTAAAAATGGAAATTCATAAAAATTAAAAATCCGGATCAAAAACTGAAAAACTTTATATCTCTTTACAATTTCGTATCTTTGATTTTTATAATTTTAAGGCAATGAGTGATCAGCTGGAAACCATAGAAGATTATTACAGACGTATTCGGAAAGATGAGATTAAACTGTTTGATTCGGAAGATTTTGAAATGGGGAAATCTCATTTCAATATTTCCATGCGAAAGTATTGCAGTTTCAAAAGTCCTTATAACCGGCGTGATTATTATAAGATTAGCTTTATCATAGGAAAAGGGACTATTCATTATGGGGCTCATCAGTTGTATATTGACCGTCCTGCTTTATTTTTCCCTTCCCCCAGCATCCCTTATACCTGGGAATGTGACGGTGATTTTCAGGAGGGTTATTTTTGCCTCTTTAACCAGGAGTTTTTTAATGGAAATTCAGAGTTTAATTTATTCAAAAAAACGTCACTCTTCAAAGAGTGGAGCAAACCTGTCGTTTTTTTAACCGAAGAGCAAACCCAGCTGGCAACCCTATATTTTGAACAGATATACAAGATCAATAATTCGGTTTATCCATTTCGATGCTCCAGTATCAAAAGCAATCTTGCCTCCGTACTGCATCTGGCTCTGGAAAATCGTGTAGAGGATATCAGCCCCAGTGAACTTCCCGCTAATGTTCGCCTTTATAAACTGTTTGATGAATTGCTTACCAAACAATTTCCATTAGATTCACCAGCTTATCCGCTGGCCTTAAGAACACCTTCAGATTTTGCGGATCATCTTAATGTACATGTGAATCATTTAAACTTTTCTGTAAAATCAGTTACCCATCTTACAACCACACAGATCATTAAGGACAAAATGTTTGAAGAATCTAAAAACCTGCTGAAATACACCAACTGGGATATTGCACAAATTGGCTATACTTTGGGCTTTGAGCAACCTTCTCATTTTAATAATTTTTTTAAGAAGCATGCACAGACTTCTCCTTTAAAATTTAAAAATGCATTTTAATTATTTGAATTTCGTAATTTTTACTTTGTCTTTTAAAACTGGATTTTACTTTTCTTGAATTATTTTTGCATTGTAAAAATGAATGAATATGTTGAGAGAAGCATCTGAAAAACGCATAAAGCTAATCACCATTATGGCCTTTGTGTCTATCCCTCTTTCAGGGTTTGTCACAGATATCTACCTACCGTCATTTCCATCAATGGCCAGAGAATTATCGGTTTCTGAAAAAGATATCCAGATTACGCTTACCTCCTACCTGCTGAGCTATGGAATTTCCCAGCTGTTTGTAGGCGGAATCCTTGATAGTATTGGGCGTTACCGTCCAAAACTGCTTGCTTTATTCCTTCTGGTCATCAGCAGCCTCCTGATTACAATGACTGATAGTATCTTATTAATATGTCTGCTGCGTATTCTTCAGGGTGTTGCCGTTTCGGTACTTGTTGTGGCTACCCGTGCTATTTTTGTGGATATTTATGATTCGGAAAGAGTAAAACATTACCTGAGTTATTTTACCATTGTATGGTCCTGCGGACCTATTCTGGCTCCTTTTCTTGGAGGTTATCTTGAAAAACTTTTTAACTGGCATGCCAACTTTCATTTCCTGGCCCTGTATGCAGGACTTATCTTTCTGTTCGAGTGGTTTTTCAGTGGTGAAAGCCTTCCCCAGAAAAAGAAGCTTGATCTTGCAGAAAATATAAGCCTTTATAAAATGATGCTTAAAAACAGGATCTTTATGTTGGGAATTTTCATCTTGGGATTAAGCTATTCTATTGTTATGCTTTTTAATATTACAGGACCATTTATTATTGAAAATACGTTTCATTTTACACCTGTAGTCATTGGATATTGTACTTTGATTTTAGGTTTCTCATGGATGATCGGAGGTTTTATAGGAAAACGCAGACTTACACTGGATTTTAAGCCCCGTATCCTGCAGCCTATTCTATTGCAGCTCACCTTGATTGTTGCATTGATCATCACCAGCAATTATGCAGAAAGTCTTTTCATCATGGTTCCTTTTGCCTTTTTTATTCATATCTGTTCTGGAGTACTGTTTACTTCGTTTTTCACAACAAGTATGCTGTATTTCCCTAAAAATGCCGGAACAGCAGGTGGATTGATGGGTGGGCTGGTCTATGTGATCACCTCTATTTCGAGTTTTATTATTTCTGTAAGCGGAACTGTAACAGAACAACAAGGACTGGCATGGCGCTATCTGATTATAGCCTTTTTCCTCCTCGGAATCATTCTTATTATGAACGAGACGATCAAAAAAGAAAAAGGAACTGTCTCAAAAGGTAAAATAACATTATAAGAATCTCTTAAACGACAAAAGTTGTTATATGAGAATCTGAGATAAAGGAGATATATTGAGGCAGCCTCTTTATTATCACAGGATTATTTTATAACAAGCTTTTGCTGGTAATTCCTAAATTGTATCTTAAATTGTTATTTTAACCTGATATAAATCGGTTATTATAATTAATATAATTCAAATTTAAAATATTGTTTTACTGAGTACATTAACCCCAATTAACGCATTTGCAACCTGCTCTGCTGTCAAGGTAGGATTTAAATTATGTAAGGTATCATTTTCAATACCAGCCTTTTCACCTACACTTATAAGTTCTTCGTAAGACACATTTTCGAGGTGCATATCTTCTAATGTTGTCGGCATATTGATTGAACGATAAAATTTAATATATTTTATAATTTCCTCGTCAGAACGACCTTCCAGTAGCATATGTGTAAGAGTACCATATGCCACTTTCTCACCATGGGTAAGATGATGTACATCACCGGATAGTGCAGTAAATCCGTTATGTATTGCATGAGCAGCAGCCAACCCCCCATTTTCAAAACCCAGTCCTGATAATAATGTATTGGCTTCTATTACCGCCTCCACTGCAGGAGTGACCTTCTGTACTTCTACAGCTTTGTAAGCACTATAACCATATTTTAAAAGAGTCTCTTCACAAGCTTTTGAGATAGCCATACCTGCAATGGTTTGTTGTCCACCTACCATTGATTTAGAGTTGGAACGATATACGGCTTGTGCTTCCACATAAGTGGCAAGACCATCTGCTATTCCAGAAGCAAACAAACGCACAGGAGCTTGAGCACAAATGTAGGAATCAACCAATACAAGATCAGGATTTTTTTTATAAAAGCGATATCTATCAAATGCTCCATCTTCAGTATATAAAACGGAAAGACCGCTGCAAGGGGCATCTGTAGAAGCCACAGTAGGTATAATTGCTACTGATACTCCAAGCTCATCGGCAATAGCTTTAGCTACGTCTAGTGTTTTTCCTCCTCCTAATCCTACAACTACTTTTATATTACGTGATTTACCTATTTTTGCAAGGCGTGAAATTTCGTTTATTGAAGCTTCCCCTCTAAAAGATTCATAATGATACTCAACTTGCTCTTTATCTAAAGATTTGACAACTTTTGTTTTCACTAAATTCCAAACAATATCGTCTGCTATAAGAAATGCCATTTTGCCCATAGGAACAAGATAGCTACCTAGCTCATTTATTATATGCATTCCTTGCACATATTTACCTGGTGAAGAAAAGATGATTTTATTCATAAATTTAAACATTTAAATTAAAAAGTTGATTTAATATGATTTATGTTCCTGTATCTTTAACTGTTCCAACTATATTATCAAAAAAAAAAAAAAAACATTTTTCCATGATCAATTATAAATTTTATAAATTATAAAAGACAATTATGAATATTGTAAATTTAGGAATGAATGTTTTAAAGAATATTGTCTAAGATTCACCTTTAATTATCTAAAACTCTCTAAATACTGAAATAGCAGCCAAGAATATAATCTAACCAGAGCTTAAACCAAATGAAATTTAAAAATAGTTGGCTGTCATGTACTCTTTTAATGATGTTTTTTGGAAAGAAGTAATAAGACTTCCTAAAATGTTTACACTTCGATGTCTACCCCATGTCACTTTTAATATTAGTTTTGTGAGGATTTTTACCAGTATAGCTATCAATAAACACTAACAATTGTTTACCAAAGTTCTGTAAATGAAACAACATCCAGATTTCCTTACTTTAGAAAAAATTTAACATGCCTATCTCAATATCTGCTATTATGAAAAACACCTGATATTTCAATCACAGAATCTATAATTACTAGATTTTTCATCACACAGAATATGTAAATTTCTCTTTATTTATATAAACATCAGCAATAAAAAAGTCTTTTTATCCATACACATATAAAAAGACTAAAGATTAAATAACGGATTTTAAATATGTTAAAATTGTAGATCAATTTGATAAGTCCTGAAAATCAGATACAGACTACAGTTTTTTTTGTGCACAATGATACTTTCAGACTACATTTAACTACTTTCAAATAAGCCAATATATTAAGATCAATTATAAATTAGCACCCATGATTGATTGTTAAATAAATAACGGTAAAAACAACGGGTTTCATGAACAATTTACTTCCAAGGAACAGGGAATAAAATGAGCAGAATCTATACATGGGAATTATACTCTATTCTTACTATACTGTAGGATTTTCAATCTTATAAAGATAGGGAATACACGTTTTTATTATCCCGATATTGGGAAATACAGTTTCTCTGTTTTATACAATGATTCATAATCACTTTTAAATTGATAAACTATAAAATAACGGCAATGAAATTATTGGTTAAGCTTATCATCATATTGTCAGGCGGAAATTGCTTATATGCTCAATCTGCACTCAGTTTTTCTGAAGCCACTAATATGATGATGAATAAAAATATTGAAGTAAAAATAAATAATAAAAAGATAGAGACATCCCATTATAAGATAAAAGCTGCCCAAAGCATGTTCTATCCTCAGATTAAAGCATTTGGAGTTGCAACTTATATAGACAAAGAATACAGACTCAATCTTAATGACAAAAGAGATCAACTTGCCACGTTATTTCAGCTCCACTCACCGGATATATTAGGAAACTGGGATTTTACCCTTCAAAAAAAAGATATGGCATTTGGAGGAATATCAATGGCCTGGCCTATATATACGGGTGGAAAAATAAAATCAGCAGTCAATATTTCTAAAATAAATGCTGAAGTAGCCAAAGTGGACAAAAATAATTCTGAGCAAAGCCTTATTTCAGAGTTGGCCAACAGTTATTTTAAGACAAAACTTGCAGAAGAGGCTGTTACGGTAAAAGAGAATGTCCTGGAGGTAATGAACGTCCACTTATCAAATTCAGTAAAAATGGAAAGTAACGGTATCATTGCAGGTGTAGAGGTTCTGCAAGCTAAGGTAGCCGTGGCTGAAGCTGAAAGACAGTTGCTGGCTTCTAAAAAAGATTTACAGTTGGCAAAAACAGCCCTTTCCGCAACTCTGGAGACAGAAGAGGAGTTTACCCTTACTACACCCTTCTTTTTAAAAGAAAATATGAATTCTTTAGAAGAATACAAAGAGAAGGCAGCAGCCAATTATCCTCAAATACAAAAATTAAAACTTGTAGAAGAGATTGCCCAGCAAGGGATTAATATAGAAAAAGCAGGCCATCTGCCTACTGTTTTATTAACTGGCCAGCAGATTCTTGCTTCTCATAACTTTCCTTTGGTAAAAAACCCTTTAATTTTAGGTATCATGGTTACCTATGATCTTTTTGACGGATTTGGGCAGAAGAATAAAATTCTTGCAGCCAAAAGTGAAAAAGAGACCATTGAAATGACCAGAGAGAAGCTTCAGCTTGATATTAAAACATATGTTGAAAAGTTATACAATGAGCTTAAAAAATCGGATGAACAAATTGTTTCTCTCAATGAATCTATAAAATTGGCAGAAGAACTTGTAAGGATACGAAAGGCCTCTTTTGCGGAAGGAATTTCAACGTCTACAGATGTTATTGATGCTGAATTGAACCTATCGGGGAAAAAAATTGAACAGTTGAAAGCATATACGGACTATGATACCAACCTTGCTAAACTTTTTGAGGTATGCGGAATGAGCAGTGATTATGTCCAAAATGCCAAATAAAATCTCAAATTATATAACTTAAAATTATTACAATGGCGACAAATCAGAAAAAATCAGTTATATTCATCAATATCCTCATCATTATATTAATATTTGGAGCGATAGCTGCTGTATCAGTTTATTTTCTCACAAGTCCGACAAAAGATTATTTACAGGGGCAAGCAGAAGCTACTGAAATTCATGTTGCACCTAAAGTAACCGGAAGGCTGGAGAAGAAACTGGCTGATGAAGGGCAGTCTGTAAAAAAAGGACAGCTACTGGCTATTTTATCCAGTCCGGAACTTGACGCTAAACTGATTCAGGCCCAATCTGCAAAAGATGCTGCAACCGCACAATACGATAAAGCGATCAACGGAACCCGTTATGAGCAGGTTCAGGGAGCTTATAATTCCTGGCAGCAGGCCAAAGCTTCCGCTGATCTTGCAGAAACCACTTATAAAAGAATGGAAAACCTGTACCAGGAAAAAGTAATTCCTGCGCAAAAAAGAGATGAAGCAAAAGGACAGAAAAATGCTTCCAGAGAACAGGAAAAAGCAGCATACAATAATTACCTGATGGCAAAAAACGGAACCAGAACTGAAGATAAAAATGCGTCTGCAGCCTCTATGAGACAGGCTGATGGTGCCGTAAAAGAGGTGAATGTATATAGAAGTGAGATCAATGTTATTGCTCCTGCGGATGGAGAGGTAAATCAATATTTTCCGAATCTTGGGGAACTTGTCAATGCAGGATATCCCATTGTAAATCTTGTGGATCTGAATGATATCTGGGTAGTGATCAACATCAAAGAAGACCAGATGGGAAAATTCAAAATGAACAGCAAATTTGAAGGAGTAGTTCCTGCATTAGATAACAAAAAAATTGAACTTCAGGTAAGATTTATTGCTCCACTTGGAGATTTTGCTACCTGGACAGCCACCAAAACGAAAGGAGGCTTTGATATGAGAACATTCAAAGTTAAAGCCTATCCTACAAAGAAAATTGAAGGATTCCGTCCGGGGATGAGTGTACTGATACCCTCTGTAACATTATAACTAACCAAAATGGATACAATGAAAAACGGCTTTTGGAAAGTGTTTTTCTATGAATGGAAAACAATCATAAAGAAACCTAGTATAATACTTTGGACATTAGGAGTTCCTTTAGCCATATTTATCCTATATGCTGCCATTTTTGGTGACGGCGTACTTCGGGAGCTTCCCATAGCCGTTTTGGATGAGGATAAAACATCTCTGTCACGAGAGCTTATCAGACAGATAAATGCTAATTCTACACTGGATTTCACAAAAGAAGTAAATACCGAAGGCGAAGGACTTAAACAGATACAAACCAGTGATGTATTTGGTTTGGTTATTATTCCCGATAACTTTAAAAAAGATATCAGCCGCGGGAAGAATGTCAATGTGGTATTATATGTCAATAATGATTACATGACACCTGCAGGACTTATCAATAAAGGATTTAACACAGTCGTAGGAAATTTCTCTGCTTCTGCAAAAGTTAATGTAATTATGAAAAGGGGCTCCTCTTCGTTACAGGCGAAAAACGCTGTTCAGCCTGTTATTATGAGAAGCCATACATTATTTAACCCTTTTCTTAACTATGCCTATTACCTTTGTCTTTCTCTTTTTCCAATGACATTACAGCTTACGGTAATGATCACAACATTATACCTGCTGGGAAGTATTCTGAAATATAACAAAGGGACAGACTTATATCAATTGAGTGGTAATAATGTTTTCTTTGCATTTTTCGGAAAAATATTACCTTATACTATTATTTTTTCTTTACTGACCATTTTGATGGTAGCCTATCTATTTGGCTATCTGGGCATTCCGATTAATACCTCTGTTGTCAATGTATATATATTAACTCTTATTTTAATCATTGTATATCAGCTCATGGCGGTTTTCTTTGTAACGATCAGTAAGGATTTCAGATCCTTATGCGCTATGGGAGGAGGTTATTCTTCTTTAGCATATTCATTCAGTGGATATACATTTCCTCAGGAAGGGATGCCTACCGCAATTATGATTATGGATTCTATCTTTCCATTTGCTTCATATTCCAGAGCACTTACCAATATTGCCGTTAAAGGAATGCCCATTACTGAATCCCTTCCCTATTTGATAGGCTTCGGAGTTTTTGCTTTGATAGGCTTACTCTCATTAAAAAAATTCAGTTATCAACTACAAAAAGGAGGATATCATGACAAATAATTTATTTTACAGAATCATAAAGACCATATTTAAAGCTTGCCGGGCAGAATTACTCCATTTTTTTGGTGATCCCGCTTTACGGACTACATTTCTTATCATCACAGTTGTTGTTGCTTTTTTAAATAGTTCAATATACAGTAATGAAATTATTGAAAAAACGCCCATAGCAGTTGTAGATCTGGATAAGGGTAGTATGAGCAGAAATTATATAAGGATGCTTGACGCTACTCAGCAGGTAAGTGTACCTGTGGTTTCTAATGATATGAATGAGGCAAAAAAAGAATTTATTGAGGGTAAAGTCTTTGGAATACTGGTTATCCCTGAAGACTTTGAACAAAAAATATCTCTCGGACGCCAATCATCAATATTATTATATAGCGACGCCTCAAATATGTTACATAACAAAGCTATTTCTGGTGCTGCAGCCTCTGTTATGGGTACTTTTAATGCTCAAATAGAAATAGGTAAATCTTTACGCAGTGGACTAAACTATGGAAACAGTACGATTTCCCGCCGATCGATTACGGCTATCACCAAACCCGTTTTTAATCCTTACGGAGGCTATGGAACATTTCTGCTACCTGTTGTTTTTCTGATTGTTATGCAGACATTATTACTTACTTCTATTGGGGTTTTAGGGGGAACTTTCCGGGAACAAAACAAATACCTCGAAGCTTATCGTATTTCAGATTCTACCCATCTTAAGATTATTCCGGTACTATTAGGCCGGGCATTGGCTTACTTATTATTATGTATTCTGGTGTTTTCAGTGATCGTCGGAGGTACTTTCACTATTTTCAAATTACCTTTCAGGGCAGCATTTGGAGATGTCATTGTATTTTTAATTCCTTTCTTTTTGGCAGTTATATTTTTAGGATTTTCACTCATGGGAATTTTCAAAAGAAGAGAAGATGCAGCAATGTCTGTCACATTTTTATCTACCCCTGCAGTTTTCCTTACCGGAATTTCATGGCCGGTAGTTGCTTTCCCTCAATGGGTAAAAATATTGTCTTATGCATTCCCTTCAACCGTAGGGGCCAGAGGATTTTTAGCGCTTAGCCAGTTCCAGGCAAGTCTGGGAGATATAAAAGATTTATGGGGTCAGATGTGGCTCACAGCAGTGTTTTACTTCGTTATTGCCATATTGGTTAATTACCGGTTGAAAATTTCATAACCGTTATTAGTTATTATTTCAGCAGATAACATTTACGATTTATAGCATGAGTACTCCATTGGCCTAAAGCCAGCACCATGTTGATTACAAATAACTTATCAAAAATAAATAATTCATCATAAAGAGAATTTTAAACTATTAAAAGAGAATTACAGATAATACCGCCTAAGACATTGATTAATAACTTTGTCTCGTTGAAAGTAATGATTCATATCAAAATCAACTTAAATGAAATCTCACTTTTCAAATTTTATAGCACTTAAATGCCCGTGAATATGACGTATCTATTTGAAATTAGATCCAAAATATCACGGGTATTTTTATTTTATAACGTATAAAAGTATATTGCTGAACCAATAATAATTCCTTATGGAGAACTTTGAACCATTAAAAGAGAATTTAAGAAAGTATACCATAAAACCCTCGGCAATAACTTTTTTTTATTAAGAAACAGTAATTCAAATACAATAAAATATGGCCATACAAAAATCAAATTATTACTAAGTACTAACTATAAATTAACACAAAAGATATGAAGAAAATAGTTATCGTAGGAGGTGGATTTGCCGGCATCAACCTTGCCAATACATTAGGAAAAAATAAAGACTTTGATATTACCCTTGTAGATCACAACAATTATAATTTTTTTCCTCCACTGATTTATCAGGTAGCCACTGCATTTATTGAACCCTCAAATATTTGTTATCCTTTCCGTAAAATGTTTCAGGGAAAACCCAATGTGGAATTCCACTTAGGATCTCTTGTCATGATACACCAGCAAGCTAATATTGTGGAAACCGATAAAGGAAGCCTACCCTATGATTATCTGGTTTTAGCTATGGGAACAGAAACCAATTTTTTTGGAAACAAAAATATTGAAGAAAAGGCCTATCCTATGAAAAATATAAATGATGCAGCAGCATTGCGTAATCACATATTAACCAGTCTTGAAAAAGCCACCATTACTGAAGACCCTGAAGAAGAAAAGAAACTGAGAAATATCGTTATTGCCGGAGGAGGTGCTACAGGTGTAGAAGTGGCCGGAATGCTTTCGGATATGGCTCATAATATCATTTCAAAAGATTATCCCAACCTTAAAAAAGGAGTTGGTAGACTATACCTTATAGACGGCTCAAATGCCTTGCTTGGACCCATGAGCCAGAAAGCACAGCAGGAAGCATTAAAGGTATTAACAGAAAGAGGGGTAGATGTTATATTAAATACGTTAGTAAAGGACTACAATGATGATATTGTCACTCTGGGAAATGACCAGACCATTCCTACTGCTACTTTGGTATGGGCTTCAGGGGTAATAGCGAGACAAGCTCCCGGTCTTCCAGAATCTTCCATAACCAAAGGACGTAGAATAATGGTAGATGAATATAATAAAGTGGCCGGTACTGACAATATTTTCGCACTTGGTGATCAGTGTTTCCAAACATCAGATGCCGATTATCCGAACGGCCATCCTCAGCTGGCACAAATTGCCATCCAGCAAGGAATTTTATTAGCCGAAAATCTTCCAAGACTGGTGAAGCAGAAAACACTCAATCCTTTCAAATACAATAATAAAGGAAGTATGGCAGCAATTGCAAAATTTAAATCTGTAATAGATTTTCCAAAAGGTGGATTTATGAAAGGCTTTATGGCATGGCTTACCTGGTTATTGATCCACCTTGTTCCTATAGCGGGTTCCCGTAATAAATTTAAACTCGCTACCAACTGGATCGTAAGCTTTATAACCAATGATCCAACCCTTAGGCTTATCCTGGAACCTGAAAAAAAAGATTCTAATCCATCATAAGCATAATGACAACTCTTTACAAGTAAATATAAAAAATACAAAATGAAAAACACTAGCTACTCTATCCTTGCATTAGTTACATTGAGTTAGAAAATTTTAAAAATTAATCCGGAAACTGGTTCAGCGGAAACATTAATCAACACTCCCGGAAAATCTCCTGATGGTATTGTTGTAGATAATGTATATGGACATATTTATGCAACCAATATGGGGGGACTTACCGGCGGAGAAACACTTTATAACAATGATGGTTTCATTGAACAACGTATCGAGCTAGATGGATCCAATCATAAAATAATTATCCCTGTGGGAGGAACAGTTACCCCAAAACAACTTACGTTAGATCGTAAAAACGAACGCATTTACCGGTGTGACCGTGAAGGAACGCATGTAATGAATGCAAAATATGACGGCAGTAAACCCTTACCTTTGTAGAAAGAGGAAGAGGAAAAGGTAAAGAAGACATGATTGATGAAAACAAACATTGCGTAGGTATTGCTGTAGACCCAGATGCAGGATATTTTTCCTGGAACCAAAAAGGCCCTGCCAAAGGAGAAAACGGGCGTATCTTCAGAGCAAAAATTGAAATACAGAAAGGAGGAACAGCTACTAACCGTACCGATATTGAACTGCTTTATGAAAAACTGTCTGAATATGTATTGATTTGGAATTAGACTTTGTGAACAGCTATTTATATTGGACAGACAGAACCGTCAGGTAAAAATGGTGGACAAGCTGTATGATGTGGGTAATGCAAAAATAGATGCCCATTAAAGTTTACTTATTAATCTTTTTAAACTAAAAACATGTTTTATATAGTATTGGCATTCTTATGGATAAGCACCCTTCTCTATGTTATTATGGGAGGTGCAGATTTTGGTGCCGGAATCGTAGAGTTTTTCTCCAAAAAGCGAGCTAAAGACAGTAAGTAAAATAATGTATCAGGCAATGGGTCCCATCTGGGAGGCCAACCATATGTGGCTTATTCTTGTCATCGTCATCTTATTTGTAGGATTTCCAGACTGAACTTGCAACTATTTTTGAGACAAAATTTATATACTCTTTATGCTACATTTTTAGATAGATTAGACATTAAATTTTGATACTCTTTTATGGTTAAATTCCCTAAAGCCGAATGTCTTCTCTGAGTGTTATAAAATGTTTCTATATATTCAAACACAGAGTTTTTAGCATGGTCTCTAGTTTCATATTTATTTTGATAAATAAGTTCGGTTTTCAGAGTCTTGAAAAAACTCCCCGCTACAGCATTATCATAACAATTTCCTTTTCCGCTCATACTTCGGGTAATGTTTTTTCCGACTATTGACGTAAATTCTGTACAGGCATATTGTATCCCTCTGTCCGAATGGAAAATTAAACTGTCATGATCCTGTAAAGGACGGTGAAGCCGTGCCATTTTCAAGGCAGCAATACTTGTATCCTGAGCCTTCATCGTCTCACTTAATGACCAGCCGATAACTTTTCTGTCATATAAATCAATGACCGTTGTGAGATACAACCAGCCCTGACCTGTTCGGATATAGGTAATGTCAGAGACCCAGACCTCTTTACTACTTTTAACCTGAAAATTCTGATTCAGATAATTCTCTACAACAGGGTATCGATGAGAAGAGTTGCCAGTGGCAATGAAAAATCCATAAATTATCTGGGAACAGCTCTTCGGTTAGGTAGTATTTTCATCATGCCTTCTTTTGTTTACCTGATATATGGTTTCAGTAAAAATAAATTCTGGCAGCAAAATTTTCTGTTATTGAATAACCGGATGAAACAAAATACTAAATAATATATCTTCATTGTAATTTAATCCATCATAGATCAGAAAAAAAACAACCTACTACACATATACTACACACCATTAATTATTGGTTTTTTATTCTCCAGATTATAGAATAGTCTTTACTTTTACACCATCAAAATGAAATAGTAAGATCTTGCCCCCCTAATTTATAAATGGAGATAAGTACATTCTACAATCTCTTTTGTTGTTCAATTTTGATAGATCAACATTACATCATTATTTAAAATTTAATTTTTTAATAGGTAAAACTAATGCTATACTGTATTGGTTTGACATTGTACTCATCCTACTTACACAAATTGATATTATTGATTATAAAATACAAAAATCAGGAGAACAAAAAAACAGGAACACACAATAACGAAAAAAAATTTAACAACATCCTACTACTACTTTTCAAGGATTGACTAAAACAAGTTTTGAATATATCATTTCTAAGGTATATCGAAATGAGATAGTCGTCAGGTTTCCGAAAATATTGGCTTCTTCATACAATACCCATTATTTATGCACAATATTACCACGGTTAAAGCAGACCTGTATACAAGTTCAAAAAGTATGATGAATATCTCTGCATACATGGAACAGGATAAGCAAATTCCCATATATAAATTATCTGATATAGTAAAAGACATTGATGACTATGATTGGAATTTTGAAGATTATTATATTTCTTCAGATCAGCTTGTCTTTGAACTTAAAAATAAAAACATTTTCAGACCGGATTTTTATGCATTGATGCTAGGGATAAGTGGATGGATGGATATTAAAGTGAATGATGAAATTATCAGAATTGATAAAAATACATTTCTTGCTATAGGGCCCAACCATACACTTCAAAAAATATCACAAAGCAAAGATTTCAGGTCGAGAACAATTTTATTTACCAAGGATTTTCTGGTTAACAGCTCAAATAATTATTTTTTTTTAGAATCTTTTAATCACTTTTCGGTTCATTTTAAAAATGATATTAAACTGAATGATGAAGATCTGGAAAAGATTATCGATTTATATACCTCCTTGCTTTCCAGGCGGGACAAAGTAAATACCAACTTACATATTGAAGTAATCAGAAATTTAATTATTTCATACGTTTTTGAATCCGCTATTATTTTCTATAAAGAATTAAAAATAAATGCTTTACATAATCAAACAAGAAATCTTGTTTTTACTGAAAAATTTAAGAAAATAGTTTTTGAGAACTGTCCCAAGGAAAGAAGCCTTCAATTTTATGCAGACGCCCTTTTTGTATCACCTAAGCACTTAATTAAAATTATCAAAACAACCACGGGTAAAGCTCCAGGTTATTTTATTAATGACGCTATTGTTTCTATTGCCAAAATACAATTGAAAAAAAACAAGTTCTCTATTAGTGAAATTGCAAGTTCCCTTCCTTTTGCAGATCTGCAGTCTTTCAGTAAATTCTTTAAAAGACAAGTAGGGATTTCTCCTATGCAATACCGTTCCAAATTAGGTCTCAAAAATAACTTAGACTGATCATTTTCAAAAGCTATTTTTTAAATCATCAAAAAGAGAATATGAAACAATAAAAAGTGACATTGAGATAATAAAAAGCTTTATGAACCATTATAAATTTGTTTAAAACATGATAAAAAGGCTTTAGAAAGTTTCTAAAACTAATATCCCTTGTTTAACAGCAGCATCTAAAAAGCAGCAAATAAATATTTATTTATAAAAAATTCAAATACAAAAAATGAAAAAAACCTTGATAATCCACATTCTATCTACAATAGTCATTAATAATAATTATGTAGCATCATAAGCTTGTTATAGTACGAATTTTCCAGGTGTTGAATCTTCCTGCTATAGAACAAAGTAGAAGTGAGCAGATTCCAGAGAAATATAAAGACCTCCTGAAACTGTTAAAATATTCTCAACCCAGATGAGAATAATGACAAATTGATATATTTCAATATTTGAAGCCCTGATAGGCATTACAGAGTCAGGTATCTTGCCAGATTTGGTCAATATATAACTTGCTGTACATCTTTCTTCCAGTTTAATAGTAGATATAATCCCTAACAATTTTATCTATATATGAACATAATAGTAAAATCCGTTTTTTCATAATTTATAAAAAGATGTACAGCAAACTCTGTGATAGTAAATCAAAAAAATATGCAACAAGACTCTATCAATTATTCTCTGTTTTTAGATAAAATATTAAAAAAATTAAGGAACCCAATCGGCAAATGGTTTTGGTTGAAATGCCGGTTTTATATTCGTTGTACATCTTCTCTTTTTAAGTTTAATAAAAAATGATTTAGTTCAGTTCATTTCAATATATCAACAGTAATTTATATTTATAGACATCATTTTAAATACTTTTTTTTCCACATTTTACTGAAGATGTACAACAGGTTCCATATAATCTCTAAAAAACACAAGTGTAAAATTTATAAAAACCAATCCTATACCATTCATTCACAGCATCATTACTACTTTTAACACCAACAATAGGATTAAAATTATTAAACAATTTATATTCCTTACGGTTATCATTTTCACAAAATACCTAAGAGTATCCATCTTGTGGTAACCGTATTGTATTATTTTATAATAAATATCTGATTAAATAACGGATAAATGAAAACTATTGCGCCTTTATTTACAGATAGAGACTTGAGTTGGCTATCTTTCAATGCAAGAGTTCTATCTGAAGCGGAAAATGATACCGTGCCTTTAATGGAACGGCTTAATTTTCTTTCTATTTTTTCTTCCAATTTGGACGAGTTCTACAAAGTCAGAATACCCAAATTATTGATAGGAAAGAAAAAATCATTAAGAAAAATCATTCATAAAGAAATTGTAAATCAGCAGGAATTTTTTGGAAGAATATTACATAATAAAATACTACCTCAGCTGCAAAAGGAAAATATTGAGCTTATTTACAATAAGCCAATTCCTGTATTTATGGAAGGCAGGATTATACAATATTTCACCCGTCATATAGCTCCTGCCATAGAATTATACCCGCTTCCTCTTAAAGATAATTTCCTTATAAAAAGCAATTCTTTATATCAGGCTATTTTTACCACTTCCATAGAGGGTAAAGAAAATATGTATATCCTTAAAATCCCAACTCATAAAGTCTCAAGATTTTATGAAACGGACAGCAACAATCGTAGGCATATTGTTTTTATTGATGATATTTTAAAGAAATTTCTACCGGAAATGTATTTTCCCAATATGGCGGTAAGTATATGGAATTTTAAAGTCACCCGGGATGCCAATATCAATTTTGAAAAAGAAGAAGATATCCTGGAAAACCTGGAGGTATATCTTGAAAACAGGGAAAAAGGGAAAACCACCAGATTTCTGTATGAGAAAGATATGCCACTTAAAAAACTTCAAAATCTGTTGCAGGTACTAAGTATCCCTTTTAGAGATGCCGTAGCCGGTAGTGCCTATCACCATTTAAAAGATTTGAATTTGATTTCAATTGAAGATGAAAAGGCCTCCTACCCTTCTATGAAAACATTGGAAAGACATACAGGTGAAGGATTTGTATTTGAATTGATTGATAAACAAGATTTTATGATTCATACTCCCTATGAGTCTTATGATAAAGTTATTGACTTTTTTATGGAAGCGGCAACCGATGAAAAAGTAACTGAAATTTATATTACCATTTATAGGACAGCAATGAACTCCGTCATCATTGAAGCTCTTATGATCGCAGCCAAACTGGGTAAAAAAGTAACAGTCTTTGTAGAGCTTAAAGCCAGATTTGATGAAGAAAACAATCTGAAATGGTTAAGGAAAATGAAAAATGCAGGAGTACATATTATTACCAGCATTCCAAAACTCAAAGTACATGCAAAAGTAGCTTTGATCAAAAGGGATAAAAAAAAGTATGCACTGGTTTCCACAGGAAATTTCAATGAGTCTACAGCCCGTTATTATACGGACCACATTCTGTTTACAGCGAGTTCTGAAATTTCCAACGAAATAGAGACATTTTTCAATTTTTTACTGAAGAAAAGGAAACCTTTAAGTCCGGATGAAGTTTCATTTAATCATTTGGCTGTGGGACAGTTTAACCTCATGTCACTTATCCTGGAAATGATCGAAAGAGAAATCCGGAACCATAGGAAAGGTAAGCCCTCAGGGATCACCATCAAAGTAAATAACCTTGAAGAGATTATCATCATAAGCAAACTTTATGAAGCCTCACAGGCCGGAGTTAAAGTTGAACTTATCGTACGAAGCATCTGCTGTCTTGTACCAGGAGTACCGGGACAAAGTGAAAATATAAAAGTAACCCGGATAGTAGACCGTTATTTGGAGCACGGCAGAATTTTTATTTTCGAAAATGACGGGGAAAATAAAATTTTTATAGGTTCTTCGGATATTATGAACCGCAGCATGTATGATAGAATTGAAGTACTCTGCCCTGTATACTCACCTCAGCTAAAAAATGAAATTCTGGAATTAATCACCATCCAGATGAATGATAATATCAAAGCTACCGAAATCAATGTAAATCTTGACAATAAACCCATTTCCAATAATGGGATCCCTGTCCGTTCTCAATATGATATTTATGATCATATACATAAGAAATTTACTGAATAGCCACTTATTCAGAGGTTATCTAAACTAATAGCTTTTCAGGGTAAACCTTACTTACAGATAACTCATTATGTTTTAATTACCAGAAAATAATATTCCCAATACCATCATTCTAAAATGATTTTGAATACCTCTAAAAATAATACCTCTCACGAAAATTTAATCGAATTTTCCTTCAGCCCTTTTTTAAATTATTTAAAGGGTTCTGTCAGTCAGGACAGTGTACTCAAAAAAGTAATAAGAAGCGCAATAGAAAAGCTCAATAAACGTTTCCCTGATTCCAACTATAGTATTATCCCTGAAGATATTCCTCAGTATGAAGATCTTTATGCGCTGGTTTATCAATTAACGAACTCTGCTCTTGTAGATGAGGCTAATTTTTCCTGGGGGATTGCTACTCCTTTCTCCCATGATTGTATATTTGGAACACCATTTCTTTCAAAACAGCTGAAAGAAATACAGTCTTCAAAGCATGTAAATATCATTTATTGGGAAGAGAATAGAATACTCTCTGAAAAGGAAGTATTTGAAACACTGGCTTATAATTTTATTGTAAAGCGTGTCTATGATATTAATCTTTTTAATGAGATGGAGCTGGTCCTTTGTATCCATAAAAACGGTACTGACCAATATCTGGAATTTGTTATCAATGATGACTTTGTGGAGGTGGACGGAGTATTTCCAGATATTAAAAGAATACAATCTGAGATGATCTCAAAACAATCTGTTTTAGAATTCTTAAAAAAGCACTTACCCCTTGAAAAGGTTAAATTTAAAGGATTTTCTATCATTAGGATTGAAGATGTAACCTATAAAGTAACAAAAGAAAAGCTTCGTAATCTTTTTATTTCGCAGGATATTGAAAACAATATCCTTCTTCAGGCTACAGAGGCAATGAAAAGCCTTATTGGTGGTGATATTGATCTTCTTTTTCTTCCGATTCTGGAAATAGATGGGAAATTAAATACAGATATATGGAAAGATTTTGACTCTGTACTTTCTCATATTCTTACCAAATACAGTGCTTCATTTTCAGATTTTACAAGCTTTTTAGAAAGACATATAAAAAATCCCGAAATAAAATACCACATAAATGAGGATGAAACCTGGTATTCTTTTGAAAATACTTCTATTTCAGGGCTTTTTTCCCTTCCTATCTTTTTTCAGGATAAAATTATTGGATTATCAGTTATTCTGTATGAAAATGCAGGGTTACAAACTGACCTTATTCTTTCCAGTTTCAAAGAATTTACATTTCCTCTTCAAAACCTTTTTATTTCGATTATAAACAAATATTTAAGAGAGCTCAATCAAAGCATCAAAAATCATTTTACAGCCATCCAGCCCTCTGTAGAATGGAAATTTAATAATGCAGGAATATCTTATTTAAAAAATGAAAAAAATGGAGAACAGCTTGTCCCTGTTCCCATTCATTTTGATGGTATACATCCTATTTATGGAGCAATAGATTTTCGGAATTCTACGATTGAAAGAAATAAAGCTCTTACAGAAGATTTCACCACACAGTTGAATTCATTGGTTCGTACTTTGAATGCGCTAAAACACATTAGAAATGTAGACCTGTTGGGAGAAATGATTTATCAGGCAGAAGTTTTTATTAAGAGGATAGAGAATAATAACTTAAGTATTAATGATGATGCAGAAATCGCCTATTTTTTAACAGTAGAATCCATGGATTTGATTATGCAGCTAGGTATTCAGGATGTAGAAGTACAGCATCTAACAGCTCCTTATCTGAAAGAGCTCTCCGAAGACGGAGCTTTTCACAAGCAAAGCAATGCTATTGAGGAAACATTCCAGATACTGAACACACACATCATTTCAGTACTGGATAAGATGAATGAGGAACTTCAGGATTCTTATCCCTATTATTTTGACCGATACCGCACAGACGGTGTAGAATTCAATATATACATTGGACAGTCTATTGCTCCCGACAAACCTTTCAATGATGTTTATCTTAAAAATGTCAGACTTCGTCAGCTTATCTCCATGGTAAATATTGCCATCATTACAGAATCATGCCAAAATCTTCTTCCGAAAAAGATTCAGACAACCCAGCTGATTTTCGTGCAACCCAATACCATTACCATCAGTTTCCGTCATGATGAAAAAAGATTCGATGTTGAAGGAGCCTACAATATAAGGTACGAGATTATCAAAAAGAGAATTGATAAAGCTGTCATTAAAAATTCTGATGAAAGACTGACACAGCCCCGTAAAATAGCCATAGTCTATTATAACAAAAAAGATATTGAGGATTATCTTAAACATATTGAATACCTCCAGGAAAATAAAATTCTTGAACCTTCAATAGAAGACTTAGACCTGGAAGATATGCAGGGTGTATCAGGATTGAAAGCAATAAGAGTGACTATTCAGGATACATCAACGAAATAACAAAAACAACAAATGATAAATTATAAAGAACTTAGTCTTCTGGCTGAAAATGAAGTAACAAAATTTTTCGAGTCTGCTCCTCCAGAGCTGACTTATCATAATCTTCACCATACCTCTTCCGTAGCAGCTGCTTCTGAAATAATGGCAGAATATGATCAATACAATGAAAGATCAAAAGCTCTTTTGTTGATAGCAGCCTGGTTCCACGATACAGGTTATTTTAAAACCAAGGGAGAGAACCATGAAGTTGTAAGTGTAGAAATTGCACAAGATTTTTTAAACAAAAACGGAGGCCCAGATGATGATATAGAATTCGTAACAAGATGCATCCTCTCAACAAAAATGCCGCAGACCCCTAAAAGTGAAGAAGAAAAAATAATATGTGATGCCGATTTACATCACTTTTCCTTACCTGATTTTCTGGAATATAATGACAAACTTTGGAAAGAGAGGGAAAACCTATCAGAAAAAAAAATCTCCAAAGAAGAATGGCTGGCTGACACCCTCAAGCTGATGTCATCTCACTCCTATTTTACAACCTTCGCAGACACCAACTACACCTCTGGAAAGCAAGATAACATTAATCAAATAAAGGAACTCCTAAAAAAGAATAAAACAGACAATATTTCATCTTCCAAAAAAGAAAAAGCAGAAAAGCCTAGTAAAGGCGTGGAAACAATGTTTAGAATAGCTTCGGGAAATAATCAAAGGATGTCTGATATGGCAGACAAAAAAGCTCAGATTCTTATAACAGTTAATTCTATCATATTATCCATTATTTTCAGTCAGTTGATCCGGAAATTAGACGGCAGCTCCTATCTAAGTATGCCCACTTATATGATTTTAAGTGTAAATATATTTACCATATTTTTTTCCCTTCTCGCAACCCGTCCTAATCTTTCTTCCGGAAAGTATAGCCAAAAAGATTTAGAAGAGAAAAAAGTAAATCTGATATTTTTTGGGAATTATTACAATATGCCTTTTGATAATTACCATAAAGCAATGGTTTCCGTAATGGAAGACGACCACTACTTGTATCAGACACTCATTAAGGATATCTATATACAAGGAATTGTCCTAAGTAAAAAATACCGACGCCTGCGGATTGCCTATAACGTATTTATGTTTGGTATTTTGTCCTCCGCTATCAGTTTTATTATTTCAATCATCTTATTTAAATAGTCTAACAAAGGATTTTGAAACATACTTAATCAAATTCAAAAAACGAATACTTAATAAAATGAATGAAAACTACAACCTTATCAATTCGTAAAATTATGCACTTCAATATTAAAAATCCAGTTCCCGTTTCCATAAAAATATCTGTTCTTGGAATCCTACTTCAATCATGTGCCACCTATAATATTCAGAAAGGAAAAAATATAGCTGAGGTTCCGGCGCAGGATTCATCCAAAGTTGCCCATCAGCTTCTTCTTATTGGCAATATAGGAAACAGCAACAGGCATATGGGGCAAAATACTTTAAAGCAACTTCAAAACAGGCTCAATAGTGCCCCGGCCAATTCTACATTGCTTTTTCTGGGGGATAATATTGATCCCGGGGGTATGCCTGATAAAAATAATAAGGAATATAAACAAGCCAAGTCAACACTCGAAGATCAGCTGAGAATCACACAGAACTATAAAGGAAAGACAGTAGTTATTCCTGGTAATCACGATTGGAAACATGGGATTAAAGGTTTAAAAAATCAGGAAAAGACAGTCACCCAGTACCTGGATAATAAAAAAGCATTCCTTCCCAAAAACGGCTGCCCGATTGATAAAATAAAACTGGAAGATAATATCACTTTGATTACTATTGACAGCCAATGGTTTCTTGAAAATTGGGAAAACGAATCAAAAATCAATGCCGCCTGCAATATAAATTCCAGAGATGATTTTTTTGCAGAATTTGAAGGTTTGATCAACAAAAATCAAAATAACCTTATTGTTGTAGCATTACATCACCCTCTTATCAGTAAAGGCATCCATGCAGGATATTTTTCCTGGAAAGACCAGCTTTATCCCCTCGGAAATCAGATTCCTTTACCTGTATTGGGTACTATTATCAATGTATTCCGTTCAACATCAAGTATAAGCCCTCAGGACATGAACAATATTCATTATGCTGCCCTGACAAGTCGTATCAAATCTATTGTACAGAATAATAACAATGTTATTTTCGTATCGGGGCATGATCATAATCTTCAATATCTGGAAGAAAAAAATGTTCGACAGATTATCAGCGGCGCAGGATCTGAAAATGGAGCAGCGAAAGTGACAAATTCTCAGGATTTTTCTTTTGGCGGAAACGGATATGCCGTTCTGGATATTAATCAAGATAGCAGTGCTAATGTAGCTTACTACAATACAAAAAATGACTCGGAAAAACTTCTGACAAAAATTCAGGTACTAAAAAAAGCTCAGAAGCCTGGTGTTGAAAAAACATATCCTGAAAAATTCCCCAAAAATATAGTGACTTCGGTCTATCCTGAATCTTTAACAAAAAAATCCAAGCTATACACCTGGTTATGGGGTGAGCATTACAGAAAATACTATAGCACACCAATACAGGCTAAAGTAGCAACACTAGACACCTTAAAAGGGGGACTTTCCCCTGTCCGTGCCGGCGGTGGACACCAATCTAACTCCTTACGCCTGATTGCACAAAACGGACAGGAATACGCTATGAGAGGAGTGAAAAAAAGTGCCATACGGTTTCTTAATGCTGTAGCATTCAAAAACTCCAGCTTTGGAAGTGATTTTGAAGAAACTGTTGCTGAAAAATTCCTATTGGATTTTTATACCACAGGACATCCATATACCCCTTTCGCGATTGAAAATCTTGCAGAGAAAATAAATGTCCTTCATTCCAATTCTCAGCTGTATTATATTCCCAAACAAAAAGCACTCGGAGAATTCAATAATGGATATGGAGATGAGCTTTATCAGATCGAAGAACGGTTATCCGGAAGTGATGTAGATTTAAAACAGCTTAATGGCGCTACCACAACCATGAATACTTCGGATATGATGATGAATCTTCAAAAATCTGAAAAATATTCAGTAGACCAGCAAAGCTATATCCGTGCCCGTGTTTTCGATATGCTTATAGGTGACTGGGACAGACATGATGGCCAATGGCGCTGGGCAGAATATAAAGAAAATGACCAATACATTTATAAACCTATTCCAAAGGATCGGGACCAGGCTTTCAGTAAATATGATGGGGTTATCTTTAAATTCATTATGATGGCTCCTCCATTACGGCATATGCAGAGTTTCAAAGAAGATATCCGTGATGTAAAATGGATGAACCGGGAACCTTATCCTCTGGATCTTGCTTTTTTAAGAAATGCTACTGAACAGGACTGGAAAAAGGAAGCAGAATACATTCAACAAAACCTTTCAGACAAAGTGATTGATGGTGCATTCCGTAATTTACCTAAAGAAATACAAGATGAAACCATCCAGCAGATCCAGCAGACCCTTAAAATAAGAAGGGATAAAATGGTACACTATGCAACCGATTACTATAAAGCGCTACAAAAAACAGTATTGCTCACCGGAACCAACAAACAAGATCGGTTTGTGATTAAAAAAGAAAAAGATAAAATTTCTATTTCACAATATCGAATTAAAAAAGAAGGTGATGAGCTTGTTTTTCAACGGGAATATCCTAAAGGTGAAACTAAAGAAATATGGGTTTATGGATTGAATGACAATGATGTTTTCGATATCTCAGGAGCAGAAAGTACGGGAATAAAAGTAAGAATTGTTGGTGGACAAAACCACGATGTGTATAATGTTCAAAATGGAAGAAATATTAAGCTGTATGATTTTAAATCTCAGAACAACACCTATAACCTTACAGGACACACAGCTAAAAAAATAACAGATGAACATGAGATCAATACCTATGATTATAAAAAACCACTTTATAATTTTTGGGCCGGTTATCCCAGCTTAAGCTACAATCCTGATGAGGGAGTCAAAATTGGCGCTGTTGTAAACTATACCCAAAATGGATTTGAGGGCGATCCTTATACCGCTAAACATACTTTTAATGCCAATTATCTGACAGCTACAAGTGGGCTAGAACTTATATATAATGGTAATTTTCCTAATGCTATAGGTAAATGGGCATTTAACCTAAGGGGACGTTTTACAACGCCCAACTTTGCGCAAAATTATTTTGGCTTTGGGAATAATACGATTGATAATAAAGATCAGTTGAGTATTGATTATAATAAGGTAAGAATGCAACAGTTACAGGTAACTCCGTCTTTCTCCAAAAAAAGCTTTTTGGGCCTTGTACAGACCATTCAGCTAGGATACGAAGATTACAAGGTAAAATATACTCCGGAACGCTTTATTGCGCAATCCGGCCAAATTGACTCCCGAATATTCGACAGTCAAAAATTTGCAGGAGCAAAATATATATTCAGCTATGATCACAGTGATAATGCTGCTTTTCCTACTATGGGATTTGGATTTGCTCTATCGGCAGCCTGGAAAACAAATCTGGAGGATACCCAACGCAATTTTATGACCTATGAAGGTCTCCTGAACATTGCGCACCGTATTGACAGTAATGGACGCTTTGTCCTTGCAACAAAAGTACACGGAAAGTACATCAATAACGACAATTTTGATTTTTTTCAGGGAGCGGACCTAGGAGGAAACAACGGTTTAAGATCGTTCAGGAATTATAGATTCCTGGGACGTTCTTCTCTATTTCAAAGCAGTGAAATCCGCTGGAACTTTGGACATGTAAAAAATGGAGTCGCTCCTATGGATTTCGGAATATTGGCAGGATATGATTACGGACGTGTATGGATGGATGATGAATATTCACGCAAATGGCATCAGTCTGTGGGCGGAGGAATATGGGTAAGTGCTCTGGAAACACTTTCTATACGAGCTACTTACTTTACAGGAAGTGACGGAGGCCGGTTCACAGCAGGTGCAGGATTTTGGTTTTAATACAAAAAAAAATAATTATAAAAATTTAAAAAGATGAAAGAGACTTCAAATTACTTACCCAGTGTTGTAAGTGATGAAACCCATGAGTTATACTACACCTTCTACCAACCTGAAACAACAGCAAAAGCTACTATACTGATCCTTCACGGTATGCAGGAGCACAGTGGCCGCTATGCAGACTTTGCCAAGTACCTGGCTCACCAAGGTTTTGCAGTACTTACCTATGATCATTTAGGACATGGGAAAACAGCAAAAACTAAAGAGGAACTGGGATTTTTCACTTTAAAAGCCCCGGAAAAACGACTTATACGGGATGCCAGAAATATGGCTGAGTTCGTTGAAAAAAGTTATCCGGAAGTCCCTCATTTTATTATAGGACATTCAATGGGATCATTTATTACAAGATGTTTACTAAGAAAACAATCATCCCGTTTCAAAGGGGCTGTCATCATAGGAACAGGTGGTCAAAACCCGGCTATTGGACCCGCTAAAGGGCTGCTTTCTCTTCTCAGCTCCGTATCTCCCTATAATCGCAGCGAACTTATCGCCGAATTATTTGGTAAACTAAGCAACAGTCATTTTAAGGATGAAGAATTTGACTACGGTACCAACTGGCTAAGTGTAAATAAAGAAAACAGAAAAGCTTTCATGCTTGATGAATTGTGTGGGGTCCCCTTTAGCAATAATGCATTCTATACCCTTTTTTCAGTGATGGAAACGGCAACTGCCAGAGATTGGTCAAAATCTATTTCTCAGGACTTTCCTTTCATTTTTATAAGTGGAGCTGATGATCCTGTGGGAGACTTTAGTAAGGGGGTACAATCTACTGTCGACAATTTAAAAGCTGATGGATTCAAAAATGTACAATTGAATTTGTATGACGGAATGAGACATGAGATATTAAATGAGGATATCAAAGAACAAGTCTATGCTGATATTCTGGAATGGCTTAATAAAACTGTCAGTGAGTAATTGATCCCATTAAAAAAATACCTGGTCTGTTAATGGAATATCCTATATCCAAAGGAATCCCGTTAACAGGCTATTTTTTTTGTAACCTTTGCAACAGCATTTCCTATCACCATCGGATGACTGGCCGCATTCAACATAGAGGTCTTATCATTCATTAAAGCAATAGATCAATATAGAAAGGTTAAAAAAAATTAAATTTTCTGTTTTTTTACTATTCAAAACAAAGCTCACACCATTTTTTATTAAATTAGCAGATATTCTTCAGTATAAATCGCAAGATCCAGAATAAAGTTTTTACAGTAATTAGGATAACCTCCGCCAAAAAATAAAAAAACTAATTTTCCACAAAATGAAAAAAATGCTTTTCCTGATCTCTGTAAGTGTCATCAGTATTCAAATACATGCACAGTCCATTGAACGTTTACGAAAAGAAATACAGCAGATTATTACCTCTAAAAATGCAACGGTAGGCATTTCCATAAAAAATATCGAAGATAGAGATACTCTAAGCATCAATGGAAACAGCATGATGCCCATGATGAGTGTTTTTAAATTTCATATTGCTCTGGCAGTGCTAGATCAGGTTGATAAAGGTAAGCTAAAACTGAATCAGAAATTCTTTATCAAAAAAGAAGATCTTCTTCCCGGGACATGGAGCCCTATCCAGGAAGAATTCCCCAATGGAAATATAAATTTGACTCTTGATCAGCTATTAAAATATACAGTTTCTCACAGTGATAACAACGGCTGCGACATTCTTTTAAGAATTCTTGGCGGAACTGAACCTGTTCAAAAGTTTATTAATCAGCAAGGTATTAAAGATTTTATCATTCAAGTGAACGAGCAGCAAATGTCAAACTGGGATAACCTCTATTTAAACGTTACAACTCCTATTGCCACCACTGCCTTGCTTGAAAAATTCTATAATGGAAAAGTTTTGAAAGAAAATACATCGCAATACCTTTATCGAATTATGACAGAAACATCCCGTGGTCTGACATGGATGAAAGCAGGCTTGCCTGATCATACCGAGCTAGCCCACAGAACAGGTATTTCAAGCACCAATGAAAACAAACTGAGGGCAGCAATGAATGATGTTGGAATTTTTAAACTTCCAAATGGAAAACATATTATCCTTTCCGTTTATCTGAAAAATATAACTGAAGAACGAACTGATACCGAAAAATTAATTGCGGACATTGCTAGAGCCACATATAATTATTACAGCAAAGAATAAACCCTTTGCGGGAGAGAAAATTTCTTTTCATTTTAACAATCTATTAGTCCGCCTGAACTATAAGGCATCAAAAAATGACGATCCTCCCCTCTAAAAAAGACCTTCAACAATTACTAATTTTCCAATGAAGTTATTCCTATTCATTTTCTTAAGTATTTTTTCCATCCAGTGTTCTGTACAAAAGAATATATCTTCTGATACAACCGGAGATTTCAAACGTGATACTTTAACGTATTTTGATCAATCCAGACACAGAAAAATTCCGGTTGCCATATACAAACCTGCCAATCAGGCGAATGCAAACAAAATCCCTGTGATTTTCAGCCACGGTTGGGGTGAAAATAAAGGTGGTGATTATTTTATCTATTCTTACCTGACAGAATTCCTTGCTTCCAAAGGATATTTTGTCGTTAGTATCCAACACGAGCTTCCTACGGATGAAATGCTGGCTATGGACGGAAAACTTCAAGTGACAAGGAGACCCAATTGGGAACGCGGGGTCCAAAATATCCTTTTTGTTCTGAATACAATGAAAAAAGAATTCCCTGATCTTACCTACAGTCAACTTGCTGTAATAGGGCATTCTAACGGTGGTGATATGACGGCATTATTTGCTCATCAATATCCGGCATTGATTCATAAAGTGATTGCCCTCGACAACCGCAGAATGACATTACCCAGAACAAAATCACCTGAGATCTATACTCTCCGCTCCGATGATTACCCTGCAGATGAAGGAGTTTTACCTTTAGAAGATGAGAAAGAAAAATATGGTATGGTCGTAGAATTCACGACCATCCATCACAGCAGTATGGATAATGATGTAACGCCTGAAGAAAGGAAATATATGACCCAGAAAGTACTGGAATATTTAGAAAAATAAATCTCAGCAAAAAAAATGACATTTATAAAAAACAGTATCACTGCAATCTGCATGATCACCGGAGCACTGAATCTGAATGCTCAGAAAACAGAAACGTATTTCAAAAAAATAGACAGCATTATGACGGCATCAGCACCTATACAGTTCAATGGTGTCGTATTGGTATCTCAGGGTGAAAAAACAAAATTTATAAAATCCCATGGATACAAAGATTTTGAGAAGAAAATTCTCCTGAAAGCTGACGATCAGTTTGAGATTATGTCTAATTCTAAACAAATCACAGCCGTGTTGGTTTTACAGGCTGCTGAAAAAGGGAATCTTGACCTTCAGGTTCCCATCAAAAAATATTTACCGGAACTGAAACAATCCTGGGCAGACTCGGTAACCATCCACCACCTTCTGAACCATACCCATGGTATTGTTGATACAGACAAGCCATTGGCTTTTAAACCGGGATCACAATTCAAATATGGAAATTTATCCTACAACCTCTTGGGGAAAATTCTTCAGAATACCACTAAAAAAAGCTTTTCAGAATTGGCCAATACGCTTTTCAGAAAACTGAAAATGGAAAAAACATTCTGCTATGATCCGCAACATAATCAGGCGTTAGTTTCCGGATTTATGAATAAGGAAAACCAATTTCAAAAGGTTGAAAACTCATTTTTAAATAAGGACTTACTAGCTGCAGCAGGAATTGTGTCTACCGTTGAAGATCTTGCAAAATGGGATCAGGCTCTCTATAAAGGCAAGCTACTCTCTCCTGAATACCAGAAGATGATGATGACTCCTTCTACAAAGTCTCAACATAATGCCTTCGGGAAAGAAAGTATGGGATTTGGCTACAGCGTTAAAATTATCACGGAAAAAGGACTGAATTATTTCGGAATTACTGGACTTGGAGATGGTTTCACCTGCATGAATGTTTATTTTCCTTCCACTGACACAAGTTTGGTTATTCTTGAAAACCAAATGCCCCATGACAGCCAGTACTGGAGCTATAAGGAAGCTTCAATTAAAAATATAGTTCTGGAAAATATCGTGGGAAAATAACGTTCAGATAAGGAATACTCTTACACAGAAAAATATGGTAAGCCTCATTATTTTACGATGAGGCATTTTTATGTCATGCCTCCGCCTTTAGATTCTTTTCGAAATAAGGCTCTTTTTATGACTGCTGTCAGTTTTGAAGGACTTACCTTGGTCAGTATCAGAGATTCACAGCCATTAAATGCGGCAAAACGCTTTACCTCTTCTATAAAAGGTTCCAGCCATACTTCAGTGCTTATATCGGTGTTTTCAATAAATAAATGGATCAGTTCAAATTTTTTATCTTTCCTGTGAGTTTTACAGTCTACCCTTCCGATAAATTGATCCCCGAATAAGATAGGCAAACAGAAATAGCCATACTGCCTTTTCTCTTTTGGAGTATAACATTCAAGGCGGAAGTCAAAATTGAAAATCTGCTTAATACGGTCACGATGAATAATGGAATTATCAAACGGAGACAGCAACCTGACATGGGAAGGTGTAGAATTGAATGTTTTTTCAAGCAAATTGTTTTGTATAAAAACCGGAGGCAAACCTTCGACATCTACTTTACTGAGTGTCCCCTCTTCCATCATGGACTGCAAAGCCTTATTTACATTCGCTTTTAGTACATTTCCGGTTCTCAGATGCGTTATTTGTTTTACTGTAGTAAATCCATAGGCCCTGAGATAGGTTTTTATTAAATACTCAGCAAATTCAATGGGAGCAGGTTCTGCTGTACTGATGCTTTTGGGTAATACCCTTTCTGTGAGATCATACATTTTCTGCATACCCCTGCGTCCACAGATCATTAAATCTCCCTGCATAAAAAGTCTCTCAAGGGCTAATTTTGCGGGTTTCCAATTCCACCAGCTACCCGTTTTGCTGCTTTGGGTTTCAAAATCTCTGGCTCTTTTAGGACCTTCTGCACGAATGGTATCTATTACAGCTTGCATTACATTCTTGTCTGCATTATAGTAATGAGAGGCGTCCTGTTTAACGTGAAGCATTTGGGGTAAAGCATAACGGAAATCCTGGATAGGCAGATAAGAAGCTGCATGAAACCAATATTCAAATATCTTGCGTTCCTCTACCAATTCTTCCAGGTAATCTGTTTGAAAATCCGGAATTCTCGTCCAAAGTGTATGGTGGTGGGCCCGTTCGATAATGGAGAGGGTATCTATCTGTATATATCCAAGATGCTCCACGGCATTAAGTACAGCATTTTTTCCCGTTCCAAACGGAGATTTTTTTGTCAGTCCCTGGCTTTCCAGGGTTAAAAGCTGGAGTTGCTGCAACGTCAGTTTATTTTTCATCTTTCTTTTTCGGCTAGTTTTTTTCTTCCGGATTTCAGATCAGCCCAAACAAATGTATTGATTTTTCACCGTTAGCAGACAAGCTATTTAAGATGTAAAAATCAACAGAAAAATTATCTCTTTTTTGCGACCAATTAGTTTTAATTAAAACTAATTTTGAGTATATTTGTTAGGAAAGTATGAGAAGTTCTTTTTATACTTATCATAATTATTTATTAAAAATTATGCCTGCAAAATCAACCCATATTTCAGAACTGGCCTTAGAACTAGGGCTGGCTATGAGTGAGATGAAAAGTCGGTTACGACAAAAGATTCAGTCCAAGATTAATGAATATGATTCTGATCTTTCTTTTGAACTGATTGAGATTTTGGGTCTTCTTTCCCGCAATAACGGTATCAACCAGCAGGAAATTGGAACTCAGGTGAGCAAGGACAAGTCCAGCATCACCTACCTCATCAACAATCTTGTAAAGCGGGAATTAGTAGAACGGATTGAAAATGAGAATGACCGAAGAAATAAACAGATTTTTCTTACGTCCAAAGGACAGCAGACCATAGAAGCTATCTACCCATTGGCCCTGGAGCTTTATGAAAAAGCAGCTGGAGATCTTCATAAAGATGAGATCAACAAAGCCCTTATTCTGGTCAGAAAAATGACGGCCAACCTTGAATAATCAGGATCTAAAATAATAAAATATGAGAACAATCCTTGTACCCATTGATTTTACATCAACAACAGAAAATGCAGTAAAACTGGCTGCAGAATGGGCAAAACATTACGAATATGAGCATATTATTCTGTTAAAAACCGCGGGAGAATCTGAATTTGATTTTCTTCATATAGCGGAAGGACATTCATTCGTTAATGAAGAAAACATCAATAATTTACTCGAAAGAACAGAGACACTGCTGAATCAGCTAAGCAGTATGATTACAGAAAAGGCACCTGATATAAAAGTTTCAAAAGTGCTCAGTGACTGGGCTGTTACAAGAAGTATCAATGAGATTTTAAATAATCAGCCATCCGTGGAACTGATTATCCTGGGAAGTGATGACTCTGCTTCTACTACCACCAGCTATGTTTCGGACAATATTATAAGCATTGCAAGAACAAGCCCTGTCAAAACCTTAATTGTTCCCAATAGCTACAGCTATACTCCCATTAAGAATATATTTATTCCCTGCGATGTCAAAGGCATTAAAAAATTAGAGAGATTATTTCATCACAAGTCTCTTATTCAAAAGCAGGATGTCCGTTTACAGTTTTTAAATATAAATACCCATGAAGGTGAGGATACCAGTACTGACAAGAAGAAAGAACTGGAAGAGTATATCCGTCTGCATCTTACTGAGATCCCAAGCAGTATTCATTATTCATACGATGAAAACATTATCAACGGGATCCTGAATTTTGCCTCTTCCCATGAAACTGATCTTATCATTGCATTACCGGGCAGGCATAGTTTCCTGTATTATTTGGCAAGCAGAAGTATTTCCGAAGGGATTTACCAGAATACCCATCAACCTGTTTTGATATTGAAATAATGTTCAGTTTACAGAGCCGGAGCAATACTTCTTTAAGGGATACCTCAACTTTTCTTTTTAATAAGCTTTTTGAAAATTAATAATAAATCTTGGTGTTATCGAGTTTAACAAGGTTTTGCTCCTGCATTTTTTTGACATTCCGAATCACAGTTTCTACCCTTAGACCCGTTAAAGTGGCTATCTGCTGCCTGGTATAAGGAATCAGAAAAGAATAAGCCTCTTCAAATCCGAAATAATTTTTAAGATGATCAAAAAGCTTCTCAAGCTTGACCATAGGGTCAGAAATAGCCAAAAAGCTCGAGATCATATACCTGAAATGCAGTCTGTCTGCTGTATACCTGCTCAATTCCAACATTAACGTTGGAGTTTCCAGTAAAATGCTTACAATCTTATTTTTGGAAATCTTTATGATCTCACAGTTTGTAACGGCAATGGCATTGACAGCATAATGATGGGTGGTAAATAAATAACTTTCTCCAATACAATGTCCATCAAAAGGCAGCCCATGCACAAACTCTTTTCCATCTTCCAAAAAAGTATTCAGCTTTACCGTGCCTGTCTTTATCTGCAAATAATATTTAGCACCTGTTCCTTCCTCAAAAATATAGTCCCCTACATTGTATTTTTCCAGTCGGGCCCCATGAGAAAATAGTAGGTCTTCACATATAATCATCTTGTCATTATTTAAATAAATTAATTAAATGTAGGGAATAGTGGCCCCGTCAGGCGGTAATTTTCTTTTTATGTTTTACGCCCCAGTCTGCTAAAGCAGCAATTACATCTTTTAATGACTGGCTGTATTCAGTGGGAATATATTCCACTAAAACAGGTTTATGGTCAGCAAGAACCGACCTCTCTACCAAATGATTGACCTCCAGTTTTTTCAATTCACTCGACAATACTCTTGCAGAAATTCCATGTATCGTTCGCTGCAGTTCGTTAAACCGGGTGTGTCCCCCCAAGATGGCTATCATTACACGTATAGTCCATCTTCCACCAAGAACGTATAAAGCATCTTCAGTAGCAGATAGATGGGTAGTACATTGAGGCTGTGAGTACGTTGGTTTTTCTTCTTCCATTTTACTTACTTTTTGGGGTTACTAACCTAAAAGTTATTACTAACCTTTTGGTAACTACTATCTTTTTTTTAGTAAATATAAATAATTTTGAAATATCAAATTTTTAAAAAAATAAAAAAAATGAAACAAGTACTTCATATTATTTCAAGTCCCAGAACAGAATCATCAGTAAGCAAAAAATTGGGCAGCGCAGTGGTAGAAAAAATTAAAAACAGATATCCCGAAATTATTTTAAAAAAACGTGATTTGACCAATCCCCTTTTCCCTCATTTGGAAGAGAAGCAAATCACAGCGTTCTTTACCCCTGCTGAACACCGTACTCCTGAGCAATTAGAATTTATTAAACTTTCTGACACTGTAATTTCGGAACTGCAGGAAGCAGATTTCATCGTCATTGAAACTCCTCTGTATAATTTCAGTATAACGTCTACCTTGAAATCCTGGCTTGATCATATCGCCAGAGCAGGTGTTACTTTTCGGTATGACGAAAACGGGCCCGAGGGATTGGTCAAAAACAAGAAAGTATACCTGGCTTTTTCAAGTGGTGGAATTTATTCCGAAGGTGAAAAACAAGGTTACGATTTTGTAATTCCTTATCTCGAAAAAACACTTGGTTTTATGGGAATGAACGATATCTCAGTGGTTCGGGCTGAAGGTTTATCCGTTCCTGTTATTCAGGAAACAGCTCTGCAAAAAGGCATTGAAAGTATTGTTGTTGAATAGGAATTATAAAAATGCTGCTCTCAAAGGGCAGCATTTTTTATTTTATGGGACGTTTTTGTAGTAATAAGGATTGAATATTACAGTTTTTCATAGGTTTGTTCTACCAGAAAAGAGACTGCTTTTTTGATTTTATCACGCCCTTCAGGGGTATTGACGTCTATCCCACAAAAAATACTGCCATTCAGGGAAGAATAAAGATTCAAGTAATACAGTCCTGAAACCATAATAGCCATAATAGCACGAAAATCTTGAGAATGTTCTTTGAAATAGGGGTCTCCAATAAGTGTAAACAGATTTTCTCCGCTTTCTTCCTGTCTTTCGGTCAGTTTTGCTAATGACTTTCTGGGTTCTGATAAACGCCACAGTAATAATTTTTGAAACTCTTTGTTGCTGAATACATAATCAAATTGTGTGAGTAACAAATGCTCCGTAAGTAACTTTCCTCCGTCTGATAAATCAGGCAATGTCTGTTCGGTTGTTACATTACTCCAGTAATCCTGCGAACGTATATATTCATCCATCAGACCATCCATTCCTCCAAAATAGGTATAGATCATTTTCTTGTCTACTCCCGCTGTAGCAGCAATATCATTGATTTTTAAGGCTGCATATCCTTTTGTTTTCAGAATTTTTCCAACCGCATCCAAAAATTTCTTTTTACTGCGTTCCTTGTTTCGGATACTGCCTGCTGCTGATTTTCTCTCCATGATAAACATTCAATATACAAGTTTATGAAAAATTTTTATCATTTTAGACACTTCGTAGTGTCTTATTGTGTATATTTGTGCAAACTAATACCATTTTATATATTAAAAAACACTTAATTGAAGTTGTAAAAAGATATTCCAAACTTTCGTGAAGGGTCAGTCAGTATCACCTTTTGCCACAGCAGTCATCCTAAAAGCTGTAGAAAAAGGCAGATAAACACTGAATGATCCTCACGTTACAAGGTTTTCCCGATTTATTCCTTCAGACTAAGATTGTTTTTACGAAGTAATGCAAATGATGATGGAACACAAATATGATTAAGCAGATTATTTCGAACACCATTTTACCAAGGTAAAAATGTGAACTGTGTACAGCACCATTAGAAAACTAATGATGCTGTTTTGTTTTATAGCATCTTGATAGTGAGATACTATGGAATTAACAACTCTTTTTTCCGGCTCGAAATAAATTAATAATGAATAACTTACGTTTTTTTGAATTAATTTTCTTAATTTTGCACCCCGAAAATAAGGATTCAAAATATGAAAAGAATTGGTGAGCACAGAAAGCTTCTTGGAGTTGACAAAACTGTTACTTTAAAAGAATTAAAGACTATTTACAGGAATACGATGAAAGATTCCCATCCTGATAAGTTTATTAATGATGAAGCTGGAAAACTGGAAGCAGAAGAAAAGAGCAAATCTGTGATTGAGGCTTACCACTTTTTGGTAAGTATTAATCCTGAAACACAGGAAAAATATAAGGAAGAATATACGGAAACGACAACAAAATCAAATATTCAGGATTTCTATCTTGAAAAACAGATTTTAAAAGTTCAGCATTTGAACGGAAAAATGTATGAATATATTGGTGTTCCAAGAAACACCTATATCAAAATGGTTAATTCGGATTCACCAAGCCGTTTTGCAAGAAGACATATTTATGGGAACTTCATCTACAGAAAGTCCGGTGAGGCTATGGAAGATTAATGTTTCATTTCAAATAAATAAAAAGGCTTTCAGTTGTTCTGAAAGCCTTTTTTATAGTCTAAAAGTGGGTTCAACTGGTTTTAGTTTTTCATAAAGGCAATGGCTTCTACTTCTATCTGCATATCATCCAAAGCCAGTGTAGGAACCGGAATTAATGTACTTGCCGGAAATTCATCGCTTTTCCATGCATTATGCATTTCTTCTGTCCATATTTTAAGCTTTTCCTGATTATGATTTACAATGAGTATGGTAATTTTAAGAACATCCCTGGTTTGCAGTCCATAATCTGCAAGTACCGTTTCCAGGTTTTTCAGAGCAAATCTTACCTGGGTTCTGAAATCTTTTGAAAGATTGTGTTTCAAGCCTTCTCCTCCGCTTTGTCCGGATATAAATACATATTTCCCCTCCCCTTCATGAGTTGTAGAATGAGAAAATGCAAACGGTGTCGGGTCAAAAAGAGTTTTTGGATTTTTGTGAGTAATAGTATTCATAGTATTGGATCTGATTGGTTTAAGATTATTCGTGTTTTGTGAAAAAGCCAGAACCCCTATGCAAAGAGCAGATAGATTAAATAGTATACGTTTCATAATATTTTTTGTTTTGAATTATTGAAAACAAATGTATCGATGAAGAGCATCAAAAAACTCTACATATGTTGACGTTTCTTATTTTTATAGGCAGTACATTGTCCGTTTTATATTCGGATGACAAATACTCAATCACACTGCTAAGAAATAAAAACAGTACCATTAGAAATCCAATGGTACTGTTTTATGGTGTCAGGAGCAGTAAGCTTTCCTGCTCTAAACCTGAATCTAAGATCTATCTATAATAGACTATCCTTTTGCTTTTTCATCAGTGAAAAACTGAAAGCCTTCTTTTTTATGAATAAGCTGTAGTGGGTATAATTTGGGATTATATTCTCCCTGTAATACTTCATTCAATGCATGTTTTTTGGATTCTCCGAAGGCTACAACCAGTATATTTTCAGCTTTATTGATCAACGGTGCAGTCAATGTGATCCTAAACATTTCCTGAGGTTTCAGATAATAAGCAGAAACCCATTTTTCATTTTCATCCAGAACTTCTTCACCTGGAAATAAAGAGGCAGTATGGCCATCGTCTCCCATCCCTAAAAGGATAAAATCAAAAATACCTTCCTTACCAAGAACACTTTTAATCTGTTGCTCATATTCTTTGGCATAATCTTCCGGAAGTATTCCTTCCTGATACATAGGGAAAATATGGTCTTTAGTCACAGGAACCTGATTAAGCAGTTCCTCAAATGTCATACGTGCATTACTTTTCTCATCGTCCAGAGGAACCCATCGCTCATCCACCCAAAAAAAATATAGTTTATTCCATTCAATTTTTCCTGCATATTCCTCTGTTGCCAGCAATTTAAAAATCGCTTTGGGAGAAGAACCTCCGCTTAAAGCTACTGTAAAACGGTTATTTTTACGGATAGCTTCTTTTGAAAGATCAACAAATGTATCTGCCGCCTTTCTGTACAGTTTTTCTAAATCATTAAATACTGTAATATTCATTTTCGTCTGTTTAAATTGATTGTATTATACCCAGCTGTGGCCCTGTCTTTCTACCAAAGCAAAACTCTCTTCCGGTCCCCAGCTTCCTGCACTATAGTTTGGAAAAGATGAGTCTTTATTATTTTCCCAGGCTTCCTGAATTGTTTTGACAACATCCCAGGCTTCTTCCACCTGATCGGAACGCATAAATAGGGTAAGATCCCCCAAAAGGGCATCCAATAATAAGGTTTCATAAGCTTCCGGATTATCTTCCTGACATACAAAATTATCAAAGATCATTTCTACCGGCTGTAAAACCAGCGATAGTCCTGGCTTTTTGGTCATAAACTGCAGTCTGATATCCATCATCGGCTGAATATTAATAATAAGTCTGTTGGCTGATAAAAGATGAGGACTTCCTGAAAAAGTAGAATGAGGAAGAGGCTTAAACTGAATGGTAATATAAGAATGTTTCTCTTTCATTTTTTTTCCGGTACGAACATAAAAAGGAACATCTTGCCATCTTTCGTTGTCCAGATAGAATTTTATCGCTGCAAAAGTCTCTGTATTAGAATCCGCAGCAATTCCATCTTCCTGGCGATAGCCTTTTGCTTCCACTCCGTTGATCGTACTTTTTGCATACTGACCTCTTACTGCATAATGGTCTACCTGATCCGGTGAAATTCTACGAATAGATTTCAACACATCTACTTTCCGGTCTCTAATCTCACCTGACTGTATAGAAGCCGGCGGTTCCATAGCAACCATACAAAGAATCTGCAATAAGTGATTCTGAATCATATCCTTCAGCGCTCCGGTCTGTTCGTAGAAAGCGCCTCTTGTTTCCACCCCTACTTCTTCAGCTACCGTAATCTGTACTGATTCTATGTACTTATAATTCCATAAAGGTTCAAAAATCGAATTCCCAAATCTGAATGCCAATATATTCTGTACGGTTTCTTTCCCCAGATAATGGTCGATACGGTAAATCTGCTCTTCCTCGAATGTTTGCGACAGAAGGCTGTTGAGCTCAATCGCAGATTGTTTATCATGCCCAAAGGGTTTTTCAATAATAATACGGTCTTTTTTAGCATCAGAAGCTAAAGATGTATTTTTGATATGATTGGAAATCGTAGCAATGAAATTAGGACCAATGGATAAGTAAAACAGCCTGTTGGCTCTCATTCCGTAAACGGTATCAAAATCTTTTAATTTCTGGTGGAGATCCTGATATGAGCTTTCCTGATCCAGCTGGTGCTGAAAGTAGGTAATATGAGCCTGAAAACCTGCCCAATCTTCGGAAGTGATTTTTTTTCTGGAGAATTTCTCCAGATTTTCTTTGATATAATTTCTAAAATATTCGTCGGTATTATCTGCCCTTCCTAGTGCAATAATATTAAAGCCTTTGGGCATTCTGCCGTCGATATATAAATTATAAAACGCCGGAAAAAGTTTTCTTTTAGCAAGATCTCCTGTAGCACCAAAAATAATGATTGTAGTTGGCTGCAAGATTTTATTTTCATTCATTTTTCCGAATTTTAATTGTTTACACTATTCCATACCGTATGAAAAACACCTTCTCTGTCAATTCGCTGATAGGTGTGTGCCCCAAAGTAGTCACGTTGGGCCTGGATAAGATTTACCGGTAGAGACTCTGTAGTATAGGCATCGAAATATCCTAAAGCCGTTTGAATTCCTAAGCTTGAAATTCCATTTTCGGCAGCATATCCTGCTGTTTTTCTTAATGCTTTAATTTTTGATTTAACCAGAACAGCAATATTCGGGTCCAGTAAAATATTAGAAAGGTTAGGATCTTTGGTATATGCGGCATAGAATTTTTCCAGCAATACCGAACGGATAATACAGCCTCCTCTCCATATTTTCACAACATCCTTCAGCGGAATCTGGAAGCTATACTCTTCTGACGCTTTCACCAGTAAAGCCAAACCTTGTGCATAGCTGATTAATGTGGCCAGAAAAAGAGCATCTCCCACTTCCTGAATGAATAGCTTGATATCTTCCGGACTTGTAATTTCTTTTTCAGAATACAATTGGGAAGCCAGAATTCGCTCTTCTTTATATGCTGATAAAATTCGGGATGTTACTGCGATATCAATTGTCGGGATAGAAACACCAATTTCCATAGCTTGCTCAGAAGTCCATTTTCCGGTTCCTTTGGCTCCGGCTTTATCTAAAATCTGATCTACAAGAAAACTGTCGGTTAATGAATCTTTCTGCTGAAAAATATCTCTTGTGATTTCGATCAAAAAAGAATTCATTTCTCCGTTATTCCATTCTTTGAAAACTTCGTAGAGCTGATCGTTATTTAATCCTGCTCCTCTTTTGAGAAGATCATATGCTTCGCTGATAAGCTGCATAATGGCATATTCAATTCCATTATGTACCATTTTCACATAGTTTCCGGCAGAACCTTTTCCCATATATGCGGTACAGGCTTCATTATCTACTTTTGCGGCAATGGCTTCAAGCATCGGCTGAAGAAGGGTAAATGCTTCCAAATCTCCTCCCGGCATAATGCTGGGACCAGTTCTGGCTCCCTTTTCTCCACCTGAAACTCCCATTCCCATGAAATGCAGATTTTTTGAAGCTAAATCTTCAACGCGTCTATTGGTGTCTTTAAAATATGAATTCCCTGCATCAATAACAATATCTCCCTTGCTTAAAAGGGGTGTAATATTTTCTAAGACTGCATCTACGGGCTTACCTGCAGGAACCATAAGAATAATCTTTCGGGGTGTTTCCAGTGCAGCTACAAAATCTTCCAAAGTTCCTGTACCCTTTACCTTCATTTGTGAAGAAGCCCCTTCTTGTAATTCTTTTATTTTCACTTCATCAAGATCGAATCCTGCGATTGAAAAACCATTATCTGCAATATTATAAAGAAGATTACGACCCATTACTCCAAGGCCAATCATTCCATAATTATATCTCTCCATTGTATTGATATTAGTATATTTTCTGTTTACAGAGAATAAATTTACGTAAATGCCTATCAGGAAAAAAATAAAGAATAGAAAAAATCCGATGCTTTTTTACTTATCACTCATTTATAAGCTGATAATTTTATAGGATTGTAATGTAAGACCTCTAATTATTCTTCTCAGGATACTACTTAAAATCAGCTTATTCTATGCTATTTGCAGTATAAAATATCCACACATCGTGAACAAAAACTCCTTTTTTTAATGTTCTCTTTTTTATAGAATTAATAAAATTCAATCATTATAATGGGAACGATCTATTAAATTGGTACTGGTTTTTGGCATAATTAACCTTATATTTACCAAAATTTAAATTAATGAATTATAAGCTTGAGCTTAATACGCAGAAGCCTAACTCTAAAATTGTTTTTAACACGATCATATTTGATTCGTTCAAAGTTAATATTGTAGAAAGATATATTGGATCTATGCAATCCCGTCCAACGTTATGTGAAGCTTTATTTAAAGTGAGAACGTTAGATGATGATCTGATTAAAAGAAGAGATGGTAACGTAAGAATAAAAATTAAAGGTGATCAGTTTGAAGCTTATCAGGAATTGATAGGAAAGCTGAGTTCTTACGAATATAAAAATAAACTGATCAACAGAAAAGATGTTGAACAGGATTATGTACATTTTATTTTGAGCTTAGTGATATCTAATTACCAGCTTAATTAAATTTCGCATCTCTGGCGCGGGCTTCTCGCTCGTGCCGCTCATACACTACCTTATTCTTATACTACTCTACGAGCAGTACTCATTTATATGCTAATCCTGAAATTATACAGAAGGAGGATAGCCTGTGTCTTTATTTCGTATGGTGTTGATCATAGCTCCATATAAATTTCTGCCGAAAAAACAGGTTGCATATCTATCAGGAACACACTAACTTCATCCTTTTGAAAATTATACGGGCTTTCGTTTTTCGAAAGCTTTTCTCACTTACACTATAAAATATAGAATAAGATTAATAAATTAGGGTTATGAAAAAAACGATTAGTTGTATGAATATTGATGAAAATATTCTTCATTCATTTGGTGGTGAAAGTATAAGATATAAAGCAAAAGAGTTTATTTTCAGAGAAGGAGAACATTCATTGTATTATTTCCAGGTGATAAGCGGTAAGGTAAAGCTGAATACATTTAATGATGATGGAAAAGAATTTATCCAGAATATTCTGGGTAAAAATCAAAGTTTTGGAGATCCGCTTCTGTTTATAGACAGGCTCTATCCTACCAATGCGGTAAGCTTAGAAGCCGTAGAGATTATTAGAATGCCAAAGTCTAATTTCATAGACATGCTACAAAAACATCCTGATCTTTCTTTAGAAATGAATGCGTGCCTGTCACAAAGATTATATTATAACAGCTTAATGGTTCGGAATATGGCTTCCCAAAATCCTATTCACCGCTTACAGGGCTTAATGGAGTATCTGAAGAGTTACTATGATGGAGACTGCCAACATTGCTTTCCGGTGGAGCTTACCCGCCAGCAGATTGCTGATCTGACCGGTCTGCGGGTGGAAACAGTAATAAGAATCGTAAAAAAAATGGTCAATGAGGAAATTATAAAGCTTGACGGACGTAGAATTCTTTATTAGAATGTACCAAGGTTTATTTTAATTGAATTTCCCTATTATAAAAAACAACACCAAAAAACTATTGGTGTTGTTTTGTATTTTAATTGTATTTGGTGAAATAACAGCACTATTTGCTGATTGAATTATGATAATACCGAATATTCTTTTTTATTTGAAAAAACTTCTACCATTACTTTTGCAATTCTCTTTTTATCATCTTCTGATAAATTAGATCCTGATGGCAGACATAAACTCTTTCCGAACAGATCCTCGGCTACTTTTCCACCATAGTAAGGTGCATCTTCAAATATAGGCTGTAAATGCATTGGTTTCCAGATAGGACGGGACTCTATATTTTCGCTCAGAAATGCCAGACGCAGGTCTTCATAGCTCTTTGATGTCTTTGTTTCGTCAATGGTAATAACAGATAGCCAGTGATTGCTATAAAAATCGGAATTCGGTTCTGAAAACACTTTTACTCCTTCTATATTTTTACAAATTTCGCAATAAAAATCATGCATTTTTCTACGGCCTTCTATCCTGTCATCTAACACTTCCATTTGCCCTCTTCCAACTCCTGCACTAATATTACTCATTCTGTAATTATATCCAATTTCAGAGTGCTGATAATGTGGGGCATTATCTCTGGCCTGTGTGGAAAGAAAGACTGTTTTTTCCTTATCTTCATCAGTGTGACATACTAAGGCACCTCCTCCGGAAGTTGTAATAATTTTGTTACCATTAAATGAGAGAATACCAAAGCGTCCAAAAGTACCACAAGCTTTCCCTTTATATTTGGAGCCTAATGATTCGGCACCGTCTTCAATTAAAGGAATATCGTACTTATTAGCTATTGATAATATTTCATCCATTTTTGCCGGCATCCCGTACAGATTAACGACAATAATAGCCTTAGGTTTTTTACCTTTTGCCATTCTATCTTCTATGGCTTCCTGTAAAGCTACGGGACACATGTTCCAGGTATCTTTTTCAGAATCTATAAAAACGGGATTTGCTCCCAGGTAGACAATTGGATTGGCAGAGGCAGAAAATGTCATAGACTGACATATCACTTCATCTCCATGGCTAACATTACATTCTATCAATGCCAAATGTAGGGCAGCTGTTCCTGCAGAAAGTGCAGCTATTTTCACATCTTCACTCAAGAATATTTCCAAATCTTGTTCAAAACCATCAACATTTGGTCCTAAGGGGGCTACCCAATTTGAATCAAATGCTTCCTTGACGTACTTTAATTCGTTTCCACCCATATGGGGAGATGATAACCATATTTTTGATTTCATATTTTTACTGTTCTGGATTTTTAAACTTCTACTTTTTATAATTTTACCGGGGTTGCCTACCACTGTAGATCCGGCTGGGACATCGTTAATAATAACAGCGCCGGCTCCAATGGTACACCATTCCCCAATTTTTATTCCTTGTATGACACTAGCACCTGTTCCTATATGGGTTCCTTCCCCTACTATTACATTTCCTGCAAGTGCCGCATTAGGTGAAATGTGAACAAAATCTTCGATAATACAGTCGTGATCAACGGAAGCATTGGTATTGATAATACAGTGTTTTCCTATATCAGTTGCCGCATTTATAGTAACACCGGGCATTACAATAGTTCCTTCCCCTATCTGTAATCTTTTAGAGATTATCGCTTTTGGGTGAAGGAGTGTAGCGTAATTGAACTGTTCATTTTGACTGACTATTTTCTTCCGCAGTTTATTATTGCCTATAGAAATAAATACATCTATATCAAAAGGCGGAATCTCATGAATAACAGGGTAATTTAGTATTTTATGCTTAGACAGATTTTCATCAATGTAAGCTTTTATATTATAACCACATTCTTCAGCGACCTCAGCCACTACTTTGCCATGACCACTTGCTCCATATAAATACATACTATCTACTTTTTAAAATTAATTACTGCCATTAAAGGCTTCTATTGTTGCTTGTCCTACCTGATTTATCCCTTCTTTTTTTAGTACTTTTTTTAAGGTAAGGATAACCACTTTGCAATCTGTTGCAAATGACAAATGATCGATATACCAAATGTCTAATTCAAATTTTTTGGTCCAGGAAATGGCATTTCTCCCATTCACCTGTGCCCATCCTGTAATCCCTGGACGGATATTATGTCTGCGTTTCTGAGATTCATTATACAAAGACAAATATTGTGGCAACAAAGGTCTTGGACCTATCAATGCCATGTCTCCTTTTAATACATTGATCAGCTGTGGAAGCTCATCTAAGGAAGTCTGGCGTATAAAACTTCCCACGGGTGTTAAACGTTCCGAATCAGGCAGATAATTACCTTTTTCATCTTTTTTGTCATTCATTGTCTTAAACTTAATGATGTTGAACATCTTTTCATTCAGACCTGGTCTTGTTTGTACAAAAAAGGGGTTACCCTGGTTTGCGAAATACAGTAAGACCATAACAATAATAAAAACAGGAGCCAGCAAAATAAGCCCTATCAATGCAATCAGAAAATCTATAGCCCTTTTTAAAAAAAATTGATACATGATATTATTTTTTTTCAATTAGAGTTTTATATTCATTTAATAGTGCATTCCAAACCACTGATTGTTCGTAGCGGGACTGAATCATGGACCGTGCATTCTTTTTTAAGTGCTGGTAATAATCTTTGTCCGATATCATTTTCTCCATTGCCTCCTTCAGTTGGCCATCATTTTTCACAGGAACTATGACTCCATTCTGGTCTTCAATAATAATTTCGTTACATCCATTGATGTTAGAAACAATACTTGGCAATTCCATTGCTCCTGCCTGCATCACTACATTAGGAAACCCCTCACGATAACTTGGAAATGTCAATACATCAGCGATCGCAAAATAAGGACGAACATCCTTCTGAAAACCTACAGATATGATATCCTGATTATTTTCAATTTCTTTTAAAGTATCCGGATGCAGTGGATCGAGCTCCTGCTCCAGTGGGCCCACCAATAATAATTTAGAACGGTGTGGTGGTTCTGCTTCTTTACTTATCTGAGAAAAAGCAGTGATCAGTTCGTTTATTCCCTTGTCTCCTACCAAACGTCCTACAAATACAAATACAAAATCTGTATCCTCTATATTTAATTCCTTTTTTAAAAGCTCTTTCTGCGTATCACTAATTTGTTCGGGCGAAAAGAATGTGGTATCAATTCCGTTCGAAGAACCATTCCCTATTACTTTTAATTTGTCTTGATCTGTATAATTATTTTGTAAGATAAATTCATATAATCCTTTTGAATTGGGATAAACCATTGTTGCAGAGGAATAAGTCAATCTTTCTACAAAGTCCAGTACTTTACGTTTCGTACCTGTTGCTTCCATCAGGGGCAAACCAGCCACAGTATGTAGACGGTGGGGAACTCCCGCCAATTTTGCTGCCAACATCCCTACTATACCTGCTTTAGGTGTATGAGTGTGAACAATGTTTGGTTTTTCCTTTTTTAAAAGCTTATAAGTACTCCATAAAGACTTCATATCCTTAATAGGAGTGATCTGACGGGACATATCAATTGCTATGACTTCAATTCCTTCATCATTTTTCACTTCATCCAGTTCCTTTCCGGACGACGAAACTCCTTTTACGTCAAAATATTCTGACATAAATCGATGTTGTCCCTTCAATAAAACCTTTAAAGAAATCGGTACCGTTGTTATGCGTATCAGTTTAGTTTTCATTAATTTTCTTGATCATTTTTGCAGGAATACCTCCCAGCATACTATTATGTTCAAATGATTTATTGACTACAGCACCCGCTGCAACAATTGATCGTTTGCCGATCATAACTCCCGATAAAACTCTTACCCCACAGCCTATCCATACGTCATCTTCTATTATTACAGGACTCAGTGTTTCCTGATTATACTTAATTGGAATAGAGGTATCAGTCCATGTGTGATTGGTTGATATTAATGTAGAAGCATGAGCAATAGAGACATTATCTCCAATTTTTATCCCACCTGCTCCTTCTATATAACACATAGGATGTATACTTACATTATTTCCTATTGTTACTTTATGAAGATTGAACAAATACACACCTGGCTGCACAGATACGTTATCTCCTACCTCTAGTCCGCAATTCTTCAGAAAGACATATCTCAGGAGCAAACCTATCCTTCCATTAGTATTTCTAAACATACACAGAAAAAAATAGTTCCCTTTCCTGCCCAAGATCCCAAATACCCCTACAAGGATATTGATGATCAACTTAAATTTTTTAAATTGGTCTCTTCCTGTCATAGTTATTTTTCAGATATTTATTCAATAATAAGCCAAAAGGGAAGGCAATAACAGTTAGACCTTTATTAGAACTTTCCTTTATAATTCCTTTCTTTTCTATAGTCAAACACGAAGAAACATAATGCACAGCATTGATAAATCTTTCTTTCAGTGTATAAGCATATTTCATTCTAACTTTTCGTTCATGGATAAAACCATTTGGATTTTTAAAGTATTGTGTAATGATATTTTTTGTAGAACCATCTGCCATATATTCTACAACACATAGAGGTTCATTAAAAAACAACATATCATAATCCTGGTCTATTAAAAGATATTTGTAGCCCAGTGGGGTAAACCTTTCATTTTCAAAAACCGGATACTCAGGATACTTCCGTATAACATCAGTACGATAAACGAATTTGATATCTCCTTTAAGTCCATATTTCCCTTTCAGTTGATAATATTTCCCTGATTTCACTCCTTTAGGAAAGTTTCGGTTAGAAACAACATTTCCATCTTTATAAACATCCAGCCCCAGGATTCCTGCGTATTTTTCGCTTTTATTTTTATCCCAAAACCCTATGATTAATTCTATTGCATTTTCAGGCATAAAGTCATCTGAATCTATGCAGATATTCAGCTCTGTATGGATATGAGCATAAGCTACATTATGCCCGGTATGCATACCTCCATTTTCTTTATAAATATACCGGATAATAATTTTCCCTTCGTTTTGCCAACCATTTACCAAGTCTTTTGTATTATCGGTCGACCCATCATCTATAATCAGCCATTCAAAGTCCTGACTGGTTTGGCTTACCAAGCTGACATAAAGCTGGGGTAACAGATAAGCTCTATTATAAGTTGGTGTAAAAACAGTAATCGTCTTCATACATTATAATTTTTTTAGAACATCTTCAAATTTATTAACTTGCTTTTCAGGCGTATAATTAGCTAACAACAGCTGATATCCATTCTCAGCAAGTCTTTCATATTCAGCTCTGTTATGATGTAAATGGGTCACTGCATTAAAGTAATCATCCACCACATTAAAATCACAGATTACACCAGTATAATTATTCAGTATAAAATCTGTAACTCCACCTACAGCATTAGCTATAACAGGTTTCTTGAATGCCAGAGCTTCCATTACTACCCTTGGTAAACCTTCGGTATAAGAAGGATGGATTAGCATATCTGTTTCATTAAAATACTGATAAGGATTTTTACTATTAAGAACGATCTTCACATCGTTTTCAAGACTTTTTATTTTGATAAGCTCATTGACTTCGTTATAAAAATTTACAGAACTTGCTCCATCGTATAAACTTCCAACAATCGTAATTTCAAAATCAATTCCCTGAGCTTTCATCTTTTCAGCAAGCTCAAGTGTTAAAAGCTGGCCTTTCTCTTTTAAAAATCCTCCACAGTGCAATATTTTTAATTTTCCGGTTTTTACAACCGGGTTTTCTTTTTTAAAATTTTCAATTTTTTCAATATCAATAGCATTTGGTACCACAAAAATATTACTTAACGGAGCAAAACTCCCCGCAAAAACAGACTGTCTTGTAGATTGTGAAACGCCAAAGAAATAATCCACTCTTTTCCGATATAAAATCCGTTTCAATTTTGGAATCGAATTCAGATTAAACCATCCTCTTGCAAAAAATATAATTTTATAAGATTCATCTTTTTTTAGCAGAGAAAGTGTTTTAGAATTATTAACAACTATATAATTGATGTTATTTTTTTTTATATAATCCTTCAATACTTTTTCCATTTTTTTCTGGTCCAAGTATAAACTGGTTAATTGTTTAACCATTTGCAAAGGATTTTTGGAAGATTGTATAATAATAGCAGAATCTCTCTGGTTAAGGATTTTCAAAGGCAGATTTCTACTTTTTGCATCCTCAACAAATTCTTCACAATTCCCCCAAAAGTCAACAATATGGGCAGTATGATTTTGTTTCGTTAACCGCTCTGCCAACTCCAGTGTACTTTTCCTGGCACCTCCATGAGACTGTACTGCTTCTAAAAATAATATATTCATCTAAAAATTTATTGCTTTAAAAAATTATGAATCATTTCATTTTCCAGATTTACTTTAGATTCATGCCAATTCAAACTGGCATCATAAAACCCAGTACACTGGTCATATACATAAGGTTGAAAGCCATAGCTGATCTCTACGATGAGCGGCTCATTATCTGTATTAAATACAAAATCATAAGCAACACATCCCATATTTAGCTGATCCGCAATTTTAAAAGCTATCTTTATTGCCTGTATATTAAAATTCCCCGGTACAAACTCAAGTATTCCACTGCCTGAAGCCCTAAAATCGTTATCTCTGGTATTTCTTTTCAAATAATAACATTTATCGCCGATAACGATAAGCCTTATATCATAAGTCAGATTAGGAATGAATTCCTGGAAATAGACATAGTTTCTCTGTTTCGGAAAAACTTTGTATTGTTTATCTACAAAAATTCCTTTAAATCCCCATTTTAGAACTCTAAGAAAATTATGGAGTGTTTTCTGTCTCCAAAATCTTTCGATAGTATCCGTAAATACCGTCCACGAATCAAAGGCTTCAAACCCACGGCCAAATGCCTGTTTTACTATTTTTCTTGCCTGATCTTTTGTTTTAATAAGTTTTACATTAATTGACCCGGCACCTCCTTTTAGTTTAAAGACTTTAGGAAATGATGTGCTTTCTATATATTCATCAGCCTCTTTTTTGTGATAAAAAACATCTGATTTTACTAATGGAACTCCCAGTGCTTCCAGGAGATACTTCTGTGCTACTTTATCATCAAAATGCCAGTAAGCATCTTCATTAGGAAAAGTTTTCACCCCTATTTGGCTGATAGCTCTGAACAAAGTTCTTGCATGGAGCATATCTTCAAAATAATTCTGATCAAAATGCCACATAAAATGGGATACATTATTCTCTTTTATTTGCCTGATAATATTATTATCAAAAGCATTTAAGATGATATAAGGTATATTTCGTCCTTCCAAATATTCGATCCATCGATCTGAAAAACTTCCTTTACGATGATGTATTGCTATCTTCATTTCTTTGTTCTAAAAAATTTATAATATAATCCTCCACCCATCACACATCTTGCTAGGGATAAATTAATTGCAGCTCCTAATACAGAATAAAAATGAATCAACGGATATGCAAGAATAAACCCTAAAACAGAAGCAAATAATGTATTCTTCATGACTAGCTTATCCTGACGATGTACAATAAAATAATTAAGCCCAAAAATATTATATAGTGTATAGCCAAATAATCCTATTGCTAATATCAATAATATCCAAAAAGCATTATCATAATTCACATTTAAATACCAAAAAATCACTTTATTAAAAGCCAGTACACCAATTATCAGTACACTTATGGTAATCAACATCATGTTTTTATACCATTGAAATGCATCTTTTTTGCGGTTTAAAAAAGGAAAAAAAACACGGGAAAGAATTTCAATCAAGGTTACAATCAGGTTTACAATTGTTAAAATAGCTTGATAAATACCCACTAACTGAGCTGTTCCTAAAATCCCAAGTAAAAAGGTACTTGTATTATTATATAAAGTAGGTACAAACTGATTGATAAAAATTGATGAATTTGTTTTTATCGTGTTAACAATTATTTTATAGGGTAGAAAAATAAATTTCAGTTTATATTTCTTAATTAACAGATATTGTCCTACCAAACCTGCTCCTATATACCCGGCACTTTGTAACAGAGAATAAATCCAGAAATCACTTTCTTTTTTAATGAAAATAAAAACACATAAAGTAAAGAAA
>NZ_QNUF01000025.1 GCF_003385455.1 Chryseobacterium rhizosphaerae | reverse complement strand
AATTTTATACTGAAGATAATTATAAAGATGACCTTTGTCTACTATTTTCAACAGATGATCAGTATACTGTTCTAATAACCATTAGATAATAAAATCCGAAGTAATATTAACCTGCCTTTACGGCAGGTTTTCTTTGATGTTTAAATGTTTATTTGTCTGATAATCAATTGAATATTTTCTGTTTTTAAATGATGTTTAAGTTTTTGATATTCCTTTTAAATGTTTAAAAAAATGACTGATTAAGAAGAATTATTTTAATTATAAAAGTCAGGAGGGTTGAACGGTTTAAGTCATTATATACCCAAATATCCTTAAAATATACCTGTTTTTAAAGGTATGTCCAGTCTATTTTTGCAGGTAGATTACAATGACATATGAAAGCAATAGTACTGGAAAAATTTGGAGATGTAGAAAACCTTGTTGAAAGAGAGATTGAAAAACCGGTCATAAAAGATAAAGAGGTCCTTATCAGAGTAAAGGCTGTCAGCATCAATCCGGTGGATGTTAAAGTCCGCAGCAGGCACGCTCCTCTGGCTGAAGATCTGGCACAATATAATCCGTTAATTCTAGGTTGGGACATTTCCGGTGTGGTTGTAGAGCTAGGTAATGAGGTAAGTCAATTTCAAGTCGGGGATGAGGTGTTTGGGATGATCAATTTTGTGGGGCATGGAAAAGCTTATGCAGAATACGTAGCAGCTCCGGCAGATCAACTGGCTGTTAAACCTAAAAATATCACTCATATTGAAGCTGCCGCCAGCACATTGGCAGCACTTACTGCATGGCAGGCATTTGATAGCTATGGAAAACTGAGAACTACAGATAAAGTCCTGATCCATGCTGCTTCAGGAGGAGTAGGGCACTTTGCCGTACAGATAGCAAAACATATAGGTGCGCATGTAACGGCAACGTCTTCAGCGTCTAACCGGGATTTTGTACTGGGGCTGGGAGCCGACGAGCATATTGATTATAAAACAACCCGTTTTGAAAACATACTTGATGACATTGATTTTGTGTTAGAATCTATTGGAGGAGACAACTTCCAAAAATCAGTTCAGGTTTTGAAGCCCTTCGGTAGTATCGTTACCTTGCCATCCGGTCATACATTGGAAGATGAAATGGCTGCCCAGGAAAAAAAACTGCATGCCTGCTACTTTATGGCGGTGTATTCCAGTGGACGGGATATGCAGCATATTGCTTCCTTATTAGAAAAAGGCATTATAAGGCCACATATCTCTCATGTATTCCGTTTTGATGAAATGAGACAGGCTCATCTACAGGTTGAAACAGGACGTACTATAGGGAAAGTAGTAGTGGAGCTATAAGATAAGAAGGGATTTATATTATAGTTTTTCCGGTTCACAACTCGCCGGGAGAAATGAATGAAAGACGGATTGCTGAAGGAATAGTGTTAGTTTGTAAGTAAATATAAGAACTTTCCAAAACTTTTTCCGGCGGTAAATATCAATAAAGCAGAAATGGAAATAATAATAATTCCAAAAGAAGGACTTTTCTGAGCTTTTTCTATCAAAAAGGGAAGAAGATCTTTAGCTTTTATTTGAGTCAGTTCGTTAAATATCTTTTTCATAGTGTTTTGTTTATCAATGAGTAGCAGGATTATGAAGTTTGTTACACAATAAAAAGCAAAAGAAAACACCTAGCAAGACCTTGCATTTATTTAATCGGAATAAAAAAATATTACGATTAGTTTTTTTCTTTCAAAATATAGAGTAAACCCAATGGCAGTCAGCGTTAAAGTCCTTATATTTGGTTGATGTAATGCATTGTAAATAGCTTATGATGTACAATGAAAAAGAAAAGGATATGCAAGAACAGGAAATAGATTTTTTACAACATAACGAATCTGCATGGAATAAACAGGCTTTGGAACAGAACGAGTGGTCGCAGCCTGTAAGCGCAGAACTGATTGCTCATGCTAAAGAAGGAAAATGGGACGTTCATCTGACTCCTAAGCCATTGGACAAAAAATGGTTGGGAGAAATCAGGGAGAAGAAAATTTTGTGCCTGGCTTCAGCAGGAGGACAGCAGGCGCCGGTATTGGCTGCAGCGGGAGCTTCCGTTGTGGTTTTTGATATTTCTGACGAACAGCTGAGACAGGATGAACAAGTTGCCGAACGTGATGGGCTCACATTGAAAACCGTTCAGGGAGATATGACCGATCTTAGTATTTTTGAAGATGAATCCTTTGATATTGTATTTCATCCGATTTCCAATCATTACGTGGAAGATGTTAATCCTGTTTGGAAAGAAGCCTTTAGGGTATTAAAAAAAGGAGGGGTTCTACTGGCAAGTTTTTTTAATCCTGTTGTTTTTGTAGCAGACCGGAATCCTCAGGATATGACAGATGGAATCATAAGACCAAAATATACTTTGCCCTATGCAGATATCAGAGATCTTAACCAGCAGCAAATTACCGGAAAACTGGAGAACAAAGAAGCTTTGGTTTTTGGTCATACACTTTCAGACCTTATCGGAGGACAGCTAAAAGCCGGTTTTATAATTGAAGATTTTACAGAAGAAATGCAGCCGAATCCGAGGTTTTTAATTGATAAATACCTGCCAACCTTTATGGCAACTAAAGCCGTGAAACTAAAATAAAAAAAATCTGGTTTTCACTACTGTTACCATTGAAGGTCTACATATTCCCCTCCGCTATAGGGGTGGCGAAAATTCAAAGAATTTTTGACGGGGTGGTCTTTATAACGTTTTTAAACCCATTACAGTCTTTTTAAAATAAAACTGTAATAAAAAATAGTACTTTTGCTCAGTCGGATAGCTAAAATGTTCGTGTTGAGTACTTATTGTAATGAATAAATCATCAATCAACAATTATTTTCATTCCTTATTCAGTATTGAAGAGGAAGTGGTTGAAAAAATTACAGAAACATTCAATCATTTTGATCTAAAAGCCAATACTATTTTGCTGGATAAAGATACCATCAGTACCAAAACCTATTTTTTGGAAAAAGGCTATGTCCGTTCCTATATACTGAATGAAGATAACGAAGAAATTACCACCAATATTTATGCAGCCCCATGTTTTGTAAATGATTTTTTATCCTTCTTCAGACAGCAGCCCACTAAAGAAGTCTATCAGACGGTTACAGACTGTAGTTTTTGGGCGACGGGTTTAGAAAACGTACAGCACAATTTTCATAATATCCCGGAATTCAGAGAGTTCAGCAGGCTTCTTTTCGTGGTAAACTATTATCAGATCCATGACAGGTTGATAGAGATGGCCAGCCAAAAGGCTGCTACAAGGTATTTCAATCTGATGAAGAAAGATCCTGATATATTTCAGCATGTTCCGTTGAAAGTAATTGCTTCTTATCTGGGAATTAAAGACAGTTCGTTGAGCCGGATCAGAAGAGATATTAATAAAAAATAATTTCTTTTCATTTGTCAAGTGGTATTTCATCGCTTATCACTGATCTTTGCTAAAAAATAATTTCATGAATAAAAAACATATTGTCGTTGTTGGATTAGGGGGAGTAGGCGGTTATTTTGGATTTAAAATAAACCAGGCTAATGAAACGTCAGAAAAATATAAAGTTTCTTTCATTGCCAGAGGAGAAACTTATGACAAGGTAAAAGAAAACGGACTGACCTTACTATCTCCGGAACATCCTGACAACAGTACTCATCCTGATGCTGTGGAGCAGCATATCAGTGATATAAAAAATCCTGACCTTGTGCTGATCTGTGTGAAGGAATATGATCTCGAAAATGTCTGCAGACAGCTTAAAGAAGTCATTAACGATGATACTGTATTGCTTCCAATGATGAATGGAGCTGATATTTATGACAGAATCAGAAAACTAATCCCGGATCATACTGTATTGCCAACCTGTATTTATGTAGCTTCCCATATTAAAGAAAGAGGAACGGTAGAACATAAAGGAAAAGCCGGTAAGATGATCGTGGGCAGAGACCCTCAACATTTTTCCAGCAATGTGAACTGGATTGTTGATCTATTGAAAGAAAGTAAAATAGATTTTGATTTTAAAGATAACTCGTTAACGGATATCTGGACCAAATTTTTCTTTATCGCCAGCTTCGGAATGGTAACTGCAAAGCATAATTCATCTATCGGAACAGTGTGTGCAGATGAGCAGCAGAAATATGAAGCTTCTGAAATCATGAAAGAAATACAGCAGATTGCAGCTCAAAAAGAAATTCCTTTGCAGGACGATATTATTGAAGCAACCTTTACAAAGGCATCTGCATTTCCTTTCGAAACTCCAACCTCTTTACAGCTGGATATTCATTCCGGAAAAAAAGATAATGAACTGGAATTATTCGCAGGGGCAATTTTAAAATATGGAGCTGACCTTGGTATAGAGACTCCTTTTACTCAAAAGATATATACTGAAATTAAGACAAAATAAGATAAAAATATTTTGGCTAATAAGGCGGGTTTTAGCCCGCCTTATGTATTTGAAATTATAAAATTTTATTTTCTTTGATTCATTAAAACTCACGATCCCTGTCTTTGATAGTTCTGAATTTTGTTTTAAAAAAAGTATCAGCTTTGAGGTTGAATTCATGGGTATAGACTACCAGGGTGCTATGGCCGGAATTGGGCAGGATCCAAAGATTAGCGTTAGGAATATTTCTGAAAATTTCCAGTGTATGTTCCGGTTTTATGACATCATTATCTCCTCCTATGACAAGAACGGGAACTTTAATATTGTGCAAAGTTTTAGGATCTATATTGGGTTGCTCACTCAGTAGTCTTTTATATTTAAGAACAGTATAATCCAGAGCTGTCTTGTCTTTCTTTTGGGCAAATTGTTCTTTAAATTTTGAATAGTTTGCACTTACTCTTTTGAATACATCTGGCTCTACAGCAGTAGAATCCGGGCGTAAATTGGCTCCTGTAATGATCAGCTTCTTTACCTTCTCCGGATGTCTTATAGTTAGCAAAAGCCCATTAATACCACCATCACTCCAACCGATTACAAATGCTGAATCAATGTTCATCTTCTGAAGCAATTCAGCATAATCATCAGACATCATTTCATAAGTAAGGGCATCTTGTTTATCTATTGATTTTCCGTGAGCTCTGCTATCAGCAACAATAACTTTGTACGTCTTTGAGAAAAAGGGAATCTGCTTAGAAAAATCAACGATTGAACCTCCGTTTCCATGAATGAGAAGTAAAGGTTGCCCCTGGCCATAGGTTTCGCAGTACATCTTTATTCCGTTGACTTCATAATATTTACCTGCTTTTGGATTGTTACCGTAGCTGGATTTCTCTAAAAGCCGGGAGTACTCATTTTTAATCTCTTTAATATTGCTTTGAGCAGACACTAAAGAAGATAGCAGGGCGAGAAAAAATAATATCGCTTTCATAATTTATAATATGGTGATTAAATTATTGATGATATTTTAATTTTCTCAATGAGTAGAAGAAAATTAAATGATGTTACAAAAATGAACTTCACGGGTAAACAGTATATACAGCTCAGGTTCCATGCATGAATTGCTGTCGGCTCAAAAGCTCTTCCTCCGATTCACGATGATCAGGATCATCAACGCAGCAGTCTACCGGGCATACAGCTTTACACTGTGGCTCCTCATGGAAGCCTTTACATTCGGTGCACTTTCCGGAGACGATATAATACACATCATCTGATACAGCGGGATTGAAAGCACTGGCGTCAGCTTCAGTCCCATCAGGAAATGTTACTCTGCCTGAAAGCTTTGTCTTATCCTGCCAGCGCCAGTCTATAGCGCCTTCGTAAATGGCTGAGTTGGGACATTCCGGTTCGCAGGCTCCACAATTGATGCAGGCATCTGTTATTTTTATGGCCATTTTATTTTATTTTTATGGTTTAAAAAGGGACTTCCTCAACGTTGTCCTGTTTTAGAAATCCCTTACAAACTTAATTAAATCAGTTTCAATAATTTATAACATCATAAACTGTGCAAACTTTTATTTTGAAGCTGTTAATCTTTAGCAATTTTTACTGCTAGTCCATCCATTTCGGCTGTCAGATAGATCTGGCAGGCTAATCTGCTGGTTGCATCGGTGGTAAAAAGTTCTGATAACAGCGCTTCTTCTATTTCATTTTTTTCAGAGAGCGGAATGGCTTCACTGAGGATAAAACAGTGACAGGTGGCGCACATGGCCATTCCGCCACACATTGCTTCCATCGGTAATTCATAGGCTTTACAGATATCCTTAAGGCTTAGCCCCATTTCCAGTGGGCAAAGTAGGGTATGTATATTTCCGTCCGGATCTGTTACTGTAATCGTAATTTCTTCTTTCATAAAGATCAGTCAATGGTAGCTACTACTTGTTTTTCCGCCTGCTTCCTGGTTCCGTCAAAACCTTCTACGCCGCTTACAGTTGTATATTTCAATACAAATTTTTTATTTGGATTAAGGCGCTGATATATACTTTGACAGGCTATTGCAGCTTCATGAAAGCCACATAAGATCAGCTTCATTTTAAAAGGGTAGGTATTGATATCGCCTACCGCATAGACCCCGGAAATATTAGTCTGAAAATCGGTGCCGTTATCTACTTTTATGGCATTCTTTTCCAGTTCCAGTCCCCATTCTGTAAGAGGTCCAAGTTTGGGAACCAAACCAAATAAGGGAATGAAATAATCGGTTTCAATGGTGTGGATAGCCCCTTCTTTCTCAACAACAATTTCACGAAGGTTATCTTCTCCATTAACCCCTGTCACTTCGGCCGGCGTGATGAGATTGATCTTTCCTTCATGTTTTAATTTTTTCACTTTTTCAACAGAATCCAATGCTCCCCGGAATTCATTTCTTCTGTGGATCAATGTTACAGAGGAGGCAATTGCTGCAAGATGAATGGTCCAGTCTAAAGCTGAATCACCACCACCTGCTATCACCACACGCTTTCCGGCATAATCCTCGGGACGCTTTACGAAATAATTAATGCCCCGGTCTTCAAAATCAGTGATGTTTTCAATGGGTGGTTTTTTAGGTTCAAAACTGCCCAGACCTCCGGCAATGATTACTGCTTTTGCTCTGTGTCTTGTTCCTTTATCGGTAATCACTTCAAACAGGTTTTCTTCCAGCTTCAGAAGATGTACGGCAGTTTCATTGAAGGTAAAACCAGGTTCAAACTGTTTGATCTGCTCATAGAGATTATCCACAAGATCACCGGCGAGCACACTGGGAAATCCCGGAATATCAAAAATGGGTTTCTTGGGATATAATTCTGATAACTGGCCTCCCATCTGTGGTAATGCATCTATAATATGGCAATGCATTTTGAGAAGGCCGGCTTCAAATACCGTAAACAACCCTGCAGGGCCGGCACCAATGATCAGTATATCTGTTTCTATCATGTTATGATTGATTTATTGTAGTTTTTTCTATTTTTTTTGAGGTGGCTATGCTGATAAGTTTGTCAAACTTTCCGGCATATAAAGATGAAATTTCTGTTTTACGTTCGCTGTCAAACAATGAAGACCGGACGATAGGTACACTGAATGGCAATGGCCATGCCCTTAGTGATTTGGCTATAGCATCCATCGTATTAATTCCCTGCATAGCCTGTAATCCATCGGCCCAGCATACCAATCCGACAGTTTTATCTGTAAGGTAAGGTTCATATCTGCTGGCAGTTACTTCAAGCCAGTCCAGGCAGTTTTTCATGACTCCGGGGATGCTTCCATGGTATAGGGGAGCAAGCCAGAGGTGGAGGTCTGCATCGGTAAATAGCTGAGCCATCCGTTCCACAGCCAAAGGTGTCTTGGTAAGAGTGACATCAAATAAAGGGATCCCGGAATCAGCGAGAGTGAAAATTTCAGTTTGAATCCCCAGCATTTGCAGACGATCTGAAAAATAATTGGAAATATGTCCTGAAGTAGATTCGGCTCTTCTTTCCAGTGATCCGTTGAATATGAGTGCTTTCATTTTGTTTTATGTTTTGAAAATTACTTTGGGTAGCCCTATCTCTCCATACATCAGACTTTTAACAAGAGGCTTCAGAAGTCCGGCAGCCAGTAAATAGAGCGAAGGATCGTGATCAGCCCGTGCCCGGACAACCACTTTCTGATTTTTATAATGTTTAAGATCCGCATAGGTGAGACGGCGTTTCCAAAGATCAAGAAGAACATCTTCGGCATTGTTTAAATCCACATAAATGGCATAAGGCGATAATTTCTCCATCAGGAACATGTATACCCATGGTGGAATGATAGCATCGGTGGAACAGATGATTCCTACAGCTTTTTCGTTGTATACGGAAAAGTCGATTGCTGCAATTGATTCTTTAAACTCTTTCTCTTTGACAATCATTCCCATAAAAAGATGATCTTTAATATCCAGTTCTACAATTTCAGTAGTAGGTCTGTAGTCTAAAAGATCCAGAGCGATAATGCCTGAAGCTTCTGCTTTATTGATGAAAGTTTCCATAACCGGTTGGTAATCAATTATCTTATTTTTAAAAGGGCTTCTTCATATTTTTTCTCTACTGAAGACCAATCCAGCACAGACCAGAATGAATCGAGATAGTCTGCTCTTTTATTTTGATAAGCCAGATAATAAGCATGTTCCCAAACATCTATCCCAAGAATTGGAAAACCTCTGTTCATAGATAAAACATCCATCATGGGATTATCCTGATTAGGGGTAGAGCTTACTGCCAGAGAACCGTTAAATTTCACATATAACCAAACCCATCCGGAACCGAACTGGCCAAGTCCTGCTTTTTTCATTTCTGCTTTAAGGTTTTCAAGGCTTCCAAATGTTGCTGTAATAACATCATTCAATGGGCCTTCAGGATTTAATTTTGGCGATGGAGAGATAACTTCCCAGAATAAAGAATGATTATAGTGTCCACCACCATTGTTTCTTACAGCCGGACTATACTCACTGATTCTTTGTAATAGTGAATCCAGATCAGGATTGATTTCATTGGTTTGTTCCAATGCTGCGTTCAGATTATCTACATACGCCTGGTGATGACGCTGATGGTGGATGGTCATCGTTTCTTTATCGATAAATGGTTCTAAAGCATCATAAGCATAAGAAAGCTGAGGTAGTGTAAACGGTTTCATTGTATTTATTTTTTTTGATTATTGTCTCACAAAGGTAAACATATATTTGAATAAAACAACTTTCAGGTTGTTTTATTAAAGTTGAATGCTTTTGCTGAAATGCACTTTAAATCAGTATTTTATGATTGTTTGTTGAAGATTATAGAAAATGACTATCTTTGTTGTTGAAAAATAAAACAACCTAAATATTGTCAAATGAAGAAGCCGGCAGCAGATCGTATCCTGATGTTTCTCAAGATGAGAGGAGAAGCAACTTCACTTCTTATTGCTGAAGAACTGTCTGTTACTAAAGAGGGTGCGAGAAAGCATTTACTGAATCTTGCTCAGGAAGGATTGATCCAATCTACCGTAAAAAGCGAGGGTGTTGGCCGCCCATCTACCTATTATACACTCACCGAAAAAGGATTGGCCCAGTTTCCGGATACCCATGCTGATGTTACTGTACAGCTTTTAAAATCTGTAAAAAATCTTTTAGGCGAAAATGCCCTGGATCTTTTGATCAGTGACAGGGAAAAAAATACCCACGACCGGTACGAAAAAGCACTTTCTAAATCAAAATCCATTGAGCAAAGATTGGAAGTTCTGGCTAAGGTCCGCAGTGATGAAGGTTATATGGCAGAATGGAAAAAAGAAGGACAGGAATATTTCCTGATCGAAAATCATTGCCCAATATGTGCTGCAGCTACTGAATGTCAGGGTTTTTGCCGGGCTGAATTATCAAATTTCCAGTCATTGATCGGAAAAGACTATACCGTAGAAAGAATAGATCATATTATTTCAGGAGGACAGCGTTGTGTGTATAAGATCAGCAATTTATAATATTGTACATTATTTACGGTTAACTGCACAGCAAATTGACTATTAATATTCACCCTTGAATGGTGAAAGGTGAATCCGCTTCACTATGAATTGGATATGATGTACAGGATGGACCTTTCTCCCGGGAATCAATATATGGTCAGCACTTCCATAAGCATCAGGATAGATACCAGTTTTTTAGAGGATTGGTACTCAGGATTCAGTTTTTCCCGGATTTCCCCCAATGCTTTGCTTAATTTGTTACTAACGGTTTTATTGCTTATTCCTAAGGCTTCTGCTGTTTCATTCACCGACATATTTCTCCGGATCCTCATATCATAGACTTGCTGCTCTGTGGAGGGAAGTTGAGAAACTACATTGTCGATCATGGATAACAAAGTAGAAATTTCATTTTCTTCAAGAATTTCAAAATATTCTGTATCTGTCAAATCTGTTTCCAGAGGGAAATCAATCTCATCAATACTCAGGATGGGAGGTGCTTTTTTATAGCTGTTGTAATAATCAATGATCCGGTAATGAAGATGGCGGAGCAGATATCCTTTTGCACTTTCTGATTCATCTGTTTGTATGGCATCCGTATTTTCAATGATTTTCATCCATAAATCCTGGAGCAGCTCTTCGGAAACTTCTTTATCTCTGGTCCGTACAAAAACAAAGCGGTATAAACTATCCCAATATCGGTCATACAACAGCGTAAATGCAGGGCGGTCTCCTGATTTTATTTTCTTTAATAAGGCTGTGTCTGTTAGTTTCATATTGTTGAAACAAAATTACTTAAAGGAAAATTAACTTTTTATGAACTTTAGTTATGGTAAGGTTAAATATTTCTGAAGATCAGAGCTTAAATATGAATTTAATGTTGAATAAATGTAAAAAATATTAAAAATAATAAGCAAAAGAGGCTTAATGTGAATAGAATATTAAGAATGCTCTGGGGAAGTTTTTCATTTTCACTGTCTTATAGATAGAAGTATCTGTGAATACGATGAACTATTTTATGAAACGTTTTAAATATAAAAATATTGAAGCCTTTGTTTTCAGGCTTTGGGCAAGGGAGGTTTCGGAAGAAAAAATCTCTGATAAGGAAAATGAAATTATAGAGAAGTGGAAAATCCATGCAGAAAAAGAGCTGGATCCCATTCATATGAAAGAAGCCAGGGAAAGGATACTGTCTGCGCTGGAACATTATTTCATTCCTATTGAAAAAAGCACACAGATCAGAAGCTTAAAAAAATATGCTTACAGTGCAGCAGCTGTTATTGTTTTGCTTTTGTCATTGGGAGGATGGTTTACCTATAATACATTCTTTAAGCCGGATGTTTACCTTGCCGGAGCAGGAAACAAAATTGTACATCTTTCAGACGGAACTGTGGTAACGTTGCTGCCAGGAGCCGAGCTTAGTGTGGATCCATCGTTTCCGGCATCTACCAGAATTGTAGATTTGAAAGGAGATGCTGTTTTTTCTGTAGCAAAATCAAAAACACATCCTTTTATAGTTCAGGCTGAAGGTTTCAGTACAAAAGTATTGGGGACGGTATTCAAAATCTCACAATCCGGAAAGAAAAAAGCAGTGGATCTTTATGAGGGGAAAGTGGCCGTCTCTACTGCAGGGGTTCCTGATTCTTACCTGAAGCCCAATCAGAAGTGGACCAACTTCGGGGTAGCCCGTACTACTGCTATTATCTCATTTGCTCCGGACGGAACCCTGAATAAACAGACTCCGGCACTGCTGTCTTTAAGCTTTAATGATGTTGCGCTAAAAGAAGTGGTGGCCGTTTTGGAAGGCAATTACAGTACAAAAATTTATTACCCTAAAGAAGCAGAAGATAAAAAGATCACCGCAGATTTTACGGGAGGAACAGTGGGTGAAAATATTGAATCACTGGCTTTCATATTAGGATTGGAAGTCCAGAAAAAAGAGAATACCTACATCCTGAAAAAATAAAACAGACTATTACCAAAAAAACAATTAATCAGATAACCTATAATTTAAAAGAGAACACTCACGTATGAAAAGTTTGAAATGTGGTTTTACCATAGCAGCGTTATTTTTTACTGTAGCAGCAGAAGCTCAGGAATTGGTTCAGAAAGTGTCATTTTCTGTTCCTACAAACAGACCGTTAATTGAAGTATTGGAAGAATTTGCAGGAAAAACAGGGATGAGACTGGCCTACTCAAAAACAGATATCAAAGAGCTGAAGGTAAAAGGAATAAAATGTGAAAACAGTTCTATCAACAGCTGTCTGAAAGATATTACCAGCGGACTTCCGGTAGTATTTCGTCTGCATGGCGATCTTATTTCAATACAATATGCCGGTTCGGGTATTGCTGTACCGGGAAACGGACGTATTTCAGGGAAAATTGTTGACGAAGTGGGAAATCCGATTGCCGGAGCAGAAGTAAGTATCGCCCAGAAAACTGTAACCACGGATAATAACGGGGATTTTACTATAGATCTTCCCTCAGGAATCTATAATCTTACGATAAAAGCCCCTAAATACAATACACTCAGGGTAGAGAAACTATCCGTTACCAATAAGGAGACCAATACGGTTTCATTTGCATTAAATACGGCTTCCGATAAAATTACGGACATTAAAGAAGTGGTGGTAACAGCCACCCGTAAAGCAGATACGCAGGCCGGATTACTGACTCAACAGAAAAAAGCAGCCCAGATGAGTGACGGAATTTCGGCAGAGCAGATCTCTAAAACTCCGGATAGTGATGTAGGGGGAACGTTAAAAAGAGTTACCGGAATTACAACTATAGATAACAAATATGTAGTGGTAAGATCAATGGGAGAGCGCTGGAATACGGCAGCTATGGATGGTATCAATTTGCCCAGTACAGAAGCTTATAACCAAAATTTCTCTTTCGATATTATTCCTACCGCCATGGTGGAAAGTGTAGTGGTGAGTAAATCTGCAACTCCGGATATGAATGCCAGCTTTGCAGGAGGGTATGTAGAAGTAAGAACAAAAGATATTCCCAACGAAAACTTCACTACGGTGACATTGGGAACTTCCTACAACGATCAGACAGCATTTAAAGAATTCCTGACCCGTAAGCGAGGAAAATATGATTATTTCGGATATGATGACGGAACGAGAAACTTCCCGAAAGGGCTCGAGGCTATGGGAATCAATAACCCATTGTTTTTCGAGCAGTCTAAACAGTTCGCCAATGATAATTTTACGACGTATAAGACGAGAGGGGATATGGGATCCAATATACAGATGGCACTCGGAAGAACATATGCCCTTAAAAACAATAATAAATGGGGTTTTGCAGGGGCTTTTATCATTAAAAATGAACAGAATAAACTGGATATCGATCATACGGGAAGAGGAAACTGGCTGGATACTACCGGACCTCTTGATGCCAACGGGCAGATTCCTTTTTATAATTTTAAAAATACAGGAGCTTCTTACAATTACAATTCTACACTGGCAGGAATGCTGAATTTTGGATTGCAGCTTAATAAAAGCAGAATTTCCTTCCGTAATTCCTACACGCACATTTATGATAATACCCTGACCCGGATTACAGGCTGGAATGAATATACAAGTGGAAGTGGTTTACCTTCCAATGCGGAAACTTCCTATAATTATTTTTATAACGGTGCTATTCCAAACAATGATCCTTCGCAAATTAAATCTTTGGATAAACCTTTTACAGGAAACACCAATTACCCTGTTTACCAGATGTTCCTGCAGAATAAGCTGGAAGGTAATCACAAGCTCGGAAATATGGAGATCAGCTGGTTTGCTGCCAGAACCGGAGTTTCCTCAGATACAAAAGATTATACACTGCATCAGAGTTTATATAACTTTATAGGAAGTGAGATTTTAAGCTATCACGAGGTCAATAATTCCTCAAGTGATTTTGCCAGGGGATATATTGGGACTAAGGAAACGGATTATAATTATGGGGCGTCATTTAAATGGAATTTAGATAGAGCAGCCTTTAAAAATGATATCAAGATAGGGTATGCCGGTGCATCTAAAACGAATACCAACCAACAGCAGAAATTTTTATTGAGAGTAGATCCGAACAGGAATGTTCCGAACAGTAAAATTCTACAGATGTACGGTGCTCTTTCCGATTGGTTTGATGGTTCTCATTATGTTCCCGGTGGGATTGGATGGCAGACCAGGCCTCTTTATAAAAATGATAAATATGAAGGTGAAGTGGAGCAGCATGCCATGTATCTTATGTTTGATAACCGTTGGAGGAACAAATTCAGATTGGTCTGGGGATTACGGGCAGAATATTTTAAATATGATCTTATTTCTCAGCAACTCGATACTGAAGATGCCAGAAATGTAAACAAACCGAGCGTTGATGATAAACCGTGGCAATGGATGCCTTCTGCCAATTTTACCTACAGTCCTACCAATAAAATCAATGTGAGACTGGCTTATAATAAAACGGTCATCCGTCCTCAGTTTAATGAAAGAACAGGATTACCCTATTTTGACCCAATAGCCAACGGTCAGATTTATAATACAGAAATGGTATCTTCTGTAGTCAATAATTATGATTTTAAATTTGAATGGTTTCCGGGATTGGGAGAGATTTTTTCTGCAGGGATCTACTATAAAAATATAGATCATCCTATAGAGCGTGAAGGTTATATTTCCAATGAGGGAAACCTGTACCTGTACAATGGGAATTCTAAGAATGCAAAACTGAAAGGTCTTGAAGTGGAAGTACGGAAAAACCTGGGATTCATTGCAGCCAATTCCATATTATCCCATCTTTTTGTAAGTGGAAATTTCACTTATAACGACACTAAAGTCATTGCTTTTAAAGATCGGGAGAAAACCGGTGACAATGATGCTACCTACGAAGTTTCCAGACCTCTGTATGGGCAGACTCCTTATGCTTACAATTTGGGATTAATGTATGATGATGAAAGACTGGGGCTAAGCTTCCTGTATAACGCTAAAGGTGATCAATATATTACCGTAGGTTATTCTTATAACGGGGAAGAAATACAGCGGCCGTATGCCGTAGCAGATGCCCAGATCTCTTATAAATTTCTTCAGAACAGAAATCTTGAAATCAAATTAAATGTCAAAAACCTTTTCAACAGGGTAAAGGAATATTATAACAATTTTAATTCCTATGCAGGAAAGAAAAGTGGAGGCGGAAGCGGCCTGGAAACAGAAAGGGAATCCCTGGAATTGTTACCGGGAGCTACCAATAAATATGATAAAAATATTGACAAAATCTTATTTCGTGCTTACAGTGGAAGAATATTCGGGCTAAGTGTGAATTATACATTTTGATCAATAATTAGATAAAAGTGAAGAGCTCTTGATATAGAAATGTACAGGTTTCGGAATCCTGAACATGAGCCGGATCAATACTGATGATGCGCACAGCAGTACCGGATCAGCAAAAAACCGAACGCTACTATATTTTCCGGATAGTAGCGGATAAACAGGAAACCCCGGCAGATCAGCTCCTCATGGGATGCAGGGTGAAATAAAAACCAAATCGCAGGAATATAGAGGCGGATATTCCTCAATATTAAAATTTCCGGTCCTAACATAAACAACCGGATCTCTTAAAAATTATAACAATGAAAAAACTAACTCTTATTGCAGCTGCTGCATTATCTCTTACTGCTTGTCAACACGATAACTTAGCAGATTCTTCTACACCATTCGATATGAAAGCAACTTCTGCGGAATATCTTACAGCTTCTGCGCTTCCTGTTACTACTGTTAGCGGTGCTATTACTTCTAATACTACATGGAGTGGTGTTATAGAGCTTGACGGTACTGTAGCTGTTAAAAATGGAGCTACCCTTACTATTCAGCCAGGAACTTTTATCAAAGCTAAACCAAACGCTTCAGGAGAAGGTTCAGGAATTTTAGTAATTACAAAAACAGGTAAAATCAATGCTACCGGTACAGAGTCTCAGCCTATTATTTTTACTAGCTACAAATTATTGGACGGAAACGAAGACACTACTGCAACTCCTGGAGATTTCGGAGGGGTAATCCTTTTAGGAGATGCACCTACCAATGTACCTTCTACAACTACTATTGAAGGTCTTACAGGGAGTGATTATTATTTCGGAGGAACAAATCCTTCTCATAATGCAGGAATCTTAAAGTATGTACGTATCGAGTTTGCTGGGTACGATTTCGTAGGAGCTAACTCTGGTAATGAAGTAAACGCTTTATCATTAGGAGGTGTTGGAAACGGAACTACTTTAGATCATATCCAGGTTTCTTACGGTCAGGATGACTCTTTCGAATTCTTTGGAGGTACAGTAAATGCTTCAAACCTAATTTCTTTTGCTGCTGAAGATGATAATTTTGACTTTGATAACGGATATACAGGAACTATTACTTGTGCCCTTTCTTTGGCAGATTACAATTCAGCACATACTGTAAGTGGTGGAAGTCCTGACTCTAACGGTATTGAGTTGGATAACAACGCTACAGGTACAGCTACTTCATTGATTACAAATCCTGTAATCAATAACCTTACGATCATTGGTGCTAAATATGGTAATGCAGGACAAGGTGCTGCATACGAAAACGGTATCCATATCAGAAGAAACGGTAAGTTAACTTTAAATAATGCTGTAGTAACAGGATATCCGGTAGGGATCAGAGTAGAAGGTACAGGTTCTGAGCTTTCTTCTGCTTCTACTTTAAACACTATTCAGGTTCATGGCTTTACAACTTCTGTGACAGGAGCAGGTACAGCAGGAATTCCGGCAGCTAATCTTCTTACAGGAAATACAGCGGCATTATGGGGAATGAGCCAACCATTCTTCAACGAAGGTCTTTGGAATGTTTCACCTAGAAACTGTGGAAACTTCCAGGGAACTTGGACAAAATACAATTTTGCTATTGTAGAATAATAAATTTTTAAAAGCAGGGAAACAGCGTATGCTGATTCCTTGCTTTTTATTACTCAAAAAAATCATAATAATAATTGTCATGAAAAAAATAATTTTATCATCTGTTCTGTTTTTATCTCAGCTGGCTACAGCACAAACCCTGGTATGGGGAAATACTTTTGATACTCCTGCTGATCTTCAGGGATGGACTTTCCATGATCTGAATAACAACAGCAATGGATGGCTTCAGGGACAAAATATTTATCACAATGGTACTTCTATGGTATATGGAACTGCAGGGGTTCTCCGTCATTCCATTAACCTAGTTCCAACGGGAAATGCATCAGGATTTTTGGCGGAAAATGACTGGATCATTTCCCCTCAGATTGATTTGACAAATACCGCAGGAACCATTACTCTGGCTGCCTATATCGGAAGACAAAGAACTACCCATACCACGCTTGGCAGAGACCTTTATATCTATGTAAGTACTCCTCAGAAAGCAGTTCCTGAATTGTCAGATTTCCAGGCAATGACTGTAGATACTGCAGGGAACGAGCTTCCAAGCCCTTATAAAATACAAGTGGGAGGATCAGATAATCCTTTCCCTACAGATCTTACCCAATTTGTACAAGATCTGGTAGATATCTCTGCTTTTGCAGGAAAGAAAATCTATATCGGATTGTGGTCCAACAGAAAACCTAACAGTAATAATATCCAAAATATCAATATCGATGAAATAGCTATCTATGCCAGCGCATTTTTAGGAACAAAGGATGTAAAAACAAAGAAAAATCTAACTCAAATAGCAGAGAATCCTGTAAAAGAAACTCTGAAATTAAAGCTTAACCCGGAATTGAAAGAAAAAACAGCAGTAGTAAGTATTTACAATGTTGCAGCCCAAAAAGTGATTACAGCTCAGTATTCCCAATCTATTAATGTAGCAGAATTATCGGCAGGAACTTATATCGCGGAAATTACTGACGGAAAGACTACAGAGCGATTGAAATTTATTAAAAAATAATCAGTTAACTCTTAAAAACCAATCATTAAAGAGACCATCAAATTTCACATATACAATAATGGATAGCATTTTAATTAAAAGGTTATCCGAAACATATCCAACTAGTTTTTTTATAATTATGTATTGCCCTGCTCATAGGGTGGGGCAATATTTTAAAGTTTAAATGATATAATTGATTCAAAAAGATGAATAAGATCTTTGCATTACTATTCTTTACCATCCTATTTTCATGTACAGACAACACTGTAATGGAAAGGTATGATAAAATACAGAAACCCGGAGAAGTAACCATTAAAGGATTTTCAAAACCTGATGTACTTCAGCTGAGGTTTAATGGAGTTCCGGTATCTATTAACGGAAATACTTCATACACCAATAAAATAGAAACTCAGCTTCAGTTTGTACTGGATGAAGGGGAAACCAACAAACTGGGAATATATAATAATGAAACAGGAGCCGAAATCAGAAAATATACCATTAGCTATGACAATATAGCAGATTATAAAAATCTATACTTTTTTAATCTTCCCGGTATTTTCCTGCAAACCTATGCAGTAAAACCTCAGGTTAATTTTGGGAAAGTAGGATTTGAATTTATTTTTCCTAATCTGGGAGAATTTTCAGGATCATCTCTTACCCATGTAAAAGGCATTTTAAAAAGAGAAAATGGAGTGGTACTGGCCGAATTTGAGAGCATTGGAAAGGATGATTTTACCGCGGTGAAAATTTATAATTCATTCAGTGCTACCGCTCCGGTATATCTGGAATTATATAAACCGGGAACTACAGAACCTTATGTAGGGTCCGAAATGATTAAGGTGACCGTAAAACAACATATGGGAGCCAATATGATCGTACTTCAGGAAAAATTGGAAAATGGAGTATGGGTTGTAAAGGGAGACATTGATGTAGCAGAATATCTGTAATTATATATGAAAAAAATTTTGAAATTTCAGTTTATTGCTATTATAGCCTTTTTCGTTTCGTGTACCAATAATGACGAAAGTGCGCCTGTTTTCCCCGACGGAAGTACAGAATCCCTGAATGTCTGGGTACAGGACAGCATGAAAAGGTATTATTATTGGGCTGATCAGATGCCTGCCAAACCGGATTATCACCTTCCGGCAAAAGATTTTTTTAAAAGTCTGTTATCCCCTCAGGACAGGTTTTCTTTTATCGTCAATACGCAAGATTCCTCTACATATCCGCGTTCGATACGAAATATGTACGGCTTTGATTATACAGTGATCCAGCTTACCAGTGGAGAAGTGGTTACGGTGATCAAACTGGTCCTTACAAACTCTCCGGCTTTCAATGCAGGTCTGGAAAGAGGAATGATTATTACAAAAATAAATGGAAAAGCAGTTACGGCTGCCAATGCAGAAACCATTACTTCTTCTATGAAAGATCAAACGGTGATAGATCTTAAGGTGGGAAGCTGGAAAAACGGAGCTGTTGCCGATGAAAAGGATGTCACCGTGTATTATGGGTATTCTTTGGAACAGCCTCTCTTATCAAAAATTTTTAATGAAAACGGTAAAAAGACGGGGTATCTGTATATTTATGATTTTCCGGATGGGATGACCCCTATGCTTAATCAGAAGTTTGCAGAGTTTAAAGCTGCCGGAGTTCAGGAATTGATTCTTGATCTAAGGTATAATTATGGAGGTTCCGTTTCATCTGCCGCAGCACTTTGTGCATTAATTCCCTCAGGAATATCAGCCAGTTCACCCTTTATTATTTTTAAAGGAAATAAAAACGGAGGTGAAGTTAAAAGAACCTTTGGACAACAGATTTCTTACGATCCTAAAGCGCTTGATTTTAATGTATTGCATGCTAATTCATTAGGATTGAATAAACTCTATGTTCTTACCTCAAACAGTACTGCATCAGCCGCAGAAATAGTAGTCAATAACCTGAAACCCTATCTGCAGGTTGTCCAAATAGGAGATGTTACCTTAGGAAAAGATATGGCCGGGTTTGTAGTGGAAGACAAAAGGAAACCCAAAAAGATTTCCTGGCAGATTCACCCTGTTATTTATAAGGTATTCAATGCGAACGGAACAGGGGAATACAGCAATGGGATTTCCCCACAGTTTAAGGTGAATGAATACACTCAGCTGCCATTACTTCCATTGGGAGATCCCGGAGAAACCTTAATTTCAGAAGCTTTAACCAATGTTTATTTAAAACAGGTCCATTCTGAATCCTACCACAAAACAAAAATTCTGTATCAAAGTGATGTACCTTTTGCTGCAAAGGGAAAGTAAACGGAAAAATTAAAAAATGAATAAAAAACTGTTATTAATCTTCTTTAAAAAAATTAAAAAATAATAAGATAAAAAATTAATATCATGCAGGGAATAGAACCACAACTTCATACAAGCCTTACCAGCCGTATCGAAAATTACCGTCTTTTATTAGAAGCTTTGGAAGATCCTGAATCCCGGTCTTCTGACATTGCTCTGCAAATTTCAGAATTAGGAAACCTGTATGAAGATTATTTATCCAATAAAAAGAACCTAGAGAAGAGTATTAAAAACTATAGAGAGTATCATGAGAACCTGAGAAAAAGACTGACCATCAGGTTTCGGGAACTCAAAAGAAAAGCAAGACAGAAATAATCCTGAATAGGAGATAGCCATTATTTTTGACCTGCTTTCTGTGGTCTTTCTTGCGAAATTCATACATTTATACAATCAAGATGACAGAGGGTATATTTATGAATTTTAATACGACTGAACTTTCCGGCTATTTACAGATATTTTGGCATTTTTCATGGCTGGAATGGATCGTATTCAGCCTTATCATTAATGTTTTTCTATATCTGTTTTCTATTGGCCTATACCTTTTTATAGAGAAGACATGTCCTAAAAGCAGACTTCAGGAAAAAAATCATCCCATTACGTCATCCGATTTTTATCTTAGTATTTTGACGATTGCCTGCAACTGTCTTGTACTTTTACTGGGGGTATTTTTATGGAAAAACGGATGGATTGAAGTCGGAAATAAAGAATCGGCGGTTTGGATAGTTTCAGAGGTCGTTGCTTTACTTCTCTTAATGGATCTCCTGATGTATTTTTTTCATTATGCTGCTCATATACCCTTTGTATATACCTTACTGCATGGAAAACATCATGAGCATATAAGCACCAATTACTTAAGCCTTTTTGTGCTTCATCCGTTAGAAACGATTGGATTTGGGGTGATGATGCTTGTTTTGTTGATCTGTTATCCTTTTTCTGTTGTTTCCATTTCCATTTATTTACTGCTCAATCTTATTTGGGGAACGATAGGACATTTGAACAGGGAATTTTTTCCTGCAAAGTTTGACAGATATTGGATAGGAACCACCAGATTTCATAATCAGCACCATTTGGATGGCAGTAAAAATTTTGGATTTTACACCTCTATCTGGGACAGACTGTTTGGAACATATAAGTAAGAGAACTGAAGCTGTATGAGTAAAGTTTATTTTCAATCGATTCTATCTTCGCTCACTTAAATATAACGTAATCATAATAATTTTTGAGTTAAAAAATAAGCTAACATGAGCTTTTTTCAATAAATATGTTTTAACGCAAAGTTTTTAAATGAGAGCTGATTATTTTAAGAAGGCAAAGAGACAGTGTTTACAATAAATGGAGCTGGGTTGATTAAAGCTTGATATGGAGTAAAACTTTCCCCAGCAGATCATTAAAATTCTTCAATTCTTTAGAGGTTAATATCGCAGCAGTCTGCCGGGTGATATTTTCCCGGAATGTTTCTGAATTTTCGATAACAAACCGTCCTTTTTCCGTTATGTAAAGATTGAATTTTCGTCGATCGGTTTCATCCTGCTTCTGGATAATAAAATCATGGCTGATCAGGAATTTTAATTGCTTTGAGACAGCGGCCTGGCTGATATTGAAGGAAGTGGATACTTCTCTGCCCGTTACTCCCTCTTTCCGCAAAACAAACTCCATAATATTATAATGAGCTGCTGTTACGCCATTAATATCCCCTCTGTTCATATGAGCAAGAATGAGACACTGAAAATCAGTAAATGTGTTAAAAAATTCTTTTTCAATAGCTTTCATGAGAAATATGCTTAACTTGGTTAACTATTAACAAAGGTAAGCATTATATCATGGAAAATATAGAAATTACAAATGCAAGACAAAATAATCTCAAAAATATTTCCATAGAAATTCCAAAAAATAAGATTGTTGTTTTTACGGGAGTATCGGGTTCCGGAAAATCTTCTCTGGTATTTGAAACCATTGGAGCTGAAGCCCAGCGTCAGATTAATGAAACACAGAATAGTTTTGTCAGAAACCGATTACAGCATTATGGAATACCGGATGTGGATAAAATTGAGAACCTGAATGTTCCTATCATCATCAATCAGAAAAGACTGGGGGGGAATGCGAGGTCTACCGTAGGAACAGCTACTGATGTATATGCTTCCCTGAGGCTGTTATTTTCAAGAATGGGAAGCCCATTTGTGGGGTATTCCAATGTTTTTTCCTTTAATAATCCCCAGGGGATGTGTCCGGAATGTGAAGGACTGGGTTTCATTCAGGCCTTGAATATTACCACTCTGATCGACAAGAATAAATCTTTACAGGAAGGGGCTGTCAGATTTCCAACCTTTCAGCCGGGAGGCTGGCGTCTGACAAGATATACCTTATCCGGATATTTTGATAATGATAAAAAGCTGAAAGATTTTACTGATGAAGAATGGGAAACACTGCTCTATGCAGAAGAGCATAAACCCAAACTTCCCCATAAAGAATGGGGGAAAACGGTAAAATACGAAGGGATTATTCCAAGGATAGAAAAAGCATTCCTAAAAAAAGATTCAAAAGAAAACATAACGAGGAAAGATGCGTTGAAAAATGTTGTCACAACAAAGACCTGTCCATCCTGTAAGGGAAAGCGGCTTAATGAAAAAATACTGTCCTGTACCATTAAAGGAAAAAATATTGCGGATTGTACAGCACTTTCAATGGATGAATTGCTTGAATTTATTAATTCGCTGGAATCTAAAACCTATGATGTCATTATTAAGGAGCTTTCCGGAAAACTCCAAAATATAATCAATATAGGGTTACAATACCTTACATTGGACCGAACTACCCAAACGCTTTCCGGAGGGGAATCTCAACGGATAAAAATGGTAAGGAATCTTGGAAACAGTCTTGTTGATTTGCTGTATATTTTTGATGAACTGAGCATTGGCCTTCATCCGAAGGACCTACAGAACATTATCCGTATTATGGAACAGATCCGGGATAAAGGAAATTCCGTTTTAATCGTAGAGCATGATCCCGATATTATTAAAATGGCAGACTGGGTGATTGATATGGGCCCCGGATCCGGAAAAAAAGGAGGAAAAGTGATATATGAAGGAACGTTTAATGAGCTGAGGCAATCTGCAGGTAAAACCGGATCTTATTTTGCTGAAAAGCCTGTTATTAAGTTGCATCCCCGAAAACCAAAGGATTATCTGAAAATCAGGAATGCCCATCTGTATAATCTTAAAAATATAAATGTCAGTATTCCCACAGAGGTATTGACTGTAATAACGGGAGTGGCAGGTTCAGGGAAAAGTACTTTGATCAATAGGGTATTACCGGATTTTTATCCTGATGTGACGATTATAGACCAATCGTTATTTGCAGCCAGTGCCCGTTCCAATCTGCTTACTTATTTGAATATATCAGATACGGTACGTAAGCTTTTTGCTCATGCCAGCCACGTTTCAGAGAAGCTTTTTAGCAGAAACAGTGAAGGAGCCTGTAAAAACTGCAAAGGGTTGGGTATCGAAAAAATAGATCTTGCATTTATGGATGATATTGAGCAGCCCTGTGAAGAATGTGGCGGCTCAGGATTTGATCCTAAGGTTCTGAAATATCAGTACAATCAGAAAACAATAGTAGAAGTCATGAATATGACCGTTTCAGAGGCGATATCCTTTTTTACCGATGAATCTGTCATTAAACACTTTGAGGTATTGATAAAATTAGGGCTGGATTACCTGACGTTAGGACAAAGACTGGATAGTTTTTCAGGAGGTGAGAGACAGCGTCTGAAACTTACCAAAGAATTGAAACACAGTAACCGGACCATTGTCATGGATGAACCGAGTACGGGTCTGCATCCCAGCGATACGCGGAAATTACTATCTTTCCTAAATGCGCTTACGGATAAGAAGAATACATTAATTGTTATAGAACATAATTTAGATATTATTGCCCAGGCAGATTGGATCATAGATATAGGTCCGGGTGCCGGGAAATTTGGGGGTGAAGTTATGTTTGAAGGAAGTCCGGAAGCACTGTTGAAAAATAAAACATCCTATACTGCCGAATTTCTGAGGAAACATATTCAGGGATAAAAAAAACGTTACAATAAAAAAGGAGGTAAGAATGCTATGAAGATTTGAAACATAGTATTCTTACCACCCTTTATTAATAATTTAAACCTGTTTATCTGGATTGATCTGCGGTTTTTATAGTCTTTTTGATTCTCTCTTCAATCACTCTCCAGTCATAGAAATGAAATACCCTGCCATTGCTCATAGCAACAAATACTCCTTTTGGAAAGGCAGGCCCCAGATTAATATTCGTTACTTCAGAACCGTCACTTTCACTGGTAGAAACAGGAATTTCCGCAATTTTTCCTTTTGCAGGATTTTCTCTGAGGTAAACATTAAATGTGTCTTTCTGTTGGTTGGAAACCAAAATATATCCATTCTGTGGGGACGTAGGATAGATGGAAATTCCCTCTACATCAGAGGTGAAATCTCCTTTTCCAAAAACCAATAATTCATCATTCCCTTTTGCCGGATCTGCATAATATTGGTGTACTCCAAACTGTTCGTCAGAATAATAGATATAACCTTTTTCATCATCTACAGCAATACTTTCAATTTCCTTTAAGCCACTGTATTTTCCAAACTTCCTGACTACCTCACCTGTGATGGTTCCGTTTTTTTCAGAAAGCTTATATTGCCAGAGGTAACCGTCTTTCGGACCTGATTTTCTTCCGACAACAACAAATATATCTCCAGTTCCCGGGTTTTTATACATAGAAATACCCATCGGGCCACGCTCTGTTTCTCCTTCAAATACAGAGATTTCTCCCACTTCTTTCAGCTCGGGAAGAGTATACAGTTTTACTTTATTGGTTTCTCTTTCTGTCACTGCAGCAATGTCTACTTTTTTACCGTTCACCGTAAAACCATATTCAATATCCACATTATTGGGACGTTGAAGTCCCGAAACTTTATGGATGATTTTTCCGTTAAGATCGAAGGCATACAGCCCACCATCAGTATCTTTATCCGTTCCGATGATGATACTTTTTGAAGCGTCTTCAGGATTGATCCATATTGCCGGATCATCGGTATCATGAGCTACGGTTTCGGTAATAACGGTTGGTTTAAGCTTTTCTCCCAATTCTTTCTGCCCTGTACAGCTGATCGCAAAAGGAAAAACTGAAACCGCAATGATATAATATTTTATTTTCTTCATGATTATTTTAAAAGTCAAATTTTACCCCCATGGTAAATCTGGGTCTGTAATATTCTGCCTGAGCCGTTCTGCTCAGGATTCCCTGATAATATCTTAACGGCTGATTGGTCAGATTATTGGCTTCAGCAAAAACCCTCAACTGGCTGGTGATTTTATAGGAAGCATTGGCATCCAGAAAAAACTGTTTATCATAATACCGGTCATCAAAAGCTTTTCCTCCCAGTTCATCAATATAATGAGAAGCATAATTCATAGATACTCTGGCTGAAAAACGTTTGTTTTCCCATGAAAGAGATCCATTGAACATATGAGGTGCCGCTCCGGGAAGTCCTACATCCGTTCTTTCAATACCGTCTTCATTAGTAATACCTTTTGCCTTGGATTTCGTATAGGTATAGTTGACATATACACCAAGACCTTTCCAGAATGCTCCGGGAATAAAATCAAGCTGTCTTTGCAATGCAACTTCAAATCCGTAGATATCTACATTATCACCATTACGCTGCTGGGTAAATTTCCAGTTGCTTTCACCGGAAGGAATAGGGTTGGTTTGCCCTGCAAAGTCGGCAGCGAAGTCACCAGCCGTATAATTTCTTTTGGAGTATGTGTAAATGAAATTATTAAGATTCTTATAGAAAATTCCTCCTGAAAGAATCCCTACAGACTTAAAATACTTTTCAGCCATAAAATCAAAATTATAAGCGTAGGTAGCTTTTAAGTTGGGATTTCCGGCGGCCACAATTTCATCTTCAGAGATCACATTCAGGTAAGGTACCAATGAGTAATAGTTCGGACGGGCAAGTGCGGTAGTAAATGCAGCACGAAGTACAAGATCCTGTACTGGAACATACTTGAAAGAAAGGTTGGGAAGGACGTTGGTATACGTATTGGTATTGTTTATCTGTCCTACGAGGTCTTTTTCATTCATAACGTAATTCCCGGTATAATCAATCTTTGTTGTTTCCACACGTGCCCCAACAATCATGGAAAGTTTGTCGTTAAAATCCTGATCCCAACGGATATACCCTGCATAGATCTGTTCTTTAGCGTTATAGTTGCTTGAAAGGAATTTCTCAGGTTTGGATTTACCGTTGAACAGACCCTGGTTAAATAAGTCTAATCCTCCAAGATAGGCCGGATCAACAAATGTGCCCGGAACATAATTTCCTGCCTGAAAGTTGTGTCCGTCAAGATAAACCGTAGGCACGGATAGCAGACTTCCCATATTGCTGATCGGTTGGAAAGCATAAAAGTCATTTTCCCTTTCTTTTTCCTTCAGACGCATACGGAAACCTGTACGAAGTCTTCCTTTCTGATCTTCAATGACAGAAAAAGGAAAACGTACATTCACTTTTGCCCCAAACTCCTTCTCCTGGGTAAAGCTGTTGGCATCCGAAAGATCACTTAATTTGTAGCTTCCTAAATTATCAGCAGCCAGAGGGGTAATAACCGGGTTTTCAGGATCACTCAGATTCTGAGAGAAGTTCATTTTGCTGTTTTCAAATTCTATATAGCGCTGATGAGGTTTATCTTCACTGGCTATGGCATAATTCATAGACCAGTCAAGGTCTACTTTAGATCCAAGCAAATGCTCACCCCGTAAGGCATAATTCTGAACTTTTTGTTTTTCCAGACGGGTGTTATCATTGCTTGCATCGCCACCTTTGTTCTGTCTGGTAATGCTGCCTTTCCAGTCTGTGATTTCCGTTTCATCGGCATTATACACAGGCTTTATTTTATATCCCAAAGCATAGCGGGTTTCCTTATCATTCCTGAAATTGTACATCGCTGAAGCATAGATCTTATTTTTTGAATTGAATTCATAATCCATATTAAGATCAAAACTATGTCTGATACGATGCTCATTATAGTAACGAACGCCCATTTTGCTGATGTATGCTGTTTGGGCAGCGTCATTAGCCAGGCTCCATACGGGTTCTATATTATCTGAGCCAAAATTATTGTTGTTATAGGAAAAACTGAATACAGCACCCAGCTTTTTATTTAAAAACCTGTTTCCATATACGAATCCTGCTGTATAATTGCCTTTTTCGCGAATCGGGCTATATCCGCCGGCCAGGGTTGCTGAAATTCTCTGTCCGTTAGGAGAAGCCCTTGTGATAAGATTTACAGAGCCTCCGATAGCATCAGCATCCATATCGGGAGTTAAGGTTTTATTAACCTCAATGGTAGAGATCATATCCGAAGGAATCAGGTCCATCTGTACATTACGGTTGTCTCCTTCTGCAGAAGGAATTCTATCTCCGTTTAGGGTAACAGAATTAAGATTTGGGGCAAGACCTCTGATAATAAGATTTCTTGCTTCACCCTGATCATTCTGGATAGTAACTCCCGGAACACGTTTTAATGCATCTCCAATATTGGCATCAGGAAAACGGCCGATCTGATCGGAGGAAATCACATTGGTGATATTGGCATTGTTTTTTTGTTTGTTTAAGGCTCTTGCCTGGTTTTTTAAAGTAGCGCCTGAAACTACAATTTCAGCAATAGAGTTTTCTTTTTTATCAAAAACAATATTTTGACGGGTGTTTTTTTCAGGTTCAACAGTTACATTATACTCATGCACTCCATATCCCAGGTAATCAATCTTCATGGTATAAGTGCCTGGAGGAACATTAAGGAATACAAAATTTCCATGTTCATCAGAGGTTGTATAGATATTTCCAGGATTTAAAGATATCTTGGCGCCCGGTAATGCAATCTTAGTGTCGTCATTAATATTTCCGGAAAGAGAACCGGTTTGTGCATAGAAAAAAATAGAGGCACAAAACAAAACGGATGTAAAAATTTTCTTCACTTTCTTTTATTAGGTTAAAAATTGAAACAAATTTAAACGTCTGTTTGGGGAAAGTGTTGAAGTAAAAATTAAGATTGTTTTAAGATTTGTTAATATAGGAAGCGGGAAGCTCCCTATTTTCCTAGGTTTCAGATCCCAACCCCTTTGCCGAATGATTTCCTTCTAATAAGAAAGTCAATTCATCACATTGTATAATTTTACCATCCTGAATGGTAAATTCTGCCAATACCTTATGCAGAACGGTACTTCCATCTTTTAAAACAGATGTTGCGATGTGCTTGGTAAAAATAGTGTTCCCGTTTTCAGCACTGTTAATAATTTCGAGCTTTTGTTCAGCTACTTTTTCTTTAAGTTTCTTTATGTGCAGGACGAATTCGTTATAATCTAGCTGGGTATGATCTACAAACTGGACATATTGCTTGGAAAAGTACTTTTCAATTGCTGACTGATCAAAAACAGGGTTTTCCAGCACCTCACTGAAAACCTGTTGTATAAAATGTTTCATAATTTTATTATTTGAAACAAAATTACATCCGGCATTTTTGGCTGAACGATAACATTTGTAAAGAAATGTGAATGTGATAACAAAACGAGATATAGGTTAATAGAAAATTTGTTTTAACCACGAATGTTTTTGCTTCGATACATAGAGTAGTACATTCGCAGCTAAAACAAAATATTGCATAGAGAGGATTGTTTTTGAGACTACCTTCTATTTGCTTTCTATGGAAGGCATATTGGTCATCACCTGCCATTTCCCATTTTCCTGTACACAGGTAATAAGAGAAGAAAACCTTAATACAGAGCTTTCCAGAGAAACCTTAGCGTAAGCAATATTGTTGTTGTGTTCCAGGAAATGATAGGTAATTTTACGTGGTTTTCCACCAAAAATTTTTTCCCGTACCAACCTGATATACTCGTTCTTGGGGATAACGAATATTCCAGGTTGATCAAAAAAACCGTCCTGGATATTCTGATAATCTTTGTGAAGGATCTCTTCTAAAATTGCTGTATCACTGTTGTCGCCTCCTTTAATGAATTTTTCAATGGCTTGTTGTATCTGTTGCATATGCATTGAGTTGTTTTAAAATTTCCGATTGTTGTATGAGTATTTTTTCACCGGTTCTGGACTGATCTACTGTACCATCCAGTGGGAAATAAGAGATTTCAGTGATTCCCATAAGACTTAAAAGCTGAGTGAGGTGGTTTTCCAATGGATTCAATGTTTCAGTACTAATTCCTCCCATTGAAGAAATAATGTAAGCTTTTTTATTTGCAAGCAACCCTTTTGGGATGGAGCTGCCGGCAAATGTTTTTTTTGTTCTGATCACCAGATCAAAGTAAGCCTTCAAAGAAGACGGTATTCCATAGTTGTACATCGGACAGGTGATGAGAATTTCATTACATTGGTAGAGCTCATTGATCAGTTCATCAGATAGCTCAATATTTTCGGAATCCGGAATCTCACTGAAAAATGCATCGACTGTTTCCTGGGTAATATGAGGCATAAGCTTTCTCGTAACATCTCTTTCAATCATAATCCCTTCTGGGTTTTTTGTCTGCCATTGTCGGATAAAATAATCTCCTAAGGTCCTTGAATAGGAGCCTTCAGTTCTAAGACTGCTGTCGATTCTGAGTAATGTGTTCATACTTTTTTCTTTTAAGACACATAGCTTCTTCCAAACGTGACACTTATTGCAGTCTTTTTAATTTTTCTGGATCTACAATAGAATAGATTTCACGGATTAATCCCTTGGGATCAATATCTAAAATATGACAGTTGTAAATACGATCTCCCTGCCAGAAACAAATAGCAGGCTGATGATTAAAAATATGGAATGTATAAGGCCTGCTGCCAAGAAACTGCTGCTGTACATAGGCCAGAAGCTGGGCAGTAGCAGATTTTCCAACTTCTACAGCTTTGATCACCCGAACCCGTTTTCCACCGTCCGCAGAAAGCCTGATATCATCGATAAGAAGTTTTTCAATATGAGGTACATTTCCTTCGCTTAATGCTTGCTGGTATTGATGAAGAATGCCCATATCAGGAGAAATACTGATAGAATCCGGGGTATATTTTATATTTTGCAGCTGTTTACCTGCACGGCTTAGCAGTTTACGGGAATTTTCCACCGAAATATCAAGAGCTTCTGCAATTTCCTGGTGAGAATAGTCGAAAGCTTCCTTGAGAATATAGACTGCACGTTCTCTGGCATTCAGCTTTTCTAAAAGGACAAGCAGGGTATACCGGGCAGTCTGTTCTTTGATGAGTTTATTTTCTGCATTTTCAAAAGAAAGCGGCTCGGGAAGCCATTCTCCATACACCATTTTTTTGCTGTGCCTGTTTTTAAAATTAATAGCATGATTAATGGTGCTTTTGATCAGGAAATTAGTCTCATCCCTGATCTCTGATTTATCCAGTGAAATATATTTTTCTATAACATCCTGTACCAGATCCTGAGAATCCTCATAGGAACCGGTAATATTATAGGCATAGGTGAGGAGTCTGTTGTAATTTTCCTGCATGATATTTCTTTGTAAGACAAACTTAGTGAAGAAAACGTGACGGTTTTCATTAAAAAAAGATAAAAAAATATCAGACAACGAATGATCTAGTAGGAGTTGACTTTAGTCCGCTCTCGGTATAAAATACTCCACTGGCTTTAGCCAAAATTTATAATGCATACTATGTTGTTTCCTTATTTTAAAGTGGAAGACTGAAGCAAATCTTTTAGGATGAGTTTGGATTTTTCTATTAATTCGTTTGATCTATAGAGCTGGCTGGTAAGTATTGAGCTTTCGAAAAGAAGGTAAATATGGGCTGATAAAATATCATTCTTAAGGTCTTTATTGAAACAATCTCTCAATTTACCCTTGTGATCCCGGATTACATGATGAATTTCTGTCTTATCAACTGGTATTTCAGACATGATATTTAAGAAACTACATCCCCTGAAATCTTCTTTCTCATTCATATAAATCAAAAAATCAAATGATTTCATGAATTTTTCTTCCATGGTCTGGGCATCAGATATAAAGTTTTCCAACTCGGAGACCCAATAGTCAAATCTTTTATTAAAAAATTCGATGCATAGATCGTCTTTAGACTTAAAATGTTGGTAGAAGCTTGCTTTGGATACACCTGCTTCTTCAATAATCTGATTGATACCGGTACTGTTATAGCCTTGTTGATGAAAAAGGACCATAGCTGTACTTACGATTCTTTCGCGAGGTCTGGACATTGATTGTGGCTTTCCTGCAAATGTAAAGAAAATATGAACAGACTGGTGTGTTTGATTGATATCTTACATGTTTTTTTGAACGGAAGGTACTGCTGTTGCACACAAAAAGTAACCCCCAGACGAATTAGGTGTTGATCTAGATAAAAGGCGAGAATCTACTTTAAATAATTTTTAAATAAATCCTCTTGCATAATAAAGCTGAATAATAAAAAACAGTAAAGTAAAGATCCATACTATATACGGATGATAACGGAAGTTTTCTTTCAGGATATAATGCAGGGCTTTGAACAGTTTAAAAAGACCGATAAGTCCTATAATGGTAAATACTAAGAAAACAATAAAAAATGCATAATCCCTGGCTCCATAGGTTTCCAGTTTTTCAAGATGGCCCAGGTAGGCCTGTACATTAACCGTCTGCCCAAGAAACATAGCCGAAAGAATGAGTAAAAAGAATGGAGTAGAGGTATAAACAGTTGTGTAGATGAAAGAAAACAGTAATGTACGAAAAGTAGGTGTATTTACCTTTTCTTTTTTATACCATAATAATATCACACTGAATAATACCGCTGTAAAATTATTGATCAGGAATATAAATAAGGCTTTTTCCACCATACTTAATCCTTTGATCTTGGAAATAAAACTTTGTTCACCACCATAATCCATCAGCAATACAGAAATAATGACAGAGGTATATACCGAAAGTTTGATTGGCGATAAATAATCCTGGAAGCGTTCCGTTTCTTCTTTTTCCATTTCATGTACAGAAAAATCATAGCAACGCCTGGGCTCCTGAAACAATTTAAAGATAGTTACCGGAACCAATAGTATTTCGATAATAATCTGGAGACAGAGTTTCTCGAAGCTATCAATGAGTTTTTCAAACATATAGACCAAATAAAGAATGAGGAAATAGTTTGTCTATGCAATTTAAATAAAATTTTAATTGATATGATGGATAAAAGTAAAATTGTGTATTAAAGAATAAAGAATAAAGAATAAAGAATAAAGAGTAAAGAGTAAAGAGTAAAGAGTAAAGAGTAAAGAGTAAAGAGATTTTCAGTTATAATACAAAAACAGGCTGAAAGAAGCTTCTTTCAACCTGTTTTTTAATGAGTTTATTACTTATTTTGGCAGTCCTTTTTTTAGGGCTATATGAGCTCTCTCCACAGCCTTTCTTTCTTTCCAGTCCATATATCTCTTTTTATAGCGTCCCTTCATGAAATTATCAAAGTTTCGCTGAACGGTCAGATTCCAAAGAGAATGTGCCTTTACAGCCCAGCTTTTGTCCCATGCACGAAGAGAGATAGAGAAAGATCCATCCAGGTATTTCATCCAGTGCCACCAACCGGTAGGCATGAATAAAGTATCTCCATGTTCCAGATAACATTCAATTCCTTCAATCCCATCCAGTGCCGGAAATTTTTCAAAATCAGGATTGGCAATATCATAATCTTCCAAAGCATATGTTGCATAAGGGAGCTTATACAAACGGGTTTTCCATTTGTATTCAAAAAGAAGAACATGCTTTCTTCCGTTAAAATGAGTATGGAAAATATGAGGCATGTCTATATCATAATGAAGGAAGGTTACAGAACCTTTTCCTCCAAAGAACATACTTGGATATTTGTCCAAAAATCCTCCCATCAGATTTTTGGGTGGGATATAATCATCCAGTAATTTGGGTGCAAATTTAATAGGGTCAAAAAAGAAAATTCTCAGATCGGTAGGCTCCCGTTGAATCAAATCAATATAGTCTGCGAATTTCATTTTGGTAGTAGGGGTGTTGATGGGGGCTGCAGGATCAGCTTTAGCACTGTCATATAAAGGGACAGTCACATCACCTACGACCTCTTTCATGTACTCCATTGTCCATTTTTGATAGGCAGGCCACTTTTTAGCCATATTCTTGATTACCACTGGCTTACATGGCTTTAGATACTTCTCACGGAAATCTTCTTGTGAAATGTCATCTACTACATCAATTGGTTTAAGGAATAGTCCCATTTGTTTAAAATATTAGGCTAAATTATTAAATATTTATGACAATGGATATAATGAATTTAATTTATTTGGAACTAATATAAATAAAAGGAGAATTGGGTGTTTTTTGCTTTGGTAATTTTAGCTTGTTTTGATATTTTGGTTGAGATTTTTTAGAAAATGAGTAGGGGATATTTTATATTTTTCGTTAAATTTTTTAGAGAAACTTTGGGCTGTATTGAAACCTGTCATATCTGCCATTCCCTGAATACTTTTGTAACGCAGTTTAGGGTGTTTTTGCCATAATTCTGCAGCGTAGTTTAATCGTAAATCATTAAGATATGAAGAGAAGTTCTGCTTTTTATAATGATTGACTACTTTTGACATATAGGATGTATTGGTACCGCATTCTTTAGCCAAATTAGATAATGATGCATTCTTATCCAGATATTTTTTTTCCTTTTCAAAAATTTCAAGAGAGTGAAGGATGTTTTCAACAATTAAAGGATTAATCTCCGTAAGTTCAAAAATATTCTCTTCACTATGTAAGATTGTTTCTGCTCTGTGGAAATTGTTTTGTACTTTTTGTTTTTTTATTTCCTGAAGATAAAGACCCTTATAGTATTTCTTTTTCATATGTGTTGTAAAGACCAGATGCATAAGGCCGGCGAGAATAATCAACGTAGTTACTATCGTTACAGAATATAGTCTCTTTTCCCAGGCATGGGATTGTTTCAGGTTTGAGTTTTCTTTATTTGCTTTTTCCAGTTCCTTATGCCATATTATTTGATCTTGTAAGGGTGGTTTTGTGTGGGTTGCTGATCTACTGTATATGTTTTTATTTTTCTTTTCAAAGGAAGCATATAAGCTCTCAAAAGAGCTTCGCATAAAGCCCTGAAAAGAAATGACCGATAGAAACAAAACGGATAAAAAAACTCTCATGGTGTTGAATTAATTTTTATAAAAGTACAAAATTGATTTGATTTGACAATTGTTTGATTTTTAATTATTTGTAAATTGGTAATATGTTTTTTTACACAAGTATTTTATGTTTTTACTGACTGTATTTATAAATTTGATAGAGTGTGTATACCATAAATTTGGATAGAAACCGAGGTTTATTATAGCTTTATTCAAAACAAAAAGCACAATGAAAACACAAAAATTTAAAAGCATTGCCATACTTGTCCATTATTCTTTTACATGGCAAAAGGACTAAGACCTTTTTTATCTAGTCTTACCTTTTCTTTTACCTATTTCCAGACATAAATCCGGTGAATGTAATAACCCTAATCCGAAAATAAATCTTGTTATGAAACATGGTGAAATTCCTGATAATAGGCATATGGTAATTAAAGCCAAAAATATCGAAACAATATGAGTCAGTTCGGAAGGAAAAGTTGTGATAGGACATAATATACAATCATATCTTTCCTTGAATGCCTACAAAAAAGTACAAATAGTTTCAAACATAAGTACAGATATTCTTACAATACTTATTGAAACTAAAAATTTAGAGCCAGATATTAATTTTAAATTAAATACCACAAATAATATGAAAAGAAACTTTTTTATCACTTTTCTATTGAGCTTCTATTGTTTTTTTATTCAAGCTCATAATATGAGTAGTAAAGCTGTAAATAATGAGGTTAGCTCATCTAAAGCTTTTGCTGAAGTCTGTTTTAATCGCTTACATAACGGTTGGGTAGAGATACTTATCCCAGTAAGTCAGTGGAATGATACTACTGTCAGATTTAAAAGCTACCTTACAAATGGTTCTCTATATACAAGTCAAGGCTATACTACCCAATCGTTGCCAAAAATAACCTCAAATGGTATACAGTATTACTATCTTAAGGCACAGGGTGGAGGTGATATTAATGGCCAACCAATTTGGAATCAGACGTTGACTTATGAAGTAAGCAGTCCTCAGGATACAGCAATATCAAAGACACTGGATGCCTTACCTCAGGATCAGTGGAATACTGCAGGAACAACAGGTTTTTGTGGTGTTGCTAAAGCTGAAGTTTGCTTTAACCGTTTGCACAATGGCTGGGTAGAAATACTTATCCCTGTGAGTCAATGGAAGGATACTAGTATTAAATTCAAAAGTTATTTTAAAGATGGTACGCTATCTACAAGTCAAGGGTATAGTACCCAATCGCTGCCGAAGATCACATCAAATGGTGTACAATACTATTATTTTAAGGGAAAAGGTGCCGGGGATATTAATGGACAACAAGTTTGGGATCAGCCTTTGACATTTGAGATAGGCAGTTCTCAGGATGTTGCCGTATCAAAAATATTGGATGCTTTACCTCAGGATCAATGGAATACTGCAGGAACAACAGGTTTTTGTGGTGTTGCTAAAGCTAAAGTTTGTTTTAACCGTTTGCATAACGGTTGGGCAGAAATGCTTATTCCTGTGAGCCAATGGAAAGGAACTGATATTATATTCAAAAGTTATTTTAAAGATGGTACGTTATCTACAAGTCAAGGATATAGTATCCAATCGCTGCCGAAGGTCACGTCAAATGGTATACAGTATTATTATTTTAAAGGTATAGGTGCTGGGGATATTAATGGACAGCAAGTTTGGGATCAGCCTCTGACATTTGAGATAGGCAGTTCTCAGGATGTACCAGTATCAAAAATATTGGATGCTTTACCTCAAGACCAATGGAATGATTTTGAGAAACAAAAAGGATGTGTGACAAAAGCTGGTGGAATCTGTATAGATCGGAACAAACAGGATTATACTATTTATATCCCAGTTTCTGAATGGAAAGGGACGAATGTAGGGGTAAGATTATTTGATGCTAATGGAGTTTTGATGAGTTTTCAGAATTTTCCAAGCCCTGCCACTATAAATTATAATGGAAGGAACTCTTATAAAATTTCCGGAAATCCAGGTACAGAAGCCAAAATTATTATTGAAGTATCAAGTCCTACCAACGCAGCAGTTCATATGTTGCTAGATACCGTTCAATCATTATGCTATGAAGGCGCCTGCACTGGTAACAATAATTGGAGCCTTAGCGGAAATGCTGATACTGATCCTAGTGCAAATTTTATAGGAACCACAGATAAGCAAAGTTTGGTTTTCAAAACTAATAATGTAGAAAATATGCGTATAGACGCTAATGGCAAGATTGGAATGGGAACAAAGAACCTTTCATGTGCTGATTGTACCAATTATAGACTTTTTGTAAAGGACGGAATTAAAACAGAAAAAGTAAAAGTAGAGGTTGCTTCTGCCAATGGATGGGCAGATCATGTATTCTATCCGAATTATCAACTTCTGAACTTAGAAGAAGTGGAAAGGTATATACTTGATAAAGGGCATCTGCCTAATATTCCTTCTGCTGCTGAAGTTGTGAAAGAAGGAATTGATCTTGCGGAAATGGATGCCAGATTATTAGAAAAAATTGAAGAACTCACACTTTATACTATAGATCTGAATAAAAAGAATATTGAGCTTCATCAAAAGAACGCTGAGCTAGGAGGACATGTAAAGAATAGAGAGAAAGTGATCAAAATTCTTTTGAAAAAAGTAGAAGGTTTGGAAAGAATTGGAAATAAGAAAAGTATTAACTCTAATATCTTAAAATAATGAATAAATATAGTTTTTTAATATGCATAATGTTCTTTCAATATGCCTATTCGCAACTAGCACCTATAAAATATTGGAGTGTTAGAGGAAATGCCGGTACCAGTTCTGATGCCCATTTTTTAGGAACTACAGATTCTCAGAGTCTGTTTTTAAAAACAGATGGAGTGGAAGCAATGCAATTGGGAATAGGAGGTACAGCAGGTATCGGATTTTCTAATTTTTCATGTACAGGTTGCTCTGGCTACAGGCTTTTTGTAAAAGGAGGTGTTAAAGCAGAAAAAATAAAATTAAATATTGCCTCCGATAATGATTGGGCAGATTATGTTCTCAGATCCGATTATCAACTTCTAAGATTAGAAGAAGTAGAAAAATATATTCAGGAAAAAGGGAATTTACCAAATATTCCATCTGCGGAAGAAGTGGCAAAAAACGGAATTGAACTTGGAGAGATGAAAGCTAGGCTTCTAGCTAAGATAGAGGAGCTAACACTTTACACAATAGATCTTAACAAGAGGAATGAGGACCTTACTCAACAAAGTTCAGAATTAGATAATCAGATTACCAACCAAAACGAAATCACTGACAAGCTCCAAAAGCGCATAGAAAAACTGGAGCATGATTATCGTTAAATATTTTAAGATATGAAATCAGCAATAACCTATAAATATGGTCTTGGCATTGCCATTTTATTTTTTCAATATTCGAATGTCATAGCTCAAGTAATCGAAAGTAACGATTTTCCTGCAGAAAAGAAAATGGCACTGCAAAATATCATTGCTGTAAAAGAAAAACAATCTGCACAGAGAATATTGGCTATTAACCGCTTAAAAGCTCAGGGTTTTAAAGAAATTATAGTAGAAGGTGAGAACGTTAAACAATTGATTAATGAAGATGAACAAGGGCGTCCAGTGTATTACACAACATTAAATGCCGGTCCTTCCAAACGAATTAAGGCAAATAAGTTCTACCCAGGGCAAGGGTTGGGACTGAATATTTCCGGGCAGGGAATGATTATTGGCCAATGGGATTATTCTAAGCCAAGACTTACTCATCAATTATTGGTGGGGAAGATTTCATATAATGCCAGTCAAAATCCAGCTATTTCCCGTCACAGTACTCATATTGCGGGGACACTGATTGGTAATAACACCAGTAACCCAAATGCTACCGGCATTGCTTATGATGCTACTTCTAAAGCCTATGATTGGGTCAACGATACAGAAGAAATGACCATAGAAGCTTTGGATAAAATGCTAATTGCCAATAATAGTTACGGATTTGATCCAATATATCTGCAAACTTATCAGTTCGGAAAGTACAATACTACTGCACAGGAATGGGATAATATCATGTACAATGCTCCTTACTTTCAGATTGTAAAAGCTGCCGGGAATACAAGAAGTATCAATCCTTCCATTGTTCCCCAAGTGACTGTTAAACAGGGGTATGATCTCTTAGAAGGAGGAGGTATTGCCAAAAATGTTTTAGTTGTCACATCGGTCAATGAAAATATTAATCCTAATGGAGACTCAGACTTTAGTATTTCCTCTTTTAGTAGCTATGGACCTACTGATGATGGAAGAATCAAGCCGGATATTGCTGCTCAGGGAGAAAATGTTTATTCTTCCATAGATACTTATAATTTGGCTTATGGCTATTATAATGGAACCTCTTCTGCCTCTGCTTCTGTTGCAGGAGGAATAACTTTATTACAACAATATTGGAAAACTCTTAATTCTAATTACATGTGGTCTTCTTCAATTAGAGCTGTTTTAGCCCATACAGCAAATGATAAAGGGACTTTTGGACCGGACTATATTTATGGCTGGGGCTTGATGGATACAGAGAGGGCTGCTCAATTGATTTACAGCAATAATAAAAGCACATTGGTGAAAGAAGAAAATCTGGCGAATGGAAAAGAATACAGGCTTTATGTAGTTGCCGGAAAATCAAATCAGCCACTTGTAGCTACTTTGGCCTGGACAGATCCTGCCGGGAATATAGGAAATAGTAATACGGATGATGAAACCTCAGCTCTCATCAATGATCTGGACATCAGTATTATTAAAAAAGATAATTCTGGAAATACCCAGACTTTTTATCCCTGGAAATTAGGAGGAATCCAAAATTATACGGCAGCAGCTACAAGAAATTCTGTTAATTCCGTAGATAATATTGAAAAAGTAGAAGTTGATCATCCGGACGGATTATATCAGGTAGTCATCAGACATAAAGGAAATCTTCAGCAGGGAAACCAGAATTTTTCGCTGATACTTTCCGGGGTCTCTTTCTGTTATTCAGATGATCTTTATGTGTTGGTAAGAGAAAAAGACAATATAGACGCTCCTAATTTTGTAGGTACAGCTAAAAATATCAAAGCGTCTAATGTGATTAAAAATACGGCAGATGTCACTTATAAAGCAGCTCAGTCTGTAGAATTATTACCTGACGCATCAGGAGGCAATAATACGATAGGCTTTGAAACGGAGTCTGGAGCAAAATTCTTCGCTTATATTGATCCCAATTGCGGTGCCGGAGTAGAACTTCCTTTATTGTATCAGGCACAGTCACAGGCAAGAACTAATAAAGCTGCAGCCCTTCCTGTTCCTCCCCAAAAAACAGATGCAGAAAAACGAAATGAACTTGCCGTTTATCCAAATCCGGTACATGATGAACTCAATATCAAATTCAATCTTGAAAAGTCTTCTAAAGTAACCTTTACTTTATATGATGCTTCAGGAAAAGAGGCTCTGCGTCAGGAAAGTACTCAGGATTTCCCTGCTGGTGAATTTATGAAAACCCTATATGTAAAAGGACTGCCCGGTGGAGTATATATTCTGTATATAGAAACGGCAACTCAAAAAACAGGTAAAAAAATAATTATTAAATAAAGGAGCTATGAAGCATTTATATAGAATCATTTTAGTGTCGTTCAGTTCTTTGATGTTCTCACAAAGTCCCGGTGGAGTGGGAGAAGTAAGCCTTTGGCTAAAATCTGATACAGGAAGAAATACGACCCTTTTATATACAGATTATAGCAGTAACCAGCATATTATATCTGCAGATACAGAAAAGAATAAACCGAAATATGGTTTACTGAATTATAATGAAACACTGGATTTTGACGGAACCAATAACTTTCTGAAAATTCCTTATGTCCTGGAAACGTTGAATAAGGTAAACCTTTTTATGGTATACCAGAACAAAAATACAAATAAAGAAACTGCATTATTCTCAACAGACTTTGCAGGAGAGAAGGAACTCTACTACAGTACAAGCAGTGTGTTCCGCTATAATAATGAGCAGATCAATTATATAGAGCCTGAAAAACTGGACAGTATGACTTCCTTGAGTATGTATTCGAAATTTGATGTACCCTCTCAACGGATAGGCGATGTATTGGGGAGCTCTGGGAAAAGTAATATTTATATTGGGAAAGATGCAGGGAACAGAAGCGGAATAGCTTTTAAAGGAAAACTCCCTGAATTTTTTATATACCGTAAGATTTTAACCCAAAATGAAAGAGATAGGGTGAATTCCTATCTGGCCATAAAATATGGTGTTACTATGCCAATGACCGAATATCTGAGTTCCAAAAGTAAAAAAATATGGAAAAAAGAAGATTATGCAGACTATCCGGAGAATGTGGCCGGCATTGCAATCGATCAATATTCAGGACTTTATCAGAAACAGTCTACAAGTACTTCAGAAAACAAACGTCTGGCTATTGCAGCTAAACAGCTGATGGTGAGCAATAAAGATAATACAGTTCAACTTCCTAACCAGACCTTTCTGATATGGGGAAATACCAGAGACCCTTTAGAGTTTGATAAAGAAGTACTGGGACAGCAACTTTTAAAACGAAAATGGAAAATCCGTTTATCTGAAGAGAAAGAAAGTTCTTTCCCTGCCGAAGTTGTTTTCTATACCAAAGATATTCTTCCTGTTCTTCCTGAAGGAAAGAAAGTGTTACTGGTTGTTGACCGTTCCGGAAAAGGAGATTTTAACAATACTGATCTTGAAGTGTATCCTATGGAATCTGTGGATGATAAAGGGTTTATACATTTTAAAAATATAATATTTGACAAGGATTTTTCAGGATCTGATGTATTTACTTTTGCTTTAGGTTCACAACTGTTATTGGCAAAAGAGATTATACAGGCTGACTGCAAAAATAATTTTGGTGCTTTAAAAATAAACATTCAAAGAGGGGAAGCTCCATTTAAAATTAATCTGACGAAAGATAATATATCGATACAAAATCAAATTTCACAAAGTGCTAAGGTAGATTTTAACAACCTTGCACCGGGAAGCTATACACTTGAAATTTTGGATAAAACCAATATTTCTTCCCGTTTTAGTTTTAACATCACTGATTTTAAGTCTATAGATCAGAACCTGGAAGAAAATTATATACTTCCTCAAAATGGATTTGTTGAATTGGATGCTTCTAAAAATGTCAGTAATAAAGAAACACGTTATCAATGGGCTTCCAGTAATGGATTTAAGAGTTCCGATTCAAAAATTAAAATCTATGAACCTGGAGATTATACAATCACGGCTACCACTCCTGAAGGCTGTATAAAAACCAGTGCAATTTCAGTAACCCAACCTTTGGAAAACAGTATTGTAATTTTTCCTAACCCAATTCATGCAGGAGAAAGTTTTACGATTCGCATTCGTTTGTCAAAAGCAGAAGATGTAAATGTCAAAATTTTTGAAATGTCCGGAAGACTGGCTAAAGAAATTAAGGAATCGGGAAAATCCTTCTATGAGCTTAAAGAATCACTTAGAGTTGGAGGGACATATGTAGTGGTCGTAGAAACGTCTTCTCAGAAGAAAAATTTTAAACTAATCATTAACTAGTAATGGCTATGAAGACATCTTTATTTAACATAATCAGAGGACAGAGAAAAATAGTTAATTCTTTTATTTTTCTTATTTCATGGTCACAGATCCATGCCCAGGCCAACAGTCTTTTTTTACATAAAGAAGAGCAGAAACCAATAGATAAGGAATATAAACGTATTTCATCTTCGGATTCCCAACTCTCTTTTTCCACAAATAAGAAAAATTCATCGGCTGCTGAACCTCCTTTACATACCGGGGTGGCCGTAGAAAAGATACCTGAAAGCCCATTGGAAAGCATTAAAACTTTTAAGATATCCGATGTAAAGAGCCATGCTTCCAAATTATACAGGTCAGATATTAAACTGGGAGTTATTGGTAAAGATCAGGAGTACCCTATAGACCAGGTGTTTGATAATATATTTACCGTACTTGTAAATGACGTTGTAAAACCCAATTCTTCTGTATGGCTGGAATATGAGCTTTATGGAGTGAGTGAGGCCTCTGGTATTAGCAAATACATCAATGACGAATTGGCTACAGGAGGTAAGATTGTGGAAAAAAATAACCGGTGGAGTTTCCAGTCCGAAGCATTACCCGCCTCTGCTCTTCTTCAGGGGAAAAATAAAATCACCTTTACCATTCCTTCTGATGCAGATTATACTTACAGGGTTCGGAATGTTCATGTCAGAATAGATCCCTCTATTCCGTCATCCTATAGAACAGAAAATAATGTTTCTCGGGCACTGATAAAAAATATTGTGGCAGGAGAAGCAGGAGAATTACATTGGGAAGGTGCAGGTCTTGAAGTCCATAAAGGCACTCTGAAAACCTCACGGAATTTTTCAGTAACTCCTTTGCGGGATATTGATATTCCTGTTACTACTCCTGAGTTCGTGAATGTTACCAAACAGCATTTTGCATATCGTTTTCTTCCTCATGGAGAACATTTTAGTATTCCTGCAAAAGTATCAATGACTTATGACAAATCTAAAATTCCTGCCGGGTATACCGAACAGGATATAAGAGCTTTTTACTTTGATGATACCCAGAAAAAATGGATGGTACTGGAAAGAGATTCTTTGATGAGTGAGAAAGAGATTCTGGTTTCTAAAACAACCCATTTTACAGATATGATCACGGGGATTATCAAAGTACCTGAATCTCCGGAAACCGGAAATTATGCTCCCAATTCTATAAAAGATATAAAAGCTGCGGATCCATCCACAGGAATTGTGAGCATAGGAGCTCCTTCTCCCAACAGTATGGGAACAGTAAATACAAGTTTTCCTATTAAGATTCCCACCGGAAGACAAGGAGTACAGCCTTCGTTATCTGTAAATTATAGCAGTGAGGGAGGCAATGGCTGGTTGGGCTTAGGTTGGGATCTTTCTACTCCTGCGATAAGTATCGATACAAGATGGGGTGTCCCAAAATATGACGGAGCAAAAGAGACAGAAATCTATTCTTTTGGTGGGGAGCAGTTAACCTTTAAAGAAGGTGATAAATACGTTTTACCGAATCGTGCAGAAGGTTTTGATAAAGAGAGAACTGCAGAACGTCAGTTTTATCCGAGAATAGAAGGTGCGTATCATAAAATCATCAGACATGGAAGCAGTCCGTCAAGTTACTGGTGGGAAGTGATCAGTAAAGACGGAACAAGAAATTATTTTGGAGGAGATGGTACTGCTGTAGTAGAGAATGCGGTACTGAGGCAATCCGGAACAAATAATATCGGCCACTGGTCACTTTATAAAACAATTGATACGAATGGTAATTATGTAAAGTACAATTATGACACGCCCACATACAGTTTGTCAGGAGCTCTTGGAAATGGAGGAAAAGAAATGTATATCAATACAATAGAATATACCCTTAACGATGCTAATACTTCTTTAAAGAAATACAATGTCAATTTTGGATATGACTCCAATCAAAGAGAAGATGTACAGGTAGATGGGAGACTTGGATTTGTACGGGTGACATCAAAAAGGTTAGGGAGCATTCAGATATTATATGATGGAGCTCAGGTGAGAAGTTATGAGTTTCAATATAAAAAAGGAGCCTTTTCTAAATCGCTTTTAGAAACAATTACTGAGAAAAATGCAAATGGGAGTGTATTTTATACCAATAGGATAGAATACTTTAATACTATAGAAACTACTCAGTATTCACCTGAGACTTCAATTGATGCCGTTGCTAACGATGCCGGAATAAAAAGTTCTTCACTATTGGGGCATGGGGACTCAAAAAATACAACTGTTGGTGGCGCTCTTACTTTTGGGCTTGCAAAAGTGGGTGATACCCAGGCTTACAATCCATTGACTAAAAGTGCAACTCTCGGGGGAGATTATCAGTATACAGAAGGAGAAGGTGGGGGAAGACTTACCATAACCGATGTAGATGGAGATGGACTACCGGATAAGGTTTTGAAGAATGAATGGAATTCTCCGGATTCTGTTTTTAAATATAGAAAGAAAGGACTGGACATAAGTTCTTTTGGAAGTAATTTATTAACTCCTGAAAATTCGAAGTCCTTTTCTTACTCAAAAAGCTATACGAATAGTTTTGGTTTTCAGGCAACCGCTTCAATGCTGGCATCAGCAGGAGTATCTTTCGGAACATCAAAAACGAAGGATCTTACCTATAATTATTTTACAGATGTCAATAGTGATGGAATTCAGGATATTGTCAGTAACGGGCAGGTCTATTTTGGAAGAATAGAAAATGGGGTTCTAAAATATACAACAGATGTTTTACTGACTCCCAATCCAATCAATAAAGGAGCTGCTATAAGTACGCCTGCTGTAGATTGTAATGACCTGCTGGAGGATTATAAAAACTCCCCCCTTCACGATGTCGTTAAGGTTTGGCGGGCACCTTATGAAGGGAGCGTTAACATTACGGGGATGGTTAAATTAAAAACTCCTTCATCAAGCCCGGACGGTGTAAAAATAAGTGTACAACAATATAAGGTGGATACTAACACATCCAATATTTTAGTTCCGTTTACAACCCTTAATACCTCGAATAAATCTTATTACATTAATCAACAATTAGTGGAAGTAAAGCCAGGTGATGAGATCTATTTTAGAGTAAACTCACGGGATAATGGTATTGGGGATATTGTAGAGCTCCCTATAGATATTGTATATCGTGTAGCTCCAATGGCTTATCCATATCCTGGTGCCCTTTGGGATTGGTATAGAGATTCATCAGAAACACCTTTAGGCCAGCTTAATAGCATGGGGCTGGTAAGCAGTAAAAATGGAACAGGAGTTCCCGTCAATGTAAGTTCGGGGATCATTACGGGGACATTCATTAAACCCCTTACAGTAAAAGGGATTACATTGAATATTGTAAGAAAACAATCGAATGGTACGGTAACAACCATAGGAAGTCAGCAGTTTGCTAATACAACTACTGGAAGTCAGAATCTTCTTTTTAATACAGGAGTTTTAGCTGAGCAGGATATCCTATATTTTCAGGTACAATCTGACTTAAATGAAAAATGGGAAGACTTAAAGTTTAATAATTTAAAACTGACCCTCAATTATGAAGGAAATGATATGGAGCTACCCGTAGTCCCGGACATTCAGTTTTATAATTTAAGAACCAATACGGTTTCAACATTTAAGCAATGGATTGACATGCGTGGTCGTGATGGAAATTATTCATTATATGCAAAATTAACGGGCAAACCGGCAGGAAGATATACTTATATCGTTAGAAATAGACTAATGCAGCGTGGAAATTTTGGGAATCCAATCATTACTACCATCAACTGGACAGGTAGTGTGAGCAGTATGCAGGAGCTTTCTATTTCACAACCTATTGTACGTTATAATGATTATTATGTGGAATGTTATACAGATCTGGAGTCTGATAAAGGATTAGACGGAGCTATTCCCAATCTGGAAGTAGAAATCCGTCAGTCTGTAAATGTAAATCCTGCTGCTCCTACAGTATTTGAAACCCATGGTATCAATGTTTACGGAAAAGATACCGATAAAATATACCAGACGGGATCCAATACAGATCTGTCCAAAGATGACGGAAGATTTGGAGCCATGTACAGAAGCTGGGGACAATTTATTTATCATGGGGGCTATGGTACATTACCGGCAACTTGCAGTCAGTTACAAAACCAGTTAACGGATTATGGCAGTCAGCTTATAGATCCAGGTAAATTAGTGCCACCTAATGATGAGAATGACTCTACTCCTTTGAGTCAGAGGCTTTTCCTGATGATGAACGCTTATAACGGAAGAGATTTTAATACACCCACTAATCCTGATTACGTTCAAAGGTATATTGGAATCAGTAAAACCACTTACGCTCAAGGTAGAGATGTTTCCACTTCAAGAATGGGAATGAATGATATGAGTGTTCTTACACAAGGGACACCTGCAAATACACCAGGAGTTTTTAATGCTCCAGTTAAGCAGTCTAAAACAACAAATGACAATAAAGGGGTTTCAGGAGGATTTTCCGTTTTCTCTTTAAATAATACAGAATCAAAAGGGAGTACAATTAATACCCTGGATTATTTTGATATGAATGGAGACGGCTATCCTGATGTATTAAACGGGAACGCAATTCAGTACACCAATATGATCGGTATGCTTTCCGGCAGCACTTTAGCAGGAGCCGGTGAGAATCCACATAGAACAGATCATGAAAATTCTGGAAAGGGGGTAGGACAAAGCTATCCGTTATCAGGAAAATCAAACGAATCAAGTGATCAGACCGCATTGAAAGCTGTTGAACCAGGATTTAATTTTTCTGCAGGATCATCTGACGGGACAGATCACTCTACGTATAGCTATATTGATATTAATGGGGATGGATTATTGGATAAAGTTTCTAAGGATGGACAGGTTCAGCTGAATTTGGGGTACTCTTATGCCGCTCCTGAAAATCTTTCATATGGTGATTTCAGAAATGGAACCACTACTTCATCTAATCTTGGAGCGGGTGCATCTATTGGAGGAACCATAACAAGTGGTTTGCCTAAAGGAGTCAGCATGTTTAATGCAAGTATAGCCTTTGGAGCCGGAAAATCTGAAACGCTTAATGATCAGAAAACATCACTGATAGATATCAATAATGATGGCCTTGCAGATCTGGTAACCAGTTCCGGAGGAAATCTGAATGTCCAGATCAATACAGGGAACAGATTTGTTGCTATTCCATGGAATGCTGCATTCAATATTCAGCAGGATGTTTCCCGAGGGTATAATATGAACGTAGGAATTACAGCATCTATCCTTATTCCTATCGGAACTACAGGAAATTCTCTTAAAATTTCAGTAAACCCAAGTACGAGCTTTGGGGAAGGAGATAGTAACGTCAAACAACAGATAGTAGACCTGAACGGAGACGGCTTCCCGGATTTATTACAATCACAGACAGATGGTGACGGTAATTTCAGTAATACTGCAGGGCTTGTAAAATATTCTACGATAGGAACTACTAATCTCCTTAAAAAGGTAACCACTCCAATGGGAGGAGCCTGGGAGGTAACCTACGAAAGAACTGGAAATACGTATGATTTGCCACAAAGTAAATGGATCATGACTTCTGTGGTGACAAATGATGGGTTTACCGGAGATAATCAGTTCAGACCGGACGCTTCCAAGATTACAGTAACTTACGAAAATCCTTACCATAGCAGAAGAGAAAGAACATTTTATGGATTTGAGAAAGTAAGAACCAATCAGATCAATACAGGAAATGGAGGAGCTGCTGCTACAGAAATCTATCGATATACCCAGCAGGTTTTCAATAATAATTCCTATTTCTTAAAAGGATCTCTATTATCTGAAATACTATACGATGCAGCAGGGAAAAAATGGACGGAGAAAAATAATATCCTTAGCTTAAGGACGATCCATAATACAGCTACGGTAGCGACTAATCTGCCGGTGAAAGAAGGAGAAAAATCGCTGACGAATTATGCCTATTTTACCGCACTGGACAAAACGACTTCCAGTTTCTATGAAGGCCAGGCCGTGGCAGGTAAATCTACCTCTACAGAAATGGTCTATGATAATTATGGTAACCTGAAACAGAATAAAGATGCGGGAGACGTTCAGATCGGAGCCGGAGAGGTGCTTACCTCTATTATAACATATCAGGTTACAGACAATGCTTCAAACTATCTCATCCTGCCTACAGGGGTAAAATCAACTGCTACAGGAGTAATAAGGGAAAGAACAGCTCAATATGACAGTAAAGGAAATGTTACTGCCATTACCATGGTAGGTCCGGGAAATCCTGTCAATAATTATGAGTATGATGGGTATGGAAATATTAAAAAAGCAACAGGACCGGTTAATCACCAGGGACAGCGCTTCTTCCATGAGTATACCTATGATTCCAATGTAGCGACTTATCCAACGATGGTAAAAGATGCCTTTGGATATAGCAGCAAGTCAGAATATGACTTCCGGTTTGGAGTTCCTGTTTTCACTGAAGATATGAATCTGCAGCCGACACAATATGCTTATGATGCAGCGGGAAGAACCACTGAAATTACTGGCCCTTATGAAATGTTCAACGATATTCCATGGACGATACAGTTTGAATATAAACCTGTTACAGAGGCGCCATTGAATGTTACAGGAGCACAATCTTATGCCGTAACCCGTCATTATGATCCTGACAATGCGAATAATACTATTAATACGGTGAGTATTTCAGATGGTTTTGGAAGCCCTATACAGGTGAAAAAGACAGCAGATCTCTACCAAAAAGGCCTTAAATATGTGGTTTCCGGAAAAGTAGAACAGGATGCTTTCGGTAGGGCTCTGAAAACGTATTACCCCACAGAAGCACAGGCTTCAGGATATACTTATGATGCTACGGTAGACAATATCGTTTCTACGATCAATACGTATGATGTACTGGATAGAGTCCTTACCACTAAATTACCGGATGAAGACCTGATTTCTGAAGTGGAATATGGTTTTGGAAATGACCGCGAAGGAAGACAGATGTTCCGTACTATAATGACCGATGAACTTGGAACAGTCAAGAACACATATGTGGATATTAAAGGGCGTACAACCACTGTACACGAACCTTCCAATACCGGAGATATTTTTACAAGTTTCACCCATGATGCTATTGGTGATTTGTTAAAAGTAAGAGATGTACAGAATAATCTGACAACCAGTATTTATGATGATTTAGGGCGAAGAACATCCATGACCCATCCGGACAGCGGAATTTCCACTTTTGTATATGATGCTGCCAGCAATATGACTTCCAGAACCAATGCTGAAAATGAAACGGTGACTTACACCTATGATTTTGGCCGTCTGAATGCTGTGATATACCCGAAATACCCTGAAAATACTGTCAAATACTATTATGGTCAGGCGATGGACGCTTCAGCCATGGATAATAATTCAGTAGGTAGATTATGGTATCAGGTAGATGCTACCGGAACACAGTATATGAAATACGGTAGATTGGGTGAACTTATTCATCAACGCCGTTCAGTAGCTGTTCCCGGAGCAGGAGTATACTGGTTCGGAACAGAATGGGAATACGATACCTGGAACCGTGTGAAAACGATTATCTATCCGGATGGAGAAAAAGTAACGTATAATTACAACCTGGCCGGAAACCTTAAGAATATGGCTTCGGTAAAAGATGGTTTCACCAGAAATATCATTAATGAATTAGGCTATGATAAATTTGACCAGAGAGTATTCCTGAAATACGGAAACGGAACAGCAACCAGCTATGAATATGAGACCAAGAGAAGGAGGCTGCTGAAAATGAATGCCCAGACTCCTGGTAACCGTTACTTTATGAAGAACCTGTATCAGTACGATGTAGTAAGCAATGTACTCCAGGTTCATAACAATGCCCCCGTGGCACAGGCCGGATTATTGGGTGGAGGGACCAACCATACTTATGGATATGACGATTTATACAGACTGACTTCTGCAAGTGGGAACTGGCGCGGCATCAATCCGCAAAGTCAGGAAGAACGTCAGCGTTACACCGTTACCATGGCTTACGACAACATGCATAATGTGATGGGTAAAACCCAAAAACATGAAAAAGCGATGGGAAATACCGGAAATGTATGGAGTACTATAGAAGCGAGTTCTTACCGATTGAACTACAAATATGAAAGCACAAAACCTCATGCGCCAACGACCATTGTAGATGAGCCTAATGTGCCGGGTGCTTTATGCTGTGACGTCAATAATCCTCAGGTGAAGTTCCAGAACTATACCTACGATAAAAAAGGCAATCCTACCGCTATTGCGCAGCAAACCTGTAAAGTAACGGAACCTAAAACCAAATATTTATGGGATGAAGAAAACCGCTTGCGTTTTGTAGATACCAATCCTTCCACGCCGGAAGTAGACGGTTCCGCAATCTATACGTATGATGCGGGAGGAGAAAGAATTATTAAAAATGTTCTTTCCACAGCAGTGATCACAGGATCCAACGGAACTTCCCAAACGATCACCAAAAATGATTATACTGTTTATCCTAACGGAATGGCTGTCGCAAGAATTATCTTCAACACCCAGACTCAGAAATATGAGCTGTCTTATACCAAGCATTATTATGCAGGCAGCCAACGTATCAACAGCAAATTAGGAAAAGGAAAAGATGTAGGGCAATTTAATTGCGGGTGGCTGATTATTCCTTTTGGAGCAGGAAGTGCAGCAATCAATGAAAAAGCGGTGGCTAAAGAAAAGCTGGAGGCCAATACAACAGCTAGCTTAGCCATTATGGCAGCGAATGGAATTACACCTCCCCCTAATTATGGACAAAATGCAGGCTATAATGAAAATTGTGTATCTTCGTATACAGGGGTAGAGGAGAAAGATACGTATTGGTATCATCCTGATCACCTAGGCAGCAGTTCTTTTATTACCGGTTTAGACGGAGAAGTAACCCAGAATATCGAGTATTTCCCAAGCGGAGAAGTGTTTGTAGAAAATCATAAGAACTCTTACAATACACCTTATAAGTTTAATGGTAAGGAACAGGATGATGAGACGGGGTATTACTATTATGGGGCAAGGTACTACAATCCTAGGGTGAGCCTTTGGCTGAATGTGGATCCACTGGCGGACTATAATCCGTTTATGAATGATCAGGCTTATATTGATGGAGAGCATAATGGAGGAGTGTATAATTCAAAAAACTTATCTCCTTATATTTATTGCTATCAAAATCCTGTTTTATTAACTGATCCAAATGGGAAACAAGCTCAAGCCGCATTATTAGGAGGAGGTCCAGTTGGGTGGGTTTTATTTGGAATAGTTACTGCTGGTACAGCTGTATATGCTTATAGTGAATATGATCGAGCTCAAGAAAATGCTGCGATAGTTAACAGGTCTATTCCTAAATCACCATCTAAGACGGAACGGGAAGTATTTCCTAGTAATAGAATTGAGGAAATTAAATACAAAACTTTCCCGAAAGCGGAAAAGGATAATTTAATTGTTAGAACTTTTCCAACAAATGAGAAAGCAAAGATTTTCGCATTATCCAATTTACGACCAGAAAAGGGTTATGAGGGTAGTGGAAAGCACGGTTTAAAATGGAAAGAAGGAGGAGCTGAAGCTAAAAAAACAGGTATCCCACAAGGGCAATGGGGAAGTCAAGAAGATTTGGATTATGCAGGACAAAAGGCTTCTGGTTTAAAACCAAGAGAAGGAGCAGAGTTTGAGTTACCTACAGATACAAAGAGTGTAGTACACATGCCTGACGGAACAACAAAAAAGGCCACCCATATATGGATTAGAAATAATGGAAACGAGAAAACCTATCATGGTTATCCAAAAGCTAAAGAATAAATTATGTTTGAAATAGTTTTAAATCATCCACATATTGAAGATGAAAAGTCATTGAAGGAATATAAATCAATAGGAGAATTAATTGAGAATATTTTCCCTTTAAGTGAAGATTATTTTTATATCAATTGGAATCATATTTATGTTTCCCTTTCCTATAAATATGATTTATCTATAGTGTTTGAGGATTTTATATACATATATAAATTTTTAGAATCATATGAGAACAATATTCAAATGACTTTTCCATCAAATACATTTGATGTTATGTGGAATATTAAAAAAGATGGATATGATATTATTATAGAATCTCAGTGGAATACAATTTTAAGCCATAATGAAAATATATTAAATGAAAATTCTTTTTTAAAGATTAATTTAAGTTTATTTAAAAAGGAAATATCAAAAATATTAGAGTTTATTTATAAAATTTTTATTAGAGGAAAAGGTAATATTGATGACCAATTATTAAGTGATATATTAGATGACAAACCCACTGGGCTGGACTGATAAAAAGCAAAGCCACCGCAATAGCGGTGGCTTTTTTGTTTTATATTCCGCTGCGCAAAGTCTGTGACTTTGAGCAGGTAAAAGTAAAACCACTGCAAATTGGACATGCCCTAAAAAGTGTCTAACTTTTTGGAGCATATCCAGATACATAGCTTTAGGAAAGGATTCATTTAAGTTTTTCTTTATAACAAATTCTGACAATGAATATAAGCATAAAGTTGATGTAGAAAAGTATAATGAACCTTGGCTTTTACTGATAGATATTTCCGATTCTAAATCGAAGAGTTTAAGAATATCTCATGCTAATAGAGATGATTATCATAAAGAATTAAAACTGTTTGAAGAAGAATTTATTGATAAACTTGAAAATAAGTAATGTAAGTTTTTCTAGTATTCCTCTTCGCTAGCACGAGCTTATAGCTCGTGCCCAGAATGAAACCAACTGCGAAAAGTTTATAACCTTGAGCAGATAACATTAAGCAAAGCTAACTTTTATGAGTTGGCTTTGTTTTTTTTCCTAACGGAATGGCTGTGGCAAGATTGATCTTCAACACCCAGACCCAGAAATATGGGCTGTCTTATACTAAGCATTATTATGTAGGAAATCAGCCCCTCGCTGGTGCTTTGATTTTATAGCAAGATGAAAATTGTGTATCTTCGTATACAGGGGTAGAGGAGAAAGATACGTATTGGTATCATCCTGACCACTTGGAGAGCGGAGTGTAAAGAAAAGGTCCGGTGGACCTTTTTAGCGAAAGAGCCAGACTGTCGCGTAGGCGTTCTTTTATTACCGGTTTAGACGGAGAAGTAACCCAGAATATAGAGTATTTCCCAAGCGGAGAAGTGTTTGTAGAAATCGACGGAGGAGATTCGCCGATTCCTTTAAAAACAATAAATAAGGAAAGAGGCAAAATCATAAGAACTCTTACAATACCCCTTATAAGTTTAATGGTAAGGAGCAGGATGATGAGACAGGGTATTACTATTATGGGGCGAGATATTATAATCCTAGAGTGAGTCTTTGGTTAAGTGTGGATCCCTTGGCAGAGTATAACCCTTTCTATAATGATCAGGCTTATATTGATGGGGAGCATAATGGAGGGATATATAATCCAGGAAACTTAAATCCATATATTTATACATATAATAGTCCAGTTATATATGTAGATCCAAACGGCAAACAGAATTATTCTGTGATTTTAGGAAATCTAAAAAAGATAGCTACTCATAGTACGGCAGCTGTTTTAGGAGCTGAACATGCAGTAGCATCTGCTTTTTCATTAGGGCTAGGCGATTTACTTAATTTGACAGAGCCACCTAAAGGTATGCCTAAAGAGTATCTGATTTCTTACTACGTTGGTAGAGCCATAGCAGATATTGGGATGATAAATACTGGAGGAAATATTGCTGCATCTGGAGGAACAGTAGCAGCCACCACAGGATTAGAAACAGTTGGTGTAGGAGCGGTTGCTGGAGGAGGAACAGCTGCATATGGAGGGGGAGTTGCTTTAGCAGGAGTGGTAGATTTAAAACAATCTCTGACAATGTTGATGAGCTTAGGAATTAATCCAGAGGAATATGAAAACCCTGGTCATCATGACGCATATCCCAAACAAAAAAAACCTAATAATTATAATCCTAAAAAATCGGTTTTACCTGAAGATCATGTTGAATTATTTGAAAAAAGTGTAATGGATCCTAAAAAATCAGATACTCGATGGACAAAAGTTATGGAAAGAACCAAAGCAATTTACCATAGGTTTCAAAGTGATGGGAACGGTAAATGGCACTGGAATGGATCTACAGTAGGGAAAACAAAATCAGGAGCTGATAGAAAGATTGATTTAAAAAATGTTCCACAAGAAATAAAGAATAAGAAATAATGAAGATTATTGATGATAAATCAAAAATAGCTGTAGAGTATTTGAAAACTAAAGAAAAAGGCTATGGCTATGCTAGGATATTTATTGAAAATAAAATTGTTGGATCTAAAGAAGATTTAATTCCATATGTAAGTTATTTATCTTCAGGTTTGAACCAAATTATAAATTCTGAAACTATTTCAAAATGTGTATTTGAAACTTTTAATAGTTTTAATTTAAAAAATATTTATTACTATTTAAAAGCAAATTTAGATAGTGAGAATATGAATACATATAAATATCATATTAGTTTTGGTACTTTTACAGATGATTATCTTATATTTTCGTTCAAATATGAAGATAAGATATATATAGTATGGAAAGTAGTTAATCGGAATACAATTTTTTCAGATATAGCCAACTTAAAGAAAAATATAAACATTTTTTCAGAAAGATACGATATCATGGAAAATGCTATACAAAACATATTAGAGCGAGTGTCAAAGTAATATTTTATATATTTTTGAATCATATTAAAATGTTTCCCCTTCGTTAACGTGAGCATCTTGCTCGTGCTTAGAATAGAAGCCAAAGCCCTTGCAGTAGTGAGGGTTTTGGCTTTATAGCAAGATGAAAATTGTGTATCTTCGTATACAGGGGTAGAGGAGAAAGATACGTATTGGTATCATCCTGATCACTTAGGCAGCAGTTCTTTTATTACCGGTTTAGACGGAGAAGTAACCCAGAATATAGAGTATTTCCCAAGCGGAGAAGTGTTTGTAGAAATCGACGGAGGAGATTCGCCGATTCCTTTAAAAACAATAAATAAGGAAAGAGACAAAATCATAAGAACTCTTACAATACACCTTATAAGTTTAATGGTAAGGAGCAGGATGATGAGACGGGGTATTACTATTATGGAGCGAGGTACTACAATCCTCGTGTATCACTTTGGTTAAGTGTGGACCCACTGGCGGACTATAATCCGTTTATGAATGATCAGGCTTATATTGATGGAGAGCATAATGGGGGAGTGTATAACTCAGGGAATAATAATCCGTATATTTATTGCTATCAAAGTCCAATAAATCTTATTGACCCTAACGGAAAACAAACTTGGGGATATGCAATGAGTAGCGTTCCTGCTAATCAAAGGCAGCATGTTATAAGGGGAATGAATCGCTCTTATGAAAAATCATGGACTCTTATTCATGATACTGGAGCAGGGTTTGTTCCATACTATGGACAGCTTATTGACATTAAAGATACTTACAACGCATTCAAAGGAGGCAATGGTTGGGATATCTCTTTTGCTATGATAGCTTGGGTACCAGGTGGAGATTTTTTAAAAGGATTAAAAAAACTTTTTAAAAATGCTGATAATTTTAGACAATTTAGACATGTTGGTGATGTATTGGATTTAGGTAAGAAGAGAGAAAATTTGGTAGCTGAGTTATCGGGAGGAGGAGTAGCAATGGTCGATGGAAAAGATTTGGTAGTTCGTACAAAAGATGGAACAATTGGTACCACCATTGATGTAATTGGGAATAATGGAGAACTTATAAGTGTTGGAGGAGCTAGTAAAGCCAAAAATGGAGGGAGTGCTTTTTTAAGTACTCTTGCAAATCTTAAACGAGTTGCTGATGATACGGGAGCAACAGCACAAACTTACCTGTCAGATAATACGCCAGAATGGTTAATAAAGAAAGCTCAGGAGAAACTGGGAAAAGACAATGTTAAAATATTTAAGGAACCTAAATAGGAATAATATATGGCAACTTATAAAGAAGCAGTTTTATGTTTTAAGAATCTTTCGAGATTATCTTTGCTAGAAACACTAAATAAGCTAGGTGCTGAAGTGGTGAGAGGATATTTAGAAGGAGATGATGTTGATTTTAATGAAGAGAGTTTTGATGCGTATTTTAAAAATCAAGAAGAAATATATAATTTTTTTGTTTCATTTAGAAACCAAGAAAATTGTAATTTTAGTAATCGTTATATTTTATGTACAATTAAAAAATTAAATACTTTTTTCAAAGTGAGCTTCTTTTTAAATTCTTTAAATTATGAAGAAGTTACTTTTTTAAAGGATGAGTTTTTTGAAAGAATTGAAAAAAAAATCAATCAAGTAGAACTTTTTTATATAGATAATGATATGGATTATTCTGAAAAAGATTTTTGTGAAATTTTTTATAATATATTATCTCCTAATATTGAAAGAGTTTTCATTAAAATTGCCTCTCGCTAGCGCAAGCATTTTGCTCGTCTCTAAGGCAATAAGTATAGCTAGACAATGATTTAGATAAAGAAAAGGCCACTGCTGTTTTTGGGCAGTGGTCTTTAAATATGGGTTGTCTTATACTAAGCATTATTATGCAGGAAATCAGCCCCTCGCTGGTGCTTAGAATAGAAATCAAAGCCCTTGCAGCAGTGAGGGCTTTGATTTTATAGTAAGATGAAAATTGTGTATCTTCGTATACAGGGGTAGAGGAGAAAGATACGTATTGGTATCATCCTGATCACTTAGAGGGCGGAGCGTAAAGAAAAGTTCCGGTGGACCTTTTTAGCGAACGAGCCAGACTGTCGCGTAGGCGTTCTTTTATTACCGGTTTAGACGGAGAAGTAACCCAAAATATAGAGTATTTCCCAAGCGGAGAAGTGTTTGTAGAAATCGACGGAGGAGATTCGCCGATTCCTTTAAAAACAATAAATAAGGAAAGAGGCAAAATCATAAGAACTCTTACAATACACCTTATAAGTTTAATGGCAAGGAGCAGGATGATGAAACGGGGTATTATTACTATGGGGCAAGATATTATAATCCTAGGATTAGCCTTTGGTTGAATGTGGACCCCGAAGCTTTTAAAGCACCACAAATCTCTCCTTATATTTATTCTTTTAACAATCCTATCAATTTTGTTGATCCTAATGGAGCTTGGCCTTGGCCGTTTTTAATAAGATCTTTTGCTCCATGGTCTTCATTTGGAGCTGTTAATCAATATGAAGGAGATAAAAGAGGCTATTCTACAAGCAGGAGTGCCACAGCAAGGGTTAATAGCCAATTTACATTTGATCCGGAAAAAGGACAAATAGGAAGTAGACGTACTTGGAGTAATTCAAGTGCTTGGAATATAGATACAGGGAATATTAGAGAGAAATATAGAGATACAGCCCATCCTACAGGAACCACAACTATTTCCTCAGCATCCAAAGATCAATATGGAATGACGAACTATATTTTAGATAATGTATATGCAGGATCATTACCATTGCACCCAGGGTTTGATATTGATGTAAATACGCGATTCAATATATCTGATGATAACAAAGGCACATTATATTTAAATGTAAATCAATCAGGAGATAACTTTCCTACAGCAGAAACACTTATTTATGATTCATCTGGACAAGGATTAATTATAGGTGTTGCACCTGCCGTAGGCAAATATCCAGAAGTAAATGTTGGAGGGGATGGGAATGCTCAAATGATGAGCTCAACAATGTGGATCCACTATAATGATAAAAGAGAATTTACTGGAGTTACGGTTTTAGGGAATAGTTCAACAACAAATTATACCCCTACTGAGTGGAATAACAAAATGAAAAGCTCTCCTGTACAACAAACAAAGTATATCAATGTGAATAAATGGTTAGACAAAATTAAACAAGTAATTCCATAATTTATGAAGAAATATATAATATTATTTATAGTTTTCCTTTGTTTATCATGTAAAACAAAAAATATAACGGAAATTGTATTAATTCCTAAGGGTTTTACAGGTAAAGTAGTCGTAATTTTTAATCAAAATTATGAAAATATGAAAATATTAGATAAGGGAGAAAGAGTTTATTTAATCCCTGAGGATGGGATATTATTAAGTAAATTTAGAAAAGAGAAAGCAAATTATAAGACACACTATTTCTTTGTAGATTCTTTGGGAAATAAAACTCCTATAGAATCACTGAGAGAGGTGAAACGAACGACCGTAAAAATTTATAATGAAGAATTTGGGGTTATGGGGAATTCTGATGATAAAAAAAGTTTAAGATATTTTGGGTTTTATGTTTCCAGTCTTGATAGTCTTGAGTCTTTTTTCAAATCAGATTATGAAAATGATTATAATAAACAGATTATGAAGAAAACAGGATATAATTTTTAATAGTTATTAAATTAACATTCCCCCCTTTGCTCGCGCAAGCTTTCAGCTCGTTTCCAGAATAAAAAAGAACTCTAGCAATAGCGAGGGTTCTTTTTTACAATATGGTTGTTTTTCCTATTTTAGAATATGAACAGAAGCTAAATTATATTTATCAAAACTCTTTGAATATAGCTTTGTTGTAGAACCATGGGAATGTAAATATAGTAGTGCTAGAAATTACTGTGATTATTAGGAGATATTGGAAATAGGTGTAAATTTATAAAATAATGTCCGATTAGCACGTGCTAGCGGGGAGCAAAAGGTATGGTGACTAGAATTGATAATTTAGAATATAAAAAACAAAAGAATGTCAGATATTTTTAAATACTCCATAATGTTTTTTTTGTGTTTTATATCTTGTAAAGATGTTAAAAAAAACAAATGCGATATAACAGAATCACAGGAATTTACGGCTATTATTTATAAAAAATACCATACAAGTTATTTTGTTGATTCTATTAGTGGCAAAGATAGATTAGATTTTGTTGAATTATATACCATACATTGTGGTGTTGATTGTAAATCAGAGTATTACAATATAGAGAAAGCGGTTAATTTATTTGACAAAAAGAAAGGAAATGTTTTTTACGCTGAACTAATTTGTTTTAAATACCCCAATAATTTGGATAGTATTATAAAACAAATTAAGGCTAAAAACTGTATAGACCCCTATAATATTAAGATAAATAGGATTTATAAACTGAATTCTCAATTAGCAATTTTTGTGAACTTTTCTAATTTTAATATTGGTGATTTTCAAAGAAAAATTATTTCAAAATACAAAGAATGTGAAATTATTGACATTAACACACCCTAATAAAGATGAATTACAAAGTATTTTTCTTTTGGTCATAAAAGCATTGATGACGGAAAATATACGATTGTGGTCTTCGGGTTCAAATTTTGAAATCCTATCTTGCTCGTGCTTAGAATAAAAATCAAATCACTTGCATTGCAAGGGTTTTGGCTTTACAATACTATTATGATCATTTTTCCTATTTTAGAATATGAACAAAAGCTAAATTATATCCATCAAAATCCTGTTGTAAGCAGTTTTGTGATAGAACCATGGGAATGTAAATATAGTAGCAATAGGAATTATTGTGACGTTGATCAGAAAATATTGGAAATAGCTGTAAATTTATAAACAAATGTCTGATTAACATGAGCTGGAAGCTCGCTCCAGTGGGGAACCAATACATACGGGTGAATATATAACTGACAAATAAATTATGGATTACAATACTAATATCAAGATAACTTTTTCAATATTTGGATGTTCTTTTGATCCAAACGATTTTACACTATTATTAGGAATTGTTCCTACCAATACATGGATGGAAGGAGAATTGATCCCAAATAATAAAAAAAATAAAAAGAGAGAGGAATCAGCATGGGAATATTCAGTACATTCTAGTACGGTATATTTTGAGGAAGTTTCAGATAAACTTGTTGCTGTTTTTAAAGAGAAGATGTCACTTGTGGATAATTATATAAATCATCTTACAATAAAATTTGATATTGTGTTGGAAATAATAGAAGAACAAGGCATAGTATTATATTTTAATAAATCTTTTTTAAATATGGTAAATGAATTAAATGCAGAAATTGAAGTTGATACTTATATTTTAAAAAGAGAATAAGTATAATTTTATTTTAGAATTGTAATCTCAGTCGGTGGCACGAGTTTCCACCTCCTGTCCAGAATAGAAAAAGAACCCCAGCAATAGCGAGGGTTCTTTTTTACAACACAGTTATTTTCCCTATTCTAGAAGATTGGGCAGAAATATAAAATTTATGAAAGAAAAGTCGTACTAGGAATTATTGTGATGATTATCAGGAGATATAGGAAATAGATGTGAATTTATAAAAGAATGTCTAATTTAGACTTTAATGAAGATGGAGTGCTGGCACATCTTGCTCGTGCCCAGAATAATAAAAACTAAAGCCCTTACAATGCAAGGGTTTTGTTTTACAGTAAAATTCTGGTGGATGTTTCTATTTTCCATCACAGTTTCAATCCTTATATTTGAATTATGAAAAAAGGGGTACTAGCATTATGTTTTGTTATTTTTAGCAGTAGTTATCATACACAGGTAAAATCTTTACCGAAAATTGAATCCGGTGTTTCATATAAATTGGCTCAGTTGAGAAAGAATACAATAAGTGAAATCAAATATGAGCTCAGTCTGAAGATTCCTGAAAGCAAATCGGAGAGGATTTCGGGGACAGAAGTTCTTAGTTTTAACTATAAAAAACAAAATGAAGCCCCACTGCAGATCGATTTTAAAGAAGAAGCTTCTTCACTGATATCAGTGTCTGTGAATGGGCAGATGACAAAACCTGTTCTGGAAAACGAACATGTAATCATTGACGCAAGATACCTGAAATCAGGAATGAATCAGATTCATTTCACTTTTCTTGCCGGTAATGGAGCTTTGAACAGGCGTGATGGCTACTTATATGCTTTATTTGTACCGGACCGTGCGCGGACAATGTTTCCGTGTTTTGACCAGCCTAACCTGAAAGCTAATTATTCTTTGAGCTTAACCATCCCTGAAAAATGGAGTGCCATAGCAAATGGAAAGCTTAAGGAAACAACTGTCAGGCAAGGGCAAAAAACCTTAGAGTTTAATCAGTCGGATTTACTTCCCACTTATCTCTTTTCTTTTGCTGCCGGAGATTTTAAGACCTCTACAGAAAAAATAGGGCAGCAGGACTCCAGACTTTTATACCGTGAAACGGATTCCGTGAAAATTAAAAACAGCATGGATTCTATTTTCTCGCTGTATAGAAACTCTCTTGCTTACTTCGAAAAATGGACTGATATTCCTCATCCTTTTCAAAAACATGGAATGGTTGCCGTTCCTGATTTTCAGTTTGGAGGAATGGAGCACCCCGGAGCTATCTTATTTCAAAATTCCACATTGTTTTTAGATCAAAATGCTACTCAAAATCAATTGAATAACCGCTCCAATCTCATTGCCCACGAGGTGGCTCATCTCTGGTTTGGAGATATGGTGACCATGAACTGGTTTAATGATGTTTGGATGAAAGAAGTGTTCGCCAATTTTATGGCGGATAAAAGTACCGGAGCTTCTTCGGATAAAAGTGTTTATGACCTGAAGTTTTTAACAACACATTTCCCGGCTGCATATGGAGTAGATCGTACATTGGGAGCAAATCCCATCCGACAGGTTTTGGATAATCTTCAAAATGCAGGAATGATGTATGGCCCGATTATTTATAACAAAGCGCCGATCATGATGCGTCAGCTGGAATTGTTGATTGGAGAGGATAATTTCAAAAAAGGGGTGAGCGAGTATCTTAAAAAATATGCTTACAATAATGCAAGCTGGCCGGATCTTATTGCTATTTTAGACAACCATACACCGGAAGATCTGCAAAGCTGGAATAAAGTATGGGTTAATGATCCCGGAAGACCTGTCATAGATTATGATGTGAAGTATAGAGATAATACAATTGAACACTTTAGTCTGTCTCAGCGTCCGGAATATGGAAAGGACCAAAAATTATGGCCTCAGGAGTTTCAGTTAAGTCTGTTTTATACTGACAGGGTAGAAAAGGTTAACGTAAAACTATCCAAAAAACAACAGGAAGTTTCAGCATTAAAAGGGAAAGCAAAGCCCCTTTTTATCCTGCAGAATTCTTCAGGAATAGGGTATGGAGTATTCAAAACGGATCATGCTCTCATCAAAAACTTTTCTGTAGTAAAAGATCCGATCAACCGTGCCAGTGCATATATCTCATTGTATGAAAATATGCTGAATGGTTCAGGAGTGACTCCGCAAGATTTACTGAACTTTTTTGCCGGACAATTATCAACAGAAAGTACAGAACTGAACCTTCGTTTAATTACCGGTTATATCGCGACCATTTATTGGGAATTCTTACCTGAAAATACGCGACTGAAAGAATCAGGAAATATAGAAAACATGCTTTGGAAAGCGCTGCAGATACAAACGGCGAAAAACAACAAGAAAATTTTATTTGATGGCTATCAGGGCGTTTTTCAGTCTCAACAGGCCTATGATAATCTGTATACGATCTGGAAGTCCCAGACTCCACCGAAAGATGTATCTCTTAATGATGAAGATTTTACCAGCCTTGCCCTTTCTTTAGCACTACGAAACACCAATAATAATGATTTGCTGCAGGAACAGTTGACCAGAATTAAAAATCCGGACCGCATAAATCGTTTTAAAATTATTATGCAAGCCGCTTCATCAGATCAAAAAGTTCGTGACGATTTCTTCAACGGTCTTACGCAAAAACAGAACAGAACGAATGAATCTGCTGTAGGTGCTGCATTGGGCTATCTACACCATCCACTGAGACAACAGACTTCTATTCAGTATCTGCCTAAATCCTTAGAACTGTTACAGGAAATACAGAAAACAGGAGATATCTTTTTCCCGGATAACTGGCTGCGGTCAACATTTAGTAATTATCAGAATCCAAAAGCACTAGAAACTGTTAATCAGTTTCTTTCACAGCACCCGGATTATAATGTGATTCTAAAAAATAAAATTCTGCAGGCAACAGACAATCTGAAAAGAGCTCAGGTACTGCTGAAATAGCACGAGCCTGTTTCTGAGATAAATACTAAAAGCCCTGGTGAATTTGCCAGGGCTTTTTATATTGACAGCATAGCCTGTTTCCGGACACGGACCTTCCATTTTTCAAAAAATAACTATCTTCGGGCTTCATAAAAAAAATGATATGCAAGTATATGAAGGGATTTCTGTGGGGTTGTATCTGTTATTGATGATAGGTATAGGCATATATTCTTATAGAAAATCAACAAGTAATTCGGAGGAGTTTTTAATTGGAGGTAGAAAAATGGGGGCGGCTGTTACAGCCCTGTCTGCCGGAGCAGCCGACATGAGTGGCTGGCTGCTGATGGGAGTTCCCGGTGCCATGTATTTATCTGGAATTTCCAGTTCCTGGATTGCGATAGGTTTAACGATTGGGGCTTATCTCAACTACATCATTGTAGCACCAAGGCTCAGGATTTATACCGAGGTAGCTCAGAATGCCATTACAATACCTGTATTTTTTGAAAACAGGTTTAAAAATAAAAACCATCTTCTGAAGATCACTTCTTCTATTTTTATTCTCGTATTTTTCACACTCTACACCTCAGCGGGAATGGTTTCCGGAGGAAAGCTGTTTGAATCGGCTTTTGGAATGGATTATACGGTAGGGCTACTCGTAACGAGCTTAGTTGTTGTCTTGTATACCTTTTTGGGAGGATTCCTTGCAGTAAGTCTTACCGACTTTGTACAGGGAACGATTATGGTATTGGCCCTGGTTATTGTACCGATTGTAGCGATTTCTGAAATCGGAAGCTTTCAGGAGACATTTTCACTGATTAAAGCGAAAGATCCTAAATATCTGGATTTATTTCAGGGAACTACCACAATAAGTATTGTATCTTTATTAGCCTGGGGACTTGGATATTGTGGGCAACCGCATATTTTGGTGCGTTTCATGGCGATAGATAAGCCGAAAGATTTGATCAAGGCAAGAAGAATAGGGATTACATGGATGATCTTTACCGTAGCCGGAGCTTTAGCCATAGGATTGGTTGGGATTGCTTACCTGCAAAAGTTTGATCTTGCAACGATGATGAAATTTGATGGATCAAAGACAGAAGCAGAGACTATTTTCATTTATTTCTCAAGAATATTATTCCATCCATTTATTGCAGGATTCCTGCTTACGGCTATTCTGGCTGCTGTAATGAGTACTATTTCTTCGCAATTGCTGGTAACCTCCAGTTCATTAACGGAAGATATTTATAAAGCTTTTCTGAACAAAAAAGCAACACCAAAACAATTATTGATTACCAGCAGGGTTTCCGTATTGTTGGTTGCGGTTATTGCTGTTCTTTTATCATTGGACCCTAAAGACAGTATTCTGAACCTCGTAGGAAATGCCTGGGCAGGTTTTGGTTCCGCATTCGGTCCTTTGATCCTTCTGTCCCTTTTATGGAAGAAAACAACCTGGCAGGGAGGCTTTGCCGGGATGTTGGTAGGTGGAGTAACAGTACTGGCATGGGTCTATTTTCAGCATCCGTTTAAAGACTGGTACGAAATGATTCCCGGTTTTACCCTTTCATTACTTACCAATATCATTGTTTCTCTATTGACCTATAAGCATGATACAGTGATTGAGAACGAATTTGATGAGGTGAATAAAATCATGAAGGATTAATATTTCCAACCGATATACAACATAAAAAAACAAACCCTTGCGGACAGCAGGGGTTTGTTGTATACAGTAAAGAAACTAAGGTCTGCAAAAGACTAAACCCATTCCTTTTCTACGGTAAATTTTGAAAACTCTTCGCGGTCATGATATCCGAAAACCTCTATCTCCGGATGTTCTCTAACCAGTTCTTTTAGTTTTTCTAACGATTCCAGACGCTTTTCATTGTCATCAGCCCTTGCATCTGTCAATTCACTTACAGGATGGTATTTATCTTCTAATTCTGCTCTCAGATAATAAGCATCCCCTACATATAAAAGCCATTTTCCTTCCCAGTGTATGGCAACCCCACAATGCCCAAGGGTATGTCCAAATAAAGGAATTAGCAGGATTTCGGTCTCCAGTCCTGTATGGATTCTCCTTGCTTCCAACCCAAACCATAGTTTATCCGAGGCTGAATATTCAATGATTTCAGGATGGTGAGCCAGGTGGCCTTGCAGATAACGGGGATTTTCGCTATAAAAATTAATGAGCTCTTCTGTTGAGCAATGTACTGCAGCATCCGGAAAATCTGCCAGCCCTCCGGTGTGATCCGGATCCAGATGGCTTATAATACAGTGTTTTACGTGAGCCGGATTTAATCCGAGTTTTTGGATTTGATGAAATGCTGTAAGTTCCATGTCCAGCTGAAAACCTACGGCCTCTATCAGGTCTTTTCCAAGTCTTTGATCAGGATTTTCAACATCCTGAATACCCACTCCGGTATCAATCAGCACTAATTGGTCATTTTCCTCTATCAGCAGGCAGTGTCCGATGACATCATCATTCATGGGTATAACAACTCTTACACAGTTAAGGTGGTGTATTCTCTTCATATTTTAAATAGACTGAAATTCACCTACAAATTACAAATTATACTTCATTTCTTATTGGTGGTTTAAGGTTTTTATCCTGTAATGCCGGGAGATTGAAAGAATATATGAGGAAGAGGATTGTAACCAATTAAATATGCATAAATTTTAAACTATAAGCTTTGAATGAGGCGTAAACCTTGTTTATTCAATCAACTTTTTCTTTAAGATCAATATAAGCAGTGCTCCTGTTATGCATATAACACTTGACCATACAATATTTTTAATCCCATAATGGGAAATCCAGAAACCTCCTAGTAAAGTTCCTGCTGTTACGGCAAAATTGCCACAGGACGTAAAAATGCTGTTGATAAGTTCAGGAGAACCGGAAGTGGATGAGGTGACATTGATATTACTGATCAGAAAGCCTCCCGAATGAATCAACCCCCAAAAGCAGATGATCCCTATCATCGGAATGAAAAATCCTCCATAGTAGTAAATCAATAAATGGATACCGATCAACAGGATTAAAAAAATAAGGGTTGTTTCAAATGGAAACCGGGACATATAGTTTCCGGCCATTTTATTTCCAAAGATCCCTACAGTTCCAAACAGAAAAAGCATCATGCTGATCTGTCTGCCATTCATTAGACTCACATTCTTTAAAAAATCAGCCATATATCCATACGTAGAATACATTGCCGTTATGGTAAAAAATGCAAGAAAAAGATTGGTCCATAAACATTTACTTTGTACTCTTGTACTGCTGAATCTGATGGGTGACTCACCGGTATTTTGGATAGAGGGTAAAAATAACTGAACGCCTGCCAGCGCCAGTATATTAATGAAAGCAGTCAGAAGAAAAGAGGATTGCCAGGAAAATAAGTCAGACATTAAAGTAGCTAGTGGAACTCCAAGCACTGTTGCCAGAGTTAGTCCGGAAAAAATAATACTTACCGCCTTTGATTTGTTTTCTGGAGTTGAATTTTTTTCAGCAACAGATAGTGAAATGGACCAATATACCGGGTGAAAAAATGCAGGAATCATTCTGGCAGCCAATAGTATATAGAAATTGGTGATATAAGCTGACAGAATATTAGCCACGGTAAAAATACAAAGAGAAGCAACCAGTAGATTCTTTCTTTTGAAAGATGAAAAGAGAATGATCATAAAGGGCCCGAAAAGGGCAACAATCAATGCGAAAATACTTAAGAGCCATCCTGCTTTGTCAATCGGGACATGAAATGCAGAAGCAATTTCCGGTAATACCCCAATGACCCCAAATTCTGTGGTGGTAATTCCAAAAACACCTAAAGCAAGCACGTAAAGATTTCTTTTTGATTTCATATTTTTTTGTGCAAATTTGCAAAATGGGCTATCAGAAAACTATATACTTACCTTTTAGTTCTATACTCACCTTTATGAAAGGGGGATCTGTAAAAAATGATTATTATGCCAGAATTTTTTCATGATAAAAGACTGTATTATACACCTATTGAGTTTGGATTAAGCCACATTGGAGGAACCTGGAAAATGCCCATTTTATGGAGGTTGCAGGAAAAACCACTTCGTTTCAGTGAGCTTAAAAAAGATATTCCGCATATCACGGATAAGATGCTGACCAGTCAGCTTCGGGAGCTGGAAGCTAAAGATATGATTCATCGTGAAGTATTTCCGGTAGTTCCTCCAAAGGTAGAGTACAGCCTTACAGAAAAAGGAAAGAAAGCGATTCCTGTTATCGAAACCATTATGATGTTTGGATATGATCTTATCAAAGAGGAAGGAATAACCTTTCCTCCTAAAGAAGAAAAGAGTCTCAGTGAGAAAGACAGCATACCCGGTACATAATTTTAAAACTCAGTACATACACCAAACTTCCTTTTTTACTATCTTCACATGAATAGTTCAAAATCTGATTCAAGAGTATGAAATTAAAACTGGGGATATTAGATCAGTCACCTACCTCCATGAGTGGTAATGCATTATCGGCATTGACTCACAGTATTAATCTCGCCTTAATGGCCGAAGAAACCGGCTTCCATAGTCTAATGTATGCTGAGCATCACGGTGTAGAAGCATATGGCAGCTCAAGTCCCGAACTTTTAGCGGCTATTATTCTGAGTAAAACAAAACGGATAAAAGTAGGAACAGCCGGAATTATGATGAGAAACTATTCGGCTTATAAAATAGCAGAATGGACGAAACTGCTGGGAAGTATATATCCGGGACGCTTTATCCTCGGATTGGGAAAAGCTCCCGGAGGGCTGAAAGATGCAGTAATGGCCTTAAATAATCATAAGCCTGTAGTTTTATCCAGTATGGAAACGAAGCTTGAGGAGATTATCCGGTTTCTCAAAGAAGAAAAAGGAGTTTATGAAAATCTTATTGCACAACCTACGCATCTGGAGCAGCTTCCTGAAATTTTTTGGCTGGGTTCCGGTATAACATCAGCCAGTGAAGCTGCAAAACACGGAATAGGATATTCTTTTGCTGCCTTTATGAACAGTGAAAATGGAACAGAAAATACGGAGGCCTATCTTCAGCAATTTGATCTCACCCAGTATACTTCCAGCTCTTCATTGCAGGTGGCAGTAGCTGTCTCGGTGGCAGAAACTATAGAAAAAGCCAGACGTAATGCATATGGAATGGCTTATCAGTTTTTACAGTCAAGACAGCTGGTCAGTCCGGAGGCCCTTTTTCCGCCTGAAATGGTAGAACAAAAAGTATTGGGGACTCAGGATGAGAAAGAGTTTTTCAGTATCTTAGATCGGATGATAATAGAGACGCCTCAGTCGGTGTCAGTAAGATTAGAACATATTGCAGAACAATACGGTACGGATGATATTCTGGTTCTAAGCAATATGTACCGGGAAGAAGACCGGATCAATACCTATCAAAGCATTATTAAAAATAATACATAACTGCATTTCCGTTTCATATGGAAATGTATTCCAATCATTAACCCTATGAAATAAAAATGGAAAAAGAAACTCCAATATTATATGTTATTACCGGAGGTCCGGGATCAGGCAAAACCACATTGCTTGACGAGCTGGGCAGGAAAGGTTTTATAACCGTCCCTGAAGAGGGGCGGAGAATTATTAAAGAGCAGCTTAGTCTGAATGGTGAAGGATTACCCTGGATAAACAAAATTCTTTTTGCAAAGCTGATGTTTGAAGCTTCTGCAGCAGCCTATCAGAAAATAAGCCGGATTCCTGATTTGAAAACGGCTTTCTTTGACCGGGGAATATTAGATACAATCGGTTATCTCAAAACAGAAAATATTCGTGTTCCGGAGGAGATGAAAACACAAGCCGGAGCAATGGCTTATCATAAAAATGTTTTTATTCTTCCACCCTGGCATGAGATTTATGAGAACGATCCGGAAAGGAAGCAGACCCCGGAAGAAGCAGTACTTACCTTTGATTGTATAAAAGAAACTTATCTGGAATTTGGATACCATGTAATAGAGGTTCCTAAAGATACGCTACAGCGGAGACTTCAGTTTATTCTTGAAAAAATTGGGGCAGATAATTCTGATTCAGCGGTTTCGTAGACTATTATTTTGTAACTTGATCAGGTCATTGAGTTTCCTTTTAAAATAATAACGCTATGAATATCAGAAGAATGAAAGAAGAAGATCAGGAATTTGTTATAGCATTGCTGGATCAGTTGGGATACCCTGATACAGGAAAATTTCTTTCCCAAAAAATAAAAAAACTTTTACGTGACCCTAACGAATATCTTGCCGTTGCAGAGAACTCAGACGGTAGGGTTGTTGCTTTTATTTCTGTTCATATTATTCCGCAGATTGCTCTTCAGGGAGATTTTGCAAGGATCAGTTATTTTTCAGTAGATGAAAACTACAGAAGTTCAGGAATCGGAAAGCTTCTGGAAGAATACTGTGAAAAAGTGGCCCGTGAGCAAAGCTGCGATAGAATAGAGGTGCATTGTAATGTCAATAGAGAAAAAGCACATCAGTTTTATTACAGGCAAGGCTATACAGAATCACCTAAATATCTGATCAAAAAACTTTAAATAATGGAGTATCAATTCTCAAAAGAACTCATAGAACTTGCCAATCATGATTTGTCCGTAAGGGAAAGGCTGGCGGCCAAAGGAGAACTGTCCGGAGGGTATCACCCTGAAATGGAAGCTGTTCATCAAACCCATGCAAAGCGGCTTAGAGAAATTATTAAAGAAATTGGTTTTCCAACGATTTCAAAAGTAGGAGAAGAAGCAAGTGATGCTGCCTGGCTGATTATCCAACATTCTATAGGAGAGCCTGCATTTATGAAAGAATGCTATATCATGATGGATGAGAATAGTAATGACATCAATCCCAAAAATAAAGCATACTTATACGACCGGATTCAGGTGTTTCAAAGTAAACCCCAAAAATATGGAACCCAGCTTATTCCTGAAAGAAGACTATATCCTGTAGAAAACAAAGAGAATATCAATGAAGAACGAATCAAAGTAAGCCTGCCACCATTATCCCTGGAAGATATCAACCGGATTCCCGCCTCTGAAGATATTCCTGAAATGGATGCCAGAGAAAAAGAATATACATTATGGAGAGAAAAGGTAGGTTGGATATAAAAAGATAAAATGGAGTATGATGATCTCAGCTTCTGTTCCTTTGTACTCACAAAAAATGAACCAGAGCATTGGCTCCGGTTCATGAAATATATAAAACCAATGTCTTTACAGTCTATGTAGAAAGGATTGAAATAAATAGTCCTGACAGATATAGCCCAATTCCATAAACTAAATGTACCTGTATACTCCGTAGCCTGGCCATAGAAGAATTAGGAAGCTTGGAAGCGGCAATCCCAAAGCCAAATGCCGGCTGCATCATCAGCCAGGGTGCTAACGTGGTAACAAGGCCAATAGCAATAGCTGGGAAAAGACGAGGCTGTATCAGCCAGTTTTCACCCCAGATCAAAAGAAGAACATATGCAAACATAATCCCTATAGAATAATGAGCCACCCAGCCAATCGCTTTTTCATTACGAATAGGAGAGGCCTGGATAATATTGGGATGACTGAATATTCCATTTTTAAAATGCCCAATCCATCGCCCAACAATCCGGTAATCTAAGGAAGGAATATTCCACAGTTTTTTGATAATAAGGGCGAATAGATCCATAAAAGCAGTTGCTCCTAAGCCGAGTAACACGGCATTTATTAACATATTCATTTTGACTTGTTATTTTAAACTGATCAGTTTCTGTTCTAAAGCATCTTCCGAAAGAACTCCTGAGCTGCGCCAAACCTCTGTGTTGTTTTTTAAAACCACAAAAGTAGGGACAGATCTGATTCCATACTTCACTGCAAGTTCCTGCTGTTGATCCACATCTACCTGATGCACATTCAGCCAGTCTTCCAGTTTTACTTTTAAAGTATTGACTACCGGCATCATGACTTTGCACGGAGCACACCATTCAGCATAAAACTGAAATAGCATTAATGAATCAATTTCCTGTACGTTCTGATTTCTCTGTATCATTGTTATAAAATTTATAAGAACAAAATTAGAGAAGTTGCAGGCCGTTCAGCTGACACAAATCAGGGTGAAAATGGCACAAATCAAAGATGATCCGGCTGGTGAATTAACCGGTTATTTTCCTCATGAGCATTTCCAGAGGCCCCTGCTTGTATTTTCTGCCCCAAAGTTTACTGAAATAAACACTTACAACAAAGAAAATAACAGAGTAGAGTAAAATGTAAACAGGTGACAGTGGTTTTTTGGCTGTCATTATTCCTGTATAGCCGTTCTCCTGAAATAAAGCAAACAATACGAGGCCTATACTGAGATGAGATACGTAATGAGTCAATGTCATCTGACCGGTTCTCGCAAGATCCTGGGCCCATGTTTTTTCAGAGATATACTGGCTTACAAACATGAAACCTGCAATAAGCATCATTCCGAAACTCATGGTATTGAGAATAAAAGGCAGTACCGGAGGAATATAATCAGCATTGATGAATTCACGTGTTTCGGCACTCAGATTCATAAAAGTACTGGCATACCGGAATCCCTCTATACCAATGTATACCGCCAAACCGATACCAAACATTTTTTGTTGGGTTTGTTTCAGGCTCCAGTCCAGTCTTCCGAGGTAAAGACCAACGGCAAAATAAGCAAACCATGGGAAAATAGGATTCCATCCGTTGTAGAAGGTATTTCGTAAAAAACCGGAAACAGTCCGGAAATCAGTATACTCCAATGTTTCAAAATTCCATCCGGTTTCAAAAGGAATGAGTAACAATAGCAGGTGAAAAATAGCAATAGCTATGGCTGCGGCAATCAGATAATATTTTTTATCCATGAATATCAGCATGGCTCCTATGCTCATATACCCTCCATAAAGATGCAGAATGTCTGCAGGCCACCATTGGTAAAATAACATTCCAAAGATAAAGAGGAAAAGGGCTCTTTTAAGAATAGTTTTGCGGAGCTTCTTCCGGTCTTCATAAGTATAATCCTGAATCCGGTTGGTCATCAGGGCAACCCCCATACCGGCAAGTATCACAAAAACAGTACTTGAATGTCCACTGAAAAGCACCAGAAGCTTCCCGGGTAATGAGGTATCATCATGATTTCCAAATACCATATTGAAATTTACGATAAACATTCCAAAAATGGCATAAGCCCTTGCAAGATCGAACCCGATAATTCTTTTTTTCATATTACATGATCATTTGTGGCAAAAATCATGAATATGAACGGGCATTCCTTTGATAAAAGTCAAATAATAAACTGAACCGGTAGTAAGCTTACAGAGTAGTATCAGATTTTAGCCCTGATTCTGCTTAAGGTTTCCAGGGAAATTCCGAGATAAGATGCGATATGGGTAAGCTTCAGGTGATGAAAGTATTCAGGTGATTTTTTCAGGATACTTTCATATCTTTCCTTAGCACTTAAAGCATAAAAATCAAAAAGCCTGTCTTCGAGCCATATTGTATACAGTTCAGTTATTAAAATATCATATTCCATTAATTGTGGAAACTGTTTTTTTACCGTTTCAAAGGCAATATAATCTACTGTCTCTACCGTTACATCTGTCAGGCATTCAATAATTTCTTTACCTGGCTTTTGATGGATATAGCTTTTAAAAGAAACCGCCAGATCATCTTTAAAGAAAAATTCCGTTGTTATCTCTTTTTTATCAGAAAAGAAAAATTTTCGGGCAACACCATGAATAATATGACGGCTTTTTCGGCATATTTCCCCTTGATGCAGGAGCACTTCCCCTTTTCTAAATTGTTCAACTACCGTTATTTTGCTAAGAGCTTCAAGAGTTTCCTGATCAAAAGAGGAGATTAAGGCCCGGATTTTTTCAATATGTTCTGTCATTTGGGATCTAAAATAAATTTTTCACAGTTGAACTTTCTGTATGCTAATGATTTATATTTTTGGAAATTCAGAAGATATGTGATTTCATTCAGCAATTGGGTTAGAATCAGTTTTTTAGCTGTGTTAATGTTTATGGTTTTTTCGATATTGAAGAGGGGTCACACCGGTTTGTTTTTTGAAAAAACGGCCGAAATAAGAATCGTCGGTAAAATTAAGATCCATGGCAATCATAGAAACCGTAGCATTGGTTTGGAGAAGGCGTGATTTAGCTTCCTGTATCAATTGTTTTTGTATAAAATGGCTTGCCGGAAATCCTGTGACTTCCTTGATGGTATCATTTAAATGATTGGGATGTATATACAGCAGATCAGCGTAGTCTGCCACTTGTTTTTTTTCTATAAAATGCTGATTCACCAATAACTGAAACCGGGCTGTTAATTGGTCTTTTCTTGATAATGAAAAAGGTTCTTCAGCGGTATTTTTATTATAAATCCGCTCTGCTTCCAGAAGGATGATATTCAGGAACATCCTGGTAAGAAGATCATCATTGAAAGTTGTTTTCTGACATTTTTCACTATTTAATTTCCAGAACAGGTGCTCCATCATTTCAGTTTCACGTTCGGAAAGTTCAATAAAAGGTTTCCGGGTCATCTGAAAAAAAGGAAACTGATTGAGTTTGATCTGATGTTTGATACACAATAGAAAATAATCAGCGTCAAACATACAGAAAACACCTTTCACATCTTCACTCCAGCGATTGATAATATGTAGCTGGTTCTCACTTACAAAATATAAGGTTCCTGCTTTGAAGTGATAGGTTTGATGCCCTATGGTTTCTTCTATTTTTCCTTCGGTAAGAAGGATAATGCTGTAAAATTTTCGCCTGGTCTGTTTCCCTTCTATTGCTTTTTGCCCTTTTTTAAGACCTTCCAGCTTGGCAATTTCCAGAAAACCATTTCCGTGGGTATAGCTGACACTGTTGCATTCTTCGCAAAATGACACAGGAGCATCATTCAAATAAAAATCTTTAAAATCCTGTTCGTTTCGCAATTCTTTAATGTCGGAATGTCTCATTTTCAATTTCTCTTATTTTCCGGAGTTTGTTGACGGCTAAAGATAAGCATAGATGATGATTCCCGACGCAACAAAAACATCTATAAGCTGTATAGATGCTTTGTATAAAGGCAGTGTTCACTGAGCAATCCGATTGTGTTATTGATCATTTAATAATGGTCTGGGATCAAAAAGAACCTGTAATGACTGGATCTTTTCATCTTTGATCTCATACCATCCTGATGCCAGTATTGTTTTTTCTCCCATAGTGATCTGATACCAGAAGCATACATCTTCACCGGCTATAAATGCCTGAAGAATCTTGTATTTAAACTTCATCTGCTTCATGTCTTTGATGTACACCGAAGCATTATCCCGGCTTCCCAATACTCCTTTGAATTTAAATTCCGGGTCAAGACAGTTTTCAGCTCCATCAAAATTTTCGTCATTTAAATACTGGATAAATCGTTCTGCTAAATTTTTGGTTTTATTGTTCATACCTATTTGTTTTTCTGAAGACAAAATTAAGGGATTGTTGAGCATATACTTTGTGATTATCGTCACAAAAGTATTTATAACAAGCTTTTTCTGTAGTAGTACTTTTCAAAACCCTTAGGAAAGTCAGTTTCAATCCCAATCCTTACAAATCCCAGTTTTTCATAAAATTCAGGAGCCTGGAAACTAAAAGTCTGTAATGAAATATAGTCGCATTTTCTGGCTTTACCTTCTTCTATAGCAGCTTTTATCAGTTGCTTACCCAATCCCCGACCTTTATAATCTTCAGAAACTGCAAGTTTGTGTATTTCAAGCGTTCCCCAGATCGAACGTCCATACAGTCCGCCGGCAATTTTTTCATTGTCCTGTATGATCATTTCTAAAGGCTTGTTGATTGAGTCAATATGGACTGTGTTTTTCAGATTATGCTGATACAGTAAATCTGATACAGCTTCATAATATTCTTCTGTAATACTGTCTTTCTGGGCTATTTTCATTATGATTCAGGAATTTAATTGGGTTTAAATTACAAAAAATGTGAAGGATGAAAAGCAAAAAAATTGTAAATATGCTCTTGTTAAGTATGGATGCTCCATTTTTCTTCAATTGGATATTGAATCATATGAAAACATAATAAGCATTCACAAAGCAAAAATTAAAAAATAAAACAGATAATCATAAACTATGAATACAATAATTCCTCATTTTTTTAATTATAAATGGTTGTTAATCATTGCAACGATGGTGATTTGTGGCTGTTCTGAGTCTGGTAAGAAACAAAATGTTTCGGAAAAAAATAAACAGGAAGCTACAGTGACAAAACCGGCACCGGCTATACCTGTTGCAGATACCCGGAAAGAACCTGCTGAATTTGTGCCAAAAGGATTTAGTGTTTTTGAAAAAGCCTATGGAGATTTGAATAAAGATGGGGTAGAAGACTGTATTCTCATCATAAAAAAAATTGACAAAGAGAATATTATTACTGATGAACACCGGGGAAAGCTGGATCGGAATCGCCGCGGTATTATTGTCCTCTTTAAAACAAAAGAGGGGTATGAATTAGCCTCAAAAAATAATAATTGCTTTTCATCAGAGAATGAAGAAGGAGGAGTGTATTATGCCCCGGAGCTGATGGTATATGCTGAAAAAGGAAATTTAAATATCCATTATGCTCATGGCAGATATGGCTACTGGAAGTATATTTTCAGATATCAGAATTCTGATTTTGAGTTGATTGGATATGAGGATAGCTCGAATACAGGTCCTACGGTCAACAGTACCACCAGCATTAATTTTTCTACAAAAAAGAAGCTGACAAAAATAAATACCAATGAAAATGCTGAGAGTGGGGATGAAGTTTTTGAAAGTACCTGGACATCAGTTACAATGCCAAAGGTACTCAGGCTTTCAGAAATTAAAGATTTCGATGAACTTGAGCTGTCATCTGCTGAATAAGAACAAATTAAAAAACCTGTACAGGATAGAGGTACAGGTTTTTTGTGGCTAAAAAGTTTTAATGCTCCTATTTCACACCCGTTAAAACAGCAATCCTTGTTTTTGCATACGTTATCTGTTCTTTTTCCTTTTCCTGTTCCGGTTTGTTTTTAAGGTATAAATGATAATAGACTATAGCATTTTTGGGCTGCTTAAGACTGAGATCGTAGAGAAGGCCCAATCGGTAGTAAATACCATAGCTAGCTTTAAATGTTAATCCTCTTTTATAGGCTGTTAAGGCTTCATTAAATTGATTTTTAGCTTCATAAATTCCTGCCAGTGTACTGTAATAAAGAGAAGTATGCTCTGATATGGCTTCATCAATGGTTTTTTGAGCATAAATTGCTGCTTTGTCATAATCTTTCAGTTCTCGGTAGCTCAGGGCTATATAATATAAAGTGCCTTCATTCTGCATACCCAGCTCTTCCAGTGCCTGATAAACGGTAATGCATTTCCGATATTCCTGTAAATGAAAATAAGCTTGCCCCATTTCGTTCATCACATTAGCATCGGTGTGGTTTTTCACTAGCTTTTCACCTACCTCAATAACTTCCCGATATTTTCCAAGCTGATTGGATAGGGGTAATTGAGCTTGCTGTAGCGTGAAATTTTCTGTATCTGAGGCAATAGCTGTTTCCAAAACATTGTAAGCCTGCTGATATTGTTTAAGGTCTTTATAAGCCGTGGCTAGATCATATGCCACATCAGGATCTTTAGTATTCAGAGTATTGGCTTTTTTAAGTAAGCTCAACCTTGCTTCAGGAGTATCTTCATAAGCTGCCAGTTGCTTATAGGCACTGAAATTAAGACTGTCGAGACGAATAATCTGCTGGAGGTAAGATTTTGCATTAGCAATATTACCCCGTTTGGAATTGATATGAGCCAAACTGAATAAAATAGGAAGATGGTCAGGCTGAATGCTATTCGCTTTAAGATAACTTTTCTCTGCTTCCGGCAGTTTTCCTGCCATCATGTGGCAATAGCCGATTTGAGTCAGTGCTTTACTGTCCCGGGAATCTTCAGGATATATACTTTGTAAATATTGTGCGGCATCACCGTAACGCTGTGTTTCGTAATATTCGAGCAGTTTTTCGGTATCTATTTTTGCGGTTTGAGCTGTAAGGTGGATCGAATGGTAGAGGATGATTAATAAGAGAAACCGTATTTTCATGCTTGTTATTTTTTTAACTAAAATATAGGATGTTTATTAAGTTTACAAATTTAACGGTCACTTATTGGTGATTTTTTTAAGCTTAAAATAATACGGTCAAAAAAAGTAAGGATATTTCTGTCCAAAGATTTCTTATATTCACCATAGAGAAATCTAAAAAACTTCAATATATCCATTCATTTAAAACGGACTATAATGGAAATAAAATCTGTACAATCTTTTGTCGACTATTATGAAAAAATCCGGGCAAGAACTCTCCGTATTATAGAAGTAGTGCCGCCGGAGCATATCAATTTTTCCTATAAACCGGGAAAATTCACGATAGGAGATCAAATAAGACATATTGCGGCTATTGAGCGCTATATGTACGGAGAAACGATCTCAGGACGGAAAAGTGCTTATCCGGGATGCGGAAAAGAGCTGGCTGATGGTTATGAAAATACCGTTGCTTATTTTAATGAAATGCACAGGCAAACCATGGAGATTATTAATGGTTTTTCTGATGAAGACCTTAACCGGAAATGTTTAACCCCTGCAAATCACGAGATTTCAGTGTGGAAATGGCTCCGGGCAATGATAGAACATGAAATTCATCATCGTGCAGAATTATATATTTATCTCAATATGCTGGATGTAAAGACACCCCAGATCTATGGTTTATCCGCAGAAGAGGTGCAGGAAATGAGTGTAAAGCTGTAATACCTCTATCTTTCATGATCCAGAAAAAGTATAGACAAAAGAAAAATAAGCTGGAAAATACCGGAAAAGCCTGATGTATAGGAGGAAAATAAGGAAGGTTAAGAAAATATTAATTTTTGTTGAAAAATATTTTGCCAGGAATAAAAAACTTTCTATATTTGCACCACTGAAAACAACGATAGTATCGGAGTTTAAGGAGAGATGGCAGAGTGGTCGATTGCGATAGTCTTGAAAACTATTGACTGTAACAGGTCCGGGGGTTCGAATCCCTCTCTCTCCGCAAGAAAAAACCTTAGAATAATTTATTCTAAGGTTTTTTTTATTGTTTAGAGTTATCCAAAATAGGCTAAAGAAGTATAATTGAAAGGAAACCATTCAGTGAATCATCTTTAAATAGCATTTTGACTCACTGAACAACAAGCAAACAGGTACTGATGAGATTTTTCAATTGTGAATTTTATGAAAATTAGGAAATAACCGATTTTAATATTTATTTTCTACTAATTATTTTTGTGTAATATCAGAATTTAATGATAACCTATATTATTTATAAAGTACAGGTTCTGTAATGCCTTCTTTTACTAATATATTCTTATTCATATTAAAATGCCTTTCGGTCATAAAGTTGAGATATTTCTTTAAAGAATCAAGACTATATTTTTTTCTCAAATTATCTACATTAACAGTATCAATAAGCCCTATTTTAGGCTTAGCTTGTCCATTTTCTTTGTAATCTACTTGTGTTCCAAATAGCTGTTTTTTACCGTTGTTAATCTTAATCCTATCATATAAAAGCGCATAATTTGCAGGGCTTGCATTTTTTTTATCAACTTCCTTTTCTAAGGATTTTAAAACTTTATTTTGAAAATCAACGGATTTGTCAGAGTGTTGGACAATTGCCCAAAACTGTGTTTCTCCTTTTTCTCCTACCTTATCAAATCCTAAATAGCCATATTTTTTATAAAGTAGCTCTGCTCTTTTTGTATTATCTGCCATAACACTGTCTTTAAATGTATTCCATTTTTCACGAGAGTAATTTGCATACTTTCCTTGGGGGATGTATGCTGCTACCTGATCAATTGTTCCCATAGCATCGATTTCATTTGTTAAGATTCTTTTCTCAGTTGGTGACAATGTACTTTTACAACTGGTAATGAGCAATAACAGGGAAATAGCAATTATTCTTTTACTCATACTTGTTTTTTTAATAAATATAACTTTTATTTTTTCACCAATTTTGACAAATCGTAAAACTTTATTGATTCCTGTTTAATTGGATTTTCACTCCACTCATCCCATTTCCCCGTATAGGGATCATAACCACATTTCAAAGGTTTAGAAATATCTAGTCCATCATTATTGCTGCTGGTCCGTTCGGTGTAGGCTCTGCAATCTGTACAGATATAGCGAAATTCACAGTCTTTGCAAATTTCTATTTTATCTTTGGTAAGATTCCAATATTTTTTGAAATCTTCTTGATCCAGAGCTTCTTGTAGAGTGGTAGATTTTATATTACCAAAATTTTGAGACATAGAGGGGCAATTTTTGATATTACCATCTTTGTCTATTGATATTTTTTTATGAAGACAAGAATTATAATGATGAGACTCTGTAAAATTTTTTAATTCCGGAGAAAAATAAAAAGTTGAGATACAACCGCAAAAAGTTGATGAGACTTCTTTATGAGCAAGCTGTATAACAGGGAAATACGGACTATCATATTCTTTAATTTCTGTATCAGCACAAATATAAACCTCCCTAATTCTTTTATATTTTCTTGCTAATATTTTAAAAAAATCAGAAGGAAAATCAAAAGAATTTATTATTAAACGAAGTGATCTAATACCTGTTGAATTGAAAATGGATAGTACATCTTCATAATTTTTTCCAAAACAATCTTCATAAAATCTTAGTTCTATTGATTCACAACGTATATTGTCTAATAATTCTATGTTAGTGCTGAGTAATTTAAGTGAAATATCTTCCCCTATTTCAATAATTGCATTACTGATTATATTTGGAGAATCATAGCTAAGATCAATAGAAGGAAATCTATCATGAAGAGAATCATCAAAAAATATAAATTCTTCATCTAGTAAAAACTGGATATAAGAATCAAATACTTCTAGATCTTCTATATCATTATATGCTTTTCTAAGGATATCTAAATTTCTTTCGATAGTGAGGTTGTTCAAAATTTCAAAAAGAGTATTTGGAATTATTTCATAATTTTTCCGTTGAACATCACAAATAATACTTTGAGTACTACCTTGTACTAAAAAACAGCAAGAAAAGAGATATATGTAGTTATTTGTTTTTTTCATCATCTAGAATTTCAAATTTGCTGATAGGTTTATAAAAAAGAAAGCTGAATGTTTCAGAAGAGTTTATCCTGTCAATATCAATCAGAACAGCTTTTCCTCCACTTACAGACTTTAAGTTTTTTAAAAGAATACTTTTTTTATATTTATTTGTTTTCATGATCTTTTTGAATTAGATTTTTTGCTATTTTTTTTTCAATATAATAATTACATGGGTTTGAAACCATTCCAAATTGACCTAAAGGATTTACTTCTAAAAAAATCAATTCATTATCTTCGGAACAGATTATATCTAATGAACCCGTCTCTAGATTTGATTTTTTCATAAATTTTTTAATTTTATTTTCTTCTTTGAGAGTTAACTGAAACGGGATATTCCTATTAGGTAATTGGTTATCATATTGTCTGAAATCGACAGCAGTTTTTTCATTTTTGGACGAGAAAATAGCCATAGGATAACAATCGCCTTTGTCATAGAATATCCTTAATTCGTATTTCTTTTTAATCTCAGCCTGAAACAATGATGGGAAAAAAAATGTCGGAATTTTTTCTTTAATATAGTCCTCGGTAATTCTTGCTGTAAAAGTACCCATTAATTTTTTTGTTGGTTTATCATAAAATGATTCAACATCGCTAATAGGTTTTACTATTATTGATCCATGTTTTTTGAAAAAAGTAACAAGTTCCTTTTTATTATTGGTAATAAGGGTATCAGGTATTTTGAATCCTACTTCTTTTGCTATAATAAGCTGTTCTGTTTTTGACAGAAACTCTTGGAAATAGTCATGTCTATTGTACCATTTACTTTCTTCAAAACACGAAAAGAAATATTGTGTTAGCGCATAGAACTCTTTACGTAAATAAGAATTTACTTTTTTATTTCTATTTAAGGTATATTCTGAATTTAGCCATCGTCTATACCAAATGACATTCACTTGTGAAGGATTAGTATCATTAAATTCACAATCATTTAATTTATCAGAAAATAATATTTTGTGCTTATTTTCTATAAGTTCTTTTCCATTAATTCGCTTAGCGTTACCTCCAAGGTGTTGAATCCATTCAAATATTATATCGGTAGTGTATTCAAACTGATCTTGACTAAAAAGTAGTATCATTCTAAAGTTATTTCTAAATTATCGCCATTTAATAAAGAGTAAACAGCTTTTACAAGTGTTGAATTATTGAAATAAAATTTAGCTTCTGATTTAGCAATTGAAGAAATCATTCTAGCGGAAATTTCTTTACATATTATAGATTTTCCCCCAATCATTATTGGATAATTAGTATTTGTTAATCTATATAAAAATCGCAAAGTAATTGCTCCTTTCCATTCTAACCAACGTACATCTGCCCATTGATCCCCTACTTCTAATTTCCAACTCCATTTTTTTTTGTTAAATTTTATATTAGGGAATGGTAAAAATTCGAGTTGTTTTAAATAATCATTATCACGAGGTGGATGTGTCCAAAATTCATTTGAGTTGTCAATGAATCCTGTTAACTCGAAATACTTGGCTGAGTTACATTCTTGCTCAGTTTTGCAAGTATAGTACTTTACTGGAAGTTGATCTGGAATATCATATTTTTTATTAGGTAAATATATTGCCTTAATAAAATTTGGAACATCCTTATAATGATTTGCTTTATTTATTCTATTAGAAGAATCGATAATTACTTTATACATTAATTGTTTTTCCTGAGATTTGACCTTCATGAAAAAAGAAATTAATATAAGTAAAAGAAGTTTAATTTTATCCATAATTTAAATATACTTCTCAATCAAAAAAGATTGAGAAGTATTTAGTTATTTTAGTAAATTATTTATCTGTATCAGATTTACTATCTGTACAGTCTGAAGCTCCATTACTTCCACTATCAACACAGTTAGTATCAGTGAATGACTGAGAAGTCATAGCCATCAATCCGCCTTTTATAGCGTATAAACTTTCTTTTTTAATGCTCTTTGCTTGCAATTTTTGTAACTTTTTCATAATAAAAAATTTAGTTATTTATCTTTACTTTGATCTCCACAATCCCATGATCCCGAAGTTCCAGTTTCTACACAGTTTGAACTATAAACTGTATAATCCGGCGCGATTAATCCACCAAAAATCGTTTTTACATTTTTTTTAGAAATCTCTTTTGATTTCAATTTTTCTAATTTTTTCATTTTCCAGTTATTTATTTATCAGTTATAGCATCTTCACAATCCCAGATACCTCCACCACTATTAACAGTGTTAGTGCAATTAAAAGATTCATCTGCCTTTTTAAAAGCTCCGAATATAGAACTTAACTTTTTTGAAGAAAGCTCTTTATTCTTTAACTTTTGTAACTTTTTCATTTTATTAAAAATTTAATTAATGATTAATTTTTGCCATACAATCCCTGACATGGGATTTTTGCTGATCAGCTTTATATTTATTTTTTATACTGTACACATATAAAAATTAAATATCTGTGTTTTTATTTGAAGCAAACTTATGCATGAAACTGACATGAAAAAAGAAAATGAAGTCTAAATTTGTAAATTTAGAGCTATATATTTGTAAAAATTTAATATTTAAAATATTGAATATTAGTTATTTGTGTTATTTTCAGAACCTGTTTGTTTTTCAATCTCTTTAAGGTAAATAGAAAGAGTGGTACCTGTTTTTTTCTTAAAAGCTAGAGAAAATGCTTGCTCATTATTATATCCCAATTCATCTGATATGACAGATAACTTGTAAGAGCGGAATCTTCTGTCCTTAACCAACTTGTTTAGCGCATAGTTGATACGAAGATCATTAAGATAAGCTGCAAAATTTTTTCCTTTCTGAGTGTTGATTACCTCTGATAAATACGTGGTATTAGTTTTAATGCTTTTTGCCAGACTGGCTGAGGTAATGCCCTTCTTTAAGAAAAGCTCTTTTGTTTCAAAAATCTCTAAATTCTTTAAAATAGACTGAGTAACATCGTCAGGAACAGTTTTAATTTTACTTTCAATTTCAATCTTTTCAGAGGTTAGAGATATTTCTGTCTTACTTTCATTTTTGATACTAGCTGTTCCAGAATTTCTTTTTTCAATCAAATAAATTAAATCTTGAGCAATTTTTCGATGTTGTTTTTCGGCTTTCTTAGCTTTATAATAAAAGTATACAAACAATAAAAGTATAAATATTAAAATGCTAACAGAAACATATAAAACTGTTTTCCTGTTTTTTAAATCATTAATTATATCCTCTTTTTCTTGCAAAAGATTTGGAGTATCATACTTTTTGGGTATCTCTGTAGATAAATACTGAAACTGTTCATCAAGCTTTTTATCAACTTTTAAAAATCTATCAATATAATAAAGTTGTTTTTCTTTATCATTATTTCCCTTATAATAATCTATAAGAT
>NZ_QNUF01000024.1 GCF_003385455.1 Chryseobacterium rhizosphaerae | reverse complement strand
ATAATAAATTCTATGTAAATTTTTTATAAGAACAATCAGTCAGATTACATTATTTATTGACAGCATTGAATACTCCTCTAAATAATGAGCCCTGATATTTTTATTATCAGGGCACTAACCAACTAATCAACCAACCTATTTAAACATTTGTGCTATTCAGGCATCTTTAATAATATAATTTATACTTGCTTACATCACTTATTGTGGCTAACTTTTATCTGATTCTAAAAGCTTTGCATAATAGGCATTTTTTTCAAGTAGCTCCTCATGAGTACCTTTCTCCACAACCCGTCCCCGGTTCATTACCACAATTTGGTCTGCATGGCGGACAGTGGATAATCGATGGGCAATTGTTATGGTAGTAACATTATTTATGGATTCATTTAAGGCGATTGAAAGATTACGTTCAGTAATTGTATCTAATGCACTTGTAGCTTCGTCCATAATGATAATAGAAGGTTTTCTTAACAAAGTTCTTGTCAGAGAAAGTCTTTGCTTTTCACCTCCTGAAAAACGATATCCATGCTCACCAATTGGTGTATCATACTGCAGTGGAAGACTAACAATAAAGTCATGCAGCTTAGTAATTTTAGCAGTAGTAACCAACTCCTGGTCAGTAGCCTGGGGATTGGCAAAAAGCAAATTTTCCTTTATCGTTCCATTAAGCAGATAAGGATCTTGTGATACTACACCCAGAATATCAGTACGTGAATGAGAACTTAACTTCCTTATATCAACACTATCAACATAAATAGCTCCTTTATCTACTTCATAAAGTCCTGCAATAAGATATCCCACCGTCGTCTTCCCGGAACCTGTCGCCCCAACAATAGCAACATGGCTGCCACCTGGAATGTCAATTGTTATATCCGACAACAGCAGGGATCCTCCCTCGTATGAAAAACTAACATTTTCAAGTTTTACCTGCCCTCTTACAGTTTTTTTATTTAAAACAATGGCTCCTGAGATCTTCTTAATCTGAGAAGGCATATCCAGATACTCAAATATACGGGAAAACAATACACGCGTCTTACGCACTTCAATACTTGTACGAAGTAATTCCTGCAACGGAAAAGTCAATTGTTCCTGCAATGCAATTAAAGCCATAAGCGTACCAATTGAAACCTGATTTCCGCCTTGTGTTCTAAGCCCCCCAGCAGTAAAGTCAATGCGGGAAGAATGGTCAACAATAAATAAATGATTTGCCACTGCCATTCATTGGAAGTATGTGATCGGATCTCCAAATTTGCAACATCTTTCGATGTTTTTGAAAATTTATTAATCAGAAATCCTGACTTCCCCATTGTACGGGCAAGGATCATACCTGGCACAGATAGTGTTTCATTTATTTCCGATGATAAATCAGCCAACCTCTGCTGCTGTTTATCAGCAATTTTTTCCCGTAATGCTCCCACCCAATTACTCAATAATAAAGTCAGGGGAACAACTGTTAATGAAAATAATGAAAGTTTCCAATCCAAAAGAAACATTGCGATAACCGTCATGAGTACTACACTGATATTCTTAGATGCTTCATGTGCTGTATTGGAGACCAATTCCTGAAGTGAGCCGATATCCTGCGTAATTCGGGATTGTATTTCACCACCACGGGTATCAGTGAAAAATTTTAGCGACAGTGTATGTAAATGTGAATACAGTTTAACCCGGAGATCATGAAGTACAGATTGCCCGATTTTAGCTGAAAATATGGTCTGAATCATATTGATAACTGCAGAAACGATGGTCACTAAAATCATGATAACAACTAAAGTAACCAATAACTGCATGTTAGCATGTGGAAGCGCATCATCAATAATGTGACGTAATAAAAATGGCATCGCCATACCTGCTCCTGCTCCAATAAGGATAAGCGCTATCGATCCAAGTAACTGCCATCTGTAGGGTTTAATAAATCCATAAATACGATATAATGAAACATGTTTTTCCACGTTTTTAGTTGTATTTTTTGTGCGTTTTTGAGCAAATATTCCCATCATTTTTTTTTATTTCATACATGGAGTAATTTCTAATATCACACTATTTAAATTATAGTTCTCCACTTCAATTTGAGAACAAAATTGAGGAAAAGGTCATCTCTAGGAAAAAAAATATGTCGAATGTGCGATAATCCATGACAAAAGCCGTTGATCCTCTTTAGACACAAATAAATAATGGCCGCTTCATTAAAGAACTGAAACGGCCACCTGTAAAAAATAATTGATACAAAGAACCTTCGCTATTCCATACATATCAATTTCGATTCAAAAAAAGGTAAAAGAAGAATGCATAGAAAAATAATATGACAAAAGCTCGATAATCCATGATAAAAGACTTTCGTCATCATCTTTGTGCCAGCAAGCATAAAAATGGCCGATCATTATAATGAAGCGGCCATAAATACAAATTGAATTGATATGAAGAATCTTCGTATTCTATAATTATAGTAAATCCAACTACTTCCACCTCTATCAAAACTATTCTAAACACGAAGGCTGTTAATCCTTATTTTTGCCTCAATTATTTCATACTTGAATAGCTTTTATGATTTATCTGCATGGAAAATTTCACTTTCTTCTCTTTCTTGGGGATTTGTCATCCGACTGATCAGAAAAATGACTTTCTTTTTCTCTAGAAGCGCGTAATCCGCCAAACTGCCAGCTAAATGTTAACGTGGCCGCTCTGTTATAAAATCTGTTGATCTGGGTACTTTGGAACGTCGGAGCAAAAGCATAAACCGTTTCCTTAAAATTGTTCTGGAATGGATTGATGACCGCTAAAGTAAGACTTGCCTTATTATTCATAAAATCCTTCTTCACCGCAAAACGGTAAGAATAATTCGCTGAATTTTTACCCTGTAATGTGATAAAACCATTCCCATAATCTCCTGAAGCACTGAACTGCAGCCCCTTCATCAGATTAATGGTATTGCTGATGCTTGAATTAAAAAACGTTCCATCGTTTTTCAGTCCTAATGAATTACTACGGAATTTTAAATGGAAAACCTCAGCACCCGCGTTGACAGTCCATATTTTAAAAGGATTAAACACCGCATTGACGTTCACACCCATTCGCGTACTTTCACCGATATTATCCGGCATGGTATAGGAGATTCCTTTTTCATTCACCCTGGCAATCTGTTCCACCGCATTCTTGTTCGAACTATAATAAATGCTGCTCGTCAACAATGTATTTTTGCTTCCAGTATAGGTATGGGACAGTTCCAGTTTTCTGGTAAGCTCAGGATTCAGATACGGATTACCCTGCGTAATATTCATTGGATCTGCAGCATTGGCATAGGGATTCAGGTCCATTATCCAGGGGCGGCGGATTCTTTCGTTATAATCTAATTTCACTTCATGGCGCTCACCTAATTTCTTTACAACGAGCAAATTGGGTACCCAGTTAGAAAACTTTCGTGTGTAAGGGGCATTATTCTGAAATGTCGCATTGATGTCTGTATTTTCAAAGCGGATCCCGGGACGTAATGTCCAGTCGTTTCCAAGATCAAAATTTAAGGTTGCGTATGCAGAAAAAATCTGCTGTCTGTACTGCATACTTCCCGAACGGCTAGGATCTACCGGCAGTGAACTGTTAAGAACTTCATATACGCTTTTGGAATTATTTCCCAGATATTTCACCCCCGTTTCCAGTGAGGTCTTTCCCTCCTGTCCAAAAGGATGTGAATAATCAGCCTGAACGCTCCACTCCTTTTCCTTACTGTTATTGGGTCCCCGTTCTGTAAAAGCGAGCTGACCATCCGGTTTGTACTGCTCAGTCAAATAATTGGAAACATCTGATGCCGTGGAAGCCAGCCCTATGATCTGCAACTCCTGTCCTTCACGGTGAAATTTTTTCTGATAATTCAATACCCATTCAGAGAAATTGAATTTACCACTTTGCTCAGTTTTTTGTCTGTATTCCTGATACTGGTCAGCATTCTTATATCGGTTAAACAATCCTCCCTTTTGCGGCCATGAACCGTTCCAGTAAGAATAACTTGCTTCAAGGGTCTGTAGGGAATCTATTTTATATTGAGCAGAAAGGCTTGCAGAACCACCCTTTGTGGTTTGCAGCATATCAGATTCCTGAAATAGCGATCCGGTCTGTTTTCCGTTATTAAGGTTGGTTCTGTTAAGAGAAGATGTCGTTCTTTCACGTTCTTCACTGTAGTTACCCATAGCGGAAATATTGAACTTTCCCGAACTCATATTAAGAGATAGATTTCCTGTATGCTCCAGATTTCCGCCGGTCATATCCAGAGTTCCGCTGGTTCCTTTTAATTTCTTTTTTGTAATGATGTTCACTACTCCTGCAGCACCTTCCGCTTCATATTTGGAGGACGGATTGGTAATCACTTCCACGGAAACAATGGAACTTGCAGGAATCATCTTTAAGGCTTCCTTCAGGTTTTTTGCCATGATACGGGATGGTATGCCGTTGATAAGTACCTTTATATTGGAGTTACCCCGCAGCTTTAGATCACCGTTTGCTCCTACAGTCAGCATGGGAGCTTTACGTAGTACATCTGCGGCATTTCCTGATTTATTGCTGATATCCGATGCTGCATTATAGATGAGCTTGTCTTTGGTACTTTGGACTAAAGGTTTTTTACGGCTTGCTACGATAGTGACCCCTTCAAGCATAGTGCTTTTTGTATCAAGATATATTCTTCCAAGATCAAGGTCTTCCTGTTTCAGGGTTATAGTACCGGAATTATAGTCATTAAAACCGATATAATTTACAAGAACAGTGATGGCCGTCGAGGACTTCACTTTTAACCTAAATGTCCCATCTTTTTGCGTGTTCGTTGAACCTACTGTTCGACCTCCAGCATCTTTGACTACAACTGTGCTCCCGGCCAAAAGTGCACTTTGGGATGCACTCACAACAGTTCCCTTAACATCAACTTCATTTCCTGCTGTCTGGGCCATGACCAGTGTTGTGCTTAACAATACCGCCAACACCATCATCTGCCTCCATAAGTTTTTCAATAATTCTTTCATTTGCAAAAATTTAGTACTGCAAAACAAGATGATCTATTACGGCATTAAAAATAAAACGGACGAACAGACCATATTAAATGTCAAAAACCGTTGGTCATTTTAATTTTCCGAATTACCTTTATTTTCTGAATTTTGAAAGATAAAAGTGATACAGGATATCTTTGCAATCAGCAATAATGATCAGTGATCTGAAAATGGACTTACATTATGAATACGACGACAATCAGTAGACAAAAAAGGTGGAGGCAGGAGATTATCATCTTCTGTGCAATGTATGTTCTTACGATGCTCCATGAGTGGTTGTTTATCAATTCGCTGGAAAATTTCTTAAAAGGCCTTGTCTTTTTTGTCATCCTTTATATACAGGCTCAAATCCATCGTTTTTTTATCTTCAGGTTTTATCTGCTCAAGAAATATTTCAGCTATATTTTTTATTCCTTAGCTGTTATCCTGGCAGGGGCATCTGTTCTTTTTATTGCGAACATCTACTGGATACAGCCTGATTTTTTTGAACCCGATGAGCTGGCACTCAGTTTCCTATACCATTTTGTAATATGTATCATAAGCACAGCAACCATCATGGCTCTGTCGCTGATGCAGAGTTACGCTTTGGAAGTACAGCGCAGAAGTATGGACCAGATCCTGCTCAATGAAATGAATCTAAAATTTCTCCATGCGCAGCTCAACCCACACTTCTTCTTCAATATGCTCAATAATCTGTATGGGGTAAGCTTAACCGAACCGGACCGTACTCCCGGACTTATTGTCAAACTATCTGAGCTGATGCGCTATCAGATAGAAAATGGTAATGTGCCGAAAGTTTCCCTAGCAGACGAGATTAATTTTATAAGGAATTACGTTGACCTGGAAAGGGAAAGGATCGGTAAAAGATGTGACATAAAGTTTATATGCAATCACTCATTAGAGGAAATGAATGTTTGGCAGATATCACCCCTGCTTCTTATTATCCTGGTTGAAAACAGCTTTAAACACAGTCAGAATCTATCCGATTGGTTTGTTCATATTCACATTGAGCTAAAATCAGATGAGTTACTAATGACCATTGCGAATTCGCTTGCAGATGATAAACTTAAAAAACCTTCTACTCAAGTAGGGCTAAACAATCTTAAACAGCGATTATCTTTTATTTATAATGGGAAGTTCAGACTTGATGAAAAGCAGTCTGAAATCAGCTATGAGACAACACTTTTAATCCCACTTCAAAAACAGATTATATGAATCAATTAAATTGTATTATTATTGATGATGAAGAAGGTGCCCACCGCGTACTTGAGCATTTTATCAGCCAGCTAAAACAACTTCATCTCAACGGATCGTTCTACACCGCTGTAGAGGCGATGGAATATGTGTATAACAATCAGGTGGATATTATGTTCCTTGATATTAACATGCCGGGCTTAACAGGGATGGAAATGCTGGAAGCGATGTCTAATAAACCTTTTGTTATTCTTACCACGGCCTACAAGGAGTATGCGCTGGAATCCTACAAATATGATGTGGTGGATTACCTGGTCAAGCCATTTGATTTTAAGACATTTCTTTCGTCAATTGATAAAGTAATTAACCGATTGGGAAGCTCCAAAAGAAATCTAGAGCAGAATAATTCCGATGCCTACCAGCCTATAGCAAAAACGGACCATCTTGTCTTAAAAGTCGACAATGAAATCGTAAAACTGGATTTCAAAACTATATACTATACGCAGAGCTATGGCAATTATGTGAAATTTTTCACGGCCGAGAAAATGTATATGAGCCAGATCACAACACAGGAAGTTGAAAACAAACTGGATCCCGAACTTTTTGTCAGGATTCATAAATCTTATCTGGTTGCATCGAAGGAAATTTCCAAAATTGCAGGTGGTGAACTCTCTTTAAAAAACGGAACGGTTCTTCCGATAGGAAAGTTCTACAAAAAGAATGTAATTGAGCGAATGAAAACTTAGTCCCATTCTTTTTTTAATATTGCAAACTACAGGGTATTCTCATATCTTGGCGTTCCGTCATCATTTCCAGCAAAAGAAATATACTCAAGAACAATCCTTCCTGACGCATGCCAAGGCGTTTACACAATTGCTGTGAACGTGTGTTGTAATCATCTACATAGCAATATATTCTTCTTGCATTTTTGCGATGAATGATAATCAAATAAACCTTTTGTTGCCTCAGTTGCATAATGGTTATTACATGAGGTTTTATTTCTAAAAATTTCCGTATTTATAACTTCGAAAATCTTTGAGATCTCCTATTAGACAGTTTGGCTGATCATCTTTCGATAGTGAAAAACAATCGAAGTAAATTGAAGACTAGCAAGGTCTATTTTGCTTGTTTCAGATGCTTAAAATTATATTGCAAAAAGTTAGCTTGTAATAAAACTTAAAGACAAGATAAGCTTTGCAATTCTTGTTTAATTTTACTCAATCTAATTAAATCAGCGATAAAAGTGTTTAAATATACGCTCGTTAAGGGTCACCAACAGCCAAATGGCGCCAACTAAAGACAGTTGGTGCCATTTTTTATTTTTTTCTGATTACTTAAGCTAGATTATCTTTTTATTTTCTTGAGCAAGAAAATAATGACATTCAAGAATAGAGAAAAGATGGTAAAAGTAAGGAAGTACCCCTTTAGAGTTGTAATAGATGAAGAAAAATAAATATTTTTTGAACCGATAACAGGATAAGTTAGTAGCAGCTTTATAACCGAAACATCTTCCAGACAATCAAATATTCCCGCTAAAAGCGGCAAAAAAACAATTAAGAATAAAATCCGGGATTTAAAATTATTTTTTTCAAGCAGCCTTACAATTAAAATTGTAAATGTGATGGCATAAAGAATGATAAAAGGCAAATCTCCGAAAAGCTCAAGATAAAGATAAGTAGATCTTCCTGACTCACCCAGCTGTTCCATTAAACTATTAACATCATTTAAGTTGTAACCGTTGAATCTTGTATCCAACAGCTCTCCTCCGCCTATTTGTTGTTGCAGATTCGGGATAATAAAAAAAGTCATGATGCTGAAGATGGACAACAACGGAATTAAAAATATCCAGAAATTAGTGGTAAGACAAAAGTTCACCAATTTTTGTTTCATATTGTTCATTGCTAAAAATTATAAGGATAAATAATTAAATTACCACAGATTTAGTAATTTTGACAAAGGTAAACAGACCTTAAACTTAAAAAAATAGTGAAAAATGACCATTTTTTCAGTAATTGATAATCAGGCTCCACATACTCTTCTTGACCAGACGTTTAAAGGAGAACTTGATCCGAAAATGTCATTGGAAAAATACAGACATGTTGCCTTTATATTTTCAGTACTGCAAAACTCTTTGGCAGTTCTTACTGATTTAAAATCAAAAGAAAAATATGTTTATCACGGAGGGCTGTCTTTATATTTTGGTATTGCTGAAGAAAAATCCAGTTCCATCCAAAGTTCAGTTGGAGCCGACAGTATTCTATCGCTTATTCATCCTGATGATCTTAGGACAAGACATCTTTTGGAGCTTAAATTATTCCATTTTATAAAGGATAAAAATTCAAAAGACAGACTGGATTTCCATATCATTCTCGGTATAAGAGTGTTAAATAAAGACCAACAGTATATTCCGATTGAACTGAAAATATTCTTCGGATCCTCTACAGACAGCATCCAACTCATTTTATATCAGTACAGTTTTAGCAGCGGTATGAATCATACTTCTGTACCTGTAATCATCAATTCAAGTAATGGTCAAATTCTTTCTGATCATAATTTCAATACCAAAAAGATCCTTACCAAAAGAGAGGTAGAAATTTTAAAAGAAATATCAGTCGGCAGGGCCAGCAAAGAAATTTCTCAAAGACTTTTTATTAGCAAAAACACCGTTGATCGTCACAGGCAGAACATTATGGAGAAACTTCGAGTAAAAAGTGCGCTTGAAGCATGTCATATAGCAAATATAATGGGGATTATTTAGAATTTCGTCTTCACAAATTAAATTCATCCAGATAAATACATTTCACACATGAGCCAGATAGAAAAGTAATTTTGAGCCGAATAGAAAACCAACTATTTAAAAATCCGACTAATTTTGCTTTATAATTTCAAGGAAATGGCAACAACCGAACAGGCTCAGGTATTCTTTTACTGTACTGAACAAAATAATTCAGCGATCGAATCTTTTATGGTAGAACATAAGATATGGCATATCCAAAAAGGATATATATTATTTTATGAAGATGGTAAGACATACCGGGCAGATGCGGGCCAAACCATCCTACTCCGAAGAAACCAGCTGGTAAAAGCTTCATTGATGGACAGTGAAAATGGGGAAAAGTTTGAGATGGTCAAAATTTTGCTTACACGCGATTTTTTAAATAGTCTTATACTGGAAGATCCACATGCAGCAAATACAGATTCAGACTCTTCCAAAGAATATATGGAAAGATTTCTTATAGCTAAAAATGATCTTATGTCAGGTTTTTTTGAGTCGCTAAAGCCTTATATCAATTCAGGGCAGAATATTCCAGGACAACTAAGTACTAACAAGACAAAAGAGATTTTTTTGTTGCTGGAAATACTTTGGCCCGGTATCAAAAAAAGTCTTTTTGATTTTACTGAACCGATAAAACTTGAATTGGGTGAGTTTATGAGCAAGAACTATATTTACAATATTACCTTAGAACGATTTGCTTACCTTTCTGGTCGGAGTTTAGCCACATTTAAAAGAGACTTTAAGAAAATCTATAATCTGCCTCCGCATAAATGGCTAATGAAAATGCGCCTTGAAGAAGCCAAAAGGCTTATTTTTGAAGAAAAGAAAGCCCCCTCTTCCATATACCTGCAGGTTGGCTTTGAAAATCTTTCACATTTTTCCACCGCATTTAAAAAATACTATGGCTTCAATGCCTCCTCTGAAAAGATTTCCACGTGAATTCAATTATCATTTACTTTATAAACAACCAAACAGATTACAATGAGAAAAGTACTTATTACAGGTGCCAATAAAGGCCTTGGCTTTGAGCTTGCCAAATATCTTCTTCAGAAAGGATATTTTGTTTACCTCGGATGCCGAAATATTGAAATAGGCCAGGAAGCAATTAATGATTTAAAAAGTTCAGGTTTAGAAAATTGCATGCTATTAGAAATCAACATATCAGATGAAGAATCTGTAAAGAAAGCTGCAAAGGAATTCGGAAAGGATAGCGATGTTCTTGATATCTTGATCAACAATGCCGGCATTCTAGGTAGAAGACAAAGTAAGGACAACCCTTTAAATCTTTCTGATGTGCGGGAAGTTTTTGAAACAAACTTTTTCGGGACCATTGCCGTAACAGAAGCATTCCTGCCATATTTAAAAAAATCACCTCTGCCTGTGATTGAAAATATTACAAGCGATCTATCGTCATTAACAAAGCACCAGGACCCGCAATGGCTTCTATATAATGCTAAATCTATCAGTTATGGTCCTTCTAAAACAGCTTTAAACGCTTATACGGTTGCCTTAGCATATGAATATAAAGATCTTGGTTTTAAAATAAATTGTGTTACTCCGGGATGGACTTCCACAGACTTTAATGGTAACAGTGGTGGAAAATCTGCAGCAGAAAACTGTATAAACCTTGCTAAATATGCAATGCTTGACAAGAATGGGCCTACTGGAAAGTTTTTTGGAGAAGAGGGTGAGTTACCGTGGTAATCGGAACAATGCAGACCGTTAAATGTTCTACACTATATCTTAGAATTTTAAGTGATTTTATTTTAAGCTTCTAACCTTGTGGAAAGTAAGGAATTTGTTAATGTCAATTTCAACTATGTATGCTTTCATAGAAACTGAATTTGCGCAAACATATTCTTCATCAAAAAGTAGGTATTCCATCTGCATTAGTAGTAAGAAGGCATACTTCATAGTAGTTGCTTTGTGTAATTTCTCTAAGTTTTACTATCATTTTGAGATTATTTAATAAATCATTCAAGCCATTGTTGATTTTTCTGGCAGCTATACTCCATAATATTTGCGACATATCTAAATAATTCTAGCTGGAGCCGTATAGTTGAAAAGAAATTTGTATTTCATTTTTCTGAAAAACATAATTAGTCATCGTATGTTCAAAAATTATAAATTAAAGTAATTTAACGCGCAATTTACAATGTAATGTTGTTATTACTCTAAAAATTTAATAAATAACATCCAGACATTAGTATTAGTTTTTAGTCACCAACGGCCATCAATCCTTGAGCAGACAGAATTTTAGACGCTTTAGAAATCATTAACACAAAATAAATTATGTTACTAGAGCCCAACGTCAGTTACTATAAAAAACACTTAAATAGTTCCAAAAAACAATGACAAATAACGCCAAAACAAGCTGATAAATCCAGTAAACAAAATATATTGAATAATCTGTACTAATTTGACATAATAAAATTGAATTCTATGGAAAATATAACAAAACAGGACTTAAACGATTTAAAGAATCAAATTATTTCGGAAATAAAATTTCTTATAACAAACAGTTCTATTCAAAATGAAAAAAAGAATATGAATGGGGAATGGTTACGAAGTAAAGCAGTTAGAAAAATTTTAGAAATCTCTCCTGCTACTTTGCAGAATTTACGAATAAGCAGTAAAATAAGATCAAAGAAAATAATGGGATCTTATTATTACAACAGTTCAGATCTAAAACACCTATTTGAAAACGATTGATTATGAATGAACACTGGATAAATTTAATTGAAAAAATTTCATCAGACGAGAGGTTGACTACTATTCACACAGCTCTACTGACAGCAATAATGTATCTCGGACTAGCACAAAGAAAGAAGAAAAAAATATTGGTTAGCAGAAGCAGACTAATGAGGTATTCCCATGTCAAAACTATTCCTACCTACCATAAGTATTTTAAAGAACTACAAGAATTTGGTTATTTCAAATATACTCCATCCTATCATCCTGGCGTTAAAAGTTATGTAATAATAAAGTGAAAGGAAATTATATATAATTTCCTTTCACTTTATTATTGTACTAGCTCATTACTCCCAAAATCTTATTTTTTAATTTTTCATAATCTTTCAATAATTGCATTTCACGGTCGTCAAGAATAGTTTTTAGATCAATATTGGGTAAACTATCTTCAGTATTATTCTGCAACTTAGCCTTAAGATTATTCATTTCACTATTAATTAACGCCTGAGTTGTTAAGGCATATTCTTCAGTTTGGGTTACCGAATGATGTCCCATTAATTCTTTAACCACGTTTATAGGAACACCATTCTTAAGGGTAACAGTACTCGCAAAAGTTCTTCTCGCCTTATGAGTATTAAGTTCAGAATTAATTCCACACAAGATAGCAATCTCTTTTAGATACTCATTCATTTTTTGATTTGAAAAGTATAAATGGATCTTTTGGAATAATATCTTTTGCAATAGCTCTAAGTACAATTTTCTTAAAATTGGCAATATATTTAAGTGTTGTATTATTTGAACATCTACGAATAGTCTTTAAATAAAATTCATAATCTGTTACAAAACTATAATTAAGTTCCCGAAACTCATAGTCATCACGATTATATTGAAATTGTATAAATTCTTCTACATGTGATCTTGCAGTCACATACCTCTCGTGAGTTCCTTTAGCAAAATCTCCTGTTGTGACCAAAGCAAGCATTTCGTCATTATGCTTTTGAAATTCTTCCAAAACTTTAGCTTTCTGAAAAGATTTACCTTGGATATATTCGATAAGTTTAAGAGCTGTTATAGACTCATAATTGTTACTTAATTTATTTTTAAAGTTATTCAATCCTACAATTAGAGAATCTAAAAAATGATTTAAGGACTTAGCATCTTCTTTTGTTCCTACAGCCCTTTCTATTTTCTGATTCCAACGTTCATCACTCCATTTTCTCTTGGTTGAAGTTTCCCTCGAAATACCATCTACAGTAATTCGCAAATAAACAAATCTAAGATGATCACCCTTCTTCCACGGCGTTTTTAAGAAAAAATTCACGCCAAAACTACTTTCTAACATAATTCGATTTTTAAGGTTAATAAATTTCGAATTAAATCACTCAAAAATCAAGATATAAACTCATTTTACATGTTAATAATCAAACCGTTAATCTTTTTTCATGGCAGTTATTTTTTTTAAAATAAAACTGCCACAATTCTGCCACAAAAATTATGAGCATTTTTGAAAATTTCACCACACGATAAAATGCAAAAAGAGCTGTAATTAATTAAATTACAGCTCTTTTAATAGATTTTAAGTGTTTTTGAAAACTTTACTTTTCATACTCTGCGGAGAGTGAGGGATTCGAACCCCCGGACCTGTTACAGTCAACAGTTTTCAAGACTGCCGCAATCGACCACTCTGCCAACTCTCCTTAAACTCCGGCTATGCCGTTGTTTTCAGTGGTGCAAATATAGAAAAATTTATATTAATTCACCAAATAAAAAATAGCCCATTGCCTATATAAAGGGCTATCAGTAGTTTTTTCCATCTTTAATGAATTGAATTTCAGTTTTCAGAGAATCTAACAAAATCTGCTTCCACAAACAATTTTAGCTTTATTAAAGTCATAGCAGGAAAAATTACCGGAATTCTCATTTAGTTTCTTAGTATGGAAATTTTCACAAAGCTGTCATTATGCCATTTCACTTTTAAGGGTTCCTTTGCATCTTGTATAGTTTCTTCAGAGACTGTTTTTCCTGTTCCATAATTTAATTCGGAAAATGGATTTTTATTAAATAGTGGATTGAAGTATGACCGGCTTAGGGGTTTCATCAAATGTCATTGGCTTCAGTTATTCTTTTACTTATGATGTAACTTGCTATCTATAGGTGCTTCCTCTCTATCAATCATTCCATAATCTCTGACAACTTGTGCTATTCGTAAATGATAATCTTTAAAAATATATGCTCTTCCCTTTGATTGGGCGACCCGATGAACTTCTAAAGCCCGCCACTCCAGTATCGCTTCTTCATTTTCCCAAAAGGATAATGATAATATTTTCTCCGGATCATAAATACTCTGAAACCGCTCTATCGAGATAAACCCCTTAATTTTATCCAGTTCTGATCTTAAACTTGAAGCAATGCTCAAATATTCATCTTTAAATCCTTTAGTGGGAATTACCTCAAATAGTACCGCAATAGCATGTTTATTTATTTCTTTCATATTTTATCTTAGATTTTAAAAAGTGTAGTGTTTCCTCATATAATTGGTAACGACTTTTTTCAAGGTGCATGACATGTGTAGCCTTTTCAATAACAACATATTTTTTGTATGGTGTGTTTTCCAATGATCTAAAGAGTTTTTCACTGTCAGTGTTATTTGGATAACCATCCCACTCACCTCTTATTATTAAAACAGGTACTTTTATAGCAGCAGGATTATAGTATGGCTTATTATGCAGCAGGTCTTCCATATCTGCGGCATAACCTTTGGGAAAGCGCACACTTTCTACTTTAAATTTTGCAGCCAGTGGATCCGATTGCAACCAAACACGCCCCCACGTTTTAAAGATCTCAGGGGCTAACTGGCAATCTTTACCTTCTGGAGTCAAGTTTTTCATTGAGGTAATTCTCTGCTCTGGTGTCATCTCCTCATATGAGCCTTCAATTTTTTCAATATCCGATGGATCCTGTCTCTGGGTAATTGTAGAAAATAAAATTAGTTTTTCAACCTTGTCGGAAAACTCAGATGCGTACAGAGCTGCAACTGTACCACCCCAGGAGTGCCCAACTAAATAAACCTTTGCTTTTCCCGTGGCTCGCATAATGAACTCAACAGCTTTATCCACATCTTTATAAACATCCAAAGCCCTCCCAATAGGCGCCCCTCCCTTTATAGCTGTTTCCATCTCAGGATAGCGGTCTGCATTTCCATAACCTAAAAAATCAAGTGCATATACATCGTATCCGTTTTCGGCAAGGTTATCCATCCACGAATAATTATTCATCTTGAAGCCAAAAGCTAATGCAGACGGAAATGAAGAACCATGCAGAAATAATATAGCATAATCTTCTGTGGTAATGATCGGCTTTTTATGTGTCAGTGCGATGCGTAGGCCAGAAATATGGCTCTCGGTTTTTATTATTTCGTAGTTATCCATCATGGTAAATTTTAAAGTATTATTGGCTGTTTGGCCATAGGCTGCTGTCACAAACAACAGGAAGAAAAAGAAATTTGGTACATGGTATTTCATTTGTAATGATTTTTTAGAAATACAAAGTTGGGGAATGATTATCTTTAACACTTCATTTTATACTTAACTATAAATGTCATCAAATGGAAAAAGAAATTGGATATATAACCTCACTCATTGGCGATCCTATCCGGACAACTATTTTGTGGTCGCTTCTTGACAACAAAGCCTATACCGCTACCGAATTGGCAATACACGCAGATACATCGCCTCAGAACATAAGTATGCATCTTAATAAATTGGTACAAGCAGATTTGCTGACCGTTGAACGACAGGGAAGGCATAAATATTATAGATTTTCAAAGCCCGAAGTTCCTTACGCTATAGAAGCCATAGGTAATCTTATTCCTAACGACAGACATAAAAAAATTGTCAGCAATACTGACAATTCTTCAATTAAATATTGCAGAACTTGCTACGACCATCTAGCTGGCAAGGTGGGTGTACTACTTACAGAGGCATTATTAACACACAAAATAATTGACTTCGATGTAAATACTTATATCGTGACCAAATCAGGAACAAGATTTTTTGCAGAACTTGAAGTAAATATTGAGGATCTTAAAAAGCAGCGCAGAGCCTTTGCCAGACCTTGCCTGGACTGGAGCGAAAGAAAGCATCACCTTGCAGGTTCCCTTGGCGCCGCCTTGCTTGACAAAATGTTATCCCTTGACTATGTCAGGAGGACAAAAAATTCAAGAGCAATACTCCTTACGTCAAAAGGAAAACAGTATCTGTATGAAAGGTTTAAAATTTCTGTTTGACTGTCGTATACTTTAAAATGAAGTACCCTATTTTATCACGCATGAAAATGAAGCCAAACTAACATAAAAACACCTTCTCTATCAATTGCTGAGTTCGCTTTTGAACTCTATTTTCATAGTATATTTATCGATTCCCTCAGCAAAGCCATCCGGTACAATATCCATTATGGTAAAACCATTCTTTTTATAAAATTCTGCCGTATGCTGTGAGGTTTCAATTTTTAAGTTTTTATCAGGGTACATTTTTTTCAATAGACCTAACCTAAACTGAGTTAATAACTTACCCATCCCCTGCCCATGGTATCCGGCATGTATCATACCCCAGGATAGCCCTGTCTCATTCTTCTTTTCATCTAAAAAAATCCCGCCACAGCCTACTAGTCTTAATTATATAGTAATTTTCTTCAGTCTCATGATCCAAAAAATGTTCAAAGAGCTGCAGTTCCTCAGCAGCAAAAAACTTAGGGAGATTACTTTTAAAGATTTCGATACAATTCTCTCTGAAAGAGGCTGTGTATTTGATGATTTGCATACCTGTTTCGTAATTGTCCCTAAGTTACAACAAAAATAACCTCCATAAAAAAGTACGAACCAGTTAAATATCGAATCTATTCCGATGGTTATTCAATAAGGGTTATCAGCCATACAGCAGCATTCATAGTCCTAGAAGAATATCTATTATTTACAACTTGGCACAATATTCTAATCAATTAAGAAAAAAAACATTATGAAAGCAATTAAAAAAATAGGACTTGCAATTCTTCTCGGATCGTTTGTTTTTTCATGCGCACCCAGACTGAAGCCCAATGGAAATCATGGACTTCCTCCTGGACAGGTAAAAAAGGTGACTGGTGCTAAATCAGCAAAACAATACGCTCCCGGACAATATAAAAAGTAATTTGATACATTTCAGCTTGCCCTAAAGTTTAATATATGGCCAGCTAAAAATTCAATCGGAGTTGATACGGAAAGTAAACAACATGATTACCATGACCAATAAAGAAATTTTAGAAAAAGCAAATTCTGCTATTGCTAAAGGAGATTATGAAGGTTTTTTGACTTTTTGTGCTGATGACGTGATATGGATTTTTGTCGGAGATCAGACTTTACATGGAAAAGAAGAAGTCCGGCAGTATATGGCAAAAGTCTATCTTGAACCCCCTAATTTCAGAGTGGAAACGATAGTGGCTGAAGGAGAATTTGTAACAGCGGTTGGGAAAATACAGATAAAAGATGAAGACGGTCAATCTTCAGATGGCTCTTATTGTGATGTCTGGAGATTTCAAAATCAAAAAATGGTGGAGCTCAAGGCCTTTGTCATCCCTGACTAATTGAATAGTTTAGCTTTCTTGAACGTGCTCTGACTCTTACTTCGGAAAACCAGTACACATTAGCAAAAGTTAATGCCGAATGGTGTAATACAATCCAGAATAAAGAAAGTTGGAGCTGATTTAATGCGGTTTAAAATAGGGTACATGACCGTTGTTTTAATAATAGATCTGCCGGTCTTTAATATCAACCAACTTATCTTTCTCCATTTTTTTCACTGCACGGATTACTGTTTCCACCCTCAATCCTGTCAGGTTTGCAATCTGCTGTCTGGTTAATGGGATTCTGTACCTGTCTTTATCTTTTCTGCAATGATATTCTTTATAATAATCCATCAAAGCTTTGATCTTGGCTTGTGGATCTATGGCTGAATTATTAAACAGCATGATATATTTATAGAAAAGCCTATCCGAAAGATGCTCAAATAGTTTAAACATCACTTCCTGGTTTTTAGACAGCAGCTGAAGGAAGCTGGATTTTTCCAACTTAAGCACCCTGGTATCAGTCTTTGCCACCGCATTCATCGGATACTTCTTATTACCAAAAAGTAAGGACTCCCCTATACTCTGCCCTTCGGAAAGAATGTTTAAGGTAAACTCTTTACCATCTTCGTGATAGTTATTCAATTCTACTGTCCCGTTTATGATCTGGAAATAATAATGCGGTGTACCTCCATTTTCGTAAATAGTTTCCCTTGCGGAATACTCCTCATATACTGCTCCATTGTCGAGCAAAAGATTTTCATCGATTATCATATCTTCAATTATATTTTGTTATGGTTACAATGTAGATCTTAGTAAAAATTGGAATGAAACCGAATGCAAAATTCAGACCACAGCTACTTAGCCGCTTGCTCTATAAAAAGAATAAGAACCAATATCTTTCAATGATTTATCCTAATCTTATAAGGAAATGCTTTTTTAAACATCCATAAAATAAAAGGTCTTACCTCTAAAATAAGGGACCTCAACAAAATTTTTGCATTGATATTTGGATATATAAAACATACATCGTAATATTGCAATATTAAAATACAACAGTATGGGACTTACCAAGACAGAAATTTTTGCAGATAAGCACAATAAGCTTGCTACGGCATTTAAAGTGTTGGGGCATCCTGCACGCGTCGCTATACTTCAATATATCATTGACAAAAAAGCCTGTATCTGTAATGATCTGGTTGATGAATTAGGCCTGGCACAGGCTACCATTTCACAACATCTTAAGGAGCTGAAAAATACCGGCATTATCCAGGGAACTATCGAAGGCAAATCAGTATGCTACTGTATTAATGAGGAAATCTGGAAACAGTTTCAAAGTGAATTCAATAGCTTTTTTAACCAGGATGTTAAAGTATCAAGTTGCTGTTCGTAACTCTTTTTTCGTCTTTTATAATCGTCATATTGCAATATATAATTATAACATTTAAAATTAAAAAATATGAAACTATCAGAAATCAAGGAAATTTTATCCACATTAGAAAATGTTGAATTTCAATTGGAAAACGGGACATTTGTTCCGGAACACTTCCATGTAACGGAAGTAGGACAGATCACGAAAAGCTTTATTGATTGTGGTGGTGTCATCCGTCATGAGAAAACAGTCAACTTTCAGCTGTGGAATGCAGATGATTATGAGCACCGCCTAAAACCCGGAAAACTGCTACATATTATCAGACTTTCCGAAGAAAAACTGGCAATTGAAGATGCTGAGATCGAAGTGGAGTATCAGAGCGATACAATCGGCAAATATGATCTGGCGTTCAATGGAAAGAATTTTATACTAAAAAACAAAACAACAGCTTGCCTTGCTCAGGACGCTTGTGGTATTCCATCTGAAAAACAAAAGAAAAATCTGTCCGAATTGGCAGCAAGCCAGACTTCTTGCTGTGCTCCAGATTCCGGATGCTGTTAACTATTTATCAGCTCAGTTATGTATAAGAAAATCAAAGAAACGGTCAGCACTCTCATTGATGTGCAGAATCTCACGGAGGAACGTAGAGCGGCATTAATTCCATTGATCCAATTTATTCAGGATAAAGTAAATAAGGGGCTGGATATTAATTTAAACTTCATCTGTACACACAATTCACGGAGAAGCCATCTTTCACAGATTTGGGCACAGACAGCTGCATCCTACTACAATATCACTCGTGTATACTGTTATTCGGGAGGTACAGAAGAAACAGCATTATTTCCCAAAGTGGCTGAAACACTGATTCATCAGGGATTTGAAGTTTTTAAGATTGCTGACACTGACAATCCGGTCTATGTGATAAAATATGACGACAATGCCTTACCTGTTATAGGCTTTTCAAAGAAATATGACAGTGCGTTCAACCCTGTTTCGGAATTTGCAGCGATCATGACCTGTTCGCAAGCAGATGAGGGATGCCCTTTTATTCCCGGTGCTGAAAAAAGGATACCGATCACATTTGAAGACCCTAAGGTTTCAGATGGTACACCGGAACAGACCTCTGTATATGCTGCAAGGAGTTTAGAGATAGCGGCTGCCCTATTTTATGTTTTTTCAACTATTAAAAAATAACCCATGCCATCTAAATTAAAATTTCTTGACCGATATCTCACCTTATGGATTTTTCTGGCAATGGTCCTTGGTATTTCATTAGGTAATTTCTTTCCTTCTTCTGCGGTATGGATTAATAGCTATAGCAGCGGTACAACCAATATACCGCTTGCTGCCGGGCTGATCCTGATGATGTATCCACCTTTAGCCAAGGTACGTTACGAACACGTTGGAAAGGTGTTTCGCAATATCAGGGTTCTGGGCACTTCACTGGTTCTGAACTGGATTATAGGACCCGTCTTAATGTTCATATTAGCGCTTTTATTTCTTAATGGCTATCCGGAGTATATGACAGGACTAATTCTGATAGGTCTTGCGCGATGTATTGCTATGGTCGTCGTATGGAATGAACTCGCAGATGGCAACAGAGAATATGCTGCAGGTTTAATTGCTTTGAATAGCATCTTCCAGGTTTTGCTTTATAGTCTGTATGCCTATGTATTTATTACGGTATTACCTCCTTTCTTTGGGGTGACCGGACTTTCAGTGGACATTTCTATTGGTGAGATTGCAAAAAGCGTCGCTATTTATCTTGGTATTCCTTTCCTTGCCGGTATAGTAAGCAGGTACGGATTGATCGCCATACAGGGTGAAAGCTGGTATCAGGATCGTTTTATTCCTTTAATTTCCCCTATTACTTTGATAGCCCTGTTGTTTACCATTGTGGTGATGTTTAGTCTCAAAGGAGAAATGATCCTGCAATTACCAATGGACGTATTCCGTATTGCAATCCCTCTGGTTATCTATTTTACACTGATGTTTATCGTAAGTTTTTTTGCCGGCAAGACTGTGGGTGCCGATTACTCACAAAGCACCGCCATCGCTTTTACAGCTGCAGGGAATAATTTTGAACTGGCAATTGCTGTGGCAATAGGTGTATTCGGTATTAATAGCGGGCAAGCCTTTGTCGGGGTAATCGGACCGTTGGTTGAAGTTCCTGCGCTGATTGCTCTGGTCAACCTTGCTTTCTGGTTCAGAAAGAAATACTTTACAAAAGAATTGACTGTTTAAAAAATCAATACCTCAAAACTCCAGGCCATGTTTCTTACATGTTTTTTTTTATGAAGTATTTACTTTATCATCTGGTGTTGTTTGATTGTTCATTATTACAATATTTGATTGTTGTTTAAGATGTTATGACAAGAAAAATGATCTCAAAAAATATTTTTTCACTCCTCCTATCATTTGGTTAAACTCTTGTTATCTGTACTTTATTTATTTCAGGACGGTATCATAAATTTTATTCAACAGGTCTTGTCTCATTTTTGAATTTCTCTGATCAAGCAATATGATAATCCCCCATTTCTTATTCCTGTTGTAGCATATGATGGAAGACTGTCCCATAGAATCTCCTGATTTCATATATATTGTATTTTTCTCATCGGTCACAATATTGAGACCTAATCCCATTTCTTTTTTTTCATCCTTATACACTATTTTCTCCGTAATAATGGCAGCTTTCCCAACTGTTGTGTCTTTATTTAAAACAGCTTTTAAAAAGGTAACCATATCAGTAGCATTAGATTTTACCAATCCGGCAGGTGCTGTAATATTCCATTTGAAGAATTCCTGAATACCCCCATCAGGATTGTGAGCCGTTGTTCTGTTTTTTACATTAAAATCCTTAGTTAACGTATTCCTCATATGCAAAGGCTTTATCATTCCGGCTCTTATAATGTCATCATAACTCTTACCATAGACCTTCTCCAATATTTGCCCTAATAAAGTGTATCCAATCGTAGAATAACGATATTTACCGTAATCTTTTAGTTCACTGCAATTATTAATTATAGCAGCTAATGTTTGTGCAGTCACGCTATTTACAGGTTGCTGCGGATCCTGTTCAATTAATTTTGCAAAATCTATATCAGGTAAACCTGATTGATGTGATGCCAGATCAGAAATTCTAATTTTATTTTTAAGATTTTCCTGAAGGATATATTCTTTGGGAAGGAAACCATCTATATAATCATCTAATTTTATTTTATGATCCATAACTGCCTGAGCAACTAAATTTGACGTTAAAATTTTAGTGATAGATGCAATTTCAAATATGGAATTCTCATTAATTTTCATCGGGCTTTCTGCATTCAAATTACCGTATGATGTATAAGATTCTTTATTATTATTGATAAAACCAACACTGATCCCTACCTCAGGATTTTTTTTATAATTATCATGTATGATGGAATCAATTTTTTGGGAAATGTCCTGTCCAAAAGAAAAGCTACTGATGAATAATAGGGCCGCTAAAAGTTTTGATGAAGTTTTCATTGTATCGTTATTTTATATTAAAAAATTATTTCAATACAAAGATGTGGGAGAAATCAAAATTAGGCGACCGAGTAAAAGTATTCGATCACATTTGTGTAGAAAAATAAGTACGAATCTTTACAAAAAAGAGTACGAATAATTACAAAATACTGACTTGCAGATTTTTACGATAATAAGTTGGAGTAGTACCCGTATGTTTTTTAAAGGCAGTATTAAAAGAAGATTTTGAATTAAAACCCACTTCATACAGGATTTCAAGAATAGTTACCTTCGTTTTTGTAGTATCTTTTAAAATATCCATAGCATTCTCTATACGATACGATACGTATTTACAAAATCATAAAAATGTTGCCCTAATTGATGGTTAATTAGTACGGATAATTCCCGGGTAGGAATTTCAATATCTTTAGAAATATCCTGAATCGTCAGCGAAGGATTAAGAAAGGGTTTTTCCTCGATCATATATTTCTTTAATTTTATAATCTCTGAGCTTAACGTCTCTTCGTTTTCAGTTGGTGACTCATTCTTTTTTTCTTCTGAAATAATATCAGAAACAAGTTTTAATTTCGAATCAACATTTCTAAATAAACCGGGATTGTTCAATGCTTTAAATAAATACCAGCAAACGATAAACAATACCAGTACCATAATACCAATTTTTATCCATTCAGAAATATAGGGATAGTCGGAAAATTTAAAAATATTTTTTAAAAAGACAAACAAATATAGAAAAGTCAGTACGCTTGTAAACTGAAACAACCAATTATACGAATTGATGCTGGCACCTGCATAATTTTCAAGATATAGTTTTTTTGTTTTTCTTAATATCCTAAAAACAGCAATAAGATAGACAACAATCTGAAGGTGAAAAAGAATATGGGTAAACTGCAGCTCTATCATATGCTGACGATTCACAAGAAAATCAATTTTAGAAGCACTATCAACCGCATAAAACCGAGGCAGTAAAACTAAATTGACAATTAAATAGGGAAGCACATGTAGTATATACTTGAATGTAAGCTTAAAATCGGAATAACAGACAGATAATACATACAGATAAAAAACAGGAATTTGTAAGAAAGCAAATGTATTTCTTAGCATTCCCAGGTTGGAAGGACTATCAACGGTTAGATTAAACAAAGGTTCACAACTATCTATTGCAGTGATGAGAAGAAAAGCAGCAAACAGAACATTGCTTATTTTATATTTTGTTTTAACGGTGAGCAAAAAGAATACAAGAAATAATGAAATAAACAAAGAGATTACAGTCACAACAATTAACAAGTCAATCTTACCCATTCTTTATTCTTTTGGTTTTCAGTTTTTTTAGTTTTTTAGCGATTGAAACAGTGTTTTGAGATTCAAACTGTCCCCTGCAAATATAAAAATTAGATTGGATTTGCCTCTGTTTTTCTTATGGAAAAGCTAAAACCTTATATTATTGTCTTAAAAATGGGCTCCAGGGTCTATAATGTTGATATTTTCAAGAAGCCTATCCATTTCCGTTCTCTACAATAAACAGAATATATGTGATCGCTGCATCGAAAACAGGTCTCCATACAATACGGATGAAGCTACCGGATTAATTTCTTTGGTAATGACTTTAGCATAAAGCGTAGTATTTTATACAAGTACTCTGCTTTCAAGCCTGATCCCAACTGATCATGAAGTGCTTAAAATAAAAAAGGGTTAAATCAATAGATTTAACCCTTTTTCTGCGGAGAGAGAGGGATTCGAACCCCCGGACCTGTTACAGTCAATAGTTTTCAAGACTATCGCAATCGACCACTCTGCCATCTCTCCTTAAACCCCGGCTATACCGTTGTTTTCAGTGGTGCAAATATAGAACGATTTTTAATTTCTGCAAAACTTTTACTGCACAAATTATAGCAAAAATGAATAAGAAGCTTAAAATCAGGTGAATTATTTTCACTCCCTGTATCTATAAATTCCCGTTCCTTACATTCTACCACTAAAAACATAGCCTTTAAAACGATTTTCAGACCTTATTTTGTATAGAGTGCCCCACCCTATTCACGGTCTACGATGGCGATGAAACTATTCTTGATAAAATCCGACGGATATACAAACTGATCTCCATCTTCCCCCTTTACGACAATTGCTGCCTGTTCATCATTTAGGCATTTATCCAGCTGGGCTTTCATTTCATTAAGTCTTCCTTCGGCAATCTTAATAATATACGTCCCTGTGACGTGGGTAATTTTTATAATCTTTTTGTCCATAGTTATATTTTAAAGTTTGAAAGCCAAATCTAGGTATTTTACTTTACGTAGGAAGTATTTTTACTCTTTATCATCATTATTTTGGCAGGTGGATAAAAACAGGAAGTCAGCAGTCTGATTACCGCTCCCGAGTCCTTGAAAATTCAGTACACAGAACTAAAAATGTACTTATGGGTTTATTATAGCTTTGCTGGAAGAATATATTATATTTGCAGAATTCATATATTTATGAAATCAGAACTAAAAAACAATAACCCTATTTTCAGATGTTTAATCAATCATTTATTAAAAAATCGGTTCTTACCGCATCCGTATTTCTATACTCATCTGTTATCTTAGCACAAAAAACGCCTCTCAACATATTACCTTCCGGACATCTTCTTGTACAGGCTGAAGTGGAAGGTAAGAAAGGAAATTTCATTTTTGATACCGGAGGAGGAATTAATCTGTTTTTGGGAAACTTTTCCAAAAACTTAGCCCCAAAAGAGTCTTATAATTTCTTAACAGCTTTTCGCGCTACGGGTGAAAAAATGACAGTCCCACTATTCAAATCAAAAGAGGTTATTGTTAACGGTAAAAAATTTAAAGATACCTGGTATGCCACTCATGACATGGAAATAAAGGGAATTGACGGTTTACTTTCTCTGCCCATGTTTTATGATACGGAATTCATTATAGATTTTACAAACAAAGAGCTTATATTCCCGAAGGAAAAATTAAGCGGTAATAAAGTATTGGATATCCAGCTTTCTACCAATGCTGATCAGTCACTGGACATTAGCACCTATGTACTTTTGAACAATACATATCGGATCAATGTTCTTTTAGACTCCGGAGCCGGTAATGATTCATTTTGGCTGAGCGATCGTTTGATGGGGACTTTAGGCATAAAAAAAGAAAGTCTGCAGCTAATTGAAAAGAAGAGCGAATTTGATCCTGCAATCATCAATAAGTTTTACAAAGGAAGTGTAGATGCTGTTTCCAATTCATTTGTAAAGGTGGATAAGCCTAATGTGCTTTTTGTGGAAGGATTGATTTACGAAGGTAAAACAAGTATCAACTGGCTGGGCAAAAAGCTGGGTTTTAATCTTAAAGAAAAGAAGATCTATATTTTAGACTAATTACTTTTCGCATATAAATAAGCGAAAACGGCTTCTTTGAGAAGCCGTTTTTTTATGTTGCAGAAGATCAATCAGACTTTATACTTTCACATCAATATTATTGATCCAAACCTAAGGCTGGAATACAATTACAACTCTATATACTTTCCCGGATTGTTTTACATGAAGAACTTTGTCCCGGATGGGCGTAAAAATCTGAAATGGTTTTGCCGTTTCATCATAAACCATCTCTCCGCTTTCTAATCGGATATGGGATTGGTAAAGAGAGATTACATTATTGAAGTGCGGAAAACATTTAAACTCATTACTGATATTGTCCATTTTAATATCCAGATAATAATAATCAACATATTTTCTGACAATAGAACTTGTTGGTCTGAATGTTTTAAAGATTTCCTGCATTATCTTTCTACAACGATTTTTTTCGTGAAATTTCACCTAACAACCCAATATACGTAATGGCTTTCTATTCAACAAACCTATTTAGAATATAAAAATAAAAGAAGCTGTATCAGATCAGGTAAAACCACCCCGTCAAAAATTCCTAGAATTTTCGCCACCCCTCCAGAGGAGGGGAATCATCACCCTTTTAATATGTAATTTGCCAATAAAACAGCATCAATCTCAAAATCCTAATCAATCAAACGGGATTCCTACGGAATGATAAATCAGAAAAGGCTACTCCCCTGCCGGTTCGAACAATTCAATTTTATTTCCTTCAGGATCCAGGATGTGTACAAATTTTCCATATTCATAGGTGGCCACCTCATCCAGAACAGTTACCCCTTCTTTTTTCAGCTCTTCTACCAATGCTTCAATATTTTCCACATGATAATTGATCATAAATTCTTTTGTTGAAGGCTCAAAATATTGGGTAGACTCTTTAAAAGGGCTCCATAGCGTATACCCTTTTTTATCCGAATCCACTTCTTTCCAGTCGAATTTGGTTCCGTAAGGGCTCGTTTCCAATCCCAGATGGGTCTTATACCATTCGTTTACTTGTTCCGGTTCTTTACATTTAAAGAAGATTCCTCCGATGGCTGTTACTCTTTTCATTTTTATTCGTTTTGTTAAGTACTATTCAATAGAATGCAAACTCAGGTCGTTTTGCAATTTCACAAATATATCAATGTTTTTATTACCTATTTCATTATTCAATTGATTTTTTGATATTAATTACAAAGTGATTATTAGGATGCATAAAGGCGCAAAGATTGTATCTCAGCTACAATTGATAATGCTATATCCTTACGTAAATCTCTGATTTTCCTGCGTCTTAAATCGTACATAAAAATTAAAAACTTTGCACCTTTGCGATATTCCAACAAACAATATAAACACTGTATTATTTTACACTTTCTATATTGAAAAAATCCATATATAAACAAAAAAGCGCACCTGATGGTACGCTTTGTATTTTATAAACTAAATAACATAAACGATCACTTGCTGAAAATCTCTGATTTTCTTGCGCCTTAAATCGTACATAAAAAGTAAAAACCTTGCGCCTTTGCGATATTCCAACAAACAATATAAACATTGTATTATTTTACACTTTCTACATTGAAAAATCCATATATAAACAATCACTTGCTGAAAATCTCTGATTTTATTGCGCCTTAAATCGTACATAAAAATTAAAAACCTTGCGCCTTTGCGATATTCCAACAAACAATATAAACACTGTATTATTTTACACTTTCTATATTGAAAAATCCATATATAAATAAAAAAGCGCACCTGACGGTACGCTTTGTATTTTATAAACTGAATACTATTAATGTAACTCAGCTAGATATTTCTCTGCATCCATTGCAGACATACATCCACTTCCTGCAGCGGTAATAGCCTGTCTGTAGATATGGTCCTGAACATCTCCTGCAGCAAATACTCCTGGAAGATTCGTTCTTGAAGAACCTTTTTCAGTAACAATATATCCGTTTTCATCAAGATCTATCTGGCCTACAAAGATATCTGTATTCGGTTTGTGACCAATCGCGATGAAGATTCCTTCAACCTCAACTTTAGAAGTTTCCTGAGTCTGGTTATTAATGATTACAGCTCTTTCTACCAAACTGTTTTCTCCTTCAATCCCGATTAACTCATGGTGGAACTTCACTTCGATATTCGGAGTGTTCTCTACTCTGTGAACCATCGCTTTTGAAGCTCTGAAAACATCTTTTCTCACCAATAAAGTTACCTTTTTACATAATTTGGCAAGGTAAGTCGCTTCTTCAGCTGCTGTATCTCCTGCTCCTACTACTACAACGTCTTTTCCTCTGTAGAAGAATCCGTCACATGTGGCACAAGCGGAAACTCCACCTCCTGCATATTTTTTCTCGTCATCAAGACCTAAATATTTTGCGGTAGCTCCTGTAGAGATGATTACTGTTTTGGCAAGAATTTCTTTGTTTCCTGCATATAATTTGTGAACACCGCCTACTTCCTTAGAAAACTCGGCCTTAGTGATCATTTCATAATGAACTTTGGTATCAAATCTTTCTGCCTGTTTTTGCAGATCCATCATCATTTCAGGACCTGTAATCCCGGCTGGATACCCTGGAAAGTTATCAACTTCTGTAGTGGTTGTTAATTGTCCGCCCGGCTCCAAACCTGTATACAATTCAGGTTTCAAGTCTGCTCTTGCTGCATATATAGCAGCGGTGAAGCCAGAAGGCCCAGATCCAACGATCACACAATCTAAAATGTTTTGCTCCATAATTTACTTGTTCGAAAAGATTTAATTAAATTAAGACTGCTAATTTCGGAATTTTTATGGTCTTTTTAAAGTTATTTTAATGATACTTGTCAATAACAGATATATCGACTGTCAATTGATAGTTGATAGTTGATAGTTGATAGTGCAAAATTAAAATACAGAATGTCCGGTACCTATTTTTATTGAAAAATATCATTTGGATTCCATTCTCTATTTTTCAACTTTCTATTTCCAACTCACGGCATCATCCATCTCACCAGCTCTCCACGTTCCACAAGATTCCAGGAATGAGGATGTTTTTTTCCGTTAGCTCTTATTCCTCGGTTTTTGGTTTCTATATATTCTGACTTTTCACTTCCCAGATTGAGTAAAGACTCATTAGCTTTTTTCAGGGCAAAAGCATTAAGGTTTTCCCATTTTCTGCCTTTGTTTTGCTGTTGCCATTCCAGGTCCGGTTCACAGTAGAACCTTGTTTTAATCCCTTTTACATATTGAATATTTTCAATTGAAGGAGAGGACATCAGATAAGGTGAAGCTATTTTATATTTTTCCTGATTTTCAGATGGTTTACCCAGTTCTTTTTCAAAAAGTGCCATCAGAAATTTCCCTTCTTCTACTGCATCAGCATCTATATTAGCTGAAACATCCTTTTGGGCATTATCATACAGCTTTTCCAGATCAATAGGAGAATCTATTAAGAACATGCCTTTGGGCTGAACAGAATTATTACTTTTTATTAAATAACTGGAGAGTAAAAATGCGACATTCCCCCCACTGGAAAAGCCCCCGATAAAAACATTATTCTTATCAACGTCATGTTGATCCAATATAGAAAGTAAAGTTTTTGAGTATTCTTCCTTTTCGGCGTCCGTTAAAAAGAGTCTTTGATTATAGTCTAAAAGTAATGTTGTAATTCCTTCTTGTTCTATATTTTTCAGGAAGCCTGCTTCAGTCTTTGTATGCTCAATATCACAGGGAAAACAAGGAAATAAAACCAGAACAGCTTTTTGATTGTCTGATTTTTTTAATTCATAGTGGTCTCCCTTTACGAGTTGGCTTTCAGCCTTCTTTGCTGCACAGCTCAGGAAAAATACAGGTAATAGAGCCAAAAAAATAAATTTCCTCATCGATTCATACATTTTAAAATCAAAAAATACCCTGTAGCATCCCAATATCCCTACTTCTTAAAACTTAGACTTTCATCTTAATTTTATCTACATTAATGATCTTATACACCAGTTCCTTAATGAGTTCTGCTTCTCCCATATTCACGGCACCAAGACCTTTTCCTTTCATATCAAACTCTCGTAAAATAGAGATTACTCTTGTGGCATGTTTTAAAGGATATAACCTGGCACTCTCCGCATAATCTTTAACAAAATACGGGTTTACCCCCATTTGTGAAGCAATAGTTTGCGGAGGCTGTCCAGCCATGGTCTGATAGATAATAACGTTAGAAAAATAATTATAAAGGCTTGCAAGCAGCATTACGAAAGGGTTATTCTTGGGATTCTTCCCCATAAAATGGGCAATTTTAAAGGCTGCATTGGCATTTTTTGTTCCTAACGCCTTCTGAAGTTCAAAAACATTGTATTCTTTACTGATTCCAATATGATTTTCAACAATTGTCCCGTCCAGTACTTCCCCTTCTTTAAGGATGATCTTTAATTTATTCAGCTCGTTGGCAATTCTCGAAAGATCATTTCCCAGATATTCAGCCAGAAGATGCGAGATATTGGGAGCTGTTTTTATTTTAAGTTTTGTACACTCATCTGCAATCCATTTCGGAAGATTATTTTCCTTTACCGATTCACTGAGGAAAAGAGCATTGGCTTTATCTAAAGCTTTAGCCGCTTTTTTCCGGCTGTCCAGTTTCTTATGTTTATGAGCGAAAACCAATACGGTAGAAGGTATCGGATTTTCAACATATGATTCCAGAATTCTGTTTTCATCTTCATTTAATTTCAGATCCTGAGCTTCTTTAACGATGATCACCTGTTTATCTCCCATCATCGGAAACTGCCTAGCCAAGGAAAGAACCTCCTGGTAAGAAGTATCTTTTCCATAAGTAACCGTTTGGTTGAAAGCTTTTTCATCTTCCTCCAAAAAGTTGTGCTCAAGGGCTTTTACAGCAACATCAATAAAGTAGGCTTCTTCTCCGTGGAAAAAATAAATAGGTAAAACTTCTTTATTTTTAATATTTTTGAGGATTAAATCTAATTCTTTCATCTTATTAATGGAACTTCCAAAACTGAATTTTCAGGAAACTTTTGATTTTAAATTCAAGAAAGACAAAGATAAGTTTTTTATTTATGATTTGATTCGTAAAACTTATCTTCTCCTTACTCCTGAAGAATGGGTAAGACAGCACTGGGTACATTATTATCTCACCGTAAAAGCCTATTCTGCATCGGCCCTTATTACAGAAAAAAAGATCGTTTTAAATGGCCTGACGAAGAGAATTGACCTTCTTATTACAGAAAAAACGGAACCTGTTATCTTAATAGAATGTAAGGCTCCTCATATCAAACTGACGGAAAAAACATTTGAGCAAACTGCCCGGTACAATTCCGTTATTGGAGCCAAAGAAATTATCCTGACCAATGGACTTCAGCATATCAATGCCTATTATGAAGACGGGCAGTATAGGTTTTATAAACCGGAATAGACAAAAGCTAAGATTGATACCAATAATGAATAAAAAACAATAATACCACTCCCATCTCACGAATATTACAGCTGCAGTCATGAGAGTCTCCTCTTTCTGGAGGGATGGCAAAAATCCAAAGAATTTTTGACGGGGTGGTTCACAACACTATTAATTCATATGAAAATAAAAAACATCATATTCGATTTCGGAGGCGTACTGATGGATTGGAATCCCAGGTATTTCTTCAAAGACTATTTCAAAGACGATGAAAAAATGGAATATTTCCTTGAAAACATCGCTCAGGACGAGTGGAATATCGAACAGGACCGCGGAAGAAGTCTTTCTGAAGGAACAGATATCCAGGTAAAGAAATTTCCGGAATGGGAAAAAGAAATCAGAGCATTTTATGATAACTGGACAGTCATGCTGAAGAGTGATATCCCTCAGAACGTAGAAATACTGAGAAAGCTCAAGAATACGGACTATCAGCTTTTCGGACTGACCAACTGGTCTGAAGAAACTTTTCCTTACGCATTGGAAAACTATGATTTCTTTCAAATTTTTGAGGGAAAAATTGTGGTTTCCGGAACGGAAAAACTGATTAAACCAGATCCTAAAATATGGCATGTTTTATTGGAAAGGTATAACATTCATGCAGAAGAATCGGTTTTCATTGATGATAATTCTAAGAACATCGAAATGGCAAAAACCTTAGGTTTTATGACCATTCATGTAACTCCGGAAACCAATCTGGAACTGGAACTTGCAGGTTTAGGAGTTAAAATATAAGGTATTTCAGCATAAAATATAAATCTCCTCAATTAAGTTATTTTAAGTAATTTAGTTGAGGATTTTTTATTGATATGAAAATATTTTATCTTTTACTGATCTTCACAGGCTCTTTTTTTTCAGGCGTAGAACATTGAGGATAAAAAAGATACCTCTGAGACGAAGATAAAGACAGCATTTTATTTTATCTCGATAAATGCCCGAATGAAGAAGGTACTGTAGAAAATAATGGATGCATATGGCTGGATACAGACCAGAATGGAATCCCTGATAAAGATGACGCATGTCCTAATGCTCCCGGAATTCCCAATTGGAATGGCTGCCCAACATGGAAATAAACATAAAGAAATAAAATCCAGAATATATTGGTCAATAACAAAATAAAAAAATATGATACGTTCAATCTTATTAACCACATTGATTATGGCTTCAGGAACACTTTTCAGTCAAAAACTTAAAACCGTTTCCTATCAGGACGGTTCCCAAAAACTGAATGGTTTAATCACTTCCAATGCAGGAAAAAAACTTCCCGGAGTTTTAATTCTTCCGGCCTGGAAAGGTATTGATGAAGAAGCTAAAACAGCAGCTTTAGAACTTGAGAAACAGGGATACATTGCTTTCATCGCCGATATTTATGGTGAAGGAAAGATTCCTGCTGACAACGACGCTGCTGCTAAAAGCTCAGGATATTACAAACAGAACTATAAGGAATATCAAAAACGAATTGAATTGGCCCTGGATCAGTTGAAGAAAAACGGAGCTATTTCCGACAAGACAGCGGTGATTGGCTATTGTTTTGGAGGAACAGGAGCTTTAGAAGCGGCCAGAGGTAATTTACCTGTTGCAGGAGCTGTTTCTATTCATGGAAGTTTGGGAAGAGATCAGACCAGAAAAAATGAAAAGCTAACAGCTAAAATTCTGGTAGAAAATCCGGCAGATGATAGAAGTGTAACACCCGATGATTATAATAACCTGATCAAAGAAATGAACGAAGGAAATGCCGATTGGCAGATCATCACTTATGCCCATTCAAAACATACTTTTACAGATCCTAAATCCCCGGATTACAATGAAGTGATGGCCAAAAGAGCCTGGAATCACACACTGATGTTTCTGAAAGAGATTCTGAAATAAACCCTAAGCTGGAGATTCTATAAGATCAATATAAAAGGCAAATTCGCAAGCGAATTTGCCTTTTTGGTATTTTATTTTAACTCAGTGGATTGAGCTTCCAGCTCAACGTCATATTTTTTAGGAGAATATTTGGTCAAAGAACCTGTTGCTGCATCGATTCCAACCCCTATAGCCCCTCCAAAAAGGATATTCAGCAAAGTGACAGGGTTAAAAGTTTTCGTTAGTTTTACCTCCTTAGTATTAAAACCTTCTTTTTCAAATGTTACGGTCTGCTTACTCAATGCTCTTGAGATTTCAGCAGTACACGGAGTAATACATTTTTCTACACCTTTATGGAATACTTTAGCTCCTTCAGGACTGGAATTGAAAGTAATTTTATCTTTAGTACCGGTAAACATACTTGCACATGAAGTGGTAGAAAGGGCAATACCCATTAATAATACAATTGATAAATTGTTTTTCATATATTTTAAATAGTTATTATTTTTTTAAGTCCGCGAACTTACAAAATAATTGGAAATAACAAGCATGAATATTGTGAAAAATCCAGTATTAATAGGCATTTAAATAAACAAAGCAATCTCAAAATTGAGATTGCTTTGTTTATTTAAAGTATATACTATTCTAATCTACTCCTTCCACTTCCCTATTGACCAGTTCCATAGAAAATGCAGGAAGGCAAATAGCCAGATATTCACAAGGTTCTGAAAAGGGATTGCTGTAGCGTATTCTTGCTCCTTTTTCGATAAGAATGCTTTGCCCTTTTTCCAGTTCTACAATTTCACCATCAATTTCAAATTGTTTCTTTCCTGAAATAATATAGGTAAATTCATCAAACTCCGGAGTCTGATGAGGCTCACTCCAATCCGGAGGTGCCACCATATGAGCAATGGAAACATTAGAATTTCCAGTTGAGTTTCCCCAGTGCTCTTCAATCAGCTTTCCATCCGTAGTAGGAACTATAAATGGCGATTGCTGGATTTTATATTTTTTCATGCCCAATCTTCTTTTTTGATTTCGTATACAAAGTTGGTTCTTGTAGGCTCAGCATAATAGGCAACTTCCTCTTCTGCTATTTTATTACCACCAAGTTTTTCTAATGCCTTTTGTGAACGGAAATTTTCTTTTCCAATATGGAAATGAACTTTATCTACATATTGGAAAATATAATCCAGCATCAGTTTTTTAACCTGCGGATTGATTCCTTTTCCCCAAGATTTTGTTCCATAGAAAGTATATCCTACAAAAATATGACTGTCATTTTCATCAAAGTTGTAGTAGCGGCTGCTTCCCAACACATCTCCGGTAGCTTTTTCAATGATTTTAAAAGCACCCTTACTTTCCATAGCCCCAAGAAAAAAGCTTTCAAAAACTTCTCTTCGGTACCGGTCTTTGTTGGGGTGCTGCTCCCAAACTTTAGGATCGGAAGCTACTTCATATAAAGATTCAAAATCCCCTTGCTGTAAGGGGATTAATTGAAGTTCTTCATTCTCTAAAACAGGCTGAACAGAAAAATTCATAGCTTAGCTTTTTTTAGTAGAGTCTGATTCTATTTTCTTGATTTCCTTCAGTTTATCAGAAATCTTAATCACGGTATCCAGCTTAGATGGCTTCAATGGAACTTCTGCCTGAGCCATATCCCATTTGATCACCAAATTTCCTGAGTTTTCATCTGTAGGATTCAGGGTAATTTCAAACCACTCCTGTTTATCTGCTAATTTATTCACAGGTACGGTAACATCTACTACATCCTGTTTAGGATCGTAAGTATAGGCGCCCCACTGTTGGAAATCCTTATTTAAGATTACTTTCCACTCTTTTTCTGTAGGAACGATGAACAATCCGTAAGTTCCTGCCGGAACTGTTTTTCCACCAAAATTAACGGCCTGTCCGAATGTAATTTTTGTAGACGAGTTAGCTCCTGCTCTCCAAACCTGACCGTAAGGAACCAATTCTCCGAAGATCTTACGTCCTTTCACTCCTGGTCTTCCGTAGTCGATAGAGATCTTAGACATTGAAAACTGCTGTTCTACCTTCTGACGCGGACTTGCTGCCGGTACGGAATAATCCTGTGCAAAACTGAATGCTGAAACAGAGATGCAAAGTGCAACTAATAACTTTTTCACGTGTAAATTTTTGCTTAAAATTACAAAAATCAAAACAAAATAGCTTTCTCTAATTCCAATAATTTTTGTTTTCTCCAGATTCCGCCACCATAGCCCGTTAATTGACCATTGCTTCCAATTACACGGTGACAGGGTATGATAATGGATATTTTATTAAAACCATTGGCATTGGCTACAGCCCTCACAGACTTAGGATTTCCCAAAATATCGGCCTGGTCCTGATAACTCCTTGTCGTTCCATAAGGAATGGCCTGAAGGATATCCCATACCTGCTTCTGAAAAGACGTCCCGACCGGAGAAAGAGGAACTGTAAATGTGGTTCTTCTTCCTTCAAAATATTCCGAAAGTTCTTTTTCCAGGGTGATAAAATGAGGATTTTCTCCCTGTACAATATTGGCATTAAGATCTTTGGAAATACTTTTCAGCTCTGTGGGAAGTGCTTTTCTATCAGAAAACTCCAGGAGGCAGATTCCATTCTCATCAGCACAGGCGATCATAGTTCCCAGCATTGTTTCAATTCTTTTAAGATCAATAATCTTTTCTATTCTGTTATTTTTAGGAGATACTCCGAAAATATTTTTAAAGCTTTCATTGAAACCGCTAAGACTCTCATACCCTGTTTCAAACGCCACTTCTGTAACTGATTCCCCCTGTTGAAGTTTTTTAAATGCGGTATTCAGCTTGGACATTCTTTGAAAGGTGTGAAAAGTAATTCCATGGTGTTTCAAAAACCACCGGCGAACTGTTGCAGGCTCCAGCCCTCTTTTTACCAGATCATAATCCTTAAGTTTCAACGAGGGATCTTCAGCAATTTCCTGTAATAGTTTTTTTATATGCTCAGGGGTTACATCAGGATTTTCCAGTGGTTTACATACTTTACACGGACGGTATCCCTTTAATATAGGGTCTTTTGTATTGGAAAAAAACTCTACATTTTCAAATTTGGGTTTACGTGCCGTACAGGTCGGTCGACAGAAAATTCCAGTGGTCTTTACCGCCATCCAGAAGATTCCTTCAAATGAAGAGTCTTTATTAAAAGAAGCTTCATACATTATTTGGTCACTTATTTCCATGATTAAGCAAAAAGAGAGGTAAAACTTTTATTATTCGTAATATCTTCACTCATTACTTCCAGTTGTTTGTAAATGTATCTGTTTAAAAAAGCACCGGAAGTCATTCTTCTTACTCCCAATTTTTTAAGGACGCTAAAATCCGGAAGTCCCGGTACTGCCATAACATTTAAAGGAAGCCGGGTAGCGCTTACCACTGTTTTTATATCATTTTCATCACTTATGCATGGTACAAAAACTCCGTCAGCCTTAAGCTCTTCGAAGAGCTTCACTCTCTTTAAAGTTTCTTCCAATGCATTTTCCATTCCCAATAAAAAGGGATCAGTTCTTATATTGATAAAAACATTACCTCTTCTTTCTTTCAGTGTTGAGAAAATATCTTTCAGTTTTTCAGCAAATGCCTCTCTATCCAAAAGCTGTCTTATACCATCCACAACATACGTATCTTCCAGGTTAATTCCTGCAATTCCTATATCCAAAAGCTTTAGTATGTTAGAGGTAACAATCCCGGCTGTATTTCCGTATCCGGATTCAAGATCCACAGATAAAGGAATAGAAACGGATTCTTTGATTCTTTTAATAATATAAAAATACTCTTCGAAGCTCATCTCCTCCCCATCCTCGTACCCTAAGCTAAGAGCCACAGCCGAGCTTGAGGTCGCCAGTGCTTTATAGCCCAATTTCTCGTATATCCTGGCACTTTGTACATTCCATACATTGCCTAATAACAAAGGTTCTTCACCCTGATGTAAATCTTTAAAACTGATCATTATTATTTTTCTTCAAATGTATCAACATTGACAGGCGGTATGCAACCGAAAAATGGACAGGTATTTTTGAAGTACGGAAAATATATGAGTTTGACAGTGTTAAGCAGGAAATACCGATATTAATATCCCCCTTTATTCTTTATTCTTTTATTCTTAAAACAAAATAGCTTTCTCCAGCTCCAATAATTTCTGTTTTCTCCAGATTCCTCCCGCATAGCCTACCAGCTCCCCATTGGAGCCAATCACACGGTGACACGGAATTAAAATGGCAATTTTATTAATACCATTGGCTGTTCCTACTGCACGGATCGCCTTCGGATTTCCTAAAAATTCGGATTGCTGTTTATAGGTTCTTATTTCTCCCATTGGAATTTCACAGAGGAGCTGCCATACTTTTTCCTGAAATTCCGTTCCTGTGGTGAATAATGGAACATCAAAACGTTGTCTCTTTCCTTCAAAATATTCTTTAAGTTCTTTCTCCAGCTGTATGAAATGGGGATGTTCCTTTTCTACTATTTCAGCATTCAGCACTTTAGACAGAGATTTAAACTGCTTTTCAATATTCTTCCGGTCTGTGAATTCAAGTAAACAGATTCCCTGATCTGCTGCACAGGCGATCATTTCTCCAAGCGGAGTTTGTATGGTTTTTTGACAGATGATTTCCATTAGTTTAAAATTACTACTTTTTTAGAATTCATCAATCAATGTTTCAAATGTTCTTCAAAACTCCTCTTACCTGCATCATATGTCTTTCGTTGTGATAAATAACAAATCGCAAGGTATCTCCTAATTTCAGACTGATCCATTTTGAAATACTGATTCCTGTTTTTGTTTTCTCCAGATCAATATGTCCGGCTTTTTTCAAGAGCTCAAGCATCTCTTTTTGCTGCCTGATAAACTCATCAATAACGCTTTTATTCAGTTGACTACGAATAGGATTCATTGCCTTAAATGTTCTCATCTTATTGAGTTTTTCTTTAGGAAGCATCGTCCTCGCAAAATAGTTTCCGAGAATACCCGGTTTAAAAGTAGAATTGGAAGAAGTGGCAGAGGAAGCAATTTTACGACTGATTTCTGGAATATAAAATTCTCCATAACGGTTGAGATGTTCCAGGCATTCCAGGACACTCCAGCTATCTGCTGACATTCTGAAATTTAAGTCCCCTTCAGGTTTCCCTAAGAGTGTTTCTGCGTACTGCAGATGTTGCTGGGTCTTATTTTTCAGTTCATCCAAGAGTTGTGAGGTCGAAATTTTCATAGTCCATTTTTTATGCAAATATCCAGATCGTTTACTTCTTAAATCTTGATTGAACTCAAGATTTTTTAAGTCTGGATAATGTTTCCGGTGACATCCTGAGATAGTTTGCAATATATTTATTGGGAATCTCCTGGAACAGTTTAGGGCTTCTTCTTAACACCCTTTCATAACGTTCCCGCGGAGAACTAATCAGCAGATCCTTTTCTCTTTCCAGCTGTTGCAATACCAGCTCTTCCAGGACCTGTATCCACATCTTCATATGCTCTTCATCCGACTGAATAACTTCATAAAAATCCTTTTTTGAGGCTTGTTTCACCTTGGTCTTTTTAAGGGCCTGAATATAAAAGTCGGATGGTTTTCCGGAAAGAAAAGAATCCAGGGAAACAATAATATTACCGGTATATCCGAAACGGATAATCCTTTCTTCATTTTCATCTGTCATAAAGATCCGGACACTCCCATTTTCTATATAATAGATATGGGTATCTGTACTTCCTGCAATTTTCAGGAACTCATTCCTCCTGAATTCTTTCTTTTCCCAGTGAAGTCCGCTTTGAAGTAATTTTTCAACCATTTCACAATATTATTTGCCGATCCAAAGATAATGGGTAAATTTAGAGTTTTAACACCAATCACTACTAACAATGCTCAAAAAAACAAATCTCCTATTATTCCTTTTTGCCAGCTATCTTGGCATTCAGGCACAGCAGACCATCCCTTTCAGAATTACAAAATACAATAATATCATTGTAAAGTCCCAAGTCAACAAAAAAGACTCACTGGACCTGATGTTTCAGATTGCCATGAAAGATGGCTCTATTTCTCCGGAACGGCAGAGAAAAGCAGACCATATTATTTTCAATAAAGAAGAAATAAGTGATCATAATACGGTGGATATTGGCCCGGTAACCCTGAAAGATGTCCGATTTTTTGACAACCAGCTCTCAGGCTATGAATCGGACGGAAAAATAGGAACCAGTCTATTTGAAGGAAAGACTTTTAAAATTGATTATGACAACAGTCAATTTGTAATCTATGACAAAAACCCTGATCTTACAGGTTATCAACCTCTTAAAATTATGCTGGATCAGGGTGTATTCATCGTGGCTGCCGATAATGTGGTTGATGGTGAGAAACAACAGGAGTCTTATTTTGCTCTTCAATCCGGATACTCAGGTGGGGTATTATATAGTAATGAGTTTACTGAAGAGAAAGAACTGGAAAAAAAATTAAAAATAATAGGAGAAAAAACACTTAAAAATTCCAATGCACAAAATTTAGCTATCAAACAGGGAATTCTTCCTTTTTTAAAATTAGGAGACTTTGTTTTCAAAGATATTTCCGTGGCTTTTTTCTCGGGAAATCTTAAAACACAAAATGTCAGCTATTTTGGTGCTGATATGCTGCGCAGATTTATATGGATCTTTGACGCAGACAGAAACACAGCTTATATCAAGCCAAGTAAGTATTATTCAGAACCTTATTATAAAATAAATTAAAACATGTGTTTTTCTAACGCAAAGCTTTAGCTTCATTATCTATATTTTTAGGGAGCAAAGGATAGAATCAACTTCGTTGATTCGTCGAAGCGTATGGATAAGCATACATCTTCATCAGCGACGAAGCCGCATCACTTTGCCCACTTAAAATAAAGTGGAATTATTCATAAGCTTTACGTTCATCTTTTTAATCAAAAAATAATTTCAAACTGACCTATTGAGTCTTGTCAACAAAATATATAAGAATTCCTGAATAAAATGTAAACAGGATCTAAAACATTACAAATAAAAAATTATGAAGAAGATTAGGATTTTCGCGGCACTTTTATTATCCCAACTGGCGATTATCAGCTGCAAAAAGGATGAAAAGAAGCCCACCGAAACAGCAATTACTGCTACTAATGATTCTGTAAAAACTCCAAAAGCAACGGAAGAAAAAATAGATTATAAAAACTTTAATATTTACAGTGTCACTGTAATTTCCTCCGGACAGAAAGATGCGCTGTCAGATATTTTTATTTCTGTATCAGATATTTATACCGATCCCCAGCCTATACAGAAAGAGGCTTTAAGCAATCAGAAAAATGTTTCTCCTGAGCAGCTTCAGTATATTGAGCTTGATTCAAAGCACAGAAGTAAAATACTGAACGGACTTCATCTTACAGAGAATGATTCACTTTACCTTTACAACTATCAATTCAACAAACTGGAAAAACTTCCATTAAACAAGCTTAAAGCAGTTGCTTATTTAGATTTCTATTCTATGGAAGGTGAAGAAGTAGATGGTACTTCATACATGGTAGGATTTCAGATTGAAGCTCATAAAGAACCGGATATCAGAAATAAATATGAGAATGCTGTTGCCTATTTCGGGAATAAAAACCCTTTTATTGAAAATAAAATGAAGCCTGTTCAATGGAAGAAAGCGAGTGCTGACATTTCGAAGAAATACTTTACGTCTTCCAAGCTTACACCTGGAGATACCTATCAGGCGAAATATGAAGATCTCACCTATTATCTGCAGGACTATCTTCAGGATGAAATGGTTCAGGAGCGCAAATTGGTAGTAGTCAATGACCGTAATGAAAAAACATTTGAAAAAACGATTACCACAGCCGGTGGCGACGGGGCTGAATTTACTCCCCTTAATGGAATCAGTAATGATGAAAGCAATACTTCTCAATGGACCGGTTATCTGTTCAAAGGGAAACCTCCTGTAATTTTTGGATTTGTTGCACAGTCTTTTGGCTGCCCTTCCATTACATTTTTAGATAAAAATCAGAAAGACTTCACAATCAACTGTGATAACAGACATTAGTAATTTACTCAGCAGCATTTATGAGAAATTCTGTCATTACAGCATATTTATCAATTGGAACGGGCTTTAGCCCGCTTTATATTTTATTAATCATCCATCGGCTTTAGCCAAAACTTATTATAATTATCTAATAATAATGACAAAACCATAAACACGAGTGCTTATGGTTTTGTTTTTACAATTATTTAAACTCAATTGATGATCCGGTAAGCATTATTTTACTTTAGGATAAAGTCTGTTTTTCATATGTATAAAGTAAGTTTCAGATTCTTTGAACTCGTTACTTTTCATAAATTTAAGCACTACATTCAGATAAGATTCTGATGGTACGAAGTCTGCTCCTGTTTTCTCAGAAAGCTTTTTATATTCTCCCTCCAACAATTCCGGATTTTTGGCAAGTTGTTTAATATCTGTTCTGAAGCCTTTAAATATAAACTTCAGGGCTTCATAATTTGCAGGATAAGAAACAGTACCATGCACTTCTCCTTCAAAGAAACGGTGTTTGTAGTTCAGTGAACCATTGCTTTCCACTATTCCTTTAAACTCTTCTATGGTCTGCGTCATATCAGAATTCCAGTTTTTCTGCTGTTCCTCATTATCTGCCTGGGAAACAAACAGAGACTTTTTCGCAGGAAACTTTTTATGCTTTTCAATATAATCTTTAGTTTTGGAAATCAACACCTTATTATCCCACCATAAGCTGGGGTCATTGGCAACATAGGCATTGAAATAATCAGGGTGGGTAAGAAAAGTATTAATGGCAAACAGCCCTCCAAAAGAATGCCCTACCAGCAAAGAATACTCCTGAGTTCTGTACTTTTTATTGATAAACGGTTTCAGTTCTTCCTGCATGAATTTTATGAAATTCTCACTTCCTCCACTGTCGGCAAAAAGGGTAAGATTAGGGTTTACCGGACTTTTCTTTTGAGCCTTTGTGGGGGTAAGGTCTCTTGTCCGTTCTGTATTTTTAATTCCTACCACAATACATTCCGGAATATCAGCATAAGGTGTCCGGGCAAGAAAATCAGTCATCCCGACATAATACTCAAAATTGATTTCACCATCCAAAAGATAGATTACAGGATATTTTGCCGGATTAATCGTAGTGTCGTCATAGGTTTTAGGAAGATGAATCCAAACTTCTCTGTTTTCATTTAAAATTTTTGAAAATAAAACCTGCTTCTCTCCCACTATTACTTTTTCCTGAGCATTGGCTTTTGAAGTAAGCATTAAAAATAGGGAAAGGTATAAAAATTTAAACCAGTTGTTCATGATGTTCGTCTTTTCTGTGTTGATGAATAGTTTTGATTTCCTTTGTCTTTTTCGTTGATTTATTTTTCCTTCCCCACCAGATCAGGAATCCGGTTACCGGAAGGCTTGTACAGATGATCCCGATAACGAAAGTGAAGATTTTTCCAAACATTCCGCCCCAATAGCCGACATGCAGATCAAAATTCATATGTTCAATCACTTCATGCATCAGAACTTCTTTCGGATAGATGATTTCATTTCCTGTATATTTATTGATTTCCCTGCTTTTACCGTTTGTAATACTTTTTAAGCCGATAAATTGGGCTGCCACTACATTATAAACAGTCGCTGAGTCATTTCTTGGAACACTCATCCTGATCTGTTTTGCTTCAGGAATTTCTTTAAAATTTCTCTCTATAAAAGCCGTAAAAGGCAATGCTTTTTTTTCAGGATCAAACTTAGGATCAAATTTTTCGGCAATTTTATGGGCATCTGCTACGCCACCAAAAGCAGTTTGTGTAAGATCTGTAAGGACTTTATAAGCCATAATAAGCCCCGTGATTGTAATAAATACTGCCGGGAGCAATGAATAAAAACCGAATACATTGTGGAAGTCATAATTTTTCCTGCGCCACTTCGTTCCCGATTTTATTTTGAATGCCGTTGTCCTGGTGGTTTTATTCCATTTTTTTGGCCACCAAAGGATAAGCCCGCCGATAAGCTGGATGAAAAATATAATGGAAGCAACTCCTACCACCGTTTTCCCAAACTTTCCTGCCAACAGCTGGGCATGAATATGGGCAACAACATAGAAAAACTCATAACTCTTTGTAGAGCCCATCACTTTTCCGGTATAAGGGTCAAGGTAATGATAGGCAAATACTCCCCTCGGACCACGGCCCTTTCCTTTTGGTTTTTCTGCTTTTCCTGTATTCTTATCTTTAGGAGGTTTGGTAGCAGAAGCTACTCTAAAGCTTCGGTCCGCTTCTTTATAGGTGTCAAAATAAAATGCTTTACGATCCGGAACCTGCTGATGAAATTGAGCAAGGAGTTCTTCAGGAGATCTTTTCTTTGCATTGGCAGGAACCTGAACATATTTGGCACTTCCACCACACAGATCTATAATTTCGTCACAGAAGACAAATACTGTTCCTGAAAGTGTCACAGTCAGTACAATGATTCCGGAAACAAGTCCCAGCCAAAGATGCAGCCAACCTGTAATCCGTTTGGTCAGGGATTTTCCCTGTTTTTTCTTGGGGTTAGTTTTTTTATTATCCATATCTAATTATCCTGTTATCTATAATATAATTGTTGGAAAACGGAAAGACGCAGGGATTACCATACATACAGCTTTTAAGGCGCTTGAAAATCAAGATTTCCAGAAAGAATAGATAATTCCACCTCCTATAGAAAACCGCCATTGCGTTTTCCAACAAACTATATCTTTTAAATAATTTTTATTTTTAATTAAAATTTAAATGCGAAGTTGGCAAGAACTTCTCTTGGCTTCTGTGGCTGGCCATAAAAGTTCCAATAGGTCTCATTCAGGGCATTATTCATTTTCAGACCAATTCTGTATTTCTTCTTATCATAGAAAATAGTAGCACCTACAGAGGTGTATGAAGGGGCAAGAAAGTGATTGGTAATATTGATATAAGTTTTATCTACAAAATTGAACCCGGCTCCGAAACCTAAGCCTTCATAAGCACCATCCATAATTTTATAACTGGTCCATAAATTGGCGACATGTTTAGGTGTCCACGCAATTCTTTTTCCGGCATCTTTACCTCTGTCATCATAACGGTTATCGTTATACCCGTATCCTCCTACGATATTCCATCCTTTCACCGGGTTTATGACCACGTCCATTTCAAACCCCTGATTTTTAATATTTCCGTCCTGTCTGCTTCCCAAACCGCCCGGATCAGCAATTACTCTGTTTTTAACCTTCATATTGTAATAGGTAATGGTTGAAAGTAATTTCTTACCGAATAGATCCAGTTTAAAACCGGCCTCAAACTGATTCCCTTGCTCAGGATCCCATTTCGTAAGAATTCCATCCTGGTTAGCTGAAGGAGCTATGTTTTTAAATCCATTTACGTAGTTGGCAAAGAATGAAATTTCATCTTTTTTAATTTCATAGACTAATCCAAATTTTGGAGAAAACTGGGTCTGATTGTACCCATCATTTCCGGGAACCCCGTTTCTTTTGATATCATCATTCTTATAATGATCCATTCTTAAACTTGCCATTACAAGGAAATTATCCGTAATATTTAAAACATCAGAAACATATGCACTGTACGTACTGTATTGTGATATTTCGTATTTGGTCCCATTTCTTGGAAGTGCCTTCACGACATCCCGGGAAATTGAAGTCCAGTCAGAAGTTCCATTCAGTAAAACGACGTCTGTAGGCTGAGGCTGATCTTTGTCTACAATGACTCCGTTTAAAGGATATGGAACGAATACGGAAGAATCATTCTTACCCACTTTATAAACAGGATATTGATTTTTACTGTTCTGGTGGAAATAATCAAATCCTACCACCAGACGGTTTCTCAGTTTTCCTATTTTAAAGTCTCCGATAAAGTTCTGCTGGATGTTATCTGTGGTTATTTTATAATTATCAAAAGGGCGGATGCTTCGGCTTACAGAATTATCATTTAAATAGTTCAATACCAAAAATATAGATTCATTTTCGTTAGCTTCTCCTCTCTGGTAAGACGTTCTGGAAGTCCATTGATCATTAAATTTATGGGTGACTTCAGCCATGGTAACGAAATTGGTTCTTTTTGATCCTATGTCATTGCTTGTAAATGATCTGCCATGAATGGCTGCAAGGTCTTTCATAGAGTGAAGGGTCAGCTTTTCAGACTGTCTCACATAGGCATTCAGTGTTTTTTCCGGCGAATGGAATTCAGTATCCAATGTTACGGTAGTTTTATCACTGACTTTGTATAAAATGCTTCCAGAGAAAAACAAGCCTTTATTGTAGCCTGCATCCTGGAAAGAATCCTGAGAATAGGCAGCCACATTAAATCTTGCCAAAGCTGTTTTTTCTTTATTCAACGGAGTATTGATATCTGCCGTGATTCTGTTCATTCCCCAGCTTCCGGTGGTATAATTGATGATTCCTCCAAAATTTTCCTGTGGCTTTTTAGTCACTACATTGACTATCCCTCCATAATTGGCTAATGTTCCTCCAAACAAAGTTCCTGAAGGCCCTTTGATTACTTCTATTCTTTCTACGTTAGCAATTTCAGACTGTACTCTCGGGTTTTGGATTAAACCGTTTCTAAAATTTGCAGAAGAACTGAAACCTCTCAGGAAAATATCATTTCCACTGTCGTTTACACTGTTATTCACGACCACTCCCGGAGCTGAAGCCATTGCCGTATTGAAGTCCACAGCACTCATTTCACTGATGATTTCCTTGGGAACAAGGTTATAAACAGTGGGATTTTCAAGGTTTTCCAATGGAAGTCTTGCTACTGATTCTGATTTCTTGGTTCTGTAATTGTGAGTCCCTTGTAGGGATACTGCCTGAATTTCAGCTATTTTAACCGTATCTTTTTCCTGGGCACTCAGTATAGATACGGCTAATAAAGCCGCAGAAATAATTGTCCTTTTCATTGTATAATTAAGTTTAGTTTTGCAAAATTATTCTATTTTTATTAATTCTAAATAAAAATATTACACAAATCATAAAATTAACTTATTAAAAAAGGCCGTAAATAAAGGGTTTCTGAAATTTCAGAAACCCTTTGTATCATCTGTTGATGATATTTTAATTCTATATTTTCTTTGTTTGTTCCATAATGAATGGGCTAATCTTGGTATACTATCTTCAGCAGGGATTTATTATAGCTATGTCGCTATATGATGGCAGACATCATCATCGACATATAATAATTGGCACAGTGTAAGGCATTGATCAGCACAATTTCTTTATCCGGAAATGTTTCAAAGGCATCAGAGGTTGTGATATCATATTCATAATTCAAGGTACTCCACTTGAGGTTGGGTTTCATCACTAAAAGCTCAATTCCCTCCTGATCAGTCAATACAAATGACTCTTTAAAAATACCTCTGTGTTTAAAAAGAAATCCATTTTTTATCCCATTAAAATAAGTTTGGACTACAATTTCTCCATTCCAGTTCATTCTGAACTTTAAGAGTACTTTTTCATGATCTTTCAGCTCAATAGTGGTCCCCCAAAAACCCTTAGGCTCAATCTGATAGGTTACGTTTGCAATTTCTGCTATCGCATTAAAATTAAACCAGCTTCCGTACGTAAGCTTCCCTATCAATTGGTCACCCTGTGTCACCTCAAAGGATAAAGAATTATTTGATTTTGCAAGATATTCTGCCATGGTTATTTCTGATTTGGTGGAGTTTTTATTAATTTCTAAAATATATTTAAAAACAAACGATTTATGACCCCCTAATTTACAACCTCTTACATAAATCAGCAAAAAAAATATAAGATGTTTTATATACCTGAAGACATATTTTTATATAAACACAAAAAAATGGAGATCCAGACCTGATTTCAACAAGCCAACGACCTTACAATCGAAAAACCCTGCAAGAAAACTTACAGGATTTATCTGAATTGAATTAACTGTATTGTACATCCGGTACAGTCTTTTATTTATGTTTTTTAAACAACCATTTTGGAATTTCTTCTGTCAGCAAAAATGGGATAACAATATTATTGTGATTGAGATGTGTGAAAGTGGTGAAAACTAAGTTAGGGTCTGAAGAAAGTTTATTAAATAATTCTACACTTCCGATATATGGATTATCAGTATCCTTTTCTCCGTGAATCAACCAGATATTTTTCTTACTTATCTTTCTAAGATTGGAAAAATCAGGAACAGCAGCTACAGATACCAGAGCCGCAAATTGGTCAGGCTGAATATTCATCAGGTTTTGTGCTGTTGATGCTCCCATAGAGTACCCTATCAAATAAATCCTGCCTTTATCAATATCCGGATATTCTTTTTCTACATTTTTAATCAATTCCAACAAAGCAAAAACGTCATGGGAAGGTTTTGAAATTTGGATATTCTCACTGTTATTTTCATAATTTGAAGAACGCTTACTGAATTGTGGCGCTATCACATAACATTGATATTTACTGTAAATCTCATTCCTTAACCACATTTTGGCAAACAGTTCAAGCTGGTTTTCATTATCACTGCCAATTCTGGTTGAATTATGAAAAGTGATGACTAACGGGTATTTCTTTCCCTTAGCAGTATTTTGGGGAGTTAAAAGTCTGTAAGGAATCTGAATACTATCTTTTGAGAATATTTTTTTCTTGAAAACCTCAGTATTCAAACTGTTTACAACTTTCCGGTTATTTAAAAAAGTCAGGCTATCCACCTGAGTATCCCGGAATTCTTTCTTCTGTCCAGCAATAAAATTTGTGGTTAAAATCAGGGAAAGAATGATTAAAATAGGTTGTAAAATTTGTCTTTGCATGGTGTTTTTAAAAATCATTTTATTTTATAAATATAATCGTGTTTAACTTCCTCAGAATTTTTCCTTAGTTCTTGAATGTCATAAGGTTGACCGTCTATTTCAATATAACCAATCATATGGGTCCACCAATAATTATGAGTTTTTTCAATTCTTACAGTTGAATGTGGCTCAATTTCTAACGAAATGCTACAGCTATCAATACTTATTTTTTCAAGATGCTTTAGGTTCTTATTGACATGAAAAAATCTCGGCTCCACAATATTATTTTCATAATTGAAACTAAAACTACCATACAAACTGTCTTTTAATAATTTTGAAATTTTCCTGTTGTAATTGATTTTTACAGTCTTTTTTGTCTGACTTAAATTTTGGATGTAAAAATCTGTTGGGATTGAACAACCCAATAGAAAAAAGAGAAAAATAATTCCAAACAAAATCTTAGATCTTTCCATTATATTCATATCATTTTAATTTACATGGTTTTTATCATATCAGAGATGCCTTAATTTCAACAAATTAAGAAAACAATCTTTTTAATGCAGTCCAAAGGCCTGGTTTAACTGATGTTTTTTTATTTTCAGGTTCAGCCGTCACCTTATCAGAGTCACTCTTAGCCGTATTATTTTTGTATTTTCCCAATTCTTCAAGGGCAGTTCTTTCGTTTGCAGGACTGAAGTAAGCATTAAATGTTTTGTATAATTCAAGAACAAAAGGATTGTCCGTATGGGTTTCCCTGATCCGATTTTTTAATTTTAAATTGGCTCCAAACCACTTCAGGTATCTATCTCTCACAATATTTTCATTTTTCTTAGTCTCTTCCGATGTGACCCAGTGGAATCCGGCAGTTTGATTACTCAAAGCCTGACTGAAAAAATCTAATATCATCTGAACAAATGTCTGTCGTGAGTTTTGGGTATGTCTACCGTCTTCTGGATATTCATCGAAAAACCATATTTCAGGATTATCTGACTCATTTAAATAGAAAAACCTAAAAAAATCATATCTTCTGTGAGATATGGGAAAAACTTCTCTTTCAAATGTAAAACCTGTTTCCGTTAAAGTATTTGTGACATATTCATTGATATCATCATAATCTTCAAATGACATTTGTTCCGCATCAAAAAATTCAAAAAGAAATTTCTTTCCTACGCTTTTAAGGTATTCTTTATAAGCTTCCGGTAATGCCGTTCCTATTCTACTTTCTATCGATGCTATCTCATGATCAGAACATCCAACAATTTTTCCATGGTCTATTCCCAATTCAATGATGAAATATTTTAATTCTGAAAAGAAATCATGATACCTATTCTCAGTCATGGTTAGTTTAATTATGCTTGTTTAGAGGGGTTGTATATGGTTCTCAAAATTACGTATTTCAACAATCAAATTTTAATAGTTTACAGGAGATTATTTTAATTAAAAGTAAAAATTAGGTAAGGTAGAACCCTTGCGAGCCCAACATTGCTATAGAATTGATTGAGATAAAAAAACCTCATAGACTTTTGAAATCTATGAGGTTTATAGGGTTATATTTTTTTTGAAAATTACATGGTTTCCATTTTGAAACTCATGCTTTCAATTACTTTCAGAATAGCTTCTACCGTATCCATTGACGTTAAACAAGGAACACCGTTCTCCACACTCATTCTTCTGATCTGGAATCCGTCTCTTTCAGCCTGCTTACCTTTTGTAGTGGTATTCACAACATACTGAACTTTTCCTTTCTGGATCAGGTCGATAAGGTTGACACTTTCTTCTCCGATCTTATATCCTATTTTGCAAGGAATACCTTTTTCTCCGAAGAACTTCGCGGTACCTTCTGTAGCCCAGATTCTGAATCCTACCTCATGGAATCTTGCTGCCAGAGCTGCAGCTTCTTCTTTATGTTTATCTGCTACTGTAAATAGGATAGAACCATGCATAGGAACTTTTCTTCCTGCTGCAACAAGACCCTTGTAAAGTGCTTTTTCAAGCGTTGTATCTTTCCCCATAACCTCTCCTGTAGACTTCATTTCAGGTCCTAAAGAGATATCAACTTTCGTCAGCTTAGAGAAAGAGAAAACAGGAACTTTTACAAAAACACCTTCTTTGTTTGGAACCAGCCCGTCTTTGTAACCAAGGTCTTTCAGTTTTTGTCCTAAAATTGCTTTTGTAGCAAGGTTAGCCATAGGTACCTCTGTAATTTTAGATAAGAAAGGAACTGTTCTTGAAGAACGTGGGTTCACTTCAATTACATATACATTTCCTTCGAAAAGTACGTACTGGATATTCATTAATCCGATAACTTTCAGTCCTTTTGCCAGTCTTTTTGTATAGTCTACTAACGTATCAATCTCGCTTTGTGAAATATTTTGTGGTGGATACACTGCAATAGAGTCTCCGGAGTGAACTCCTGCTCTTTCGATGTGTTCCATAATTCCAGGAATGATTACTGTTTCACCGTCACAGATTGCATCTACTTCAATCTCTTTTCCTACCATATACTTGTCAACCAAAATTGGATGCTCAGGGCTTGCCTCAACCGCAAATTCCATATAGTGCGCCAATTCTGCTTCTGTGTATACAATCTCCATCGCTCTACCTCCTAAAACATAACTTGGACGTACCAATACCGGATAACCGATTTCGTTGGCAATTTCTATCGCTTCTTCTTTTGAGGTTGAAGTCCTTCCTTTTGGCTGAGGAATTCCAAGCTCTTGTAGTGCTTTTTCGAATTTATCTCTGTTTTCAGCTCTGTCAAGATCTTCCAGTGAAGTTCCTAAGATCTGTACTCCGTGAGCTGCTAATTTATCTGCAAGGTTGATCGCGGTCTGTCCTCCGAACTGAACCACTACCCCTTTAGGTTTTTCAAGATCAATGATGTTCATTACATCTTCTTCCGTAAGAGGTTCGAAGTATAATTTATCCGAAATCGAGAAGTCTGTAGAAACCGTTTCAGGGTTATTATTGATAATGATCGCTTCGTAACCCATTTCTTTGATTGCCCAAACCGAGTGAACAGTAGCATAATCAAATTCTACTCCCTGTCCGATTCTGATAGGTCCTGAACCCAGAACGATGATCTTCTCTTTATTGGAAACAACACTTTCATTTTCTTCTTCATAGGTTCCGTAGAAATAGGGAGTTTCACTTTCAAATTCTGCTGCACAGGTATCTACCATTTTGTATACCGGCATCACTCCGTTTTCTTTTCTGAAATTGAAAACTTCACGTTCCGTTACATCCCAAAGAACAGCAATATTGATATCTGCAAAACCTAGTTTCTTAGCCTGAATTAAAGTTTCTTTATCAAATTTATGATCAGCGATCACTTTTTCAAAATCAACTAATTTTTTCAGTTTCCAGATGAAGAACTTATCTATTTTGCTCCATTCTACAATCTGCTCCCAGTCATACCCTCTTCTTAAAGCATCTCCGATGATGAACAATCTTTCGTCATCACAAACTCTGATTCTTCTTTCAATTTCTTCTGCTGTAAGAGCCTCTGCCTGTTTTGTTTTTAATCCAAGGTGTTTGATTCCTGTTTCCAGTGAACGGATCGCTTTCTGTAAAGACTCCTCAAAATTTCTTCCGATAGCCATTACTTCACCCGTTGCTTTCATCTGAGTAGAAAGTCTTCTGTCAGCAGTTTCGAACTTATCAAATGGGAATCTTGGGAATTTCGTTACTACATAATCCAACGCCGGCTCGAAACATGCATATGTTTTTCCGGTCACTGGGTTCATAATTTCATCAAGTGTCAATCCTACTGCAATTTTTGCAGCAATCTTTGCAATAGGATATCCTGTTGCTTTACTTGCAAGTGCTGAGGAACGGGAAACCCTTGGGTTTACCTCAATGATATAATATTCGAAAGAATGTGGATCCAACGCTAATTGTACGTTACATCCTCCTTCAATTCCTAATGCTCTGATGATTTTTAAAGAAGCATTTCTCAATAACTGATACTCTCTGTCTGAAAGTGTCTGAGAAGGTGCTACTACGATTGAATCTCCGGTATGAACTCCCACCGGATCTATATTTTCCATGTTACAAACCACAATCGCATTGTCGTTTGCATCACGCATTACTTCATATTCAATTTCTTTGAAACCAGCAATTGATTTCTCAATAAGACACTGTGTTACAGGGCTATATTTCAATCCCAGTTCAGCAATCTCCTTCAATTCAGCTTCTGTGGAAGCAATACCACCTCCTGTTCCTCCCATGGTAAAGGCAGGACGAACAATTACAGGATATCCGATTTGATCAGCAAAAGCGATTGCTCCTTCTACTGTATTAACGATATCAGATTCTGGAACCGGTTCGTTCAGCTCTCTCATCAACTCACGGAAAAGGTCTCTGTCTTCCGCTCTGTTAATTGCAGAAAGTGTAGTTCCCAATACTTCCACCTTACATTCTTCAAGAATTCCTGATTTCTCCAGTTCTACCGCCATATTCAGTCCTGTCTGACCTCCCAATGTTGGCAACAATGCATCCGGACGTTCTTTTCTGATGATGTGGCTTACAAACTGTAATGAAATCGGCTCGATATATACTTTATCTGCGATCTCCACATCCGTCATAATCGTTGCAGGGTTTGAGTTGATCAAAATTACCTTGTAGCCTTCTTCTCTCAAAGACAAACAAGCCTGCGTTCCTGCGTAATCAAATTCAGCTGCCTGACCAATGATAATAGGTCCTGAACCGATTACTAAAATTGTTTTTATATCTGTACGTTTTGCCATTTTTCTTTTTTTATTAGAGTCAAGAATCCAGAGCCAGGAGCCAAGATTTTCTAGACTTTATTTTAAATTATTTTTGAATGAGTAAATCATTTTTTGAATTTCGGATACTTCATTAAGTAAAGTATTTACCATCTCTTCAGGTAAAAGATATAGCTCCCTTACCAAAATCAACTGGGTTTGCAATTCAAATGCAGAACCTAAAGCAATAGCAAGAAAATGATTAAATTCTTTAGTGCTATTTCTTCCAGAACCTTCAGCTATGTTAGACGGAATGGAAACAGTACATCTTTTAATCTGAGAAATTAACCCATACTTTTCGTCATTGTTAATCTCTTGACAAACAATATAAATATTCTTTGCCAGTACAATGGACTTTTGCCAGAAAAGTAGTTTTTCAAAGTTGTGCATTAGTACTCTATTTCGTCTTGATTCTTGGTTCTCGGCTCTTGATTCCTACTTTTTAAAGTTCTCCATCATTTCGATAAACTCATCAAACAGGTAGTTTGCATCTTCCGGGCCTGGGCTCGCTTCAGGGTGGTACTGAACGGAGAAACAAGGATGGATTTTGTGTTTTAATCCTTCATTTGTTCTGTCGTTCAACGCGATGTGGGTTTCAATCAGATCTGTTCCTTTTAAACTTTCCTGATCTACTGCATACCCATGGTTTTGAGAAGTAATAGCCACTTTGTTTTTCTCCAGATCCAATACCGGGTGATTTCCTCCTCTGTGTCCGAATTTTAGTTTGAAGGTTTTTGCTCCGCAAGCTAATCCGATCAGCTGGTGTCCTAAACAGATTCCAAAGATCGGAACTTTCCCTAGTAATCCGCGGATCATATCCAATGCGTGAGGTACATCTTCCGGGTCTCCAGGACCGTTTGACAGCATAATTCCGTCAGGATTCATCAATAAGATCTCTTCTGCTGTCGTATCCTGAGAAACAACGATAATATCGCAATTTCTTTGAGACAGTTCTCTGATGATCCCCAGTTTAGCTCCAAAATCTACTAAGACTACCTTGAACCCACGGTTAGGGTTAGCATAAGGTGTTTTTGTAGAAACTGTTTCCACCTGGTTGATAGGGAAACTTGTAGTTTTTAGTTCTGCAGCAACTGCACTTTCATCAGCATCAGCATTCACAATTTTACCTTTCACTACTCCATAGTTACGAAGAATTCTTGTCAGTCTTCTGGTGTCAATTCCAGAGATTCCTGAAAGGTTTTTCTTTTTAAATAATTCATCTAAAGTAATCTGAGTACGGAAATTAGAAGGAAGATCGCAAAGTTCTTTTACGATAAGTCCTTTAATTGCAGGCTCGATACTTTCATAATCATCACGGTTAATACCATAATTTCCGATAAGCGGATAGGTCATACAAACTATCTGACCGCAATACGATGGGTCAGAAATCAATTCCTGATACCCTGTCATTCCGGTATTGAAAACTACCTCTCCTGCAGTTTCCAACTCTGCTCCGAAACCTTCTCCATGAAACACTTCACCGGACTCCAGTATTAATTTTTTCTTCATTTTTAAAAATTAGATATTAGATTTTAGAAGTTGGAAGTTAGACTTCCTTGTTCTATATTATTTTTTCTTTATTCTTTAATATAATGTCGGGTGTACAATGTATAATGTACTTCACCCCGACTTATATTTTGTACATTATACTTTTTACCATTTACTTAAACGTAAATCCTTTTTCTTCCAGCGCCTCCTTCAGGATCGCCATTCTTGCGAAAACTCCGTTCTGCATTTGTTTAAAAACTCTTGAACGTTCGCATTCTACAAGATCTGAATCTATTTCTACCCCTCTGTTGATAGGTGCAGGATGCATAATAATTGCTTCTTTTTTCATCGCCTGCTCTCTTTCTTTGGTAAGGCCATATCTTTTATGATAATCCGAAGCTGTAAAACTCATCGCATCATCATGCCTTTCGTGTTGTATTCTTAACAGCATCAGAACATCTACATCAGCAATCAGTTCGTCTACGGAAAGGTAGGTTCCGTTGATTAAAGCTCCCTCATCAAACCATTGTTCCGGTCCTGAGAAATATACTTTAGCTCCTAATCTTCTTAAAGCTTCAGCATTGGAATTGGCCACCCGGCTGTGTTTTACATCTCCTACAATCCCTACTTTTAATCCTTCGAACTTTCCAAATTCCTGATAGATCGTCATCAGATCCAGCATACACTGTGAAGGGTGATTTCCTGTTCCGTCTCCTCCATTGATCACAGGAATTTTAATATTTTGTAATTCCTCAAAGTACCTGTCCTTTTTATCGCGGATCACTACTAAGTTTACCCCTATACTTTCAATGGTTTTCACCGTATCATAAAGACTCTCGCCTTTGTTTACCGAACTGTGTGAAGCATCAAAAGGAACAACCTGAAGTCCCAGTTTTCTTTCTGCAATATCAAAGCTCGTCTTTGTTCTTGTACTGTCTTCAAAAAAAAGGTTTGAGCAAAAAACTTCTCCTTCAATTTTAGCAGTTTTTCCATTCGCAAAAGCCATTGCTTCTGTCAGTATACTGTTGATTCTCTCGGTGCTTAGTTCTGTAATCGTAAACATAATTCTTAATTTTTGAGCATAAAAAAAGCGAAGACAAGATCTTCGCTTAATAACAATAAATATCGTAAAGGGCGTTTTCGCCCGGTAAATCTAATGATATAAATGCTTTTTTATTCATTAGGTGCAAAGATACAGTATTTTTACGAATCTACAAAAACAAAGTTTTAAAAAAATTTAAAACCTCAGTATTTTCCTATTCTCATTTAAAATTAATATTTTTGTTACAACTCAAATTAGTTTATGGATTTAAAAGACAAAATGATTCTCAGCATTATTCAGGAAGACTCTACTCTATCTGTTAAGGAAATTTCAGAAAAGATAGGCCTTACCTTTACTCCAACCTATGAGCGGATCAAACAGCTGGAGAAGCACGGAATTATTGAGAAATATGTAGGTCTTTTAAACCGTGAAAAACTGGGTTTGAATATCATAGTTTATTGTAATGTCCGTCTTAAAGAGCAATCCAAGAAAGTATTGGAAACCTTTGAGAAAAACATCGGAAAATATGATGAAGTACAGGAAATCACCAGCCTTTCCGGAGAATATGACTATATGCTAAAAATTATTGCAAAAGACATTAATTCTTATAACGAATTTGCAGTCAATGTCATCTCAAACCTTCCCAATATCGGACAATACCATAGCTCCATCGTTCTTCATGAGGTGAAAAAATCCACTAAATTCAAGATTGACCTGGAATAGTTCTTTATTGTAAATCGCTAAGAAATTGTAAGTGATTTACAAACATCCAAGAATTCACTACATCTTTGTTCTTACCACTACCTTTTCGGAATACAATAAAACCATTAAGATACCCTAAGCAGCTAAGATTTATTAAGATTAAAGATTCACAAACGAGTGTAAGGCAGTATGCTAAAAAAATAATTTTTAGAAATTATACTGGTTCTGCTTAAGTGTTTCTATGACCTTAATGGTTTATATTATATTCTAACCCAATAATTTATTTTTCAGCTTATTAAACTGGTATTCTATTTTATCCAGACAGAGGTTTCCTATACTCCCCTGATGGGTATGATCCAGATTTCCCGGTTCAAAATCGAATGCATTATTTTCAATCTCCTGTCCTACTTTCACATAGGCGTCGCGGAAAGAACTTCCGTTTTTCACTTCTTCATTGATCTTTTCTACGCTGAAAAGATATTTATATTTTTCATCTTCCAGAATCCCGTCTTTTACCTGGATATTAGGTAAGGTATAGCTTAAAATCTCCAGACATTCTTTCAGAGAGTCAATCGCCGGGAAAAGAATTTCCTTAGTCAGCTGTACATCTCTGTGATATCCTGAAGGAAGATTATTCGTTAGCAGGATAAGCTCATTCGGAAGAGACTGGATTCTGTTGCATCTTGCACGAACCAATTCAAAGATATCCGGATTCTTTTTATGGGGCATAATACTGCTTCCTGTCGTAAATTCTTTCGGAAAACTTATAAAATCAAAATTCTGATTTAAATACAGACAGACATCATAAGCAAACTTCCCCAGTGTTCCTGCCAATGTTGCCATTGACATTGCCAGTAATTTCTCTGATTTCCCACGGGTCATCTGTGCATACACGGAGTTATAGTTCATCGACTGAAAGCCTAAATTATACGTCGTACTCTCACGGTTAATCGGGAAAGACGAACCATAGCCTGCAGCAGATCCCAATGGGTTTTTATTGATGATATTTTTCACTGAAAACAGCATTTCAACATCATCTAAAAGTGCTTCTGCATAAGCTCCAAACCAAAGCCCGAAAGACGAAGGCATAGCAATCTGAAGATGGGTATATCCGGGTAACAAAACATTCTTATGCTGATCAGCCAGTTTGATTAAAATCTGGAAAAATTCATCTGTAAGAGCCGTTATTTCACGGATCTCATCCAACAAATACAGCTTGATATCCAGCAACACCTGATCATTTCTTGATCTTGCGGTATGGATTTTCTTTCCTGTATCCCCTAATTCTTCAATGAGAATAGCCTCTACCTGAGAATGGATATCCTCAGCCTCTTTATCAATTTCAAAACTACCTTCTTCAATTTTTTCTAAAATTTCATTCAAAACAAATAACATCTGCTCTGATTCTTCATGGGAAATGATCCCTGTTTCAGCAAGCATTTTACAATGGGCCATAGAGCCTTTTACATCGTATTTTGCTAAACGTTCATCAAAGTCAAGATCTTTTCCTACGGTGAACTGATTGACTAATATATTGGTGGCAAGGTTATCCTTCTGCCATATCTTTTTCATATGTAACTATTTAAAATATTAATTGGTTTTGACATGCCCAGCAGGCATTCCTTAAAATTACTATTAACTATAAAAAAACATTTCCTCAATAAAAGTTTCCATTTTTAATTTTCTTTTTTGCATAAATCCTTATTAAAAACTTAAACTTTCTACCTGCTGAGCGTTGTCAAAACATATATTTTTAGATATTCAGATGTCAGACTCTTTGATTTGTATCTGAGATCTGAGATTTAGTATCTGATATCTTTATAACACTTTTTCCAGAATTTGGATGTAGATCGCAATCCCTTCTTCTATTTCATGAACATAGATGAATTCATCCGCAGTGTGAGAGCGCCTACTGTCTCCAGGGCCTATTTTCGCTGATGTACATGGAATAATGGCCTGATCCGAAGAGGTGGGAGAACCATATGTTGTCCTGCCAATTTCAAGACCTGCCTGTACAAACGGGTGATCCATTTCGATTTTCGAAGAATTGAGTCTGAAAGATCTCGCTGTAAGTGTTGATTTCATTTGAGACTGAATCATTTCAAAAGCTTCTTTATTGGAGTATTCATCTGTCACCCTTACATCCAATGTAAAATGACAGGATTCAGGGACTACATTATGCTGTACTCCGGCATTAATGCCTGATAAAGTCACTTTCACCTCTCCCAGATATTCTGAAACTTTTGGGAATTTAAATTCTAAAATATGCTGCAGATCCTGCATACATTTTATAATCGAGTTATCATTATTAGGATGAGCAGCATGGGAAGGGGTTCCTTTCATTTCTCCATCAATCACAAGCAGTCCTTTTTCAGCAATCGCCAGGTTCATCTGTGTGGGTTCTCCTACAATGGCAAATTCTATGTTGGGTAACTGTGGAAACAAAGCTTCTATTCCATCGAATCCTGAAATCTCCTCCTCTGCAGTTAAAGCAATTACCAGATTATATTTTAAATCTTCTTTATCATAAAAATGCAGGAAAACCTGTGCCATAGAAACCAGAGAAGCTCCGGCATCATTGCTTCCCAAACCATAAAGTTTCCCGTCTTTTTCGATCGGCACAAACGGATCCAAAGTATAGGCCTTATTAGGTTTTACCGTATCGTGATGGGTATTCAGTAAAACAGAAGGTTTAAATACATCAAAATTTTTATTGACTGCCCAGATATTATTTTTAAAACGCTTGGTCGGAATCTGATGCTTTTTGAAGAAATTTTCAATCTCCACCGATGTATTGAATTCATCTTTACTGAATGAAGGAATTTCAATCAGATTTTTCAGCAATTCAACTGCATTTTTCAGCAATTCTTCTTTATTATAAACAGATTTCAGTTCCTGCATGATGATTCTCTATATGATTTTTCAATTGGGTTTCTTTAATCAGAAACACCTTATTTACGTTATTTTTTATCGCTCCAAGAGCATTTTCAAGTTTGGGTAAAATCCCTTTATGCAGCTTTCCTTCTTTTTTCAATACATCAAAGTCTTCACCGTTCATACTTTTGATCAATGATTCCGGATCATTTACATTTTCCAGGACACCTTCTTTATCAAAACAATACAAGAGCTCAACCTCAAATTTCGATGATAAAGCCTGTGCCATCACTGATGCAATGGTGTCTGCATTGGTGTTGAAAAGATTTCCTTTTTTGTCATGAGTAATCGCTGAAAATACAGGAATAAGATCGAGCTTCATGAATTTTGAAACCAATTTCTTATTCACACTTTTTTTATTAATATCCCCTACAAAACCAAAATCAATATCCGGATGTTCTCTTTTTTTAGCTTTAATCAAATTGCCATCCGCACCGGAAAAGCCTATTGCATTACAGTTTTTTTGTTGCAGTTTTTCAACAATATTCTTATTGATCCCTCCCGCATATACCATCGTTACAATATCCAATGTATCTTTATCCGTTATCCGCCTTCCATTAATCATCTTCTGCTCAATTCCCAGTTTATCAGCCAAAGTTGTTGCCAATTTACCACCGCCATGAACAAGGATTTTCTTTTCCTGGATTTCAGAAAATTGTTCTAAGAATTGAGTTAATAATTCCTCATCATCAATTAAAGCTCCTCCAATTTTTATGATGTATAACTTTTCCTTCATTTTGTAAACGTTTTGAGATACTGGCTCTTTTTGATCCTTGTCAAGGTTTAAAACCTTGACAAGGATCATTTGGCTTTTAATTCATCTAAAATTTCGCTGAATACTGCCTGCGCCGAGAAAATACGGTTCTTAGCCTGTTGGTAGATAATAGAATGCTCTCCGTCCATTACTTCATCACTCAGCTCTACGTTACGACGAACAGGGAGACAGTGCATTACTTTTGCCTGATTGGTATTCGCCAGTTTTTCATTCGTCAGCATCCAATCTTCCTGTACTTCCGGCATGGCTGCATAATCATCGAAAGAAGACCAGTTTTTCACATAGATAAAATCAGCATCCTTTAATGCTTCATTCTGATCATGGATTACTTTTACATCTTTTGTGAAATTTTTATCCAGATCATAGCCTTCAGGATTTGCAATCACCAATTCAACATCCATTTCCTGCATCCATTCTGCAAAAGAGTTTCCTACAGCCTGAGCAATTGGTTTGATATGCGGAGCCCATGTAAGCACTACTTTTGGTTTATGATCTTTTTTCCAGTTTTCAGTGATGGTAATACAGTCCGCCAAACTTTGTAACGGATGACGGGTTGCAGATTCCAAAGAGATAACAGGAACTTTGGCATGCTGCTGAAACTGGCTTAAAATACTTTCATTGACGTCATCTTCTTTGTTTTTCATTCCTGCAAAACAACGCACAGCAATAATATCGCAATATTGATTTAATACCTCAATAGCATCTTTGATATGCTCTACTGTATCTCCGTTCATCACCGCTCCATCAGCAAATTCAAGATTCCATGCTTCCTGTGCTGCATTCAGTGTCAAAACATTTAACCCTAAATTTTGCGCTGCAATCTGGCTGCTCAAACGGGTTCTTAAACTTGAATTTAAAAATACAAGTCCTATAGTTTTCCCCTTTCCTTTTTCTGTTTCTGAAAGTGGGTTTGCTTTTATCTCTAAAGCTTTTTTTATGATTTCCTGTAAGTTTTCAACATCACTTACAGAGGTAAAATTCTTCATTGAATGAATGTTTTTAAAAATTGACTGACATATTAATTCTTTAATAAACCACAAAAGGCATAAAAGTTTAACGCCCTGAAAACATTAAAGTTCATATAAGATGAAAATCAAAGATTTTCAAGAACTTAAGTACACTCCTTAAGCGTTTAATATTTTTCTTACAACCACTTAAGTGGTTGTAACTTTTGTAGTTTAAATTTTTTCCAATACTATTTTCAAAGCATTGATGAAAAGGTCGGTTTCCTCTTTCCTGATAGTAAGTGCCGGAAGAATCCTTAAAACACTTTTATCATTTGAGTTTCCTGTAAAAATGTGATGATCATACAGCAGGCTTTTCCTTACTTCCGAACAGTCTCTGTCGAGTTCTATTCCGATCATCAGTCCCTTCCTTCGGATTGATTTAATATGTGGTAAATCCTTAATTTCATTTTCAATATACTCACCCATTTGCTGGGCATTATCGATAAGATTCTCTTCTTTCATGACATCCAGAACCGCAATAGACGCTGCACAAGCCAGGTGATTCCCTCCAAATGTCGTTCCCAGCAAACCATTACTTGCCTGGAATTTAGGATGAATTAAAACACCTCCCACAGGAAAACCATTCCCCATTCCTTTTGCCGTGGTGATGATATCCGGCTCTATTCCGAATTCCTGATGCGCAAAGAAATATCCGCTTCTTCCATATCCGGACTGCACTTCATCTAAAATCAGTACAGTGTTGTACTGATCGCACAATTCCTTAATTTTAGACAGGAATTCTACTGTGGGAATCATGATTCCTCCTACACCCTGAATTCCTTCGATGATCACAGAAGAAATTTCGTTCCCCAATACTTCAAAAGTCTTTTCAAGCTGTTCGATATCATTCCAGTCCGACTTGATAAATCGTTCTGAAAAGTTCACCGGTGCCACAATTTTGGGATTATCTGTCACAGAAACCGCTGCAGAAGTTCTTCCATGAAATGAACCTGAAAAATACAGCACTTTGCTTTTCCCATTATGGAAAGAAGCCAGTTTTAAGGCATTCTCATTAGCCTCAGCTCCGGAATTACATAAAAAAAGGTTGTAATCTTCATAGCCCGAAAGCTTCCCAAGTTTCTCAGCCAGCTCAGTTTGCAATTCATTCTGAACAGAATTAGAATAAAAAGAAATTTTCTCTAACTGCTCTTTTAGTTTTGCATGATAATGAGGATGATTATGTCCAATGGAAATTACCGCATGACCTCCGTAAAAATCAAGATACTGTTCTCCTTTATCATCCCACAGGAAAGATCCCTGAGCTTTAACCGGGTTTATATTAAATAATGGATATACGTTGAATAAATTCATGTCTTGTTATAAATGATAATTGATAAATAATGAATGATACGGAGTCCGAGTTTCTGGCTACGAACCGACATACATTTTACTTTTTACTTTATACCTTAAAATGCGATTGGTTTCAGATTCAGCCCTTCATTTTCTTCCCAGCCCATGGCAATATTCATATTCTGTACTGCCTGTCCTGAAGCACCTTTCAACAAATTGTCAATCGCTGAATGGATCACTACTACATTTCCACATTTTTCGATCTGAATCACACAGCGATTGGTATTGACAACTTGTTTTAAGTCAATTGCTTTTTCACTTACCTTTACAAAAGGCGCTCCTGCATAAAAATCCTGATACAACTGATATAGGTCAGAAAGTTCCAAATCTGTTTTTACCGTAGAACTTGTAAAAATTCCTCTTGCAAAATCCCCTCTCCATGGTACAAAATTCAGGCTGACCTCTTTATGGTTAAACAAAACTATTTGTTGTAAAATTTCGTCCACATGCTGATGAGATAACGTTTTATACGCCGAGACATTATCGTTTCTCCAGGTAAAATGCGTAGTCGCCTGCAAAGACTGTCCTGCTCCTGTAGATCCTGTAATTCCTGTTGTAAAAACCTCATCCAGTACCCCTTTTTCAGCTAATGGTAAAAGAGCTAACTGAATCGCCGTTGCAAAACAACCAGGGTTCGCAATACTCTTTGACCCTGACAGTTGTTTTTTATTGATTTCAGGCAATCCGTAGATAAAATCTCTGTTTCCGAAATCTCCTTGCAAACGGAAGTCATTTCCAAGATCAATCACCAAAGTCTCATCTTTCACAGGATTCTGGGTTAACCAATTCTGGCTTTCCTTATGTGGAAGACACAGAAAAAGAACATCCACCTCTTCAGGCTGATCCGTTAAAACCTGTTCGCAAACCGTCGTCAAATCCGGGTACAAATCCGATATTCTTGTTCCCGAATTCGAACGACTATATAAAAAACTCAATGTCACATGGGGATGAAAAGCCAGTAAGCGTATCAACTCACTTCCTGTATAGCCGTTGGCTCCTACAATTCCTACTGTTTTCTTCATATTGATCGGATAGGATAACCTATCTTTATATTAAATGTCCTTTCGGAACTAGTTGATATTTTGGTTAATTTGGTGGTATATATTTAAAGAGTTGCTTACAATTTTTGTATACCCTTTTACATCTTCCCCTGTCCATGCTCTGTTTGCTTCTCCATAGCTTCCAAATTGATCAGACATTAAATCATGAACAGATTCAATCCCATTTAAAACAAATCTGTAAGGATGAAGGGTAATAAATACTTTTCCACTTACTGTTTTTTGAGAATCCACTAAGAAAGATTCAATATTTCTCATCACAGGATCTAAAAACAATGCTTCATGAAGCCAGTTTCCATACCAATCGGATAACTGAGATTTCATCATCTGCTGGTATTTTGAAAGAGTATGCTTTTCCAATAAATGGTGTGCTTTAATAATTACTGAAGCTGCTGCTGCTTCAAAACCTACTCTTCCTTTTATCCCTACAATGGTATCTCCAACATGGATATCCCGACCAATACCATAAACAGAAGCTAATTTTTCTATTTTCTGAATAGCATATACGGAATGTTCAAAACTTTCCCCATTCACAGCAACCACTTCTCCATTTTTAAATTCGATCTCCAGTTCTGAAGCCTGAGTTTCCTGAATTTGAGAAGGAAATGCTTCTTCCGGCAGGTAATTTCTTGATGTCAAAGTCTCCTTTCCTCCTACAGAAGTTCCCCAAAGCCCTTTATTCACTGAATATTGCGCTTTATGAAACTCCATTTCATAGCCATGGCTTTTCAAAAACTCAATCTCCTCTTCACGGGATAAAGCCATATCCCGGATCGGGGTAATGATCTCCACATCGGGACACATTACCTGAAATATCAAATCAAAACGAACCTGATCATTTCCGGCACCTGTACTTCCATGAGCAATAGCATCTGCCTCAACTTCAATTGCATATTTTGCAATCTCCTGCGCCTGAATAGTACGCTCAGCACTTACAGAAAGAGGATAGGTATTATTTTTCAATACATTCCCAAAAATCAAATACTTCACACAAGAATTATAATAATCTTCCTGAGCATCTACGCACCTGTATGCTTTCACCCCTAGATTAAGGGCTTTTTTCTCCAGTTCCTTTTCTTCTTCTTTAGAAAAACCTCCGGTGTTTACAGTTACTGCATATACATCATACCCTAGTGTTTCACTAAGATATTTCGCACAGTAGGAAGTATCTAAACCTCCGCTAAACGCTAAGATGACCTTCTTTTTCATCTGAATTCTTTTTATTTTTGTTAATGGCCAGATGAAATTCACCAGGAGAATTTTGAGCAGAATACCCCAATCCCGTTTGGCTTATTTCATCATATTTATCTTTAGGCTGATCATTCACAGCCTCATTTTTTGTTATATTTTCCGGAACAAACAACATTGCCGTACACAGGCAGTTTTTACGTTCCTTCTTCATTAAAATTTCGTAATTGACACAGTTTTTACAACCGCTCCAAAATTCCTCATCCTGAGTAAGCTCAGAATAAATGACCGGCTTGTATCCTAAATCACTATTGATTTTCATCACCGCCAGACCTGTAGTCAACCCAAATACTTTAGCCTCCGGGTACTTTTCTCTAGATAATTGGAACACTCTATGCTTGATCTGAGTCGCCACTCCTCCATTCCTGAATTTCGGAGATACAATTAATCCCGAATTGGCAACAAACTTTCCATGTGACCAGGTCTCTATATAGCAGAAACCCACCCACTCACCGTTTTCAGTAGCTACCACAGCATTGCCTTCTGAAATCTTTTTACTTAAATATTCGATGGAACGTTTTGCGATACCCGTTCCTCTGCGCTGTGCAGAATCATACATTTCCTGCTGTATTTCACTCACATACATTAGATGTTCGCATGAGGAAATTTCTATTTCCATTTATTTATCTAATTTTTTTGGCAAATTTAAAATATAATTCCTATAAAAACCAAATAAAAAAGATATTTTTTTTGTTTTAAAAAATTACACAGGTAAAATTATCTTTACGAGAAATTATATATTTGCTAATTTATTATATATTTGCTAAAAAAGTATAGCTATGGAAAATACATGTCCTAAATGCAGTAGTAATAAAGTAGTTAAAAGCGGGATCATCAATGAAAAACAACGGTTCCACTGCAAGAACTGCAAGTATTATTTCACGGTCAAAAAACTGGGAAAGCAGATTGACGACTACTATGTAACCAAAGCTTTACAGCTCTATCTGGAAGGTCTAAGCTACCGTGAAATCGAAAGAATTATCGGGGTTTCCCATGTTACGATCAGCTCATGGATCAAAAAATACAATATTACCAGACCTCCCCATTCTGAATTCCATCCCGTTTATAAAATATTAAAACAGAATGAATTAATTGAATACATCGCCCAGGAAGAAAACATTAAAAACTCGGGAATTATCATTACCCAGTTTGCCGATAAGTACATGCTGATTAAATGGGAGAGATTTAAGAAGTAGAGAGAAGATGTTAGATATCTAGATATCAGATTTTAGACAAAGTCACTTAACTGTATTTCTCGATCTCGCAACACGCATCTCGCACCTCTTATCAAAAAAACTATACTATTACCACTAATATATATTAAATTTTTATAAATAAATTATTAATTCCAATTTGGCATTCACAAAAAACAACGCCAAAAATTGATAATTTATGAAGAAATTACTTACATTCATTGGAGTAGCCTTAATCAGCAGTTCTTTATACTCGCAAGGTTCTCCTGATTACGGCAGCGGATTAAAAGTCAACCTCAACCCGGACGGAGATAAGTTCATCAGATTTATTTTATGGGACCAGCTCTGGTTAAGAAACACTTCTATGAACCCCGGGAGTATGGTGGGAAGTGAACCCACAGACAATTCCTGGAGCATAGGAAACAGAAGATTACGGGCTTTAACGTATGCTCAGATCTCCAAAAGATATATGATCCTCCTTCATTTCGGAATTAACAATCAGACCTTCATCAACGGAGGTGCAACAGGAACTTCAGGAACAGGAGGTTACGGAAACGGAAAGAAAACCCAGCTGTTTTTCCATGATGCATGGAATGAATATGCAGTTATTTTACCTGGAGAAGCGGGAAAATTCAGTTTATCTTTAGGGGCAGGGCTCCATTACTATATGGGACTTTCCCGAATGACGATGGCTTCTACATTGAATTTCCTGACTGTAGACTCCCCTGTTTTTTCATGGCCTCTTATTGACAATTCAGACCAGTTTGCCAGACAGCTTGGAATGTTTGCCAAAGGAAAATATGGAAAACTGGAATATCGCCTCAGCTTAAACAAACCTTTTGCAACAGACCTGACACCAGTGAATGTCACTGATCCTTCGAGAGCGGTAGCGGTGGATAATAATGGAAACCCAAGTTTTTCAAAGGCAGGGTATCTTGAATATCAATTCCTTGATGAAGAGTCCAATACACTACCTTTCAAAGTAGGTTCTTATCTGGGAACAAAGAAAGTTTTCAATGTGGGGGCCGGGTTTTATCATCAGGCAGATGGGACAAGAACTTCCGTTAATTCCAATATTGAAAAACACGACATCACTCTTTTTGCAGTAGATGCTTTTGCAGATATTCCACTGGGAGAAGCCAAAAATAAAATGGCCGTTTCTGCTTATGCGGGATATTACAACTACAATTTCGGACCCAATTATGTAAGAAATCTGGGAACAATGAATATTGCCGCCACAGACCCCAATTTCATAGGTAATAAAGCCATTGCAGGGCCGGGAAACTTACAGCCTACTATTGGAACAGGTAATATTATCTACGCTCAGGCAGGCTTACTTTTACCCAGCCAGGCTGAAAAACCAAAGATCAGAATACAGCCTTTCGCAGCCTACACACATAAGAGTTTTGAGGCGTTCGACAAGTCTTCCTCTCAGTTTGACGTTGGAGCCAACTGGTTTATCGATGGTCATCATGCAAAAATCACCACACAGTATTCAACACGACCGGTTTATACCAGCCCCACTGAAAGTCCTTCTTCAAAAGGCGAATTCATTGTACAGTTTCAGATTTACCTATAATCCACCGTCAACAATACACAGCATTAAGGCAATGAAAACAATATAACCTGATAAAAAATTCAGAGGAATTATTATCATTTTCTACTAATATCAAAAACTAATCAATATGAGCGAAAAGCACTACGAAAGCTACGAAAATATGACCGACAGGCAGAAAAACCGCACCATATGGAGCGTTATTACAGCCTCATCTCTCGGAACTCTGATTGAATGGTATGACTTTTACATTTTCGGAAGTTTAGCCATCGTTTTAGCAACAAAATTTTTCCCTGCGGATAATCCTACCGCTGCCTTTTTATCTACATTGGCAACATTTGCTGCCGGATTTGTAGTAAGGCCTTTCGGTGCTTTATTCTTTGGAAGACTGGGAGATCTTATCGGAAGAAAATATACCTTCCTGGTGACTTTACTGATTATGGGGTTTTCCACTTTCCTTATCGGATGTATTCCAAGTTATGAAACCATTGGATTTATGGCTCCGGTTTTAGTTTTAATCTTAAGACTACTACAGGGTTTAGCGCTTGGAGGTGAATATGGAGGTGCGGCAACGTATGTCGCAGAATACGCACAACCTCATCGAAGAGGTTACTGGACTTCATGGATACAAACCACAGCTACTGCCGGACTTTTCATTTCTTTAATTGTTATTTTGATCACAAGAAAAACTCTTTCTCCTGAAGATTTCGACACCTGGGGATGGAGGGTTCCTTTCTGGATTTCTATTCTCATGGTAGGTGTTTCTTATATCATCAGAAAAAACATGAAAGAATCTCCGCTTTTTGCCAAGGCTAAGAGCGAGGGGAAAACGTCTAAAAATCCTTTAAAAGAAAGTTTTGGCAATAAATTTAACTTCAAATTTGTCCTGCTTGCTTTATTTGGAGCAGCGATGGGACAAGGGGTCATCTGGTACACCGGGCAGTTCTATGCTATGAGCTTTTTACAAAAGGTAATGAATGTGGAATCTTCCCAGGTAGATTTACTAATGGCAACAGCCTTGCTTTTAGGAACTCCTTTCTTTGTGTTTTTCGGTTGGCTCTCTGATAAAATAGGCAGAAAAGCAGTCATGATGACCGGGATGCTGGTCGCTATTTTAGCCTACAGACCAATATATGACAGCATGTTTAAAAGCGTAAATCTTGAAAATAAAACTGTAGCAGCCAATGGAATTACAGAAAAAAGAACAGCCAAAATCCATAATGACATTGCTACAGACAGCTTGGTTACCATTCATAAAGAGACCCTTTTTACAGATGGAACTTTAGTTAAAAAAGACAGTATTGTCCACTGGTCACCGACCGGTCCGGTTATGAAAGACGGAAAAGCTGAGGAAGCAAAAGTATCCCAAACCGTAAAATTAAGTGATGACAAGAAATGGTATCTGGTCTTCCTGGTATTTATCCAGGTAATATTTGTAACCATGGTTTACGGCCCTATTGCCGCATTCCTTGTGGAAATGTTCCCTGTAAGAATCCGTTACACATCCATGTCTCTGCCGTATCACATTGGAAATGGGGTATTTGGAGGTCTTCTTCCGGCAGTTGCCACGTATCTGGTGACTACAGGAAAAGAGGCAGGACATGCAACATGGTACCTTGAAGGTCTTTGGTATCCTATCGGAGTGGCAGCTGTCTGTCTTCTCATCGGATTAATTTATCTTAAAAATAAGAACAATAATCTTCACGATTAGGCATTGAATCACTCAAATTTTTATTAATTTTAAAACTATTAAAATGAACGGACTAAAAAAAATATTAGGCATTCTATGGATCGCAATTGCTGTGATCGTAGGATATTTCGGAACCACGGTAATGGGAATTCCCAAAATCACTTCCGGAAAACAGGAAGATCTGGTTTTTGGCATCATCATTTTGTTTGTACTGATGCCCATTGTCTCGGGTGGAATGGCCGTTTTCGGTTATTATGCGTTAACGGGAGAATATTCGGACGACAAAATTTAAAAAATAATATGGATAATTGATGGATGCAGCATTCATCAATTATCTTTTATCAATCATCATTTATGAAAAAAAGACACGAACAGAAACTCATTATCTTAAGCATCGGGCTGATGATTGCTTTCAGCATTCCCATTTCATTGATTTTCAACAGTGAGAAAAGTGTTTTGGGCTATCCTATGATTCTGGTCTACCTGTTTGCGGTCTGGATGATTTCCATCGTGATATCTTTTGTAATCGTAAAAAAATATGATGAGTAGTTTCGCTTTATTTTCTGTAGTCTTGTTTTATCTGGCCCTTTTGTTCTTAGTTGCCTATCTGGCAGAGAAGAAGAAAAGCAAGGTCTGGATCAACAATCCTTACATTTATGCTTTGTCTCTTGCCGTATACTGTACGGCATGGACTTACTATGGAAGTATTGGTGTAGCAGCTACAAGCGGATTAAACTATTTACCGATCTACATCGGTCCCATCATGATTATTCCTGCATGGATTTATATCAATACACGGATTGTAAGGATTTCAAGAGTCAATAAAATCAGTAGTCTTGCAGATTTCATTTCATTGCGATACGGAAACAGCAGAAGCTTCAGTGCTATTATTACCATAGTATGTCTTTTTGCTATCGTCCCTTATATTGGATTGCAGATTAAAGCGATTTCCGAGACCTTTCATCTGGTTACCGAAACACCGATGTCAAAAGATATCCTTACTGACAATGCTACTTTTGTGGTCGTTTTAATTGCTTTATTTTCCTCTTATTATGGAACGCGATATGTAGACGCTTCGGAAAAGCGACTGGGAATTATTTCAGCCATTGCCCTGGAAAGTTTTTTAAAATTATTCTTCATTATCATTCTTGGCTTTTTTGTCATTTATTATGTATTTGATGGTTTTTCAGATATTTATCAGAAGGCAAGCCAGTTTAAAGATTTTAAAGAAAAAAATACATTCAACGGAACTGAGGGCGCTATGAACTGGATGCTCCTGTGTATGATTTCCGCTACAGCCATCTGTATTTTGCCCAGACAATTCCATACCGCTATTGTGGAGAACAGACAGGAGAAACATATTAAAACAGCTATTTGGTTCTTCCCTCTTTACCTGTTGATTTTCACTGTATTCATCTTTCCTATCGCCTGGGGCGGAAGATTGATTTTCGATGGACAGAAAGTAAATCCGGAGTTCTACTCTATTTTAATTCCACAACATTTTGACAACACGCTGATTACAGTCTTGGTTTTCCTTGGCGGGTTAAGCTCGTGCATTTCAATGATCATTATCTCAGCCATTACTTTATCCATCATGTTATCCAATAACCTGATCATTCCTTATGGCTTGCTTGGAAAGTTCAAATCCGAAAGTGAAGAACAGAACACAAGAAATATTACCAACATCAGAAAATTCAGCATTTTCGCACTGATTATTATGGCTTTTGCCTTCTATAAATATTTTATACTGAAGACCTCTCTTGATTCTGTAGGTTTGATTTCATTTGTTGTCATCGGACAATTAGCTCCTTCATTTTTTGGTGCTCTATTCTGGAGGAGAGGAAGTTATAAAGGGGCTGTCATCGGGCTTATCGCTGGATTGGCAATCTGTTATTTCGGATTGATTATTCCTCAATATTATTTTTCTTACAACCAGGAGTTCAAAGGAGTGTTGAGAGAAATGTATGATGCTTTCGGCTTTTTCACCATCCCTTATTTGGGGAGAATTCCACAGATATTTTTCTGGTCAATTTTGGTGAATACCGGTTTATTTACCATCATTTCCGTGAGTACCAAAGGAAATTACAGAGAAAGAAACTTTGCGGAACTGTATGTAGATATCGACAAATATATTCAAAATCACGAAAACGCTTTTATATGGCGAGGTACAGCTTATATTTCCGATATCCAGAATATCCTCGAAAGGTTTCTAGGTAAAAGTAAAACGGAGCAGGCTCTAAGAATTTTCAACTTAAAATATAATATCGATTCTAATACAGAAACGGCAGACTCAAGGTTTATTAAATTCTCGGAAAACCTTTTAGCAGGAAGAATAGGCACTGCGTCAGCAAAAATTTTGATTGAAGGTGTAACCAAAGAAGATAAAATATCTCTAAAAGAGGTATTGAATATCCTGGAGGAATCCCAGGAAAACATCAGCTTAAATAAAAAATTGACAGAGCAGTCTGAAGAACTCCAAAAACTTTCTGATGATCTGCGTACCGCCAACGAAAACCTGATTGTCAAAGACCGTCAGAAAGATGATTTTCTGGATTCTGTTGCCCACGAACTGAGAACCCCGATTACAGCTATCCGTTCCGCCGGAGAAATTTTAGCGGATGACGACGATATCCCTTTTGATATCAAGCAGGAGTTTTTAAATAATATCATCACAGAATCTGACAGGTTAAGTGAAATCATCAACGATATTCTTTACCTTGACAAGCTTCAACATGGAGAAATCCTACTAAGTATTCAGAAAAACAACATCATTGAAACTTATAAAAAAGCATTGAACCCACTCCTCCACCTGATCCAGCAGAAAAACATTCATTTAAGTGAAGTGAATCTTCTGAATCAGTTTATATTTGAATACGATGAAGCAAGGATGATCCAGCTTTTTCAGAATATTTGGGGAAATGCATTGAAATTCACCGATGAACAAGGTACTATACAAACCAAACTTTTTGAAAAGGAAAGCCAGCTAATCATTTCTATTTTCAACACGGGAAAACATATTCCTGAGGAAGACCTGGAAATGATCTTTGACAAGTTTTACCAATCCAAAAACCAGAATATTTTAAAACCTACAGGAAGCGGACTCGGGCTCGCGATTTCTAAAAAAATCGTACAGGCTCACGGTGGAAGTATCAAAGCTGAAAACAGCGGACTTGGCGTCACTTTCACCATCAGTATTCCTGAGAAAATAATAAAAGAGATTAAAAATGAAGTTGAACATTCTTAAAAAGCACCTATGAGAAAGATAATCATTGCAGACGACGAACACAAAATATTAATGTCGCTGGAATACAGCTTTAAGAAAAACGGATATGACGTCTATATTGCACGCGACGGAACAGAAGTTCTGGAATTCTTAAAAACAATGGTTCCCGATGTAATCCTCCTCGATATCATGATGCCTAATCTTGATGGATACAGCACGCTGGATCTCATCAAACAGGATGACAAAATGAAAGACACAAAAGTCATCTTTCTCAGCGCCAAAAATAACCCGAGAGACATTGAAAAAGGTCTTGAAATGGGAGCTGACGCCTATGTAACAAAACCTTACTCGATTAAGAAACTGATGCAGCAGATTGAGGAAATGTTTGGATAGAGGGGAGATGCCGGATTTCAGATAAGAGATAAGAGATAAGAGACACGAGATATGAGATATGAGACATGAGATGAAAAGAAGGGACTGTTTCGCCTTTAGATCACACTAAAACGACTACTTACCCTTGTCAAGGTTTAAAACCTTGACAAGGGTATTAAACCAAACACACGACTATTGTTATGAAGACAGATACGTTATTTAAACAAAGTATAGAAGATAAAGAAGGCTTCTGGAAAGACCAGGCCGCAGAAATACAATGGTTTGAGTTCCCACAAAAGATCCTTTCCAAAGATGGTAACGGTTACCCTCAATGGTTTTCTGACGGAAAACTTAATATGTGTCATTTATGTATTGACAGGCATATTGAAGATGGTTTTGGGGATCAGAATGCCCTTGTTTATGATTCACCCGTAACCGGTGCGAAGAAAACCTATACTTTCAATCAGGCCAAGGAAGAAATTTCAAAATTTGCGGGAGGATTATCTTCTTTAGGATTAAAAAAAGGAGACACCGCAGTCATCTATATGCCCATGATACCGCAAACCCTTTTTGCCATGCTGGCATGCGCAAGAATTGGAGTTATTCATAATGTGGTTTTTGGCGGTTTTGCCCCTCATGAATTGGTGGTGAGAATTGACGACTGCAAACCGAAAGTATTAATCACCGCTACAGCAGGTATAGAAATCGCTAAAAGAATCCCCTATCTTCCTTTGGTAGAAAAAGCAATTGAACTGGCCCAGGATAAAGTGGACCATATTGTCGTTTACAACAGAAAATTGGTAGATAACCAGCATGAAATGTTTGACGGACTCATTGATTATGAAGAGCTGGTACAGAAGTCAGCACCGGCTGATTGTATTTCAGTGGAATCTACCCACCCTCTTTACCTTCTTTATACATCCGGAACTACGGGAAAACCTAAAGGGATCGTCCGTGATACCGGGGGCTATGCTACAGCCCTACAATTCTCTATGAAATATGTGTATGGAGTTGAACCGGGAGAAACCTACTGGGCAGCTTCTGATTTCGGATGGGCCGTTGGGCATAGTTTTTCTGTGTATGGACCGTTGATCAATAGAAATACGACCGTTATTTTTGAAGGAAAGCCTATCATGACTCCTGATGCGGGAACTTTCTGGAGAATTATTTCAGAATATAAGGTTTCCGTTATGTTTACGGCTCCTACCGCTATCAGGGCCATCAAGAAAGAAGACCCCAATGGAGAATTGGTCAAAAAATATGATCTTTCCCATTTTAAAAAACAGTTTTTAGCAGGCGAGCGCTGTGATGTAGCAACACTGGACTGGTTTGCAGAGCATATCGGAGTTCCGGCTATTGATCATTGGTGGCAAACAGAATCAGGATGGCCCATGCTGGGATTACTGACTTCAGATCAGTATACCATCAAAAGAGCTTCTGCAGGAAAACCTATTCCTGGATATGATATTAAAATTTTTGATGAAAACGGATTAGAACTCGACCCTCATCACGAAGGCTACCTTGTGATCAAACTCCCCCTTCCTCCGGGTGCATTACTTGGAATATGGAAAGACTATGAACGCTTTGAGGACAGCTATCTATCCCAATACAACGGTTATTATTTTTCGGGAGACGGCGCTATCCAGGATGAAGATGGTTACATTTTTATTACCGGAAGAGTGGATGATGTAATCAATGTTGCCGGACACAGGCTTTCCACCTCGGAAATGGAAGAAATTGTCTCATCCCATCCTGATGTCGCAGAATGTGCTGTTGTGGGTATTGATGATGACTTAAAGGGTCAGATTCCTTTTGCAACAGTGGTTTTAAAAAACGGAACACGAGTTTCAGAAGAGGAAATAGAAAAAGAGATCATCAAAATGGTTCGTGAAAAAATTGGTGCGGTAGCCTTTTTAAAAAACGCTATGGTTGTCAAGCGCTTACCCAAAACACGATCCGGAAAGATTTTAAGAAAGCTGATCAGAACATTGCTTGATGGGAAAGATTTTCAGATTCCATCGACCATTGATGATGAGAAAATCATTGAAGAAATCCAGGAAAAAATCGAGGTTTATAAGGCTTAAACGAGAATTTAAACATAAATTTAAAGTATAATAAAATTTCAAAAAAACGAAAGGGATATGAGAAATTACTTAATAGAAGATTTACCACAATATTTTGAAGATTATAAAAAGTCTATCAAAAATCCTAAGAAATTCTGGGATAAAGTAGCGGATCAAAACTTCGTGTGGTATCAGCGATGGAGCAAGGTGGTTAAGTATGATATGAATGAAGCAAAAATCACATGGTTCAAAAATGCCAAACTCAATATTACGAAAAACTGTATCGACAGGCACCTTGCCATAAGAGGAGACAAAACAGCTATTATCTGGGAACCCAATGACCCTAAAGAAGAAGCTCAGCATATATCTTATAACGAACTCTACACCCGCGTCAACAAAACAGCCAATGTTTTACGGGATATGGGCATTGAAAAAGGAGACAGAGTATGTATTTATCTCCCGATGATTCCTGAATTAGCAGTTACGATGCTGGCTTGTGCTAAATTAGGAGCTGTTCACTCTGTTATTTTTGCAGGGTTCTCAGCTGCTGCAGTAGCCTCAAGGGTGAATGACTGTGAAGCTAAAATGGTTATTACTTCAGATGGAAGTTATAGAGGGAATAAAGTTTTGGATTTAAAAAGCATTGTAGATGAGGCCCTGGAAAAAACCCCGACTGTAGAAAATGTACTGGTGGTAAAAAGAACTCATAATGAGATTAAAATGAAGGACGGCAGAGACCATTGGCTGGCTGATCTGTATGAAAAAGCATCTCCTGATTTCGTTACGGTCATTATGGATTCCGAAGATCCTCTTTTCATCCTTTATACTTCCGGATCTACCGGAAAACCGAAAGGAATGCTTCATACCTGCGCCGGTTATATGGTGTATACCGCTTATACTTTCAAAAATGTATTCAACTATAAAGAAAATGATATTTACTGGTGTACAGCAGACATCGGATGGATCACGGGGCATTCTTACATTCTTTACGGACCGTTATTAAACGGTGCTACTACCGTTATCTTTGAAGGAGTTCCTACCTACCCTGAACCGGACCGTTTCTGGGAAGTGATTGAAAAACATAAGATCACGCAGTTCTATACCGCTCCTACCGCGATCCGTTCTTTAGCTAAAGAAAGCGCAGAGTGGGTAGACAAGCATGATTTAAGCTCTTTAAAAGTAATAGGCTCTGTAGGTGAACCTATTAATGATGAAGCATGGCACTGGTTCAATGATCATGTTGGAAAGAAAAAATGTCCGATTGTGGATACGTGGTGGCAAACCGAAACGGGAGGGATTATGATTTCACCTCTTCCATTTGTAACTCCTACAAAACCAACCTATGCTACACTTCCTTTACCTGGAATACAGCCGGTTTTAATGGATGACAAGCGCAACGAAATTACAGGAAACCAGGTGACAGGAAATCTCTGCATCCGCTTCCCATGGCCAGGAATTGCAAGAACAATCTGGGGAGATCATCAAAGGTATAAAGAAACATATTTTACAGCTTTCCCTGGAAAATATTTTACAGGAGATGGAGCTTTAAGAGACGAGGTGGGTTATTACAGAATTACAGGCCGTGTGGATGATGTGATCATTGTTTCGGGACATAATCTAGGAACAGCTCCTATTGAAGACAGTATCAACCAACATCCAGCTGTTGCAGAATCAGCAATCGTAGGATATCCACATGATATTAAAGGAAACGCTTTATACGGGTATGTTATGCTTAAGGAGTCCGGAGAGGGGCGTGATAAGGAAAATCTTAAGAAAGAAATTAACCAGTTGATTTCTGATCAGATCGGACCTATTGCCAAGCTTGATAAGATCCAATTCGTTTCAGGACTTCCTAAAACCCGTTCCGGAAAAATCATGCGTAGAATATTGAGAAAAATTGCGGAAGGCGACTTTAGCAACTTCGGAGACATCAGTACTTTACTGAACCCGGAGATTGTAGAGGAAATTAAGAATGAAAGAATTTAATTACTTCCAGCATGTAAATACAGAGGCCGTTTCAACCATTGAAGCGGTCTCTTTTTATATTACCTGTCATCAAGCAGCATTGATTTTCAGTTTTTCTGAAAGTTAAACACAGTATACAAATACATGGAAAACCTCATAAATCAGCGAGAGATAAATTAGACTTACATCACGGCAATGATTTTCAATCCCTTGGTATCAGAGGAACCTACAGATGTTGTATGAGAAATATTATGATTTACTTTAATCACAATATTAAACATGCGTTCAATAGACATTCTTAAAAATTTTAACATTGTATTATAGATAGAACATTAATAGATAAATTTTATTGTTTTTTATTTAAATAAATCGGAAAATTATTACTAACTTTAATAACAACTTTAAAACCCATTAATTATGTCAAATATATTAGCTGGGCTATTTGAGCACAACAGCGATTACAAAAAGCTTGAAAATGATCTGGAAAACTCAGGATTCGGAAATTCAGATTACATCATATACCTTAATAGCGAAGATAATCACACACAATATCTGGCGAGTGTGGCGGTGAAGGACAGCAGCCAGGCAGAGAGTGCCCGGAACATTTTCAACCAGCATATTGTCTTAAAGACGTATTTGTTTGAAAATATGAGCATCGATCAGGCCAATTACGACACTATTAAAAAATATATCGATGCAAGAAACAGGGCTGAAATCCATAACAGTCCTGACATTAAGATCAAAACGTCAAGTGACGGTATGAATTCTGAAGTAAAGTTCTAATCAATATAAAAACCTAGTAACCGGGAATCCGTAGAAATATTCTACGGATTTTTTATGTTTGAAAAACGTAAAATTTTTCGTATTTTCGTCTAAATATAGGTATTTACACAAATGAGTTACGACTTAGAACAAGAGAATAAAGAAATCCTTGCGAGATATAAAGATCTGATTTCTAACACCTACAGGACTTTGGATGAGGAAAACAACAAACTCATCCGAAAAGCCTTCGATATTGCTTTGGACGCCCATAAGGATCAAAGGAGAAAATCCGGAGAGCCCTATATCTACCATCCTATTGCTGTTGCTAAAATTGTAGCGACTGAAATTGGGCTGGGAGCAACTTCCATTGCCTGTGCTCTTCTTCACGACGTTATTGAAGATTCCGACTATACCTATGAAGATCTGAAGAAAATCTTTGGAGAGAAAATCGCAAGCATCGTGAATGGATTGACCAAAATATCCATCATGAACCACCAGAATATCTCCGTACAGTCTGAAAATTACAGAAAACTTTTACTGACACTGTCTGAAGATTTCAGGGTAATTCTTATCAAAATTGCGGACCGTCTTCACAATATGCGGACTTTGGAGAGTATGGCTCCGGATAAGCAAAAAAAGATCGCTTCAGAAACAGTTTATATTTATGCACCCATGGCTCACCGTTTAGGTTTGTATAATATTAAATCTGAGCTGGAAGATCTTTCATTAAAGTACAACAATCCTGAGGTATATAATGAAATCACGGAAAAGTTGGAATTGGCTAAAGAAAACCGTGAAAGATATATTGAGGAATTCAAAACCGAGGTTTCAGAGAGACTGAAAGAAGAAGGACTGAACTTCACCATCAAAGGCCGAGCAAAAGCTATTTCCTCTATTTACAGGAAAATGCTGAAACAGGGTGTTTCTTTTGAAGAGGTTTTTGATAACTATGCGATCAGAATTATTTATAAATCTGATGCTAAAAACGAAAAATTCCTGGCCTGGAAGATTTATTCTATCGTTACCGACGTATACCACAGTAATCCTTCCAGAATGCGGGACTGGATCACACAACCGCGTTCAACAGGCTACGAAAGTTTACATTTGACTGTTCTGGGGCCTGATAAAAAATGGATCGAAGTACAGATCCGTTCCGAAAGAATGGATGAAATTGCTGAAAAAGGAGTTGCTGCCCACTACAAATACAAAGAGGGCTATAAACAAAGCTCCGATGACAGGAATTTTGAAAAATGGGTAACGGAGATCCGTGATGTGCTTGAACAGCAACAGAACCTTTCTACCTCCGAGCTTTTGGATAATATTAAACTTAATTTATATTCTAAAGAGGTATTTGTATTTACACCTAAAGGAGAAATCAAGATTCTGCCAACCAATGCCACTGCTCTGGATTTTGCTTTTTCCGTTCACTCGGATTTGGGAATGAAGTGCTTAGGAGCGAAGATCAATGGGAAACTGGTTCCTATTTCCTACACGCTTCAAAACGGTGATCAGGTCGACATTCTATCTTCTCAAAATCAGAAACCAAAATCTGACTGGCTGGAATTTGTAGTGACTTCCAAGGCCAAATCCAAGATCAAAAGTTATCTGAATTCGCAGAAAAATCAGCTGGTAGAAGATGGAAAAGAAATTTTACAAAGAAAACTGCGTCATGCAAAGATCAACTTTAATGACGAGGAGATTAATAAACTTCAAAAATTCTTTAATTTAAAATCATCACAAGAGCTCTTCCTTAAATTCCAAAGTAACGAACTGGATGTAAGCAGCTTAAGAAAATACATTGAAAGTAAAAACGTATTCAACAACCTGCTTTCAAGATTCAGAAAATCTCCTACAAAAAATCAACATTTCGAAGAGCCGAAAGAGGAAAACCTGGACATGATTGTTTTTGGTAAGGATGAAGAAAAACTGAACTACAGCTATGCAAAATGCTGTACCGTAATTCCCGGTGACAAAATTTTCGGATTTATTACCATTTCTGATGGGATCAAAGTACACAGTGACAACTGTCCGAATGCCATCAACCTTAGAGCGCAATACGATTATCGCGTCATCCCTGCCAAATGGGTAAATGCAGAAAGCTTCAAAGACAGAGTGAAAATCGAAATTGAAGGACTGGACAGAATGGGAATGATTAATGACATCACGGCCGTCATCAGTGGAAGTATGGGAATGGATATGAAAAGTATGTCTATTGAATCGAACAATGGAGTTTTCACAGGAAACATCAACCTTGAAGTAAAAAATAAGGGTCAACTGGAGGAAACTTTCAAAAAACTTAAAAGTATTAACGGCGTTTCCATTGTAAGACGTCTACAATCATAAATATGAATTTATCTCTTTATTTTAAAAAATTTTTCAACAACAGTCAGGCTTCAGGAATCATTCTTATCTTCTGTGTGCTTATTTCATTGCTGATTGCCAATTCATCAGCTGCTGAAGCATTTCAGCACTTTTTAGACAAGGAAGTAGGGACTCACCTATTTGGATTGGAATATCCTGTCAGCATCTGGATCAATGACGGTCTGATGGCTGTATTTTTTCTTTTGGTAGGTCTTGAAATAAAAAGAGAGCTTGTAGAAGGCGAGCTATCTTCTTTTAAGAATGCTTCGCTGCCTATTTTTGCTGCAGTAGGCGGAATGCTGGTTCCTGCAGTTATCTACAGTATATTCAATTCCGGAACGGAATATGGCAGTGGCTGGGGAATCCCTATGGCTACAGATATTGCTTTCTCACTGGCTATTATTTCAATGCTGGGAAAGAGAATTCCCAATTCAATCAAGATATTTCTTGCTGCCTTAGCAATTGTAGATGATCTGGGAGCGATCTTGGTTATTGCTATCTTCTATACGGAGCAGATCCATTGGAGCTATCTCCTGTTATCACTGGGAGTGGCTGCTCTTCTTTTCCTATTAAATTTTTTAAAGGTTACCCGTATTATATTTTATATTATTCCGGGACTATTTTTGTGGTATTTCCTTCATCATTCAGGTATCCATGCAACAATCGCCGGGGTTTTACTTGCATTTTCAATTCCAACGAATGCTTCTCATGTAGATATTTCGCCTTTGGAAAAGCTTGAACATAAGCTTCACATTCCTGTAAGTTTTCTGATCATGCCTATTTTTGCATTAACCAACACCAATATTACTTTCTCCAGCGAAATGGTTGCAGGTATTACAAGTACGTTGGGACTGGGAATTATCTGTGGGCTTATATTAGGAAAGCTGATTGGAATTAATTTATTTTCCTTTATTGCGATCAAAATGAAATTGAGTTCCTTACCCCAAAACAGTAACTGGGTTCAAATGATCGGTGTAGGTTTACTGGCCGGAATCGGATTTACCATGTCTATTTTTATAGCATTACTGTCCTTTAAAAACGAAATTCCGATCCAGAATGAAGCTAAATTTGCTATTCTGATTGCCTCATTCTTAGCTGCTGTGCTAGGATATACCATATTAAGTATGAGTTCTAAAGAACGTCCGGAGCTGGAAGAAAATTAATCTTTCTTCCGGTTTTCCAGCTTCCATTGATGTTCCTTATTATTCTCAAAATCCGGTTCTGTGATCTGAGTGTGGTAATGAGCGGCCTCTTTTTGAATTTCATCAGACAATAATTTCTCTATTCTAAGCTTTCTGATAGCCATATTCAGTTCGTTTCCAAAGAGAAGAAGATAGACATTCACATTCACCCAAACCATCAGCAGGATCATACTCCCTATGGAACCGTAAAGCACATTATAACGGGCTATATCTTTAACATAAATAGCGAAAATATACGTCGTAAGAACAAATAATATGGTCGTAAGGACTGCTCCCGGCACTGCCTGTCTGAAACGGGTAATTTTCACGGTTCCCAGCCAGTAAAATAAAGTCAGAAGAATAAAGTAAAACAGCGGAAAAGACACAAATCCAATAATACGGGAAAGGTTATCTACCAGCCATGTAACATCATAGGCCGGTGTAAAAAGTTTCATGACAACCTCTACATAGTAAACCCCGAACAGGGCTAAAAATACAATGGTAATAAAGCCAATGGTGATAAAAAATGAAAGAATAAATTCTTTGACATCACTGAGCTTTTCATCTGCATTTTCATTAAATCCATTGATAAGGGAAAATGTACCGTTGGTAGCAAAAACTAATGCCAGCACAATGGTCAGATTACTGATCCCTTTCATATTGGGAATAATATTGGTTTCTATATATCCTCTGACATCTCCCTCCATATTGGAAGGGAAAACATTATGCATCAACACTTCGAAAATATAAAACTGAAGCTTATCATAATGGGGCATATAAGGCAAAACGGAAAGTAAAAACAGAAGAAACGGAAATAAACTGATGGTAAAGCTCCAGGAAATAGCAGCTGCTTTTCTTCCTATTTTTCCTTTAAAAATCCCTGAGATATAAATTTGAAACATCTGCCATAGCGATATTCCCAAAACGGGAATATGAATGTCATCAAAAAACTCTTGAACTTTCAGGATAAATCTGGGAACCTTTATACTCATCTATGTTATAATTTGGCAATTAGGAGAGCAATAAAAATCTGAAAACACCCATTTTAATAAGCATTTCCGTAAATTTTATTCATCTCTCATTACAAATATAAACATTTTCTGCCTCCTGCTTCCAAAGCTGAATTGTATAGAACTGAGGTTGATAGACAAGAATTATAAAAATCCTGAAATATTCGTCGTTATTGATGCAATACTTTTTAAAGCAAACAAAAAGGTTTTAAAATAATTCAAATAACGTTTTAACATCAGGCATTAAACTGTCTTAAATGATGATCCATATGTTTGTACACAAAAATACCGATATCCTCTGTTTTCATTTTGCCAAAAAAATCATGGATAAATTCCGGATTTGAAAAATTTTCATAAGCAGCCATCTGCGCAAGCCATATCTTTTTCTCATCCTGTATATCTCCATTTTGTTCTTTGATCGTAAAGATACCGGCTGGAGCATTCTTTTTCATCGGCTTATCATCTTTTACCATACCTTTTAAAACCATTTTTCCAAACAGCTTCCCCAGAAACTCCTGCCTGTAAGAATGCCCTCCGTTTCCCAATACCCAATCATTCCATCGGGTACAATGTTTCATCATCTGATACAGGTTCATTTTACCCCATTGGGCCATATTATGGGAATTCAGTGTATTGATCCTTTCAATCAGCTCTTCCCTTTCTGCTTTGTTAAATATAGTTTTCATAACCAATCTTTTTGTAAAATTACGCCAGCTGTTACAGACTGTCCCTACGTTAAAATGACATTCTGTAGTGTATTTTGTGCCAAAATTTGCTTATTTTTAAGATCCCTAGCCTCCATATCATGAAACATATTTCAATTATAGTGTATGATCATATCATGTCTACTGCTGTATCCACCACTGCAGCATTATTGTCCAGTGCGAATGAAGCTGCGGTAAAAAGAGGTATGCCTATTCCTTTTTGTATAGAGCTAATTGGAGTTCATCAGAAAACGGTACAATCTAATCTTCCCATACAATTTCAGTGTACAAAAACAATATCGGATAAATTTGATACTGATGTTATCATTATTCCTCCAACAAGTATGGACCTTCTGCTAATAGATGTATTACTTAAAGAAAATCATGCATTGATTGACTGGATAAAGGAAAAATATCAGGAAAAAGCCGAAATTATCAGCTTATGTACCGGTGCTTATTTTTTGGCAGAGTGCGGTTTGCTCGACGGGATGCCGGCTACTTCACATTGGGGAGCTATGGAAGATTTACAAAAGAGATATCCACAGATAGATTTTAAACCCGATCATGTAGTTACTCACTCCAAAGCAATCATTACCGGCGGCGGAGGCTTCTCTTCATTAAATGCCCTGTTATATTTCATCGAAAAAAACTGCAGCAAAGAAATTTCCATCGAACTCAGTAAGTATTATGCTTTGGACTACGGACGGACATCTCAAAGCATTTTTACCGTTTTTTCAGGGCAACGTCTTCATAATGACCATGAAATCCACCAGGCGCAAACCTATATCGAAAAAAAATTCAAAACAGACATTTCTGTTGAGCACATTGCCCGCCAGGTGAATATGAGCAAACGGAACTTTATCCGACGATTTAAGACCGCTACTACATTGAACCCCATAGAATACATTCAACGGATAAAAGTAGAAGCAGCAAAAAAAGCATTGGAATCCGGTGAAGGCAATATTGCTGATGTCACCTACAGTATCGGATATAATGATTTGAAAACATTCAGGACCTTGTTTAAAAAAGTTACAGGATTAACCCCTGCAGATTACAGGAACAGATATAAAAGCCGTGTTATGGATTAATGCGGAATAAGATTGGAGACAGAGAGCTATGAGAGTAGAGACATGAGATGTTGAGATCGGAGACTGGAGATGTTGAGATGTGAGAAAGGAAATATAAGATTGGTTGGATGGCTCATATGGGCTTACAGTCTAAATATGGATCGGTCCTGATAAATTAAAAAGGCTTATCTTTGCGGCCTCAAACTTCTTATAATGCGAATCAGTTTACTTTGTATCGGCAAGACGGACGATAAAGAAATTACTTCCCTGATCAATTACTATCTCAATCGCCTGCCCAAGCACTGGAATTTTGAAATTACAGAAATCCCGGATGTCAAAAATGCAAAAAACTTATCTGCAGATCTTCTAAAAAAAGAAGAGGCTAAGCTATTCTTCAATCATATTGACAAAAACGATCTTGTTGTCATCCTGGATGAAAAAGGAAAACAGTTTACCAGCCGTGAATTTTCTCAGAAAATTGACAATTGGATGAACTCTTCTGTAAAAAAAGTACATATCCTGATTGGTGGTGCATATGGTTTTTCAGAAGAAATGTACAGCAGGGCCAATGAAAAAATGTCATTATCTAAAATGACATTTACCCACCAGATGATCCGGTTATTTATTGTTGAACAGCTTTACAGAGCTGATCAAATCCTGCAGGGAAAGCCCTATCATAATGATTAACTATAAAAACAAAAGAACTATCCAAAATTTTAGATAGCTCTAGTTATAATAAACAATAATCTTTATTATCCATTACTGCTTGATAAGGATGATGCCTTTTGCATCGGGTATTACTGTTTTATATCCATTAGGACAACTTGCAATAATATCCATATCCTGCATGAAAACCAGCTTCATTTGGTTTAGGTTACTGGGATCAGGGAATGATAGATAAACATAGCCTTTATCATTGCACTCTGCATTTCCAGAATAGTACATTTGATACTTTATTAAATTTTTATCAAAATAATAACCACTCATAGAATTCAAGTCGTTATTATTCATAGAGCTATATATAATATTTCCAACATTATCCTTCGCTATAAACCTTCCAATAATTCTGTCCCAAAATTTTTCATTGAACCAGCCTCCATCATTTTCCTTTTTTATAAAATGAAATTCGTATGTTCTACCATCAGTATAGGCTCCTTTCCATATTCCTACAAATTTATTAAGCCTGTTATTTGTATCTTTAAGATAAACATAATCAGGGCAATCAGGTTTATTTTCACACTGCGATAATTGATCTAAAGAGATTGTCTGAGCTCTACAGGAAACAATACCCAAAATCAATAAAGTATAAACTATTTTATTTTTCATATTTAAATTAAAGCCTCTTCCATCAGAGGCTTTAGATTATTGTTTTGTAAGCATTATGGCTTTTGCATCGGGTATTACTGTTTTATATCCATTAGGACAACTTGCAATAATATCCATATCCTGCATGAAAACCAGCTTCATTTGGTTTAAATTATTAGAATCCGGAAAGGACAGATAAACATACCCTCCATCATTACAATCCGCATTAGCTGTATAAGACATTTGATATTTTTTTAGTTCTTTATCAAAATAAAATCCTCCTATACTATTTAGATCATTATTATTTAATGAATTATATAAAACATTTCCATTACTAGTTTTGACTACCATTTTACCAATTAAAATATCCCATTTACGTTCATTGGGTTCTCCATCGTCACTTTTTTTAGTAAAACGAAATTCATACGTTCTGCCATCTGTATATGTACCTTTCCAAATTCCTACAAATTTCTCTAATAAATTATCTGTATCTTTTGCATTGGTATAGCTTGGACAAGGGTATAAACCATTTTGGCATTCTGATAATTGTTTCAGTGTAATTGTTTGTGCTTTGCAGGAAACTATACCCAAAATCAATAAAGTGTAAATTATTCTATTTTTCATTTTTTTATTTTTTTATTATGAACAAGGTGAATTCGTTACACCGCTTTTATCTGTATTTAATGTTTTTTTTGTAATTGTTCCATCTTTCTCTATTTTTACAAGATTTACTCCTTTTACATACATTTTTTCCTCCATAAATTTAAGAAAATTCATTTCGTCAGATCTATCTTTATATTTTTCGAAGTATTTCTTATACATTTCCCTATATTCTGTTTTTGTATTTGTATAAGTAGTTTTGATTTGATTTGCATTTCCTGTAAAACGGATCTGATAATTTCCTTTTCCAGAAACCATTACAGCATAGATATCATCTAATGGTGTACCATTAGCTTGTGCATTACTGATCATCTGGTTAAAATAGATGACATCTGCCGGAGAAAATATTTTAAACCCAATTCTCATATTCCCTTCAGAATCTTCAAAGTCATTAGGATGCGTATGCATATAGCCTTTCATGTCAGGAGTTGGATCACCTAAAGTTAATGAATTGGTATCTTCAGTTGCAGAGGCATTATCTTTATACTCGAAGCTTCCATTTGTTTTTTCCACATATCCGGTTTCCTTTTTCTTATCTAAATTTGACTCCAATGTATTAATTTTAGCCTTAAAATTAGGGTTTAGAGCCTGACTTTTAAGCTTCTCACAAGGATCTTTAGTTGAAACCGGCGGAGTATTTACAATACCACCTCCTCCATTGCTGCTACACCCTCCATATTTGGGACACTCTCCCGAAGGTGATCCTTGATCTGGTGGGCAGGCTGTACATCCACCTCCACCGTCGTAAGGAGGGAAATACATTCCTCCCCCACCTCTCGGAGGTCCAACTATAATTTCAGGGATATCAGTATTACTACCACTGCCTAC